>NZ_JGZE01000043.1 GCF_000741285.1 Bifidobacterium mongoliense DSM 21395 | reverse complement strand
GCGCGCGACGCCGAGCGCGCCGCGCGCACCCGTCAGCACGCCAAGGGCAAGAACACCGCCCGCGAGCGCCTCGACCTGCTCTTCGACACCGGTTCGTTCCGTGAGATCGGCCGATTCGTCGGCGGCAGCATCAACCAAGGTTCCCCGGGGTCCGCGGTCATCACCGGTTTCGGTGACGTCTACGGCCGCCAGGTCGCCGTCTACGCCCAGGACTTCTCCGTCAAGGGAGGCACCCTGGGCGTGGCCGAAGGCGAGAAGATCTGCCACCTCATGGACATGGCCATCGAGCTGCAGATTCCCGTCGTCGCGCTCATCGACTCGGGCGGCGCTCGCATCCAGGCGGGCGTCTCCGCGCTCACGCAGTACGGCCACATCTTCAGGAAGACCTGCGAGGCCAGCGGCCTCATCCCGCAGCTCTCGCTCATCCTCGGCCCCTGCGCCGGCGGCGCCGTCTACTGCCCGGCCCTGACCGACCTCATCATCATGACCAAGGAACATTCGAACATGTTCGTCACCGGCCCCGATGTCGTCAAGTCCGCCACCGGCGAGACCGTGAGCATGGAGGACCTCGGCGGCGGCTACGTGCACAACGCCGTGTCCGGCGTGGCCCACTACCTGGGGCAGGACGAGGCCGACGCCATCGACTACGCACGCACCGTGCTGGCCTATCTGCCGTCGAGCGCGAACGGTCCGACGCCCATCTTCTCGTATGCCGCGAACCGGGCCGACCACGAGATCGCCCAGCGGCTCAACGACATCGTCCCCGACAACGACCGCCAGCCCTATGACATGCTCGACGTCATCCGCTGCCTCGTGGATTACGGCGAATTCGTGCAGGTCCAGGAGCTCTACGCCACCTCGGCCCTGGTCGGCTTCGCTTGCATGGAAGGCCATCCGGTCGGCATCGTGGCGAACCAGCCGAAGGTCAAGGCGGGCATCCTCGACGTCGCGTCCTCCGAGAAGGTCGCGCGCTTCGTGCGCCTGTGCGACGCCTTCAACCTGCCGATCATCACCCTGGTGGACACCCCCGGGTACCAGCCAGGTTCGGACCAGGAACACTCCGGCATCATCCGCCGCGGCGCCAAGGTCATCTACGCCTACGCCAACGCCCAGGTGCCCATGGTCACGGTCATCCTGCGCAAGGCCTTCGGCGGCGCCTACATCGTCATGGGCTCCAAGGCCATCGGCGCCGACGTCAACTACGCGTGGCCCAGCAGCCAGATCGCCGTGCTCGGCGCCGGCGGCGCGGTCAACATCATCCACCGCAAGGACCTGCAGAAGGCCAAGGAGCGCGGCCAGGACGTCAACGCGCTGCGCGACCGGCTCATCCAGGATTACGAGACCACCACCGTCAACGCGAACCTCTCCCTGGAGACCGGGCAGATCGACGCGATGATCGACCCGGAGCAGACCCGCGAGGCCATCGCGGGCTCCCTGCGTTCGCTCGCCCACAAGCGCCGCTCCCGCCACGGCGACAAACACCACGGCAACCAGCCCATGTAACGCCGCCGCACCACCCCATGTGACCACCCACCTGATGTGGCCATCCACACTGTCGCACTTCCATCCATATGCCATAAGACTCGTCGCTGTTCGTCAGCGGGCGGATCGATACCACAAAGGACCATCATGACATCACCTTTCTTCCTCTCACGGCTCGCCTCCGAGCCGCACGCCTTCGTCTTCGGAGGCCAGGGCACGCCCTGGACGAGCGCCCTGGCCGACAGCTGCTCCGACCCGACGATCGACGCCACGCTGCATGAGCATATGGACGCCGTCGGCCGGCTGCTCGTCGCCGTCAACGCCGACTTGCTCGCCACGGTCGGCCATCCCGTCGACGTGTTCGGATTCGAGGCCAATCCCCGCGCGCCTCGGCGCCGCGG
Organism: Bifidobacterium mongoliense DSM 21395; assembly: GCF_000741285.1. Classification (GTDB taxonomy): domain Bacteria; phylum Actinomycetota; class Actinomycetes; order Actinomycetales; family Bifidobacteriaceae; genus Bifidobacterium; species Bifidobacterium mongoliense. The sequence continues at coordinate 19 of NZ_JGZE01000043.1, read as the reverse complement.
CCGACGCCACCGCCAGCGT
>NZ_JGZE01000042.1 GCF_000741285.1 Bifidobacterium mongoliense DSM 21395 | reverse complement strand
GGCGGGCAGGGCGATCCGGGTGTGATCGCCGCCGCCATGCAGGCCGCGGTCACCCGCGTCAACGTCGCCGAAGGGCAGAGCGTCGCCAAGGGCGACCTGCTCGTCGTGCTGGAGTCCATGAAGATGGAGAACTACGTTTATGCGCCCGTCGCGGGTACCGTCACCAAGATTCTCGTATCGCCCGGAGATGGCGTCGAGGCCGGGGCCACGTTGATCACCCTCGATGTCGCCGACAAAGGCGACGCGACGAGCGAGAAAGGAGATCGGCGATGAGTGACATGTCAGCCGGTTCCGTCACCGCACCAACCGCAGCATCGCCGGCCGCGCCATCTGCGGCCGTATCCGGCGACGGCGCGGAAACGCGTCAGCCCGTAAGGGCCGCCGCTTGCTGGGTGCGGCCGACATCCGCGCCATCGCCGCCGCGGCGGGAATACGCCCGACCAAGAAGTTCGGCCAGAATTTCGTCATCGACCCCGGC
>NZ_JGZE01000041.1 GCF_000741285.1 Bifidobacterium mongoliense DSM 21395 | reverse complement strand
CGCGCGTGGCGACGTCGAGGAGCTGCGCGCGCGTTGCGAGCGGCTCGAGTTTGAGAACCGGCTGCTGAAGGTGCAGAACGATATTTTAAAAGACGCTGGCCCGCGCGATCTGACGAACATGGAGAAGACGCGGGCCGTGCGTGTGATGCGTGAGCGCCATGGCTACCGGCTGGCGCGCCTGTTCGCGGCCGTGGGCCTGGCGCGCGCCACGTACCATCGCCTGGCGCCCCGTTTGGACGCCCCGTCGCGCGTGGACCTGGCCACGCCGCTGGTGCACGAGGCGTTCGAGCGCCTGGGGCGTGTGGCCGGCTACCGGCGCGTGCACCGCCTGGTGCGTGCCAGGATGCGCGTGGGAGAGCGCCTCGTGCGCATGATCATGAGGCGCGACGGGCTCGTGCCCATCTACATGGGCAAGGCGCCCAAGGCGTACAGCTCCTACAAGGGCGAGCTGTCGCGCGCGCCGGAGAACCTGGTGGCCCGCGACTTCCACGCCGCGCGCCCGAACATGCTGTGGGTGACCGACGTCACCCAGTTCACGATGGACGGCTACAAGTGCTGGCTGAGCGTGATCGCGGACTGCTTCGACGGGATGATCGTGTCGTGGTCCATGTCGCGCAGGCCCGACGCGCGCCTGGCCAACAGCACGCTCGAGGCGGCCGTGGCCACGC
>NZ_JGZE01000040.1 GCF_000741285.1 Bifidobacterium mongoliense DSM 21395 | reverse complement strand
AAAGGCTCTTATCCATATATATTCATTGACGGGACCGTTTCATAAGGAGAAACGATCCACACAAAAACCCCGACACCATTCAAGCCCCCCAGGGCACCCCACGAAAACGCGGGGCAGGCATCGGACTGGCAATCATAATTGACTATAAAAAGTAGTACAAATACGCTCTTGAGTTCTCAAACCACCACCACACCAACAACTTCGGCAACCTTGAAGATTTCTTGTCGCTGTCAGGCAGCAAGGAAATAATTTACACGAACCATGGCCTCAACGCAAATCGCCCTTCGCTTGAATCGGCTCATGCCTTGCGCTCATTGACATCCTACGGCGTGTCGTTTTTCCTCCTAATCCACAGATTCGATGATATGTGTTCCCGAAAGCCACTCATATTCGTCGAAGAATCTTGCGATCAGCCATCCCCCGGGCGTGTCGGAGACTCGACGCATGCACCAGGACCCCATGATCGCCCATTGAGCTCCGGGAACCTCGCGAGCGCGCAGCGGTTCCCCGTTACCCTCCATGTGCACGGCTTGGTCTCCATGGCCATACCGTACCATTGTCATCGCTGAGGATCGAAGCATTCCCTCGCCAGATAACAACGCCTTCATCGCCGTATCCTTTCGAAAGCCGATGCCATGAAGCTCTCTCCCATACCCACGGACCCTACAAGCGTCGCCCAGGTCTTTCCCGAATCCCTCGCTCATGTTGTTCGAGGTCGGAAAGTGTACGACACCAGTTCCTCTCCCGAGGCCAGGGTGTATCGGGTGGATATGGATGACCGCCGTCTGTTCATCAAAACATCATCGCAAGGGACACTCTCGGCAGAAGCCACGATGACCCGCTATGTCCACGGTCTTGGGCTATCGGGGGAGGTGGTGTTGTATGAGACGCTTCCGACGCCCGATAGTTCGTCCGGTAATGGGGTCACTCAGCGAGACTGGCTCATCACCGGTGCCGTATACGGTTCGGACTGCACGGACGACACTTATCTCGCCGATCCGGAACGCCTCTGTGAGATGATGGCCGACATACTGCACCTGCTGAGCGAGCAGCCGGTACACGGTTGTCCCGTCGCACACAGAACCGACGATTACCTCACCCACGTCTGGAACCGATGCTCCCGCATGCTGTCCGAGATGAAGGAAGATGACAATCCGAATAGGCATGACGGTCCCGTCGACGGCATCCCTCACGGGGCGCTTTTCGACGTCCACTACTACACCAATCGCTTCGGTGACGCATCGGTGCAGGACATCGCCGAAGTGTTGCGGCGATATCGCCACTCACTGACCACGGATACCCTGATCCACGGTGACTTCTGCCTGCCGAACATCATACTTGACCATTGGCGGTTCAGCGGTTTCGTTGATTTGGGTGGTTCCGGCGTCGGCGATCGGCATATTGATGTGTTCTGGGCCTTGTGGACACTGCAGTACAATCTGAAGACCCATGAGCATGACGATAGATTCCTGGATGCGTATGGACGCGACCGCATCGACCCCGATGCATTACGAGCGGTCGCCGCGGCTGAGGTGTTCTCCCGACAAGCCGATAATGATCATTACGTCAGATCCGGTGGTTCATGCCGTTCCGCTGCTCTTCCGAGTCGGCGTCGTGCCACGTGGTCCATGCCTTCAGAGCGGCACTTCTTCAGTCCTACACTCCGAGATGCTGCATGCCTTCAAATCTGTCATTAATTCCGATGCTACATTCCTTGAGTCGCGTATTCCTTCAAATCTGTCATCCCTTCAAATCTGTCATCCCTTCAAATCTGTCATCCCTTCAGATCGTATGTTCCTGCAGGTTCGTGATATGCGCGGTGTAGTGCGTCAGTTGGCGCTGGTTTCGGATACTCACCGTCTTCTCCTGGTAGCGCCGGTCGATATCCCGGTACCATCGACGATGCTCGGCATCTCGTCCTTGATGGAGCACCCACCACACGAATGCCACATCAAGGTGTTCGATGCATCCGTCGCTCATCGACGGTCGCGACGCACCGTGAAATTTCACGAACCGACGCATCACTCGCCAGAGACAGGCCCATCGGTTGAACCGCAACAGGACAATGGCGTCGGCGGCGTCCAGGCGTTCGTCGAGGTACAACCGCGAATAGTTGCCGTCAATGACCCACGATTCATGCTCACCCATAAATGCACGGGCGATGCGGCATTGTTCGTCAAAAGATCACTCACGCCATCGCGATTGGAATTGGACCGTATCAAGATGCAACACCGGTAGAGATCGTTCGTCGCCGAGGTACCGAGCTAATGTGGATTTACCACTCCCGCTATATCCCATCATCGCAATTCTCATAACGGCAGAGGATATCAGCCACCACGGAGGACGCTCGTTGGGGAACCTGTGCAGGCCGATTCCCGGAACCGTGCAGCGCATCAGCTGCGACGTGAAAGAGTACGATCGATGAGCCGCCACCTCCATGATGACAGTCGTCTTGCGATCCGCCAGGGGTTCATGGAAAGCCAGGACTAGGAAATCCATACAAGGGGTGAGTCGGCACGAATCAATCGACCGTCTTCGTTGGTGGTTTGTGGTGTGTTCATGGCAGGCCCGCCGTGCAACGGTCCGTGCGCCGCGTGCGGATGGCGATGCCATGCGGCATACCCCCGGATATACGAATGGATCCCGACGGGCATCCAAGCCCGCCGGGATCCATCCAACGTGTAATGCGGCGGCGCGCTACTCTCCCACACCCTGTC
>NZ_JGZE01000039.1 GCF_000741285.1 Bifidobacterium mongoliense DSM 21395 | reverse complement strand
ACCGGGGATATCGGGGATATCGCTCGCCGCGGCCACGGTGATGAGCACCTGGCCCTGATGACGCGCGAAATCGAGGATCATACGGCGTCTTCGGGGGCGGCGACGGGTTCGGGGGCCGGAGCGGTGGACTCGGTGGCGTCCTCAGGAACCTCGACCGTGACGACGGATTCCTCGCCATCGGTCGCCAGTTCGGCGTCCTGCGGCATCTCGATGTCCTTGGCGAGGATCTTGGTGCCGTCGACCAAACCTTCGACGTTGACCACGATGCGCTCGGGCAGGTGGGAGACATCGGCGCGGACGTTGAGCTCCTGGAGGTCGACGAACGCCACGGCGGCGCCCTTCGGGGTGCCTTCGACGAAGACGGGCACGGAGACCTCGATCTTCTCGCCGGCGCGGACCTCGTAGAAGTCGATGTGCTCCACGATGCGCTTGACGGGGTTGCGCTGGACATCCTTGACGATGGCGGTCTTCCTGTCCTCGCCGTAGCTCAGGGTGAAGAGCGCGTTCGTACGGCGCAGGGCCAGCGTGGTCTCCTTCATCGGGAGCTTGATGAAGACGGGCTGGGCGCCACCGGCGTAGATGGTCGCCGGGATCTGGTTGGCGACGCGCATGCGGCGGGCCGCTCCCTTGCCGAAGGCATCGCGGATCTCCGCCTGCAGGCTGATGGTGTTTGCCATGATGAACTCCTTAATCATTGTGTGTTCTGTTGTCTCGGCGCGTCGGTGCGCCGAGACAACCCGCCGTGAGGCGATCATGTCGTCAGCTCAGTCGATTACGGAATCGCTTCCCTCGCCAAAGCGCCGGAGACCGGGTGCGGTCAACCAACGACCGCATTCTGGTCTGCCAAAGCAACGCGTACCAGTCTACCAGCACCCGGGACATCACGGGCATGGCCCGTTGTCTAGATTGAAGTGCAACACTGTGGCTGGTGGGGTAAGTTTAGCAGTTCCTGCTGGTAGGCTTCGGCGGGTGTCTGGTAGCCGAGCAGGCGCATGGGCCGGTTGTTGATCTCGTTGACGATCGCCTGCAGCTCGTCGGCCATGTCCGGGGTGATTCTGCCGCCTTTGGGCGAGGTAGCGGCGTAGCATGCCGTTCCTGTTCTCGTTGCTCCGCTG
>NZ_JGZE01000038.1 GCF_000741285.1 Bifidobacterium mongoliense DSM 21395 | reverse complement strand
GCCTGTGCGGCAGCGGCCGGAGCGGCGGGAGCCGCGGCTGCCGACATGTCCTCGTCGTCGATGTCGACGGCGGGATCGGTGTCGGTCATGTAGACCCGCGCCGCATCGCGGCCGAGGTTGTAGACCGTGACCTTACGACCGGAGAATTCGGGGAGGCGCAGCGTCTTGGTGCCCAAGTTGGCCAACGTGGGGGCGTTGCCCAGACCGACCTCGACGTATTCCTCGACGCCGAGTCCGCCATGGGCGGTGTCGTCGAAGAGCAGGGCCTGCGTCTCGATCCAGCGCACCGGCGAAGCGAACTGCCACGACAGCAGTTCCGTGAGGAGCAGGCGACCAAGCTTCTGCTCGTCGCGGGCGTAATCGTCCCAGACCTTCGGGTCGTCGAGCGCGGCCTTGATGCGGGCCGACGGGACCACCTTGAGGATCTCGGCGGCGAACTCCTTGGTCATGGCGAACGGCGTGGCCACGAGGTTGGGGAGGTAGCGGCCCACCAAACGCTCGTAGTCGATGTGCTGCGGCAGCAGCGCGTCGAGCTTGTCGCGGAACTCGGGCACGCCCTTGCGCAGCAGCGTCGAATGGAAGGGCACGTCGATGCCGGGAACCAGCATGAACGGCGGCTTACCGCCCGCCTCCTTGGCGCGCCTGCTCGCATCGGCCTGCAGCGCGTGCAGACCGGCGATGGTTCCGGCGATCGCGTACTGCTGGCCGGCGAGGTTGTAGTTGACGATTTCGAGGAACTCACCGCTGGCACGGGAGATCGACTCGACATAGTCCTTGACCTGCGCGTCCTTCAGCCCGAACTGATTGGGGCGCAGGGCTCCCATCCGGTAGTTCGAACGTCCCTGGGCATCGCGCTCGATGAGGTGGTGCATGGTGGTGCCGCGGTGGAACACGAGCTCGAGCACGGTCTCCAGCGGGATGATGCCGGCGAAGGAGCTCAGGGCGTTGTACTCGCCGAGCGAATGCCCCGCGAAGTACGCGGGCCAGACATCGCATCCCGCCTCGCGCAGACGCGCGGTCTGGGCGAAGGCGACGGTGGCCAGGGCCACCTGCGTGAACTGGGTGAGGTTGAGCAGGCCGTCGGGGTGATGGTAGGTCACGCCGTTGGCGGTCAGTTCGGTGGGGTTGTCGCGCACCACCGCGAGGATCGAGAATCCGAGACGGGTGCGGGTCAGCGCATCGGCGCGTTCCCAGGTCTCGCGGGCCGCCGGCGACTGGGCGAGCTCGTCGAGCACCATGCCCTGCTGCTGGATGCCCTGGCCGGGATAGACGAAGGCGGTGACGCGGGCCCGGGTGATCGCGGTGCCGCGGGAGATGATCTGGCCGTCGATGCGGCAGGTGACCTCGAGCACGGTGCCGGCGTGACGCATCTTGCCGATGCGCTCGACGGAGATCTCGACCTCGTCGTCCAACTGGACCATGCCGTACATGTTGTAGGTCCAACCGACGATCTGCGCATAGCGACCGTCGCCGTCCACGGCCTGGACCACATGCTGGGCGGTGGCGGAGAGCCACATGCCATGCACGAGCGGAGCCTTGAGCCCCGATACGGCGGCGCCGCGGTGGGAGGTGTGGATGGGGTTGAAGTCACCGGAGGTGCGCGCGAAGGCGGTCATCTCGTGGGGCGCCTTGACGGAGACCCGACGCAGCAGGCGACGCGGCGTGTCCGCGATGGCGGAGTCGTCCATGTCGTGCAGCTCGAGGTAGTCGCCGTAATCACCCGCGTTCTCGGGCAGCTCGTCGGAGTAGGAACGGCCGCGGATGGCGAAGCGCTCGGTCTCGCGAGCCAGCACCGTGCCGTCCTGAGCGGCATGCACGACGTGGATCGTCACGATGCGGCCCGAGGCGGATTCGCGGTACGGCTCGGCCCAGCTGGTCAGTGCGATGCGTTCGCCGACGTGGCTCAGCAGCTCCTGCTGGGTGGTTTCAAGCTCGATGAGGTGGTCGAGGTGCACCGCGTTGAGCAGGCCTTCGATCACGGGGAAGCCATGGACGTAGACCGAGCCGAGCGCCGTGTAGATGGCGGGCCATGCCGGCCCCACCAGGGCGTCGGGCGCGATGGCGGACGGCACCAGGTCGCCGGGCAGCGTGCCCGCGGTGGCGGCCTCGTGGTCGGCCCCGAGGTTGGCGGAAAGCGTGTAGTCGGTGCTGGCCTTGCCGAAGGGGTAGGTCTCGCGGTCCTCGACCTGTTCGACGACCGGCATCTCGGTGAGCTTGTCGCCCGTGATGCTCGTGTTGCCGATGCCGGCGGTGTCGGCCAGCATCGCGTAGACGTCATGGGGCAGGCGCTCACGGTCGACGACCGGGAACAGCCCGGACCGGGAGCCGTCGACGATGAGCGGGATCACGATGTCGCGCACGGCGTGCTTGTCCCGGCCGCCGTCCGTCTCGTTGTCCCAGAACGTGTCGAGATGGATATCCAGATCGAACAGATCGGCTCCGTCACGCTGGCCGTCCGGAACGATCTGGTAATGCTCGTCGGCCAACGCCGTGCCATAGGCGGGATTGTTGGTCAGATGCCCGACCCAGGAGATATGCGGGCTGGTGCGGATGAACTCCTCCGCGCTACGGGCACGGCCGAGCTGGGCGAAGACACGGGCGGTCTCGTCCGTGCCGGCCCCCTGCAGGGCGCGTTCGATGACGGCCTGCTCGAAACGGCCGAGGATGTCGCTGATCGGCTCGTCGACGGTCGTGATGCCGGCCACCGAGATGGGTCCGGGGATGGCGCGGACCGCGTCGGCGTCATACCGCGGGTCCTCGGACTGCCACAGCTGGTCCTGGCCCCACCAACGCAGCAGGTCGTTGTCATAGACCGGCACGAACGGCATGGGCTTGTGGTATTCGCGCACCAGCGTGGGGAACCACGCGACGTCGTTCGGCAGCACGATCGTGGTGGCCGCCTGCGGATAGCGCTCACCGAGACGGTCGATGGCGCCCTGCGGGTCGTCCTCGACGTCGGCGCGCGCACCGAACATGGGTTCGAATTCGCCCGATTCCTGGTCGCGGAGCCTGGCCTCGATGCGCTGCAGCAGGTGGAGGAAACGGTCGACGTAGGTGTCGTCGGCCCACGGGAAGGACAGGTCGGCGAAGCGCTGGGCCCACTGGATGTAGGTCATCGTGTCGACGTCGCCGAAGTAGGGGCGCGAGGTGGCGGCGAGCGCTTCGACGATCTCCTTGCGTCGGCTTTCGAGTTCATCGGGGTGCTTCATGACGCGCACGAGCAGGCGGCCGCAACGCGCCGAGGCGTTGTCGAGCTCGTAGATGTCGGCGTGCAGATGGCTCAGTCCCGAGGAGACGCCACCGACCGCATGGCCGGCGGGGACCCACCCCTCGCTCTGGGGGGCGAACGGATCGTCGTCCTCGTGGGAGGCGGGGATGCCGGGTGTCTCGACGAGCATGCGTTTGACCTGGGGACTCGTGTGAGCCTCCTTGGCGGTCATGGCCGCCGTGCCGATCATCACGCCGTCGACCGGCATGTCGGGCCGGCCGTAGACCTTCGACCACTGGCCGGAGATGTAGTCCGCCGCACGTGCGGGCGTGCCGATGCCGCCACCGACGACGAGCACGAGGTTATCGCATCCGCGCACTTCGGCGTAGGTGTTCATGAGCAGATCGTCGAGCGACTCCCAGGAATGGTGGCCGCCGGCGGAGCCGCCCTCGACCTGCGCGATGATCTTCGTGGGCGCGACCGCCTTGGCGATGCGCACCACCTGACGGATCTGATCGACGGTGCCGGGCTTGAAGGCCACGTACGGCAGCCCCTCGCCGACGAGCTTGGCGACGAGCGCCGTGGCCTCGTCCGGCTCGGGGATGCCGGCGGAGATCACCACGCCGTCGATCGGGGTGCCCGAGGCGCGTTTCTTCGGCACGATGCGCTGGGTGCCGAACTGCAGGTTCCACAGGTAGCGGTCCATGAACATGGCGTTGAACTCGATGGTGCGGCCTTCGTCGAGCTCCTCCTCGAGCTTGGCGATGTGGGCGTCGAAGACGTTGGCGGTGACCTGTCCGCCGCCCGCGAGCTCGGCCCAGTACCCGGCGTTCGCCGCGGCCGCCACGATCTCGGGCTCCACGGTCGTCGGGGTCATGCCCGCAAGCAGGACCGGCGCCTTGCCCGTGAGCTCGCTGAAGCGCGTGATGATCTTGTCGCCGGCGGGGGTGCTGACCACCTGCGGGGCGAAGTCGGCCCAGCGCTGGGTGCGTGCGGGCTCGGTCTCAAGGGTCGCGAGCGCGGAACGATCCGCGACGCTGGCCGCTTCGACGATGCCGACGCCGGTGCCTGCACCAGACCGCCGAGCATCTTGCCGATGGTCGTGCCGGGGCCCATATCGACGATCCACAGGGTCGTCGGATCATGGCGTTCGAGCAGCCGGTGCACCCGCGCCGCCCAATCCACATGGTTGACGAGGACCTCTTCGGCGAGCTGACGGGCGCGCTGCATGTCGAAGCCGCAAGACCCGGCCCACGATACGGCCTGCTCGACCGCCTGGCTCATGAGCGGGGAATGGAACGGCACGGTGACCTCGAGGTACTCGAGGACGGGCGTGAAGACGGAACCGCCGCGCACCTTGCGTTCGCGCAGGGCGGCCTGGTGGCGGTGCTCCTTCTCGGCCTCGACGGCGAACGCCGCCAGGTCCTCGGGATATCCGGAGAGCACGTGGTGGTCGGCCGCGTTGGTCACAGCGATCGACAGGGGGCCGCGCGGACGGTCGACGCGGTCGACGAGCACCTGGAGCTGCTTCGCCGTGGCGCCGCGCACCGACAGCATAGGGGTGGCCTCGCCGTCGTGCGGGTGCAGGCCCAGGGCGCGACTCTGGCGGGTGCCGGCGACGCCGATGAGTTCGGCGATGGCCAGGATCTGATCGACCACCTTGCCGGCGTCCTTCACGGACCCGGCGCGCTCGATCTCGCGCATCATATGCTCGGCGAGCACGCCCTGCGAGTGGCCCAGCACCTCGACCCGGCCTGCGGAGGTCAGGTCGTAGCCGAGTCCCTCGGCGTCGAGGATGGCGCCCAGCTGCGCGAGGGCGATGCCCGGCACGCTGGCGGTAGCGATGGTTCTTCGGATCGCGGCAGGCCTGGGCCGCGGCGTCGACCACATAATCGGGGGTCGGGAATTCGGCTCCCGGCACCGAAACCGATGACGTCGATGCCGGAGGCTTCA
>NZ_JGZE01000037.1 GCF_000741285.1 Bifidobacterium mongoliense DSM 21395 | reverse complement strand
GTGCCCGCGAGCACGGTGCGGCCCACATCGGATGCGGCCGGCAGCGGGCCGGTGGCCATGGCGGGGATGGCCGCCGCGCATGCCATGGATAGGCATGCCGCGGCGACGGGGATAAGGCGCGGAAGGCGCATGAATTCCTCTTTCACTCGTGATGATGCACTTGAAGGAGGCGACCGGAGACGGCCTGACGGTCGTGGCTCGGGAGGCCCGGCCGCCGAATCATAATGGTAACCATTATTATGATTTACGATAGCAGAGCCGTCGACCGAGCCCGCTCACGTGATCGCACAGCCCCCGGAATACGGCGATGGCCCCCGGCATGTCGCCGGGGACCATCGTCGCCTCATCACATCATCACGCCGCGCTGCAGAACAAGGGCAGCGGGGAAACCAGAGCCTAGAACGCCCAGTCGTCATCGTCGGTGGACACGGAATGCCCGATGATGTACGAGGAACCCGAACCCGAGAAGAAGTCGTGGTTCTCATCCGCGGAGGGCGAGAGCGCCGCCATGATCTCGGGGCTCACATGGGTCTCCTCGACGGAGAAACGCGTCGGATAGCCCAGGTTCATGAGCGCCTTGTTGGCGTTGTAGCGCACGAAGGCCTCCACGTCGTCCATGAAGTCGAAGCCCGCGTACAGCTGGCGCGAGTAGCGCAGCTCCAGGTCGTAGAGCCGGTCGAGCAGATCCATGGTGAAGTCGTGCAACGCACGCTGATCCGCCGCCGAGCGCTGCTCGAGGCCGCGCTGGTACTTGTAGCCCGAGTAGTAGCCGTGGATGGCCTTGTCGCGCAGGATCAGTCGGATCATGTCGGCGGTGTTCATGAGCTTGGCACGCGAGGAGAAGTGCAGCGGCAGATAGAAGCCCGCGTACAGCAGCAGGGAGGACAGCAGGGTCGCGGCGACCTTGCGGTGCAGCGGGTCGTCGCTTTCGTACTCGACCAGCACGGTGCGCACGCGCTCCTGCAGCAGGTCGTTGCCCACGGCCCAGCGGTAGGCCGCGTCGATCTGCTCGCCGGAGCACAACGTGGAGAAGATCGAGGAGTAGGAGCGGGCGTGCACGGACTGCATGAAGGCGATATTCGTGTAGATCGCCTGCTCGTGTTCGGTGCGGGCGTGCTCGATCTGGCAGATCTCGCCGACCGTCGCCTGCGTGGTGTCGAGCATCGTCAGGCCGGTGAAGACGCGCACGGTCGTGTCGCGCTCCTGCTGGGTCAGCGAGTTCCAGGAGGGGATGTCGTTGGACAGCGGCACCTTCTCGGGCAGCCAGAAGTTGGCGATCAGACGGTTCCAGACCTCGAGGTCCTTCTCATCCACAATGCGGTTCCAGTTCACCGGGCGAATCCGGCCCTCATGGTTGTAGCGGAACTGCGGAGGGGTAATCGACCGCTCCATCATCTCGTCATCGGCGAGCGCCACCTTCTCGGAGGTTTCGACCTGGCCCATGTTCGTCCTTTCGTACGCGTCGTGCGCACGCCGGGGCCACTGGCCCACCCGTGCGGCGGGATCGTTGCGGCGTGCACACCATGCCGCAGTAGGACTCCCGCATCCGACGACAACTACATGTAGTTCATCGTTTGCCTATCAAACACCACATATAGTACTTTTGTGCGGGCCGCGACATGGCATGGGTTCGTGTGAAATATCTTACACACGTGCCATGCGCACGAATCAGCGGTGCAACGCCTCGGCCAGATCGCGGCTGCGGAAGTGCTCGCGCAGCAGGCTGTACCCGCCGAAGCACGCGAGCCATACCAGACCGGCGATGCCGGCGCCGCGGGTGTCCGGGGCAATGAACAGCGTCACATACACGAAGGCGAAGAACGCGATGGCGATGACGCCGGTCCAACGATAGGCGGGCATGATGAAGCCGTCGGGGATGAAGTCCGCCGAGCGGCGGTACCGCTGATGGGCGACCATGGTCAGGATGTAGATGAAGATGATCACGGCGCTCGAGGCCGAGGAGAACAGCACGAAGGCGCCCGAGATGCCCGGGATCATGTCAACGAACGGCGCGAGCACGATGAGCGCCGCCGACAGCAGGATCGCCCTCGCCGGGACCTTGGACTTCGAGACCACCCCGAGCTTCACRASCCGCTACGCCWCRACTGTGTGCCAGGGGTGACATGCTGCGGTTG
>NZ_JGZE01000036.1 GCF_000741285.1 Bifidobacterium mongoliense DSM 21395 | reverse complement strand
GAAGGCGGGGGCCGCACAGTCAGGGGCCAAGGGTTCGGGGGCCTCAGGATCAGAGGCCACGTCATCCGCCCATGCGGGCACCGCCGGCACCGGGACCACCGATGCCGCCGCCGCGCATGCGGGGGCGCCCCATTCGGAAACCGCAACCTCGCAGCCCACCGCCTCGCAGCCCGCCACCTCACCTGTGGCCACATCCACCGATGCACCTGCGGCTTCGCGGTCCACCGCGCTGCCGAACATCACCCCGGGCGGGCTCGCCGGTCTGCTCGACATGATCGCCGCGAATCCCGACGGCATCGATCTGGCCGACCTGGCCTCGGCGCTCTCCTTCGAGGTCGACGACCTCTTCCCGCTGGTCGATGCGGGCGTGATGCTCGGCGTGCTCACCGTGGACGCCGGCCACGTGACGCTCACCGCGGCCGGCCGGTCGTGGGAGAGCGCGGACATCCTCGAGGCCAAGCGGGTCTTCGCCGGTCTTGCGCTCAAGCACGCGCCGCTGGTCAAGACCATCGACCACGCGCTCAAGCAGTCGAAATCGCAGGAGCTGCACGGCGAGCTGTTCCTCGACCTGCTGCGCGGCCGGCACACCGACGAGGAGGCCCGTCAGCAGTTCCACATCGCCGTGAGCTGGGGACGCTACGGCGAGCTGTTCGACTACGACGCCGACGACGACACCCTGACCCTCGATGAGGCCAACAAGGGCTGAGCCGGATATGGAACGCCCGGGCAACGCGGTACGAAACCGCGCATGCCCGGGCGAACGGTATGCGGTGAAACGCAGCCTGCGCGACTACTTGCGGTGCGCGCGGTAGAAGCGAATCAGGCCCTGGGTCGAGGCATCCTGCTCGGCCAGCGCCTTGTCGTCCTGCGAGATGGCCGGCGTGATCTGCTTGGCCAGCTGCTTGCCGAGCTCCACACCCCACTGATCGTAGGAGTCCAGGCCCCAGACAGTGCCCTCGACGAACGTGATGTGCTCGTAGAGCGCGATGAGCTCGCCAAGCGAGTACGGCGTCAGGGCGTCACCGAAGATCGAGGTGGTCGGACGGTTGCCGGTGAAGACGCGGGCGGGGACGATGTCCTCGGGCGTGCCCTCGGCACGGACTTCGTCGGCGGTCTTGCCGAAGGCGAGCGCCTTGGTCTGCGCCAGGAAGTTGCCCAGGAACAGCTCGTGGACGTCCTGGTCGCCGTCCTTCGTCGGGTTCGGCGTGTTGGCGAACGCGATGAAGTCAGCGGGGATGAGCTGCGTGCCCTGGTGGATGAGCTGGTAGAAGGCGTGCTGGCCGTTCGTGCCGGGCTCGCCCCAGAAGATCTCGCCGGTCTCGGTCGTCACCGGGGTGCCGTCCCAACGCACGGACTTGCCGTTGGACTCCATGGTCAGCTGCTGCAGGTACGCCGGGAAGCGGTGCAGGTACTGGTCATAGGGCAGCACCGCGTGCGACGCGGCCTTGAAGAAGTTGCGGTACCACACGTTGAGCATGCCGAGCAGCACGACGACGTTCTTCTCGAACGGGGTCGTGGCGAAGTACTCGTCGATGGCGTGGAAGCCGTGCAGGAACTCCTCGAACCGCTTGGGTCCGAAGACGACCGCGAGCGAGGTGCCGACGGCGCCTTCGACGGAGTAACGACCGCCGACCCAGTTCCAGAAGCCGAAGGCGTTCTTCGGATCGATGCCGAACTCCTCGACCTTCTCCAGATTGGTGGAGACGGCGACGAAGTGCTTGCTCACGGCTTCCGCGGACTTCTCCTTGGAACCGTCGATGGCGCCGGAGGCCTTGAGGTTGCTGAGCAGCCAGGTACGGGCCTCACGGGCGTTGGTCAGGGTCTCAAGCGTGGTGAACGTCTTGGAGACGATGATGAAGAGCGTGGTCTCGGGATCGAGGCCCTTGGTCTTCTCGGCCATGTCGTTGGGGTCGATGTTGGAGATGTAGCGGGCGCTGATGCCGGCGTCCGCGTAGGCCTTGAGGGCCTCGTAGACCATGACGGGACCCAGGTCGGAACCGCCGATGCCGATGTTGACGACGGTGGTGATCTTCTTGCCGGTCACGCCGGTCCACTCGCCGGAGCGGACCTTGTCGGCGAAGGCGTAGATGCGGGCGAGTACGTCGCGCACATCCTTGACGACATCCTGGCCGTCGACGATGAACTTGCCCTCGTCCTCGGCCGGACGACGCAGCGCGGTGTGCAGCACGGCGCGGTCCTCGGTGTTGTTGATGTGCACGCCGGTGTACATGGCCTTGGTGCGTTCTTCAAGCTTGACGGCCTTGGCCAGATCGGCGAACAGCGCGATGGTCTCGGGCTTGATGAGGTCCTTGGACAGGTCGAAGTGCAGGTCGCCGGCCTCGAAGCTGAGCTTCTCGACGCGGGTCGGATCCTCGGCGAACCATTGCTTGAGGCTCACGCCCGAAGCTTGCAGCTCGTCAAAATGCTTCTGCAAAGCCGCCCACTGCGGTGTCTGGGTGGCGTCAATAGGAGGATTGATAGCCATAATGTGGAAGTCCTTTCATCATCACCGTGAGTCGACACCCGCATCGTGCGCATCCATGGCGGCGACCGAGTCGACTCCTCACTCCACAAGCTACTCACAAAATAGGACAGAATCTCACAATGTGGCTCGTGACCGCGTGGTGAGACGGGAAACCGGTCGGTCAGGCGAAAGGTGCTCGAAAGTCACCCACCCAGTCACAGCAGGTCGTCGCGCCCCTCTTCGGACAGGCGCGCCACCATCGCCTTGACCTCCTGGCTCCTGGCCCGGGGGGCGATGAGCAGGGCGTCGGGGGTGTCCACCACGACCATGTCGTTCACGCCGAGCAACGCGATGGTCCGATCGGCCCGCGGCACGACCACGTCGCCCGCCGAATCGAGGCTGACGATCCGGTCGGAGTCGCCCAGCACCTTGATGTTGCGCCCGTCCCTGCTGGGCAGCATCGCGGCCACGGAATTGAAGTCGCCGATGTCGTCCCACCCGAAGTCCCCCGGGATCATCGCGACGCCGCCGGACAGGCTCAGCGGTTCCGCCACCGCGTAGTCGAAGGCGATCTTCTCGACCCGCGGCCAGCAGCGATCCATAGCCTCCCGGCCCTCGCGGTCGGAGCGCATCATGGCGTCGGCGATCCGCGAAATCGCGGCGAACAACTCGGGCTTGTGGGCCCGCAGGTGGTCGAGCAGCACATCGGCCCGCATGACGAACATGCCGGCGTTCCAGCGATACTCCCCCCGTCGCCAGGTAGGCCTGGGCCGTGTCGGCATCCGGCTTCTCGACGAACCGCTCAACCGCGCGCGCGCCGGGGCCCCGGGGACGCGGTCGGCCAGCGAGGCGCCCTGGTGGATGTATCCAAACGCCGTGGATGGCCGGGAGGCGGCGATGCCGATGGTGGTCACATAGCCGGCCCGCGCGGTGAGCACCGCCTGGCGCACGGCTTCGACAAAGGCGTCGCGGCCGCGGATCACCTGATCGGCGGCGAAGGACCCCACCACGATCCGCTCCCCGTACCGGCGGGCCAGCACTGCGGTGGCGAGCGCGATGGCGGCGGTCGAATCGCGCGGCACCGGTTCGGCGAAGATGTTGCCCTCGGCGAGCTGCGGGATCTGGTGCCGGATGGCGGACACATGGTCCCGGCCCGTGCTGACCACGACATGATCCGGCCCCAACAACGCGGCGAGCCGGTCGAAGGTCGACTGGATCAGCGTGCTGCCCTGACCGACCAGGTCGTACAGGAACTTGGGCTTGGCGCCACGGCTCAGTGGCCACAACCTCGTGCCCGTGCCACCGGCGGGAATGATCACATGAACATCGTCGAATCCGTTTGTGCCGTTTGTGCCGTTCATACCCCCATTGTCGCGCACCGGTCAAACAAGCGCGGTCGCCCCGGCGCATCGCGCACGGCCGCCCCGTCGCATCATGTGCGGCCGCCCTGGCGCATTGTGCGTGAACGCCACGGTGGCCGCACACAGCGAGCTGGACAAAATCCGGCGCATCCACTACACTCAACTTCTTGTGCGCGGGTAGCGAACGCTGCTCGGGCAATTGCCGCTTTAGCTCAGTTGGTAGAGCGTCTCACTCGTAATGAGAAGGTCGACAGTTCGATTCTGTCAAGCGGCTCCACGGCACCGATGCCATACCCCTTGATAAGGGCATTACCCACATAGCAGCATTACCCACGCCATATCGCCTTAACGGCAAGGCCATATCCCCTTAATAGCAATATTGACAACAACACTGATATCATCTGCGATCGCATACGATGCACTGCCCTACTCGGTCACACACGTCGCACTGCCTCACTCGATCACGTCCATTGCGTGGCGACTTCGGCGGAGAGTTGCGCCCACATACGATGTACCTCCTTGCTCGATCACGCCGTCGAAGGAATCCGGATCGCACTCGGCAAGGCTTTGGCTTGTTGAACGCCGATGCGCCACACCAGATCGATCAACTGGCGCCACACCGTATCAATTTCACTGTCGAACAGGGTTCCAGCGGTCCGAAAAGCCTTATTCACCCGTTCAGTAAGCCGGATTCGGGGGGACCGTTCACTTTGTGTAGCACTTTTGCTCCGACCATGAAAAGCGGAATAACCAAAACGGCCATATACCGCCAATCCGCAAAAACGGAACCGAGCGGGGACCGGCGGTCTGCGCGCAAAAGACTACACAAAGTGCACTAGGGGTTTCCGGAGGCGGTGCGGGCGCTCGGTCGGCGCAGATAACCCGGCGGTGCGAGTGCACGACGCCGCGGGTACCCGGGCGGTGCGAGTGCACGACGCCGCGGGTACCCGGGCGGTGCGGGCGCCCAGGCGG
>NZ_JGZE01000035.1 GCF_000741285.1 Bifidobacterium mongoliense DSM 21395 | reverse complement strand
GCACCACCCCGGCGAGCGCAGGGGTCACGCGCCGCCACCAGACCGGTCGCCGGTCCGGCTCGAGCGGTGCGTCACCGGACGCCCCGGCGGCGCGAAGAGGACTGCGGCCGAACCGGGTACCGACGATGCGCACGCCCACCACGACCACGCATACCGCCGCCGTGGCGATCAGGTAGCACGGCCAACCCCAGGGCAATCCGATGGCATACGCCACGATGCCACTCATACCCACGATGACGATCGACACCACCGGGGCGAGCGCCACAAGGTCCACGCCCCGACGGCCGGACGCGACCGCGACCGCCCCGCCCGGCAGGTACAACGCGGCGAGCACGGCGACGATGACGGGCAGCGCCTGCCACCAGGTGGCCAGCTGCATGGCGGATGCGTTCACTCGGCACCTCCGCGATCACCACGATGGTTGTGCACGGCGGTCAGCAGCCGATAGCCCAGTTGCCGCAGCCGCACCGGCATGAGCCGGTAGCAGGCCCGCACGGTCACGTTGCGCGCGAACTGGGCCGTCGTGGTGAACCCATCGGATCGGAAACGGCGCTGCAGGGCGAGCTCGTCGCGGAACATCGACCAGCCGCCCCGGCGCTCGTAGGCTCCGGCATCCACCCGGTACAGCACCAACGGTTCGGGCAGGTTGACGAGGCTGGCGCCGCGCATGATGAGCCGCTCCCACAGCAGATAATCCTCAAATCGACCCGCACGCTCGGGGTATCCTCCGGCCGCCAAAATCACCGATCGGCGGAAGGCGACGCTGGGATGATGCAGGGGCGATTGAAGCCGTGCGTAGGCGCGCAGGGCCTCGCCTCCGGCCGGCAGGCGCCTGATCTGACCCGGCCGTCGCTCGTCGCCTTCGAATTCGCAGATGGCACTGCCGGCGACATCATGCACCGGGGTGCGCGAACCATCGATCAGAGGCAACAGCTTCGCGAACCGCTGAGGCAGGGCGACGTCGTCGCTGTCGGCGCGCGCCACCGCCTCGTAGCGGCAGACCGCGATCCCTTGATTGAGAGCGTGGGCCAATCCCCCGTTGCGGTCCAGCTGGAGCACGGTGACTTCGGGAGCCTCACCAGCACGATCAGCGGCAACGAATCGTGCACGCAGCAACGCGGATGCGTCGTCGAGGAATCCTTGCACGTCCTCGGCCACAACCCCGTCACGCACGATGACGACCTCGGCCGGAGGCCTGGTCTGCCCGACGGTGTTGGACAGCAACGCACGCCGCAGATACTCGACACGGTCGCCCCGGTACACGGCCATGAGCAGTGAGAACGGAGGAGTCGCACTCGCCATCGTTACCTCCCCCAGATGATGGATAACCCCCGGTATGGCACGCATCGGTGCCATACCGCTCAATAAACATCGTCAACTCTACCCCAGGCGAATCGGGTTCCCCGCGCGGTCGGCACCACGCTCCATATAATGAAAGGCATGCTAACCATGAATGAGTCCGGGACAACGTCGCGCGAACATACCTGGGAGACGGTGGACCGCGTAGTCTATCCGATCCACGATCAGGACCTGACCCTCCCGCTCTACGCCATCCCCTGGGTGCGTCCGCACCTGACCGATGACGTGTTCAACCCCCGTCTCAACATGGAGAAGCTCTCGTTCGACTCCATGAACGCGAACTCGTTCAGACATCTCGTCAACGAAAGCGTGGAGAGCCATTCCTCCGCATCGACCACCGATGTGTTTACCGTCGACGACCGCAGCTCACTGACCATCCGGCCGGGCAAACACGTGTCCCTATGCACGTTCTTCAACGCCTTTCCCGCCAGCTATTGGAAGCGTTGGACGGCCATTAGCATGGTCCGATTCAGTGCGGAGGTCCGGGGCACGGGCGAACTGGTGCTCTATCGCTCCACGGGCCGCGGCCTGTTCTCCCCGGTGACCACACTGGCGGTCGATACATCGAACGGCAAGGACTTCACCGAGGTCCAGACCACGATCACCATGAATGGACTGCTCGACGGCGGTTATTTCTGGTTCGACGCCCAGGCCGGGCTCGGCAGTGAACTGACCGTGCGCGACGCACAGTGGTCCGTGCCCAGCGAGGAACGGACCGCCAAGGCGGATACGACATTATCCGTGGCCATCACCACCTTCAACAGGACCCCCTATTGCCTGCACCAATTGCAGGCCATCGCGCACGAACCGGCGTTGCGGCGCCGTCTGGACACGATCTATTGTACCGATCAAGGCACCACCCTGGTCCGCGACGAGCCGGGATTCGACGAAGTCAGCGCCGAGCTCGGAGACCAGCTCACCTATCTGCGTCAGACCAACATGGGCGGGTCGGCCGGCTTCTCCCGGGGCATGTATGAAACACTCAAGGCCGGTTCAAGCGCCTACACGCTGCTCCTCGACGATGATGCCATCAGCGAGCCCGAAGCCATCTTGCGCGCGGTCCAATTCGCCGACTACGCCAAACACCCCACCATCGTCGGCGGCGGCATGTTCCATCTGGATAACCGCACCGTGCTCTACACGCAGGGTGAACGATTCGATGCGTCGTCGGTGTGGATGAAACCCTCCCAAGGCTTGGGCTACAACCACGACTTCGCCCGTTTCCCGTTGCGTGACTCCCCCGAACGCCATCGCCGGATCGACTCCGATTTCAACGGCTGGTGGATGTGTCTGATACCGACGGCGATCATGAAGACCATAGGACTGTCGATGCCCTTCTTCATCAAATTCGACGACACGGAATACGCATTGCGCGCCGCCGAACACGGCTTCCACACCGTGTGCCTCCCGGGTGTCGCGGTATGGCACCAGGCATGGCACGACAAGGATCCTTCACGGACGTGGGAGGAGTACTTCTTCCAGCGCAACCGTTGGATCTGCGGTCTGCTGCATTGCCCGCAGCCGTCGAGGCGTTTCCGGTTCGAGATGTTGTACGGCGACATCAACGTGGGCCTGAAACTCGTCTATTCCGCGCTTCGTCTGCGCCATATGGGCTTGCAGGACATACTGCGGGGCCCGGAGTACATCGTCGAATCCATGCCGCACAAGATGGCCGAGGTGCGTAAGGCCCGTGAGGGGTTCGCTGATACCACGTTGGCCAAGGATCTCGACGACTTCCCCAAGCCGATACGGGAATTCGATCGCCGAGCGACACCACGAGCTTCACGGGACATCAAAAAGGCAGGTCTCCACGCCATTGTGGGAGCATTGCTCTCACGCGGCAACGGCACGAAGGACGAACGTCCGGACGTCGCCATCCCCGCCGATCAGGCCATCTGGCGCTCCTTCAACGGTGTGAATTCGGCATTGGTGACGTCGCCTGACGGCAGCACGGCGGCTTGGTGCCGTCGCGACAGCACGCTGTTCAGGAAACAGATCCGTCAAGGACTGCGGCTCTCCCATACCCTGATCAAGCAATGGGGCGCGCTGTCGAACCGGTACCGGGAATACGATATGGCCAGCATCGATGTCTGGTCGCGCATCTTCGCCGCCGAGACCACCGACGACTCCACCGATGACGCCACAGACGGACGCTCCAACGACAACACCGACGGAATGCCGGCCAAGTAGCCGAATCGACCAACGTATGCGGTCACTTTGATAGACCGGTGGGGTCCCGCGCGGTTGATGCGCGGGGCTCCTTCCTTCATGCCGGTTTCACGCCGGCCGCGCGCCCGTGCCGTCGACGTCACGGGCGGACCCGGTTCACTGCCCGTCGGTGCGGGTGAGCATGGGGTGGATGCGCTTGTCGTACGCGACCAAAGCGGAGTTGATGACCTGGTGCATGTCGTAGTACGCGTACSTSATCCGCAASCGGCCCCCGAACACCACGCCGGGCTCTTCACTGTTACGATCAGCAGGATGACAATGGCGATTGCTATCAACAGCACCAGCATAAGCGGGCCGGTTCCCATGACAACTCCTTTGTT
>NZ_JGZE01000034.1 GCF_000741285.1 Bifidobacterium mongoliense DSM 21395 | reverse complement strand
CCCGTCGCCGCCCCCCGAAGACGCTGCGGCCGCGGACGCCGCCGAGGCCGCTCCGGCCGCGGACGCCGAGTAGTCCCGGTCGTATCGATCGCAGTATCCGTAAAGGGTCCGCATCCGTGCGGGCCCTTTACCGTATCCCAACGTCCCCGGACGATGGTTCGCCAACGCACCGCCGGACGGTGTCCCCGGCCCATGGCCAAGGGGCATAGGCACTGTCCCGCCGCCCCAACGGCGTGCGATTCGGTGCAGCGGGCGGCACGCCGTGCGGCCCGATTTTTCATAATGTGAACCGCAGACGCCCATCGGGGGCGTCATGTGGGACAGTGGCAGACACATCGCCGACATGCAAGGCGCCGTCCATTGCGGCCGCCGCACGACGGTGCGTTTCACGGAAGAAGAAGATGAGAATGAGCGAACAGACCCATCATGACCCGACCGCCCTGCAATCACTTGCAGCGGCGTTCACCGTCGAATCAAACACCCATCCGGTGTCGGACGAGCGACGAGCCCAGCTGATCGATAAGCCCGCCTTCGGGGAGGTCTTCTCCGACCATATGGCCCATATGACCTGGACGAAGGGCGAAGGCTGGTCCGACCGCCGAATCGAGCCCTACGGGCCCCTCAACATGGACCCGGCCGCATCGGTGCTGCATTATGCACAGGAATGCTTCGAAGGCCTCAAGGCCTACCACCACGATGACGGTTCGATTTGGATGTTCCGCCCCGATGCGAATGCCGAGCGCTTCAGGAACTCCGCGAAGCGCCTGTATCTGCCGCAGCTGCCCGTCGATGACTTCCTCGGCTCGGTGGGTGCGTTGGTGACCAAGGAACGCGCATGGGTGCCCACCCGCCGTGAGTACACGCTCTACATCCGCCCGTTCATGTTCGCCTCCGAACCCTTCATCGGGGTGCGCGCGACCAACGAGGCAGAATATTGCGTCATCGCCTCGCCGTCGGGCCCCTACTTCACAGGTGGCGTCTCACCGGTCAGCATCTGGGTCGAGGACCAATGGTTCCGCACCGGCCCCGGTGGCACCGGCTTCGCCAAGTGCGGCGGCAACTATGCCGCTTCACTGGTGGGCGAGTACCGCGGCATCGAGCACGGCTGCGAACAGGTCTGCTTCGTCGACGCGGCCACCAAGACCTACTTGGAGGAGCTTGGCGGCATGAACATGTTCGCCGTGCACAAGGACGGCCATCTCGAAACGCCGTCCCTCACGGGCAACATCCTGCCTGGCATCACCCGCAACTCGATCATCAGGCTGGCCCAGGATCACGGTCGTGACGTGGTCGAGACCATGATCGGTATCGAATCGTTGCTCGACGACATCCGTTCGGGCGAGGTCACCGAGGTCTTCGCCTGCGGCACCGCCGCGATCGTCACCCCGATCGGGCGGTTCAAGTCCGAGCGTTTCGACGTTTCGGTGAACGGCGGCAAGACCGGTGATCTCACGCTGGCCCTGCGCAACGAGCTCCTCGGCATCCAGCTCGGCGAAATCGCCGATCCGCACGACTGGATGTGGAAGGTCTGTTAAGACCCCCGCTTCACCATCGATATCGTCCGCGACATCCCAAGGGTGCCGCGGACGATATCATATCCGGGGTCGGCAGGCGCACCTCGGCGCGTCGACAGTTGATCGATCCGAATGACCGACGCCACGCGATGGCGTGCGAAAGGTGGGCTGGCGATGGAACCGGTGCTCGAGAAGAACACCTTCTTCATGATCATCGAGTATCTCGCGATCTTCTCATGCGGTCTCGCGGGCGGCCTGCTGGCCGTGCGTAAAGGGTATGACCTGTTTGCCATCATCATCACCTCCTGGCTCACGGGACTCGGCGGCGGCATCGTACGCGATGTCCTGTTGGGGATATTCCCGCCGGCTGGCGTCTCCGACACCGGCCTGGTGCTCGTGGCACTGGCCTCCAGTTTCGTCGTCGCGGTGATCCACCCCGAAGTGGACCGTCTGCGTTGGACCATGCTCGTGGCCGACGCCCTCGCCCTGGGGCTGTTCGCGGTCAACGGGACATCCAAGGCGTTGCTGTATCACACCTCCGCCATGACGGCGGTTTTCCTGGGTATGTTCACGGCGCTCGGCGGCGGGCTGATACGGGACATGCTCCTTAACGAGGTCCCCTCCGTGATCAAGGACCGGCACTGGTACGCCGTGCCTTCCCTGGTCGGATGCGTACTCACCGTGGCGGTCTACGAAGCGGCCTCCTCGGGGTGGATCGGCCAGACGTGGGAGATGCTCGCCGACGTCCTCATCGTCCTCATCGTCGTGGCCATGCGGGTGCTCTCCGTCCTCTACGACATCAAGCTGCCCGGTGCGTTGCAGCGCCACGAAGCGCACCTGCCGCTACGCGTGCCGGCCTTCCGGCGTTCCACCGCTCGCCGCACCCGATCCCACTCCAAGCGCCACTAGACCTTCAGGGATGTTCGGGGTAGACCCGTTTGCGCACCGTGGTCGGGGATGGGCGCCCAGGGTCGGGAATTGGGTGACACAAGTCGACGATTGATTGGCAAGGGTCGACGATTCGCATAGACAAGTCGGGTGATAGCGAAAAACAACCGCGGAATATGGCCCCTCTATCTTCGTATCACCCGACTTGTCTGATCGGTATGAGACGTTGCCGTCCATTCTGCGAACACGCCGCACGTAACCAAACGCAGCAACCGCCAACTGAACTTACTGACGCCAACCAACCTGCAGACCCGCAGCCAACCAACCATATAGACCATCCGCCAATCAACCTGCAGACCCGCAACCTGACGCATCGGATAACTCTTACCCTCTGGCATGACCTATAATCCCACAGGTGCGACGATGATTCGTGGCAATGGGAGGCGATACGCATACGACCGTGCAATAAATACACGCGATGACCACGCGATAACCACGAATATGAATATAACTATGGCCCCACAGAAGCTATCTGTGGGGGCCATAGTGCCGAATCCGGAATCACTCCGATATCGCGCGAACCTCGGCGTTCACCGTGGCTGCAACACCGGCATGATCCTTACATCACAGGGCGTTGATGGCGGAGGCCATGCCCGACTTGCGATTGGCAGCCTGATTGCGGTGGATCACACCGCGTCCCGCTGCGGTGTCCAGGCGCTGCGCCGCGACTGCATAGGCGGTCGTTGCGGCTTCCTTATCACCGGCGGCGATGGCCGAACGGGTCGCGCGAATGGCGGTCTTGAGACCGGACTTCGCGGCGATGTTGCGCTGGTGGGCGTTCTCATTGGTGAGCACGCGCTTCTTCTGCGACTTGATGTTTGCCACTATTACTCCAAACCAAGGTTCCTACAAGGACATACGAGGGTAGATGATAGCATGCCGAGCGGATAATCGCCGTGGTTTACCATGTGTGCGACCAGCCGGCGTCCCGCATCCAAGCCCTCGTCCTGCACACGAACATGCACACGAACAGTCGTACACATGTTTCATCGCGCATGCCGTCCCTTCGTTTCCCTCGTTCTGCACACGAGCAGCCGAACACAGCACTCCATGGGGCAATCCCGCCGTCCGAACCTTCAGTCTTCCACCCGTGCGCGCAATCTGCACCCGATGGCTTCTTCAGCAAACCCACGAGCGCCCTATTCCACCCGCGCAAGCAATCCGCACCCGGTAATGGCCTGACGGCCCAGGATTACCGTCCTTCCACCCGCACCCGCAATCCACACGTCGGCGGCAACCGTCGGCCGGGGTGTCGCCCCTGGAGGCGGGAAGCGCTACGGTAGACTGGGCAGCTTGGCCTGCAGGAACCCACGTCGGACAGAACGGACACGGGATCCCGGGCTCCATGAAGGAGAGACACCGTGACCGCACCGAAGAGCACGCCGGGATTCACCGATCAGTCGCTGATTCGCAATTTCTGCATCATCGCGCACATCGACCATGGCAAATCGACCGTGGCCGACCGCATCCTGCAGCTGTCCGGCATCGTTCCCGAGCGTGAGATGCGCGACCGTTTCCTGGACCGCATGGACATCGAGCAGGAGCGCGGCATCACCATCAAGTCCCAGGCGGTGCGCGTGCCGTGGACGGTGGACGGCACGGAATACACGCTCGGCATGATCGACACCCCGGGCCATGTCGATTTCACCTATGAGGTGTCCCGAGCCTTGGCGGCCTGCGAAGGCGCGGTGCTGCTCGTCGACGCCACGCAGGGCATCGAGGCCCAGACGCTGTCGAATCTGTACATGGCCATCGACCATGATCTGGCCATCATCCCCGTGCTCAACAAGATCGATTTGCCAAGCGCCGAACCCGACAAGCACGCCGAGGAGCTCGCCGGCTTGATCGGCTGCAGCCCGCAGGAGGTACTGCGCGTCTCAGGCAAGACGGGGGAGGGCATTCGCGACCTGCTGGACCAGATCGTCATGGACGTGCCCGCGCCGCACGGCGATCCCGAGGCGCCGGCCAGAGCCCTCATCTTCGACTCGGTCTACGACTCGTACCGCGGCATCGTCACCTACATCCGCATGGAGGACGGCAGGCTCAACTCCCGCGAGCGCCTGCACATGATGGGCATCGGCATGACGCACGAGCCCATCGAGATCGGTGTGATCAGCCCCGACATGACACCCACCAAGGCGCTGGGCGCCGGTGAGGTGGGCTACGTCATCACAGGTGCGAAGGACGTAAGCCAGTCCAAGGTCGGCGACACCATCACCTCCGCGGCGAGGCCGGCGACCACTGCGCTGGAGGGGTACCGCGATCCGCAGCCCATGGTCTACTCGGGACTGTTCCCCGTCGACAACGCGCAGTTCCCCGAATTGCGCGACGCGCTCGACAAGCTCAAACTCAACGATGCGGCGCTCGTCTACGAGCCCGAGACCTCGGTGGCGCTCGGGTTCGGATTCCGCTGCGGCTTCCTCGGCCTGCTCCACATGGAGATCGTCGTGGAACGGCTCGGCCGCGAGTTCGGCCTCGACCTCATCTCCACCGCGCCGAACGTGACCTATCAGGTGACCGGCGAGGACGGCACGGTGCACCATGTGACCAACCCCAGCGAATTCCCGGACGGCAAGATCAAGGCCATCGTGGAGCCGATGGTCGCCGCCGACATCATCACCCCCAAAGAGTTCATCGGCTCGGTCATGGAGCTGTGCCAGGATCACCGCGGCGAGATGGGCACCTTGGAGTATCTCAGTCCGTCGCGCGTCGAGATGCACTACCGACTGCCGTTGGCCGAGATCGTCTTCGACTTCTTCGACCAGCTCAAGAGCCGCACCAAGGGCTACGCCTCGCTCGACTACCATCAGGACGGCGAGCAGCGGGCGGACCTGGTCAAGGTCGACATCCTGATCCAGGGCGAGAAGATCGACGCCTTCAGCGCCGTCGTGCACCGGGACAAGGCCTACGCCTACGGCGTGATGATGACCAAGAAGCTCAGGGAGCTCATACCCCGCCAGCAGTTCGAAATCCCTCTGCAGGCAGCCATCGGCGCCGGATCATCGCCCGGGAGACCATCCGTGCGCTGCGCAAGGACGTGCTGGCCAAATGCTACGGCGGCGACATCACCCGCAAACGCAAGCTGCTCGAGAAGCAGAAGGCGGGCAAGAAGCGCATGAAGATGCTCGGCCGCGTCGAGGTGCCCCAGGAGGCCTTCATCGCGGCGCTGTCCACCGGGGAGGACGGAACGGACCGGGACACGAAGGACAAGATCCGTTCAGCGCAGAAGTCGGAACGGAGCTAGACGGCGATGTACGAGGTCTACATCCACGTGCCCTTCTGCCTGCGCCGATGCGGGTACTGCGATTTCAACACCTACACCGCCTCGGATCTGGGTGGTGGCGCGAGCCGTGACCATTACGCCGCGATGGCCATCCGGGAGATGCGTCTGGTCAAGCAATGGCAGATCGACCACGGCATAACCGAGCCCGCCGCCTCCACCGTGTTCTTCGGTGGCGGCACACCCACCGTGCTGCCCCCGTCGAGTCTGGGAGCGATGCTGCGCGCCGTCGACGAGCTCTGGGGTCTCGCCCCCGGTGCGGAGGTCACCACCGAGGCGAACCCGGACACCGTGGACCACGACTCGATCGCGGCGCTGCGTGACCTGGGATTCAACCGCATCTCCTTCGGCATGCAATCCGCCGTGCCTCGGGTCCTCAAGACCCTCGACCGCACGCATACCCCCGCCAACGTGACGCAGGGGGTCAAAGCCGCCGCACAGGTCGGGCTGCGTTCCAGCGTCGACCTGATCTACGGCACTCCGGGCGAGGATATGGGGGACTGGCGCTACTCCGTCCAAACCGCGCTGGATCTGGGCGTGGACCATATCTCCGCCTACGCCCTCACCCTCGAGCCGACCACGGCGATGGGCCGGGCCGTCGCCCATGGCACCATGCCCGGTCCCGACGATGATGACGAAGCGGCCAAATACGCGCTCGCGGACGCCATGTTCACCGAAGCCGGGCTGGACTGGTACGAGATCTCGAACTGGGCGCGGCCCGGATACGAGAGCCGGCACAACCTCGGGTACTGGCGCAACGTCGATTGGGCCGGTATCGGCCCCGGGGCGCATTCCCACTACAACGGGGTCGGCCGCGGCCGAGATGTGCGCTCCTGGGACATCGCCCACCCCAAACGCTGGGCTCAGGCGATCGATCGGCGCGACGTACCGTGGCAGGGCAGCGAACGGATCGACGCCCTCGAGCATGCCGAGGAGCTCATCATGCTCGGCGTGCGGCTGCGCGAGGGGCTGGCTTGCACGCGTGTGGAACGTGCGGTGGCACGGATCCCCGGCCATACGGGCGCGAAGACCATTGAAGGGGAGCGCGGTCCGCATGCCGACCCCATCGATGACCTCGTCGCCGAAGGGCTGATCGAGGTGCATGGCACGCGCATCATCCCCACCCTGCGTGGACGCCTGCTCAACGATGCGCTCATCGAGCGGCTCTATGAGGCCTACGGACTGTAACCGCAGCGGATGTCCAAACCCGGACCGCGGAAACCGGAAACCGGAAACCGGAAACCGGACGTCTGCATCAGGGCGACGAGGAGCGTTCGGCTCTTGACCGCGCGACCCATCCGGACGTCTGCACTAGAACGACGCGGAACGTTCGACCTTCGACCGCACGACCCATCCCGCCCGCCGACGTCGCTACCATGACGGGCATGGGTTATATCGCTGTATACGATGTGGGCACCACAGCCGTCAAGGCCGCCCTGACGCGCGAGGACGGCTCGCTGCTCGCCACCGCGACGAGCGAGCCGATGCCCCTCCACGACGCCGACGGGCGCCAGGAGCAGGACTCCGACGACTGGGATCTCGCGTTCCGCAACGCAACGCGCACAGTATTCGCCCGAGCCGCCCAGGCCGACGCCGCCTTCACCCACGGCATCGGTTCCAGCGCGATCCTAGGCGTCATCATGAGCGGGCA
This sequence comes from Bifidobacterium mongoliense DSM 21395, assembly GCF_000741285.1. GTDB lineage: Bacteria > Actinomycetota > Actinomycetes > Actinomycetales > Bifidobacteriaceae > Bifidobacterium > Bifidobacterium mongoliense. The sequence goes on along the minus strand of NZ_JGZE01000034.1, from coordinate 552 downwards.
GATGCAGGACGTCATAGCCCTGGACGAGCATCTCCTCCCCGTACGCCCGGCCATCCTCTACTCGGACGGTCGGGCCCGCGCCCAGGCCCGGCGACTCGCCGATGCGGTGGGGAACGACGCGTTCGCATCCCTGAGCGGCAACCGTGCGGAGGGATCACTGCCCTTGGCCAAGCTCATGTGGCTCGCCGAGCACGAACCCCGCCGCTGGTCACGGGTGCGCCACGTGCTGTTCGACGCGAAGGACTACCTCGTCGCCCGGCTGACCGGGGTTCCCTCGGGCGACACCGTCGCATGCTCCACTAGTGGGGCCATGAACATCGTCACCCGGCGATGGGACGACCGTCTCGTATCGCCGTCGGGCGTGGACCCGGCACTGCTGCCGGCACTGCATGCGCCCGACGAGCGCATCGGCGTCGTCACGCCCGACGCGGCCGCGCGGTATTCGTTGCCGGCCGGCACCCCCGTATACGCCGGCATCGGCGACGCGGGTACGCAGTGGGGTCGGCGTCCGAATGGTTTGAGAGGATGTGACCGCGGATCAGATGCGTGACG
>NZ_JGZE01000033.1 GCF_000741285.1 Bifidobacterium mongoliense DSM 21395 | reverse complement strand
CCGAAGCCGAGCCGCCGCCGGAGCCGCCGGGGACGCGCGTGGTGTCCCAAGGATTGTGGGTGGGACCGTAGGCCGAATGCTCGGTCGAGGACCCCTGCGCGAACTCATCGAGGTTGGTCTTGCCCAGCAGCGGCATGCCCGCGGCCTTGAGCTTGGTGATCACGGTGGCGTCGTAGGGCGGAATCCAGCCCTGCAGGATCTTCGAGGCGGCGGTGGTCTCGATGCCCTTGGTGACGATCATGTCCTTGATCGCGATCGGGACGCCGGCCAGCTCGGGCAGACCCTCGGTCTCGCCCGCGGCCTTCTTGGCGTCGAAAGCGTCGGCCTGCTTGAGCGCCTCGTCCGGGACGACCTTGAGGAACGCCTTGATGGCGGGCTCCGCGGACTCGATGACCTTGAGATGGGCCTCGACGAGCTCACGGCTCGACACCTCGCCGGATGCGACCTTGGCGGCCATTTCGGCCGCGGTTAACGTAACGATGTGGGTATCGCTCATTTCACTCCTCCCCCAGCATCCGCGGGGCTTCGAACATGCCGTCGATCGCGAGCGGCGCACCTGACAGGGCCTGCTCCTGGGTCAGCGGCGTCTCGGCCACATCGGGGCGCATGTAGGCCTCGAGTGGAATCGGGTTGGCGGTCGGCAGCACGTCATCGCCGGCGACCTCCTGCACTTTATTGATGGCTTGCGCTATGACGTTCAATTCACCCTGAAGCCGGGTGATTTCCTGATCGGTAAGGGCGATTCGGGACAACGATCCCAAATGCTCGATCTCCTCGCGAGTAAAAGTAGACATGGCGTTAACTATATGAGCGGTATGTGACGTTCATGTTCTCCGTCGTCGGGCTACTCGGCGCTCACCCCGGCGCGCTGCGCGATCCATGCATGCATGGCGACGGCAGCCGCCGCGCCGGCGTTGATGGAACGCACGGAACCGAATTGGGAGATATAGACGACGTCGTCCGCTAGCTCGAGCGCCTTGGCCGACAACCCCGGCCCCTCGGCCCCGAACAACAGCAGGCAGCGCTGCGGGAACCGGTAGGTCTCCATGGGCACGGCGCCGGGGACGATGTCGAGTGCGATGATCCGCGAGGCCCGGCAGGCGTCGATGCGTTCGCGTTCCCGCTGGCGTCGCTCGGGTGTTGCGGCGTCACGCTCCGCCCGTTGGGCGTCTTCGAGTTCGGCGGCGATACGCGTATGCCAGGAGTCGATGAGCTCGACGATGCTGGGGTGATGCTCGATGTGCTGATACAGCTCGGTCATCAGCGCGCCCTTGCGGTTCCATTTGTGCGGGCCGACGATGTGGACCCTGCCGGCGGCGAACGCGTTGGCGGTGCGGACCATGGAGCCGATGTTGAAATCGTGCGTCCAATTCTCGATGGCGACTTCGAAACCGTGCCGGCCGCAGGCGTCGAGATCCTGGCGGATCGCTTCGACGCTCCAATACCGATAGCGATCAAGGACGTTGCGGCGGTCGCCTTCGTCGAGGAGCGCGCCGTCGTACCGAGGGTCGTATCCCGGCGCGTTTGCATCGTCGGGTCGGGGCTCATCGGGATGGTCCTGGCCCCACGGCCCCACGCCGATGCGGCGGAATGTCGGTTCCCCGGAGGCCTTCGCGGCCGCGGTGATTGGATTCGGTGCTTTCACTGTCGTGCTCCTTCCGGTGCCGATACCGGACTATTCGGCGGAGCCGCGAAGCTCGTCCTCCGTGAACGCCGGGACGAAGGGGATCTCGTGCGACTGGTCCTCGATGGTGTCGATGACCTTGATGACGCGATGGCTCGATGCCGACCGATCCGTTGCCGACCGTTGCACGGCGCCGCCGATCAACGCGGCGATGGCGACCACTTCGGCGTCCTCATGCCGCACGACGCTGAAATCGAGACTGAGTTCGTTGCCGTTGCGCAACGTCACCAGCGACGAGGTCTGCACGTAGGACTGTTCGGACAGCCAGGCGTCGAGCAACACCACGCGTCGATGCGCGATGGATGGCCCCTTGATTGACGGGTAGACGAAATCCATCATGAATCCGTCGATATCATACCCACGGCGGGCCGCCGCATGGATCATCGCGTCGACGAGTGGCACGGCCGCTGCGGTCAGGGCACCGACCATGTCGAAATCCTCGCACCCCAAACCGGAGGCCTGCAGGGCATCGAGCAAGACGTCGCCGACGAGGATGGCGCCACGGTGATCGAAGGTCACGCCGTACAGTTCGTTGAACGGCTTGTCCGCCGTCGCGGCGCGGAGCAGACCACGCAGCTCCTCGCGGCCGTCCTGCGGACCGCGCCCGCCGGAATTGCTCTCATACGTGGACCCGTTGCCGTCATTGCTGCTCTCGTTCATGGTGCTCAAGCCTAATCACCGTCCTCGTCAACGCTCCCTCGTCAACGCTCTTGGATGGGCTCGGGTGATCGAATCGGAGTGCCTAATCCTGGTGATTCACTCCTGGTGGTTCACTCCCCGGCGCTCACTCTTCAGCGCTCATTGCCCGTCGTTCACTCCTCATCACCGCTGTGCAGTTCCGGCGCGGTGAGCTCGCGCAGATCGCCCTTGTCGGATTCGATGATGGGCACCGGCGCGATGACCTTGCTCTGGTCGATGGTCTGGAGTTTGCGGGCGGTGACGAGCACGCGCGATTCCAACGACGAGGCGAACTGGTTGTAGGACGTCACCGTTCTCGCGATGGCGGTGCCGAGCTTGTTGGCCCGTTCGCCGAGCACGGAGAAGCGCTCGTAGAGTTCACGCGACAGGTCGAAAAGCTGCTTGGCGTCATCGGTCAGGCTCTGCTGCTGCCAGGCGAAGGCGACGGATTTGAGCACCGCCCACAGGGTCACGGGCGACGTGAGGGCCACCTTGCGTGCGAAGGCGTCGTCCATAAGCGTCGGATCGGTTTCGAGGGCGGCCTGCAACAGCGCCTCGTTCGGTATGAACGCGACCACGAAGTCCGGGGCCGTGGGGAAGGCGTTCCAATAGGCCTTGTCGCCCAACACGCGCACGTGCTCGCGCAACGCTTTGGCGTGCGCATGCATGAGGTCGTCGCGCCGTGCCAGATCCTCGGGCGAGGCGGTTTCGGGGATGGCGCAGGCGCGCTGGTAATCGGAATACGGGACCTTGGCGTCGATCGGGATCGACTTGCCGCCCGGCAGATGCACGACCATGTCCGGCCGCTGGGTGTGTCCATCACCATCGGTGACGACCACCTGGGTGTCGAAGTCGACATGTTCGAGCAACCCTGCGGATTCCACGATATTGCGCAGCTGCGCCTCACCCCAGGCACCGCGGATCTTGTTGTTGCGCAGTGCAGCCGACAACGAGCTGGTCTCCTTGTCGAGCCGGCTCTGCTGCTCCCCCAGCCCCTTGAGCTGTTGGCCGAGCGCGCCCATCTCGTGCTTGCGCCCCTCCTCGATCAGCCCGACCTTGTGCTGCAGGGCGTCGAGATTGCGCTGCACGGGGGCGAGCGCCTCCAACACCTTGCTTTGTTCCGACATGCTCTTGGCCTGGGCCTCGCGCTTGCGGTTCTCCTCCTCCTGACGCCGCTCACGCTCGTGCTCGAGCCGAATCTGCTCGGCCTGCTGAGCCTGGGCCAGCTGGGATTTCACGAAACCGAGCTGCGCGGCGAGCCCCTCGCACTGGGCCTGATACTGGGCGTTGCCCGCCTTGAGGTCGGCATTGCGCGCGACCGCGGCGACCAACTGCGCACGCTGCTCCTCGAGCTGGACCGCACCCGAACCATGATCGGCGTCACGTGAGCGCGACCTGCCCCACATCATGCCGGCGAAGAAGGCCAGCGCGGCGACCAACAGCAATACCACCAGGGTCATAGGATTATCGAACATATGTTCTATACAACGTCATGCCGTGGACGCCGAACACGTGATGGGTGCCCGAGTTGTGCAAGAACCGCAATGCTTACGCCACACCGCCGCGTCGCCGTGCCACAATGGACGGGGATATGAAGGAGGGGCAGTGGGATTCGATCTGTTTATGGCCGTCGTGGCCATCGTCGCGGCTTCGTTGCTCACATGGAGGATTCTTCGCTGGTACGTCGCACCGTTCGCGGCGGCAGGGGACACACCCTCCGGCGACAAGGCTCCATCCGCTGCGGACAGCGCGGCGCAAGCACAGCCGCCCAGCCCTTCCGACGCCACACATGACGCCCTCAGATCGTTCATCATCGCCGCCGTGCTCACGATCCCGGCCCTGCTCATCAACGTCCTGCACAACATCATCCTGCATGGTCTCACGCCGTCGAGCGTCTCATCCATGTCACTGCCGTTGTGGACGGCGAATTCATGGCTGCAGGTCATCGTCATCACGCCGGTGCTGTTCTACTGCGGCACGCCCATCGCCGTCGAAGGGTGGCTGTCGCTGACCCGGCACGCGCCCGATCTCAATACGCTGATCGCGGGCGGCGCGGGAGCGGCCTATATCTACAGCCTCGCCCTGACCATCATGGCCCCGATCCTGCCGACCGATCCCGAAGGACCGTATTTCGGATTCGCCGGTCTGGCCGTCACCTTGGCCCTGCTGGGGCGTCTGCTTGAAATGCGTGCGCTGCTGCGCCACGGCCGCGCCACACCGCGGTGGGGCCTGCCCGCCGAGCAATGGCATTCGAGGCGAGTCTCGGCACCGGCATCGGTCGAACGCTACTACCGGCTGACGATGTTCGTCGTCCCCACGGCCCTGATCGCCACCACCTGGGCATTCGCCCTGTTCATCGTCTTCGGCCCGCAACCGCGACTGGCCCGGGCCGTCGTCATCGGCTTCTCCGTACTGATGGTCGCCGGATTGGCGTTGGCCGCGACCAAGGTCGTCGTGGCGTGGAAGTTGCTCCACGCCTGAGGACCCCGGCCGCGGCCGATTGGGGATCAGTGCCCGTCGGAGCCGTCGTCGTCCAGCGGATCCTCGGGCATGGTGCTGAGCTCGAGGTGATCGCCGCCGGTCTGGTCGACCAGCACCGTGTCGCCGTCGTGGACCTTGCCCGCGAGCAGCATACGCGCCATCTGATCGCCGACCTCGGTCTGCACCAGGCGGCGCAGGGGACGTGCACCGTATGCCGGGTCGTACCCGGTATCGGCCAGCCACTTGCGTGCCGAATCGGTGACGTCGAGCGTGATCCTGCGGTCGGTGAGACGCGCGGCCACCTGCTTCACCTGGATGTCGACGATGCCGCCGAGCTCCTCCCGGGTGAGCGGATGGAAGATCACCAGATCATCGAGACGATTGATGAATTCGGGCTTGAACTGCGCGTGGACCGCATCCATCACGGCCTTGCGCTTGGCATCCTCATCCAGATCGGGCTGCACGAGGAACTGCGAGCCGAGATTCGAGGTCATGATGAGGATCGTGTTCTTGAAGTCCACGGTCCGGCCCTGCCCATCGGTCAGCCGGCCGTCGTCGAGGACCTGCAGCAGCACGTCGAAGACTTCGGGGTTGGCCTTCTCGACCTCGTCGAACAGCACGACGGAGTAAGGACGGCGCCTTACGGCCTCGGTGAGCTGGCCGCCCTCCTCGTAGCCGATGTAGCCCGGCGCGGCACCGATCAGGCGGGATACGGAGGCTTTCTCCATATACTCGCTCATGTCGATGCGCACCATGGCCTTTTCGTCGTCGAAGAGGAAGTCGGCGAGCGCCTTCGCCAACTCGGTCTTGCCCACGCCGGTGGGCCCGAGGAACAGGAACGAACCGGTCGGACGGTTGGGGTCGGAGATGCCCGCACGCGAACGGCGCACGGCGTCCGACACGGCCGTGATGGCCTCACGCTGACCGATCACGCGTGTGGCCAGATGGTCCTCCATACTCAGCAGCTTCTCGTTCTCGCCCTGCATGAGACGGCCCACGGGGATGCCGGTCCATTCCGATATGATGCCGGCCACGGAATCGGCGTCGACATGGTCGGGAACCATGGGTTCGGACGAGGGTGCGGCCTCCTGAGCCGAGTCCTCGGCAGCGGCGCCAGCGGCACCAGCGGCATGCGCACCGCCCGTGCCGTCGGCGCCGGTTCCACCATCGGCCTCGGCGAGCGCCAGCTCCTTTTCAATCGCCGGAATCTCGCCATACAGCACGCGGCTGGCCTGCTCGAGCTCGCCTTCGCGGGTGAACTTGTCGGCTTCGACGCGCTTGGCGTCGAGCTGGGCACGCAGTTCGCCGACCTTGTTGTGACCGGCCTTCTCGGCCTCCCAGCGTGCCTGCAGACCGCCGAGACGCTCACGCGCATCGGCCATGTCCGCTTGCAGTTTTCCGAGCCGTGCCTTGGACGCCGGATCCTCGGCCTTCTTGAGCTGCATCTCCTCCATTTCCAGACGCGTGACCTTGCGCTGCAGCTCGTCGATCTCCTCGGGCTGCGAATCCAATTCCATGCGCAGATGCGCCGCGGCTTCATCGACCAGGTCGATGGCCTTGTCGGGCAGCTGACGGCCGGAGATGTACCGGTTGGAGAGCGTCGCGGCGGCCACGAGCGCGTCGTCGCCGATGGTCACCTTGTGGTGGGCCTCGTAACGCTGCTTGAGTCCGCGCAGGATCGCGATGGTGTCCTCCACGCTTGGTTCACCCACGTAGACCTGCTGGAACCGGCGCTCGAGGGCCGGGTCCTTCTCGATGTTCTCGCGGTACTCGTCGAGCGTCGTCGCGCCGATCAGACGCAGCTCGCCACGTGCCAGCATGGGCTTGAGCATATTGCCCGCGTCCATGGAGCCCTCGGCCGCGCCGGCTCCGACGATCGTATGGATCTCGTCGATGAAGGTGATGATCTGCCCGTCGGCGTTCTTGATCTCCTCGAGCACGGACTTGAGGCGTTCCTCGAATTCGCCGCGGTACTTGGAACCGGCCACCATCGACCCTAGGTCGAGGCTGATGAGCTTCTTGTTCTGCAACGTGGTCGGCACGTCGCCGGCGACGATGCGCTCCGCGAGGCCTTCGACGACGGCCGTCTTGCCGACGCCGGGTTCGCCGATGAGCACGGGGTTGTTCTTTGTGCGCCGGGACAGGATCTGCATGACGCGGCGGATCTCCTGATCACGGCCGATCACCGGGTCGAGCTTGCCCTCCTTGGCGGCGGCGGTCAGGTCGGTGGAGTACTTCTCCAAGGCCTTGTAGCTGCCTTCGGCGTCGGGGCTGGTGACTTTCCTGCCACCGCGGATGCCCGGCACGGCCTTGCGCAGCGCTTCGGGGGTGACCCCGTGGGACTTGAGGATGTCGGCGCTCTGATTGGGCGCGGATGCGGCGATGCCGATGAGCAGATGCTCGGTGGAGACGTATTCGTCGCCCATCTGCTGCATCTCGCGTTCGGCCTGGGCCAGCGCCGTCGTGAGCTGACGACTCGCCTCGGGCTGGGCGGTCGTGGATCCGGTGGAGCTCGGCAAGGCGACCAGTGCGTTGCGCACCGCCGCGCCGATGGCCTGGGTGTCTCCCCCGGCGGCCTGGACGAGTGCCGGGATCACGCCGTTCTGTTGGCGCAACAAAGCGTCGACGACGTGCAGGGTGTCGACCTGTGCGTTGCCGGCCGCCGATGCGCTTTGTATGGCGTCGCCGATGGCCTCCTGGGCCATGGTCGTGAACTTATGTTCCATAGGTACCTCCGTAATGTCCCGACCGAGCGTCGCGCACCACGAGGTCCGCGACGGTACGGTCATCAGTCGTTATCTGCTATGGACAACACCGTATGGCACCATACTATTCCCAAAACTTGAGTCATGTCCACTCAAGTTTGGATGTGAGAGGGATATCGCGTGGTTCAGCCGCGCACGACGACGTTGCGCAGCGAGCCGATGCCCTTGATGGTCACGACCGCCTCGTCGCCGGGCTTGAGGCTGCCGGTGGCGTTGGGCGTGCCCGTCATGATGACATCGCCGGGCAGCAGCGTCGCGAAACTCGAGATGGCCGCGATCTGCTCCGGAATGCCGTGGATCAGCTTCGCCGTCGTGCCGGAGGCCCCGGGCACATCCTCGCCGTTGAGCGTGAACGAGATAGCCGCGTCTTTCCAGTCGAGTTCCGTCTGGATCCACGGGCCCAGCGGGCAGGCGGTATCGAAGCCCTTGGCCCTGGTCCACATCGGGTCCGAGCCCTGCAGATCACGCAGCGTCACGTCGTTCACGCACGTGAAGCCCAGCACGTAGTCCATGGCGTGCTCCACAGGCACGTTCTTGGCGATGCGCCCGATGACCACCGCCACCTCGGGCTCATAGTTCATGTCATGGGAAAACGAAGGGAACACGATGGGGTCGTCCGGACCGATGACGGAGGTGCTCGGCTTGCCGAAGATCATCATGTCCTCGGGCGCATGCGCGACCTTCGTCATGCCGTGCTCATGCATGAACACCGCGTGCGCCTCGTAGTTCTTGGCCAGGCCGTAGACCTTCGAGGGGATGACCGGGGATAGCAGACGGATACCTTCGCCATCGATCGGGTAGCGTTTGCCCGTCGGCTGCATGGCCTGCGAGTTGAAGGGGAAACCGGACAGGGCGACGAGGTAGTCCTTCCCGTCGCTGTCATCGGTCTGCACGAACGCGTATTGGGGAACGTCATTAAGTGAAAAGCGAGCGATTCTCATATGCCCAGCCTACGCCACGCACTTCACCACGTAACATCCGGGACACATATGGCGCCGCCCGACGCGCGCTCGGCGCCTTCGCCTGACATGCGCATGGCACAACGGGCGACCACGACCCGCGACGAACCATCGTGCTTGCCGTCGACGAACGCACCCGGCTGCGTACCTGCACCGCGTGCGGCCGCGCGGCGAACCCCGTCTCAGACTCAGATGAAGGCGCGCTGCCCGAAGATGCCCGTGCCCACGCGCACGATCGTCGACCCCTCGGCGATGGCGTACGCCATGTCGGCGGTCATGCCCATTGACAGCTCGCGGCAGTCCGCCGTGCCGGGATCCTGCGATTCGAGAAGCTGATCGCGCAGACGCCGCAGATGCTCGAACCCGCGACGGATGACGATCTCATCATCGACATGCGCGCCGATCGTCATGAGTCCGCGCAGATGAAGCCCGCCCATGATGCCGATGCGCCTGGCGATGTCGATGGCGTTCTTCGGATTGCACCCGGATTTGGCGGCCTCGCCGGATTCGTTGACTTCGAGCAGGACGCCGACGGTCAGTCCGCGCGCGACGGCCCGCCGCGAGATTTTCTCGGCGAGCGCCAAGGAACCCACGGATTCGATGGTGTCGACGACGGGCAGCACCTTGCCGATCTTATTCGGCTGCAACTGTCCGATGAGATGGAAGTCGACGTGGCCAGCGGCGCGTGCCCCGGCCGGCGATTGTCTGTCGTTTGATTGCCTGACGCCTGCAGTGCCCGCGGTATCTGCAACAGCGGACGATTCGGCCGCGGAGACTCCCGTCCCGGCCGACGACCCGCCGCCGTCGGCACGCCCGATGGCCAACCCCCGTTCGGCGCACTGGCGACGCAGACCCGCGGCCTTCACCGCGACCTCCTGCGGACGATTCTCACCGATCAGCCCGATGCCGGCGTCGATGGCGGCCATGATCTCGCCGACGTCACGCGTCTTGGTGGCCGCCTCCAGACGGACCGAACCCGCGGGACGCTTCGAGGAGCGTTCGGCTTCGGCCACCGCGTCCATCACCCGTCGCACCGAACCCGCGATCTCCTTAGTGCGCTCGGCGGTGATGCGTTCGTTCGCCAGATCCTTGTGGTCCATATATGCCGTCATACGTCCTCCTCTGCCACCGCCCATGGTAGCCACCGGGCAGAACCCGGCCGAGAAGGCACGGTCACGCGCCGCCACGGCACCCGATCCGGTCGGGCCGCCCACGGGTTCGGCGACGGACCGTGACGGACCGTGGCGGATGGCTCAGGCATGCCGGCATCCGATACGAGACCACACACCGTGCCCCGGCAGTTCGCCCGTCGTATCTATATCCGTCCGATCCGACCGAGGGCCGCCGGGTCACGCAACACGTGATCACGACGGACCCGCGCGACCTTCTCCCACGAGAACGCCGCGAGCGCCTCCCGCGCCGACATCGGCCGCGGCTCGCCATGTGCCGACATCGGCAACGACTCGACCCGCTCCGCTTCCCCGTCATCGTGCACGATCCTCTGGTCGCGTTCGGACATCGCTTGGCGCGTGGGACTCTCGTCAAGCGCGGATTTCTCGCCGTGCCCGAGACCCTCGTCGTGCTCGGACCTCTCGCCGCGCGCAGAACTCTCGCCGTCATCGCATAACCCCAGCATCCAGGCGCAGTACCCGATGATCTGCTCCGGCTCCACCCCGTCGCTGCGCAACATGCCCAGATCATACGACCGTTCGCGTTTGGCCAGACGCCGGTGAGCACGGTCATCGACGAGCAGCAGATGCGCATACATGGGGGTTGCCGCCGAGGCGGCCGTCGTGGCAACCGGGCAAGCCCCCGCCGCATCCGCCCCGAAACCGCGGTCGAGCAGTAGCCTTCTGATCCACATCTGCAGAGCGGTGGAGGGCAGCAGATCGCGGCCACGCACGATGTCGTCGACGCCCATGAGCAGATCATCGACGACCACCGCCAGCTGGTACGAGAACAGGCCATCCGAACGCAATACCACCGCATCGCCCACGTCGCGCGACAGCACGAAACGCTGCGGGCCGAACACGCGGTCCTGGAATGTCACCGAATCACCCATGTCGCCGGTATTGCCATTATTGCCGCCGCTGACGTCGCAGCAGTCGCAGCCGTCGCTACGATTCTTGCCGCTATCGCCGTCATCTCCCGCATGACCGACTGCCGGCACGGCGACACGCCAGGCATGCCGATCTCCTCGTTCCAGGCGCAGCCGCACGTCATCGGGGTCGTCGGCCCACCGGCGCCGACACGTCCCGGGGTATACGGAAAAGCCGTCACCCTCCTGCGGGGCCGATGCTGCACGGATGTCCGCCCGCGAGCAGAAACACGGAAAAACCCGGGATTCCCCAAGGCCGCCATCTCCCCGTAAGGTCCGAAAAGCCTCCCGATAGAGATCGTCGCGGCGTGACTGATACACCGGATCGCCATCCCAGTCCAGTCCGAGCCATGCCAGATCGTCCATGATCAACCGGTCGGCATCGGGTACCACACGCGGGGTGTCGATGTCCTCGATGCGCAGGGCGATCCTTCCTTGTGGTTGCGAACGCGCGGAAAGCCAGGCTGCGAGCATGGCGTAGACGTTGCCGATATGCATGCGACCGGATGGCGTCGGCGCGAATCGACCCGACATGGCGAACCTCCCTGCGACTTCGGCGCACGCTGCCAGCGCGCTACCGGCACACTATCGGCATACGACCGGCACGCGGTCTGAGTACCTGTTGCAGCACACCGCATGTCCGCAATGACCGACGACTCAACGCCGATTACCGATACGGCGACGCGCCAAGCGCGGTGGCGATATGCGATACGTGATAGCGATATGTGATACGGCGCCAGAATACCCGTGCACCTCGTCACCCATGTTCACCGTGCCGCGCACGTCACGACACACCGATTTGCACTCCACATATTTAGTAGTAGAGTAATCACTTGGTTCGTACGCTAGCCAACGCCCCTGTAGCTCAGTTGGTTAGAGCAGCTGACTCTTAATCAGCGTGTCCGGGGTTCGAATCCCGCGGGGGCACCGAATAGAAAAACCCTAGCTTCGGCTAGGGTTTTTCTGTTCTCTCTTATCTCTCTTACAGACTGCTACGCCGACGCGCCTACGCAAATACCGCCGTGCCTGGCATATAGGAACTAAACGTGTTGTTTTAGGCTTCTAGTCCGTGTTGTTTGGGTGGCGTGTGCTGGTGTGGAATTCGTTCCAGTCGATGCCGGTCCCGAGGGCAGGTTGGATCATGTCGGCGTGGTCGTCGTGGTGTTCGCGCGTCCTGTTCCTGCGTTCGTGTTCCTTGAGGATGCGGTGGGTGTCGGGGTCGGCGCTTTTCATGTAGCAGTACCATTCACAGGCGCGTCTCATGTGTTCCGGTGGAAGTCCGCGGTGGTTGAGGAGCATGAGCTTGAGCTTGGCGTTGACGCCGCCCTCGAGCCGGTTGCTGTCGCGGGCGACGGACCCGTGTTCGAGTAATTCGGGGTCGAGGAAGCAAAACAGGGTGCCATTGCGGAAGAGGCGTTCGAGCTGGAATAGGCGCAGCGGCAGGTGGGTCCACCACCATCCGCCCCTGCTTGTGGCTGCCCTGGGGTCGTCCGGGTTGTCCTTGGCGAAGGTGCGTTCGGCCAGCATCGTCTTCCAGCGTTCGTGCCATGCGTTGAGCGCCTCGCCCCACCGGACCGCGTCCTCGGGTTCTCGGATGCGGGTGAGCGCGTCGGCGAGTCTCTTGAGCTCCCGTCCGGCCTGCAATCTGGGTTTGGAGGTCAGGTCGGCCCTGGTGTCGCGCTGCACGTGGATGAGGCAGCGTTGGATGCGCGTGCCCGGCCATGCCTCGGCGCAGGCCTTGCCGATGCCTTTCATGCCGTCGCAGATGAGCACGTCGGGAGGTGCGATCCGTTCGAACAGGGCCTTGTAGGCGGCCGCGCTCTCGCGGTCGCACCACTGCCAGGCGAGCATCTCACCGTCTTCGCCGTCGATCGCGACCAGCAGGCACCAGCCGTTCATGTAGGTGCCGTCGGCCATGACCGTATGATGCACCACACCGTCGGGTTCGATGCGCGGGGCGAGCTGCCAGCACCAATCCACGCGTTTGCGGAAGTTGCGCGCGCTTTCCGCGCGCCTGCGTTGGGGTGCGGCCCCGAGCAGCCAGTCGAGGAACTCGTCCAGCTGGCGCCGACGCGCCCTGTCGGCCCTGGGCGCCGTGGAAGTGAGCGCGCATGTGGCGCAACGCCATCGTTGGGCGCCCGAGGCGCTCCTGCCGTGTTTGATCATCGCGTTGCCACACACCGGGCATCTGCGCGCCCTGACTGATTTCTTCCTCATGCCCGCGGCATACCCCACACCACGGAAAACACACCGCATTAACGGGACGGCACAATAAAGAACCCACGACACGCCTACTGCCATATGATATGAGCAGCAAGATAAACAACACGTTTAGTTCCTATATGCCGGATTGACGAACCAGTGCGCGCCATCTGCCATCTGATGCCGGAGACGTTGCTGCCGTTGGCAGGCTTGCTCGGCTCGGAAGGCTTGCCAGCGCTCGCTGGATCTGATGGCTGAGTGTCACCGGCTGGCTTGTCCGCCTGATCTGGATCATCAGGATCGTCTGAATCATCAGGCAACGGCTGCATATCGAATTGCACTTGCGCATGCAGAGGGTCCGCCTTGCCGTTGAACTGGTAATCGTAAGTGACCAAGCCATCTGGGTTGGTCGCGGTTAGCACGTCGCCATCCAAAGTGCCACTCTGTACATTCGAGATACGCGTCACGTCAATGCCTGGAGCGGTTTTCGTCAGATTCAGAGTGGTTCCAGCCACTGGACCGTACAGTTGTTCGGCAAGATCAATGTCATGCTCCTGCTCTGGATTGGCAAAATCGCTCAGCCACAACAGACGGTTCTTCTTGGCGAACAGCTCCAGTAACTTCTCGTTGTGGCTGACATCCACAGAAGTCAATTGATTGCCTTCAGTATCCAGCCATGTGAGCGCGGCATTCTTGCTGACGTCTAGAGATGTCAGCAGATTGTTGTTGAGATTCAGATAATCCATTGCAGTGAGGCCACTTACATCAACGGATGTGAGTCGGTTGCCATCAAGCTCAATGCCAATAAGCACGCTGTTAGAGCCCAAGCCCACAGATGTCAGCTGGTTATTGCTCAGATACACATACTCAAGCGCGGAAAGAAGCGCTAGGTCAAGCTCGGTCAGCGCATTGTTTCTGGCATAGATCTCCTTGAGCTTCGTGTTGTGGGTCAAGTCCAGCGAAGCAAGTTGATTGTTGCTCAGATGCAGCTCTTTGAGCGCGGTGTTCTGGCTGAGATCTATTGAAGTCAGTTGGTTGCGGCTAGCATTCAGCATCTTCAGCGCCGGGTTATGACTCACGTCCAACGACGTCAATTGGTTGCCGCCGATGATCAGATACTCGAGCTTAGGGTTGTGGCTCACATCGATTGATGATATTTGATTTCTCCTAATGTTCAGATCTCTGAGCACTGGGAAATATTCGATTCCCTGAACGCTCTTGATGTTGTCTTCAAAGGACACGATTGTATCTATTTGGTACAGCTCCTCTTGGCTGAAAACGCCATCGCCATCGAGATCGTATTCCTTAAGCAGTGTACGGAATTCCTCGTCTGGGAAATGCGCGGCATCCGGTGGCACGCCCGTCTCGTCTGCCACTGCGCTCACGCATGGAGCGACCAGCATGGCCGCTGGAATCATAACACTTGCCGCGCGCCGCATGATGCGCATGATGTTTGGAGTATGCATATCGATGCTCCTTTGCCTTGTCTTCTCTCATCTTTCATCTTTAAAAGAAATTCTGCTGTCAAAATACAGTAATAATGCCGTTTCTGACCGTTTATCCAAGGCTGACATGGCTGAATCTGCCGCGCTAGTGGAGGAGCGCCACTTGAGCGGGTTCGTATTATTGTTTGATTTTTGCTGCACACCTCGCTGTTGAATTGTATTTTCGCTGGGCGGGGGCCTTTTCCTCCGGGAGGCGGAGTATCTTCCGCTATTTTCTGCGGTACATACATCGCTTCCCAGAAGATTAGGCCCCCGCCCAGCGAAAATAGGAATGCTGATTCGAGCTTTACCGATTACAGCTGTTTCCGCTGACGAGCCCAGGCGAGCATTGCCGCGCCGGCGACCATCAGCGCTGCCGCAACGGCCGCAATCATGGTGATTGGCGCACCGATGCTTGCCACTTGCTGCTCTGCAGCAGTGCTGTTGCCGGCTGGTTTGCCGCTATCCGTTGGCTTATTCGCATTTGCGGAATCCGAGGAACCCGAAGTATCCGCAGAGTCCGCAGGCTCACTTGGCTCCTGCGCATCAGCTGGAGCGAAGGTGACCGGGCAAGTGGCTGGGTCTCCGTTCGCAACGTCCGCTGAATAATCCGGCGTTTCCGTAGGTTGGGTTGGCTCGGACGGTTCTGTTGGCGTTTCCGGCTTGGTGCTTGATCCGGAATCGGCATCGGCATTGTCAGCTGGAATGACACGGATGTCATCAATACCGAAGTTCACGGCAGGGGAGTCGTTGTTCCAGGTATTGCCCGCGATGACGATTTCCTTGATATGCGCGAGGTCATCGGCAGTCATTGGCTTGCCTTTATTGTTCTCTGGCCAGCTCTGCGTGAGCGACGGGTTGTTCAGCAGATCGATTTCGATGTTGTTCCAGCCCTCCGGCATCGCAGAGTCAAGCTTCTGATCAACATGGAAATACTTGCCGTCAGCAGTGCCAATCTGCATGGCCATCGCGTTGTTGGAACCGTTGTTCTTCAGGCGGAACGTCAGCTTGCGCTCGCCGCTCCAGGAGTTGCGCGTCTCGTCATTCGCAATGTAGGCCGCAACGTCAAGCCAGCCGCCGGCAGGGTTTGAGTACTGCAAGTACTTGTTGCCGTCAGACTCGGTTTCCAACGTCAGCGCATCGGTGTGTCCGCGGTTGCCCCACGCTTCCTTCAGCGCAGCGGTGTCCGCGTAGGATTCGAAGTCGTCAATCGTGATCGGGTCGGCGTCCGCTGGCTCGGTAGGCTGCTCATCCGGCACGTAAGGTGCGCGCTCGCCAACGAGCTTGATTGAGTCGAACACAATGTCACCGGTGCGCGGGCGGCCGGCGTTGTCATGCAGTTCGTTGTCGTTGTCATTCACGTAGATCGCGAAAGAGCCCACTTCGGAAAGCAGTTGCTGATCCGGCGTCTTGCCTGCGTTGGCGGTGTCCCAGCTGGCAACGTTCCACACGCCTGGCTCGTCGAACGGCAGGTCGATGACCTGTCCTTCCGTTCCGGTGAGCGAAGGGTACGCCTCAAACGTGACGCCGTTCGCGTTCATTTGGATGACGAGTTTGTGTCCGGAACCGTCCGGCTTGTAGTACATGCTGATTCCGGTGTACTTTGACCAGTCGCGCTTCGGATCGAACGAGCGCGCGTAGCCGGTGTAACCTGGGTTCGCGTTGTAGTCGTAGTGCAGATCGACGGCGTTTCCGTAATCCGCGCCCTGAGGGCTGCTGACGAGCGTGAAGAATGCGCTCTTGCCGTTGTTTGGCGAGTACGCGCTGTTGAGCGCATCGTTGTTGTCATAGGAATCGAAATCGTCGATGACGTTTTCCGCCACCGCTGGCGCTTCGCCGAGCTTGATTTCCACGGTGCCGTCGGTGCCGTCCGGAGACTTGAGCAGCGTGCCGTCGTTGAGCACGATTCGTGGAGTCAGGCGCAACGTTGCGTTGTCGTGTGCGATGCCCGCTTTGTCAAGGTCGAGCGTGCCGGTCAGATAGCCGTTGCAAGTGTAGGTGAGCGGCACGGTGACGAAGTTGCCATCCGCATCCTTATGGTCGGTCACTACTGCGGTGGCGTTCGTGTATGGAGCTTTGTCCGTGTTGTCGAACTTGAGTTTTCCGATGTTGACGTCATCCACTTTGACTCGTACAGGAATCGTGTTTGTAGTGACGCGCTCTGAATTGACCGGTGTGACGATGCGCGCGATTCCTGGACGCGCGGTGACAGCTGGGGCGCTCGAATAATCGACATTCTCAGGGCTCGCCATCAGCTTGTCCGAGCTGTTCGCGAACTGCACGAACTCAGGTTCCGCGTCCTGTCCTTTCCAAGGCGTGTACGCTTGGAAATTCGAGCCGGATCCACCGAAGTTCGCCCACGTCATCATATACGCGGTGTTTGGCGCGTCCTTGCTGAGCGCGTCGCGCACTTCGGTGAAGAACTGCTTGTCCTTTGTTGGCGTATCCTTTTTGAAACCGCGCTCGTCGCTACGGCCGAACTCAGTGAAAGCGACGATTTTTCCGCGTTTGGAGGCCTCGTCGTTGAGCATTTTCATGTCCTTCATCACTGGCTCGAGCCATGCGGAGGCGTCATCCTTTGTGTTGTCACGGTCATAGGTGTCGTAGCCGAGCACATCCACATAGCCGTCGCCTGGGTAGGTCTTCAGATACGCGTTCGCGTCACCGTCGAGGGTGCCGCCTGGCGAATACGCATACAGGAAGTTGTGCACACCTTTGATATCGCGCAGATAATTGACCGTGTAACGGAACAGCTCCTTGTACTCATCTGCCGTCGCGTGCGTGGCGCCCCACCAGAACCAGTTTCCGGTGTTCTCATGCAGTGGGCGGAAAATGATTGGGATCTGCGTGCCGTCCGCGCGCTTTGACTGCTCGGCCACTGCTGCAATGCCGTCGAGCATCGTGTTGAGTCTGCCGGAGTATTCACCGCCTGGCAGTAGCTCGCGCGCGACGCGTGTGGTGTCATCATAGTTGCCGCCGGTTTTTGGATTGTTCCAGTGCGCGGAAATCGTTACGATGGCACCGAGTTCGTCGGCTTTGGCGATCTCATTGGCGAGCGCTGCCGCATTGGCTTGCTGGTCTGATCCGTTGCCTGGCTTTTCGCGGCCTTCGAGCACAAGTCCAGCGTCCCTGCCGAATACTGCTGGATATTTCCCAGTCATTTCATACACGTCGCCGTGCGTTGTGGTTTCGCTGATCGCTTCATCAGTTACATGCTGCTGGCCGAAGCGCACTTCGCCGGCTTTTGTGTCACGCAGATTTGCGAACAGCGCGCGCGTTTCCGCCGTTGCGTGCACATCGCTGATGTTGATGGTGTTGGTTTCCTCCGCCACCGCTGTGTTTGCGAGCGCCGCCGTGCTGAGCAACGTTGCGGACGCCGCGCACAAAATGCAATCAATTTCTTTCCTACTGACTGTGTCACGGGAATCCTTTCATCTTCCTTTGATGAACGAGCATTCGTCTTTGTATGCTCATGTCCCGCAGTGTAATCACTTAAACGGTTAAGTGCATCCGCTGGTTTTTCAGTTGGCGTTTTCGAGTTTTACTGAGATCACTTGGTTTGCGGAACTGAAATCGAAAAATCGAATGCGTCAGAAACTATGTAAACTGTAGCAATCATTCCGTGAAAATCTCAGTATTCGGTAACGGGAATCTCGATGTTCGGTTATGCGATTGATTCCACAATCGAAAAACGGCGGCCGCAGTCCATAAGAACTGCGGCCGCCGCGTTGGTGTGTTTGTGAGGAGAAGGAATCAGCCGACGATGGTGTCATCAGGGGAGAGCAGGTTGCCCTCGTCATCGAAGTTATTCATCAGGTCACGATATGGATCGTAATCCGCGGTGAACATCTCTTTGTCGACGAAGTTGTCAAGTCGGGTCGCGTCATCGTCAGTGCGGTTGATATGGCGGATCGCCTGATGGAAACGTTCGCGCACGGAATCGCCAAGCTTGGTCAGATGGGCCACGATGTCAGCCTCTTCCTTGGTGAAGCGCGCGTGGTCTTGCCGCCGTGGTGCGCCTGATAGGCGTGGTCGATGATGTGGCCAAGCTGCTCGTCGGTCACGTCCTGTGGATTGCTGTTCTTATCTGTCATGATTGGTTGCCCTTTCAAGTTTGCGGTTGTGTTGGTGGATTATAGGATGAGCGGAAACGGTTACTTCATAGGACGTCCCGCACACCATACGTGCTCGACTTGCCACTGGGCTGGGTCAAGCAACAGTACGTCAGCCGCGTATCCTGGCGCAATGAGTCCGAGCGGCTGATTGGTGATGGCGTTAGGTTTGTCAAGGCCGAGCGCCTTTGCCGGCACGAGCGTGGCCGCCGCTACAGCAGCTGTCTCGGAGATTCCCAGCACTTGGACGGCGCGCTGCACTGCGCGTTCCAGCACCAGAGTGGAGCCGGCGATGGCGCCGTTCGAGACCAGACGGGCATGGCCGTTTTCAACGACCACATCGAGTGCGCCAAGCTGGTAGTTGCCGTCAGGGCAGTCGGTTGCCGCCATGGCGTCGGTGACGAAAGCGATTCGTCCTGGTGCGAAGCCGAACGAAAGCTCAACCATAGGATTCTGCACGTGGAAGCCGTCGTTGATCAGCTCGATGGAGACGCGCGGGTCTTCGACTGCGGCGGGGATTGGGCCAGGCGCGCGGTGCGCGAGACCGTTCATTGCGTTGAACATATGCGTCATCAGTGTGGCGCCCGCGTCAAAAGCGCGCTGTGCCGTTGCGTAGTCCGCGTCGCAATGCCCTACTGCTGGCGCGACGCCGGCTTCGGAGAAGCGGTGGATGGCGTCGAGTCCGTGAGGGAGTTCTGGCGCGATTGTGATCTGGCGCAGACTGCCGTCCGCGGCTTCAAGCAGCGCGTTGACCAAGTCCGGCGTAGGGTCCCGCAGGCACTGTGGGTCATGTGCGCCTTTGCGTGACAGCGCAAGGAACGGACCCTCCAGATGCGAGCCAAGCACATCAGGACGTTGCGCCATCGCCTCATGCACGTTGCGCAGATTCTCGCACATCGTATTGATTGGGTTTGTGATCAGGCTGAGCACCTGACGTGTTGTGCCATGCACCATATGCCCTGCGCGGGCAATCATGATTCCTTCGGCGCCATCGTCAAAGGATTTGCCCCATGAGCCATGCGCATGGATGTCCACATAGCCCGGAGTCATAATCATGCCGTAGGCGTCGGTGAGACGTTCGCCTACGCCGTAATGCTCGATTGCGCGTTCGAGTTCGTCATCGCTTGTGCCGGTCGCAACAATGGTGTCGCCATCAGCAACAATCCAGCAATGTTCAAGCACACCGCGTGCGTCGACGCGCCGCGCATTGCGGATCGCCCACGGACGTGGCTGCTCGTTGAATGATTGCGCGATGGCTTGTGCCACCTGTACGCGTGTTTGTTCCATATCATCACCTCATTGTGAATGCTCGATGCCTATGATACCGCGTTCAGTGGTCAGACGTCAGACAAGTTTGTGGGCGTGTCGCGCTTTCTTGCCGCCTGAACAAGGGCAAAACGTTGCAAAATATGAGACTTTGGCTTGCTGGAGGTCCTGAGGAGAGTTATTATTTTTTCGTAAGACGTCTGATGTCTAGTGGCCAATGGCGGTTATGAGCGCATTCAGCCGTTTTATCGATACATCGAACGTGACACGTTACCAGACCAATGGAGGGGCGTATGAGTACGCAAGAGGGCGTGGGGATGGCGGCCCCGACTGAGCGCAAAGGTTACACTGACCGCGAAATGCAGGCACTGGCTCGACTGCAACCGGGGGCTTTGCCGCAGACGGCGATGCGTAGCCGATGCGATGTGACCATGGATGCCATCAAATCATACATTCTCAAAGAGCGGCTGCAGCCAGGAGACCCGCTTCCAACTGAGACCGAACTGTGCGACGAAGTGGGGGCCTCCCGCTCTTCGGTGCGTGAGGCCGTACGAAAGCTTGAAGCGCTGAACATTGTGAAAGTGGAGCACGGTAAAGGCACGTTTGTTGGTTCGCTGTCGCTTGATCCGATGGTGGAGACCCTCGCGTTCCGCTCAATGGTTTCGGTTGGCAAGAATTTCACCGATCTGCAGGATGTTGTGGAGCTGCGCAGGTTCCTTGACCTCGGATGCGCGGATGAGGTGTGTGCCAGATTCAAAGGGACCCAGCAGCCTGAGCTGCGTGCGCTCGCTGATAGCATGATTGAGGCCGCTGACAATGGCGAAGATTTCCTCCATGCGGACATCGCGTTCCATATGGGTCTGCTCCAGCCGCTTGACAACACCGTGGCCAAGCAGATGGTGCGTTCGCTGTGGCTCGTGCATATGGCTGTGCTTCCGCAGCTGGGTCTTGCGCCGTCAGAGAAAATGCTCGATACCGCCGAGGCACATCGCCGTATGCTCGCCGCTGCCGTTGAGGGCAATCCGCATATGTACCGCGAGGCTGTGGGCCAGCATTATCAGCCAATCGAATCTATTCTGCGCGAACACATCAAGCCAAATAACTAAATACATATTTTTCATCACATCAATGCAAAGCTGCGCGGCTGGAATGTCATTCCAGCCGCGCAGTTCATGTCAACACGCTGTTAGATGACCATCGTAGACATCAGATGTCTGATGTATGATGGGCTTTACGATGTCTCGTGTATTTCAAGGAGGAAATATGGAGCCGGAATTCATCGTTGGCGCCTACGCATCATTGCCACAAGGACGCCCTTCCCAGGAAATGTACTATGTTTTGCTCGGCGAGAAGCCATGGATCTCAGGCACGGAAATACCGTATCCGGGCGATCTCGCAGATAAAGACGACCGCCATTGGCTGGCCACACATCTGCCTAAGCATTGGCACGCGAACTCGGTCACAGCGATTCCAGGCACTATGCAGCATGTGAAGAAGAATCCGTCATTTGGCCTTGCTGGCCCTCAGGAGGCTGGACGCCGCGCGGCGATCGGTTTCTTTGAGGATCTGCGCCGTGCTGTTGCGGATGTCGCGGAAATCCGCGGTTCGCAGGATATTGCGTACATCGAGTTGCACAGCGCTCCAACGCGCATCGCCGCCCGTGAGCGTATGGCGGAGTCGTTGAGCCTGCTGAAGAGCTGGGATTGGAGCGGAGCGCAGCTGGTCATCGAACATTGCGACCGCTATATCCCAGGCCAGGCGCCAGAAAAGGGATTCCTCTCTCTTGATGACGAAATCATGCTGTGCAAGCAGCTCGGCATTGGTCTGACCATCAACTGGGGACGTTCCGCTGTTGAAGGCCGTAGCGCGCAGACCGCCCTTGAGCAGGTGCAGCAGGCCGCCGCTGCGGGCGTGCTCACCGGATTGATGTTCTCTGGTGCGGGTCCAGAAGAGACCCAGTACGGTTATCCATGGATTGATGGGCATCTGCCAATGAATCCGGATGAACCAACATCGCTGATGGACGCCACCGCGATCCGTCAGTGCGTGGCGGCAGCGAAGACGCAGCAGCATCCGCTCTCCTATGTGGGCGCGAAGGTGTGCGTGCCAAAGGACGCTTCACTTGACGAGCGTGTGCAGTATTTGGCCCATATCCACGAGGCGGTGGGAAATGGCTGAGCTCCTCACATTCGATATTGGCGGCACAAAGATCGCGAGCGCGTTCGTGCGTCTTCCTGAAGAAGGCGACGCGCCCGTTGTGCTGCTGCGCGATGAGATTCCGACGCGCGCTGCCGAAGGCGGCGACGCGGTGCGTGAGCGTCTGATGGAGTTCGCTTACCAGCAGCTTCAGCTCGCTGGAGAGCATGGCATTGTGCCCCGCGGCATTGGCATAGCCGCTGCGGGCGTGCCGGATAGCAAGACCGGCGAGATCATCTCAGCTACTGATTTGCTGCCTGGCTGGAAAGGTCAGCAGATTTACCAGGCGCTTCATCAAGTGACTGTTTTGCCGGTGTATATGGTTGGCGATGTTGTGGCGCATGGTCTGGGCGAAGCCCAGTATGGTGCGGGACGCACTTCGCGCATCATGCTTTCCATTGGCGTGGGCACTGGCATTGGCGGTGCAATCATCATTGATGGGCAGCCGTTCTTTGGCGCGCATGGCATGGCGGGGCACGCAGGCCATGTGGCAAGTCCGCTTGGCGTGGGCGTGCTGTGCTCATGCGGCACCACGCAGGGGCATATTGAGCCGGTTGCGAGCGGCACCGGCTTGGCTACGCTGTACAACATACGTACGGACGGCAGTCAAGTGCACAACGGCGGCGAGGTCGCCGCGCTCGCCAATGACGGCGATGAGACCGCGATTTCGGTCATCAAAGATAGCGCGCACGCACTTGGAGTGTGCATTGGCGGCATGGCGAATCTGATTGATCCAGACGGCATTGTGGTGTCCGGATCAGTCACGAAGGCTGGCGCTGACTGGTGGAGCGCACTGAGGATTGGCTACCGTGAATCAGCGCTGCCACTGTTGCGTGACGTGCAACTGCGCGAAGGTGAGCTCGGCGGTGATGCGCCGCTCATTGGCGCCGCCGTCGCTGCGAGCCAGACGATCAACTGACACGATTTTTATTCCAATGGAAAGGACATGCAAAGATGCGAGATAATCCAGTAATCAATCGTATTAAAGGCGGCTTGGTCGTCAGCTGCCAGGCTTATCCGGGCGAGCCGCTGCGGCATCCGGAGACGATGGCGCAAATGGCTATGGCCGCTGTTGAAGGTGGCGCTGTTGGCATTCGCTGCCAGGGGCTTTCCGATATTTCGGCGATCAAAGGCCAAGTGGATGTGCCAGTCATTGGCATTTGGAAAGACGGATCTGAAGGCGTCTACATCACGCCTACACTGCGCCACGCACGCTGCTGCGCAGCCGCGGGCGCGGACATCGTTGCGATTGACGCGACCGGCAGGCCACGTCCGGATGGCCGCACTTATGCCGAGACGGTGCGCGCGCTGCATGACGAGGGCGTCACAGTCATGGCTGACTGCGGCAGCTTCGATGATGCCAAGCGCGCCGTTGACGCGGGCACGGACATCATCTCAACCACGCTTGCCGGCTACACCGGTGAGCGCGAGAAGACCGATGGGCCAGATTTTGAGCTGCTCAAGCAGATGATCGCAGCATTCCCTGATTTGCCGGTGCTGTGCGAAGGGCGTATCCACACTCCTGAGCAGCTGCATGAAGTGATGCAGTGCGGTGCGTGGGCTGCTGTTGTTGGCACAGCGATCACGCATCCTACGTCGATCACGAGCTGGTTCGTCGCTCGACTGGGTGAGAAACAGTAATACAAAGCGAACAAAAATAAACAATAATCGATAAACAAAGCGGATGCGGCGGTCACCGTAGTGGTGACCGCCGCATCCGCTTTTATTCGTGAATTATCAGCCGATCTGCGGAATGCCGAAAATGCTCAGCGGCAGTTCAGTGAAATACAGGCCCGCGGTCTCACGTTCCCAGAGCAGTCCAAGGTTGCCGTTCGGCAGCATCCTCATGCACTGGTACACGTAGTGATACGGGTTTACGCAACGATGCGCGGCCCAAGTACGGCCTCCGTCCAAACTCAGCCGCAGCACGCCGTTGCCGCGGTACGGCAGCATCTGGCTCGCGTTCGCGAACACCGTCACATCCGAGCCAGGCGCGCAGGTCACTGCGTTCGGCTGGCAGAAAATGTCAGGGATCTGCTCATCGAAGTACATGTCATCCCAGGTCTCGCCGCCGTCATGGCTGAGCGCCACGCCAACGCGCCCCGAACGGTTCTGGTTGCGGAAGAAGCAGACAACAGTGCCGTCCGCGCGCTCGGTGAGCACTGATTCATGCGTTGTTGCGTCATCATCCCAAATGTTCTTCGGGTCAACCTCCACGCCGTTGATGACGCGCCCCTCGTTGATGGTGGCGCCGCGACGCCAGGTCTTGCCGCCGTCATCGCTGATCAGCGCGCCACCAGCGTAATGCTTGAGCGAAGCGCCGGTGAAATAGAACGGAATCAGCAGACGTCCACGGTGAGCGCCTGCCTGCAGCTGAATGCCATTGCCAGGGGAGACGCCAAGGAAGTGCATCCATTCCTCTTTGATCATATGGTTGAGGTTGCGCGGCGCGCTCCAAGTGGCGCCATCGTCATCGGAATGCACCTCGACCACGTAACTGGTGCGCTCCATCAATACGGATTCGTGTGGGTCGACGCCCTCTTTGAGATAGATGTTGCCTGCTGGCTCGCCATTGCGCGTCACATCGCCGTGTTCGTCAACGAGATAGTCCGTTGGCGTGCCGTCCTCATGCACGACGCTGCCGTCCTCATTGAGCAGATAATGCGCGCCGCTCGCGTCATAGAGACGGAGTCTGCCGCGCTCGTCAACGCCGACGCCAGGTTTGTTGTTCGGCAGGCCGATGCCGCCTGCGAAACGGTCGATCAGCACAATGACGCGGCCGGTCTGTTCATCGCAGACCAAGCAGGAATCGATTGCGGACGCGCCGTCAATGCCATCGCCTGGATTGTCGATCACCGTTTGCATGTCAAGCCAGGTGCTGCCGCCGTCGAGCGAGCGTCTGATGACGAAATTGATATGGTTGGGTGCGTCGTTCGCGATGGCGACGCGTTGGTCGGCGCCGGCTATGACAACGTCATGCGGCGTGCGGATCAGCGAGGGGATGCGGTAGCTCGCCGAGCCGTGAAACCCTTTGTCAAACAGCGCGGTCGTTGTCAACGCGGGCGCGGAGGAGAGTTTGCGGATTTTGCCATCAGTGAGCGCGGTGGTGAAGATGCCGCCGTTGCGCACCTCTCCCATCAGACGGACGCCATCGGTGTTCTCTCCAATATGGATGGCGGTGATATCCGGCCAGTCGCCGAAGAAGATCTGGCCCGCCTGGTGGAGCTCGTGCCAGCCGTCCACATAGATGTCAATGGCGCCGCGCGCTGAGCGGATCGTCAGATCATGCCAGCGGCCGTCATCCCACACGCCGTTCGCGTGGTAGACGGTTGGGTCATATGAGCCGTCGGCGGCGGTCATTGTGATGCCGGTGTCATCGATTGAGACGGCGAGCACCTCCTTGTCATTCACGCTCGCGGCAAGAATGGTGCCATACTGCCGTGGACCACGCACGCGGAAATGCGCATAGATGGTGCCGCCGTGCAGTTCGCGCACACGACGTACATCACGCGGCGCAAGCTGGGCCGCCGCGAAGTTGATGTCCGGTTGTGGCGTTGGCGTTGCCGCCAGAATCTGCTCGGACGTGAGCGGTTGCGCGTGCAGCTGCAGATCGCTGACGTTGACCGCCGCGTCTCCGGCAGCGATGGCGCCGCTGGCTTGCGTACCGTCAGCGGCGGTGCCGAGTGCGGTTGGGCACAGGTTCGCGGTGCTGCTGAAACATTGCGCGCCGTCGAGGTAAACGCGCGCGCCAAACTCGCCGAACGTGAGCGCGAGCGTATGCGCTGCGCCATCGCTGACGCCGGCGGTGTCTTCGATATCAAGGTCTACTGGCGCGTGCGGCGTCACCGCCTGCACGCGCAGCGCGCCGCGTTCAATACCGCAGACGAGCTGCGGTGCGCTGCCTTCGCTGTTGACGGCGAGTATGCGGCCGTCAGCGTTCGCGCGGAAAGTGCAGGTGATGGAGCCTTCAGGTTCTGGGAAATCGTGCTGAGACCATCGTATGGTGTCAGAGGCTGACATGATGGATAACTCTCCTTTGAGTAGTTCGATCAGTGGCGCGTGCAATCAACGGTGATTGGCGCGTCCCTTGGGAATTTAGACATCCGAAGTTTTCGATAACCGATAAATAGATAAGACGTCAGACATCTAATGTCAATGATAACACGGCATGGAAGGCTAACAACAGAAACGTTTTTGACTGTCAAGTCGAGAATTCGGCACGCGGAAGAGAGCAATAATAATTGGGCTTAGAGCATAAGTCAGTGGAGATTCCTGGTGCCAATAAAAAGAACGGAAAACGCCCTATTTTCAATAGATGAGAGGACCTGTCTGTTGAGCGGTAGATGGATGAGTTATGCGAAAATGACACAAAACACGCCGACATGCGCGTTTGACCACAGTTGAAGTAAGACATCAGACGTCTTATCATTGAAACCAGTTCAGCACCCGATAGGGTTTCAAGTGGACCGGAAATCCATTGAGACCTGACGATCGCGCAAAAACGAGCGTCGTCGAGTTGGACTTAAGAAGGCACATTCTCAAAGATGAGGAGAGATTCAATGGTTAAGGTCAATGCAAAACTCAAGGCAGCTGTTGCCGCTGTCTTGGCCGGTGGCATGGTAGTGGCCATGGCCGGCTGCGGTGGAGGATCCGCCGCCAATGCATCCAAGGGCACATCCGTTCCAGATACGATCACTGCGGAAGTCGCATACGCAAGCCGTGACTTCATGCCAAGCACCACATCAGGCGCACTGCCTAAGTCCGCTAACTGGCATGTTGTTGAGCCTCTGTATTCGCTCGATTACACGACCTATGACACGTTCCCGGCACTCGCCAAGGGCGAGCCACAGAAGGTCTCTGACACTGAGTACATCGTGACGCTGCGCGATGGAGCGAAGTTCTCCGATGGCACCCCAGTCAAGGCATCCGATGTGGTCAGCTCTTACAAGCGTTCAACCGCTGAGGGCAGCCTGTTCATCTCGATGCTTGACTTCATCGATTCCGTTGAGGCCAAGGGTGACAACCAGGTGGACTTCAAGCTCAAGGAAGCCTTCCCAATGTTCGAGAAGCGCCTTGCCCTGATGCCAATCGTTCCAACTGACAAGTCCGACGCAGAGCTCAAGAAGATGCCTACCGGATCTGGTCCATGGAAGTACACGTCGATCACCGATCAGCAGGTGAACTTCGAAAAGAACGACAACTACAACGGCACCTACCCAGCACAGACGAAGAAGATGGTGTGGAACGTCAACATCGACGACACCGCACGCGTCACCGCTATGCAGGCTGGCAAGACCGACGTCATGGAGAACGTCCCTGCAAAGGCAATGCAGACGCTGAAGTCCGCAGGCTCCGACATTCAGACGGTGCAGGGCTTCAACCAGGCGTTCATCATGTTCAACACGAAGAAGAAGCCATTCGACGATCCTCGCGTTCGTCAGGCTGTGTTCTACTCGATCGACACGAAGAAGCTGATCGACAACCAGCTGTCCGGACAGGCTCAGCAGATCACCAGCTTCCTGCCAGAGGACTTCGCTAATCACCACAAGGCGAAGAACGTCTACACGAAGGACACCGCAAAGGCCAAGGAGCTGCTGCAGGAAGCAGGCGTCAGCGGTCCAATCAAGACAACGCTGTACACGACCGACCACACCTGGATCACGCAGCTTGCACCGCAGATCAAGAACGATCTGGCAGAATCCGGCATCGATGTGGACATCCAGTCGATGAAGTCCTCGGCACTGTATCCATCCATCACTGATAAGGACGATGCGGACTTCTCGATGGTCCTTGCGCCTGGTGACCCTTCGGTCTTCGGTGATGACCCTGACCTGCTGATGAATTGGTGGTATGGCGACAACGTCTGGACCAAGCAGCGCACGTTCTGGAACGGATCGAAAAGCTACAACGAGCTGCACGATCTGATGAACAAGGCTCTTGCCGCAAAGACCGATGACGAACGTCAGGACTACTGGAACCAGTGCTATGACTTGCTCTCCGAGCAGGTGCCGCTGTATCCTCTGTTCCACCGCAAGGTGAGCACCGCCGTCAAGAAGGGCGTCTTCAGCGAGTACAAGGCAATGGGCACGACAGGCCTCGACCTCGTCCAGGCCAAGCTCGCGAAGTAACCCACAAGGAGCGGCTCAACAACTTCTTCGAACCAATTAACCAACAATAAAGACCGGCCTATTCGCCTAGTTTTCCCTTTTCCTTCCTCATGCGGACGGGCCGGTCTTTTCATCCCCAAAAACAGCCGGTGCCTCACATCGCAATAACGCGGTAAGCACCGGGCAATATACGAACACTTCAACATTGGACATACCATGAGTAATTTTCTTAGACTTCTCGGGCGTCGACTGATCGCCCTGCCGTTCATGGCATTCGGAGTCATCTTTCTGGTGTTCTTCCTGATGTCGTTCTCCAAGTACGATCCTGCAGTCGCAGCTCTTGGCGAGAACGCAACCGGCGCTCAGCTGGAAGCATTCCGCCATGAAATGGGCTACGACAAGCCATGGTGGTCGCAGTTCTGGTCCTATCTGGTCGGTCTGTGCCACGGCAATATGGGCGTATACGGCGTCAACAAGGACTCCGTCTCCGCACGCATTGGACAGGCATTCCCAATCACTCTGCAGCTTACCTTCATTGGTTTGCTGATCGCAGTCATCCTCGCAGTCATCTTCGGCGTGCTCGCAGCACTTTACCGCGACACCTGGGTTGACCAGACGATCCGTGTCCTTTCGATCATCGCAATCGCAACCCCATCGTTCTGGCTCGGCGTTCTGCTCATCTGGCTGCTGCAGATCAAGCTCTCCTGGCTGCCAGGCGCGGGACCGCTCACTCCGTTCTCGGAGGATCCAGGCGCATACCTCGCACGTATGGCAATGCCTACCTTCGCGCTGGGCTTGCCAGTCGCAGGCCAGCTGACCCGTATCATTCGTACATCGATGGTCGAGGAGCTTGACAAGGATTATGTGCGCACCGCAATCGGCGCGGGTATTCCAAAGGGCGTCGTCATCGCACGCAACGTCTTCCGCAACGCACTGATCACGCCAATCACCACGCTCGGCATGAAGATCGGCTACCTGCTCGGCGGCGCAATCGTCATCGAGGTCATCTTCGCCCTGCCAGGCATGGGTACTGCGATGTTCGACGGCATCAACGGCAACGAGCCAACGCTCGTCCAGGGTGTCGTACTCATCGTCGCGCTCTCGTTCATCATCATCAACATTGTGGTCGATCTGCTCTACGTGCTGATCAACCCAAGAATCAGGACGGTGTGAGATGCTGTTCGGACAGAATAAAGTCGCCGGAGCGGCGGCAACCAAGCCAAAGGTCAAGTTCAACAGGTTCAGCAAGATGACGCTGGGATCGAAGATTTCAGCCATCGTCATTCTGCTGCTCGTCATCGCCGCGATTCTCGCGCCAGTGATCACGCCGTACAGCCCAATGGCGATCACCGAAAGCTACCAAGCCCCAACCGGCGCGCACATCTTCGGTACCGACAACCTCGGCCGTGATGTGTTGACACGAGCCGTATACGGCGCTCGCTACTCGCTCGTCATCGGCCTGTCATCCATCGCATTCGCATTGATCGTCGGTTCGATCATCGGCGCAATCGCCGCTGTGAGCCGCACCTGGATCTCTGAGATCATCATGCGACTGATCGATATCATCATGTCGATCCCAGGCATCGCGCTTGCAGCAGTGTTCGTCGCAGTGCTCGGCCAGTCGATGATCGGCATCATCATCTCGATCGGTATTCTCTATGTTCCGCAGATCGCACGAATTGTCCGCGCAAACATCATCAGTGAATACGGCAAGGATTATGTACGTGCAGTCATCGTCTCCGGCGCTCGCGCTCCGTGGATCCTCGTCAAGCACGTCATGCGCAACATCGCAGCGCCAGTCATGGTGTTCACTACGCTCTCGGTTGCAGACGCAATCGTCTTCGAGGCGTCGCTGAGTTTCATCAACGCAGGCATTCCTGAGCCAACACCAACATGGGGCAACATTCTTTCGTCCGCGAAGGAAGGCGTCATCTTCGGTTACTGGTGGCAGGCACTGTATCCAGGCCTCGCAATCATGATCACGGTGCTGTGCTTGAACATCCTGTCTGAGGGCATCACCGATGCGATGGTCGCAGCTCCAAGCGCTCCAGTCGAGAAGACCGCAGCGGATGTGGCAGCTGACCGCAAGGAAGACCGCCTGCTCACCGATCCAGTCGCTGCATACGCAGAGCAGCATGACGCGCTCGTCGATTCGCTGACGAAGCTGCGTGAGGCAGAACTCAAGCGCACCGACCGCCTTGAGCCAGTGAGCACCGAAGCTCCAGTGCTTGAGGTCAAGGATCTGTGCATCCAGTTCCCACGCTATGGCAACGTCAACGTCGTTGATCATCTGAACTTCTCGGTTCGTCCAGGAGAGACGATGGGCCTTGTTGGTGAGTCTGGCTGCGGTAAGTCGATCACCTCGCTCGCCATCATGGGTCTGCTTGATCCAAAGGCCAAGATCTCCGGCGAGATCCTGCTCGATGGCAAGAACCTCGTTGGCCTCGACCAGCGCGAATACAACAAGATCCGCGGTCATGAGATCGCAATGATCTACCAGGACGCACTGAGCTCGCTCAACCCATCGATGCTGATCAAGGCGCAGATGAAGCAGCTGACCAGCCGCGGTGGCACCCGTAGCGCGGAAGAACTGCTTGAGCTGGTTGGTCTGGACCCTAAGCGCACGCTTGAGTCCTACCCACACGAGCTCTCCGGTGGCCAGCGCCAGCGCGTGCTGATTGCAATGGCATTGACCCGCGATCCAAAGCTGATTATCGCTGATGAGCCTACGACCGCACTTGATGTGACCGTGCAGAAGCAGGTCATCGATCTGCTCAACTCGCTGCGCAAGAAGCTCGGCTTCGCAATGGTCTTCGTCTCCCACGATCTCGCGCTCGTCGCAAAGGTCGCGCATTCGATCCCCGTCATGTACGCAGGCCAGGTTGTTGAGCAGGGCTCCACGAAGGAGATCCTGACCGACCCTCGTCACGAGTACACCCGCGGTCTGCTTGGCGCTGTCACCTCGATCGAGGCTGGTGCTCCACGTCTGCATCAGGTGCCGGGCACCGTCCCAAGCCCAATCGAATTCCCGAAAGGCGACCGCTTCGCGCCACGCTCCTCGCATCCTGACGTTGGACTCGATACGCGTCCAGTCATGGTCCGCGTGCCAGGCACATGGCACTTCTACGCGGCCCAGCCTGACGCGCCGCTTCCTGAGCAGGCCAAATACACCAAGGCTGATGAGCATATGCTCCAGGAGCCAACCGAAGTCGAGAAGTCCTCGCAGGAGAACTCCGAGAAGGCCGCAGCGGCTGCCGCAGCAGCATCCGAAGCTTCCACAAGCCCAGAGGGCGGAAAGGAAGGTGCATGATGAACCAGCACATTGATTTGACAAAGCCTGAAGAAAAGCCAGACGTTCCAATCATCGAACTGAAAGACGCCAAGGTCATCTTCACAACGCGCGCAGGTTCAGGTCTGTTCCACAAGAACAGGATCACCGCTGTCAATGATGTCAACCTCAAGCTCATGCCAGGAAAGACCATCGGCATCGTCGGTGAGTCTGGCTGCGGCAAGTCGACAACAGCGAACGTGATGTGCGGACTGCAGTCACTGACTTCCGGAAAGGTTCTGTTCAAGGGCCAGGATGTCACGCACCGCACCGCAAAGGAGCGCATGGAAATCGGTCGAGTCGTCTCGGCCGTGTTCCAGGATCCAGCAACCGCTCTGAACGCGCGAATGAGCGTCATTGACCAGCTCATTGATCCGCTCGCCGTGCATCATCTGGGCAGCAAAGCGGAACGCGACAAGCGTGCGCATGAGCTGATCCGCATGGTCGGTCTGCCGTTCTCAGTGCTCGGAGCGCTGCCAGGACAGCTCTCCGGTGGCCAGCGCCAGCGCGTTGCAATCGCACGTGCGCTCTCGCTGAATCCAGACGCGATCATCGCAGATGAGCCTACCAGCGCACTTGACGTCTCCGTCCGCGCGCAGATCCTGAATCTGCTCAGCGACCTCAAGCGTCAGCTCGGCCTGTCCATGGTGTTCATCAGCCACGACATTCAGACAATCCGCTACATCTCAGACGACGTCATCGTGATGAATCACGGCACGATTGTTGAGCGCGGCACCACCGACCAAGTGATGCGCCACCCAACAAACGACTACACGAAGACGCTGTTGGATGCAGCACCGTCGCTGCTGCATCCAACAGCGGAAGAGTGCGCATAGCACCCGCAACACATAACTGAACACACAACCAAGATGTGCGGCGCGCGCACTCCTAGACGCGCGCCGCACATCTTCAACAACACTCTCAAATATTTTCGCCGTCCCACGTTTCAACAATGAACTGGCACGGCAACAAACAAAGGACTCATCATGACACAGCAATTCCGTGGCGTCATCCCGCCAGCTGTCACCCCTCTCACCGCAACGCACGAGCTTGACCTCCCAAGTTTTGAAAGCTCCATCAACCGCATGATCGACGCCGGCGTCAACGGCATCTTCACACTCGGTTCCTCCGGTGAAGTCGCATTCAGCACTGATGACCGCCGCCGTGAGATCATTAACGCGGCAATGGAAATCGTTGATGACCGCGTGCCTGTGCTCGTCGGCTGCATTGACACCGAGACCAACCGCGTGATCGAGCACGCGTATGTGGCTCGCGAACTCGGAGCTTCGGCGATTGTGGCCACCGCTCCGTTCTACGCGCTTGGCGGCGAGGCTGAAGTCGAGCGCCACTTCCGTCTCATCCACGAAGCGGTTCCTGATCTGCCGCTGTTCGCATATGACATTCCTATTTGCGTGCACACGAAGCTGCAGCGTGACATGCTGATCCGTTTGGGTCTCGATGGCGTGCTGACCGGTGTCAAGGACTCTTCGAATGACGATGTCTCATTCCGCTTCCTCGTTGATGACAACAATGAGGCTGGCCACCCACTGACACTGCTCACCGGACAGGAAGTCGTTGTGGACGGCGCATATATGGCAGGCGCAGACGGTTCCGTTCCAGGACTCGCGAACGTGGAGGCTACCGCATATGTGCATATGTGGAACGCATACCAGGAAGGCGATTGGCGTTCCGTGCGCGACGAGCAGGACAAGATGGCTGCGCTGATGCGCATCACGAGCGTTGTGCAAGGCGTGCAGGGCTTCGGCGCTGGCGTCGGCGCGTTCAAGACCGCGCTCGCACTGCTTGGCGTATTCGATACCAACCAGATGCCTGAGCCTATTGCGCCGCTCAAGGGAGAGAACGTGGAGCGCATTGCCGCCGTCCTGAAGGATTGCGGACTTCCGCTCGAGCGCACGTCGCTTGAGGTCAGCGAATCCACCGTTGTCAAGGACTGAGCACATCCACTGTGATCTCGCGATTATTTCGCGATGTAAGGAGCATCATTCATGACTGAAGTCATCATCGTAAAAGACGAGCAAGAAGCAGGCGAACTTTACGGACGCTGCGTTGCCGATCTGATTACCAAGAACCCGCAGGCTGTGCTTGGCTTGGCTACCGGTTCCAGCCCTCTCGCCGCATACAAGGCGCTCGCGAAGATTGTCCATGACGAGGACATTGACGTCTCCCATGTGCGCGACTTCGCACTCGATGAGTATTTGGGACTGCCAATCACTCATCCGCAGTCATATCATTCGACGATTGAGCGCACTGTTGTTGAGCCGCTCGGACTGGATCCAGCGCTTGTGCATGTGCCAGGTGATGTGATCAATGGCGCGCCATTGAGCGATGGACGCATTATTCAAGAAGCAGGTCCTGCCTATGACCGTGCGATTGAGGAAGCTGGCGGCATCGATGTGCAGATCCTCGGCATTGGCACTGATGGCCATGTTGGCTTCAACGAGCCGGGCTCATCGCTCGCTTCGGGTACTCGAGTTAAGACACTCGCTGAGCAAACGCGAATCGACAACGCACGCTTCTTCGGTGACGATGTGAACGCAGTGCCAACGCATTGCATCACACAGGGCATTGGCACAATCCTCAAGGCTCGCCATCTGGTGCTGCTCGCGTTTGGCGAAGGCAAGGCGGATGCGATTGCGCACACAGTGGAAGGCGGCGTCAGCGCGTTCTGTCCAGCCTCGGCACTGCAGCTGCATCCACATGCAACAGTGATTGTTGATGAGGCGGCGGCTTCCAAGCTCAAGCACGCTGATTATTACCGCTACGCATGGGCGCATAAGCCAGCATGGCAAGGCATCTGATAAGGAGGCTACGTTTTTTCATTCACCTTTCCTACTTCTTCCGATTTCTTTCTGAATAATTAAGCGAGTGGGTGGTATGCGAATCAAATCGCATACCACCCACTCGCTTATTGTGTATTGCTCGCTTTTAAGGCTTATGAGTTGCGCTTGCTTCGTGAGCCAAGCAGAAGGATAGCGCCGAAGGCAGCACAGCACGCCAGAATCCAAGCCAATGGCGCCACCGATGAACCGGTCGCGGCCAGATTGTTGCTCGTTGGAGCCGGCTGCGGTTGAGGCTGCGGCGATGGAGCGGCAGGCTCAACCGGCTTGTTCGGCTGCGCAGGCTCGCTAGGCTGTGGCTGCTCCGGCTCTGGCTTGTTCGGTTCCGTTGGCTCCTCGCTAGGGGCCTTTGTGAACTCGATTGAGAGCGTCGTCGCATCCGCATTCACAGGTCCAAACGAATAATCGCCATCAGTGCCAGCCAATGCGGTGTTCTGATATGCAGCTTGAGTCGCGGAGCAATTGTTGCAAGTTGCTGTGAACGCGCCCTGGGTGCCGCCGCGCACATACAGCGTGTCACCGTTCTGGACATCCACATTCGCGGCCATCCAACCATTCGCAGATCGCACACTGCCATTTCCATCACCACTGATCTGCACATGCACATCATATGTTGGAATCTGTCCACGCAGAATCGGCTGCAACCAAGGCAGCTGCTCAGTAGCTCGCCCACCTGTCCGCGCGTATTGAGCCAGATCTCTGGCGCAGCGCTATACAGCGCATGGAGCACAACGGCAAGATTCTCAAAATCAGCTATTGATTTGGCATGCGCGTCACCGTCCTGTCCTTCTGCGAATGCGGAAGGAGCGGTACCGTTCAGATAATACAGATTCGACGAGTTGAACGCTCCGTCACTCGTTCCTGAGATTGCGCCATACTGATTGTCCTGTGCGGTGACAGAACCGATGTTGTACACGTTGTGCAGATCATCGGCTGTTCCGCCAATGACGCCGCCGATCTCATGCGGCAGCACATACTCGCTTGCTGCGGCTTCCACATTTCCTGCATTATGGCTGTCGATGACTGACGCGTTATAGACCCAGCCCACAACGCCGCCGATGCCGTTTTCATAGCCAATGACATGATTGCCGTTGTAGGAGCCGGTAATAGTCGCTTGGCCGCTTGAGCGCATATTGCCAACCAAACCGCCGACCATGGAGCGGCCAGTGACCGTGCCGCCATCGCTCCAGCAATTGAAGAGTCCGGTGCCATCATCACTGTTCTCGATTGAGCCAGCGATCGCGCCGACCATATCCGTGCCGGTCACCGTGGCATTGAGCACGCCAAGGTTGTGAATGGAGCCGAAGACCTCCGAGAACAAACCGGCTGGCGACTCTTCATTGCTCATATCAACGTGCATATTGCGGATGACGTGGCCCTGGCCATCGAACGATCCGTAGAATGGCGACGCGTTGTCCAAGCCGATCGGCACCCAAGTGCTTCCTTGCAGATCGATGTCCGCGGTCAGCTTCGCATTAGTCGAATAGATATCGCCGCCTTCGTTCACAATGTCACGGAACTGAGCCAGATCCTCCGCATTCGCAATCAAATACGGATCAGCTTGCGTTCCTGAACCTGATAAAGACGCGGCTTGCGCCGGCACCGCTGCCGAGCACAGCGCGAAAGCTGCCACCAACGCGGTAGTGGCAGCCGCTAATTTCTTTCGCATGAGAGGAAACCCTTCTCATTGATTTTAGTGATTTTGGAACAATTAATTAAAGGGGGTGCGGTATTTTTTGAGATTTTATTTAGGGGATCAGTCCCAGGCTTTTCTGTATTGTACCGGGCTTTTCCATCCCAGGGACTGTTTCTCGCGTTTCCTGTTGTGGTACGAGATCCAGTCGCCGATGTGGCGTTTGAACCTTTTGTAGGGCACGCCCGTCCAGTCGCGTCCGTGGAACGCCTCGTTCTTGAGCCGTCCGAACACGCCCTCGGCGGCCGCGTTGTCGGGGCTGCATCCCTTGGCGCTCATCGAGCGCGTCAGGCCGTGCCGCTCGCAGATCGCGATCCAGCCCGGCCACCGGTAGTGGCAGCCGCGGTCCGAGTGCACCACGGGCCGC
The DNA here is from genome assembly GCF_000741285.1 of Bifidobacterium mongoliense DSM 21395. Lineage (GTDB taxonomy): Bacteria > Actinomycetota > Actinomycetes > Actinomycetales > Bifidobacteriaceae > Bifidobacterium > Bifidobacterium mongoliense. The sequence continues at coordinate 126 of NZ_JGZE01000033.1, read as the reverse complement.
TGCCCGCGGCAGCGGGCACGGCCGCCTCGACGTGCGTCGGCCAGGCGACTGATGTTGTCCAGCGCGTCGATATGCGGCAGCACGCTGTTCCACGAATGCACGGCCGCGCAGACGTATGCCGGGCAC
>NZ_JGZE01000032.1 GCF_000741285.1 Bifidobacterium mongoliense DSM 21395 | reverse complement strand
CGCAAGCGATCCGGCGAGCGCCAAGACGGCGATCGCCGCCGCACACCGCCGCCCGAACCGACCCGGTCGCCTGCGCCCCGCCATATCCGCCACGACCGCTACTTGAACAGGCGCGAACGGGTGAGGAACCAGGTCACGACGATGGAGAGCAGGATCGAGATGACGACGACGACCAGGAAGCCCCATCGGCTGTCGGTGAACGGCATGCCGGACATGCCGGATTGGAAGTTCATGCCGTACATCGAGAAGATCAGCGTCGGGATCGACAGCGTGATGGAGATGATGGTGAAGATGCGCATCACGTTGTTCAGGTTGTTCGACACGATCGAGGCGAAGGCGTCCGTCATGTTCGCAAGGACGCCGCTGTAGATGTTCGCCATCTCGATGGCCTGCTTGTTCTCGGTGATGACATCGTCGAGCAGGTCCTCGTCCTCCGGGTACTGCTTGAACCGGGTGAGTGAATTGAGCTTCTCCATGACGATCTCGTTCGATTTCAGGCTGGTCGTGAAGTAGACCAAGGTCTTACTCAGCTCGAGCAGCATGAGGATCTCGCGGTTCTGCATGGAATGACGCAGTTTGAGTTCGAGCCGGTCGCTTTCGCGGTCGATGATGCGCAGGTAGCGCAGGTACATCGTGGCGTTGCGGTAGAGGATCTGCAGGATGAAGCGCGACTTCATGTACGTGTTGAACCCACGGATCGTTCCCTCCATGAAGGGGTGGAGCACGGCGGTGTCCTGCATGCATACGGTGATGATGAGGTGCTGGGTCAGGATGATGGACAACGGGATGGTCTCATACCAGTCCCGGCCGCCGCGTTCCTCGACGGTGGGGATGTCCACGATGATCATCGTGTAGTCGTCCTCGACGTCCACGCGCGAGCGTTCCTCGTCATCCAACGGGGCGCGCAAATCCGCCAGATCGATGCCCGTCTGCTGGGAGACCGTGGCCAATTCGACGTCCGTCGGTTCCGACAGGCACAACCATGAGCCGTTCTGTGGTGTGTCGACCCGCTCCACCTTGTCATTGATGGTATTGAACATCCGCAGCATGTCGTATCACCCGCCCCTCGCCTTGATGGTTATTGTCCTGTGCCCTGCATGGCCTGTTTGCCCGCCCGATGGCGACGCCGGCCGCCCCGCAGCGAGGCTTGGTCGACGCGTATCGCGTCGCGTGAACCGTATCAAGGATAATCCCTGCCCCGACGAAGCGCCATCCCGCGAGCGCCGTGCACTCCCGACGCACAGTACTCAGGCGCTGACCTCGATGGGTTTCCACAGCGCCATCCCCGGACGCCTCAGTTCGGCGGGACCGTTCTCCCAATCGACCTCATCGGCGAGTTCGGGGCCGTGGTTATACACGCCGAGCTGCCAATGGATGGGGCCCGCGGCCCCGCCGCCGTATCGCGGCGTGAGTTCGGACCAGAAGGCGTTGCGCATGGCGTCGAGCGAATTCAACCCATCGGGGTCCATCCCCATGAGACCGGTGATGGTCGCGACGATCCACGAACCATGACCCACCAGCAACAGCGTCGTGGGAGTCGGATCGTCGAACGACGCCCGCACCAACGATTCGACGGCCGCGACCCCACGTGCCCCCACGGCCTGGCGACTTTCCACGCCGTGCGCGAGCTCTCCCCCGGTATGCGCCTTCCATGAGGCGTAGTCGGCGGGATCCTTCGCGCGGATCTCCTCGCGGGTCATGCCCTCCCACTCCCCGAAGCTGCGTTCACGCAGGCGCGGGTCAAGCGTCACGGGCAGGCCCATGATGTCGGCGAAGGCATGGGCGGTCTGCTGGGCACGAAAAAGATCGGAACAGACCACGCGCATGGCCCGCTGGGCGGCCGGAGCCTGCCGATACTCCTCGATATCGCTGTCCTTGGCGGCACCTGGCCCGGGATGACGCAGGAGGCCCGGCTCGTCGGCGATGGCGAACACCTTGGCCCAGTAATATCGTCTCGCCATCGCATAGGCGCTCTGATCCACCTGCCACTGCCCGACGATGTCGAGCGGGACATCGATCTGCCCCTGCATCCGCCGGGCGAGATTGAATGATGTCCTCCCGTGCCTGAGCATGATGACGTCATCGATCATGATTGACTCCTCAACCCACATCGTGCCCTAGACGGGCATACGCGAATGGCGCACGTATCCATGCACCGTACCTAGCCATGGTATCGGACCCGTGGACCCCTGTACCCCTCGTACCCGGTGACGGCCGGAACGAACGGGAGAATACCGACCGGGGCTCACCGCGCCAAGGCGACGATCAGCACGGGCAGGGCGATGACGGCGTACGGCCACCAGTGCGAGCGGCTGATGGCGATGAACTCCCTGATGAACGCGGCGGGCCAGTAGTACCCGCTCGTGCGACTGCCGACGCCATCGGCGTTGAGCCGGATCCGGTGGGCGTATTCGCACGCGCGGAACACGTGGTAGTCGCTGGTGACGAGCGCGGCACGGTACGCCTTGCGTCCGGTGCCGTTCAACGCGTCCATGATCTCCTTGGAAAACGTGAGGTTCTCGAAGGTGGTGGTGGAGCGGTCCTCGGTGAGTATGGCGTCGTCCGGCACGCCGTGGGTATCCCTGAGATACCGGCGCATGGCTTCGGATTCGCTGATGGCCTCGTCGTCCCCCTTGCCGCCCGAGGCGATGAGCGCGCCGAACCGACCCTGGCGTTCCCACAGCTGGACGGCCTTGTCCAACCGCCCCTGCAGCAGGGGTGTGGGCCGCTCCCCCTGCAATCCGGCACCGTGGATGATGATGTAGTCGTACCGTCGTTTCCTGGGCAGCATCCGGTAGAACGTGGAGTACAGGAGCAGCGCCGCGAACGTGAAGACCATCCATAGCATCTCCAACGTCGCGAGCACCATGAGATAGGTCAGCCAGCGCGACGTGCCGCCGCGCAACACCAGGTAGTCGAGAACCAGGATCGCGAGCAGCCCGAGACCCAACAGGCCCGGCAACGCCGTGGATGGCGACAACCCCTCGCGTCTGATCACGATGACGGCATTGATTAGCAGGAAGAGGATCACGGCCGCGGGCGCGAGGATGGCCAGTACGACGAGCGCGATGAGCAGGGCGACCTGCACCGGTTCGCTCGGTGCGGACAGACTCAGCGCGAGCAGCGTCAGCGTTCCCACTGCCGTCAGGACGAACAGCGCGAACCATATCGTGTTGCGGAACTGTCGCGGTTCCCTGCGGAACGATATGAGGAACACCAAGCCCCAGAAGAGCGTGGGGATGAACAGCACCACCAACGACCACAACGTATCGAGCATCGAATCTTCCTTCCTCCCGACATGACGGCGCCGCCTCGGGGCGGCGAGGCCGACCACCACCCACTGCCCGCTGCCCCGCGGACGTCAGACCGGGATCGCAGGGAACGTCAGGCGAACAACCAGCGGAACAGGACCGCGCCGACGATGGCGCCGACGATGGGCGCCACCACGGGGATCCAGGCTTCGTTCCAACGCGATCCGCCCTTATGGGAGATCGGCAGGATCTGGTGCAGCACCCGCGGCACCAGATCACGGGCGGGATTGAGTCCCGGACCGGTCGGGCCGCCGAGTGAGGTCACCAGTCCCCACACGATGAAACCGACGACGATGGAGGCCGCACCGGGGTTCTTCATGCCCCAGGGCAGCGACAGGGAGCACAGCGCCCCGAGCACGAGAATCAGGGTGCCGAAGAACTCGTTGAGGAAGTAGTTGCTCCGCGAGTTCTCCGCGTCGGTGGTCGAGAAGCTGGCGAAGATCGCCTCGGCATCCTGCGTGTCGCGGTAATGCGGGTAGTACGTGGCGTACACGATGAGCTGCCCGACGGCCGCGCCGACGAGCTGGGCGAGGATGTACGGCAGGACCTCACCCCAGGGGAACATGCCCACGACGGCCTGCGCCAGTGTCATGGCGGGGTTGATGTGGGCGCCGGACACGGCACCGAACATCATGACGGGGAACATGACGCCGAAACCGTATCCCATGGCAATGGTCAGCCAACCGGAATGGAACCCCTTGGTCCCCTTGAGTTCGACGTTCGCGACGGCGCCGTTGCCGAAGACCATGAGGAATGCGGTGCCGACGAGTTCGGCGGACAGTTTGACCGCCAGTGAGTAATCCATGGGGAATGGTTCCTTTCCCGACAATGCGGGGTGGGGGCTGATAAGACGTCACCCATGGTAGCGAACCGGCGTCCCTACGGCCGCGCCGTCGCGTGCCGTAGGGCGTCGTCAGGTGCCGCCGTGTGCCGTCGTGTGCCGTCGCGTGCCGTCGGACGCCGCCCCTACACAAGTCGACGATTGACCAACCAGGGTCGACGATTCGCGCATACCAGTAGACCATTCATGCATCAAAGTCGCCGATCCGGTGACGCAAGTCAACGATTCAATGGCACAAGTCGCCGATTCAATGACACAAGTCAACGATTCGCATAGACAAGTCGGGCGATACGAAAAACGAGGGGCCATATTCCGCGGTTGTTTTTCGCTATCCCCTGACTTGTCTGACGGGCACGAGACTTGACTTTCCATCCTGCGGACACACCAATCCGCAACCGGACACACCGCACGCCCCACAACCGCGATATTCCGCATGCCTTCGCGCCTATGACCCCATAAGCCCATAACCCGAATACCTCGCCTTTGGCGCCCTGTCTCACTTTGTGTAGTAAATAGCGCGGAGTCCGCCGATGCCCGATTTGCCGCAGTCGCGTAAATTGGCGGTATATGGCCGTTCCCGGTTTCTCAGTTTGCCCAGGCTTCGTGAAAAGACTACACAAAGTGAACGGTCCACCCAGATTCACCACCTGGCGCATGTGGACGCATCCACCTGCACCGTGATGCCGTGGTGCTGATCGCCGTCCCCGGCGGATATGTGATCGACTGGTATGTGGTCAGGCGGGGAACCGCCGCCGGGTGCGTGCACCCCATGACACGACACGAATCGCCCGCCCGATGTGGTGTGCGCGGGGGGGGCGATGGACCGCTCAAGCTGCCGAAAACCACACGGCACAATGCCAGCCACCCACAACCGGACACACTCGTTGCCTATAACTCAGGGAACCTGGGAGACCTATGGCATCCCGAACCGGTACGGCACCGGCATCGACTGGAACGAATTCCACACAGCCACTCGATATCCAAACGAAACCGACTGACACAAGGACACACTTTATGACCTACAACCCCACCGACTGCCACAAGGACACACTTATTGCCCCTGCCCCGGGCCCGCGGAGCATCATACGAAACGCGACACATCCACCGGAATCGCGTCATACCAACGAAAAAGGGCCGTCCCTTTCGGGACGACCCTTTCATACGTGGAGCTAGGGAGATTCGAACTCCCGACCCCCTCCATGCCATGGAGATGCGCTACCAGCTGCGCCATAGCCCCGTATGTGACCATCGGCTCTGTATTTGAACCTTTGATAGGTTACAACACGAGGCCAGAATGGGCAAGACGGCGTGTCGTTCGCTGCGCAATCACTGTCCGTCGGATCCCGACGCGCCGCTGCCCTGGCCTGTGGACGAACCGGAATCACCGGTGCCGCCGCCCGAACCCGAGGTGCCATCGTTTGACTTCCTCGACCCGGTTCCCGAACCATCGTCAACGGAACCGCTGCCCGAACCCTGCGACGAATCGGAGCCTTGCCCCGATCCGGAGGTACCGGACCCGCCACCGGTGGTGTCGCTGTGCGAATCCGTGCCCTTCGAATTCGAATCGGTCCCGGATCCCGAACCATTCGTCGTGCCCGACCCACCCGAAGTGCCCGAACCGTTGCCTGAACCGTTCGTCGATCCGGTGTCCCCCGAGGTATTCCCCGAGTTCTCCGAACCCTGCGAGGACCCCGAACCGGCACTGGGCGAGCTGCTGGGAGCCGTGGTGGACGGCGTGGACGGAACGTCGGTGGACGGCGTCCGCGAGGGCGCCGGACGGCGCACGGAGGTCGACGCCCAGTCCCGCACCACGCTGTCGGTGCCCTTGCCGCGCGTGGCCAACGTGATGACCAATGCGGTGATGAGCACGGCCACCAGCGCGCTCACGATGGAGATGATCAGGGCGATCTTCTTGCGTTTGCGAGCCTCCGGCGAGGTGGTGTCGATCTCTGGGGCCTTGACGTGCGCAGCGCCATCCTCATCGATACGAACACCCTGGTGCACCACGGCATCGGGGTCGATGGTGCCGTCCGAGGCAACCACGCGAGGAGCGTTGCCCTCCCCCACTGCCGGCGCACCGTCGACCGGGGCGGCCTTGACGGCGGTGGTCTCACCGATGCCCTCACCAACCGACGGCATAACCGACGTATCGCCGACCGACCGCTCTTCCCCGGCGGCACCGGCGATCCGGGCCCCCGTATCACCGCCCGTATGCGCCGGGGCACCTGAGCCGGTCTGACCGGAGTCCATGAACGGCGTGGCCGCCTGAATCTTCTTCGATGACGCCTTGAGCACGTTCTGATAGATCTGCGAGGATATGGCCGAGACGATGGAACCGATCGCGACGCCGATCACGGACCCGGCAAGACCGATGCGGGCCGACAGTAGGAACGATGTCACCGCCGCGAGCGCGCCTGCGCCTATCTGGGAGAAGGAGATGCCTTTGAAAAAATTCTTCACATGCCCGAGACTAATCGCACAAGTCGCGTGGAACCTGAGCGTTGCGCGAACACCGCCGAATCCTTACAAGAATCCTCACAAGAATCCTCACTGGGAGGACGTCGGGACTATGCGTCGGGAGGCGGCGCGGGGCGCTATGACGGACAGGACGACCGCCGTGAAGATCAATGCGAAACCGACCAAGGCGTTCCACCCCAGGGTCTCGACCCCGGCCAGCACCGAGAAGGACACCGAAAACAGGCTTTCGGTGCACATGATGATCGCCGCGCTCGAGGCGGGGACGTGCGCGAGGCCGATGTTCTGCATGATCTGGGCGGCGGTGGTGGCTCCGACCACGAGATAGAGCAGGCTCCATATCACCACAGGCGTCCCCCACGAGGCGTTGGGCATCGGCTCGGTGAGCAACGCCGAGATGACGAACAGCACGCCGGCCACGGCGAATTGCACGAACGTCAACGCGATGGGATTGATGCTCCGGGCGTAGTGACCGAGGTAGACGAGATTGACCGAACACACCACCCCGCACAGCAATGTGAGCATATCGCCGGAGGACAGGGCCATGGAGCCCGTCCCGGTGCGCAGTGCGACGAAGCCCACCCCCATCATGCAGATCACGCCGGCGACCACATTGAGCATGCCTGGCCGTCTGCCCAGAATCATCCATGTGGCAAAGGGGACGAGGACGCAATACACGGCGCTGAGGAACGCGCTGCGGCCGGGATCGATGGTCTTGAGGCCAATCATCTGCAGGCACATCGTACCGTAATAGGTCACGCCCACGATCAGCGCGGGCACGATGATGCGCCGGCTCATCGCATGCAGGATGCTGCGGTGGAACAGGGCGAGCATGATCAGGCAGGCGCCGATCATGCGCACCGCCATCAGCCATTGCGGTGGTATCTGCGTCATGGCACGTTTGGCCATGAGATAGCTGCCGCCCCATAGAGCCGCGCAGCACAGGAGCATGAGTCGGGCGAGATTCGGCGGGAACGTGCGCGACATTCGGCTGCGCAACCCTTGCAACCCCTTGCGCGCGGGCAATGCGGGCATGTGGAACACCGCCCGTCCGCCAGCGTCACGATGCCGGACGCCGCCGCGGCGGCCTCGTGTGGAATGCGGATTCTCGGCCATGTTCGGTCACTTCCCGTGGCTGCGCGGCATGCGCCGCCATACTCGTCTTCTCTGCTGCCCGATTCCTGTCGAACGTGACCACGATAGACCCACGCCTTGGCAGACACGCTGGGTCCATACTCGGCGGACAGCGCCAACGGCGGGGCAGACGGCATTGAGTCGGGACGACACCGAGTGGTATGGCCGCTCGGCGAGACGGCTCGGGTACGGATCTCCGTCTCGCCGACGCCCCGGCGCGTGATGAAAATCACACGCGTGCTTTCCGTGAGTGAACAGCGCCCATCCGGCCCCCGCCGGGACTATGCTGGCACTGTGTCCAACTGTTGAAAGGAAGTATGACATGGTAGCTCTTACCGATGATATGAAGAAGTTCGTGGAGAACAACCTGTGCTGGATTGCCACCGTTGGCAAGGACGGCCAGCTTGATCTCGGCCCGAAAATGTCGATGTTCGTGCTCGACGACTCGCATCTCGCCTATCACGAGCGCACCGCCGGCCAGCATTACGAGAATCTGAAGAACGGCAGCCCGCTGGTCGTGGCCGGCGCCAATCTCGCGGAGAAGAAGGGCTATCGGTTCCGCGGCAATGTGACGCTGCACACCGATGACGCCATCTACGAGGCCCGCGTCAAGGTCGCCGAGCAGGAGGGCACCAAGAAGCCCGCGTGCGTACCCGTCCTCGAGATCACCGAGGTCCAGGATCTGTCGGCCGGAGCCAAGGCCGGCACCACGATCGAGAAGAACTGACGTCATAGCGTCACCGCTATCAGCCATTCCTATCGATGAAGGCCGGAACCGCGAATGACGGGGTTCCGGCCTTCATCGTATCCATGCGTCGTTGACGATGCCCGGCACTCGGACAATCATCGTGGAGCCACATGAATCTACAGCGAGGTTCGCTCCCATTCCGGGGTGTCGGCGATCGCGGGACCGTGGTTGTAGTCCATCAGACGCCAGATGGTGTCGACCCGTTCGAACGATTGGTCCGCAGGCGTGCCCCATCCTCGGCCGTCGAGCGGGACCAGTCTGGCCCAGTGGGCGTTGCGCATCGAAAGCATGCCGGGCATCTCCCCCGAGATCCTGTCGAGTCCGAGCATGGTCTGGACGGTCTCGGCGATCCACGCCCCGTGGGCGAACACGAAGAGATCGGTGTCGGGTCCGGCGTCGGCGGACCATTGCCTCAGCCCTTCCACGCCACGCATGCCGACATGCCGTTTCGTTTCGGCGCCGTGCCGCAGTTCGCCGCCGCGCATACGCATCCAGGCGCTGAAATCCTCGGGATATCGTTCGGACAGTTCGTCGGCGGACATGCCCTCCCAGTCTCCGAAATCACGCTCGCGCATGCGCTGGTCCGGATGCACCGCAAGGCCGAGGGGATCGGCGAACGCATGGGCGGTCTCCATCGCCCGACCCAGATCCGAACTCACGACGAGCGGTGTCGCGTCCGGCCGACGCCTGACATAGAGGTTCCTCAACACTTCGGCGGTCTCATGCACCTGCCAGCGCCCCACCTCATCGAGCGGTATGTCGATGCCGCCCTGGATGCGCCCCGCCAGATTGTAGGCCGTGCGTCCGTGACGGATCAGGGTGATGGAACGCGCGTGACGACGCACGGGTCCGCGGGCGTTCGATGCGGCGTCACTCGGCATGGGCGTCGAGGGCGGTGGCTTCGGCACGATCCCCGTCGGATACGGCGGCATCGGCATCGTCGTCTGGGTGCTCGGGCAGCTCGAGATCGATCGAGGGGCAGTCACCCCAGAGCCTGTCGAGCGCATAGAATTCGCGCGCGTCCTCGTGCATCACGTGCACGACGAAATCGCCGAAGTCCAACAGCACCCACTGAGCCTCCTCCAGACCCTCCCGGGCCAGAGGCTCACGATGGCCGTCCTTGAGATAGAGGTCCTTCTCGATCTCCTGCGCCACGGCGAGCACCTGGCGCTCGTTCGAAGCGGTGACGACCAGCATGATCTCGGTGATGGCCACCGGGACGGTGACGTCATAGGCGGCGATATCGCCCGCCTTGAGACGGTCGGCCGCCGCGGCCGCGATGCGGACCGATGCGATGGATTGCTGTGTGGCTGTCATATATCAACGCTCCCAAGCGGGCTTCCAGCCCTTGACGATATGCTGTGAATTCTCCGAATAGACCATGGCGTCATCGGGGGTGTCATGCCTGACGACCGAACCGGCGCCCGTGGTGACGTTATCCCCCACCTCGACCGGGGCCACGAAGAGGTTGCCCGCGCCGACATGGACATGCGAGCCGATGAGGGTGCGGTTCTTGTGGACGCCGTCGTAGTTGGCGGTGATGGTGCCGCCGCCGATGTTGGTGTGCTCACCGAGCACCGTATCGCCCACATAGCTCAGATGCGGCACCTTCGTGCCCTTGCCGATATGCGACTTCTTCATCTCGACGTATGCGCCGGCCTTGGTGCCCTCGCCCAGATCGTTGCCCGGCCGCAGGTAGGTCCACGGACCGATCTGCGCGTCGCGGCCGATGTGGGTCAGCTCGACGCGGGCCCGCTCGACGTGGGCGCCCTCGTCGATCGCCGCGTCGATAAGGGTCGTGTACGGGCCGACCACGGCCTGCTCGCCTACCACGGTATGCCCTTGCAGGAAGCATCCCGGCAGGACGGTCACATCGGGGGCAAGCTCGACGTCGTCGCCGATCCACGTGGTCGCGGCGTCGAGTATGGTCACGCCGCGGCGCATCCAATCCTCGCAGACGCGGCGGTTGTGCTGCCCGGCCAATGCGGCGAGCTGGATACGGTCGTTGACCCCCTCCACGCTCAATGGATCGGGGGCGGCGAAGGCGCCCACGGGACCGACCTCGCGGGCGCTTTCCAGCGCGTCGGTGAGATAGAACTCACCTTGGGCATTGTCGGAGTCGAGTTGCGAAACGGCGCCGGCCAGGATCTTCGCGTCGAAGACGTAGACGGAGGTGTTCACCTCGCGCACGGACAGTTCGCTGCTGTTGGCGTCCTTCTGTTCGACGATCCGAAGCACGCCGCCCTTGCCGTCCCGGATGATCCTGCCGTACCCGGTGGGATCGTCAAGCGTCGTGGTCAGCACCGTGGCGCCGTTGCCGCTGTGCTCATGGAACTCCAGCAGGCTACGCAGGGTTTCGGTGTCCAGCAACGGCATGTCGGCTGCGGTGACCAGCACCGGGCCGTCCAACGTACCATCGGCCAGCAACTGCCGCATGGCGCATTGCACGGCGCGACCCGTTCCGGGGATGTCGTCCTGCCGCACGATCTCGACATGCTCGTCGTAGGAACGCGCGGCCTCGGCTACGCGGTCGGCCTGGTGATGCACGACCACGGCGAGCCTGTCCGACTCCAACCGCGACACCGCATCCATGACCCGCTCGAGGAATGGTTTACCGGCGAGCTCATGCAACACCTTGGGTTTCGAGGAATGCATCCTCACCCCATCACCTGCGGCGAGAATAATTGCGGCGGACAACACCATACGAATCCATCTCCAATTCTTCGGCTGACTCGTGCGCCGGCCCGACGACGATCTGCGCCGCCGCGACCGGGCAACCATAACCAGTTCCCCCACCTGGATTCGAACCAAGACAAAGGGTTCCAAAGACCCGTGTGCTGCCATTACACCATGGGGGATCGGCAGGCGTACCTGCCAAGTGCTTATTATGCCATACCCCTCGACTGAGGGGCGTCGGACTCACGCGAAGAGGAAGCCCTGCCCGTGATGTTCCGGATAGGTGTCGAACAGCTCGGCCACCGATCCATCCTCGAAGACCGCACGAATGGCGCTGGCCAGCAAGGGGGCGATGGACAGCACGGTGAGGCCGTCCCAACGCTTCGATTCGTCGATCGGCACGGTGTCGGTCACGACGATCTCGCGCGCGCCGCAGACCTTGAGCCTTTCGACGGCGGGTCCGGAGAACACGCCGTGCGTGGCCACCGCGGTCACGGACTTCGCTCCGCTTTCGCGCAGGACGGTGCAGGCCCCGGCGATGGTGCCGGCGGTGTCGATGAGGTCGTCGACAAGGACGCAGTCCTTACCGGACACGTCACCGACGATGCGGTTGGCCACGGCGCGGTTCGGGCGGGTGATGTCGCGTGTCTTGTGCACGAAGGCCAGGGGGCCGCCGCCCAGACGCGCCGCCCACTGCTCGGCCACGCGGATGCGACCGGCATCCGGCGAGACCACGGCGATGTTGTCGAGGTGATCGGAGAACCGGTCACGGATATAGTCCACCAGCACCGGCATCGCGATGAGATGGTCGACCGGGCCGTCGAAGAAACCCTGCGACTGCGCGGCGTGCAGGTCGACGCTCATGATGCGGTCCGCGCCGGCGGCACGCAGCAGATCGAAGATCAGGCGACAGGAGATGGGCTCACGACCCAGATGCTTCTTGTCCTGACGCGAATAGCCCAGCAACGGGCAGACCGCCGTGATGGAGCGTGCCGACGCGCGCTTGAGCGCATCGATCATGATGAGCTGCTCCATGATGCCCTTGTTGATGGGATCGGCATGGCTCTGCAACACGAAGACGTCCGCGCCACGCACCGATTGCGTGTAGCGCACGTACATCTCCCCGTTGGCGAAGTCGTACGCCGTGGTCTTCAGGATATCGATACCCAACTGCGCCGCGACATCCGCGGCCAGCTTCGGATGCACCCTACCGGTGACGAGTATCAGGTTTTTATCAGGCTTCCCCGCAAGGATTGCACTCACCATATCTCCAAACGTTTCTCGTTGAAGTGGACTCCACCCATACTAGACAGGTGCGCAGACCGGCCGGACGGTCCTCGCACCCCATCGTCCGACGGCCCGGCCGCTCAGCGGCGGTACAGCCCGTGCTTCGCGATGTACTGCACCACACCGTCCGGTACGAGGTACCACACCGGCTCGCTGAGGCTGGCGCGGTGCCGGATATCGGTCGAGGAGATGGCCAGTGCGGGGATCTCCAACGCATCCACCATGCCCTCGGGGGCATGCCGTATGGCTCCGGGATCGGAATACCCCGGCCTGGTCACGGCGACGAAGTGCGCATAGTCGCGCATGCGGTCGACGTCTTTCCAGCGCAGGATCTCCGTGACGGCGTCGGCGCCGGTGATGAAGAACAGTTCGGCGCTCGGATACTGGGCGCGGATGTCACGCAGCGTGTCGATCGTGTAGGTGATGCCCGGACGGTCGATGTCGACGCGTGAGACCGTGAACTTGGGGTTCGGCGCGGTGGCGATCACCGTCATAAGATACCGGTCCTCGGCGTTGGTGACCTCCTTGTCGAGCTTGAAGACCGGGCGCCCGGTGGGCACGAAAATGACCTCGTCGAGGTCGTAGACCCAGGCCACCTCGGAGGCGGCCACCAAATGGCCGTTGTGGATGGGGTCGAACGTACCGCCCATGATGCCGATCCGCGGGGGGTCGTGCTTCGGCCTGCCCGGCCGAGCCGGGATGCCGGGTGTCACGCCGTCAGCCTCGTTGAGGGTCAGCTCGGACATGCGCCGCAGCCGCATACCCTTGGCCACGGCCTCACGATCGGCGGCACCGCCCTCATAGGGCGAGGCGTCGGCGTCGGTCCCCGTCGCCCCATCCCCTGCCGACGCTGAAACCGAGGCCGAAACC
>NZ_JGZE01000031.1 GCF_000741285.1 Bifidobacterium mongoliense DSM 21395 | reverse complement strand
GAGACCACCAACACATGCACGTCACGCTCCACGCCAGCGAATCACGGCCTTCCGCCAACCCGAAATCGACCTGACCAATCCCGGGCGCCCACGCCAGTTCCATGAACCCTTCCGACTCGGCGCGATGCTCCTGCCGCCAGTGCTTGACCCAACGCTGCACCGACGAATACGAGCCAGCGAACCCCTGCTCCGCGACCAAACGATCGAACACCCGTCTGGCGGTATGCCGCTGTTTGCGTGGCATCGACTGATCAGCACGCAGCCATGAATCCACGACCCGGGCGTACGGCTCGACCCGGCTCCTCGACTGCGCGGGACGCGTCTCGGGCTTGGGCGAGAAATCCTCCATATCCGCATGACTATGGCGACCGTGTTGCGCGAAATGCCAAGACGCCTGGCTATCGCCGAACGCGACAGCCCTTCCATCTCATATTTCCTGATATCCTCCCCTGATGGGCATCGGTACCGTCATTCCTTCCCTCCCGAGAACCTTGAACATGGTTGATGGCACTCGGAAATCCATCGGGACGACGGGCCGATGTCTCTCTTTAACAAGACATCACCGCTCAAACCGATCAAATCAAGCAATCACACTGCCTGATTCTGGTGACGTTCACGCCCCAATCAAAACGATGATAAACACACCGATGGCTGAGACGAGTCCGGCGCACCGGTCGCCGGTCACCATGCGCACGCCGGTAAGCCCGCGCGAGATGAGCGAGGAGACGAACGAGTTCCAGTTGGTCGAATCCTCCTGTCAATCCCTCGGCCACGCCGATCACCTCCCGGTTCCCGTCCAACCCGACGCCGATCGCCACGAGCACGGAGGCGTTCTCCACGGCGCCGCCCCAGCTGCGCTTGTGCCACACCCCGTCCATGAACACGTACGGGTAGGGCTGCTGCAACGGGCGTTCACGCCAGGCGTCAATGTCCTTGTAGACCTTCCCGAGCTGGTCTGACAGGGTCTGGGACGGCATGCGTTCACCCCACAACGCCTGACTGATGTCATCCACCCGTCTGGTGGAGACACCCGCCAAACCATGTCGATTCACACGCCTCCTCGACGCTCTCCTCCCGGCGCCGATAGCGTTCGATCACCGCCGACTCGAAGACCGCCCCCTTGAGCTTGGGCACCCTCACCGCCATGTTCCCGGCCTTGACCGTCAGATCACGCTCGTAATGGCCGGCGCGGTACGCCTTCCTGCCGACGGAACGCTCATACCTACCGGCGCCGGCGATCTGGTCGGCCTGAAGCGTCCGGCATCCGGTTGAGGATCTCGTTGACCTTCGCACTGACCATCCGATCCAGCTTGGTCTCGAACATGGCCTGGTTCACCTGTAGAATTTGTTTGGGCATGGTTATCGTCGCCTGCTTTCCCATAGCGGTTAATAGTTTGGCGACTGAAATCGTACACAGGCGACAAGCCATGCCCCACTACTTCAACAAGCACCAACCAATCTGCGCAAAAAACCGGGCGTTAGGGGCTGCGGACATTTTCTTGGAGATGGTTTAGGCCACTAGCCCTTGTTGCATTCTATAGTGTACGGGACTTTTCCATCCCAGGGATTGTTTGATGCGTTGGTGGTTGTACCAGTGCATGGTCGTGTCGACGTGTTCCACGACCTGCGCGCAGGTCAGTTTCTCCCAGTATTCGGGGTAGACCGCCTCGGTTTTCATGCGGCCGAAGAATCCCTCGGCGGAGGAGTTGTCCGGGGAGCAGCCCTTCCTGCTCATGGAGCGGATGATACCGTGCTCCTGGCAGATCCGGATCCACTCGGGCCACCGGTAGTGGCAGCCACGATCTGAGTGCACGATCACCCTGGTATCATCGGGCAGGGTTCCGATCGCCTTTCTGAGCATGGTGTTGGCCAATCGGGCGTTCGGGTGTAATCCCCTCGTGTAGGCGACGATCTTGCCGTCGTAACAGTCGATCATGGGCGAGACCTACACCTTGCCGTCACAAGCCTTGATTCTCAAGTGATGTCGGTCAGCCACTTCATATTGGGTTCTTTGGCACTGAAATCCCGGTGGATCAGGTTGTCGGGGGCCGGCGTGCTCTCACCCTGGTAGGAGCTGTAACGCCTGCGGTGGGGGATACGAGCCACCAATCCCTCCTCCCTCATAATCTGGCGTACCACCTTCTCCGATACCCGCAGACCCAGAGCGTGATGAAGCCTACGGTAGCCGTAGCGTGAGGACGACTCCTTGAACAATGCTCTCACGCGCACGCGGATATCCGAGTACTTATCCCCATCTCTTCGAGCGTGGTGATAATGGTAGCTACTCAAGGGGATCGTGAGCCTGCGGGCCAAACAGTGCAGTGAAAACATCGGGCGAAGCCGGTCGATCAGCCTGGTCTTCTCCCGGTTCGAAAGGCGCCCCAGGCTGGCGCCTGGGGCTTTTTTTACGACCTCCACCACCTGGCGCATCAACGCATGCTCCAGCTCAAGTTCTCTGATCCGACGGTGCAGCTCACCAACATCATCAGAAACAGGGTGAACCCCGGGTTTCTCTTCTTCGGGCATCGGGGACCTCCTTTGGGGTTGCAATGCTGCCATACCACCCTCACGATACAAGGCCATCCAATGATTCACCACACCAGCACTGACACCCAACTGCGCCGCCACTGCCTGCTGTTGCAAGCCGGTAAGACACAGGCGTACGGCTCTCACCCGCATGGAGAGCGGGATGATTGGCTTGGGGATTCTCTCCATATACCGGGGATCCTGGTGCAGCCAGCGTTCCAAACACTGACGCGTGGGATAACCTAGATACTCCACGACCTGCTGGGTCGTCATACTAGTGGAGCAATACAACCCCACGGCACGACCACGCTCCTCTTGACTGAACATAGAATCCTCTCGTTCAATCTCCAAGAAAACGTCCGCAGCCCCTTATCACATATTGTCTTGTCCTTCTTTATAAGACAGATGAATTTCAAGGCGGCGGCAACGCCGTCTTGAAATAAGATGTTACCACATGGTTACTTCTATGCAAATCGGCTGGATTCTATTTGCAAGTGCAACGTTTGGCTTGTTGGCTGGTCTGGTTTGATGATAGGCCGAGTTTGGATATTTCCTCTTGCCATGCTTCGTTGGGCGTGTGGTAGTCCAGGAGTTTCATGGGGGTGTCGTTGATCTCGGTGACGATGTCGTCGAGTTCGGTTTGGGTCAGGTTCT
>NZ_JGZE01000030.1 GCF_000741285.1 Bifidobacterium mongoliense DSM 21395 | reverse complement strand
CAACACGATCTACACCGGGTATTACGCCTTCAACTCCAACGGCCTCGACGCGAACAACGCCAAAGGATGGGCCATACCCACCTCAACATCGTCTTCAAACTCAGCAGCATGGGCGACTACCGGCMGTKGCACGCAAAGCGGTTGCCGAATCGCTCACCCTGCTGAAAATTCGACGACGCAACAGGGTGCCTCCACGCTGATGGCCGACCTGCCCTCCATGAAGAACATCGTGGTTGCGGGTTCCTCGGCGGATGACATCGGTATGCAGATCGTCGAGATGAAGTCGCAGATCGATTCCTACAACCAGCAGGTGGCCGCCGCGGCGGCTGCGGCGAGTGCCCAGGCCGGCGTGCAGCAGCAGCTGCGTCCGACGTCCAACGGCGGCGGTTCGCCCGCAGCTCAGTCAAGCGGCAGCGGTGGCGGCAGCAACGGTGGCGGGAGCTCGAACTCGAGCTCATCGTCCAGCAATAACACGGGCAGCAACTCCGGTGGCGGCAGCGCCGTGGGCATGAACTATGGTGTGCCTGGCGGTTGCCCCGAAGGTTCCGGCTTCTGCTATGGCCATTCGACGGGTAACAGCATCGGTGGAGGGGCCTACCCCTCGCGTCAGTGCACGCTGTGGGCCTACCTTCGCCGTTCGCAGCTCGGCCTGCCGGTCGGCTCGTATATGGGCAACGGCG
Organism: Bifidobacterium mongoliense DSM 21395; assembly: GCF_000741285.1. Classification (GTDB taxonomy): domain Bacteria; phylum Actinomycetota; class Actinomycetes; order Actinomycetales; family Bifidobacteriaceae; genus Bifidobacterium; species Bifidobacterium mongoliense. Next base: position 38,989 of record NZ_JGZE01000030.1, on the reverse strand, counting down.
GACAATGGGCGAACACCGCCCGCGGGTTGGGATATCTGGTCAACAACACCCCCCACGTGGGCGCGGCCATGGTCTTCACCCCCGGGCAGAGCGTCGGCGGGCATTGGACGGCCGATTGGTCGTACGGCCATGTCGCCGTCGTGGAACGTGTGAACGGCGACGGTTCGGTGCTCATCTCCGAAGGTGGCACCGGATTCGCGAGCTTCCCCGCCTATGAGAAGATTTACGGGGCCGGTAATTACCAGTACATCCACTACTGATCATTACCGATCGACGAGTTATGCACGGGTCGAATCCGTGCCGTCACGGCGAGCTGCGATAGGGCGGCGCCGTGCATGCGATGCCCACATGATGATGTGGGCATCGTTGTATATTGGCTGGGTTCATGCCCGGATGCAACGTAGGGAGGCCTCATGGCCAACAAGGAACAGGGAACGTCGACGATCGCCCAGAACCGCAGGGCGCGGCATGACTATGAGATCGAGGACCAATACGAGGCCGGCATCGCGCTGAGCGGCACCGAAGTCAAATCGTTGCGCGAGGGTCGCGCTTCACTGGCCGAATCCTTCGTGTCTATCGACCGCCGGGGCGAGGTGTGGCTCGAGAACGCCAACATCCCCGAATACTTCAACGGCACATGGAACAACCATGCGCCCAAGCGCAGGCGCAAGCTGCTGCTGCACGCCGCGCAGATCGCCAAACTCATCCGTCAAACCCAGGCCAAGGGCTACACGATCGTGCCGCTGAGCCTGTACTTCAAGGCCGGTCGGGTCAAGGTCGCCATCGCGTTGGCCAGAGGCAAGCGCGAATACGACAAGCGTCAGACCCTGCGTGAGGCGCAGGACACGCGTGAGGCGCAGCGGGCCATGCGCTACGCCAACCGACGTTCGCTCTGAACCCTCACGTAGCGCTCGTGCGATAACTCCCACATCGGGTAGGCCGCGCCCGCCGGTTGCCTCGCGGCGGGGGCCGCATACGGATGCTCCGTATAGTGGACATCCACAGGTGTCGGGCGCCGATAGGTAACGACCTGTCTCTACAGTTCTGCATGGAGGAGAAGCGTTGCCGTCACGACGGCGGCACAACGAGAGGATTACACAGTTATGATCATGTCACGATTCGGTATGCACGTCCGTGGGGTTGTCGCCGCGGCACTCGGTGTGACGATGCTGCTGGCCACCGCAGCCTGCGGCACCACGGATGACGCGAGTCCGGCCGGCGCCTCCCGGTCCTCGTCGACGAGCGGTGAGATGGAGGGGTACGATCTCGGCTCCGTGAAGAAGGATCCGAAGATCGCCGCCTTGCTGCCCGCATCCGTGACCAAGGACGGCAAGTTCAGCGTGGGCGTCGAGACCACGTACGCCCCGGCCGAGTTCGTGGCGAAGGACGGCAAGACCGCCATCGGCTACGACATGGATCTCGCCCGCGCGTTGGCCGCGGTCTTCGGTCTCAAGGAGGAGAGCGTCTCCGCTCCCTTCGATTCCATCATTCCGAGCATCGGGTCGAAGTTCGACGCCGGTCTTTCCGGATTCACGGTGACGCCCGAACGCATCAAGGCCGTCGACTTCGTGAGCTATTTCAGCACCGGTTCGACGCTGGTCGTCAAGCACGGCAATCCGCAGCAGGTGAAACCGAAGGAGCTGTGCGGCCATTCGGTCGGCGTGCAGATCGGCACCGTCCAGGAGGGTTCGGTCAACGATGCGAACCAGCGGTGCAAGGCCGACGGCAAGCCCGCCATCCGCGTGCTCGCCCAGAAGCTGCAGACCGACATCACGACCGCCGTGGTCACCGGCAAAGCCGATGCGTTCTATGCCGACACCCCGGTCGCCGGGTATGCCGTCAAGCAGACGAACAACCAATTGCAGACCATCGGCGGCAACGACGATCCGGTTCCCGAGGGCATCGCCATCAAGAAGGGCGACCAGGGGACCGTTGAGGCCGTGCGCCAGGCCATGCAGAAACTCATGGACGACGGCACCTACGGCAAGATCTTGGAATACTGGGGCGTCTCGGTCGGCGCGATCAAGACCGCCGAAATCAATCCGAAGGTAGCGTGATCGCCATGTTCCGCACGTTGAGCTTGTCCAAGCAGGGTCTGTCCACGGTGGGCGTGAAGTGCGCCGCGGTCCTCGGATCGCTGGCACTGTTGGTCTCCGTCGCCGCTTGCGGCACCACCGACACCAATACCTCGGGCTCCGCCGCAACGGCCAGTGCCTCCGGTGCCTCGTCCGCAGACCCACAAGGGTATGACACGAGCGCCGTAACAAAGGATCCCGAGATAGCCGCGATGCTGCCCGAGTCGATCACCAAGGACGGCAAACTGACCATCGGCGCCGACACCTCGTATGCGCCCGGTGAGTTCCTCGCTGCCGACGGCAAGACGCCCATCGGATTCGACGTCGACCTGTCCCGGGCCATCGCCGCGATCTTCGGCCTCAAGGAGGTCACCGTGACCTCGACGCTGGATTCGGTCATCCCCGCGGTCGGCAGCAAATACGACATCGGCCTGTCCTCGCTCACCATGACCCCGCAGCGTATGGATGCCGTGGAATTCGTGACCTACTTCAAGGCGGGTTCGACCTATGTTGTGAAGAAGGGCAATCCGAAGGGCATCGACCCCGAGCATCTGTGCGGGCAGAAGGTCGCTATCCAGACCGGCAGCACGCAGGAGGAGCTCATCAACCAGGCCAATGCCAAGTGCAAGGCCGAGGGCAAGGACCCGATGCAGATCCAGTCCTCGAAGATGCAGACCGACGTGACCACGGCGGTGGCGACGGGTAAGGCGGACATCTTCTATTCCGATACCCCGGTCGCCGGCTACGCCATCAAGCAGACGGGCGATGTGCTGCAGTCCATCGGCCAGGACGTGGGCGTCACGCCGGAAGCGGTGGCCATCAAGAAGGGTGACATGGCCACGGCGAAGGCCGTGCAACGTGCCATTCAAAAGCTCATGGACGATGGTACCTACAAGAAGATCCTCGACACTTGGGGCGTCTCGTCCGGGGCCATCGACAAGGCGGAGATCAATCCCCGCCTGGACTGAGCGGTTGGTATGGAACCGTCATCGGGTCGGTGGCGGTTTCTTTACCGACCGGCATTCGCGGCGTAACGAGTTCGTTGCATACGGTGCCTAGGGTGGGACCAACTCCGGCGGCGAACGCGGCGGGAGTGCAGAGAAGAGGAAAACGCATATGAACGTCACGGGAATGAAACGAATCGTCGCCTGCGCCATAGGAGCGGCTCTCATGGTATCGGTCGCCGCCTGCGGTACGACCGATGATGGCGGCGCCGCCAAGTCGAGCGGCTCGTCGACCGCCTCGGCCAAAGGATTCGATGCATCCGGCATCCACAAGGACGCCGCGATCGCCGCACTGCTGCCGTCATCGGTGACCAAGGACGGCAAGCTCACGGTCGGCTCCGACACCTCGTACGCCCCGGCGGAGTTCCTGGCCCCTGACGGCAAGACGCCGGTCGGGTTCTCGGTGGACCTCACGAAGGCCTTGGCCGCCGTGGTCGGGTTGCGGCCGGAAACGGTGTCCTCCACTTTCGATGGGATCATCCCTTCCGTGGGGACGAAGTACGACATCGGCATCTCCTCGTTCACGGTGAACCAGGAGCGTCTGGCCGCGGTCGACTTCGTGACCTACTTCAAGGCCGGTTCCACGTTCGTCGTGAAGAAGGGCAACCCGGAGAAGATCGATCCAGCGAAATTGTGTGGCAAGAAACTCGCGGTGCAGACGGGAACCACGCAGGAGACCGCGGCGGCCGACCTCACCAAGGCCTGCAAGGCCCAGGGCGACGAGGAGATACACGTCCAGTCACTGAAGCTGCAGACCGATGTCACCACCGCGGTGGCCTCCGGCAAGGCCGATGTCTTCTATGCGGACACCCCGGTCGCCGGCTACGCCATCAAGCAGACCGGTGACATCCTACAGACGATCGGTGAGGACCAGGACGTGGCCCCCGAGGGGATCGTCATCAAGAAGGGCGATAGCGGCACCGCACAGGCCATGCAGAAGGCCATGCAGAAGCTCATCGACGACGGGACCTACGGTAAGATACTGAAGACTTGGGGTGTCGCCGACGGTGCCATCAAGACCGCGGAGATCAATCCGGCCGTCTGAGCGACGGAAGCATATGGCCAGCATATGAGACGAACGATGGGATGTTCGCCGCGTATGCTGGCCATATACGTGATGAGAGCACCGGCGAAGAAAGAGGATGCATATGATGCGTAACCGAAAATCCAAGAAGGACGGCCCCGTCGCCATAGACGCGCTGCCCGTGCGCCACCCGGGGTCCCTGGTGGCCGGGATCATCGTCGCCCTGTTGGCCATCATGCTGGTGCAGGGCATGGTGACCAACAAGAACATGGATTGGCCCACCGTCTGGAAGTACCTGTTCAACGAGAACGTGCTCAATGGCATCGGTTGGACACTGATTCTCACGGTGTTCTCCATGGTCATCGCCATCGTTCTGGCCGTCCTGCTCGCGGTCATGCGGCAGTCGATGAACCCGGTCCTGCGTGGCGTCGCATGGTTCTACATATGGTTCTTCCGTGGCACCCCTGTGTACACCCAGCTGGTGTTCTGGGGTCTGTTCTCGGTGCTCATCCCGCAGCTTTCCATAGGTATACCGTTCACCGACGTGCGGTTCTGGTCGATGGATTCGGAACGGCTCGCCCAGGCCATAGCCCCGGGTCTGTTGGCCGCCATCATCGGGCTCGCCCTCAACGAGGCGGCCTATCTCGCCGAGATCGTGCGCGCCGGTCTCGAGGCGGTGGACCCGGGCCAGAGTGAGGCGGCCGAGGCCCTGGGCATGCGCCGGAGCAAGATCATGCGGCGCATCATCCTGCCGCAGGCCATGCGCATCATCGTGCCGCCCACCGGCAACGAGACCATCGGCATGCTCAAGACGACATCCCTGGTCACAGCGGTGCCCTTCGGCCTGGAACTGCAGTTCGCGACGAACGCCATCGCCAATCGCATCTACAAGCCCATCCCGTTGCTTATCGTGGCGTGCATCTGGTACCTGCTCATCACCTCCATCCTCATGGTCGGGCAGGCCCATCTCGAGCGCCACTTCGGCAAGGGCTTCGATCAACGCACGGTGGGCACCGCCGGCAAGCAGCCTCCGCTGCCCGGCAAGACCGACGGGGAAACGAAGAACGATGTGAGCAGGAGTAACCAAGCGACCTTCGTGGGGTTGAACGCATGAACGAGGCGACGATGACGACATCAGACACGAACGCACAACAGGGCGGGGCTGCGGCACCCGCGGTGCAGGCCGAGGGCGTGGAGAAGTACTTCGGCTCCCTCCGTGTCCTCAAGGGCATCGACATGACGGTGATGCCCGGCACGGTGACGGTGATCCTGGGGCCTTCGGGCTCGGGCAAATCGACCTTCCTGCGGCTCATCAACCAATTGGAGACCCTCTCGGGGGGCAGCATCACCATCAACGGCGAGCTCATGGGGTACCGGCCGGTTACGAGGCACGGCCGGCGGATGCTCCAGACGCTCAACGAGAAGGAGATCGCCCGACAGCGCGCCAAGCTCGGCATGGTGTTCCAGCGGTTCAATCTCTTCCCCCACAAGACGGCCCTTGAAAATGTGATGGAGGCGCCGGTCCATGTGGCGGGTGAGCCCAAGGACCAGGCGCGTGGGGAGGCGGTGGCGGAGCTCGAACGTGTGGGGCTCGGCGATCGGCTCGACTACTATCCAGCCCAATTGTCGGGTGGGCAGCAGCAGCGTGTCGCCATCGCCCGCGCCCTCGCGATGAAGCCGAAGATCATGCTCTTCGACGAGCCGACATCGGCGCTCGACCCCGAGCTCGTGGGCGAGGTCCTGGGGGTCATGCGGTCCTTGGCCGACGAGGGCATGACCATGATCGTGGTCACCCACGAGATCGGGTTCGCGCGCGAAGTGGCCGATCAGATCGTTTTCATGGACGGCGGCGTCGTCGTCGAACGCGGCGATTCCGGCATCGTGGACGATCCGAAGGAGCCGCGCTTCCGCGACTTCCTCAACCACGTGCTCTGATCGATGCCGCGCGCGGGGACGTGGCTTTCACCGCATGGGCTCGGTGAAGGTTGTGCGCGCCGCGAGCGAAGCGCGGAGAAATACCATAGACTGGTGAACCATGTGTGGAATCATTGGGTATGCGGGAAGCATCAAGACGGCGTGCGGCAAGCCCTTGGAGGTCTGCCTCCAAGGACTGCGGCGTTTGGAGTATCGCGGTTATGATTCGGCCGGGGTGGCTTTGGTCGCCCCGGGCATGCACGGTGTCGCCGTGCGCAAAAAGGCCGGGCGCCTTTCGAATCTGGAGAAGAGTCTGGCGAACCGGCCCCTGCCCGACGCCACCGCCGGTATCGGGCACACCAGGTGGGCCACCAACGGCGAGCCCAGCGACGTCAACTCGCATCCCCATGTGAGTGGTGACGGGCACATCGCCATCATTCACAACGGCATCATCGAGAACGCCAACAGCCTCAAATTCGATCTGCAGACCGAGGGGTTCTCCTTCGTGTCGGCCACCGATACTGAGGTCGCTGCCAAACTGCTCGGCAAGGTCGCCCAGCGTGTCATCGATGAGACCGGTCATCCCGACATCTTCGAGGCGTTGCGCCGTGTGGCGTGCATGCTCACCGGAGCGTTCACGATCCTGGCGGTCGACGATCGCCAGCCCGACATCGTCGTGGGCGCACGCCACGATTCGCCGCTGGTCATAGGGCTGGGCGATGGGGAGAACTTCCTGGGTTCGGACGTCGCCGCGTTCGTCGCCTACACCAAGAAGGCCATGGAGCTGCGTCAGGACACGGTCGTGCGCGTCAGTGCGGACGACGTCACCGTCATGGACTTCCAAGGCAATCCCGTCACCGATTCCAAGCGGTTCACCGTCGACTGGGACGCCAGCGCCGCCGAGAAGGGCGGATGGTCCTCGTTCATGGACAAGGAGATCCATGAGGATCCCGAGGCCGTGAGCAACACCCTCATGGGCCGCTTCGACATGCACGGCGACATCGTGCTCGACGAGGTGCATATCAGCCCCGAGGACTTCAAGTCGATCGACAAGATCATCGTCGTGGCGTGCGGCACCGCGAGCTACGCCGGGATGGTGGCGAAGTACGCCATCGAGCATTGGGTGAGGATCCCCGTCGAGGTCGAGTTGGCCCACGAGTTCCGTTACCGCGACCCCATCCTCACGCCGCGCACGCTCGTCGTGGCCATCTCGCAGTCGGGCGAGACGATGGACACCCTCATGGCCCTGCGGCATGCCCGCGAACAGGGATCGCGCGTGCTGGCCATCTGCAACACCCAAGGCGCCTCGATCCCCAGGGAATCCGACGCGGTGCTCTACACGCATGCCGGTCCCGAAATCGCCGTCGCCTCGACCAAGGCGTTCGTCGCCCAGGTGGTCGCCGCGTACATGCTGGGTCTGTATTTCGCCCAGCTCAAGGGCACCATGTTCCGTGATGAGATCCGCCAGATCGTCGACCAGCTCAAGGCGATGCCCGAGAAGATCCAGTGGGTGCTCGACAACCAGGCCGAGACCATCCAGAACACCGCGAAACGCATGGTCGACGCCCATTCCTTCCTCTTCCTCGGGCGTCACGTGGGCTATCCCGTGGCGATGGAGGGCGCGCTCAAACTCAAGGAGATCGCCTACACCTTCACCGAGGGATTCGCGGCCGGCGAACTCAAGCACGGTCCCATCGCCCTGGTCGACGAGGGCGAGCCCGTCGTGGTGATCGTCCCTTCGGCGCGAGGGCGCAACATCCTGCACAGCAAGGTGATCTCCGGCATCGAGGAGGTCAAGGCCCGTGGCGCCTTCACCATCGCCGTCGCCGAGCAGGACGATCCGGATGTGGAGCGGTACGCCGACGTGGTGCTGTGGCGCCCGGCCTGCCCCACCCTCCTGAGCCCGTTGGTCGACGTGGTCCCGCTGCAGCTGTTCGCCATGGACATGGCCATGCTCAAAGGCTATGACGTCGACAAACCGCGGAACCTCGCCAAGTCGGTCACTGTGGAATGACGGGGCCCTCCGTGCCGGTCGGCGCCGCTGAGCGCCGTCACCGGTGGGTCGGCGAGGAGCCGGCGATTCCGTTCGAGCTCCAGGTGCTGTACGAGGACGACGGGATCATCGTCGTCGACAAACCCCATTTCCTGGCCACCACGCCACGGGGGATGTGGTATCGCCAAAGCGCGTTGATGCGTCTGCGTGCACGGTTCGGGGAGCCGGACATCACCCCGGCGCATCGACTGGACCGGGCGACCGCGGGCATCGTGCTGTTCGTGCGCAAGCCCCGCATGCGCCGGACGTATCAGATGCTGTTCCAGGATCGTCTCGTGTCCAAGACCTACGAATGCCTGGCACCGTGCGCACCGATACGGCGACCCCGATGCGGCACCGTGACCCCGCTCGAGGCGCCGCGCGTGTTCCCCCTGATGCGGCGATCGACCATCGTCAAACGACGTGGTCGTCTGCAGGCCTTCGAGCTGCCCGGCGAGGTCAACGCCGAGACCTTGATCGAGCTGGGTGATGCGGCCGCCGGCGCGCTGATGCCGTGGCGCCGGTACGTGCTCCGCCCGCGCACGGGCAAGACCCACCAGCTGCGGGTCCATATGAACGCGTTGGGTCTGCCGATCGCCGGCGACGACCTGTACCCGGTCATCACCAATCCCGCGTACGACGATTTCTCGCATCCGCTGCAATTGGTCGCCCGTGAGCTGTCGTTCACCGATCCGATCACCCATGAGCCCCGGACCTTCCGATCACGGGTACCCCTCTCGGCGCCGATGAACCCAGTCCTGTGCTGACGGCTCTCAGAACGAGGCCGCGGTCCGACTCCCGGACTCGGCCGAACGTCAGTGCGCGGTGACTGCTCCGACCGATCCCCGCTCGATGAGCTCCGAGGGCACGACCGTCCTGGCGTCACGAAGCGTCTGAGAACCTTCGCATTGCCGCTGCAGCATGACGAAGGCCCCGGCGCCGATGTCCTCGAACCGTATCCGCATCGTGGTGAGCTCGAGTCCCGGCACGACGCCGGGCAAGGAGTCGTCGACCCCCACCACGCTCACGTCATCGGGAACGCTTCTGCCCGCATCCCTCAGGCCCGCAATCGCCCCGTAGGCCATCTGGTCGTTGGCCGCGTAGATCGCCGTGCATCGCGTATCGCCGGCCAACGCGATCCCCGCCGTGTAGCCGCTGTCCGCACCCCAATCGCCCGCATGCACCGGCGGCGCGCCCGCTCCGTGCCTCGACAACGCATCACGCCAGCCCTGCTCACGGCGTTGCGCGGCCAGCGATGAGGACGGTCCGGCGATGTGGTGCACGGTGGCGTGACCGCGAGCCATGAGATAGTCCACGATCGCCGTGGAGCAGCCGTACTGATCGGCGTCGATCGTGGGGCACTGGTCCGCACGTCCGTCGCCGACGAGCACGACCGGCAGGTTCGTGGTGGGGACGAAGGTGTCGAGGTCGCCCAGACGCTGCTCCATGATGACGATGACCCCGTCTACCGGCAGCCGCTTCATCCTGTCCACGACCGCCCGGAGGGTGTGCGGCGCATCGTCACCGATGATGTGGAGGGTGACCGCGTAACCCCGCTCCGCCGCGGTGCGCGTGATACCGCCCAGGATACGGGCGTTGCCGAACTTCGTCATGTCGAACAGCGCCACGCCGATGTTGCGGAACCGACCGTGCTTGAGCGCCCGCGCCGCATAGTTGGGGCGGTACCCGAGTTTGCGCATGGCGGCTTCGACCCGTCGCCTGGTGGAAGGTGTCACCGACTCGCCGCCGTTGGCGACCCTCGAGACGGTCTGCGGCGAGACTGCGGCGGCGAGGGCGACGTCGCGCATGGATACCGGACGATGGCGTGGCATGGGGTTCGACCTTCGTGTGCAGGGTGGCATTGGTTTCGCAACCATCATAGCGCCTGCGGGCGCAATCGCACTGTGGCGGTAAGGAAAGCGCCGTGGTAAACGGCTGGACGATGCTATCATGGTAACGCAAACAACCAAGGAGGGCCAAGCAATGACGCGACATCAGACCCATCGTTGGCCGCAGCCGCTGCCGGGGAACGAACGGCGGCTGTGGTTCGGCGGCGATTACAATCCCGACCAGTGGCCCGAGGAGGTGTGGGACGAGGACGTGAGGCTCATGCGCCGCGCCGGGGTCAATCTGGTGTCGGTGGGCATCTTCTCGTGGGCGAACATCGAGGTGAGCGACGGCGTCTTCGAGTTCGGCTGGCTCGACCGCATCGTCCGCAAGCTCGGCGACGCCGGCATCGCCGTCGATCTGGCCTCGGCCACCGCCTCCCCGCCCATGTGGCTCACGCAGGCCCACCCCGAGGTCCTGTGGCGCGACGAACGCGGCGACGTCTGCTGGCCGGGTGCGCGACAGCACTGGCGGGCCACCAGCCCCGTGTTCCGCCGGTACGCGCTGCGGCTGTGCCGGGCCATGGCCGAGCATTACCGGGGCAATCCCGCCGTCGTCGCATGGCACGTGAACAACGAATACGGCTGCCACAACCGCTTCGACTATTCCGATGACGCCGCGGCCGCGTTCCGGCGGTGGTGCGAGCGGCGGTACGGGTCGATCGAGACGGTCAACGAGGCCTGGGGGACGAGTTTCTGGGCCCAACGCATGGGCGACTTCAGCGAGATCCTGCCTCCGCGCTTCATCGGCGACGGCAATTTCATGAATCCCGGCAAGCTCCTGGATTTCAAGCGGTTCAGTTCCGACGCCCTCAAGGAGTTCTTCATCGCCGAACGCGACGCGCTCGCCGCCATTACCCCGGATCGGCCCCTGACCACCAATTTCATGGTCAGCGCCGGCGGCATGGGTCTGGATTACGACGATTGGGGCGGTGAGGTCGACTTCGTGTCGAATGACCACTACGTCACGCCGGGGGAGGCGCACCTCGACGAACTGGCGTACTCGTCGTCGCTGGTCGACGGCATCGCGCGCAAACGGCCCTGGTTCCTCATGGAGCAATCGACGGGCGCGGTGAACTGGCGTCCGATCAACTACCGCAAGGAATCCGGCGAGCTGATTCGCGACTCCCTGGCGCATGTGGCCATGGGCGCCGATGCGATCTGCTATTTCCAGTGGCGTCAGTCGCGGGCCGGGGCGGAGAAGTTCCATTCGGCCATGGTGCCGCACGCCGGGGAACACAGTGAGATCTTCCGTGACGTGTGCACGCTCGGCGAGGATCTGCGGATCCTCTCGCGGGAAGGTGTGCCCGGCACCACGCTCGCCCGGTCCCGGATCGCGCTCGTCGTGGACTATCAGAGCGAATGGGCCAGCGAGCACAGCGCGACGCCGACCCAGGCCGTGCGCCACTGGACCGAACCGCTTGACTGGTTCCGCGCGCTGCAGGACGTCGGGGTGACCGCCGACGTGGTGCCGGTCGCGGGGGACTGGGCATCGTACGAGGCCGTCGTGCTCCCGTCCGTGTTCATGCTGGACGAAGCGACGTCGCAGCGGGTGCGTGCGTACGTCGAGGCGGGCGGTACGCTCCTGGTGACCTATTACACGGGAATCGTGGACGAACGCGACCATGTCTGGCTCGGCGGCTATCCCGGGTCGATCGGCGATGTGGTGGGCGTGCGCTCCGAGGAATTCGCGCCGATGGGCGACGATTACCCGGGCGTCCCCGATCGGTTGGCGTTGGACAACGGTGCCGTCGCGCATGACCTTGCCGACCGCATCACCGAGGTGGCGCCGGGCGTGCGCGTGCTGGCCCGGTACGTGGACGCATCACGCACCGGCATGGACGCGATCCCCGCCATCACGGTCAACGGTTTCGGCCGTGGGTCGTGCGTGTACGTGGGGTGCCGGTTGGGGCGCGGGGGGCTGGCGGCCAGCCTGCCCATGATGCTCGACGCCGTGGCGTTCGCCATGGACGAACGAGCATGTTCCCCCGACGGGCCGCGTGGCGCCGTCATGCGCGTGGAGCGCCGCGGCGAGGACGGGCGGCGGTTCGTGTTCTCCTTCAACCGCACCGACGAGCGGGTGAGGACAATGGTCGAAGGTCGGGTTCTGCTGGCTTCGCTCGCCGAGGTGGACGAGCAAGGCGGCGAGGCGATCCTCGAGCCGCACGGGGCGATCGTGACCCGGGTGGCATGACCAGGTCGGCATGGCCGGGTCGGCATGAGCGTGCGTGACCGGGTCGGCATGACCGGGCGTGACCATATTGGCATGAGCGTGCGTGACCGGACTCGTATGGGAGCGCATGACCGTCCATCGGTCTGACGGCATCCCGGTGGGTTCCGGGGATCCCGTCGGGCCGTTGGCATGGTCCATGTCGTAGACTCGGAACGGAGCTGCCGGCCAGCGTGGCCGTCGGATAATCGCGTATGGGGTGATGGTATGAGGATCAGGGCTCGGCGGGTGTGGTCGCTGGTCACGACGGTGCTGCTGGTGTTCGGCCTGGGTGCCTGCGCCCAGCGGGACAACCGCACCGTGCTCACCGTATGGTCGTGGGAACCGAGCATGCGTTCCCTCGCCCGCGGTTTCGAGGCGCGCAATCCCGATATCCGCATCGTGATCAAGAGCACGAGCGGCTACGAGAACCTGAACACCGCCATCGAGGACGGGTATGGGCAGCCCGATGTGGTCCAGCTCGAATACTTCGCCCTACAGCAGTACGCCATCAGCGGGCAGCTGCGTGATCTGACCGACAGGGCGGCGGGGTACGACACCACCTATACGCCCGGCACCTGGTCGTCGGTGCACCTCAACGGCCGCGTGTACGGCCTGCCCATGGATTCGGGGCCCATGGCGTTCTTCTACAACCAGGAGGTGCTGTCCGAGGCGGGTGTAGACGGATCCGCCATTCACACGTGGAAGGACTACTATGAAGCCGCGAAGAAACTCAAGTCGATCGGGGTGTACATCGCCGCCGACACGGGCGAGGCGAGCTTCTACGACGCCATGATCTGGCTCGCCGGCGGCAAGCCGTTCCGCACGTCGCCGGACGGCAAGACCGTCACCGTGGATCTGCAGCACGACCGGGGCACCGCCCAGTTCACGCGCTTCTGGCAGAAGATGATCGACGAAGGTCTGGTCGACACGCGCCACACCATGTGGTCGGATGGTTGGAAGAACGCGCTCGGCAGAGGCAACGTCGCCTCCGTGTTCGCCGGCGCGTGGATGCCGTCGCTTCTGCTGTCCGACGTCCCCGGCACGGCCGGGCTGTGGCGTGTGGGGAGGATACCGACACCGCATGGCCAACGGGCCAATGCCGAAAACGGCGGATCGGCCCTGGGTGTGCTCAGTTCCAGCGACAAGCCCAACGCCGCGTTCCGGTTCATCGAATACGCCTGCCATGAACGTGAGGGCATCGCGACCAGGGTCGATGGCGGTGCGTTCCCGGCCGACAACGAGACCCTCGCCCGATCCGATTTCCTGCACAAGGCCACGGTGAAGGACGAGCGCGGCATCGACATCCCGTACTTCGGGGGGCAGGAGTTCAATCGCGTGCTCTCCCAGGCGGCGAACGAGGTGTCGACCGGCTACCAGTATCTGCCCTTCGAGGTTTACGCCCGTACCGACTTCCGTACGACGGTGGGCAAGGTCTACCAGTGGTCGACCCAGCAGCAGGCGATGCTCAAGGCGAAAGCCCGCGTCGAAGCGGGGCAGACGAACCCTGATGGGTCGGCGATCGCCGTCCCCGATGCGCCGGGCCCGCGCATCTCCCTGAGGAACGGCATCGCGCTGTGGCAAAGCGACCTCATGGCATACGGGACCAACCAGGGCTTCACCATGCGCCAGCCGTAAGGAACGGGACCTGCGGCCTGGGCGGGCCGCATCCAAGCCCGTTTCAGGCGCTGGTATTGCGCCGGTAGATCAGGGCCATGCCCTTGAACATGAGTTGCGGGTCGTAAACGTCGATCATGTCGGTGTCGTCGATGAAGATGCTGCCCAGGCCACCGGTGACCACGACCTTGAAGGGCTCGCCGATCTCCTCACGGAACTGCCGTATGATGCGCTCGACGCCGCCCAGCGCGTTGTAGTACAGCCCGGCCTGCATGGCCGTCTTCGTGCCCGTGGCGAGGACCGATTGCGGTTTCGTGATCTCCACCTCCGGCAACTGCGCGGTCTGCTTCCACAACGCCCCGGCGGCGGTGTTGATGCCGGGGGCGATGAGTCCCGAGACTATGGCCCCTTTGGCATTGACGTAGTTGAACGTCGTGGCGGTGCCGAAATCGGCGACCAGCACCGGTCCTCCGTAGACGTAGTAGGCCCCCACGCAGTCGGCGAGGCAGTCGGCACCAAGGGACTTGGGGTCGTCGATGCGGATACTCACACCCGATCTGACGCCGGGGCCGACGATCATCGGGTCGATGTCGAGGAATTTGATGAGGCTGGCGCGGAACGAATGCATGACGTTGGGCACCACCGAGGCGATGATGACGTCGTCGATGTCACCCGCCTGCAATCCGCTGAGCGCCAGGAACTGCGTGATCATCAGCCCGTACTCGTCGGAGGTGTGGTTCGCCTTGGTCGTGGTGCGGTACGTGCCCATCACCTTGGATCCGTCGAGAAAACCGAGGACGATGTTGGTGTTGCCGATGTCTACTGCGATGAGCAATGGAGCCTCCCGTGGGTGCCGCGGCGGCGTGCGCCGGTCGCGTAATCCCTTCCGTGGATTATACTGGGGATCCACGGACTACGGACGACCTTGGAGGGCATGACCCGACGGGCGGCCAGTGGCGAGTGCTCTGGCTCAGGTGGCGGTTTCACCGATGACGCAGTTGGTTGATCACGCGGTGAATTGATCACGCAGTGAGGTCATAACGCAATGAACATCATGCGAACGTGAGCACGGTCGTGCCGCCGCCCCGATGTCACCTGGGGTACGGCACCGTGCAAGAACCGCCGTAAGGCGATCGTGCGGCGTGATGCGAAGAGAGGCAGTGAGGGAATCATGCCCGAATATCGAGGCGTGCACGGATCATCCGGCGCGACCGAAGACCGACGGCGTCGCGGCCGTGCGAAGCGCGCCCTGCCCGACGCCAGTCTCGATGATGCGCTCAACGAGCGCATCAGGCCGATGCGCGTCGCGGGACGGAGCGGATGGTGGGGTCTCCTGGCCGCCGTCATCGCGATCGGCGTGGTCGTGGGCATCGCCGCCCCCTGGCGTGGTTCGGCGAATTCGGGACCGGGGCTGATCGGCGCCGCGCACCGTATGAGCATCGGCCTCAAACTCGCTCCGGGCAATCTCGACATCCGCACCCAGTCCGGTGCGGCCCTCGACCAGATCCTCATCGGCAATGTCTACGAGGGGCTGGTGGCCCGCGATGGGGAGAACAAGGTCGTTCCCGGATTGGCCGAAAGCTGGGACAGTAGTCCCGACGGCCTCGTCTACACCTTCCGTCTGCACCGCGGCATGCGTTTTTCGAACGGCCATGCGCTGCATGCCGACGACGTGGCATGGTCCATCAACGAGTTGCGTGCGCGCGGGTATCAGGACTCCGAACAGCTCGAGGACGTCTCGTCGGTCACGGCGCCCGACGCCGCCACGGTGCGCATCGCGCTCAAGGCGCCGTACGCCAGCCTGCTGTGGGTGCTCACCGGACGCCCCGGCCTCGTCTTCGATCGCCGGGCGCACTATGACCGTGCGACCCAGGCCGTGGGCTCCGGACCGTACACCATAACCCGGTACGTACCGAACAGCGTGATCACCCTGCAGGCCGACGACCGATATTGGGGGGCTCGCAAGGCCCGTACCGCGCGCATCGATGTGCGGTATTTCGCCGATGACACCGCCGCGGTCAACGCCCTTCGATCGGGGGATGTCCAGGTGCTCGCACCGCTCACACAGAGCCTGGCGCAGCCCTTCGTCGACGACCCGGCGCAGTACGAGGTCAAGGTCGGCGAGGGCACGGACAAATTTGTGCTCGCCTTCAACGGCACCGGTGCCGCGACTTCGGACCTCCGCGTCAGGCAGGCCATCCGGTACGCCATCGACCGTCGGCAGCTCATCGCCTCCCGGGGCGGCGCCGATGCGCCGTTGGGCGGCCCCATCCCCTCGTTGGACCCGGGGTACGAGGATCTCACCGGGCTCTACCCGCACGACCCGGCCAAGGCCAAGCGGCTCATGGCCGAGACCGGGCACGATCGCGCCCATCCGCTCAGGTTGACCCTGACCTACGCCCACATCTACGGTTCGGAGCTGGGCGACCAGCTGCGCTCGCAACTGCGGCCCATCGGCATCGACCTGCACGTCGAAGTGGTCGAATTCGCCACATGGCTGCAGGACGTCTACACCAACCACGACTACGACCTGTCCCTCGTGGACCACAACGAGAGCCATGACTTCTATCTGTGGGCCGACCCCGATTATTACTTCGGCTACGACAATCCTACGGTCCAACGCCTGTACCGGCAGGCCAGCAGGGCTTCGAACCCGCAGGACAACGCCCGGATCCTCGCGCAGGCCGCTCGGATCGTGAGCCGTGACGCGCCGGCCGACTGGCTGTTCAACTACCGGATCACCACCGCCACCGTCAAGGGAGTCCAGGGATTCCCGGTCAATCTCAACCAGACGCTGCTGCCGTTGGCCGACGTCACGTACACACCAGGGAAGGAGTGATGAGTATGGCACGATTCATCATGCGCCGGGTGGCGTTGCTCGTCGTCGCGGTGGCGGCCATGTCGGGCATCGTCTTCGTCATGCTGCGCATCCTGCCCGGCGACGTGGCCTCGGCGATGGCCGGCGTGCATGCGTCGCCGGGACGCGTGGGGGCGTTGCGCCGGCAATTCGGCCTCGACCAACCGTTGGCGACACAGTATGTGGACTGGATGACCGGCCTGATGTGCGGGGACTTCGGATTGTCGGTCACCACCGGGCGTTCGGTTTCCGCGCTGGTGGGGGCGCGGGCATCCGTCACCCTGCCGCTTATCGCGATCGGTCTGGCCGTCGCCCTGGCGATCGGGTTGCCGCTGGGCTGCGCCGCCGCGCTCTCGCGAAGCCCGAGGCGTCGAGGCGTCTACCAGGCGATCGCCATCGTGGGCGGGTCGGTGCCGGCGCTGTGGGCCGGCGCCCTGTTCATGATCCTGTTGGGTCGTGGTGTGGGGTTGATCGACCTGTTCCCCTCGCAGGGATTCGGTGGCGAGGGGTGGGCTGCGCCGCGGCAGGCGTTGGCCTCGCTCATGCTGCCGGCGTTGACCGTCGGCGTCATCGTGAGCGCGGGCGTGATGCGCTACACTCGTTCGGCGCTCGACGACCTGGCTCCGAGCGGTTACATCGACATGGCCATGGCCTGCGGCATGACCCGACGTGAGGCCATGCTGAGCACCGGATTACGGTTGTCCGCACCGCGACTCGTCTCGGTGCTGGGGCTGACGTTGGCCCAGATGATCACGGGCGTCATGGTCGTCGAGAACCTGTTCGCCCTGCCGGGCCTGGGCACCGGGCTCGTCGTCGATGTGGGCAACCGCGATCTCGTGGCCGTGCAGGGCGAGCTGTTCATGCTCACCGTGGTATTTCTCGTCATCGGTTTTCTGGTGGACATCATGCACCGCGTCCTCGATCCGCGGTTGGGCGACGACAGGGAGGAGCGGCGATGAACGTCTCATCACATGGGCCGAACCGGGGTGCGCTGCCCGGTGGTGGTTCTCGTATGTTCTCCCGCTTGCGCCGATCCGTTGTCCGCATGTGCTCGGGCGCGCGCGGCATATTCTCGCTTGCCGTTATCGGCTGTTGGATCGTCGTCGCGGTGGTGTCGCGTTTCTGGACACCCCAGACGTTATACGGCACGGACGGCTATCACGCATGGTCGGCTCCCTCGCCCGACCACTGGCTCGGTCGGGACGGCACCGGGGCCGATATGCTCAGCTGGTTGATGGCGGGATCGTGGACCGACCTGGTCATCGTCGTGCTGACCATCGTGTTGGCGGCGCTCATCGGCATCGCGCTCATCGCGGCGATGGTGTCGCGCGCACGGGGCGTGTCGGGTGTGGTCACGGTGGCCGTCGATGCGCTCATCTCCATTCCCACCGTGCTCATCGCGCTGGTGCTCGCCGTGCCGTTCGGCGCGTCGATCGCCGTCGTGATCGTGGCCTGCGGCGTGGGGTACGGGCTGAATCTTGCGCGTATCGCGCGACCCGAGGCCGTGCTGATCGCACGATCGGATTTCGTGGAATCGGCGGTGTCCTGCGGCGCTTCTCAGGCCTACATCCTCATCCGACACATCCTGCCCAACCTCATGTCAACGATGCTCGTCCAGCTGTCCCTGTCCGCCGGCACCGTGGTGCTCGCGGAATCGGGCCTCACCTATCTGGGCATCGGCGTCCCTTCGGGTGTGCCGAGCTGGGGGCGTTCGCTGGCGACATCCGTGCGGTTCATCGCGATCCATCCCATGACCGTCGTGTGGCCCGGCCTGGTCGTGACCCTGGTCGTGGTCGCCCTGAACATGTTCGGAGATCTTCTGCGCGACCGGTGGGATACGGGAGCAACGCGCGATGAGGAGGATGAATCATGAGCGTCGACATCAGTCGACTACGGGTCGATATCGGGCGCACTGCCGTCGTCGATGACGTCACCATGCATATAGGTGCGGGAGAGCGCGTCGGTCTGGTGGGGGCCTCGGGTTCGGGCAAGTCGATGATCGCCCGTGCGATGCTTGGTCTGCTGCCCTTGGATGCACGAGCCTCGGGTCATATCCGGTATGGGGACGATGGTGCCGGGGACGACGGGTCCGACGGTAGCGGCTTGGGGGTCGATGCACTGGCGTGCGGCGAGGAAACGATGGCCGATCTGCGCGGACGATACGTGTCGACCGTGTTCCAGGACCCCGCCACGACGCTCAGCCCTGTGCTTACCGCCCTGCAGCAGGTGACGCTGCCGTTGCGCCGGCACTACCGCATGACGCGTGGGGAGTACGCCGAACGGGGGATGGCAACGCTACAACGGGTTGGACTTGATCCGATGCTGGCCGATCATCTGCCCCATCAGCTCTCCGGCGGGCAGCGCCAGCGCGTCGCCATAGCGACGGCTATCGTGACCTCGCCCAGACTCCTGATCGCCGACGAGCCCACCACCGCGTTGGATGCGATCGCGCAACGCGAGATCGTCGATCTGCTGGTCGGGCTGGTCGATGAATCCGGTGCCGCCATGCTGTTCATCACCCACGATTTCTCTGTCCTGGCCCGTGCGACTCGGCGGTGCTATGTCATGCGGTCGGGCCGCATGGTGGAGGCGGGGGATACTTCGTCGCTGCTGGGAGCGCCCCAGTGCAAATACACGCGGCATCTGGTCGACGCCGCCGAGCGGCTTACCCTGCATGGCGCCGGGGCGACGGCCCCTGGCGCAGACCGTGCCGACGATGTCGGCAATACGCGCAATGAGGGAGCCGATGATGCGAGGAACTGAGCGAGAAGCACGACCGGATTCGGTTGACGAGTCCCCGCTGCTGGAGGTGTCGCATGTCGTGCGGTGCTTCGGCCGAGGCGAGGGATCGCGTGCGGCGTTGCGGGGCGTGTCCATGAGGGTGGACAAGGGGCGTTGTCTCGCCGTGATCGGGGGCTCGGGTTCGGGCAAGACCACGTTGGCCCATCTGCTGCTCGGGTTGCAGCGCGCCGATGCCGGGGCGGTGAGATATCGAGGTGCCCTCGTCCAAGGGCGGCGGTCTCCGGGCTACCGGCTGTTGCGCGGAGAATCCTCGGTGGTCTTCCAGAATCCGTATGCCTCCCTGGATCCCCGATGGGACGTCGAACGACTGGTGGCGGAACCGTTGATGGTGCGCTTGCATGGGAAGCGGATCGACGCGGATGACCGTCGGGATATGGTCGTGGGCGCCCTGACGCAGGCCGGACTCGATCCGGCATCGGTGTGGGGGCGCCGCCCGGCACGGCTTTCCGGCGGGCAGGCGCAGCGCGTGGCCATTGCGCGGGCGATCGTGACGCAGCCGAAGCTGATCGTGGCCGATGAGCCGATGAGCGCCATCGACGTTGCGGCCCGGCTCCAGGTGGTACACACCTTCGCCGCGATACGCGACGCCCGACCGGATGCCGCCATCGTCATCGTGTCGCACGATCTCGGGGTCGTGCAGCATCTCGCCGACGATGTGCTGGTCCTGCATGACGGCACCGTGGTGGAGCAGGGGCCTACCGACCGGATACTCCAGGATCCGCAGCACCCCTACACGAGGGAGCTGGTCCGCGCGGCGTCGTGGTGATGCGGCATCACGACGGCTTGGGGGCGAGGGTTGTTCCGGTGTGATTGCTGAGATTGCGCCGCGTCCGGCTTGTCTGCGCGTGCCGGCACGCATGTCGCCGACCGTGTCCCAAGGCGTCTATTGGCCCTACGCCACGACGTTCATGCGTTCTCCGCGGTAGAAGGCGGCGAGGGATTGCATGATCTGCTTGGTGAGATTGCGGTTGGCGCCGTCGCTGCGCCATGCGACGTGCGGGGTCATGACGAGGTTCGGCACCTGACGCAGGGGGTCGTCGGCCGGGAGGGGTTCGCGGTCGAACACGTCCAAACCTGCGAGGATGTCCCCGCGCTGCAGGCGCGTGAGCAGTGCGCCCGGGGAGATGACCTCGGCCCGTGCGGTGTTGATGATGATACTGCCGGGTCGCAGCCGGTCGAGTTGCTTGGCGGTGACCATGCCGGCGGTGGCTTGGGTCAGCGGCAGATGGAGGCTCACGACGTCCGACTGCTCGAACAGGTCGCCCAGGTCATCCACGGGCTGCGCGTCGAATTGGGCGGCCTGGTCCGTGTGCAGATGTGAGTTCCACACCAGGATATGCATGCCGAAACCCCGTGCGATGCACGCCATGGTCTGTCCTATGCCGCCGAATCCCGCCAGCCCGATCGTCCGGTCGTACAGGTCCAGGCCGTCCATGCCGGCCCACTGCCCCTCGCGCATCTCACGGTCGAGCCGTCCCACGTGCTTGGTCAGTTCCATGATGAGTCCGAACGCGTGCTCGGCGACGGCGTGGTTGCCGTAGTGCACGACGTTGCACACGCGGATCCCGAGCTCGCGCGTCCGGTCGAGGTTGATGAAACTCGCCACCCCCGTGCCGCCGAAGGCGAAGCAGCGCACGTGGTCGGCCAACTGGTCGAGGAGATGGTCGCTGATATGCAGGCCGATGTCGATCATCGCGTCGGCGCCCTGCATGCGTTCGACGATGGTCTCCTCATCGTACGTGGTGTCGGTGTGCAGGCGCACGCGGGCCAGATCCCGCAGCGTCGGCAGGCATGCGGTGAGCGGTTCGAGCATGGTGGGGATGACGGTGGGCATGACGACGAGCGGCAGGTCGGTGCGTTCGGTCTGGGTTTCGATGACCGGGATTTGGGTGCTGGACATGTCTTCAGCCTAGACCCGGCGGGCGCCCCCGGGTGTCGGGTGCTCAAAACTTGCCAACAGAGGTGGGGCGGGTCCTGTGTTGTGTCGGACAGGCGAATCATGACCCGGTCCGAGGCATGCGATGCGATGTGGGAACGACGGAGCAGCGGCCCCGCCTTGGGGCATCCCCGTCGCCAACATCGTCGGGTGGGGAAGAAGGGTTACCGCTTAGGGTGCGCGCGGTGGTGGCTGATCATCATTGTTGTTGCGGTAATTCCGTCGAAGGGCACGTTGTGTAGTCTTTTTCCGTTCCATTGGGTTTTAGGAGTGTATGAATCGCGGATTTTCAACGGCGCGATTGCGCGATTGGTTATATGTCCGCGAAAAAGACTACACAACGTGATCGTGGCCCTTCGACCACAGTGGATCGGCACGATGAGCTGGGCAAGTCCAAGGCAATATCGTGAGGTTGTGCGCAATGTCGAGTCACGGCGCCCAGTCGGGTATGCTCAGCCGATTGAGATCGCCGAACGTGAGCTTGGTCGGTGCATCGGCGTTGCCCGCAGATCGCATCGGGAGTTGACTTTCTGCTCACTGAGTGCGCTGAAAATACTGGGATTGCCACTACCTCGCCACCATAGGTTATCGGATGACGTATCTCACGTCGTGATTGCGGACCAACGCATGCGTTCCAATATCTCCGGAGTGAGATTTCATGTATGGAACCATCCGATATCGACTCAGACCATTTCACTGGGGACGGACGTCGAGCATGCCGTGGACCACATACGAATCGTCGATCCCATTACCGCCTGCATGCAGATGCTGGCGCACTGCCCAAAAGAGGAGTGTGTGGTGTTGTTCGACGCTGTGATGTGTAGAAACTCGAAGATGCGACTCGCCACGAAGGATGAACTCCACGAGAGGCTGGATTCGCTGGGAAAGTTCCACGGTTGTCGGGCTGGACGATGGGCGTTGGCGCGTAGTGCCGAAGGCGTCGACTCGCCAATGGAGACCAGACTGAGGCTGAGGATCGTCGCCAGGGGGATGCCTTGTCCACAGGTGAATGTGCGCGTAGGGAATCCCGATTCGGACGAGTTCTGGTTTCTTGACCTGGCCTACCCCGAGCTGAAAATAGGTTTTGAGTTCCAAGGAGCGCAATTCCATGCCACGGTGGAGGGCTTGTGCCGCGATAGTCGGAAGATTTCCGCTTTGCAGGGCCTGGGGTGGCGAATCGTTCCCGTAACGGCCGAAATGTTGAAATCTGAGCGTGACCGAGCGCTGCTCTTCGCCACGATTGACCGCATTATGGCCCTCCAAAGGAGCCAACTTCACGTTGTGTAGTCTTTTTGTGGCAGCTGCGCGTTCCGAGTGATTCATATCCTTGGAATATCGCCACTGCGATGAACGAAGAAGTCTGTTGGCGCGAAAAAGACTACACAAAGGGCAAAGGTCTGTGTTGGCGGGCCGGTGAGCCGGCGTGTCTTGCCGTATTCGGGTACTTTGGTTCGTTTGTATGATCGTCAGGATTATCGGTTGGTGAAGACGATAACGATGGCTGATGGCGTCTGCGCCTAGGCCGTCGGCGTAGCCGCAGCGTAATAGACTCGGGGATATGTCCCTTTCATGCGCCGATCACCAATCAAATACCGTTGCCGACGCTGCCGACGCTGCCGACGCTGCCGACGCTGCGGTTGCACCAGTCGCCCCCGCTGCGAGCCCGGCGCTCGCGGCGCTGCACCGGTACTTCGGCTACGACTCGTTTCGGGTGGGGCAGGCGGATGTCGTGTCGGCGGTGATCGCGGGTCGTGACGTGTTGGCCGTGATGCCCACCGGTGCGGGCAAGTCGGTGTGCTATCAGATTCCGGCCATGCTGCTGCCCGGGCTCACGGTCGTGATCTCCCCGCTGATCTCGCTGATGCGCGATCAGGTCGAGGCGTTGCGCGAGGCGGGCATACCAGCCGCCTCCGTCAACACCACCCAGAGTTCCCAGGAACAGGATGCGGTGCTGGAACGGGCGGCCGATGGCGCGATCCGCCTGCTGTACGTGGCGCCCGAGCGATTGGGTGCGGGGCGGTTCCGCTCGTTCGCCTCTCGGGTGTCGATCTCCATGGTGACCGTCGATGAGGCCCACTGCGTCTCCCAATGGGGCCAGGACTTCCGCTCCTCGTATCTGGGCATCGGCGAGTTCATCGACGCCCTGCCCGTCCGCCCGACCGTCTCGGCATTCACCGCCACCGCCACCGAGCGGGTCCGCAGGGACATCGTGGCCCTGCTGGGGTTGCGCGACCCGGCCGTCACCGTCACCGGGTTCGACCGGCCGAACCTGTTCTTCGACGTCATCAACATGCCCACCTCGCGCAAGAACACCTGGATCACCGCCTATGCCCGCGAGCACGCCGAGGAATCAGGCATCGTCTATTGCGCCACACGCAAGGAGACGGAGGCGCTGGCCGACGTGCTGCAGCGCCACGGCATCGTGGCATCGGCGTACCACGGCGGCATGAAGGCCGAGGACCGCACCGCCGCCCAGCGCGGGTTCGTCACCGACACGGTGCAGGTCATCGTCGCGACGAACGCCTTCGGCATGGGCATTGACAAGTCGAACGTACGATACGTCATCCACCACAACATGCCCGAGAGCATCGAGGCCTACTACCAGGAGGCGGGCAGGGCCGGCCGTGACGGCGAGCCGTCGCGGTGCACCCTGCTGTGGAACGACAGCGACATCGTCACCCGACGGCGGCTGCTGGACATGGGCGGGGAGAACGAGCGGCTCACGCAGGAGCAGCAGGAGATCGTGAGGATGCGCAAGCGCGGGTTGCTCAACGCCATGATCGGCTATTGCCGTACCACCACATGCCTGCATGCCTATATGACCCGGTATTTCGCCGATCCCCGAGGTATGGCGGGCGAGGGTGGTCGTGGCGGTGCGCCGGGCACGGAAGATGGTGCGGTGGACGTGGCGGCCACTTCGACCACTTCGACCACTTCGGCCACCGCGGATGCGACGGCGTCGGCGACCCCGGCAACATCACCGGCGGACGGGCAGCCTTCGGTCGGCGCGTCGGGCTGCGGGAATTGCTCGAACTGTCTGAGCACCTTCACCGCCGTGGACGTCACCGACATCGCGCGGGCCATCAGCCGATGCGTGCACGACCTGCATCAGGGCTTCGGCTCGGGCAAGGTCGTGGCCGTGCTGCGTGGGTCGAAAGCCCAGGAGCTCACGTCCCGTCATCTCGACCGTTGCCCCAGCTACGGGGTGCTCGAGGCGGTGTCGCAGGCCACCATCCGCGATGTGCTCAACCAGATGGCCACCGACGGTTTTCTGGCCATCCGCGAAGGCAGGCTACCCGTCGTCGGATTCGGACCCCGGGCCGTGCAGACGGCTCAGCCGGATTTCCATTACGAGATGAAGCGCGTCGCCTCCCGGGCGGACGGGGCCAATGCAGGTGGCGTCGGGCGCGGGACGGGGGCCGCCTTCGGCTCGGTAGGCGGTGACGGCGAGGCGCCCGATGACGAGAACGAGGCGCTGTTCGAACGGCTGCGCGAGGTGCGGCGGGCCATAGCCCAGGAGCTGGGCAAGCCGCCGTACATCGTGTTCTCCGACAGGACCTTGCGGGACATGACCAGGGTCCGGCCCGTGAACGATGAGCAGTTCCTGGCGGTCAACGGCGTGGGGGAGCGCAAACTGGAACGGTACGGTCAGCGCTTCATGGACGCCGTGCGGGCATTCTGATGGGCGGGCTGTTTCGATGGTCGTTCCGACGGTCGTGCACAGAATGCCGTGCTTAGAATGCCGTGCACAGAACGTCGTGCACAGAACGTCGTGCCGCGGGTTCGGGGCATGGGGTTATGGTGGGCGCACGGTAGGGTGACCGGGTGCGGTGGTGTGCGCGACCGGCAATCGGTCATTGCGTGCGCGGCGTGAGCCGATACGCCGTACGGTAACCATGCGGACAGCATGTGAGAAGGGCACTGAGTGAACACGGCACTGAGTGTACGCAACACAGAGTGAACGCAACACTGAGCGAGAACAGCCAACACTGAGTGAACACGGCCAGGAATAACGAGGAGAAGGAGCGGAACATGGCGCAGCAACCCGAGAGTTTCCAATTGGACCACACGAAGGTCAAGGCACCGTATGTGCGATTCATCGACACCGAACGAGGTCCCCACGGCGACGTGATCTCGAATTACGATCTGCGTCTTGTGCAGCCCAACGAGAACGCGATCCCCACTGCAGGCCTGCACACCATCGAGCACATGCTCGCCGTGCTGCTGCGCGCGAGGATCCCCGGGTACATCGACTGTTCGCCGTTCGGGTGCCGCACCGGCTTCCATCTGCTCACCTGGGGTGAGCACGATACCGCTCAGGTGGCGCTCGCCCTGAAGGAATCCCTCGCCTTCATCGCTCACGAGGCGACGTGGGACGACGTTCCGGCCACCACCGTGCAGAGCTGCGGCAACTACCGCGACCACAGCCTGTTCAGTGCGAAACAATGGGCGCAGGACATCCTCACACAGGGAATCAGTTCGGATCCCTTCTCGCGGCGGGTCGTGTGAATGCGGGTGAGCGAACATGTGCATCGGGATACTCGCATCGCGCCGCGTCACACACCCCGCACCATGCCGTTAGGTGCCGGCACCGTGGCATCTGACATCGTGCGGGAAGCCGTCGCCGTACATGGGGTCGCGGCCGATGATCTGAGGGCGTGCGGTCTTGGGGCGCACGATCCGGGGAGGCGTCGTATCCGTGTGGCCACCATGGGCGACTTCGCGGCGATGCAACGCAACTACGCCCGTGCCCGGACGGTGATGGCGGCCAACGGCAACCCCACGCAGTGGGGGAGCACCTTCCCCCGTGAGCGTGTGGTGCGCGAGGACATCGCGCAGGGACGTGCGCGTGTGCTGGTCGACCGCGGCGGTCCCGAGGGCGGCGAACGCATCCTCGCCCAGTTCGCCGTGTGCCCGGGCGTCGATCCGACATACGTGCATATCGACGGCGCGTGGCTCGACGACGGGCCGTACGTCGCCATGCACCGGGTCGCCTCGTCGGGCCTCGAGCGCCGCGTCGCCCGTGAATGCCTGCTGTGGGCCGTGGCTACGTATCGCAACGTACGCATCGACACGCATCCGAACAACGCCGGCATGCGCCATGTCATCGAGGGGTGCGGCTTCACGCGCTGCGGTTGCATCACCCTGCTCGACCGCGAGCGCGATCTGACGCGCATCGCCTACCAGCGACGGGCATCGTCGGCCACGGACTGAGATCCGGGACGGCGGTGCCCCGCGCATCGGATTTCGTCAACGACGCGAGCGACAATGGGGCCATGACTGCGAACGCATGCGGACCATGGACCACCACCGACCCTCGCGGAGAGGCGAATTACGAAGCCGCCCTCAGGCGGTACCCGGGGCAGGCCATCGTCGACCTGGCCGCGATGCGCGACAACATGCGTCATCTGGTCGACGTGGTCGGCGGGCCCCGGTCCTCCACCGCCGTGATGGGCGTCGTGAAGGCCGACGCCTACGGACACGGCCTGATTCCCTCCGCGCTCGCCGCCCTGGCCGGGGGGGCGACCTGGCTGGGCACCGCCCAGTCGCATGAGGCGCTCGCCCTGCGCAAGGCAGGCATCGGACCGGACCGGTGCCATGTGCTGACGTGGGTGTACAACGGCGCCCGCGCGCCGTTCGACGAACTCATCGAGCACGACATCGACATCTCCCTGGGGTCCATGGACGGCATCGAGGCCGTGGCGGCAGCGGCGCGCTCGCTGGGCCGCCCGGCGAGGGTCCACATCAAGGTCGACACCGGTTTCGGCCGTAACGGATTCACCGAACAGGCCTTCGATGCGGCCCTGGCGAGACTCGTGCCGCTGGCCAAGGAGGGCGTGCTGCACATCGTGGGGCAATGGAGCCACCTCGCCGTGGCCGACGCCCCGAACGTTCCGGCGTTCGTCACGTCCACCGACCGTCAGATCGACCATTTCCAGGACTTCACGCGCCGGATGGAACGGGCCGGCATCGCGCCCGAGATCAGGCATCTGGCCAATACCGCGGCGACCCTGACCCGCCCGCAGATCCACTTCGAACTCACCCGTCCCGGCATCGCCCTGTACGGCTACGAGGCCGACCGGGCCATGGGGGAGCCCGCCGATTTCGCACTGACCCCCGCCATGACGTTGCAGGCGCAGCTGGCCACCGTCAAGGACGTCGAGGCCGGCCACGGCATCTCCTATGGGCGGACGTATCTCACCGACGAACCCACGAGCACGGCCATCGTGCCGTTGGGCTACGCCGACGGCATCCACCGTTCCGCCTCGGGCTTCGATGAGGTCGGTGCCCGCCACACCGACAAGGAGGGCGGTCCGGTGCGCGTCATGACACGGCAGGGGCCGCGCGTCCTGCACGTGTCGGGGCGTGTGTGCATGGACCAGTTCATCCTGGACCTGCACGGCCACGCCGCCGATATGGGCGTCGCGGAAGGCGATACGGTCGAGTTGTTCGGACCGGGTCGGGGCGAGCGGTACGGCGAACCCACCGCGGACGATTGGGCGAAGACCGCCGAGACGATCAGCTACGAGATCTTCACCTGCCTGCGCAACCGCATCCCCCGGTTGTATCGGCATGCCGCCGAGGTGTTGCCGGCCTCCGATCTGGCGAAGCTCGATCCGGCCACGCTGCTGTAATCCGGCCCGTCGCGTCCCTTCGTCCACAGTGCTTATCCCAGAGCGGATCGGTGCGTGCGCGTGTCTATAGTGGGGTCGGTACAGGCGTCGCGGATGGCGGCGCATCGCGGGCGAAGGGACGGACGATGACGGGGACCACGGCCGGGGAAGAGACGCCGTTGCGTGTCGGCGAGACATTGGGCGGCGAGGGGTATGACGCTTTCGATGAGGAGCGCTGGGTCAAGGAGCCGCCCAAGTCGAGCGCCCGCACCGCCTTCGAACGGGATCGCGCCCGACTCATCCATTCCTCCGCGTTGCGCCGTCTTGGCGCGAAAAGCCAGATTCTCGTGGCGGGCACCGACGACTTCGCGAGAACCAGACTGACCCATACCCTCGAGGTGGCCCAGATCGGCCGTCAGATCGGAGAGATGCTTGGCTGCGACCCCGACGTCGTCGATTGCGCCTGCCTGGCCCATGACCTGGGCCACCCGCCGTTCGGCCACAACGGCGAGCGGGCGTTGTCCGCGATAGCCAAGGACATCGGCGGATTCGAAGGCAATGCCCAGACGCTGCGGCTGCTCACACGGTTGGAGCCCAAGGTGCTGCGCGACGACGGGAGACCCGCCGGCGTCAACCTCACGCGGGCCTCATTGGATGCCGCGGTGAAATACCCGTGGACCTTCGCCGAGGCCGCCGACCACCCGAAGGGCGAGCGCACGGCGAAATTCTGCGTCTACCCGGACGATATCGAGGTGTTCCGCTGGCTCAAACGCGATGCGCCACGGTACGCCAAGCCCATGGAATGCCAAGTGATGGACCTCTCGGATGACATCGCCTACAGCGTCCACGACGTCGAGGACGCCATCGCCACCGATGCGTTCAACCCCATGGCACTGGAGGACGGCCATGTGGTCGACGGCGTGATCGAGGACACGAGGGCGTGGTACGGCCAGCGGTGGGACGCCGACGAGCTGCTCGCCGCCCTGCAGCGGTTGAGGCGCGAACAGCCGTTCCCGTCCCATTTCGACGGGTCGCGGCGCTCGCTCGCCCAGCTCAAGAACCTCACCAGTGCGTTGATCGGACGGTTCGCCGGGTCGGTCGAGACCGCGACCAGGCGCAAGTACGGGTCGGGCCCACTGACCCGCTACGGCGCTTCGGTCGTCATCCCCGAGCCCACCGCCTACGAGATCGTCGCCCTCAAGGGCCTGGCCGTCTACTTCGTCATGGCCCCGCGTGAGCAGGCCCCCATGCATCAACGCGAGCTCGAAGTGGTGACCGACCTCGTCGACGTGCTCATGGCCGACAGCCCCCATGCCAGCGACGCGTTGGAACCGGTGTTCCTCGACGATTGGAACGAGGCCACCAACGATGACGAACGCCTGCGCGTCGTGGTCGATCAGGTCGCCAGCCTGACCGACAACTCCGCGTTGGCCCTGCATTCGATCCTGTGCTGAGCCGGGACGCCGTGCCGGGCCCGGGCCACCCGAGGGTATGGTGAGATGCTATGGCTGGGATGATTCTCAAGGAAGACGTGGAAAAGGTGCGGGCGAGCGCCGACCTGTACGACATCGTATCGGCGACGGTCACGCTCAAACCCTCAGGATCCGGCACCTACGTGGGGCTGTGCCCGTTCCATGACGAGAAGACGCCGAGCTTCTCCGTGCGCCCCTCGCTGGGCGTGTGGCACTGCTTCGGCTGCGGACTGGGCGGCGACGTATTCGGATACGTCGAGCACCAGGAGAACATCGATTTCCGCGAGGCCGTCGAACTGCTCGCCGACCGCTACCATATCGACCTGCGC
Organism: Bifidobacterium mongoliense DSM 21395; assembly: GCF_000741285.1. Classification (GTDB taxonomy): domain Bacteria; phylum Actinomycetota; class Actinomycetes; order Actinomycetales; family Bifidobacteriaceae; genus Bifidobacterium; species Bifidobacterium mongoliense. Next base: position 9,218 of record NZ_JGZE01000030.1, on the reverse strand, counting down.
TACGAGGAGGGGTCGGCCCGCAGCGAGCACACCGGTTCGAAACGGTCGCGGCTGCTCGAGGCGAACGAGGAGGCGCAGCGTTTCTTCACCGCCCAGATCGTGAGCAAGGAGGCGCTCGCGGCCCGCAAGCTCCTGGGTGGACGCAACTTCAGTCAGGCCGAATGCGAACGGTTTGGATGCGGTTACGCGCCGCAAGGCTGGGATAATCTCGTGCGGCATTTGTCCGGCAAGGGCTTCACCCAGCAGGAGATGCTCGACGCGGGGCTGGCCAGGCAGGGTCAGCGGGGGATCTACGACTACTTCCGCGGCCGGGCGACCTGGCCCATCAGGGACTCCACCGGCCGTACCCTGGGATTCGGGGCCAGGAAGCTGTACGACGACGATTCGATCGGCGCGAAATACATCAATACGCCCGACACCCAGCTGTACCGCAAAACCCAGGCGTTGTACGGCATCGACCTGGCCAAGAAGGCGATCGTCGCCAAGCGTCAGGCGGTCATCGTCGAAGGGTACACCGATGTCATGGCCTGCCATCTGGCTGGTATCGACATGGCCGTGGCCACCTGCGGCACCGCGTTCGGCGCCGAACACGCCAAGATCGTACGTCGTCTGATCTCCGACGATTCACTCGGCGCGGTCCAGCTCATCGGCCCGCTCAAGGTGGAGGGCCAACCGCTCAGTTCGCGCATCGTCTTCACCTTCGATGGCGATGCGGCCGGACAAAAGGCCGCGCTGCACGCCTTCTCGTTGGATTCGGCCTTCCTGTCGCAGACCTTCGTCGCCGTCGCCGACGGCAACCTCGATCCGTGCGACCTGCGCATCCAGCAGGGTGACGAGGCGGTCCGTTCGCTCATCGCCGGGGCCAAGCCGCTCTACGACTTCGTCATCGATACGGCCATCGGCCGTTTCGACACCGCGTTCACCACCGGGCAGATGGGCGCCGTCAAAGCCGTCGCGCCCTTGATCGCGCAGATTCGCGACCGCTCGCTGCTCGACATCTACACGCGCAAGGCCACGCGTCGCATCGGCGTCGAGCTCGATCTCATGCGCCGCGAGGTCTCCACCGCTCGGCGACAGCAGCACATCCGAGACGAGGACGCCTACGCGCCCCGTCGCCGCTTCCCCCAGGGCGAGCGGCAGGGCTACGGCGAGCGCGACAGGGACGGCGGGGTGTACGAGAATCCCGCGCGGCGCAAGACGCTGGAGCGTCGCGACATGAACGAGCAGACGTATTACCGCATCGACGACGCGGTGTTCATCTGCGAACAGCAGTTCATGGCCATGCTCATCCAGATGCCCCTCGCCGTCGACCGTGAGTGGTTCACGCGTCTGACCCTGAACAATTTCATGACGCCGGTGTTCCGCTCACTGTTCCAGGCCGTGTCGGCCGCGGGTGGGCTGCCCGACGAGAACACCCCCCAAGGGCTGTGGTTGCACGCCCTGTCCAAGGCAGGCGGCCCATGCTCGAACAGGTCATCAACGAGCTCGCCGTCATGCCGCTGCCGTTGCCGTCCTCGGATAACGGCGGCCAGGACCATGGCGGCGCCACGGCGGCCGGCGACGGTACGGGCGCACCGGGGCTGCACCGTCCCAGCGCCCCCGAAAGCCAGTATGCCGCACAGCTGCTGGTGCGGCTGCACGACATCGGGTTCATGCGTCGCATCGGCGCCGCACGCCGACGTATGGCGCAGCTGCCGGATGGTGCGGAGAAGATCGATCTGCTCGGCGAGATCACGAAGCTGGAGACCGCCCGCAAGGACCTGCAGGATCAGGTGTACGGCAACGCCGCCGCGTAGGAGCAGCGAGGTCGTGCGAAGACCGTACAATCGGTCTCTGGTCATACGGCGGCGCAGATGGCGCCGGTCGTACGGTGGGAGCCATACGGTGCCCGCCATGGCGCGCACGGCGCGCGACGATCGTCGGCGGGGCGCGGTGCAGTGCCCGGCCGCGATGCTGTGGGATGAGACGGATGATGGCGGAGCTGGGAGGCTTGTATGCGACGGAGACTTCGTCTGCTCTGCGCCGATAACACCATTCTCATCGTCTCGGCGATACTCGCCCTCGTCTCATGTTTCATCGTTCCCCCCGACGCCCGGTACGCCGGATATGTGCATGTGAGCACGATCGCCCAGCTGGTCTGTCTCATGATCGTGGTGTGCGGTATGCAGCGCATCGGCGTGTTCCGCAGCATCGGCGCCCGCCTGCTCAGCCGGGTGCGCACGCAGCGCGGGATCGTGATGTGCCTGGTGGCCCTGACCTTCGTCTCGGCGATGTTCATCACCAATGACGTCGCGTTGGTCACCTTCATCCCGTTCGCGATATCCGTGCTCATCATGGCCGGCATGCAGGCCGACACCATATTCGTGTGCACGCTGATGACCGTCGCCGCGAACATGGGCAGCATGCTCACCCCGATCGGCAATGCGCACAATCTCTATCTCAAGGCCGTCAGCGGCATGAGCACGCTCGATTTCCTGCGGCTCATGGCCCCGTACAGCGCCGTCGCCGCCGTGCTCCTCGTGGTCGTCGTGTTCGTCGTGTTCTCACGCCGGGGCGGTGTGGCGATGCCCGACGGCGACGGGGCGTCGCTCGAACGCCGTGTGCTCGCGCCACTGTCCGACAAACCCGCGCCGGACGAGATCAGACTCATGGGCTACGGGTCGGGCAGCAGGCCATGGCGGCTGGGCCTGTACGCCGCCCTGTTCGTGATCTGCCTGCTCGCCGTCGGCGGCATCGTACCGCTGTGGGCCATGATCCTGTGCGTCTCCGTCGCGTTCGCGTTCTGCGACCGACGCGTGTTCCTCACCATGGATTGGGGCCTGCCCCTGACCTTCGTCATGTTCTTCGTGTTCATCGGCAACATGAGACGCATTCCGGCTTTCCTCGCGATGGCCGAGGCCTTGGTCGGCAACCATCCGCTCGAAGTGGCCGTAGGGTTCAGCCAGATCATCAGCAACGTGCCCACCACCCTGCTGCTCACCGGGTTCAGCGGTGCGTGGAAGCCGCTCATCATCGGCACCAATCTGGGCGGCATGGGCACGCTGATCGCCTCCATGGCCTCGCTGGTGTCCTATAAGAACGTGACCATGCACTATCCCCACGGCAAAACCCGGTATCTGCTCGTCTACAGTGCGGTCAACGTCGTCTTTCTCGCCGTGCTTGTGGCGGCCTCGTGGGCCATGGGGTATTGACGGTGGCCGATCCCGGAGTCAGTTCAGCGCGTAGTGCGTGGCCCGCGAGCGGCCTCGCCGCGTGATCTTGCCGCTGTTGACCAGATTGCGCAGCACATATGCCGCCTGGTTCTTACTGATGCCCAGCCGTCGTTCGATCTGACCGCGGCTGAGTTCGACCCCGGATTCGGCGAACAGATGCAGGGTGACCGCCTCGAGGCTGCGCATGGGCTGCGCCATCGGCGCCTGGGTGATGGGCACGGCGTCGAACGCGTCGCGTGACAGGGTGACGGTCTGCAACGGGGCCACCCCGATGACGCGTGCACCCGCGAGCGCCTTGCCGGGGTCATCGGTCGTCCAGGGGCGGGATGCGGGGAACGTGTAGCGGCGTGCCGTCCGGGGGTGCGGTCCCCGGGACGTCTTGTCGGAGTTATCCGCGGCGTCATCGGTGGCTTCGGATTCGTGGTCGTGTTCGCCGTCCCGTCGCCATGGCCAGGGGTCGTCGGCTCGCACCGGTCTGGGCAGTACGACCGCCATGGAGGAGGGGCCGACCCTCAGCTGCGGACTTGCGGCGCTGTCCCCGTAGGCGTCCATGATGCGCGCGATTCCGGTCCCATAGTTTTCTCCGAGTCCCAGCTCGCCCGCGACGTCGGCGAATCGGGCGTTGCGTGGTTGGCTGATGCCGTTGAGCAGATCGTTGACCTCCAGGCTGTCGACCAGGCCACCCAGGGAGACGATCTCGATGCGTTCGTCGTAGACGGTCGCCAGCGTGGGGCCCGAATAGTCGTAGTCGCGATGGACGATCGCGTTGACCAGGGTCTCGCGCAGGGCTGGCCGTGGCCAGGCGCCTTCGGGATCGTGGCGTTCGAGGAACCGCATGCCCTCGTCGATCAGGCGCAGCACCGAACCGCGCACCGTGAGATGATCCAGCATGGTGGCCTTGGTGTCGCCTTCGAACACGGCGCATTTGAGGGCGAACGGATTCTGATCGGACAGGAGCAGGGCGGTGTTCGTATACCATCCGCTCGCCGTGCGGTCCGTGACGGTGCGGGCGGCGTCGCCCTGGTCCGGATCGTCATCGCGGGATTGAGCGGGTGAGGATTGAGCGGGTGAGGATTGCGTGAGGGGGGATTGCACGACGAGGCGCAGACGGCGCAGAGTCGTCGGGGACCAGACGAGTCCCGCCTGTGCGAAGGCGCGTTGCGCGTAGTCGAAGGTGAGGTCCTGCTCGTCGCTCGCTCGTTCGTCGAAGGCTGGCGTCTGAGAGCGTGGGGAGTCGTCAGTATCGTGCGGCACGGTCGTATCGTGCAATGCGGCCGTATCGAGCAATGCTTCTTCGGTCGGCGATGCGGGCTGTGATGGCGTGGTGCGCCCGGTTTCGGGTTGCTTCGATGCGTGCCGATCCTTCGTGTTCCCCATGGTGCGATCGTATCGTTGCGATGAGACACGATGAACGGTCATCGCAACGGCACGTGCACGTACCGTTGCGGCTCCGTCCGCCGGCCGAGGTCGCGCATCGCGCTCTTCATCTCCGATCTCGCCGAAGGCATGAGACGATACCGCAACGTGGCATCCGACCGCCCCAACCCCATACTGGCTCATCTTCCTCATACCGGATGGGAATCCCGGGAACGTCAAGCAGGACAACAGTGAATTTCACGTCCTGTGCAAAGCCTCGGAAATGGGCAAACCCGGACGAACCTCTAAATGAATGCCCGCCATTGCATCGTCAGAACAGCGACTCTGGTGATACATCTGAGTTTATTGTCTGCCTAGTTTTTGTGCAATGCCGTGATGATGCGAGCACATGCCGCGATAATCCGCCGCCCCCGGACTTGAAACGGAACTGGTACCGTCCACGCAGACCGCCGCAAGCGACCCCGAAGTGTTCTGCTGCTGAGTTTGCTGCGGCTGGATGTTCTGTTGGATATGTTGTTGCTCTGCATCTGCGTTGGCTTTCGCCTCTGCGTCCGCTTTGGCTTGGGCCGCTACCTCCGCCTGCGCGTCATCTTGTTGCTTTTTCGTTTCGCTGGCTGTCACGGTATCCATCGCGGATTGCAGGGGTTGCACCGCGGACGTCCAATCAGTCGCATTAGTGGAATCGACTTGTGTGGCGGCGGCTATCGCGGCGCTGAGTGCGTCCCCTGTGCTTTCGTCGGCCACATTGCCATTGGACGCATTGAAGAGACCGCGCGCATCGTCGAGCTTCGATGCCAGTGTGCCTTTGGCCGTAGCGAGCTTTTCTGTGTTCTCCTTTTCGCGCCGTTCTTGGTCGAGCTTCCTGCGTTTTGCAGCTTGCCTCTGCCTGGTCTTCGCCGCCCTCTGACTGGCTGAAATGCTGTGCGTGGTCGATGGTGACGCACTTGTGGGGGATGGTGTCGATTCGAGTGACACGACCATCATCGCCACGGAGACGATGATGGAGATAACGGCCACAGTGCTGCTTCGTCGCGACTTTCGCAGTTGGATGGCCACCAGACCTGAGATTCCTAGCAGGAACGCGACAACAGACAACAGAAGTGCAAATTGTGGGACTTCGAACATGACGTACACCACAGCCAGTGCTGAGAACAACACTGACGTGATGACGAGCTTGGACCAGGGGAGCGGCTTGTCTCCCCCGTGTTTGCCGTTGGGGTGGGGGACTTCCCCGTCTGCAGGCGGTCGCATAGCGGTCTGTGGCTGTGTGGGCAGTGTCAGAGTCGGTGTGGCGTCGATGCGCTCAGCCGTGGCGGTGTCATGACGTTGCGGATTGATCCGGTGTGTGTAGGACATTCCCGTGCCGGGTATGGACGCCCCGACTCTGGTGCCGGTGCGTCCCATGGTGACATGTGGCATGCCCCTACCGCCGAAAGTGACGCCATTGACGCCGTGCTTACCGAGATTCAGTCGGAAGTATTTGCCTCCTATGCTCCTACGAAACCGCCAGCCCATCGAAATCCCCTTCTTTCGCAACTCTGCTGAAAGAAAGCATAACGCTTTCTGAACTCCCGACACCCACATGGTCCCCATCATCAGACGGCTATCATCCGATGCATGACACCACGAACCTGAGAGAAGAACACCGAGTGGCCAATGACCGGCCTGTCCGTCGTGTTCATTGACATCTACTCTTGGCAGATCGTGGCACAGCCGACGAGTCGAATGGGCAATGCGGCTGGGTTGATGATGAATATCCTGTGGGTGCTGTTCGCAGTCCATTAGGTGATGTCACTAAGCTTTTCCAGCGGCAAATGGGCAGGGTTCAAACGCCATCCGTTCGATCTGGTCGTGGTCCCACTGCCCATGGTGCGCCCATTGAGAGCCTTGTGGTGGACCTTCGCCACCATCACCACCTTGGGATACGGAGACTACACGCCCGTCACGCCGACAGGAAGCATCATAGCGTTCGCCGTGATGCTGGCCGGGATAGCGCTCATCGGCGTCGTCACCGCAGCGTTTGCACCTGGATCGTCGACAAGGTCGGCGCAGAGGGTACGGGGAGCGACGAAATCTCCCGTGAACAGATAGAACGAAGTGACGGTCGGTTGGCCAATATGGAAATCATGCTCAAAGATTCCAATCCACGTCGGATTCCGGCAATAATGTGATAAATCTTGAGGGCTCTTGTCTTCGCCATCCTGAGCTTTTATCCGTGGGCGCTCTCTTGAAGTGCGGTGTGGCCAGTTGTATTATGCAACCCAACGGATGTGGTTGCGATAATTCGGCGCATAGATGCACATATGGCTGGAATTGCAGTTCGCAGGTAAAGCCCGATGGCAGTAAGAGTCAGATATGGTGGCCCCGGACGGATTCGAACCGTTGACCTTGAAATTAGAAGATTCACGGTTTTCGCTTATTCGCAGCATTCCGCCATTCTCTTGTTTTGGCTTCATTGCACTGTTCCATCGCCTGTTATCCCTACTGTTGATTGACATTACACGGTGGTACAATAGAACAGGTAAGAACAAGAGATGTCGCGTAGTAGTGGCACTGGAGTGGCACGAGGGTTCATGCCACTAGTCATGCCACTAAGGCTGAGGAGATGAGGGAAATGAGTCGAACGACGGTGGAGATGGTCACATACCAGCACAAAGGCAAGACCATGACCCGCAAGAAGCGCGACACGACGTTCGGAACCCTCAAACGCCTTAAGTCGGGAAAGTTTCAACCTATCTACTTGGGGCCGGATAAAAAGCGCTATTATGCGAGCGCATGCAACACCGAGAAGCAGGCGCGTGAGTTTCTAGCCGACCGAGACTATGAGATCAAACACGGACAGTGGAAACCCCCGGCAAGTATAGAGGCGGAGGACTTCGGGCGTTACGCCACGATCTGGGTGAGGCAACGCCAGACGCGCAAGGGGAGCGCACTTAGGCCGAGCACCATCGCGCTGTACGAGCGTGAACTCGATAGCGGGTTGCAGGGCTTCGCAAGATGCCCGCTGACGTACATCACGCCACCAATGGTGCGTGAATGGCATGGGAAACGGTGCGAGCAGGCTGGTGAGACAACGGCCGGAGCAGAAGCCCGACTATTACATGCCATACTCGCCACGGCCATGAAGGACGGCACCATAACCCGTAACCCGGTGCCCAGTGAACTACTGCGTTCAAAAACCGGTAATGGGCATAGAGCGCCGACAGCCGAGGAACTGGCGAACATTATCGCCGCACTGCCGGATAAGTGGCGCCTCTGCGCATATATAGCCGCGTTCGGAGGACTGCGCTTCGGTGAATGGGTGCGTTTGGAACGTCAAGACCTAGACGAGGTTGACGGCCATGTGGTGGTTCATGTGACATGTCAGGCGCAGCGCGTGGGTGGTGAATGGCTGATACGCCCACCTAAGAGCAGTGAGGGCGTCAGGAGCGTATCGCTGCCTCTATGGCTGACTGATATCGTCAACGACCATTTGAAACGTTTCGTGGGGCCATTCCCCGCATCATTGATTTTCGCACCCGACAAGAATGGCACTCGATACGTCTCGGAGTCCACTTGGTCGCATAAGTGGAGTCGTGCCTTAGACAAAGCGCATATCTCCGACGTGATACGGCCACACGACCTACGTCACTACTTTGGCAGTGCGCTCGCTGACGCTGGCGTGGGTATTCGTCAATTGCAGAACGCCTTGGGACACGGAACGGCCAGAGCGTCACTCGGCTATCTGGAATCATCTCGAGGGCTTCCCGAGAGCCTTGCGGACAGATTACAGAGGCTCCCAGCTGCGACCGACACGAACATTGTGAATTATCCAAGCAGGGAGAATGGAACGGAGGCGCTCGCATCATGATGGGAAAACAGGCTGTCTACCATATTGTGAATGGTAAGCGGGAACGTATCGGATATCGTCAGCTCAAGGAATATCAGCCAGTGCTCTCGGTGGGTTTGATCTGCGGCAGGCGGTTGCCTGATGGCAGTAAGTGCAATGGCCGGTTGGCTAGTTTTGAACGTGATTCATCCACTGGTGTGTTCCATCTGCGGCAGGCGGAGCCGATGCACTTCCTTAGCGACGGGAATGCGGATGCTAGGAAGGCGTCGTATCGCAATGAGCTTGACTGGCGTCGCGGGTTGCGTCTGTCGGGTATGGCTGATGGGACGCCGCACGACCGGACGCCGGGAGCATACCCCTGCCCACTCTGTGGCAAGTCTTGGAAGTATAACGATGACAAACTGTGCGCGAATATCAAAAAGGTCGCCGACTACTACCAAGCATTACGGTATGAGCAATGGCGTGATAGTGCCGTGGTGCTGTTCACCGACCCGCATTCCGCTGGCATGCGCTATCCGCACATCTACATTTCAAGCTTGTTCGAGCATGCGAGGTGAGTGCAGCCTGAGTTCTAGTTAGAAGTGCAACACCGCTTATGGTTGGGATTGCTGATGTTCCGACCTTTGGGAGGTGCTGCACTCACTATGAAAGCTTATACGCATGTGACCGGGGGTGAGCGGATCAGGATTGAGATGCTGCGTTTCGGGGATCATGAGACGATCCGGCAGGTGGCCCGCCAGGCTGCCATCGGTTCCGCCTCCACGATCGAGCCGGGAGCTCAGGCGTGGCCGTGTGGTTCG
>NZ_JGZE01000029.1 GCF_000741285.1 Bifidobacterium mongoliense DSM 21395 | reverse complement strand
GCTCGAGCACCCATCGGCCCGCGCGACCGCCGTTCCCGACGCGATCGTGCGCGAGGCTGTGGCCATGGGCAAACCCTTCCCGCTCGTCTTCCACGGCGGATCCGGCTCCGACCCGGCCGACATCGCGGCCGCCGTGCGCTACGGCGTCGTGAAGATGAACGTCGACACCGACACCCAGTACGCGTTCACCCGCGCGGTGGCGGGGCATATGTTCAGCCATTACGATGCGGTGCTCAAGGTCGACGGCGAGGTCGGCGACAAGCATTTCTACGATCCGCGCTCCTGGGGCCGCGAAGCAGAGACCGCCATGGCCGCGCGCGTCGTCGAGGCATGTCGGCGCCTCGGTTCGGCGGGCCACGCACTGCACTGAACGGGGTGTGCGGTATAGACGTTGGGATACGCTGTTTCAGGCGGAATCATGCGGATGCGGAGGTGCGGTTATGCCCGGAATCATTCTTATCGGAGCTCAGTGGGGCGACGAGGGCAAAGGCAAGGCGACCGATTTGATCGGCACCCATGTCGACTATGTCGCGCGGTTCAACGGCGGCAACAACGCGGGTCACACCGTGGTGGTCGGCGATGAGTCCTATGCCCTGCATCTGCTGCCCAGCGGCGTGATCAATCCCAACGTCACGCCCGTCATCGGCAACGGCGTGGTGATCGATCCCGAGGTGCTCTTCGAGGAGATCGACGGGCTTCAGGCCCGTGGCGTCGACTGCTCGCATCTGCTTGTGAGCGAGGAGGCCCATGTCATCGCGCCGTATCACCGCGTACTCGACAAGGTCACCGAGCGCTTCCTCGGCAAGCACAAGATCGGCACGACCGGCCGTGGCATCGGCCCGGCCTACGCGGACAAGATCAACCGCGTCGGCATCCGCGTGCACGATCTGTTCAACGAGCGCCACCTGCACGACAAGGTGGAGGCCAGCCTGCATCAGAAGAACCAGATGCTCGTGAAACTGTATAACCGCCGTCCGGTCGACATCGACCAGACGACCAAGGACCTGTTGGCGTTGGGCAAGCGTCTCAAGCCGTACGTCGCCAACACCTCGCTGGTGCTCAATGAGGCGTTGGACGCCGGCAAGACCGTGCTCTTCGAAGGCGGTCAGGCCACCATGCTCGACGTCGACCACGGCACCTATCCGTTCGTCACGTCGTCCAACCCGACCGCGGGCGGCGCCTGCACCGGCACAGGCGTGGGACCGACCAAGATCGCCCGCGTCATTGGCGTCTCCAAGGCGTATGTCACCCGCGTCGGCGAAGGCCCATTCCCCACGGAGCTGCTCGACGAATCCGGCGAATGGCTGCGCCAGCAGGGTCATGAATTCGGTGTCACCACCGGCCGTCCGCGTCGGTGCGGCTGGTTCGACGCCGTCGTGAACCGGTACGCCGTCCAGGTCAATGGCCTGACCGATCTCGTGCTGACCAAGCTCGACGTGCTCACCGGACTGCATGAGATTCCGATCTGTGTTGCCTACGACGTCGACAACGGCGACGGCACACACACCCGGTACGACCACATGCCGGTCGACCAGGCTGAGTTCACCGCAGCGCGACCCGTCTACGAGACCATGCCGGGGTGGAGCGAGGACATTTCCAAGGCCCGCAGCTTCGAGGATCTGCCACAGACCACCCAGGCGTACGTCAAGCGACTCGAGGAGTTGTCCGGCTGCCGGATTTCGGCCATCGGCACGGGTCCCCAGCGCGACCACATCATCTCGGTGCGTTCGCTCGTCGACTGAGGCTCGGGTTCTCCTGCATCCGACCTTCGGGACCGCCATGTCATACGTCGCGACGACGATCGGACGCATCACGCAGGCCACGACCGATCAGAATACGCAAAGGAGCGAAGACTGATGGATTCCACGGCGAAGGAACCGTTGCCCGGCGATGTTCCGGACAACGTCGCGACGAACGACGTTGATGATGCGGTGCGCGATGACGGTGCCGACCTGCCCACCGGGCACGCCAACGAGGCGCTCGGGGACCTGTTCGCCTCGGCGGTACTCGATGCCATGCCCCGCCTTGACGACCTGCGGGTCCCCTCCAAGGAGACCGTTACCGAACCCGCGCCGAGCACCATGGAGATCGCGGCCGCGCAGGCCCGCAACGTCGCGCCGCGGCCTTTCGGGAAGGCCGCCGCACCGGTGCCCCCGAAGATCCCCCTGGCACCGCTCAAGCATCTGCAAGCGCGGTTCAACCCGCTCGCCGACGGCATCATGTATCTCGCCGTTTTCCTCGGAGGATTCCTGGGCGTGGCCCTGCATACGCCGATCACCATGATGTTCCCCCACGACGCCGCCCGTCCCGGTTCCGCCGTGGTGCCGTTGCTGGCGACGTTGTTGGTCAACGCATTGGCCTGTTTCGGCTACGGGACGCTTACCAGCTACCTGTCCCGGGCGGCGTGGCTGTCCAAACGGGTGCGCCAGATTCTGGGCAGCGGCTTGGGCATGGGGGTGTGCGGCGCGCTCTCGATGATGGCCATGGCCATCCTCCAAGGGTTCCTGCTCCTAGGGGACGGCGACTACGCGATGTTCCTCGCCTATACGGCAGGCAGCCTGAGCTGCGGGGTCGTGGCGGCCCTGCTCGGGAGCCGGTGCGGGCGGCTGCTGGCGGCTCATCAGCAGCGGCTCGTCGTGGCCAAGGCCGTCGCCGACGCGAATGCGGAGGATCGCCGTCGCCGCCATGCCAAGACGGTCGGGGCTCATGCGCAGACCGTGTCGGATGCCTCGCATGCGTTACATCCACAGGCCGTGGAGTCCACAGGCCCGGAGGGGGCCGTCGACCACCACGAGACGGTCGATGCTCGGCAGGCCCCGGCCTCGGGGCAGGCGCCGTTGGCCTACGAGCCGCCGCCCATCACGGCGGAGATACCGCTGGTGCCCGATCCGGCGACCGGGGAGGTCCACTGATGATCTGGTTCATGGTATGCGTGTTCGGTGGCCTGGGTGCTGTGTCGCGCTTCATTCTCGACACCTCCATCCAACGCTGGTGGAACCGCGTGTTCCCGCTGTCGACGGTGCTCATCAACATCTTGGCGGCATTCTTCGTCGGTCTGGCCGCGGCCTCGTATCTGGACCGCACGGTCAGTGGGGCGACCTACCTCGTGTTTGTGCTGGGTTTCTGCGGCGGGTTCGCGACCTTTCCTGCCGCCGTCGGCCAGATGCTCTCCTTGGTTCGTCAGCGCAAGGTCTGGTCCGCCGCGCTCTATCTGGGGGTGACGCTGTTCGGTACCATGGCGAGCCTTGCGCTGGGCTGGTGGCTTATTTCCCTCGGGCACTGATGTCCACCATGCGGACGCCCCCGCACATCGGCGAAACCCCGGGCCTACGTTATCAACCAAGTCGGGTATCAATCCGACACGAACTTACAGCATATGAGAGGAGGTCCGTTACGATGACCGGAACAATGACATCATCACTGCGCCAGACGATGCGTCTGGCAGTTGCACGAATTATTATTCCGTCTTCGCTGACGGACTGATTCGGCATCCACGCTGAAGACCCCGCCAACGAAGGCAGGGCCTGAAGCACAGACACAATCCACGTTTGGGCCCCGCACAAGTTGCGGGGCTTTGTTGTTTGCGGTCCACAAGACACATCACAGGCATGAGGCACGGGCAAGTCCGACATGAACCATGGCGCTCCGGCGCAGGATCAGGGAGATTTCAGATGACAGCAGTCGACAGCACGACCGAGTTGCCGCAGGACCTCGAGGGCACATCGCCCGCGGCCCACGTGGCAAAGGCCGTCCGGCAATCAGTGAAAACCGTGATCGCGGCCTCGATGGTCGGCACGGCCATCGAGTTCTACGATTTCTACGCCTACGGCACCGCCGCGGCGAACTACTTTCCCAAGGTGTTCTTCGGGCACACCGGCACCGCCGCGCTGATCGGCTCGCTGCTGACCTTCGCCGTCGCCTTCGTTGCGCGGCCCGTCGGATCCCTGGTGTTCGGCCACTTCGGCGACCGCATGGGGCGCAAGACGACGCTGGTCGTCTCGCTGCTCACCATGGGCGTCGCGACCTTCCTCATCGGCTGCCTGCCGACCTACGACATGTGGGGCTGGTTCGCCGTGGCCGTTCTGGTGCTCTGCCGCTTCGTGCAGGGCATCGGGCTGGGCGGTGAATGGTCCGGGGCGGCGCTGGTCGCCACCGAGAACGCGCCGGAGAACCGCCGCGCGCTGTACGGATCATTCCCCGAGCTCGGCGCCCCGATCGGATTCTTCCTGTCGAACGGCACCTACTTCCTGCTGGAGATGTTCAACGACTCGAACGCCATGCTCACCTGGGGCTGGCGCGTGCCGTTCCTGCTTTCGGCCGTGCTGGTCATCGTCGGACTCGTGGCCAGGGTCCACATGGAGGAGACGCCGGTCTTCCAGCGTACCCTGCGTGAGCACCGCGTGGTCAAGGCTCCGCTCCGCGAAGTCTTCCGCCACAGCTGGCGTCAGGTGCTGCAGGCCACGTTCCTGGTCGCGGTCACCTACACGTTGTTCTACACGTTGGCGACCTGGTCGCTGGCTTGGGCGACCAAGCCGGTCGGGCAGGGCGGCGGCGGCCTGGGCTTCACCAACCAGGAGTATCTGCTCATGCTCATGGTCGCGATCTGCGTCTTCGCGCTGTTCATCGTGCTCTCGTGCCTCTACGCCGATAAGGTCGGACGTCGCAAGGTGCTCCTGTTCTCGTCGGTCGCCCTGGTCGTCTTCTCGCTCCTGTTCCCCTATCTGCTCATGGGGCAGGGCCAGCGCGACACCGTATCCGTCATGGTGTTCCTGTGCGTGGGCTTCGCCCTCATGGGCATCGCCTTCGGGCCCATCGGCGCTTTTCTTCCCGAACTCTTCGCCGCGAACGTGCGGTATTCGGGTTCGGGCATCGGTTACAACCTCGCGGCCATCGTGGGTGCGGCCTTCGTGCCCTCCGTGGCGACGTGGCTCTCGGAGCATTGGGGCGTGCAATCCGTCGGGATGTATCTCGGCGTGATGGCCCTGTGCTGCCTCGTTGGAGTGCTGACATGTAAGGAGACCAAAAATACCGATTTCGAGCGGTGACGGCATGCGGGGTCATGTCCCGCACCACCGATAATCGAGGATGGTCTCGGGCCGTTGCCCGACAGGTGGACCCGAATATGGGGATTTCCCCATATGGGGTAGTATGGGCAACGATTCAGGACACAATCCTCTTAGACAGGCCAAGGACATCGGTCGGCGCGGCATCAAACGCGTGCGATCGGATGTCATCAACAATCACAATGATTATTACCTCTATTAGGAGAACACTATTATGACAGCACAAATCTGGTATGAGAACGACGCCGACCTCTCCGTATTCGACGGCAAGACCGTGGCGGTCATCGGCTACGGCTCACAAGGCCATGCTCATGCCCTGAACCTTCGTGACTCCGGCGTCAAGGTCGTCGTCGGCCTGCGTCCGACCTCCAAGTCCGTGGCCTTCGCCAAGGAGCAGGGTCTCGAAGTCAAGTCCGTCGCCGATGCGACCAAGGAAGCCGACGTGGTCATGATCCTGGCCCCCGACCAGTACCAGGCGCAGATCTACCGCGACGACATCGAGCCGAACCTCAAGGAGGGCGCGGCGCTCGCCTTCGCGCACGGCTTCAACATCCACTACGGCTACATCAAGCCTTCGGCCGATCACCCGGTCTTCATGGTCGCCCCCAAGGGCCCGGGCCACATCGTGCGCCGTGAGTACGCCGCCGGACGTGGCGTGCCGGTGGTCGTCGCGGTCGAGCAGGATCCGCGCGGCGACGGCTGGGGCATCACCCTCGCCTACGCCAAGGCTCTGGGCGCCCTGCGCGCCGGCGCCATCAAGACGACGTTCAAGGAGGAGACCGAAACCGATCTCTTCGGTGAGCAGGACGTGCTCATGGGCGGCATCAACCACCTGTGCGAGATGGGCTTCGAGGTCCTCACCGCGGCCGGTTACCAGCCGGAGATCGCCTACTTCGAGGTGTTCCACGAGCTCAAGATGCTCGTCGACCTCATGAACGAGGGTGGCCTGAACAAGGCGCGTTGGAGCTGCTCCGACACCGCCCAGTACGGCGACTTCACCTCCACGGTCATCGACGAGCACACGCGTGAGCGCATGCAGTACCAGCTCGGTCGCATTCAGGACGGCGCCTTCGCCAAGGAGTTCATGGAGGATCAGGCCAAGGGCGCTCCGAAGTTCAAGGAGCTGCAGGAGGAGTTCTCCCGTCCGCAGCTCGAGACGGTCGGACCGAAGCTCCGCGCCATGTTCTCCTGGAACAAGGGCGAGGCCGCTGACGCCGATGAGAAGGAATCCTTCACCGGCAAGATCGCCCGCGCGCAGACGCAGGAGTGACGCAGCAGTAGGACACCGCTGATTCCGGGGCGGCGCGGCCACAATGGTCGCGCCGCCCCGGTGTTTTTGCGGCTGTCGCTCAGTCGGTCGTGTCCACCGTTTCGATTGTGTAATCCGTTCCCGCGAGGCGGTCGTGATGCGCGCGGATCTGATAGATCGCCAGCAACAGGATGATCCACACCGGTCCGGCTATCACGGCCGCACGGTAACCGGGGGAGAAGCACATGAGGACCACGATGGCGGCGAGGTAGGCCAGCACCGTCCAGGCGACGACGCGGGCATGGGGCAGCGCGAACCGCAGTCGGCGCAACGCTTGGTGACCCTCCAGTCCCGCCAGGTCGCCCGGGCCCTTGCCTGCCTCCACGGCCCTGCGGAAGTGCATGTGCGTGAGCAGGATGATCGCCCAGTTGAGCATCGTGGCGATGGTGGTGATGCTCATGAGGTAGTTGAACGCGAATTCGGGCCACAGGAACACGATGACCACGGTCCCCGCGGTGATCACCGCCGAGGTCAGCACGCCCGCCGCCGGGACCCCGCGTGCGCTGAGCATGCCGAGGAACGCCGGCGCGTTGCCCTGTTTGGACAGGGAGAAGAGCATGCGGGAATTCGAATAGAGCGCGGAGTTGCAGACGCTGACCACGGCGGTCAGGCACACGAAGTTGAGGATGTCGGCGGCGGCGTGGACGCCCACGGAATCGAAGATCTGCACGAAGGGGCTGGTGGAGCCGGTGATGGTGTTCCACGGCACGACGGCCATGATCACGCCGAGCGCGCCGATATAGAAGATGAGGATACGCGAGATGATCCCGTTCGCGGCCTTGGGTATGGTCCGGGTCGGGTCGATGGTCTCGCCGGCCGTGATGCCGATGAGTTCGGTGCCGCCGAAGCTGAACATGACGACGCACAGCGACATGAGCAGGCCGGTCCAATGGCCGGCGTGATCCCGTGACATCAGCCCGTGGGGCAGGAATCCGCCGCCGACGGTGAACCAGTTGACCGGCGAGGGGCAGATGCCCGACGTGGTGGGCAGGGCCATCACGATGACGGCGATGCCGCCGAGGATCATGGCGACGACGGCGATGACCTTGATCGCGGAGAACCAGAACTCGAATTCCCCGAACCGGCTCACGCCCAGGAGGTTGACCCCGGCGATCGCAACGAGGAACACCGAGGCGGAGACCCAATGGGGGATGGCGGGGAACCAGTAGTTGGCGAACGTGCCGACGACGGAGAGCTCGACCATCGAGACCAGCACGTAATTGACCCAGTAGTTCCACCCGGACACAAAGCCCGCGCGCCGTGACCAGTACCGGGTGGCGTAGTAGCTGAAGGCGCCGGAGCGCGGGTCCTCGACCGACATCTCGGTCAGCGCCCGCACGATGAGGAAGATGGCCAGCCCGCCGACCAGGTAGGCCAGGAGGATGCTCGGCCCGGCCAGGCCTATCGCCTCGCTCGACCCGTAGAACAGCCCGGTGCCGATGGCCCCACCGAGGGCGATGAGCTGGATGTGGCGGTTCTTCAGCGATCGGCGTACGCCTTCATGGCTGTCTGCGTGGATCTCGGTGTGCTCGTCCGAGCTGCTTGTCGCGTGCGTCATCGTTGCTGCCCCTTTGTGTTGCATGGCCTCCTGCATCCTAGTGCGTCGTGGCAACGTCGTGCGGGCGGCGTCGCGGCGTGCTGGCGGGAGTCCCTGTTCGTAACGCGGCCGGGTATATCATATGGGAGATATCTTAGGGGGCGGCGGCCCACCCGGGCGGGAGTGATCGGGCTTGGGCGCATGAGCTCCAACGAAAGGCATTATGCGAGTTGACGATACAGGCGAACAGCACATGACGACCGGTGTGGCCGGGGACCGGAAGGGGACCGGGGCCGCCGGCTCATCGGATCTGCGGTCCGTGGCCTCGCTCGACCAGGACAACAAGCTGGACCGTGGCCTGTCGGCCCGCCACGTGCAGTTCATCGCGATCGGCGGCACGATCGGCACCGGGTTGTTCCTGGGCTCCGGCAAATCCATCAGCCTGCTCGGCCCCGGCATCGTGCTCGTCTACATCGTGGTCGGCGTCGTCATGTTCCTGCTCATGCGGGCCATCGGCGAGCTCATGTACCGCGACCCCAGCCAGCACACGTTCATCAACTTCATCGACCGTTACCTCGGCCACGGCTGGGGGCATTTCGCGGGCTGGTCGTACTGGCTGGTGCTCGTGCTGGTCGGCATGACCGAGCTCACCGCCGTCGGCACGTATTTCGTAACCTTCTTCCGGGTGTTCGGCTTTGACCTGTCGAGATGGCAGTGGGTGATCGAGCTCGGGTTCCTCGCCATGCTGGTCATGATCAACCTCATCGCCGTCAAAGTATTCGGCGAGGCTGAGTTCTGGTTCTCCATGATCAAGATCACCCTGATCGTGGTCATGATCCTCACCGCCATCGTCATGGTGGTCATCAACTACCATTACCCCGCCGTCAGCGTGCACGGCATGGAGGGCACGTCCCCGGCCGGCCATGCCGGACTCGACAACCTGTGGCGTGGGTTCACCTTCCTGCCCAAGGGCTGGATGGGCTTCCTCATGAGCTTCCAGATGGTCTTCTTCGCCTATGAGACCATCGAATTCGTCGGTGTGACGGTCTCCGAGACCAAGAACCCGCGCACCGTGCTGCCCAAGGCCATCAACCAGATCATCGTGCGCATCCTCATCTTCTATGTCGGCGCGCTCATCGCCATCATGCTCATCGTGCCGTGGAGCACGTTCCAGCCGAATGCCGACGGGTCCTTCGCCTCGCCGTTCATCATGGTGTTCCAATACGCCGGCCTGTCGTGGGCGTCCGCGCTGGTGTTCTTCGTGGTCATCACGGCCGCCTCCTCGTCGCTCAACTCGTTGCTCTACTCGTCCGGACGCCACCTGTTCCAGCTCTCGCAGGATTCGAGTTCGCCGGAGCTGGAGAAGCTCGGGGTGGTCTCGAAGTCCAAGGTCCCGGCGAGGGCGATCCTGCTGTCGGCGGCGCTCATCGTGCTCGCGCCGTTCGTTGACATGATCCCGGGCATCTCGGGCGCCTTCGTGCTGTTCTCCTCGGCCTCGAGCGCGTGATCATCTTCATCTACATCCTGACCATGGTCGCCCATCAGCGGTACCGGCTCGACAGGCCGCGCGCGAACACCGCCTCGGCGATGCCGGTGACCGGCGTGGCCAGCGACAGGGCCGTCTGCACGGTCCACGTGCCGGTGCCCTTCATGCCCGCATGGTCCACGATCACGTCGACCAGCGGCTTGCCGGTCTTATCGTCCTTCTGACGCAGCACCTCGGCCGTGATCTCGATGAGATAGGAGTTGAGTTCGGTCGTGTTCCACTGGGCGAACACGTCGGCGATCTCGCCGGGCTCCATGCCCAGGCCGCGACGCATGAGGTCGTAGCTCTCCGCGATGAGCTGCATGTCGGCGTACTCGATGCCGTTGTGCACCATCTTGACGAAATGCCCCGCACCGTCCTTGCCGATATGCGTCACACAGGGCTCACCCTCGGCCACCGCCGCGATGGACTTGAGGATCGGGCCCAGCGTGCGCCAGGACTCGTCGGTGCCGCCAGGCATGAGCGAGGGGCCGTTGAGCGCGCCCTCTTCGCCGCCGGAGACGCCGCAGCCCACGTAATGCAGGCCACGCGCGCGAATCTCCTTCTCGCGCCGGATCGTGTCCTTGAAATACGAGTTGCCGCCGTCCACGATGATGTCGCCAGGCTCCATCGCGTCGGCCAGCTCGCCGATGACCGCATCGGTGGGCGCCCCGGCCTTCACCAGGATGATCGCGGTGCGGGGACGGGCCAGCGAGGCCACGAACTCCTCGACCGTGCGCGAGGGGACGAAGGAGCCCTCGTCGCCGTGTTCGGCCATGAGTTTCTCCGTGCGCTCATAATGACGGTTGTACAACGCCACGGTGTTGCCGTGGTGCGCGAGGTTACGGGCCAGGTTCGACCCCATGGCCGCCAATCCCACGACACCGATATTTGCAGTTCCTTCGGCCATTGCATTGCCTTTCGCACTTGTGTGGGCGTCCCGTATCGAACGCCATAACGCAGTTCAGTCTATCGCCGACCGGTGAATTCCTCGGCGCTGCGACCGCATTCCATCCACCAGCGAACGATGGCGGGGCCGCAATGTGATGTATCCGACATTCACCCCGCGCACGGGTCCTGGGCCACCTCGGGACGTGCACCCGGGAAGGCTTGCGGCACAACGCTTTACGGTTATTGACCACTACATCTAGTAGCGTCGCCACCGACACGCCACTACAAACGGTGTTTCTTTCTAAATCACAACCATGTAATCTGACAGCACACACAGAGCGCAGTACAGGATCCAAGGAGCACCATGACCGTCACCGTCTTCACCAAATATCGTTGCCCGCAGTGCGAAGCCACCAAGCGTCAACTGACGAAGCAGGGCGTCGACTTCGAGGTCGTGGATCTCACCGACAACCCCTCCACCCTGGCGCAGCTTCAGCAGGCCGGATTCCGCCAGGCGCCGGTCGTCATCACCCCCGACTCCTCCTGGAGCGGGTACCGCCCCGATCTCATCAAGCAGCTCGCCGAGCACAAGGTGATGGCGTGAGCGAACCCCTGTATCCGGCGGTCGGAGCACACCAGGGGGCCGTGGTGTTCTTCTCCTCCGCCTCCCAGAACACGGCGCGCTTCGTGGCCAACTGCCACCTGGAGGACGAGGGGTTCAACGTGTACCGCATACCGCTGCGCCCCAAGGAGCCGGCGTTGCACGTGCGCGAACCCTACGTGCTCATCGTGCCGACCTACGGCGGGGGCAACCCCAAGAAGGCCCTGACGCCGCAGGTGCGCAGGTTCCTCAACGAACCCGAGAACCGCTCCTACATCAGGGCGGTCATCGCCTCGGGGAACACCAACTTCGGTGATGCCTTCTGCGCGGCCGGCGACATCATCTCCGCCAAGTGCCACGTGCCTTTCGTGTATTACTTCGAGCTCATGGGCACCCCGGACGACCAGCGCAAGGTGCGCAAGGGCCTGGTCGATTTCTTCGCCAACCAACGCGCGAAGAAGACCGCTGACAGCGACCCTGCCACGACGACCGACGCCCTGCCGCTGCAGTATGTGAGCGTGGGTGCGGCCGCAGCGCCCAGGGACTAGGCCAGCCCGCCCCACCGCTCAACAACCGGCGCGAGCGCCGACCCTGCGGGCCGCACGGCACCGCGCACCACCACGACCAAGACCACCACCCCGTATACCCCCTGCGTCCTCTGAGCCCCGTACACCCCGTGTCCCCTCGCGGCGACGCCCACGCGGCGCACCACGAACCCGCTTTGTCTGATCAGTTTCACCCATTTCACCACCATCCTCAAGAAGGGATTCCTATGGCAATCACCGACAGCACCGCCCTGTCCATGGACCGCACGAGCGACGACGAGGCCTACGACGCCTCGCACGACTACCACTCGCTCAACGCCATGCTCAACCTCTACGGCCCGGACGGCAAGATCCAGTTCGGCAAGGACAAGGAGGCCAAGCGCAGCTACATGACCGGCCACGTGGCCAAGAACACCATGTCGTTCGCCACCACCGCCGAGCGCCTCGCCTACCTCATCGAGCACCAGTATTACGACAAGGCCGTCTTCGACCAGTACAGCCCCAGCTTCCTCGACTCCTTCTACGCGCACGTCGAATCCGAAGGCTTCGAGTTCGAGACCTTCCTCGGCGCGTTCAAGTTCTACACCTCCTACGCCCTGAAGTCCTTCGACGGCAAGCAGTACCTCGAGGACTTCCCGCAGCGCTGCGCCGCCGTCGCCCTGGAGCTCGCCTCCGGCGACGAGGATCAGGCCGTGAAGTACGCCGACGAGATCATCTCGGGCCGCTTCCAGCCCGCCACCCCCACCTTCCTCAACCTGGGCAAGGCCCAGCGCGGCGAGCCGGTGAGCTGCTTCCTCGTGCGCATCGAGGACAACATGGAGTCCATCTCGCGCGGCATCAACGCGGCGCTGCAGCTCTCCAAGCGCGGCGGCGGCGTGGCGCTGCTGCTCACGAACCTGCGAGAACAGGGTGCCCCGATCAAGCACATCGAGAACCAGTCCAGCGGCGTGATCCCGGTCATGAAGCTGCTCGAGGACTCCTTCTCCTACGCCAACCAGCTCGGCGCACGACAGGGCGCGGGTGCGGTCTATATCAACGCCCACCACCCCGACATCCTGCACTTCCTCGACACCAAGCGCGAGAACGCCGACGAGAAGATCCGCATCAAGTCGCTCTCCCTGGGCGTCGTGATCCCCGACATCACGTTCGAACTGGCCAAGGCCAAGAAGCCCATGGCCCTGTTCAGCCCCTACGACGTCGAGCGCGTGTACGGCAAGCCCTTCGCCGACATCTCCGTGAACGACCACTACGACGAGATGGTCGCCGACGAGCGCATCCACAAGACCTACATCGACGCCCGCGAGTTCTTCATGACCCTGGCCGAGATCCAGTTCGAATCCGGCTACCCCTACATCCTCTTCGAGGACACGGTCAACCGCGCCAACCCGATCGAGGGCCGCGTCACCATGAGCAACCTGTGCTCCGAGATCCTGCAGGTCCAGGAGCCCAGCACCTACCACGACGACCTGAGCTACGACCACGTCGGCCGCGACATCTCCTGCAACCTCGGCTCCCTCAACATCGCCAAGACGATGGACGGCGGACTCTCGGACGCCGTCGAGACGGCCATCCGCGCGCTCAACTCGGTCTCCGAGCACACCTCCATGGACAGCGTGCCGTCGATCAAGCGCGCCAACGACGAGGGCCACGCCATCGGCCTGGGCCAGATGAACCTGCACGGCTTCCTTGCGCGCGAGCACATCCAGTACGGCTCCGAGGAGGGCCTCGACTTCACCGACATGTACTTCATGGCGGTCGCCTACCACGCCTACAAGGCCTCGCACCGCCTCGCCGTGGAACGCGGCAAGGCCTTCGCCAGCTTCGCCACCAGCGACTACGCCAAGCCGGCCGGCCAAGGCAACTACTTCGACAAGTACACGGACGGCAGCCGTTCCCTCGAACCGCGCACCGAGCGCGTCAAGGCGATGTTCGAGCAGTTCGGCATCCACATCCCCACGGTCCAGGACTGGCAGGAGCTGCGCGACGAGATCCTGCGCGACGGCATCTACAACCAGAACCTGCAGGCCGTGCCGCCGACCGGCTCGATCTCCTACATCAACCACTCCACCAGCTCGATTCACCCGATCGCCTCGCGCATCGAGATCCGCAAGGAGGGCAAGGTCGGCCGCGTCTACTACCCCGCGCCGTACATGACCAACGACAACCTCGAGTACTTCAAGGACGCCTACGAGATCGGGTGGAAGCCCATCGTCGACACCTACGCCGAGGCCACGCAGCACGTCGACCAGGGTCTGTCGCTGACCCTCTTCTTCCCCGACACCGTCACGACCCGCGACCTCAACAAGGCGCAGATCTACGCATGGCGCAAGGGCATCAAGACGCTGTATTATATTCGCATCCGCCAGCAGGCACTGGAAGGCACCGAAGTCGAAGGCTGCGTCAGCTGCATGCTCTGATGATCGACCGGGGTGCGGTCCGACAGCGCACCGCACCCCGGTCGGTTCCCGGTCGGGCATCGTTCGTCCCCGGCCCTCTCCCCGACCGACATCACCTACCCCCACGAGACCACAGGACAAGGAACACCGCCATGGCACCGATTTCGATTCCCCGCAAACCGCTCAAGCTCATTGACCGTGTCAGCGCCATCAACTGGAACCGGCTTGAAGACGACAAGGACCTGGAGGTCTGGGACCGCCTGACGGGCAACTTCTGGCTGCCCGAAAAGGTTCCGGTATCGAACGACATCCCTGTATGGCAGCAGATGAGCGACGAGGAGCACGAGCTGACCATGCACGTGTTCACCGGGCTGACCCTGCTCGACACCATCCAGGGCACGGTGGGCGCCGTGTCGCTCATCCCCGATTCGCTCACCCCGCACGAGGAGGCGGTGTACACCAACATCTCCTTCATGGAGTCCGTGCACGCCAAGAGCTACTCCTCCATCTTCTCCACGCTGGCCTCCACCAAGGAGATCGACGCGGCGTTCGCCTGGAGCGAGGAGAACGAGTTCCTGCAGAAGAAGGCCGAGATCGTCCTCGACTACTACGAGGGCGACAGCCCGCTCAAACGCAAAGTCGCCTCGACGCTGCTCGAATCGTTCCTGTTCTACTCCGGCTTCTACCTGCCGATGTACTTCTCGAGTCACGCCAAGCTGACGAACACCGCCGACCTCATCCGCCTCATCATCCGCGACGAGGCCGTGCACGGCTACTACATCGGCTACAAGTACCAGAAGGGCCTCGAGAAGGTCTCGCAGGCCGAACGCGACGACATGGAGGACTACACCTACGACCTACTCAACGAGCTGTACGACAACGAGGTGGGCTACACCGAAAGCCTGTACTCGGGCGTGGGGCTGGTGGAGGACGTCGAGAAGTTCCTGCGGTACAACGGCAACAAGGCGCTCATGAACCTGGGCTACCCGGCGCTGTTCCCCGCGGAGATCTGCGACGTGAACCCGGCCATCATCGCCTCGCTTTCGCCCAACGCCGACGAGAACCACGACTTCTTCTCCGGCTCCGGCTCGTCCTACGTGATGGGCAAGGCCGTGGAGACGGACGACGACGACTGGGATTTCTAGACGTTCGAAATACGGTTGGGGCCGGTGAGTTCACTCACCGGCCCCAACCATGTCATATCCGCCTCGTCGGCACCGCCCTACCGCGCGGGCGCCATATACGAACGGAAGAACCCGGCGATCTCGTGAATCGTCTCGCGGGCCTCGTGCGCCGCCGGATCCCCGGCGAGCGTGATGTTGAAGATATGGCCCAGCACGCGGTCGTGGCCGCGCGGCCACACCCTGAGCGCATAGTCCTGGTGCCGCGCCTGCAGGATGCGGGCGACCTCGTAGGTGTTGTCCGCGATGAAATCCTCGACGCTCGTCACCATGTACATCGGCGGCAGGTCGCCGTCGACGACCACCTGGTCGAGATCCAGGTACCGATCCATGCGGATGTGGTCGCCGGGGGTCTGCAGGTACCCCTGCATGTAGTAGCTCAACGCCGTGGCGTGCACCCCGCCCTGCAGACGGAACATGCCCGAGGTGGCGGCGAGCGCGCGGACGGTCAGATCCGGCCGCTCCACACCGAAGGCGCCGGCGAGCTGCGGCGAACCGACGGCGGCGCAGACGTAGAACGCCAGCGCGGCACCGGCCGAGTCCCCGGTGACGAACACGTTGTTCAGGTCGAGGTTCCGGGTCTCGCCCTGCGCCCACACCCAACGCAGCACCACCATGGCGTCGGCGATCTGGTCGGGGAACGAGACGGCGGGCACGAGGCGGAAGTTGGCGTTGACGACGGCGAAGCCCTCGCCGGCCAGCATCATGTCACGGCACTCGTTGTTCTCCTTCGTGCCGTAGTACAGGCCGCCGCCGTGGAGGTCGACGATCACCGGCAGGGGCCTGTCCTGCGAGCCGTCGGGCCGGTAGATGTCGAGCAGATGCCCCTCGTCGCCGTCCGGCAGATACGCGACGTCCTTCACGCGCTCGATGCCGTCGGGCAGGACCTGCTGGGCCAGCCGCGGGGCGTCGGAGGCGGTCATGCCCGCGACGTTCGCCTTGAATAATTCGGATACTTCGTTACTGATCATCGTTCCATCTCCACACATTGTTCTGGTGTTCATGCTTATCAGGTGCCGGTTTCGTCAACTCACCCCGCCGTGACCGGCAGCACGACGCAGGAGGGCGTCGACCCGCCGCAGTGGATGCGCTGGTGCGCGACCACGGCGTGATCCTGCTCGCTCCACAGCCCCGCGGTGTTGGTGTGCACGGCGTACTGGGGGAAGTCGGACGACGAGACGCCACAGCGCAGTCGCGAACCGGCCAGCAGATCCCAACAGATGTCCCACATCTCCACGGTCACCTTGCGCACGTCGCCGGGGCGGTAGGCGGGCGCATCCGGCTCGTCTATCGCTATGGTCGTGATCGACGAGCGGTAGTTGCGCGCCGTGCCGTCGGGATCGACGCCGATGAGCTTGGCCGTGAACGCGGTGTCCTCGGCGCTCGACGAGACGTACAACTCGACGCGCATCTTGCCCTGGATGTGCAGGTCGTGGTCGAGCACGCCGGAGACGAAGCTGAGGACGTCGGGACGGTACCCGACCTCCGGCTGCACCCTGGCGCCGATCTCGTCCATGGTGGTCAGCAGCGCCTCGCCGCCGCGCGTGGGGACCGGATCGTCCGGGTCGTAGTCGTAGCCGACGCTCCCGGATGCGCTCGGCGCCTCCGCCGTGAGCACGCCGCCGAGGTCTGCGGTGCGACCGATGGCACTGCCATCGACCCCGCCATCGATCCCGACATCGGCACCAAGATACAGCCGTTCCTCGCCGGCACCAGCGGTCTGTGCACCCGCTGTGCCGTCGGTCTCCACGTCGCCGGCCGTATCGGTCGCCGCATCACTGACGACCGGCCAGGATGAGGCCTCATGCCACATATCCGTGCCGATCGCGTAGTATTCGACCTTGCGTTCCGGCGTGATACCACGCTTGAGCGTCAGGTCGAACCACTCCAACGCACCCGGCACCTCGCCGGTGTTCAGGTGCGGCGGCTCGAGGCCCTCGAGCGCGTTGAGGAAGTAATGGTTCCAGCACCCGATGCGCAGCCACGAATGCTCCTTGATCTCAGGCGCCAGCGTCTCGTATCCGATCAGCGAACTGCCCAGATGGTGGTCGAACCAGCCCTCCTGGATGAACATCGGCACCTTGACGCGCGCCGGAATGCCACGCAGCAGCCTCCAGAAGCCTTCGCCCCAGTAGGCGTCGCCCCCGTTCGGGTGGCTGATCCAATCGCGGTACCAGTCGAGGCGGCCGCCCCACATATCCACGTCCACATCCATCTGCGGGCGATGGAGCGCCGACTGTTCGTAGCTGGCGTCGACGGGGTGACCGGCGTTCTGCATGGCCCATGCGGTGAGCACGTCGGAGCGGAACGAGCCTTTCTGGTACGCCGAGGCGAACCGGTCCGTGCCGTAGTGGTTGGCGCAGATCGAGACGACCTTGGGCGTGGGGATATCGGCCAGCAGCCAGCAGGCCAGCGACAGGTACGACGTGCCCCACAGACCGATGACCCTGACCCATGACTGGCGCTCGAGGTAGTCCAGCAGATCCCTGCCGTCCTCGCGCTCGTGCACGTTCGGCTCCCACGTTCCCTGTGAGGTGTGGGTGCCACGGCACCACTGGCACACCAGCGCATAACCGCGGCGCGCCATCTCGGTGCCGTGCAGCTTCCACAGCCCGACCTGGTCCGGGTACGGGCACCGCACCACGATGGTGGGGTACGGGCCGGGACCGGAGGGGCGGAAGATGTCGGTGGTCAGGCTCACGCCGTCCCGGCACACGACCTGTGTGGCCTCGAACGACACCGTCTCCGGGCCCGCGTCGGGCCGGAAGGGCGACGACGCGTACTGGCGGGTGATGTCGGCCAGATACCTGGTCAGGAAATCATCGGCGTCACTCATGCCGTGTCACTTCCCCACGTGCGCGACGGGGCGCGCGGCGGCGGTCACGGCGGGCTTGGCGGCCTGCTGGGCGGTGGCGACCGGACGCATGGTGTAGGCGACGATCGCGGCGCCGATGGCGATGACGTAGAGGACCACGTTGCCGATGAGCGAGGGGACGTAGGATCCGGTGACGTCGAAGACCATGCCGTGCAGCGTGACGGCGACGGCCGAAGTGACGGCGCCGAACATGGACACGATGGAGAGGATCTCGCTGTAGTCACGCTGTCCGAAGGACTTGCGGATGAGCCACGGCAGGGCGACGAGCACCACGCCCTGGCCGAGGCCAGCGAGGAAGCCCGAGAGGGTGGCGACGGTCGGGGTCACGACCAGGGCCATGAGGCCCCAGCCGGCCAGGCCGAGCAGACCGTAGAGCGCCAGCACGAACTTGGTGTGGATCTTGTCGAGCAGGATGCCGATGGTCGCCTTGCCGATCGCGGCGCCGAACATGATGCCGGAGACGACGACCGCACCCTGGTCCAGGGTGAGGCCGCGGGAGAGTTCGTAGCCGGAGACGTGCTGCACGAGCGCCGCGACGATCTGCAGGAGCACGGAGACGACGACGAGGAGCACGAAGGCGGGGGTGCGGTACGCCTGCTTGGCGGTGAGGCCGGGCAGTTCGGCGGGGATGCCGTCGTCCTTGGTGACGGCAACGGCGGTGTGCCCGTAGGCGACTTCGCCGCGGGTCTCATCAGGACGGAACTTGAAGACGAACATCGAGAAGGGCAGGATGCACAGCGCGATGATGATGGCGGTGATGCGGTACGAAGTCCTCCAGCCGAGCGTGGTGATGAAGCTTGAGACGATCGGGTTGAAGACCGTTCCGCCGATGCCGCTCAGGCCCAGGGCGATGCCCATGACCATGCCGAGCTTGTTCTCGAACCAGTTGGCGAGCAGCACGCTGGGGGCCAGGGAGATGGGGATGACGTAGACGATGCCGATGAGGCCGAAGGACAGGTAGAACTGCCACAGCCGGCCGAAGAAGGACTGGGCGAAGAAGATCAACGCGGTGGCCGCGATGCACAGGCTGATGAGCAGCCGCGAGTCGATCCGCTTCATGATGCGGCCGGCGAACAGCATGGTGATGGCGCCGGTGGCGGCCATGATCGAGGACGCCAGGGCGATCTGCGCACGGCTGACCGACAGTTCCTTACCCAGCGTCGCGAAGTACAGCCCCGGGGTATTGACGATAAGACCGAATCCCACGAACGACAGGACACAGCATCCGAAGAAGACCAGCCATGGCCTCCACGCGGCTTGTTTCTGTTCCGACATACGAACCTCCATGTTCGATATCACACTCCGCCACACAGCGGAACTCTTTGGTAAGTAACTACTTACTTACCCATCGTGGTCAGCATGACGCCCTTGTCCGAATCTGTCAATCCGACCGCCCCGTTCATCGCGGCATCGCCATATCGTAGAGACGTCAACACCGGGCGAAAGGAACTCATGGGGACCAAAGGGGACGAGCGCAGGGCGCAGATAGCCAAGGCGGCGGTCGAGGTGGCCGCCGAACGCGGCTACTACGGCATGACGATTCAGGAGGTCGCCGACCGCGTGGGGCTGAGCCAGGCGGGTCTGCTCAAGTATGTCGGCAGCAAGGCGGGGCTGCTGTCCGTCGCCCTCGAGGCATATGACACCCATAACGAGGGCGTCACCTACATCGAGGACAAGCTCGCGCTCTCACCGGAGGAGCTCGAGCGCTCCCCCGCGCTCATGCCCGAATGGTACCGGCTGCTCGCCCGCACCAACCTGCGTCAGCCCCGCCTCACCCAGCTGTATCTCGTGCTGCGGGCCGAGGCGCTGAACCCCGCGCATCCCGCCCATGACTATTACGCGCAACGCGGCATGCGACTGCGCCGATACATCGGCACGGTGCCGTGGAAGCTGCCTCCGGAGTTCGCCACGCCCGACCAGGTCGCGGCGCTCTCGATGACCGTGGGTTCGGCCATGGATGGCCTGCAGATGCGCTGGCTGGGCGAACCCGGCATCGATCTCGTTGAAACGTGGGCGCGCTACGAGGACATCCTGTTCCCGCTTCCTCACTGGCAGGGATACCGGTAATAGCAGTCGTCATTCCCGATACGCCGTCAGCCCTCAGCCCTCAGCCCTGATGGGCATACTGCGAGGGATCGGCATCGAAGCGCCCGGCGCATCCCGCACTGCAGAAGTAGTATCTCGTTCCGTCATAATCCCGATGGGCAGCGGCGCCGGAGGCGCTGATGGTCATGCCGCAGACCGGATCGACGACCTGCTGGTCGGCCGGTTCGGGCACGGCCTGTGAGGAGGCGGCGTGATCGCCGTCGGTATGGGTATGGCCGGCCATCTCACTGTGGTCGTGGTGCATGGACATATGCATGTGCATGACATCCTCACTTTCCGATACATTACGTACCGATATATGGCCTGCCGATACGTGGTCGGCATGGTCGACGTCCGTCGCCATGCCGCCGTCGGCGCCATGGTCCTCCGATGCCCGTACAGCGGGTGCCGCAACCGAACTGGCGGCTGACGTCCGCCGTCGTCCGGCATCCGAGGAAGGGCGCTTGGTCGTCAACACCTGCGTCCGGAATCGGCGCAGGCGGTTGGCGTTGATCACCACCGACAGCGACGAGAAGGCCATGGCCGCACCCGCGATCATCGGATTGAGCAACGCGCCGATGAACGGGTAGAGCAGGCCGGCGGCCACCGGTATACCCAAGGCGTTGTAGCCGAAGGCGAACCAGAGGTTCTGCACGATGTTGCGCATCGTGGCCTTGGACAGGTCGTAGGCCGTCACCATGCCGGTGAGATCGCCGGAGATGAGGGTGATGTCGGAGGATTCGATGGCCACGTCGGTGCCGGTGCCCATGGCGACGCCCACGTCCGCCTGGGCCAACGCCGGGGCGTCGTTGATGCCGTCACCGACCATGGCCACGCGGTGGCCCTGAGCCTGAAGCCGCGCGACCACCTGCCGCTTGTCCCGTGGCTTTACCCCGGCGACGATCTGATCGCGACCAATGCCGACCTGGCCCGCCACGGCCCGTGCGGTGGATTCGTTGTCACCGGTCACCATCACCACATCCAGGCCGCGGCGCTGCAGCGCGGCGATTGCGGCCGCGGATGTGGGCTTCAAAGCGTCGACGACGGCGATCACGCCCCGGAGCCGGCCATCGACGCCGACGAGCACGGGCGTGGCCCCCGCTGCGGCGGCGCGAGACAAGGCCGATCCGGCCCCCTCGAGGCCGGCGACCCCGCGTTCGAGCAGGAAATCGGCGTTCCCCACCACGATATCATGATCCTCGACCCGGGCGAGCACACCGCCGCCGGGATCGGAGTCGAAGTTCCGGGCCGTCGGCAACACCACGTGAGCCGCAGGATCGCTCGGTTCCGCATCGTAGACATGCCCGTCGCGAGCGGCGTCGGCACCGTCGGCACCGTCGGCATCGTCATTGCCGTCGGCACCGATCTTTCGTTCTCCCTTGGCCGCCGCGACGATCGCCTCGGCCAACGGATGTTCGGATGGCTGTTCGGCCGCGGCCGCCAGTTCCAACAGCCGACGCTCGTCGATGCCGTCGTCATCCGCACCGAGGGCCTCGGCCTCGATCGGTTGCACCCACGACACACTCGGCGCACCGGCCGTGATGGTGCCGGTCTTGTCGACGATCACGGTGTCGATGCCATGGGTGGTCTCCAACGCCTGCGAGGAGCGGATGAGCACGCCGGCTTGGGCGGCCTTGCCCGTGGCGATGGTGACCGACAACGGCGTCGCGATCCCCAGGGCACAGGGGCAGGCGATGACCAGGACCGAAACCGCGGCCACCAGGCCGAACACCCCTTCGGGCTCGACGCCGAGCAGCCACCAGATCACGAAGGTCCACAGGGCGATGAGCATCACCGCAGGCACGAAGTAGCGCGCGATGCGGTCCGCCATCCGCTGGATGGGCGCCTTCGAGGCCTGGGCGCGGCGCACCAACGCGATGATCTGCGACAGCATGGTGTCGGCGCCGACCTTGGTCGCCTCGAACCGCAGGGTGCCCGATCCGTTGACGGTCGCGCCGGTGACGGTCGCGCCGGGCCGCTTGCTCACGGCGAGCGGCTCGCCGGTGACCATGGATTCATCCACGGCCGACCGGCCGGCGACGACCACGCCGTCCACGGGCAGCTTTTCACCGGGTCGGATGACGACGATGTCACCGACCCGCACGTCGTCGACCGGCACGTCGATGGTGTCCGTGGCCACGGCGCCCTGGCGTCGCGTCTCCTCGGCATTCAGGCCCTGCAGGGCCTCACGGCTGACGATATGCGCCGTCTTCGGCCGCAGTCCGATGAGCGCCCGGATGGCTTCGCCCGTCCCCAGACGCGCCTTGGCTTCGAGCAGCTGCCCCAGCAGCATGAGGGCGATGATCGTGCCGACCGCTTCGAAGTACGGTTCACGCGACCCTTCGGGCAGGGCGGTGGGCATGACCGTCATGACCACGCTCAACCCGTACGAGGCGGCAGTGCCCAGGGCGATCAGAGAGTTCATCTCCGGGGAACGGTGGAACAGCGAGGCCCAGCCGGTGCGGTGGATGGGCCAGCCCGAATAGAACATGACCGGGGTGATGAGCACGAGTTGAATCCACGGATCGAGGTGGAAGAGCTTGAACATGGTCGCGATGAACACCGGCAGGGTGAGCACGACCGCGACGATCAGCCTGCGCCACAAGTCGCGGATCTCGGTGCGGCGCTCGGCATCGGAACGCTCCTGTTCGTCGGAGTCGCCATCCTGCGACGGCGTGTGCGATACGGCCTGAGAACCGGTCGGCGCCGCCACCGGCACCACGGCCGGCGTCATGGCCGGCGACGCCGATGCGCGTGTGCCCGCGGCTGCTCCCGCGCCCTCGGCCGGCGCGACAATCAGGGTGCCGTGCAGCATATTCATGCCGCAGGCGAACTCGTAAGTCCCCGGCGTATCGGGGGTGAACTCCACCACGGTGGCCTGAAAGGCCGTCAACGTACGGTCGATGCCGAAATCGGGGAAGACCACATGTGAGGAACACTCGCCGTTTTCGCGCCGATCGAACGCCAGGCGCACCGGAACGCCGGCGCGCACCTGAATCGTGGAGGGCGAGTACCCACCCTTCACCACAATGTCGATATGCTGCACCCCGGCGTCCTCACGGGCCGCCGTCGCGTGTCCGGCCCGGCGTGGGATCAGGAACAGCCACACAATAAGCGCGGTCACCGCCAGCGCCGCCAACACGACTATGGGTCCCATGGTTCCTCCATCCATCCGCTTACTCACGAGCCTAACTCCCCGAGCCCCACGCCAGGCCGCATCCGCCTTACGGCGAACAGGCGCGAGCCGCCGCGCCGGCGATCGCCGCGGAGCGCCCGCCGACGTCCACCACCAAACGTCCATGGTGATGCGCTACGATACGTTTCGCGTAGCGCTACGGATAACGTATCGCTTACCATCATGCGGAACCGGCACCTCCGTCCACACACCACCACCCGAGGAGCACCATGCAGCACGCATTCGCGATAGTTCGACGGGACCTGCTGCGCATACTGCGTATCCCCGCCTCCTGGGTCATCGTGCTCGGCCTCATCTTCATCCCCCCGCTCTACGCCTGGTTCAACATCGTGGGATTCTGGGATCCGTACGGCAACACCCGCAACCTGCGGGTCGCCGTCGCGAACGACGATCGGGGCGCCACGGCGACCGCGCTGGGTTCGGTGAACCTAGGCGATCAGATCGTCGCCCAACTCAAGACGAACCACCAGCTCGGCTGGCACGCCGCGGACCGGGCCACGGCCATGGACGAGGTGCGTTCCGGCCGCAGCTATGCGGCGATCGTCATCCCCTCGGACTTCAGCAGCCGCATCGCGGGCGTGGTGAACGGCGATACGAAGCGCCCCATGCTCGACTACTACGTCAACGAGAAACTCAACGGCATCGGAGCCAAGATCACGGGCACTGGCGCCTCCACCCTGAACCGCGAGGTGAACGACACCTTCGTCTCCACCGTCAGCCACGTCGTCTCCGAAGCCGTGAACCGCGAGGCGGGCGACATCGGCGCGAACGCCGACAGCACCACGGCCCAGACCATCGCCGACCTGAAGACGGTATCCGGCGACATCGCCCAGGTCCGGTCCTCCATCGCCGCGCTGAACGACCAACTCTCCCGTTCGCCGCAACACACCGCCGACGCGCGCGAGACCCTGAACCAGGTGTCGACGATGGGCACCGGCGCCGCGCGCGACCTCACCTCACTGTCCTCCCTCATCGGGGAGACGCAGACGGGGCTCAACCGTTTCACCGCCTCCTCGTCGCAGACGCTCGACAACGGTTCGGCGCTGCTTTCCCAGACCAGCGCGCGGACGAACCTGGCGCTCTCCGGCCTCGGCGCGCAGCTGACCCAAGCCAACGGCGACCTGCGCACGACCTTGGACACCGCGCGGCACGTGAACGACACGAACAAGGAGATTCTCACCACCCTGCGCGCCCTGAACGGCAACGACCTGCCCGGGCTCAACGCGATCATCGACACCCTGGACAGGCAGAACGGCAGGATCGGCGACACGATCGGCGATCTGCAACGGCTCAACACCGACACCGGCACGACGATCACCAGCACGGGCACGGCCGCCGACGCCATCAACTCCACCACGCAGCGCACCCTGAGCACCAGCGACGCCGCCCGCCATAACGGGCTCGTCACCACCCTGCCGCGCCTGAACAACGGGCTGAGCACCCTGTCGTCCTCGAGCGCCGCCCTTGGGGGCACCCTGAGCGGTCAGCAGGCGAGCATACGACAGGCGCAGGTCGTGCTCGACCAGCTCGATCACGCCACGACGACCACCGTCCAGGCGCTGCAGGCCACTGACAAGGGCTTGGGCCAGCTGCAGACACGCATCGACGCCCTGACGGTCGACCTGGGGAGCCTGAGCAGCGCCAACGCGCTCAAGGCGCTCTTCGGCACGAACCGCAAACTCGACGTGCCCGCCATCACGGCGTTCATGCTCGCCCCGACGGTGCTCGACACCACCGTCCTGTACCCGGTGCGCTCCTACGGTTCGGGCATGGCCCCGCTGTTCACCAATCTCTCGTTGTGGGTCGGCGCGTTCATGCTCGTGGTCATGATGAAACTCGAAGTCGACAGGGACGATCTGCCGGAGACCACGATGAGCCAGCGCTACTGGGGCCGTTGGGTGCTCCTGGCGATGATGGCCGCGGCGCAGGGCCTGGTGACCACGGTCGGGGAGCTCATCATCGGCGTCCAGACGGCGAACGCAGCCATGTTCGTCCTCACCGCCGTCATCGCCTCCCTGGTCTACATCAGCATCACCTACGCTCTGTCGACCACCTTCCTGCACGTGGGCAAAGGGCTGTGCATGGCGCTCATCATCCTGCAGATACCAGGGGCATCGGGGCTGTACCCCATCGAGATGATGCCCGGATTCTTCAAGGCGATGCACCCCTTCTTCCCCTTCACCTACGCGATCGCGGCGCTGCGCGAGACCATCGGCGGGTTCTACGGCAACCACTGGGGCAGCAACATCGCGTTCCTGCTCGTGTTCGCCGCCGCGTTCTTCACCCTGGGCCTGTCCGCCCGTCCGCGGCTCATCACCGTGAACCGGCTCTTCGCCCGGGAACTGGCCGAAAGCGACATCATCTCGAGCGAGACGGTGCTCGACGAAGGCCATGAATACCAGGTCTCGCAGGCCCTGGCGGCGCTGGCGGACAAGGGCGAGTACCGGCGCCTCATCGAAGGCAAGGCGGTGTCGTTCGCCCGGCTGTATCCGCGGCTCAAACGCGGCGCGCTCGTCGCAGGCATCCTGGTTCCGGCCGCGCTGGCCCTGACCTTCTCCCTGACTAATGGCACCAAGCTCATCGCACTGGCCGCCTGGGTCGTGTGGTTCCTGCTCATCACCGCCTTCCTGCTCACCATCGAACTCATCGGCGACAGCCTGAACCGCCAGCTGCGGCTCGGCACCCTGAGCGACGGCGCGATACGCGACATCGTCTACGCCAGGCACCGGCGGCACACGTTGGCATCGGCCGGCCAGCACACCACAGCCCGACAGGACGCCGCAGCGACCGACGTGACCGCGACGGCACCCATGGCGGCAGCCGCCACCACGCCCGGCACGGCATCCGCCACGGAACGAAAGGACCGCTCATGAGGACCATATGGAAGCTCTTCACCGGGGACGTGCGTCGCATCACCGGCAACGCCATCTCCGTGCTCATCGTCGTCGGCCTGGTGGCCATCCCCGGACTGTTCTCCTGGTTCAACATCGCCGCGAGCTGGGATCCGTTCGGCAATACACGGAACCTCAAATTCGCGGTGGCCAGCGTCGATGCCGGATACCGCAGCGATCTCGTGCCCATCAAGATCACGGTCGGCGACCGCATCGTCGACAAGCTCCGGGCCAACAGCACGCTCGACTGGACCTTCACCAGCAAGGAGCAGGCGATCGATGGGACGAAATCGGGCGCCTACTATGCGGCGGTCATCATCCCCAAGGATTTCAGCAAGAACATGATGACGTTCTTCTCCCACGACGCCCGGCATCCCCGGCTCACCTACTACACGAACGAAAAGATGAACGCCTTGGCACCGAAGGTCACCGGCCAGGGTGCCGACGAGGTCGCCGGTCAGGTGAACACGATGTTCGCCCAGACGCTCACCAGCACGGCCCTCGAGATCGCCTCAAGCCTCTCGGACCGTCTCGATACGCCACAGGCCAAGCGGATGCTCACCGCCTTCGGCACGAACATGGACGACCTGGCCCGTCAACTCTCGGACACCGCCGCGAACCTCGGCACCTACCGCTCGATGATCGCCGCCGCGCAGTCGTTGCTCGACGGCTCGAACCAACTGCTCGACACCGCATCCGGCAGCACCGGTGACGCCGGGAAACAACTGCAACGGTCCGTGGCGGGAGTGAACGACGTGGCGGGTGCCCTGTCCGCGAGCACCGACACCCTGCGGCAGGCCCTGGGCGAAAACCAGAAGGGGTATGCGGCCATCTCGGGCACGGTCGACACGGCCTTCTCCAACGCCTCCACAAGCGCAGGGGACATCAGCGCCGGCCTTCGACGCCAAAGCGGCGTGGTCAACGACCAGATGGCACGGTATCGCCAGATCGCCGACGACCTCACCCAACTCGCGCAGCGCCTGCCCGAGGACTCCCCGGCACGATCCGTGCTGACCGCGGCGGCGGGCCGCGTCACGGATATCGTGAACCAACGGCTCACCCCGTTGCGCGACACGCTGACGAGTTCCGCCGCCGGCATCGATGGCGGCACCGCCACCTTGGCCGACCAACGCCGACAGATCAAGGATCTCGCGCAGCAGGCCAGTAACAGTGTCGGCGGACTCACCAACGATTTCGACACGACGATCAAGCCGCAACTGCAATCCATCAACACGGGCATCACCTCCGCCACCTCGTCATTGACGACGATGTCGGGCAAGCTCGACGGGACGGTGGCCCAGCTCAAGGATTCAGGGGCGACGATGAGCGGCGACCTGTCGCATATCGACACCCTCTTGGGCTCGGTCGCCGACCAGCTGGGGGCAGCGAGCGCACGGATCAGCGCATTCAGGACCAAACTCGACAACGCGTTGCACAGCGGCAAGATCGCGGATCTGCGCAAGCTGCTCGCCGGGGACCCCGAAGCGCTCGCCACCAGCCTGGCGGCACCGGTGGGGCTGCGGACCACGGCCGTGTTCCCCGTGCAGAACTTCGGCGCCGAGATGACGCCGTTCTACACCTTCATCCCGCTGTGGGTCGGTTCCCTGCTCATGTGCATCGCCCTGAAAACCAGCGTCTCGCGGTCCCGGCGCCGGGACCTCGGCGACCCCAAGCCGTACCAGATGTTCCTCGGCCGCTTCGGCGTCGTCGCCCTCATCTCGCTGTTGCAGAGCACCTTCACCTGCGCCGGCACGCTGTTGTTCCTGCGGGTGCATATGGTGCACCCCTGGCTCTTCATGCTGAGCGGATGGCTGAGCGCACTGGTGTTCATCCTGTTCATCTACACCATGGTGGCGAGCTTCGGCAACGTCGGCAAGGCCCTGGGGGTCGTCATACTCGTCATGCAGATCTCGGGGTCGGGAGGCGCCTACCCGCTGCAGCTCGTACCTGGATTCATCAACACGATCAGCCCGTTCCTGCCCGTCACCCACGCGGTGCTCGCGGCCCGGTCGGCCATCGCCGGCATCTACGCCAACGACTACTGGACCCAGCTGGGCCTGGTGCTGCTGTTCGTGCCGCCGCTGCTGTTGGTCGGCCTGGTGCTGCGCAAACCCCTGCTGCGGTTCAATCAGGGCTTCTCCGCACGCGTCGAACGCACGCATCTCATCTGAGGGGGAAATATCATGGAACAACGGGAACGTCGGCGTCAACGAAGACAGGGCGCGCCATCGAGGCCTATACCCGCAGCGAACGCCCATGCTCCTCTAGGAACCCGGGCCGAGCGGACGAGGGCCGCAAGCGACCGCAGGATACTGCAGGCCATGCTCGACATCATCACCTCGCAGGGCATCGGCGCCGTAAGCATCGAGGAGGTTTCACGGCGCAGCGGCATCGCCAAGACGACCATCTACCGTCGCTACCGCAATACCGAGGATATGCTGCGGGGGATGCACGCCTTCCAACTCACCGACACCGATGAGCTGGATGACCTGGAACCTTCGCTCGACAACTTCGCACTCCTGCTCGAACGGCTCATCGCACGCTTCAGCAGCGAAATCGGCATCAAGGCCGTCGGGGTGCTGCTGTCCTCAGGCAATGCGCACCTCAATCGTCTCGTGCAGCAGGCCGTGCGGCCGGAACGCGATCGCATCGCCGCATTCCTCAAACGCGGTACTCAGGCCGGTCTGCTGCGGCGCGGCCTGGATATCCGTTTTCTGTTCAACACGATCATCGGGTCGATGGTGGCCTGCGCCACCTTCCCCACCAAACTGCCGCCATCCACGACCCCTGTCACGGCATCGGCTCCGGCACCCGATGAGGAGCGGGCGGGCCGGGACTGGGCGACGCAGCTGGCCCACCTGCTCTGGCCTGCAATCGCCGCCTGACCCAACCGGCCCGGTCACACCGCTCAGGCCATCAGTCCCTTCTCCGCCGACGTAGGACGACCAAAGCGCTACCGGCCACGCATGCCGCCATGGCGGAACCGGCCATCCATGCGACCGCCGAACCGGTCAGCACCAGCCGACGATGCAGTGCCAACCGGCGCCGGTCCTGCTGGGAAGACCGACCGGCCTGCCCCACCTGACCGGATCGCTCTGCGGCCGTCGCCGCGGACTCACCCTGGGCGATGGCGCCAGAGGACTTGCCGGCATCTCCCGAAGCGTTACCGCCTGCGCCGCCGGTCGATCCCGAACCACCATGAGCACCCGAACCACCGTTGTCGGAACCACCACTACCCGAGCCACCGTTGCCTGAGCCATCGGACGGCACCGGCGGCTTCACGGGCGTGACGGCAGGGGCGTCGGCGGTGATGACCGCCGCCTGCACCTTGGCCCCGAGCCCGGCGCCGTCATCCACGAGCACGCCGCTGACCTGCTGCAACCCGTCCTGGGCGGATTGCTGGGCGTTGAGCACGATGGTCGTGATCCGGCCTTTGGGCGCGAACCTCGTATTGGGCTTCACCTCGCCCGCCGCGACCTTCGTGCCCGCCACGGTCCCACCCGCGGTGGTCATCGTGGCATGGCCCTTGGCGTCGACCGACACCGCGACGTCGGAGAGCCTCGTTTCGAGCGCGGTGCCCGGGTAGAGCACCAGCGTGTCCACGCTCGCTTTCGATCCGTCGGCACGCACCTGCGAAGACAATCCCTTGGCGGCGATCTGCCCGGCATTGCCGTCATCGGCGGTCGCGGCCGAAGCCTGCAGCTCGGTGCCGACGCAGGCCGGCACGTCGTTCTTGGCCACATCACCGTGTGACGCATCAGCCTGAGCCGCATCAGCCCCATTCTGCTTCGGCGCCCCGGGTTCGCACTGCCCTTTGGGCCGGGACAGAGCCGTCGCGGCCACATCCGACGGGCCGGATGCCGACAGCCCGTATGCATACCGCATCGGCATCACGCCTTGCTCGGGAGCAGGCGTCGGTTCCGGCGTCGGCTGGGGGACCGGGGTGGATGACGGGGTCCAGAGCACTTGGCCCAACACCACGGAGGGATAGGCACCGGTGAGGTCCTCGTACCGCAGGGCGTTGATCGTCACACTGCCGTCGCCGTGGGCGATGCGCTCGTTGAAGTAGACGTGCACGCGGGGTGTGCCGTCTGGCCCCATGCCGGTATACAGGTCCGTGCCCGTGTTGATCCACACGCCGTTGGCGAAGACGCCGGCCGTGCCATCACCCATGCCGTCGCCGAAGGTGACCGTCGATCGACCCTTGGCGTCGACGTCCAACGCCAGGCCGTAGACACGCAGGGCGCTCCACATGTACTCCCCCACGCCCGACGTGGTGTCGGGAACCTGTTCGAAGGAGCCCACCGAGGCGTGCGAACCGCCATCCCGGCGATGCTCGATGGCGACGTTCTTGGCCGACACCACACCGTCCGCCGACGCGAACTCGTTCATTGCGGCCTTACCCACACCATCCAGGCGAGGCTTGTGCGAGATCAGCGTCTTGCCCGCCGGACTGGTGACGGTGAAGCCCGAGACGGCCGGATCCGTCGTCGGTTCGGGAGCGGGGGCGCAGTTCACCACACCCAGCTGGACACGCCAGATTTCCGAACTGCCGGCTTCGGCCTCGATGCGCAGGGCCGTCACCGAGGTGGAGCCATCGGCTCCCGTGGTGCGTTCCGCCACATGCAGCTGCGTGGTGCCCCAGATCGAGTCGGGCAGATCGTAGGTGTAGCCTTTGTCCATCGCGCCGGCGTTGATGATGCTGACGCCGTCAACCGCGAGCTTGTCGAACGAAACTTCGGTGCCGCCGTCGCGAGTGCAGGTGGCCTGCAGATTGCTGAAGGTCACCGCAGGTCGGTCACACAGCTGGTAGGTGCCCGATCCGATCGAAGCGGAAGCACCGTCCGACGCCGCTCTGGCGTGCAGATCGGAGGCACGGGTCGTGTTCAGCTTGAAGAAATCACCCGTGCTCGCGAGATCGTTGGACACGGTCGGTCCTGACGTCCACGTGCTCAGGGGCGCCTTGGCCTGACGCTCCCCGCCGTCGGAATCGAGGATGTGGACGCCGTAGGCACTGGTGGCCGGTGCCACGGGCGAGGCGGCGGCCGGAGCCGCGAGGACCCGATGCGCGGGCATGCCCTGCAGTGCCCCGAAGAGACAGGCGGCGCCCACCAGGGCCGCGGCGGTCCTGCGCACGGCGAGGTATCCGCGACCTGCGAACCGCGCCGACAGCGCCGACCAAGGCGACCGGGGAGACCGTCCGGACGACGCCTGCGATGATGACGGCCGCGTGGATGATGGTGTGATGATGCTCATCGTTGTGCTCCAAATCGTTCAAGGAAGGCGGAACCCGTCGGCACGCCAAGGCCGGTGACCTCGTCCCAGCCCGCGCCGGACTGCAGCGTCTGCGGCTTGGTGTCCCACAGGTACAGGGTTTCGAGCCACAGCTGCCCGGTGTCCTTGCTGCGGCGATACCACGTCGCGGCCGAGGCCGGCGTCACGTCGCGCAATGCGGGGGTTCCGGCGAGCGCGTAGAACGCCGGGGACGCCAAGCCGATGCGTCGGTGCGACCGGGCCTTCGCCACCGCCACGGTCGAGGCGACCATCGGGGTGGCGAGGCTGGTGCCGCCATGGGCCTCGTAGGAGGGCTTGCCGTCCACCGGCGAGTAGATGGTGAATCCGGTGTTCGGGTCGGCAAGCGACGAGACGTCGGGCATGAGCCGGCCGGTACCCGATGCGGACAGCGAACGCTGCCAGCTGGGCCGCGGGTAGTACTTCGATTCGCCGCCACCGGCGCCGTAGATGAATCCCGGCGGGATAATCGCACCGTTGTGGGCGAAGCGCGTCTGGGTCTCCCAGCCGGCCTCCACGGCGATGTGGTCGTCGGCATCGAGACCCGTGCTGGTGCCGCCGACCGCGGTGACGTAGGGGCTGGAGGCGGGCGAGTTCACGCCCGGACCTTCGGCGTGGTCTCCGGCGAGGCTGTTGTCGCCGTCATTGCCGGTGGAGGCGAAGACCGAGATGCCCCGCGAGGCGGCCTCGACCAGAACGCGGTTGAGCAGCGTGCGGTCCGCGGCCGTGTCGAGATCCTCATCGGCTCCGAAGGACAGGGAGATGACGTCGGGCGCGGACGGCGCCTCGGCGGCATCGAGAATACGTGAATACAGGCTCTGCGTGGAGCAGCTGCCCGCGCCCCAGTACTCGATGTTCGCGTCGGGGGCGATGGCATGCGCGGCCTGCACGTCGAGATGCTGTTCGGTGGTCCAGGCCGAGGGGCCGCCGCAGCGTGAGGTGTCCGGGTCCTGCGGAGCGTGATGGGTGTACTGCCCGGGGCGGAAGCCCTGCATCTTCGACGCGGCGGAATACGTGTTGGTGTTGGCTTCGACGCTGTCGTCATCGAACGCGGCGACGATCGCGATGGTCGCGCCCTGGCCCGTCGCGTCCTGCGGCAGCTCGTGGATGGCCCTGAGCCGCTGCGGTCCGTATCCGCACAGCGCGTTGGAACGGTGGTCGACCTTGACCGAGGCCGGCCAGTCCGCGGAGAGCTTCTGCCCCCAGTACGCGGCGCAATCGTCGCTGGTCTGAGGCGCCGCAACCGTGGTGGGCACGGCGGCGTCGGTGTCCACCAGACCCGCCACGCTCTGCACGGCGTTGAGTCCGCTTGGCACCGACAGGGCGCGCGCGGGGACGACCGCGGTGCGACCGGACACGCGCTGGCGCACGAACGTGGTGTCGAAGGCGTGGGCCAGGGCCGCACGGGGCCCGCTCACGCTCATGGCATGGATGGAGGCGCGATCCCGGTCGACGTGTATGCCTTGGCTTCGCAGCCAACCGGTCACGTCCCGACGCTCGGCGTCGGTCGCCGAGGGTTTGAGCAGCACGATGGCCGACGTCGCGCCACGGCTGACGGT
>NZ_JGZE01000028.1 GCF_000741285.1 Bifidobacterium mongoliense DSM 21395 | reverse complement strand
CGTTCGCAGTCGTCGCGCACCGCGTCGGGATTCCGCCGCGGGCGCGGAGGCAGGAACGCCGCGCCGTTCCGCACAGGACGCTGATGCGCGCATCCGCCCCTTCGCGTTAGGCTGACGGTGAAGGAGCGGATCGCATCATGAATACAGACAACAACCATACCGAGCCCGTCGCCATCGAAGTGCGCGGGGCGAGGGTGCACACCCTGCGCGACGTCGACGTCGACATACCCCTGCATCGGCTGGTGGCCATCGCGGGGGTGTCGGGTTCGGGCAAGTCCTCCCTCGCGCTCGGCGTGCTCTATGCGGAGGGGTCGCGACGCTATCTGAGCGCCTTGTCGACCTATACCCGGCGCAGAATGACCCAGGCGGCGCGCACCCAGGTCGATTCGGTCAGGTTCCTGCCCCCGGCGCTCGCCCTGCGGCAGCGGCCCGGTGCGGGCGGCGTGCGTTCCACGTTCGGCACTGCGACCGAATTGCTCAACGTCCTGCGCCTCATGTTCTCCAGACTGGCTTCGCACCGCTGCCCCAACGGGCACTATCACGCGCCGACCATGGCGGTGGCGGCGGAGATGCCGATACGTTGCGATGTCTGCGGTGAGCCGATCGAGGCGCCGGGGGCCGAGATGCTCTCCTTCAACGCCGGCGGGGCATGCCCCACATGCCACGGCACCGGCATCGTGCGCACGGTCGATGACGCGAGCCTGGTGCCCGACGAGAGTCTGAGCATCGATCAGGGGGCCGTCGTGCCGTGGCGTACGTTCGGTTTCAACGTCCAGCCCGACATCGTGCGCGAATTCGGGGTGCGCACGGACGTGCCGTGGTCCGCGCTGAGCGACCATGAACGCGACATCGTGTTCAACGGGCCGGAGGAGAAGAGGCACATTACCGTCGCCTCCAGCAAGGGTGTGCATCATCTGGATTTCACCTTCCGCAACGCCAGGCTCACGGTGCTCAAGGAGCTCGAACGGGCCAACGACGAGCGACGGCTGTCGAGGGTCGACAAGTTCCTCGTCGAACATGTGTGTGGCGATTGCGGCGGCAGTCGGCTGTCGCCGCAGGCCCGGGCGCCTCGCATCGGTGACGTCGGCCTCGCACAGGTCACGGCATGGCCGTTGTCCCGCGTGCTCGAGTGGGCTCCGGGCGTCATCGGCAATCTTCCCGCGCCAATGCGCTCGATGGCCGGCGACCTCGTCGACACGCTGGAGGATATGGGCAGGCGGCTCATGCAACTGGGGCTGGGGTATCTGACCCTCGATCGATCCAACGCCTCGTTGTCCACGGGGGAACGACAGCGAGCCCAGCTGTCCCGCGCGGTGCGTAACGACACGACCGGCGTGCTGTACGTGCTCGACGAGCCGTCCACCGGCTTGCATCCGGCGAATATCGAGGGGCTGATCGGGGTGATGCGCGACCTGCTCGACTCGGGCAATTCCGTGGTGTTCGTCGATCATGACGTGCATGTGCTGCGGGCGGCCGACGACATGATCGAGCTCGGGCCGGGGGCGGGAGTCGCCGGGGGACGGGTGATCGCGCAGGGGACGATGCGGGAGATCCTCGCGAACCCCCATTCGCGGATCGCCGGATTCCTCGCCGGCCGCGAACCGGTGATCGTCAGACCGCGCCGTGCTCTGCCGGCGCAGGACGACGCCGAATCCTGGATCGCCATGACCACCGGCCCCATCCACACCGTCAGGGCACTCGATATCTCCATCCCACGGGGCCGCATGACGGCCGTGACGGGGGTGTCGGGTTCGGGTAAGACGACCATGGTGCTCGAATCCTTGGTGCCGGGACTCCAGGCGATGGCCGACGGGCATCCGTTGCCCGGGCATGTGCGCTCGCTCACGTCGCACGGGGTGGAGCGGGTGCGTCTCGTGGATTCCACGCCGATCGGCATCAACGTGAGATCCACGGTGGCGACCTATTCCGGGGTGATGGATCTGCTGCGTCGCGCCTTCGAGCGCACCGAGGAGGCCCGTGCCCGCGGGTTGACGCTATCGGCCTTTTCATACAACACCGGATCGTTACGGTGCCGCCAATGCGAGGGCACGGGGCAGATCGATCTGGATGTGCAGTTCCTTCCCGACGTGACCATCACCTGCCCGGCGTGTTCGGGCCGACGCTATCGTCCGGAGGCACAGCGTTGCCGGATCGCATTTCCCGGCCACCCGGCAGGGCTGAGCCTGCCGGATCTGCTGGCCTTGGATCTCGACGAGGTGCTCGGTCTGCTCGACCGGCAGGCCCAGGCCGATCGTGGCCCCGCGGGGCACGCCGGCACCGAGATGCCCGCCGCCACCGGGCGTCGGATTCGTAAGGCGTTGCGGTCCCTGCATGATCTGGGTCTCGGCTACCTCACGTTGGGGGAGGACACCCCTTCGTTGTCGGGAGGGGAAGCCCAGCGGCTCAAGCTCTCCAACGAGCTCGGCCGGGACCAGAGCGCCAGTCTGTTCGTGCTCGACGAACCCACCACCGGGCTGCATCCCCTTGACGTGCGCACGCTGATCGGTGTGCTGCAGCGGTTGGTGGACCGCGGAGCGACGGTGGTGTTCATCGAACACGACCTG
This sequence comes from Bifidobacterium mongoliense DSM 21395, assembly GCF_000741285.1. Lineage (GTDB taxonomy): Bacteria > Actinomycetota > Actinomycetes > Actinomycetales > Bifidobacteriaceae > Bifidobacterium > Bifidobacterium mongoliense. Next base: position 41,712 of record NZ_JGZE01000028.1, on the reverse strand, counting down.
GATATGGTCGCCAACGCCGATTACGTCATCGATATGGGCCCGGGCGGCGGCGAGGAGGGCGGTGAGGTCGTCGCCGCCGGCAGTCCCGACCGCATCGCCGCCGACGAACGCAGCGTCACCGGACGGTATCTGGCTGAATACCTGCGATCCTCGAGCGACGCCACGCCGCGGCACGGCGGTGCCATGGCCGGCGCCTAGTTGTCCAGCAGGCCCAGATATCCCCCGTAGCCTTCCTGGGCCATGCGAGCCCGCGGCACGAAGCGCAACGAGGCGGAGTTCATGCAGTACCGAAGACCGCCCCGATCGCGCGGGCCATCATCGAAGACGTGCCCCAGATGGATGGCGCTGCCGGCGGTGCGCACTTCGATGCGCGGCCGGCCGGGTAGCGAAGCGTCGCGGTGGTTGGTCAGCCGCTCGGCGGAGATCGGCTTGGTGAAGGATGGCCAACCGCAGCCCGCATCGTATTTGTCCTTCGAGAGGAACAGCGGCGTGCCGTCGACGATATCGACGTAGATCCCCTCGTCGAAGGTGCGGTCGTAGACGTTATCGAAGGGCCGCTCGGTCGCCGCCTCCTGGGTGACCGCGTACTGCTCGGGGGTCAGCGACCATATGCGTTCGATAAGACGCTGGCGTTCGGCGACGTGCGCGATCTTGTCGATGGAGATGTGGCAGTACCCACCGGGATTGCGGTCCAGATAATCCTGGTGGTAGGCCTCCGCGGGGTAGAAGTTGCGCAGTTCCTCGACGCTCACCGCGGGGCGTTGCCCGTCGCGTGCGGCAAGTTCGCGCAATGCGGTCTCGTACACGTCGCGTTGGTCGGGCCCGACGGTGAGAAGCGCCGAACGGTACTGCCGTCCGACGTCATTGCCCTGCTGGTCCACGCTGTAGGGATCGATCACGTCAAGGTACAGGAGCGTCAGCGTGCGCAGGCTGACCCGCGACGGGTCGAACGACACCTTCACGGTTTCCGCGGCGTCGGTCGCCCCCGAGCACACCTGCTCGTAGGAGGGGTTCGGCACGGTGGATTGGGCATAGCCCACTTGGGTGGATTCGACGCCGTCGACGCCTTGGAGATAGCGTTCGAGCCCCCAGAAACAGCCGCCCGCGAGATAGGCCTCGCTCCGGTCGTCGCTCGGTGAGGGGTCGTGTGGTGCGTTGGTGCTGGTATCGGTCATACTGCGAGTATCCCATCGCCGTGCATGTGGGCCAAGTCGCTTCGCTCAGGGGGGAGCGGTGCGCTCTGTCCGCGACGGTACGGCCGGGTCGCCGGGCTGTTCACGGCCGTATCGGGACCCCGGACGGACGACCGGCGGATCGGTGGGTGAGGGGTGGGTGATAGACTCGAAAGCTTGGAGAGGTCATCGAGACGCCACGGATCGTGTTCAGGGCGCCGCCGCATGCGAGCGGCAAGCAGGTTGAGATGGGCGTAGCCCGTCGCAGGAGGACGTATTGAGATTCACCAAGGTAACCAGCATCGACTCCGCGCATGACGCGGAGGACCGGTTGTTCGTGATGTTCCACGGCTACGGCAACGACGAGTATGAGATGATCCGCATCATGGCGGCCATCGACCCGGAAGCCGACTACATCTCGTTCCGCGGGGTGGTCGAACGCCCGTATCTGGGTGGGGACGCCTGGTATGGCAAGGACGACACGGACGAGGAGATACAGCGTCAGTGCTCCGCCATCGGCGATGAGGTCGTCGACATGCTCGATTCCACGGCGTTGCACAACAAACGCGTCATCCCGATCGGATTCTCGCAGGGCGGGTATCTCGCCTACCGGCTGTTCGCCGAGCATCCCGAGGTCTTCGACACCGCGGTGCTGCTGTCGCCCGCCTTCCATGATCCCAGCGACGCGGACGATCCCGACGCCCCGTCGGTCGAGGAGTCCATGGTCTTGGAGGACGTCACGGATTCCAAGCCGAAGGTCTTCCTCGGGTACGGCGATCTCGACACCGAGGTCACGCCCGAGCGTCGGCAGCGCATGCGTCACGCATTGTCCACGTTCGCCGATTTGTCCGACAAGGTCTACGAGGGCATGCGCCATGACGTGTGCGACAAGGAGTTCGCCGATATCCGGCGGTTCCTGCAGAACTGAAGCAGAACTGAAGCACTGCAGTTGATTCGGCCCGCAGTGGGTCGGGGGTCGGGCTTGGTGTGCTCGGCACATGCGATCGGCGTATATCGGTGGCCGTTGAGGCCCCGGTGCGACGGCGTTGATGAATGTTTCCCTATTGGCGGAAGGTGGCAACGCGCTGGTGGACTGGCACGCATCGGTCTATGGCTCACGCACGGGCGGAGAGAGTCGGTATGGAGCCGGTTTCGGCGCCCGGCATGACGGGTTCGCCAAGGATGACGGCGACGTCTTGTACGGACGGCAAGCCGTTATTTCGGATTACACGTTGCGGCGGCTTGCCGGATCGTCCTACATCCGTGCCCGCCAGGTCCTCAGTGGAGGCCGGATGCATGATTTTGCGTGCACCGCCGGCGAGGGCGACCATGCCGACGACCTCGTGCTGTCCGCCCGAGTCCAGGCCGCGGATCGCTTCGCCGAGGATTATGAGGTCGGGGTGAACGTCAACCCCCAGGCCGACGAGCTTTCGGACTCCCATTGCACCTGCCCGGCCTTCGGCCGCTACGGCCGCGTGTGCAAGCATGTGATCGCGCTCGTGATGGCCTACAACCAGAAGCCCGAGGACTTCACGGTGTCCGGCGTCGGCCCGCGGCGCGCCCAGGGCGCGACCACCACCCGCATGCTGCGTGAATACATGCGGCAGCGCGATACCCAGCAGCGCATCGAGGCCAAGCAGCGTCGCCTCGACCTGCTCAAGGACATCGATCGCCGCTCCCAGGACACGGATGACGCCCCGCAGACAGGAGCCGCCGGCACGGCGTCGAACCGCCGTATGCCTGCCGGCTCGGTCTCGCTGCATCTGGGGCTCGGCCACGAGGCGGAGGGGTGGAACGTCTTCCTGCGCATCGCGGTACCCCGGCAGTCGGTGTCGTATGCGATCAAGGACATCGCCGCCTTCGCGCATGCCGTGCGGTTGCAGGAATTCGTCGGGTACGGCAAGCACCTGGCCTTCGTCCATACGCGTGACGCCTTCGATCCGTTGAGCCGGCGGGTCCTGGATGTGCTCGAACGGGCCGTGTCCATACGCGACAGCGTGCTCGTGGGGCAGCGCATCGGGTTGCGCCGCGAATACGCCCGTGACTCCATGACGCTCTCCGAGGAGGAGACCGCCGAGCTGCTCACGGTCTACACCGAATCCGACCGCACCGTCGAGTACCGGCCCCGTGGGCCGTGGTCGATCGACGTGGCGCAGGTGCCGGTCGTCGACGGCGACCCCGATCTCGCCATCGCCATCGAGCCGCGCTCCGACGCCGAAGGTGGCGGCTACGTCATTCGCCATCGGGCCGGCATCGTCGATTTCGTTTCGGGGCGCGCCGGTAGTTTCGTGATCGTGCGCACCGCCGAACCTGAGGATGACGGGCACGAGGCGGGGCATGGTTCCGGTCGCGAACACCATGAGGCCGATGAGGGCATGGCGATCCACCGGTGTTCCGCCGGGTTCTACCGCCACCGCCGTCTCGCGCAGATGCTGTGCGGCGGGGCCGAGGAAGGCGAGTTGGTGCTCGCCCAGGATGACGTCGAATCGTTCTGTTCCACGATTTTGCCTTCGCTCACCCCTCGTGGGTCTGCGGATGGGTCGGTGCACGACGACGCCACGACCCCCGATGCGGCGGCCGCCCAAGTCATGACGCACGCCGCCGGGCGGGCCACGGGGCCGGATGCCGCGTCGGCTCCGGACGGCCATCCGCAGGCGTCCTCCCGACGCCTGCCCGTGAAGATCCCCGCGGCGCTCCTGGCCCGGACGAAGGAACCGTGCCGGATCGCCATCTATCTCGATCGCGACCGCGCCGATGACGGCATCACCTGTGATCCTCAGGCCCGATACGGCGACCGGAGCTTCCACGTCTTCGACGGCATCGCCCCAGACGGTGTTATGGACGGCGTGGTGCGCGACAAGGACGCCGAACGCCTGGCGGTCGAGGCCATCCGCGAATACTTCCCGATGCCCACGGGCGAGGTCGCCGTCATCCCTGAAAGCGACGATAAGGCGATCTACCGTCTGCTGACCGAAGGGCTCAAGGTCTTGCGCACTCTCGGTGAGGTCTACGCGACCCCGGCTTTCGATGGTTTGAGCGTTGCGAGCCACACGACGGTGAGGATCGGGCTGACGATGCGTTCCGGGCTCGTCGAGATCTCGCCCATCGCCGATGAGATCGATCCGTCGGAGGTTCCGGAGCTGCTGGCCAGCTATCGCAAGCGTCGGCGGTTCCACCGTCTGCACGATGGCACGTTCGTCGACACCCGCGATATCGACGTGAGTGCCCTGGATGAGGTGGGCGCCGATCTGGGCATCAAAGTCGCCACACTCGAGGACGGCCCCGTGCAGGTGCCTGCCTACGAGGCCTTCTACCTGGTCCATCAGGCCAAGGAGGGCGACACCTCGCCCGAATTCGACGCTTACCTCAACGGCCTGCGTCGGATCGACCCGGGCTCCTACCGGGTGCCCGACGAGCTTGCCGGGGTGCTGCGCCCGTATCAGGCCGACGGATTCCGGTGGCTGAGCACCGTGAGCGACCAGGGCTTCGGAGGCATTCTGGCTGACGAGATGGGGCTGGGCAAAACGGTCCAGATGCTGTCGCTGCTCGTCGACCGCCGCGACCGTTCGCGTCGCTACGGCCCCGATCTCATCGTCTGCCCGGCGTCCCTCGTATACAACTGGACCGCCGAATGCTCGAAGTTCTGCCCCGACCTCAACGTCGTCCCGGTCGCCGGTGGCAAGGCCTCACGGCGCGATGCGCTGCGCCGGGCCAAGGACGCCTACGCCCCATGCCGGGCACAGGACGGTCGCGCCGACGCCGTGTGCGCCCGGGATGCGCCCGACGTGCTCGTGACCTCCTACGACCTGCTGCGTCGTGACATCGAGGACTACCGCGGACTGGATTGCTTCTGCATGGTGCTCGACGAGGCGCAGTACATCAAGAACCATGCGACGCAGTCCTCCCGTGCGGCCCGCTCGGTCTCGGCCCTGCATCGCTTCGCCCTGACCGGCACACCGATCGAGAACCGGCTGTCCGAACTCTGGAGCATCTTCGACTTCCTCATGCCCGGGATGCTCGGCTCCTACACGCATTTCCGCAAGCGGTTCGAACTGCCGATCCTGTCGGGCGACGCCGATGCGCAGCGCAAACTGCAGGCGTTCGTCAGTCCCTTCATCCTGCGCAGGCTCAAGGCCGACGTGGTCAAGGATCTGCCCGACAAGATCGAGAACGTCATCACCGTCCAGCTCGAAGGCGAACAACGGCGCCTGTACGCGGCGCTCGAGCAACGCCTGCGCGCCTCGCTGCTCAAGCAGCACGACATGGACTTCACGACCGGCAAGATCCAGGTGCTGGCCCAGCTCACGAGGCTGCGCCAGGTCTGCTGCGACCCGAGACTGCTCTATGCGAACGCCGACGGCGCCACGACCGGAACGGACGTCCCGGGAGGTGCGGCCGCACGGGGCCGGATGCCCTCGGCCAAACTCGACGCGATCGAGGAGCTCGTCTCCACCTGTCAGGACGCCGGGCGCAAGATGCTCATCTTCTCGCAGTTCACCAGCTACCTCGACCTCATCGCGCAGCGGCTGCGCCGCGACGAGGTCCAGTACGACGTCATCACCGGCGCCACGCCCAAGCGCCGGCGCGTCGAACTGGTCGACCAGTTCAACCGCGACGACACCCCGGTCTTCCTCATCTCGCTCAAAGCCGGCAACACCGGGCTCAACCTCACCGGCGCCTGCGTGGTCGTTCACGCCGACCCGTGGTGGAACGCGGCCGCGCAGGAGCAGGCCACGGATCGCGCCCACCGCATCGGCCAGACCCAGGACGTCAACGTCTACCAGGTCGTCGCCAAGGACACGATCGAGGAACGCATCGTGAGCCTGCAGCACGAAAAGAGCGACCTCGCCTCGCGGTTCGTCGACTCCTCGGCCTCGACGAACGGCGCCTCCATTTCGAGGCTCACCAGGGACGATCTGCTCGCCCTGCTCGGGTAGGTGTCCGCAAGGCGGCGAACAATGCAGGCATGACCAATGTGCTCGCCATCACCAGCAATCCCGAATCCGATTCCATGACCAATGCGGTCGCCAGGGCCTTCCTCGACGGGGCCCGGGCGGCCGGCGCCGCGAACGACGTCCTCGATCTGCTCGACCTGTACGAGATCGGTTTCAATCCGGTCTACGGCCAGGCGGATCGCCGTCATTACCTCGGCGAGGCGCCGATGCCGGCGGATCTGGTGCCCGTGCAACGACGGCTGGAACACGCCGATGTGATCGCCCTCGTCTTCCCGATCTACTGGTACACCATGCCGGCCATGATGAAGGGGTTCTTCGACCGCGTCATCTGCCGCGGATTCGCCTATGACGCGGCCGACAGCCATCCGCTGGCACTCGCGGGCAAGACGGTCAGGGTCATCGCCCTGGCCGGAGGCTCGCAGGACTGGTATGTCTCCAGCGGGCTCGACGCGGCGTTGCGCAACCAGATCTGCGCCCAGTCTCTGGGCAAGTACTGCGGTGTGCAGGACGCCGATCTGACCTACGTGGGTGGGCTGTCCATGGGCAACGGCGATCCGGAACGCCGTCAGGCCGCCTCACGGCAGCTCGACGCCATCAGGACCATGGGTGCGGAGCTCATTCGCGGGAGGGTCGAGTCAAACGCCGACTGACCGGATTGAGCCGGGGTGCCATGACGCGGCACGCATCTCCAGTGATCAGTGGGGCGTCATCCGTCGCCGTGTCGTCAGCCGCTCCATCAACCGCCTCACCATCCAGGGGTCGGGCTTGAATTCGTGCTCGTTGTCATGCTCCCCGGCTGCGTCCATACCGCCGGTGGCTACGGGTATGCCGTCGATGACAGGCGTGGTGCCGGTTGATGCATCGTCGTCGATGATCCTCGCCTCTGCGATGGTGTCGATGACCGCCGTCATCATGCGGGCTCCGACCGGATACGGGGCGGAACACCATACCGGTTCGGCCTCGAGGACCACACCGGGGTCGTCGGGCGTGCGGAAGGCGACGAGCAAGCTGGCGCTGATGGGGCCGGCGGCCGCCGCGGCGAGTTCGGCGAGACGTTCGGCCTTGGCTCGGTACCCTGTATGGAAGGTGGTGCCTGCTACAGCGGTGTCGTCGAAGATCGTGACGATGTGATGGCTGTCCGGCGGAAGGTGCCGGCAGGATCCGCAGGAGGCCACGACCCGCCCGTGGCGTATGGTGACGGTCCACTCCTCGCTGATGCCGGCGAGATGGCCCGAGACCATGATTGTCGAATCGCCGGGTGCCGCCGACAGCGCATGGTGCAGCTCGGTGATGTCCCGCCGGGCGGCGTTGAAGCCCGACACCCTGCCGTCGCAAAGTTGCGACCATGGGCGTTCGCCGAGGCCGTCGGGGAACCGGCCCCATTGTCGCAGTTCCTCGACTTGTACTACGAGGACGGTCCGGCCGGCCAGTTCGTGCGGCAGATCGGCCATCCATCGCGGCGTCGGCGCGGTGAAGCGCCACGGTGCCAGGCCGGCGCGCCTCCGCCCGGCGTTGCACCGCACGAGCAGATCGGGGGCAATCCACAGGGCGTCCCGGTCATCGATGGGCCCCGTGCCCGACCCGCCGGTATCGCCTCTGCCGTTGCCTCTGCCGTTGCCTCTGCCTTTGCCGTTCCCGCAGGTGAGGCCCGTGACGCCGTCACGATCCCAAGGGTGGTGTCCGACCACCCGCCAAGACCCCTCCGCGCTGGTCACATGGCTTTGGCCTTCTGTTGCGCGGACTCGGCCTTCGGCCGACGCGGGTATCACCGGAACATCATGGCGGGAGGCGCTGATGGTTGCCCCTGTGGCGTTGGTCACACCGCCGCCGTCGATGGCGCCCCCGCCGGACATTGTCTCCAGCTCCTCCTCGAAAACCTCCGCCACCCATGCCAAGGGACTGATGACGTGCAAGGTTCGTGTCATAGCGGCCTGTCCCATGCGTTTCCACTGCCTTCCCGCGTTCGCCGCCCCGACGTCGCGCCCCACGGCGTTCGTCGCCCGTCACGGCCTGCGACACGACGCGCTCTCGATTATTCCCGATTATCCCACAGCCGAAAAGCCGGTGTTCGTACCTCGCCATCCCTTACTATCTTCTTGCGAGATCCCCGGGGTATTTCACGGTGCGGGCCCGGACGTACTACGACATCTATGCAGAAAAGAGCATCATCATGACCACCATTGCGGTTCTCGTCGGATCCCTGCGCAAGGAATCCTTCAACCTCGCCCTCGCCAAGGGCATCGAAAGCCTCGCTCCCGAAGGCGTCAACTTCGTTTACGCCGACATGGATCTCCCCCTCTTCAACCAGGATCTCGAGGCTGATTTCCCGGCCAAGGCGGTGGCGATCAAGCAGGTTGTCGAACAGGCCGACGGCGTGCTGTTCGTGACCCCCGAGTACGACCGCAGCTTCTCCGGCGTGATGAAGAACGCCATCGACTGGGCGTCCCGTCCGTGGGGCCAGAGCTCGTTCGCAGGCAAGCCCGCGGCCATCGTCGGGGCATCCATGGGTCCGCTTGGTACGACCCAGGCTCAGTCGCAGCTGCGTAACGTGCTGCTGTATCTCGACATGAAGGTCATGGGGCAACCCGAGGTGTACTTCAACGCCATCACCGGCTTGGACGAGCAGGGCCACGTGGTCGGGGAATCCCGCGAATTCATCAAGAGCTTCGCCGAGGCGTTCGTCGCGCACGTGCGGTCCGCGGCGTCGGCCCGGTAAGTCAACAGGAGATCGCGGCTCGGTCGGTCGCCGCGCCCCACGTGCGGTTCGTGCGATCGGCGGCGTCGGTCTGGGATCGTGGTTGGTCGCCGCGGCCGAACGCGACGGCCAACCGCAACGGGTCCGGTAGACGGGTCTGATAGAGGGAAAGAGGATGGTGTATGAGTGCGGAACGTGACCATGTACAGGGCGCGATGATGAACGAAACGGCGAACGAAGCGGCCAAGCCGTATCGCATCACCGTGGTGAGCGCCGGTGTGTCTGACCCCTCATCGACCACTCGTCTGGGTGAGGCCGTCGCCCGTCAGGCCCAGCGGTACCTGCATGGCCACGGTCACCGGGTCGAGATCGGCCAGGTGGAACTCAGGGGACTCGCCGGCGACATCGCCCGTGCTTCGGTCGGTGACGGTATATCGGCCGGCCTGCAGCGGGCCATCGACGAGGTCGCCGCCAGTGACGGCCTCGTCGCCGCGAGCCCTATCTTCAAGGCCTCCTATTCAGGTCTGTTCAAATCGTTCTGGGATGTGACCGACATCGACGTCGTGCTCGACATGCCCGTCGCGCTTACCGCCACCGGCGGTTCCGAGCGCCATGCGCTCATGCCCGATACGGATATGCGCTCCCTCTTCGCCTTCCTGCGTGCCGTACCGGTGCCGACCAGCCTCGTCGCCGCCGGCAAGGATTGGGATTCCGAGGGGTTGATTGCCCACGAGGAGCGTGCCGGGGAGGAATTGGGCGCGCTTATTCTTCTGGGCGCACGACGGGCCATGTTGGAGGCCGCGGGCGCCGGGTATCGCCACGGCGTCGGCATGGCCCACGCCTCCGGTGACTGAGACGGTGTGCCGTTGTTCCATGCTGTGATGAAAGCGAACAAAAAAATGTAAGCAACACAACAGAAATAGCGGCATATCCCACCGAATATGAACATATAATATGAATTGCCTACGAGGAGGTAGCAATGACATATCAAACAGTGAATCCCTATACCAACGAGACCGTGGTCACCTATCCGTTCGCGACCGACGCCGAGCTGGAGTCCGCGATCGCGCAGGGTCACGAACTATATGAGCGTTTCAAGACCCAACCCATCGCCGAGCGTGGCGAGCTGCTGCACAATGTCGCCGCGAAGCTGCGTGAGCAAGCCGACGAACTGGCGCGCATCTGCACGGTCGATATGGGCAAGTTGGTGGGGGAGTCCGCGGGAGAGGTCGAGCTGTGCGCCATCATCGCCGACTGGTTCGCCGATCACGGCGAGGACCTGCTCAAGCCCGAGGCCATCGAGACGATCGCCACCGGTGAGGCCGAGGTACGGCACCACGCGTTGGGGGTCGTGCTCATGGTTGAACCGTGGAACTTCCCGTACTACCAGATCATGCGCGTGTTCGCGCCGAACTTCATGGTGGGCAACCCCATGATCCTCAAGCACGCCGCCAACACACCCACGGCGGCCAAGCGGTTCTGTGAGATCGTCGCGGAGGCCGGTGTGCCGCAGGCGGCGCTGACCAATCTCTTCCTCGACTATGATCATGTCACCAAGGCCATCGCGGATCCGCGCGTGCAGGGCGTGGCCCTGACGGGTTCGGAGCGTGGCGGCCAAGCCGTCGCCGAGGCGGCCGGCAAGTATCTCAAGAAGACCACCATGGAGCTCGGCGGCATGGATCCGTTCGTCGTTCTCGGGGACGCGAACATGGACGATGTGACCGACCTCGCATGGCGTGTGCGTCTGTACAACTGCGGCCAGGTCTGCACGTCCTCCAAGCGCTTCATCGTCATGGACAACGTCTATGACGAGTTCCTGGAGAAGCTCAAGGAGAACTTCGCCAAGGTGGTACCGGGCGACCCGCTCGATCCCAAGACGACGCTGGCGCCGATGAACACCAAGCGTGCCAAGGAGAAGCTGCAAGGGCAGCTCGACGATGCGCTCGCGAATGGCGCGACGCTGGCCTACCAGTTCCCCGAGATCGATTCCGAAGGACAGTTCTTCCGTCCCGCGATCCTCACCGACATCGCCAAGGATAACCCGGCCTACAGCAAGGAGATGTTCGGGCCGATCGCCACGGTGTACCGGGTCCATTCCGAGGATGAGGCGGTGGCCCTGGCCAACGACAATCCGTACGGACTGGGCGGCATCCTCTTCTCGGGAGATCCCGACCACGGCGCCGAGGTGGCTTCACGCATCGAGACCGGCATGGTATTCGTCAACAACTTCATGGCCTCGCTGCCCGAGCTGCCCTTCGGTGGCGTCAAGCTCTCGGGCTATGGACGTGAGATGAGCCACATCGGCCAGATGGCGTTCGTCAACGAGCAGCTCATCGTCAAGGCCGCGCATCCGGATCTGACGAACCCGGCCGGCGGTCTGGTCGCGATCTGATCGTTGGCCGATAGCAACCCGATGACTTGTGGGGCCGGACGCCAATCGCGTCCGGCCCCACAAGTCATTACGGAGCCAGGTCGTTCGGTGTTCCTTCGCGGGATGGGCCGGCATGGCCGCATGAATACCGGGAGAGCGCGGTCACCGTGGCGAGTATGTCATTGTGGACATGTCACTGCGGTGAGATGCTGGTGTCGCGATGCGGGTGGTATGCGACCATGGAGATGATTGATGCACGGTGGTGCATGCACGAGGATCGAACGGAAGGGCGGTGGGTCATGGCCAATCATGAGACCAGGGGTTCCGCGCGGGTGACGGCCGCCGGAGGCAAGGCCCGGCACCGGTGGAGCCGTGAGGTCGCGGACATCGAGTTCCACGTTGATGACTTCGGCGCCAAAGCGACCGTCGTGTGGCGCAAGCGCAACGAGATGGTGATCAGGAGCGGTGCCGTGCTGCGCCGCGACATACCGCTCAATAAGAACGGTTCCATTGGTTTCGACGGGCGGTTCGGCACCCAGATACGCGCCGAGCATGAGGACGCGATCGATGACTTCACCACGACCGCCGATGTCGTGCTCAGAAGCGTGAACGAAGTCGGCTTGTTCCTGTATTACGGCCGCACCAACGGCTGGCTGGTGCTGCGCGACGGCGATGGCCGGACAATCCACGACTGGACGGTCGTCCCGGAGCGCTGAACTCCGGGCGTGGTCCGTTGCGGGGGTGGTTGGTCCATTGTCCCCTCGACTTTCTCGCGCCCTCCGCGCAATCCAATTAGGACATATCGGGGAGCGCTCGCCGATGCTACAGTGGCGTTCGGCGTCCCCGCCCGAGCCGCGCAGGTCAAGGGGCGTCCGAACCGGGTGAGTCCAGCCCCGAGGAGCATTCACTGTGTGCGGCCCAAGGGCAGGGAGCACTGCACCATGAATCCATCCATACCTTCTCCGATATCATCGTCTCCGACGTCTTCTTCAACGCCATCCGGGTCGTCGTCATCCGCACCGTCTCCTTCCTCTCCTCGCCGTTCCTTGCTTGTGCGTGATGGAGCGCGCCGGTTCCGTTGGACTCCGGCCGACATCGCCGTGGCTGCCGCCCTCGGCGTCGCGTGCGGCATGGTCTTCTGGGGGTTCAACTTCGCCTATCAGGCGATATCCCCGATCCTGGGCGCGATACTGCCCGGTATTGCCAGCGTGCTGCATGCGTTCTGGTACTTTTCGGGCCCTTTGGCGTTGCTCATCATCCGCAAGCCTGGTGCCGCGCTCTTCGTCAATCTCGTCGGCACGTTCGCCGAGATGCTCCTGGGCAACCAGTTCTCCTTCGGGTTCGTCATCGTCTCGGCACTGTTGCAGGGCGTGTTCGCCGAGATTCCCTTCGCCATCACTCGATACCGCCGCTACTCGCTGCCGTTGACGGTGGCTTCCGGCGCCCTCACCGCGTTGGAATACGGCGTCTATCTCATGTTCTTCGTTTACCAGGGTGTCGCCATCCTCAGTCCCCGAGGCGTGATCCACATGGTCAGCGAGCTGGTCGGCGGCATCCTGTTCGCCGGGGTCATGAGTTGGTTCCTGTTCCTCGCGATCGCACGCACCGGGGCGCTTGACCGGTTCGCATCGGGGCGTGCCGTCAGGCGCGTCGTGGAGGAATCCTGAGCCTTTGGTACACTGTCTCTTCGTTGACTGGTTGTTCGGTGGCCTTTGCGCCGTCGTCGACCGACCAACGTGGGGCCCTAGCTCAGTCGGTTAGAGCAAACGACTCATAATCGTTCGGTCCAGGGTTCAAGCCCCTGGGGCCCACTTGCGTGCTCGCCCGGAGCGAAGGCGCGCCATCCGTCCCGGACCGTGCCTATACTCGGGAAGGTTCCGGTTCACGTCCACCATTGGGGTGTGGCGACCCGGGTCCCCCGAATTCCATAGGAGACATCATGAAGCAGGGAATCCATCCCGATTATCATGCCGTGCAGGTCACGTGCTCATGCGGCAACACCTTCGTCACCCGTTCCACCGCCGAGGGCGATCATATGACCGTTGACGTGTGCGCGAAGTGCCACCCGTTCTACACCGGCAAGCAGAAGATTCTCGATACCGGCGGCCGTGTCGCCCGCTTCGAGCGTCGCTACGGCAAGCGGACCAAGTAGCCGTATTTCGCCAGTCTCACCGTCCTGTCCGGGCCAACGCCACGGATGGACGCGAGGCTGGCGTTTTTCGTTTCGTCTTTGAATATCAATCCAATGAAGGGCCGGCATGGCACAAGAGGAACAGTTCCCCGCAGCGCAGAGCGCGTGTGACGAGTATGCGGATCTCGAGCGGCAGATGAGTCGCCAGGAGGTTGCGTCCGATCCCAATGCCATGCGCAAGCTCGGTCGGCGCCATGCGGAGTTATCGGTGATTGTCGCTGCCTATCACCGCTATCGCCAGATAGCCGAGGATCTCGAGGCCGCGCAGGAGATGGCCGACGATGACGAGGAGTTCGCGGCGGAGGCGAAACGCCTCGAGTCCCAACTGTCAGCAGCCGAGGAGGCGCTGCGCACCGCGCTGATCCCGCGTGATCCCGATGACGCCCGCGACACCATCATGGAGATCAAGGCGGGCACGGGCGGCGACGAGGCCGCGCTGTTCGCCGGTGATTTGCTGCGCATGTACACCCGATACGCCGAGAAGCGCGGCTGGACCGTGGCGGTGCAGAGCGAGAACGGCACCGAGCTTGGCGGCATCAAGGACATCCAGATCGCCATCAGGGCCAAGGGCAATCCCGCTCCCGAAGATGGCGTCTGGGCGAGTCTGAAGTACGAGGGCGGCGTGCACCGGGTCCAGCGCATCCCCGTCACCGAATCGCAGGGGCGTATCCAGACCTCGGCGGCCGGCGTCATCGTGTTCCCCGAAGCCGATGAGGACGACGATGAGATCGACATCGATCCCAAGGATCTCAAGATTGATATCTTCATGAGTTCGGGTCCCGGTGGCCAGTCCGTGAACACCACGTATTCCGCGGTCCGCATGACCCATATCCCCACCGGCGTCGTCGTGAGCATGCAGGACGAGAAGTCGCAGATCCAGAACCGAGCCGCCGCGCTCAGGGTCCTCAAATCCCGGTTGCTCGCCATGAAGCACGAGCAGGAGGCCGCCGAGGCCGCCGATATGCGCCATTCCCAGGTGCGCTCGCTCGATCGTTCCGAGCGCATTCGCACATACAACTTCCCCGAAAACCGTATCGTGGACCATCGCACGAACTACAAGGCGTACAACCTCGACCAGGTGCTTGACGGTGATCTGCAGGCGGTCATCGACAGCGATGTTCAGGCCGACGAGGCCGAGCGGCTGTCCCGGGACTAGGAATCCGGCCGTCATGACGCTGCGCGAGACGATACGCACGGCTGCGCAGGAGCTGTCCCGGGCCGGCGTCGACACCCCCGATCACGACGCACGGGCGTTGGTCGCTGCTGCCTACGGGTTGTCGTTGTCCGGGCTTGATCGCCTGTTGATCCTACGTGAGGAACCGGCGAGCCATCCCGGGGCGGAGTCGATGCTACGGGAGTTGCTGCGGCGCCGGTGTGAGCGTGAGCCGCTCCAATACATACTCGGTCGTGCACCCTTCCGTTTCCTCGACCTGAGGGTCGGGCCCGGGGTGTTCATACCGCGGCCGGAAACCGAGACCGTGGTCCAGGTGGGCATCGACTGGCTGCGCGCCCTGCCCCATCCGCCGATCGTCGTCGATCTGTGCGCCGGCAGCGGCGCCATCGGCCTGGCCGTGGTCACCGAGATCACCGGTTCCCGGGTGTGGGCGGTGGAGGCTTCGGAGGATGCCCTCCTGTGGACCCGACGCAATCGCGACGAGGTCGCCCAGTCGCTTCCCGATATCGCCGACCGCTACCACCTCATTCAGGGTGATGCCACGAGCGCCGATACCTTGGGTGAGTTGGACGGCACCGTCGACGCCGTCATCACGAATCCGCCCTATGTCCCGCAATCCCAGCCCCCGGTCCAGCCCGAGGTACGTGACCATGACCCCGAGATGGCCCTGTACGGCGGTTCCCCCGACGGTCTGCGCATCCCTGAGGCCATCGTGGACCGGTCCGCGACGTTGTTGAAGTCCGGAGGGTTGCTGGTGATGGAGCATGACAGCGGGCAAGCACAGCCTTTGGTGGATGCCGCGCGGGCCCGCGGCTTCTCGGATGCCCGTACGCTCGAGGACCTCACCGGCCGCCCTCGCATGCTCCGGGCGGTGAAGGGGCCGGACGAGGTGTGATCGTGGGAACGGACTTCCGGTCGACGGGCATGGTGTCCGACATGACCGGTCGTTGACCACACACGTCCATAACCACAGTCCACAATGTGGACGCGCGGTGCCGCCGTGTCCACGACAATCCGGCGTGTGGCGTCAGCCGCTCTGCCCATTAGCGTCAGGGGAGGGTCGTGGCGCCTGCCCCGTCAGACCGTAGGCCGGATGTACGGCATCCGGTATTGCGCCGGGTCCCGCCGTATCGGTATAAAGAGGAACCAACACGGGTCCCCGTGAACCGATGACGACACGACCACAAGTCAAGGAGTCATGGCTCCATTTCCGTCACCGTCATCATGGGATCTACCACGTGGGAGAGAAGCAATAAGGAGAGAACGGATGAATACCAGATTCACCGCTAAGTTCGTAACCATATGTGCAGCCACAGGGTTGGCCGTTTCGCTCGCCGGGTGCTCCGGCGGTAGCCTGTCGGAGAATTCCGGATCGGATTCCGCAGCGCAGGGCAACACCATCACGCTGGGTTCGATTACCACCAATTCCGGCACCGCCGCCGCTTACGGCGAGGCCGAAGTCGCGGGCTTCAAGCTGGCGATCTCCGAGATCAACAAGGCCGGTGGCATCAACGGCAAGAAGGTCAAGCTCGAGAGCATGGACGATAAGGGCGATCCCACGGAATCGTCCAACGCGTTCAACAAGCTGTCAGGTGATGACTCGGTGCTTGCCGTGCTTGGACCCACCATCTCCGCTACGACCGCCGCGGTCGCCCCGCTGGCCGACCAGAGCAAGCTCGTCGCCATCGCGCCTGCCGCCACAGCCGATTCCATCGAATCAGGCAATTACCTCTTCCGCGCATGCTTCAAGGATTCCTACCAGGGCGAGATCGCGGCGCGCTTCGCCGCAAAGACCCTCAAGGTGAAGAAGGTCGCGGTGCTGTACGGCACCGGAGACCCCTATTCTTCGGGAACCGCGGAATCCTTCATGAAGGAGGCCAAGCAACTCGGTCTCGACGTGGTCGATCAGGAAAGCTCCTCGAGCGCCGACGACACCGAGTACTCCTCGCAGTTGCAGAAGATCCAGGCCTCGGGCGCTGAGTTCCTGTATGCGCCGTACTACTACAGCATCGCCGGTCCGTATATCATCCCGCAGGCCCGCTCAGTCGGCTTCAACGGCGTCGTGATGGGTCCCGACGGTTATGACGGTCTCAAGCTCACCGACAACGTCTCGCTGTACAACAAAGTCTACTACACCACCCACTATTCTCCCGATGACAAGGAGAACAGCAAGGTCGCCGACTTCATCAAGTCCTTCCGTTCCGAGAACAAGTCCGATCCCAACACCTTCTCGGCACTGTCCTACGACACCGTCTACATGGCCAAGCAGGCCATCGAGAAGGCCGGCAAGAACCCCACCCGTGAACAGGTGCGCAAAGCCCTCGCCGGGAGCAAGTTCGACGGCGTGACCGGTTCGTTCACCCTGGACAAGACGGGCTCGCCCAAGAAGTCCGTGATCGTCCTCGAGATGAAGGACGGCAAGCCGGTCTTCAACTCCACGGTCAAGCCTGCTTGATCCTCGCGTCAAGCGCTTCGGATATCCTCGCGACCCAACGCCTTGGCATAGGCGCTGGGTCGCGAGGATACTGTCATATATGAAACAAACGTTGTCCAGTAGGCCGTCCTTGACGACGGCCCTCGGCACATTCGGGAAGGGGGCGCGATGAACAGCCAGCTCGTGATGTTCATCAGCCAGATTTTCAACGGGCTGAAGATAGGCAGTGTGTACTCGTTGGTCGCCCTGGGGTACACCATGGTCTATGGCATCATCCGCCTGATCAACTTCGCCCACGGTGATTTCATCATGGTGGGCGCCTATGTGCTCATGCTCACCGCTCCGGCGATCATCGCCATGGGCATGCCGGCTTGGGTGGCGGTCATACCGGCCATCCTCATCTGCGTGGCCGTCGGTGTCATCGTCGAAAAGGCGGCATACAAGCCCGTGCGCGAACGCGGCAACAGCATGACCGCGCTGATCACGGCCATCGCCATGAGCCTGCTACTCGAGAACGGCGCACAGGCCGTCTTCGGCGCCGACTACAAGACCATCCCGACGGTGTTCAGCATCCCGTCGGTCAACTTCGGTGCACTACATATCAGCGGTGACACCATTCTCACCATCGTGCTGGGTCTGGTGATCATGGTCGGTCTGCAGCTCTACGTGTCCTACACCAAGCGGGGCAAGGCCATGCGCGCGGTGTCGGAGGACAAGGAGGCATCGATTCTGATGGGCGTCAACATCAATTCGACGATCACCCTCACCTTCGCAATCGGCTCCGGTTTGGCGGCCGTCGCGTCACTCATGTACGTGGCCGCCTATCCGCAGGTCTCGCCGACCATGGGTGCGATGTTGGGTCTCAAGGCCTTCGTCGCCGCTGTACTGGGAGGCATCGGTTCGATTCCCGGTGCGATGATCGGTGGTTTGACCATCGGCCTGATTGAAAGCCTGACGAAGGCTTACATCGGCACGATCACCGCCGGCATCATCACCTCGGCGTTCTCCGACGCCATTGTGTTCGGCATCCTCATCGTGGTCTTGCTGGTCAAGCCGTCGGGAATCATGGGTAAGAACGAAGGGGAGAAGGTGTGAGGCGATGAAGAAATCCATATTGTCGACCAAACAGTCCTATCTGGTGTGTGCGCTCGGCGTGCTCGCCCTGTTCCTATTGGTGATGGCGGTGTGCGAGACCGGGTTGGCCTCGCCGTACATCAAGGGCATCATGATGACGGCCTGCATCGCCGTGATCATGACCACTTCGCTCAACCTCACCATCGGCGTGCTCGGGCAGCTCACGTTGGGCTGCTGCGGGTTCCAGGCGATCGGCGCCTACACCGCCGCGTTGCTCAGCAAGCTGATCGTGGCTCAGGGCATCGCGATGAGCGATATGTCCCGCTTCCTGATCACCATCGTCGCCGGCGGCGCGATGGCCTGCATCTTCGGCGTGATCGTCGGTGTGCCCGCCCTGCGTCTGCACGGCGACTATCTCGCCATCATCACCCTGGGCTTCGGTGAGATCATCCGCGTCATCATCCAGAACCTCAAGTTCGCGGGCGGCATTGGTTTGTCCAAGGGACAGCAGGGACAGGCGCTCATCGGCATCGACCGGTTGGCGAACCTCTACGTCGTCTTCTGGATCACCGTGCTCACCGTCGCGTTCCTGTTCATGTTCGGCCGTTCGCGCTACGGTCGCGCGGTCAAGGCCATACGTGACGACGAGATCGCCGCCAGCGCCTCGGGTCTGAACACCACGTACCTCAAGGTGCTCGTCTTCGCGATCTCGGCCTTCTTCGCCGGCGTCGCCGGCGGCATCTTCGCCCAGTACATCGGCTCGCTCAACCCGGCCATGGCGGGTTGGCTCAACTCGATCAACTACGTCATCATGGTCGTCTTCGGCGGTATGGGCTCCATCACGGGCTCCATCGTCTCGGCGATCGGCCTGACGATCCTGCCCGAGCTGCTGCGAGCCTTCTCGGATTACCGCATGCTGGTCTACTCCGTGGCGCTCGTGCTGGTCATGATATTCAGACCGCAGGGGATCTTCGGTTCCTGGGAGTTCTCACTGTCCAAGTTCATCAATCACCTCTTCTACCGCGGGAATGGACCCAAGCGTGGACGTGCTGCCGTGGCCGTCGAGGGAACCGCGAGTACTGATGGTGTTGCAAGCACCGAAGACAACGCCACACCGGACACTGCGGCGGGCGCCGATGATGTGTCGCGCCTGCAGGACGGTGTCATTGCCTCTGCCGGCATCGCGGGTACGGGCGAGGGTTCGGCCGGAGTCGGTCCGGATCCCAACGCGCCACGGGATGGCGGCGCAATGCAGGAAGGAGATGATCGGCGATGAGCGAACCCATTTTGAAAGCGGAGCATCTGGGCATCACTTTCGGGGGGCTTAAGGCCGTCTCGGACTTCAACATGGTCATCGGCAAGGGCGAACTCGTCGGGCTCATCGGGCCCAACGGCGCAGGCAAGACGACTGTGTTCAACCTCCTCACTGGCGTCTACAAGCCGACGGAGGGGGAGTTCTGGCTCGACGGCACGAAGATGAGCGGCAAGAAGACTTATCAGGTCGTGCGCGCCGGTATTGCCCGCACCTTCCAGAACATCCGGCTGTTCCGGCAGATGACGGTCGAGGAGAATGTCCTCGTGGCGTTCGATGACTCCTTCAGCTACCACATGGGCGCGGCGATCTTCCGCACCCCAGGGTTCTGGAAGCAGGAGAAGAAGAAGCACGCTCAGGCCATCGACCTGCTGCGCATCTTCGGCCTTGAGGGCTATGCGGGCGTACAGGCGGCGAATCTGGCCTACGGCCAGCAGCGCAAGCTGGAGATCGCCCGGGCCTTGGCCACAGGCATGAAGCTGCTGCTGCTCGACGAACCGGCCGCGGGCATGAACCCCACGGAGACCGAGGATCTGCTCTCCTGCATCAGCACGATCCGGGAACGCTTCGGCATCGCGATCCTCCTCATTGAGCACGATATGAGCCTGGTGATGAAGGTCTGCCAGCGCATCCAGGTGCTTGACTACGGGCGTACCATCGCTTCCGGTCTGCCCAACGAGGTCGCGAACAATCCGCAGGTCATCACCGCATATCTGGGTACGGATGCCGACGATGGAGTCGCGGACGACGTGGCCACGGGCAAGTCGTCCGTTGACGGCGGCGCTGATACGGCCGAGTCCGACGCGGCCGACAAGAAGGAAGGTGCACGCTGATGCTGGACATCAAGGATCTCAAGGTCTCATACGGTGCCGTCGAGGCGCTCAAGGGCATTAGCCTGCACGTGGATGACGGCGAGATCGTGTCGCTGATCGGCGCCAACGGCGCGGGTAAGACCACGACCCTGCACACCATCACCGGCCTGGTGCCGGCCCAATCCGGATCGATCACCTTCAACGGCCACGATCTGCTCGCCACGAAAAGCGGGAAGATCGTCACCCTCGGCATGGCGCATATCCCCGAAGGGCGGCACGTGTTCACCCGCATGACCGTGCAGGAGAACCTCGAAATGGGTGCCTTCAGTCTCAAGGATCAATCCGGTGTGGGCAAGGGGCTGGAGAGGGCCTTCGAGTACTTCCCCAGACTCAAGGAGCGGCGCAACCAGTTGGCCGGGACGCTCTCGGGCGGCGAACAGCAGATGGTCGCCATGGGACGTGCGCTGATGAGCAACCCCACCACGATTCTCATGGATGAACCGTCGATGGGGCTTTCCCCGCTGCTGGTCAAGGACATCTTCTCCATCATCACGATGTTGCACGCCAAAGGCATCACCATCCTGCTCGTCGAGCAGAACGCCAAGATGGCGCTGTCGATCGCGGACCGCGCCTATGTGCTCGAAACCGGGCGCATCACCATGGAGGGCGACGCGAACGATCTGTTGCACGACGAGAAGGTCCGTCGCGCCTATCTGGGTGCGTAGGGCACCTCGGAGTAGTGCCTGTTGCCCGTAGGCCGGTGCATCGGAGCGATTCGGTGCACCGGCCCTACGTGTCTGCCCGGCCTTGTCGCGAGAACGCCGCATGCTAGGTTGGTAGCATATCTTCGGAAGGTCACAGAGGTCTTATGAGTGAAATCGTAGCCATCACGGATCAGTCGCTGCGTCGCGCCGCCGCCGTCATTCATGGGGGAGGGCTGGTCGTCCTGCCCACGGATACCGTCTACGGCGTCGCCTGCGACCCGTTCAACGCCGATGCCATTGCGAAGATATACGCCGCGAAACGGCGTCCGCGATACAAGGCGTTGCAAGTGATCCTGGCGTCCGTGGACGACATCGACGACCTGGGCCTCGATCTTCCCGTTCCACTCAATCGGCTGGCCGCCACGTTCCTGCCCGGAGCGTTTTCGCCAATCGCCGTCGCCCGTGACGGCTGCACACTCAAGACGTTGCGGCCGGAGGCCGACGGCTCCTATTCCCAAGCACTGCGCGTGCCGAATTCGGCGGTGGCGCTGCGCATCCTGCGTGCGACGGGTCCGGTGGCGGCGTCGAGCGCCAACCGTTCGGGCGGGGAAAGCCCGCAGACGGCGCAGGAGGCGTATGAGCAGCTCGGCGATGACATCGACCTGTATCTCGATGGCGGCGTGACGCAAGGCCATATCGCCAGTACCGTCGTCAGCGCCGATCAGCATGACACCGACGGCATCTGCGTCGAGCGCGAAGGGGTGATTCCTGCGGCGGTGATTCGCAAGTCGCTACTCATCAACGGCGGGAGCCTCGGCGCGTGAGAGTCTACCTGTTCATTGCGGCCGTCGCCGGCGGCGTGACCTGGCTGGTCACCCCGTTGGTGAGGCACCTGGCCATACGCGCGGGTGCCGTCGGCGAAGTGCGCGCGCGTGACGTGCACACCGTCCCCACGCCTCGTATGGGTGGTCTGGGGATGCTCATTGGCTTTGCTGCGGCATTGGTGTTCGCCAGCAGGATTCGGTTCATCAGCGGGCTGTTCGTCAACGCCCACCAACCGTGGGTCATCCTCGCCGGCGCCGCCATGATCTGCCTGCTCGGCGTCGCGGACGACCTGTGGGACCTGGACTGGATGCTCAAACTCGCCGGGCAGCTGCTCATCTCCGTGTTCGTCGCGTGGGGCGGTTTGCAGATCATCACGCTGCCGCTGGGTTCGCTCATCACGGCCTCACCCACCATTTCGATCGCGATCACCGCCTTCCTTATCGTCGCCTCGATCAATGCGGTGAACTTCGTCGACGGTCTTGACGGTCTGGCCTCGGGGATCGTCGCCATCGGAGGTATCGCCTTCGCCGCCTACTCCTATATGCTTGCGCGGTCCTCGCCCAGTTACGCCTCGACCGCCACGCTGATCGACGTGGCCCTCGTGGGCATCTGCGTGGGGTTCCTCCTGCACAACTGGCATCCCGCCAAACTGTTCATGGGGGATTCGGGGTCGATGCTGCTGGGCTATGTCATCACGTGCGCGTCGATCATGGTCACCGGTCACCTCGATCCCGCCTCGGTGAACACCATCGTGTATCTGCCCGCCTTCATGCCCGTATTGCTGCCGGTGCTCGTGCTGTTCCTGCCTGTGCTGGACATGTGCCTGGCGATCGTACGGCGCCTGAGCCGAGGCCAGTCGCCCATGCACCCCGACCGCATGCATCTGCACCATCGGATGCTGCGCATCGGGCATTCGGTCCGTGGC
The DNA here is from genome assembly GCF_000741285.1 of Bifidobacterium mongoliense DSM 21395. Taxonomy (GTDB): domain Bacteria; phylum Actinomycetota; class Actinomycetes; order Actinomycetales; family Bifidobacteriaceae; genus Bifidobacterium; species Bifidobacterium mongoliense. The sequence continues at coordinate 19,068 of NZ_JGZE01000028.1, read as the reverse complement.
GCCGTGCTGATTCTGTGGGGCTGGGCGGCGCTCATCTCCTTCGGATCCATTCTGCTGCTGCTGTTGCCCGCATGGACCGTGGGTATCGGCATGGCCGTCATCGCCGTGCTGCTCACGATCCTCACCATGCTGCCGTATCTCAACCGCATGCGTCCGCTGCTGCGTGCCGAACGTGACGCCGAGCACGCCCAGATGCGTGAGACGAACGCCCAACATGCGCCCAGGCGTGCGCCCGACGGATCCGTCTCGATCCGCGAGGCGTCCACCGCAAGCTCCGACGATGCACGTCACGAACGGGCGTCGTCGCAGGGTGGCGACGGTGGCGCTGACGGCGGCGGGGACGTGGATTCGCCCCAGGCGTGAGGGCCCGTGCGTTCGTCAGCCCGAACCCATATAGTATGGGCATGGCTTCAAATCATGATATGAACGCAGAGTCTTCGTATGCCCCGGTTCCGCCGATTTTCGCCAAACTCGGTCTAGCCTACGACGATGTGCTGCTGCTGCCCAACGAAACTGACGTCATCCCCTCAGAGGTGGACACCTCCACCCACTTCACCCGTGACATCACCTTGAAGGTGCCGGCCATTTCGGCCGCCATGGACACGGTCACCGAATCCGAAATGGCCATCGCCATGGCCCGGAACGGCGGCATCGGTGTGCTGCACCGCAACCTCTCCATCGACGATCAGGCCTCGCAGGTCGACGTCGTCAAGCGCAGCGAATCCGGTATGATCACCGACCCCCTCACCGTCAATCCCGAAGCCACGCTCGCCGATCTCGACAAGCTGTGCGCGCGGTTCCACATCTCCGGTCTGCCCGTGGTGGATAAGGACAACCGTCTCGTCGGCATCATCACCAACCGCGACATGCGGTTCATCGCCTCCGAGGACTACGATCGTCTCAAGGTCAAGGACGTGATGACCAAGGACCATCTCATCACGGGGCCCGCCGACATCACCAAGGAGGACGCCCACCGCCTGCTCGCGCAGCACAAGGTGGAGAAGCTTCCCCTGGTCAACGAGAAGGGCGAGCTCTCTGGGCTGATCACCGTCAAGGACTTCGTGAAGACCGAGCAGTATCCGGATGCGACGAAGGACGCCCAAGGGCGTCTGCGCGTGGCCGCCGGCGTCGGGTTCCTCGGCGATGCCTGGCAGCGCTCCTCCGCGTTGATGGAGGCCGGCGTCGACGCGCTGATCGTCGACACCGCCAACGGCGAGGCCCGTCTGGCCCTCGACATGATCCGTCGGCTCAAGGCCGATCCCGCCTTCAAGGACGTGCAGATCGTCGGCGGCAACATCGCGACCCGTCAGGGTGCCCAGGCCATGATCGATGCGGGCGTCGACGCGGTCAAGATCGGTGTCGGCCCCGGCTCGATCTGCACCACCCGCGTCGTCGCGGGCGTCGGCGTGCCCCAACTCACGGCCGTCTATGACGCCGCACAGGCCTGCAAGGCCGCCGGCATCCCCTGCATCGCCGACGGTGGCATCCACTACTCCGGCGACATCGCCAAGGCCCTGGTCGCCGGCGCCGACTGCGTCATGCTCGGCGGTGCCCTGGCGGGCTGCGAGGAGACCCCGGGCGAGAAGGTGCTCCTGCACGGCAAGCAGTACAAGCTGTACCGCGGCATGGGTTCGCTCGGTGCCATGGCGCCCCGCGGCAAGAAGTCCTATTCGAAGGACCGCTACTTCCAGGCCGACGTCACCAGCAACGACAAGGTCGTGCCGGAAGGTGTCGAAGGCGAGGTGCCCTACCGCGGGCCGCTGAACGCCGTGCTGTACCAGATGATCGGCGGGCTGCACCAGTCGATGTTCTACGTCGGCGCGCACAACATCCCCGAGATGCAGCGCAAAGGCCGTTTCATCCGCATCACGGACGCGGGTCTGCGCGAATCGCATCCCCACGACATCGTCATGACCACGGAAGCCCCGAACTACACCGGTTTCCACAACTGACCGGTCCGGCTCCCGCCCTGATCCGTGCCGCGCGTGCGGTAATACCGTGCGGTTGCGGCGTGACATAGCGCCGACGCCCGGCGGGGGAGGGGCCCGAGCATGACCAGACGCCGCAGCGGCATCGTCCGCGCGGCGTCTCGTCGTATGTGGGGCTCTACGCAGTGCTTCTCATGCTTCTCTGTGCAGGGGTCTTTACGCAGCGATTCCTATGTGGTTCCCCGTATCCGGGCGCGAATATCGGGTCCCCGGCCGGCTTGGTCCGACAGGCCTGGCCGATGACGGTCGGGCGGGCGAGGTAGCATCGTCTGTTCTGTGTTGGACGAAGGAAAGGTGGCCGTCATGGCCGAAGGCAAGGACGATCTCATATTCACCCCGGAGGAGTCGCGCCTCATCTGGATCGATTGCGAGATGACGGGACTCGACATCTTCCACGACGAACTGTGCGAGGTGTCGGTCGTGCCGACTGATTTCAACTTCAAGGTGCTCGATCAGGGCATCGACCTGGTGATCCGTCCTTCCGACGGCGCGGTCGCGCATATGAACGATTTCGTGCGGCACATGCACACCTCCTCGGGTCTGGTCGACGAGTGGAACAAGGAGGGTCTAACTCTTGAAGACGCCCAACGGCAGGTCGTCGAGTACGTGAGCCGTTTCCTGCCCGCACGCGGCAAGGCCCATCTGGCCGGCAATTCCGTGGGGTCCGACAAGAAGTTCCTCGACCGGTTCATGCCCGATCTCATGGCCAAGCTGCACTACCGCGTCATCGACGTGAGCACCTTGAAGGAGCTCTCGCGCCGTTGGTATCCCGCGGTCTATGCCAACAAGCCCGCCAAGCACGGCGGCCATCGCGCCCTCGCCGACATCATCGAGTCGATCGACGAGCTGCGCTACTACCGCGACATGTTCTTCGTCCCGGCCCCCGGTCCCGACGACGCCGAGGCGAAGGCAGGCTCCGCCCGGATCGAGGCGACCAGTCTTCTGCGCTCCTACGAGTCCGACGGCAACCCCGTCGAGGATCCGAACCACGCCGAAAAGATCGATTACTGAGTCCCGATACCCGCCGTTGGTGACGTCGCTCGCCCACGGACCGACAGGAAAGGCGGCAGACCCTTGCAACAGTCCGAGGCGCTGGCATTGCTCAAGGCCGGGGCTTCCGTGTTCATCACCGGAGCCCCCGGTGCCGGCAAGACCTATGTGCTCAACGAATTCATCCGACAGGCGCGGGCCGACGGGGCTTCGGTCGCCGTCACCGCGTCGACCGGCATCGCCTCGACGCATATCAACGGCCGCACGATCCACTCATGGAGCGGCATCGGCGTCTCGACCGTACTGACCGAGCCGCTGCTCCGTCAGATCCGCTCCCGCCGTCGCCGCAAGATCCAGGCCGCCGACATCCTCGTCATCGACGAGGTCTCGATGTTGCACGCCTCGTTGTTCGATATGGTCGACGAGGTCTGCCGGGCGCTGCGACACCGGCCCGAACCCTTCGGGGGCCTGCAGGTGGTGCTCTCCGGCGACTTCTTCCAGTTGCCGCCCGTGAGCCGTTCCGGTCGTGGAGCTCCCATGGCCCCGTCCGGACCCGAATACGAGGCGATGCGCGAACGGTACGCCCGGGTGGGCAAGGATCCCAACGGTTTCATCACCGAATCCCTCGTCTGGGAACAGCTTGATCCGGTGATCGCCTACATCACCGAGCAGCATCGACAGGATGACGGTCAGTTGCTCACCGTCCTGACCGATATCCGCGAAGGGTCGGTCAGCCAGGAGGACCACGACGTGCTCGCGGGTCGTCTGGGAACGGCACCGGCCGCGGATCAGGTCGCGGTCCATCTCTTCCCCGTCAACCGCCAGGCGGACGCCCTCAACGACACCCAGCTGGCCAGGATCGCCGAGAGCCCGCACGACTACCACGCGCAGGCCACCGGACCCGTCGATTTGATCACCCGGTTGAGCCGCAGCATGCTGGCGCCCGAGGAGCTGCATCTCAAGACAGGGGCGGCGGTCATGGCCCTGCGCAACGACCCCGATCATCAGTTCGTCAACGGGTCGATCGGCACGGTGCGCGGGTTCGCGCCGGAGTCCAAAGGCGGCTGGCCGATCGTCGCTTTTGAGAACGGCAACACCGTCACCATGCGCCAGGCCTCCTGGGAGATGATGGATGGCGAGACCGTCCTCGCCGCCATCACCCAGGTGCCGCTGCGATGCGCATGGGCCATCACCATCCACAAGTCGCAGGGCATGACGCTGGACAGGGCCGTCATGGACCTGCGCCGGACCTTCGCCCCCGGCATGGGGTATGTGGCCCTCTCCCGGGTCGAGAGTCTCGATGGCCTCTACCTGGAAGGCATCAACGAACACGCCTTCGACGTCTCCCCGCAGGCCGTGCTCTTAGACGGTGTGCTGCGCTCCCACGCCCGTATGGCCGTGGCCCGGTTGCACGACGAGGGACCGGGGTCCTTCGTCCCTGCAGTGCAACAGGACGACGACGGGGAATTCACGCAGGACGAGTTGTTCTGACGGTCGGGTGGGCGCCCGGTGGACCGCCCGCGGAGTGCCCGGAGAGCGCCACGAGTCCGGCCTCAGGGCGGCATGGCCTCGTTGTCCCCTTGCGAGCATAGTTTTGGACGCATGAGTTCCACAGCACTTCGTATGTCCACATTGTTCCTGCGCACCCTGCGCGAGGATCCCGCCGACGCGGATGTCGATTCCGCGCGTCTCCTGCAGCGCGCAGGGTATATCCGCAAGGCCGCGCCCGGTATCTGGACCTGGCTGCCGCTGGGTTTGCGCGTACTGAACAAGATCGAAGCCATCATGCGCGAGGAGATGGCCGGCATCGGCGCCCAGGAGGTGCACTTCCCGGCCTTGCTGCCACGCGAACCCTACGAGGCGACGCATCGCTGGGAGGAGTACGGCGACAACATCTTCCGTCTCAAGGACCGGCATGAGGCCGATTACCTGCTGGCCCCCACGCATGAGGAGGTCTTCACGCTTCTGGTGAAGGACCTGTATTCCTCATATAAGGACCTGCCGGTTACGCTCTATCAGATTCAGACGAAGTACCGTGATGAGTTCCGCCCCCGGGCCGGGCTCATTCGCGGCCGTGAGTTCATCATGAAGGACGCCTACTCGTTCACCATCGACGAGGAGGGGTTGGGACAGGAGTACCTCAAGGAGCGCGGTGCCTACGAGCGCATCTTCCATCGTCTCGGCGTCGACTATGTCATCGTCCATGCCGTTTCCGGGCCCATGGGCGGTTCGCAGTCCGAGGAGTTCCTGGCGCCGCTGCCGATCGGCGAGGACACCTTCGCCCAGTCGCCTTCCGGCAAGGCGTGGAACGTCGAGGCGCTGAGCACCCCGCAGGCCGCGCCCGTCGACTACTCCGGCGAGCCGCAGGTCGAGACGCGGACCACCGAGGGGACGCACACCATCGAGGCGCTGGTCGAGTGCGCCAACACGAACTATCCGCGTTCCGATGGCCGCGCATGGACGGCGCAGGACACCTTGAAGAACGTCGTCATCACGGTCAAACATCCCGAGGACGAGCTCCATGACACCCCGTGGCGCGAGGTCGTCGTCGTCGGCGTGCCCGGTGACCGTACGGTCGATATGAAGCGGTTGGAGGCGCAGTTCGCGCCAGCCGAGATCGAAGAGGCCAATGAGCAGGACCTGAAGGCTCACCCCGAACTCGTGCCCGGATTCATCGGCCCGATGGCCTTGGGACCGCAGGCGCGCGGCCATGGACTCGGGGCGGACGCCGACGAGACCGAAGCGGGTTCCGGTGACGATGGTTCCATCCGCTATCTCATCGATGCGCACGTGGCCAAAGGCAGCGCCTGGATCACCGGGGCCGACGAGAGTGATCGCCACCTCTTCTATGCCGTCTACGGTCGTGATTTCGAGGCCGACGGCACCGTCGAGGCGGTCGAGGTGCGGCAGGGCGATATGAGTCCCGACGGCTCCGGTCCGTTGAGTTTCCAGCGCGGCGTGGAGATCGGCCAGGTCTTCCAACTCGGCTTGAAGTATTCACAGGCGTTGGGCCTCAAGGTGCTTGACCATAACGGCAAGGCCGTACCCGTGTGGATGGGCTGCTACGGCATCGGCGTCTCGCGTGCCCTCGCATGCATCGCCGAGTTCCACCATGACGACAAGGGCCTCGCCTGGCCCGCCGCCGTCGCCCCCGCCCAGGTCCACGTGCTGGCCACCGGCAAGAAGGCCGAGGCGTTCGATGCCGCGGACACACTCGTCGCCCAACTGGAGGAACGCGGTGTCGAGGTGCTCTACGATGACCGCCGCAAGGTGTCGCCCGGCGTCAAGTTCAAGGACGCCGAGCTGATCGGCGTGCCGCTGGTCGCCGTGGTCGGCCGCGATACGGTGAATGACGGTACGATCGAGATCCGCTTGCGCGACGGGAGCGAGGCGGAGGCCGTGCCGGTCGATCAGGCCGCGCAACGCCTGCAGGAGCGGTTGGACGCACTGCGGTAGAGTGCTCTGTGTCGTGTTTCATCGAACCCACCTGTAGGCACATGCTGCAGGTGGGTTCGTCGGCTGTTATGGCCCACAGACCCCGGTTTCGCGCGTATCATGTGATGCACGGGTAACGAAGGCGTTACCTCGAAAGAAGGCAATGATGCAGCAGGTAACCGTATTAGGCACGGGCATTCTGGGATCCCAGATCATCTTCCAAAGCGCATATATGGGCAAGGATGTCGTGGCCTACGACGTCAGCGACGAGATTCTCGCGGCCTTGCCTCACCGGTGGCAGACCCTTGAAGCGCATTACCGCGAGGATCTGCCCGATGCCACGCAAGAGCGTCTCGATAGGGCCGTCGCGCATATCCGGGCGACCAGCGATCTCGCCGACGCTGTCCGTGAGGCTGAAGTCATCATCGAGGCGATTCCCGAGCAGCTGAGCATGAAGCAGGAGGTATGGGGCAAAGTCGGTGCCCTGGCCGCTCCGGAGGCCATCTTCTGCACGAATTCCTCCACGTTCCTGCCGAGCGACATCGCGCCGTTCACCGGTCGGCCCGACCGGTTCCTCGCCCTGCACTTCGCGAACACGATCTGGAAGAACAACACCGCTGAGGTCATGGGCCATCCCGGCACCGACCCCCAGGTGTTCGAGCGCGTGGCCGCCTTCGCCGAGGAGATAGGCATGGTGCCGATTCGGTTGCACAAGGAGCAGCCGGGGTATGTCCTCAATTCGCTGCTGGTGCCGTTGCTCAATGCGGCCGCCGATCTGTGGGTGCGCGGCGTCGCCTCCATCGAGGATATCGACGCCACGTGGCGCATCGCGACCGGGGCTCCGCTCGGGCCGTTCCAGATCTACGACATCGTCGGCATGATGACCCCGTACTATCTGAGCAAGGACAGCACCGACCCCGTCCGTAAGAAGTTCGCGGAGCGTCTCAAGCACGATTACATCGATCAGGGCAGGATGGGTCGCGATAGCGGCAGGGGATTCTACGACTATCGCTGAAGTCGACCTGTGAGGGGGTTCCTGTTCCTGACGCATGCGGGTTGCTGTGGCCCCGATGAGACGGTGTGTCGGGGTCATGGTGTCCCATGCGGCGTGGCGGACCCAGGCCTTCGACCACATTGGACGATGAAGCCTTCGTCGATGGGATGATGTCCGGCACACTGGGGGTACCGCGGGAGGGTCGGCCGGCAACGACGTGATTCGACAATGCGACGGCGCTCGCCGACCTTGCCGTCCCGCGGTCCATACCAGAGTGCAGGGAATCAGAGTGCGAGGAGGCCGAGATGCCACAGCAAACAACCGTCACCATCACCGGGTTCGTGGGAGCCGATCCGGTTCGATTCGGTCGTGAGGGGGCGCCCCCGGCGTGTTCCTTCCGCGTCGGTTCGACACGGAGCTACTTCCATGCCGCGTCGAACGAGTGGAAGGATCATCCGACCACATGGGTCACGATCAAGGCGTTCAGATCACTTGCCGAGCACGTGCTGGGATCGTTGCACAAAGGCGATCCGGTCATCGTCACTGGTCGGCTGGGCACGGAATCGTGGCAGCAGGACGGCAATCCACGCAGCCGCATGGTTCTGGAGGCCGGCGCGGTGGGGCATGACATGAGTTTCGGCACGAGTGTGCTCAACAGGAGCCGTGTCCCCGCCGAAGCCTCCGGTGCGGGGTGGCGACGTGCCGATGCCCACCAGGGCGGCATGGCGCAGGACGGCATCGCACGGGACGGCGCAGTGCAGAACGACAGGGAGCAGCCTTCCGCACCACCATCGTCCGCAGCGACGGCGGATGGGGCCCGGGATGCGGTCTCCTCCCTCGAAGGGAAGGAGGAGGGGTTCGCCGACGCCGGATTCTAGGCCCGGCGTGACGCGCCTACCAGATATGCACTCGGTGTTCCGGGGCCAGCCACATGGCGTCCCCCGGCTTGACGTCGAAGGCCTTGTAGAACAGGTCGACGTTGCGCATGATGCCGTTGGTTCGGGCCTCGGCCGGCGAATGGGGGTCGATCTGCAGGTACTGCTCCGCCAGCTCATCGCGCTGCTTGGTGCGCCAGACCGAGGCATAGCTCAGGAAGAAGCGCTGCAGGCCGGTGAAGCCGTCGATATGCGGAGCCTGTTCCAGTGTGGCCTCCAGGCCCGATTCGGAGTCGTCGCCCTCGTTCGCGGTGTCGATGCCCTTGGCCCGCAACGCGAAGGCGTAGGCCTTGAGCGCGATGTTGACGCCGCTGAGATCGCCGATGTTCTCGCCGATGGTCAAAGCGCCGTTGACATGCGGGGCCTTCTCCTTGTCGTCACCGTACTTCTCCAACAGCTGGGAGGGGACGAAGGCGTTGTACTGCTCGATGAGCGCGGAGGTGAGACGGGTGAAGTTCTCCTTGTCCTCGGCGGTCCACCAGTCGGACAGGCGGCCATCGCCGTCGTATTGACTGCCTTGGTCGTCGAATCCATGGCCGATCTCATGGCCGATCACGGCGCCGATCCCGCCGTAGTTCGCGGCGTCCTCGGCACGGGGGTCGAAGAAGGGCGGTTGCAGGATGGCGGCGGGGAACACAATCACGTTCATGGACGGCTCGTAATATGCGTTCACCGTCTGCGGGTTCATGAGCCACTCGTCCTTGTCGACGGGCTTGCCCGCCTTGGCGAGTTGGTAGCCGGATTCGTAGATCGATGAGGCCCGCATGTTCTCCACCAGGGAGGCGTCGGCGCGTACGGCTAGCGCACTGTAATCGCGCCAGTGATTGGTGTATCCGATCTTCGGTGTGAATTTGGAGAGCTTCTCCAGGGCCTTGGCCTTGGTCTGTTCGCCCAACCACGAGCTGCCGGCGATCGAAACGTGGTAGGCCTCGATGAGGTTCGCGACCAGATGCTCGACGCGTTGCTTCGAGCTGGCGGGGAAGTGACGGGACACGTAGACACGTCCGACGTCCTCGCCGCAGACCCCATTGACCAGCGAGACGCCACGCTTCCAGCGATCGCGTTGGGTGAGCGCGCCCGAGAGGGCCTTGCCGTAGAACTCGAAGTTCGTTTCGTCGAAGTCGTGGCTGAGCATGCTGGACCAGTGGATCAGCATGTGGGCGCGTGCCCATAGGATCAGGTCGTCGAGCCCGGATTCGTCCCATACCTCGTCCAGCCCGCTCAGGAAGCTCGGTTCGTGCACCATCGTGTGCTGCAGGGCATCGAGCACGTCGACCGGCTGCGCTTCCGTGGAGGGCGCCGCGTCATAGGCCTGCTGCCAGGCGGCGGCCCAGGCTTCGATGTCCACGTGGAAGAGTGTCGATTTCAGCGCGGCGAAGTCGGTGGGGTTGTGTGTCTTCTGCGAGTTGCGGGTGGCCACATTATCCCAGTGATGGGAGGCCAGACGCGTTTCGAACCCGATCACACGGTCGGCCATGGCTTCGCAGGTCTCGGCGTCGCCGTACTGCGCGAGCAGCAGGAGCCTGGCGAGCATCCGTCGGTACTGTTCACGGATGGGTGCGTACCGGTCCTCCCGGTAGTAGGCCTCGTCCGGCAGTCCGAGTCCGCTTTGTTCGATGTGCACGATGTTCGTATCCGGATCATCGGGATCGCCGTAGATGCCGATGTCCATGAGATCGGGGCCGCCCGAGGGGTTGAGCCCGCCGAGCACATGGATGAGTTCGCCCTTGTCCTTCGCTGAGTCGATGCGGCCCAAGGCCTGCGCGATGGGGGACATACCCGCCTGGTCGATGGCCTCGGTATCGCAGAACGAGCGGTAGAGGGCCTGGGAACGAGATGCGGTGCAGTTCTCGTCCTCGAGTATGTCGCGGATCTGCTCCTCGGCGTTCTGCGCCAGCATATCGAAGGAACCGAATCGCGAACGGTCGTCCGGAAGCCGATAGGTGTCGATCCATGGCCCGTTCACGTACCGGAAGAGGTCGTTGGCCGGGGTGATCACCGAAGAGAAGGAACTCGGGTCAAGCCCCGAAATCATTGCGTTATCCATGTGCACACCCTATCCGCGTTCGATGACAACCATATGTCCATACGCGCATGGCGGGCACGGCTTGTTGTTGGGCGGGCGACGTAAAGTGAGAATCATGATCGAATTAAAAACACCCAGTGAAATAGAAGCGATGAAACCCGCCGGCCGCTTCGTCGGCAGCATCCTCAAAGAACTCAGGGCTATGACCAAGGTGGGCACCAATCTGCTCGAGATCGACGAGTTCGTGGCCAAGAAGATCGCCGACCGCAAGGGCGCCGAATCCTGCTACGTGGACTATGCGCCGGACTTCGGCACCGGTCCGTTCGCCCATTACATCTGTACCTCCGTCAACGACGCCGTGCTTCACGGCATCCCCTTCGACTACGACCTCAAGGACGGCGATCTGGTCAGCCTCGATCTGGCCATCAACGTCGACGGTTGGGTCGGCGATTCAGCCATCAGCTTCGTGGTCGGCAAGCATCAGGACCCGGAGGATCTGCGGCTCATCAAGTGCACGCAGGAGGCCCTCGAGGCGGGTATCGCCCAAGCGCAGCCAGGCAATCGTCTCGGTGACATCTCCCATGCCATCGGCGACGTCGCCCGCGAATATGGCTATCCGATCAATCTCGACTTCGGCGGTCACGGCGTCGGGCGCATCATGCACGCCGACCCCCATATCGCCAACGACGGCAAGGCCCATCACGGCTATCACCTCCGTCCGGGCCTGGTCATCGCCATCGAACCCTGGTTCCTCAAGACCACCGATGAGATCTACCAGGATCCGAAGGACGGTTGGACCCTGAAGTCCTCCGACGGCTCACGGGGCGCCCATTCCGAGCACACCCTCGCCATCACCGAGGACGGTCCGCATATCCTCACCGTGCGCGAATAGACGCCGCGTCGATGAACGGGCCGGGGCCCGACCCTCCATCGTCGTAGTGCCGACCTTCGTTCACGAAAGCCGTCATCTCATGCCGTATGCGGTGTGAGACGGCGGCTTTCGTGTACACATCGGTCTGTTACGCTGTCGGTAACCACGGGGTCGCAGGGTCGTATCGGTCGCCGGGCAGGGCATCATCGCCTGCCGGTGAACCGTCGGATCCGTGTCTGTGCACGGAGTTGCCGTTCCACGCCCCGGGTGAGTGATGGTGTGTCAACAGAAGGGTCGCCTCATGGGTCTTGCGAAACTGGAAGTGGATGAGCAGAAGTTCATGCTGCCCGTCGTCGAGGCGACCTCGGGTCCCAACGGCATCAAGGTGGCCGATTTGCGCAACGACGGCTGGGTGACGCTCGATCCGGGGTTCCTGACCACCGCACAGTGCGAGTCCGGGATCACCTATATCGACGGCGGCCGCTCGATCCTGCGGTACCGCGGATACCCCATCGAGCAGCTGTGCGAGCAATCCGATTTCCTCGAGGTCGCCTGGTTGCTGCGCTTCGGCGAACTGCCCACGCAGGAGCAGTACGCGACGTATTGCGCCAACATCAATCGTCAGACGATGGTCGGTGAGGATTTCCGCGTCATGCTCGGATCCTTCCCGCGCAACGCCCACCCCATGAGCGTGCTCGCCTCAGCAGTGAACGCCCTAGCCGCGTTCTACCCCGACACCACGGATCCCACCGATCCGGTCGCCCTCGATCGGGCCGCGGACATCATCATGGCCAAGGTGCGCACCATCGTGAGCTATATATTCCGCCGGCGTCGCGATGAGCCGATGCTGTATCCCGATTATTCGCGCGGCTATGTGGACGATTTCCTGCGCATGTGCTTCGCCGTGCCATACGAGCCGTTCGAATCGGACCCCCTGTACGTCCATGCGCTCGGCCGACTGCTCATCATCCACGCCGACCACGAGCAGAACTGCTCCACGTCGGTCGTCAGGATCGCCGGCAGCGCACAGGCCAACCTCTACTCCGCGGTGGCGGCGGGCATCAACGCCCTATCCGGCCCCCTGCACGGCGGGGCGAACGAATCCGTGCTGCGTCAATTGGAGACCATCAGGGACAGCGGCAAAAGCGTCGAGGAGTTCGTGCGCGACGCCAAGGACCGGCACGAGAGGATATTCGGTCTGGGGCATCGAGTCTACAAGTCCTACGACCCCCGGGCGGTGGTCGCCAAGCAGTATCTTGAGAAGATCCTCGAGCGCGAGAGCACGTTGCAACTGACAACGGGGGAGCGCGTGCTCTTCGACATCGCGCGCCGACTGGAGGACATCGCCTTGCACGACGACTACTTCGTTTCGCGGCACCTCTACCCGAACGTCGATTTCTACACCGGGCTCATCTACCGCGCCATCGGCTTCGATCCGGGCATGTTCACGCCGTTGTTCGCGCTCGGGCGCATCCCCGGATGGATCGCGCAATACCGGGAGATGCGCACGGATCCCGAGACCAAGATCGGCCGGCCCCGCCAGGTGTACACCGGTGAGGGCGCTCGCGATTACGTCCCGATCGAGCAACGTTCCTAGCTTATGAAACCCTGACCACCCCGGCGCGCAAGGCTTCCGGAACCGGGCCGACGACCGATGCGGCAGGGGGCTGCGATGACCGCGTCGTCATGCAGGCCCCGACCACATTCGTCGTCAGTTGCGATGCAGCTGCGCGTTGAGCTCGATGCCCTTGGAGCGGCCACGGGCCTCAATGGCGCCGGTCACGGAGTTGCGGATGAACAGGATGTTGTCCTTGCCCGACAGATCCGCGCCCTTGACGACGTCCAACGGGATGCCCGCAGCGCGCTTCGCCTTGTCGATGACCGTGATCTTGGTTCCCGCCGTGACGTACAGTCCCGCCTCGACGACGCAGTGGTCGCCCAGTGAGATGCCGATGCCCGCGTTGGCGCCGACCAGGCTGTGCTCGCCGATGGAGTTGCGCAGCTTGCCGCCGCCGGACAACGTGCCCATCGTCGAGGCGCCTCCGCCGATGTCCGAGCCGTCGCCCACGACCACGCCCTGCGAGATGCGGCCCTCGACCATGGAGGTGCCGAGCGTGCCGGCGTTGAAGTTCACGAATCCCGCGTGCATGACGGTCGTGCCGGGGGACAGGTAGGCGCCCAGCCGCACACGGTTGGCGTCGCCGATGCGCACGCCGGTGGGCACCACGTAATCGACCATGCGAGGGATCTTGTCGATCGACATCACGTGCACGCCGGGGCAGGGCATGGCGCTCGCGCGCATGATCTGCGCTTCGAGTGCGAGTCGGTGCTCGGCGAAACCGGGTACCGCGAACGGCCCGTAGTTGGTCCAGACCACATTGGCGAGCTTGTCGAACATACCCTCGAGGTTGAGGCTGTTGGGCTTCGCCAGGCGCATGCTCAGCAGATGCAGGCGCAGATAGGCGTCGGTGGCGTCGCGAATGGGTTCATCGAGTTGCGAGACCACGAATACCGGCACGCGCCGCACGCCCCGGGCGTCGGCGGTGTCCGTGGCGAGTGCGGCGAAATGATGCGCCGGCCTGTCATGCTCGTCCGGCACCGGTCCGAGTTGCGGCTCGGGGTACGTCACGTCCAGCGTCACGTCCTGTTCGTCGACGCTTGCGAGGCCCCAGCCCCACGCTGTCCTTGCATCGTTCATATCCAGTCTCCTTCACCACCGTTATGGTCACCAATATCAAGGTGGGCGCGGTGCGCCTCGTCAACACGATACAACGCGGCGGGCCCTCTCAGGGTCGCGGTAGGGCGCATTGCGTACAATCGTGCGATGTGAAGGATGATGGCAACGCGTCGCAGCGACGCAGACGGTACCGGCGCATGACCGCCAGGGTGGTATGCCTGGTCATCGCCGCGGCCATGTTGCTGGCCTTGGTCATCCCCGCGATCTACGCGGGTCTTTGACGTGCGCGTGCGCCGTATCCGTTCGAACCGTGGCATGGCCGGGTCCGGGGAGCGGCAGGGCGCGTGATCCGGTGGTGGGCCAGCAGGCATTCGATGATAGACGACACACGGTATGGTGGTAACAATGGCAGATTTTGATTTTTCCCAGGCGCTGGGTGAGGCTCGCACCAAATACGAGTCCATAGCCAAGGCGCTCAATGTCGAGCGGCTCGAAGCCCGGATCAAGGATCTCGAAGTGCAGGCTTCGCAGCCGAATCTGTGGGACGACGTCGAGCATGCACAGCAGGTGACCAGCAACCTGTCGGCTGCGCAGAGTCAGGTCAAGAAGCTGCAGGCGCTTCAGTCTCGGCTCGACGATGTCGAGGTGCTCTTCGAATTGGGGCAGGAGGAGCAGGACGCCGGTACGATCGCCGATGCGCGTACCGAGGTCGGCGCCATCCAGACCGACCTCGACGCCATGGAGATCGAGACGCTCATGGACGGCGAGTATGACGAGCGCGCCGCCGTCGTCACGATCCGCTCCGGCGCCGGCGGCGTCGACGCCGCGGACTTCGCCGAAATGCTCATGCGCATGTATCTGCGCTGGGCCGAGCGCAACGGTTACAAGGCCAAGGTGATGGACACGTCCTACGCCGAGGAGGCGGGCATCAAGTCGGCGACGTTCCAGGTCAACGCGCCGTACGCGTATGGCCGGCTGTCGGTCGAGGGAGGCACCCATCGTCTCGTACGCATCTCGCCGTTCGATAACCAGGGTCGACGGCAGACGAGCTTCGCTGCCGTCGAGGTCGTCCCCCTGGTCGAGGAGACCGATCACATCGATATCCCTGACACCGATATCCGCGTGGACACCTACTGCTCGTCCGGTCCCGGAGGCCAGGGCGTGAACACGACGTATTCCGCCGTGCGTATCACCCACCTGCCCACCAACATCGTGGTGACCATGCAGGATGAACGCAGTCAGATCCAGAACCGCGCCGCGGCGATGGCCGTGCTGCAGTCCCGTCTGCTGGTGCTGCGCCACGAGCAGGAGGCCAAGAAGAAGAAGGAGCTGGCGGGCGACATCAAGGCCAGCTGGGGCGACCAGATGCGCTCCTATGTCCTGCATCCGTACCAGATGGTCAAGGATCTGCGCACCGGGTACGAGACCTCCCAGACCCAGGCGGTATTCGACGGCGACATCGACGGCTTCATCGATGCGGGCATCCGCTGGCGTCACGAGCAGCGGATCCACGACGACGAGGAGTCGGAGGATTCGCGGAACTGACCCGGTGCATCCGGGTCCATCATCCGAAGGACGGCAAACATGGCACTTATCTCATTGGAGCAGGTCTCCAAGATCTACGCGAAGGGCACGCGCCCGGCGTTGGATCGCGTCAGCGTCTCCATCGATCGGGGTGATTTCGTCTTTCTGGTCGGGGCTTCGGGCTCGGGCAAGACCACGCTCCTGAGTCTCCTGCTGCGTGAGGAGGAGGCGACGCAGGGTGAGCTGCGCGTGGCGGGCAACGATTTGCGGCGCATGACCCAGCGCCAGGTGCCGCAGTACCGGCGTTCGATGGGCTTCGTCTTCCAGGATTACAAACTGCTCAACAACAAGACGGTGTGGCAGAACGTGGCGTTCGCGCTCGAGGTCATCGGCACGAGCCGTTCGACCATCAAATCGCTGGTGCCCAAGGTCCTCGAGACGGTCGGCCTGGTCGGCAAGGAACGCAACTTCCCGCACGAGCTTTCCGGCGGTGAGGCGCAGCGCGTGGCCATTGCCCGCGCCTATGTGAACCATCCCCAGATCCTGCTCGCCGACGAACCCACCGGCAACCTCGATCCGACGACGTCATTGGGGATCATGGAGGTGCTCGACGCGATCAACCGCACCGGCACCACCGTGGTGATGGCGACGCACAACGAGGAGATCGTCAACTCGATGCGCAAGCGCGTCATCGAGCTGCACAACGGCAGGATCGTGCGGGATGAGCCGCACGGCTCCTACGATTCAGCGTTGTTCTTCCCCGACGCCCAGGTCGAGTCGAACGCCCAGCGCGTCATCGGGGGTGCGGATACCGGCACCGCTGCAGGTCGCGCACCGTCTGAGGCGGCATCTCTCGTCGTCGGTTCCCCGATGGCCGGCGGCAGTGATGGTTCGCCGACGCGGGCCGCGGCACCCGAGGTCTCGGCGGCGCATTCGACCGGTGCGGCCGATCCGTCGGGCGATGTGACGGGACATGACGCGGACGCCACGGTGGTGGCCGATGCGCCGGTGCCGGCCTCGGAGCATTCCGATGCATCGACCACCCACGCCCTCGACGCCGTGGTGCAGGTCATCCGTTCCGATGCCGAAGGGGACGATGGCATCGCGCGTCTGGCCAATTCGGTGCATTCCGGCAGGACCGGACGCTATGGCGACGTCTTCCAGTCCGCGGAGACCACGATGACCTGGGGCAAGGGCATCGAGGGCCTCGACGATGCTCGGAGCGATGGCGGCACCGATGGTGCCACCGATGGTGCCACTGATGGCGGCACCGATGATGAGCCGCCGGCACCGCCGCAGGAGTCGGGTGCGGAGCCGGCCGAGAAGGCG
Organism: Bifidobacterium mongoliense DSM 21395; assembly: GCF_000741285.1. Classification (GTDB taxonomy): domain Bacteria; phylum Actinomycetota; class Actinomycetes; order Actinomycetales; family Bifidobacteriaceae; genus Bifidobacterium; species Bifidobacterium mongoliense. Next base: position 2,299 of record NZ_JGZE01000028.1, on the reverse strand, counting down.
ACGATTCCGGCGCCTCCCGCTCCGCCGAGTGCTGCGGAGCGGACCGACAACCGGTACCATGCCGGGCCCGGGCCGGAGCACGACCAGGGGAATGCACGCCCGACCACGGACGATGCGCATGACACGATGGATGCGCCCGCCGCGCGATCCACTGAGGAGAACAACTGATGAGAACACGGTTTATTCTGTCCGAAACGTGGATGAGTCTTCGCCAGAACCTGTCGATGATCTTCTCCGTGATGCTCGTCACCTTCATCTCGTTTCTGTTCATCGGCGCCTCCGTGCTCATGCAGGCCCAGGTGACCCGTGCGAAGGGCGATTGGTACGACAAGGTCGAGGTCGTGGCGTGGCTGTGCCCCGACGGCACGAGCCAGGCGGCGTCCTGCGCTTCGGGGAAGGCGCCGACGCAAAGCGAGATCGTGCAGCTGCAGAACGTCATCCACCAGGAACTCGGCGGCGTGGTCGCCAAGACGACCTATGTGAGCCGCGCCGAGTTCTTCAAGAACACCTTCCTCAAGCAGTACCCCGACGGCGTCTACCAGGGGCGCACGCTCACCGCGGCCAACATGCAGGACTCGCTGCGGCTCAAGCTCACCGACCCCACGAAATACCAGGTGGTGTCCGAGGTGCTTAAAGGGCGCACCGGCATCGAGGACGTGATCGATCAGCGGCAGATCTTCGACCCGGTCTTCAACGTGCTCAACAAGGCGACGCTGGTGACCGTGGTGCTCGCCGCCGTCATGGTCGTGGTCGCGATCCTCCTGACCGGCACCACCATCCGCATGAGCGCCGCCTCGCGCAAGAACGAGACCGAGATCATGCGCTATGTGGGCGCCTCGAACTGGACCATACGACTGCCCTTCATCCTCGAAGGCGTGCTCGCCGCGTTCTTCGGTTCGCTGTTCGCCGTGGGTACGCTCAGCGCCATCGTGTCCATGTTCATCACCGATGGTCTGGCGCGGACGGTGCAGTGGATGCCCTTCATCAATCAGGGGACGGTGTGGCTCACCGCACCCGCCCTCATTCTGGGTGCGATGCTGCTCTCGGGCCTCGCCTCGGGCGTCTCGCTCCGGCGATACCTCAAAGCCTGACCGGCCTCACCGATGGTCGACCGCCATGCGCTCCCGCATGGCCCGGACGATGGCGGGAAGACGTATCGGACCGCGGTCGTTCGGCGTTGGCCGGCAAGCGTGGGGTAGCACACGTTCGATGGGAGCGGGCTCGTTTCGCGATTGGCCCATACGCGCGGCGTGGCCGATTCGTGAGTTGTTCGCTACAATGTGAAATCGGGCATACGAAAGGCAGGAAGCTGTACATATGACGCATACGAAACGAATCAGCGCCGTTGCCGGGATGATGCTGGCCGCAGCCACGACCCTATCGGCCGGTGTTCTCGGGGTCACCTATGGCGCGCAGCAGGCGCAGGCCGTCCCCAGCTGGGGGAGCTATCAACAGAAGGTGCAGGACCACGAGGACCTCAAGGGCCAGCTGTCGGGCGTGAACGCCCAGCTTGCCGATCAGATCCTCAAACTCAATGATTTGACCGAAAACCAGATTCCCGCGGCGCAGAAGGCCGCGCAGGATTCCCAACAGCAGGCGCAGCAGGCCTCCGATCTGGCCCAGGCGACGGGTGAACGGCTTGACGCCGCGAAGAAGGACCGGGTCGATCTCGAAACGAAGATCAAGCAGACCGGTGCCGACTACGATGACGCGAAACAGGCCGTGGCGCAGTTGGCCCGCGATAGTTTCCACGGGTCGAATGCATCCGAGGTCATGGATGTGGTGACCAATGCGAAGACCACCGACGAGTTCGTCGGCAAGATGCAGTCGGACGCCGCCGTGACGCGCAGTGAGAACAATGCCGCCGATGATGCCGCGAACACCCTGAGCACATCGAAGAGCCGCAAGGATCGTCTGTCCGCGATCGAGCAGCAGATCACGCATCTCAAGCAGCAGTCCGACGAGCAGGCCGCGCAGGCCCAGCAGGCCGCGCAGGATGCCCAGGCGAAGCAGGCCCAACTCAATGATCTGCGCGATCAGGGCACGGCTCAGCGTGAGAGCCTGTCCAAACAGCAGGGCGATTTGACGAGCCAGTCGGCGCGTGAGGCGGCGCAGATCGTCGAGATGAAGTCGCAGATCGATTCCTACAACCAGCAGGTGGCCGCCGCGGCGGCTGCGGCGAGTGCCCAGGCCGGCGTGCAGCAGCAGCTGCGTCCKMCGTCSWWCGTCCAGCCGTGGTTCACGGCCTTCCTGCAGCAGCACGGCCATGCAGATGCGTTCCGATCGTCGGTCCAGTCGT
>NZ_JGZE01000027.1 GCF_000741285.1 Bifidobacterium mongoliense DSM 21395 | reverse complement strand
GGTTGGACGGGAACCACGTGTTGCGCCTGATCTCGCGGCTGATGCTCGACGCGGCTACGGCCCACGCATGGCGGCCGATCGCCCGGACCGTGGCGCCGTTGCCCACCTGGATCTGGATGACCTGCCTTTCCTCCTCACCGATATGCGAATACACTCGTGACATGGGTGCGACACCTTCCTCCCGCGGAAACCTAGACAATCTCCAATGGTATAAGGTGTTGCACTTCAATCTAGACAACGGGGTCGAGGCAGGGGCACGACGAATCGCGTACCGCACCCCTCCCCGATGTTTGCTACAATGTCGTTTCGTATTCTGGCCCCGTAGCTCAGCTGGATAGAGCAGGAAACTTCTAATTTCAAGGTCGCCGGTCCGAATCCGGCCGGGGTCACCAATGTTTCCAAGGGCTGACGGCACTTACTAAAAACCATGAATATTGCTCGTGCCACTCCAGTGCCACTAGTGGTACCGGCGACGCGTTTCGATGCGACCATCTCATACGCCCGCTTGCGCTCGCCTACTATCTTGCTTTGTAGATGGTGCGTGGATGTCAATACCGGGTTTCTGCGGGCATAGAGGAAGCCCCGCGACCAATCGGCTGGGATTGATGCACGGGGCTGTCTACAGCCGCGCGTCGGCTATCATTCGTCGCGTTCGGGGCGTCCCCCGACATGCACGGTGATGAACCTCCCGCGCTCGCGATCGGCCGGGTCCTGCAGCACCATGAGCGTGTTACCGGTCCGGGGGTCGATCACCCACCCCGGCAGCGCATCGCCATCAGGCGGGTACTTCACGGAGGCGATGTAGTTCACCTTCCCACTGCCAAGCCGTTCCGCAACGTCGGGGTTGAGCACGTCCGGCATGGTCTCCTGCCTGACCGTCCGGGTCGGTGAGCCGAACACCTGTTGCCAGATGGCAAGCAGCGTCTTCACGCCCATGGCGCTGAGCTGTCCGTCGCCCCTGAAGGCGTTGAGTAATTGCCTCACGACGAACGGGGTCTTGGGGTCATCGACGATGGTGTTGAAACCGTCTTCATCCGCGTCCAATGCCTCGGCCAGTATCTCGGTGGCGTGCCGTTTGGTGGCGTGGGCGAGCGCGGCAGTTTTCTGGTCGCCTGTGGGGTTGGCGTCGGGCTGTCCGAAACGGTGTGACCTCGGCGGTTCCGTCCCGCTTCTGGGGCTTCTTCCATTAGTCATCGGTTCCCTTTCTCCGAATCTCACCGGCCTGCGCCGTGTTCAACATCTTCGCTTTCGCCTTGATGGCGTCGAGGTCGAGGAGTGGCGTCGGGGCTGGCATGTCCGTTTGCTCGATACGCTGCACGGGCGGGCCGTACACCTGATTGATGATGCGCTCCAGCGTGTTCCAGTTCGCGTGCATCAGCGCTTCGCCGATCTGCCGGTCGAACAGCGGCGCGCCCGGGTCGGCCACGATGGCCTGTATCTCGGCTTCGGTGAGGTAGGTCAATCGCTCCAGCTTGTAGCGTGGGGTGTCCTCTATCCGCCAGTGACTGCCACCGTAGGGTTTGTTGCCTCGCTTGGCTCCGAATCTCGTGTCCGGGCTTGGATTATGGTTCATGGCTTGTTTCCTTCCTCGTATCCCTCGTTCATGGATACCGTTTGTTGTGTGGACTGTATAACCATCACGATTGCCCGGTTATAGGGTTATAGGGTTATACACGTTGCAATCATTGGGGTTTAGGGTTATACACCTCGGTTATAGGGGTTATACACCTCGTAATTCCTATAACCGTGTATAACCCTGGGCGTATAACCCTGAAACCCTTACGGGAGTAGGGCTATAACCCTATAACCGCTATAACCCTGCATATTCGGGTGCCAGCGTCCACTGACTACTGGAATCGCTACCCGTGTCGGTACCCACCTTTTCGATGCGTCCGTCCCCGAACAGTTCCGATAGTGCCCGATAGCACATGTCGCCGTACTTGCCGCATTTCTGCCGGATGCGATAGCCCACGATCTCACCCCCCTGCGCGTTTTCCTCGAGAATCGTCATGACTCTCCGCTTGGCTGATTCGAGTTTTCTCGACTCGGCTTGCGCTCGTGCCTCGTCGCTGTCTGCGATGTAGTCGACTTTCTGCCGCTGCATCTCCGAGTGCATGAGTTCCAGACACCGGTCACGCACTCGGTTCGATTCAGCCACGATCTCACCGGCCAGCTGCCAATCCTCCACACTCACGTCCATACGACCGTCCATGAGGGCGAGCAAGGCAGCCATTTTCGCCTTGGACTGCATACCATGTGAGTCCAGCATGCCACCGTCACGGCCATGAAGCACGTCCAGACGCTGCTGGTCACTCTCCTCATACGCTTCGGATGGGAACCGCATTTCGGTAAGCTTGTAACCCAGCGAGCCGCGTATCGTGGCGGCCTGATACACCGCGTCGAACGTGGTCGCGTCAGGGTCCTGGGGGATGGCCGTCAGATCGCACGGCAGGTCACCCGTCGGTTTCACGGGTTTCACATCGGGCGCATCCGGGTCGGCGGTATCGCTCCATAGGAAGCGCTGGGGCAGTCCAGTGCCGGCGTTGCCGAACAGCGCATTGGATGCGGCGGGTTGCACGCCCACGGTCATGGACAGCCGGTAGGCGTGCGCGGGCACGGTCAGCCGGTTCGCCTCCTGCTTGTTGAAAGCACCCAACGGCTCACCACTCCACGCACTACACAACGTGGGCGTGACAGTACTACCCTGTCTACTGCTCGCACCCGCCAACGTGCCGATTTCTTCGACGCGCAGCAATGCACGGGGCGTCACACAGTGGATACGAGTCTCGCCCTTATGACCACCCTCCCCCTCGGGTACGGGCACGCGATTCGCATAGATAGCCGCTAATCCCTCGCCCGACGCGGGTTGCGTGGTCACCGCACCACGAATATCAGGCACGAGTATCCCCGCCGCAGCACTCGCAAGCCCCTTGCCGGTCCCCGGACCTCCGACCGTGGCGACGAACAGGTTCAACGACGCGGGCGAGGCACCCACCAGCGGCGGAATAACCACCGTGGGCGGCGTCAACGCACTCACCCTTGCCAACACATCCAAGAGCAGTGTCATGGGACTGATACGAGTCGCACGAGCATAATCGCGAATGTATCGCAGGGCTGGGCGGGCTTCAAAAAAACACGTTATTCATGCTCTGCCTCCCATACATCAAGGCTGGCAAGCGCAGCAAAACGTTTATTTTCCTCGTCCCGAACGTTCTCAAAGTCGTTTCCACTGATAAGGTTTAGAATGCGAGCAACGGACGCATTGAAAGTAATAAATCCGCTCATCGTGCACCACCAACTGCAAGGTGCTCGGCGGAGGATACGAAGTTCCCGCCAGCCATGGAGCCGAGAGCACGATACAATTCCCCACCGGAGGAGTATGGAGCAACCAGCGTGGCAACACGGGCTATGCGCCCACGCATGTACCCACAGTCCGACAGGTCACGGGATGGATACGGGGAAAACGCCACACGACGGGCAATCTTCCTGTCGATGGCGTCGGCCTGTAGATTAAGCGAACCGCATGGCGTAACCTCCCCGACACTCATAGTCCACGACTTGGATAGCAGCAGCGCCGTATGGGCCATAGCCACGCTGGGCAGGTCCGCTCGGTCGAGCGTGAAGCTCACGCGAGTAGGCTGAACGTGCGAAGCAAATACTGCGAGCGCCAGCCTGCGTGATAGTTCCATCTGTCTATTGGAAACCGTGAGGTAGGCGCTGCCATAGGCCGTTTCCAATAGGTAGTCGCTGGTGACGCCCGTTGTCTAGATTGAAGTGCAACACCTTATACCATTGGAGATTGTCTAGGTTTCCGCGGGAGGAAGGTGTCGCACCCATGTCACGAGTGTATTCGCATATCGGTGAGGAGGAAAGGCAGGTCATCCAGATCCAGGTGGCAACGGCGCCACGGTCCGGGCGATCGCCGGCCATGCGTGGGCCG
>NZ_JGZE01000026.1 GCF_000741285.1 Bifidobacterium mongoliense DSM 21395 | reverse complement strand
TCGTGCGCGGCCGCTTCGTGCGCGGCAGGCTCCTTCTCGGCAGCCTCGTGCGCGGCCGCCTCCCTTTCGGCTGCCTCGTGCGCGGCCGCCTCCTTCGCCTGCTCCTCCATCTTCGCGGCATGGGCCTCACTCGACTCGATGCCGATCTTCCATCCGGTCAGTTTCGCTGCAAGCCGAGCATTCTGGCCTTCCTTGCCGATGGCGAGAGACAACTGGTCATCGTGGATGTAGGCGATAGCCGTACGGTTCTTCTCGCTGACCACCTGGACTCCCGTCGCCACGGCAGGCGACAACGCGGATGCCACGAACCGGGCCGGGTCCTTCGACCAATCGACGATGTCGATCTTCTCCGGTCCGAGGTTCTCCATCACCGCGCGAACACGAGCGCCGGCGGGGCCGATGAGCGCGCCCTTGGGGTTGACCCCTTCGGTGTTCGCCTGCACCGCGATCTTGGTCCGGGCACCCGCCTCACGGGCGATCGCCATGATCGACACCACTCCGGACACCAATTCGGGGACCTCGCGCTCGAAGAGACGACGCACCAGTTCGGGGTGGGAGCGGGATACCACGATCTCCGGTCCTTTGAGCCCGCGGGCCACATTCACAATGTAGACGCGCAGCCGCTCACCATGACGATACCGCTCGCCCGGCACCTGCTCACGACGGGGCAGAATGGCCTCGACATCGCCCACCGCGACATGGACGTTGGCAGGATCGTTCGCATCCTGCTGAATGATGCCGGTGATGAGTTTGCCACGCTGGCCCGAGAACGCGCCGAAAATGCGGTTGTCCTCGGCATCGCGGAACAGCTGGCTGATGACCTGACGCGCGGTCGCGGCCGCCAGGCGTCCGAAGCCGTGGGGGGTGTCATCGTATTCCTCGCCAAGTTCAGGGTACGGATGGGGATTGTCGGGCGTCGGTTCGACCGGCACCTCGTCACGCGCCCACACCATGAAGGTGCCGGCACGATCGTCGAGCTGAACGCGCGCGTGCTTGGCGGCCTTCGGCGTCTTGAGATACGCCATGCGCAATGCCTCTGCCAACGCGGCGTCCACGGTCTCGGTATCGATGCCCTGCCCAGCCGCCAGCTGGTGGATTCCCGTCAGGTCCAGTTCCATGATCCGAGACCTCCTATGAAGTTATTGTCTGGGCGTGCCCTGCCCATCGGTCATATTCAATGGTTACTCTAGTGGTTTATGCAGACACGCCACGACCCCCCGAATGCCCCGAACCACATCTCATCGCGGCTTCGTTGGTGCGCCGCCGCCTGCCTGTGCTCCCTGGTGCTATCGGCATGTTCGGCCCCACGACTCGCAGGCCGGGCCGAATCCGAGCGGCTCGCAAGCAGCCCCTGTGAGCAGGCGTATGACCAGGCTTCGGACGATGAAGGGCGTGCCGGCGCGCATCATCCCTCGATCATGCGCTACCTCTCGGCGGCCGACGCCCGTAGGCAATGGCTGCTCGTAGCGGCAAATTGCCCCGGCCGCTTCGCCGAAGGGGCACTACGCAGCGCCCGGAGCGCCGTGGCCCAACATGATCTCGCCGTCACGTTACGGATCGACGCCTCCTCGTCCGACGATGACGGATACGGACGGCCGCTCGCCGGGCGAAATGCTGCGATTCGGGGCGTGGGCGGCGGCGTGCTGGCAACCATGGCCGCGGCGGAGGATCGGGCCGGATTCGCATTGCAGGTGCTGGCCTCGCGCTCGGATGGACGTGAGTCGATCGCCGTGGGTGACGGATACCGCGCCAATGCCTCCCGCCTCATGTCCATGGCCATCGGCGGTGCCGATCAACGCCGCAAGGTCTACGACGTCGGCGCGCTGACGACAACCCGTCAGATAGGGATCGACGCGACGACGAGACTGGCGGCTCCCGTCCCCGCCCTGGTCGAGATCGATTGCGCGCGTGATGAGATGGCCGCCGTGATGGGAACCGACGGGCATGAACGGACGGTCTGCTTGCACCGCTCGGCCGTACCGGACCCCTCGAGTGGTGCGGGCTCGGACGCGGGGACTCGGGAACGCAGTCTCCTGGTCCTCGCCGGTCTCGCCGCCGGGCATGCCCTGAAGGCCTTTGACCTCGGGTTTCCTGCGACGGACCCGGCCATCTTCGCTTGACCCGACGCCGGTTCGCTGACAACATCGGTTCGTTACCCCTCCCCCAGGAACCGGTAGGTCGCCGGACCGACGCGACGGGAACCGACGAATCGGGCTCTCCCGCCGGCACGCCGCTCAATCGCCATCCGCGGGTGGACGATAGCCCGACACAAGTCGGAGATTGAGTGACAAAGGTCGGCGATCCACGTACCAAGGTCGACGGTTCACCGACACAAGTCGAAGATTGAGCGACAAGGACCGACGATTGCCCGACCAGGATCGACGATTGCCCGGCACAAGTCGAAGATTCATTGACGCAAGTCGACGATCCACGTACCAAGGTCGCCGTTTGCCTGACACAAGTCGAAGATTCACCGACACAAGTCGACGGTTCGCATAGACAAGTCGGGTGATACGAAATCCGAGGGGCCATATTCCGCGGCTCCATTTCGCTATCCCCCGACTTGCCTGACGGACATGACGGGCATGAGACGCAACGTCCCACGCTCCGAACATTCACCACCCACACGGACCAACACCGGCATACGCGTCACGGCCGGGACACGCCTCATGACCGGGACACGCATTACGAACGCGACAGGCCCCATGACAGAAAACGAGCCATGCCCGGAATACAAGCTATACCTAATACCCACCACACCGGTTTCCGGTTTCCGGTTTCCAGACTTCCGACTTCCCAGTTTCCAGACTGCTAGGCAACCACCGCTTCGGCAATACACACCGTATGCCCACAACCCAAACCGGGCATGGTGTCGGTGCCCCTCATCAAACCGTCGGCTCCGAAGGCATCGGGATGAAGATATAAAAAGGCCCGGGGGTGGAATCCCAGGGCCTTCGCGGATGAGGCGAGATTCGAACTCGCGGAGGGTTTCCCCTCACACGCTTTCGAGGCGTGCTCCTTAGACCGCTCGGACACTCATCCAACGCCACTCGCCGACCGAATCAATAAGGGTCGAACGCGCAACCTGATTATTATGCAACATCCTCGTGACTTTGGCCACTCCGCGTGCCGCACACGGATGAGCCCGACACAACGCTCAAGGTATTTATATGTTCGACCGGTCGTGTGCAGAGCATTCACACCGACCCGTCGCGAAGTCCACAGTTGTTTGCGTGCTCGAACGGTCGCGCGTCGCCCACGGATGACACCGGCCCGTCGCGAGCGTGTTGGTTCGTCACCCGCCACATGCCACGCGCTCAAACGGTACCCGACACCGGCACCAGATCTGCGCTCACGAGACAACACGGACAGCATGACCTCACCTTGCCATGGAGCAATCCGAAACCACCACGTATGTCGATTGATTCCCAGTCCAATTGACCCCAAGCAAATCAACCCTCGGCAAATCCAACACCGTGTGAATCGACTCCAGACACATCAACCACCAGGCGCATCGACTCCAACCACATCAACCACCGGGCACATCGGTCTCACGGCAAGGTACGTTTGGCGCGAATGCTCCGTGCTCGCTCGGCCAACAGCGCCGCATCGGGGTACCGCACGCACTCCAGCGTCAGCCCGCAGGCCGGCGCGGGCCCGGTCGACCCCTCCCGCAGGGGCTGTGCAACCTTGTCCGCGAACCACGCTGCGTTGCGATCTCCCTGTCCCACCTTGATCGCAGCGCCCACGAGGCAACGGACCATGTTGTGGGCGAAAGCGTCGGCCACAATCGCAAGGCACACCAGACCGGACTCCTCGACCGGTATATCCAACGCCTCCGCGCCGAGCGAAGGCTCGTTATCGTCGACCGTGGCCGACCCGTCACGCTCCCACGGCCCCAACGGCGTATGCGGCACCCTGATCCAACGGGCGTATTTCACCAGCCGTATCGTCGTGCCGCCGGGGTTGGGCGTGGCGAACGAGCCGAAATCATGCAATCCGACGGCATGGGCGATGGCATCGTTCATCGCGTCAACGTCAAGCGTGCCTTCCATGTAGGCGACATGTCCCCGAATCCGTGGATCGAAATCGGCCCCGTCGTCGCCGATGCGATAGACATAGGTTCGTTCCAGGGCCGAGAACCGCGCGTCAAAACCGTCGGGCGCCGGCTCCACGCTCAGCACGGCGACATCGGGAGGCAGCTTGCGCCGCAATCGGCGAGCGAAGGCCTCGACAGGCCCGACGTTCATATGCCCCACCGCCGCATCCAGGAACCGCTGATCGATGTCCATATGGCAGACCTGATGGGCGGCGTGGACACCGCTGTCCGTACGCCCGGCCACCACCACCGAGACCCCGCCACGTCCGTCCTGTGCGACGGGAACGCGAAGCACGGTATCGATGGCGGATTCGAGCTCGCCCTGAACGGTGCGCAGCCCTGGTTGTCTGGCCCATCCGTGAAAATCCGTCCCGTCATAGGCGAGATCAAGTCGTAGTCGTGGCACGACCCCATTGTCACATACCCCGGTACCTCGGCGCGTCGCGCACGGGGGAACCATCAGAGATGAGCCAGCAGCGGAAGAACGCTCGCTAGGGGAACCATCAGCGGAGGGAAACCACCACCAGGGAACCTGTCCGCATAGGAACACCCTCCCCCGTTCCAGTACCGAATAACGAAAACGGGGTGGGAATCATGATGATTCCCACCCCGACAGTTCGGATTGCAGACTACTCGGCCTGCTTCTCGTCATCCTTCTTCGTGGCGGTCGCCTCGGCCTCGACGGCCTGAGGTGCGGTTTCCGCCGGCTTGGTCTCGGCATCGGAGGCAACCTTGGCGGCGGCCTGCGCTTCCTTGACGACAGCCTGCTTGGCGCTTACGGGCTCGGTCACGAGCTCGATGATCGCCTGCGGTGCGGCATCGCCGTGACGCGGGGCGATCTTCACGATGCGGGTGTACCCGCCCTCGCGCTGCTCCATCTGCTGGGCGATCTCCGTGAACAGACGGTGCACGACCGACTTGTTGCGGATGACGCGCATCACGCGACGACGGGAATGCAGATCCCCGCGCTTCGCGAAGGTGATGAGGCGCTCGGCGAGCGGACGCAAGCGCTTGGCCTTGGGCAGCGTGGTCGTGATGCGGCTGTGCTGGAACAGGCTCGTCGACATGTTCGCGAGCATAAGACGCTCGTGTGCCGGGCTTGACGCCAGATGCGGGCCCTTCTTCGGTGTAGGCATAGTAACTCCTTAGTGCACCCGGATACCGCAGGTGGGCATCTGCCCGAACGTCCGCGGTAATCGGATGGATGGATGAATGCGGATGGACTTCACTCGTCTTCCGGCGAGAAGAAGGTGCCACCCTCCAGATTGTTGGTGTCGAAGCCCAAGGGCGAAGCCTTGAGAGAAAGCCCAAGACCCTGCAGCTTCTCCTTGACCTCATCGATCGACTTCATACCGAAATTGCGGATATCGAGCAGATCCTGCTCGGTGTGGGAGACCAGTTCCCCAATCGTGTGGATGCCTTCACGCTTCAGGCAGTTGTAGCTGCGCTGGGTGAGATTGAGCTCCTCGATCGGGACGGACATCTCGGGATCCGCCTCTTCGGCCACAGGTGCGGGGCCGACTTCGACGCCCTCTGCCTGCTCGTTGAGTTCGCGGCACAGTCCGAAGAGCTCAACCAGGGTCGAACCGGCGGACGCGACCGCGTCTCGTGGCAAGATCGCCGGCTTGGTCTCGACGTCAAGGATGAGCTTGTCGAAATCCGTGCGCTGTTCAACACGCGTGGCCTCGACCTTGTAGCTGACCTTGAGCACCGGGGAGTAGATGGAATCGACCGGAATGCGGCCGATCTCATCGGTATCCGACTTGTTGAGCTGCGCCTGGACATAGCCGCGCCCGCGTTCCACGGTGAACTCGATCTCGAGCTCGCCGTCCTCCGCGAGTGTGGCGATATGCATATCCGGGTTGGCGATGGTCACGCCGGCCGGCGGTGTGATGTCCCCGGCCTTGGCCTCGCCCTCACCGCTCTTGCGCAGGTACATGACAACCGGCTCATCATATTCGCTGGTCAGCACGATGCCCTTGACGTTGAGCAGGATCTCGGTGACGTCCTCGACGACACCCGGCAGCGAGGTGAACTCGTGCAGGGCACCCGAGATACGTACCGAAGTCACCGCCGCCCCGGGTATGGAGCTCAGGAGCGTGCGCCGTAATGAATTACCAAGCGTGTAACCGAAACCAGGTTCGAGCGGTTCGATGACGAAGCGCGAACGCTGCGGATTGAGTGATTCCTCAGTAAGTGTCGGACGCTGTGCGATAAGCACTGTGGTTATCCTTTCAGCTTCTGATCGGTGGTGCGTGCACCGGCCATAGGCGGGTTGGACGGATTAGTTTCTTGAGTGCTCAGACGCGACGACGCTTGGGAGGACGAACGCCGTTATGCGCTTGCGGAGTGACGTCGGTGATGGAACCGACTTCGAGACCTGCGGACTGCAGCGAACGGATGGCGGTCTCACGACCGGAGCCCGGTCCCTTGACCAGGACATCGACCTTCTTCACGCCGTGCTCCATGGCCTTGCGGGCCGCGGATTCAGCCGCCATGCCCGCGGCGTACGGCGTGGACTTACGGGAGCCCTTGAAGCCGACATCGCCACCGGAAGCCCATGCGACGACAGCCCCGGAGGGGTCGCTGATGGAGATGATGGTGTTGTTGAATGTGGATTTGATATGCGCCTGCCCGACCGGCACCGACTTGCGGTCCCGGCGACGCGGCTTGCGCGTGGCCTGCTTTTGAGCTGCCATTGCCCCTCGTTTCCTTGTAACGAACTATGCGGTGGTCCGGACGATGTCATGCGTGCATGCGTGGTCCGGACACTGTCACCGACTACTTGGTGACTTTCTTCTTTCCGGCGACCGTACGCTTCGGGCCCTTGCGGGTACGCGCGTTGGTCTTCGTGCGCTGTCCACGAACCGGAAGTCCCCTACGGTGGCGCTGGCCTTGGTAGCAATTGATTTGGATCTTACGACGGATATCCGCATCGACTTCACGACGCAGATCGCCTTCGATCTTGTAATTGGATTCGAGATAGTCGCGCAGCGTGATCAGCTGCTCATCCGTCAGATCCTTGACCCGAGCATCGGGGCTGATGCCCGTGGCTCCCAGGGTCTCCTTCGCACGAGTGCGACCTACACCGAAGATGTAGGTGAGGGCGATCTCGATGCGCTTCTCATTGGGGATGTCGACTCCGGCAAGACGTGCCATTGCGATTCCTTCTGTACTTCCGCAGGTCTTCCACCGAGTCATCCGGTTATCCGGCCCGGGCCTGCGCACCCGGGGTTCAGCTATTGCTGTGACTCAGCGTTTGTCTGTTGCTGTCGCTGGGATTCGACTCAGCCTTGGCGCTGTTTGTGGCGCGGGTTGGAGCAAATCACCATGACGCGACCGTGACGACGGATCACGCGGCAATTCTCGCAGATCCTCTTCACACTGGGGCTGACCTTCATGGTTTTCCTTTGCTTATACCGATCACTTGTACCGGTACGTGATTCGACCGCGGTTCAGATCGTAAGGGCTCATCTCCAACGCGACCCTATCCTGTGGAAGTATGCGGATATAGTTCTTCCGCATCTTGCCCGAGATGGTCGCGAGAACGATATGCTTGTTCTCCAGTTCCACGCGGAACATCGCGTTCGGCAGTGCTTCCACCACCCGACCTTCGACTTCAATCACACCGTCTTTTGCCATGAGCCTCGTTCCGTTCCTTGGCTTGTATTACGTGAGCGCGTCCGAAGACACACCAACTTGCTAGTGTACACCAACGGGGTACTGCTCTCCCGAACGGCGTGTTGCCCAGCCGCTGCCTCATCGCAGTCGTCCATTCCCCGGAGCGCACCGTCCGCCGCATCGCGGATACCACTCCATTCGTGCACTCGCCGCAACCCCCTGAATATGCACGGACCGGATGCTCGACCTATGTCTCACATCCGGTCCGTGCGGTGCAAGCCTGTCGCCACCACCAACACCACCAACACCACCACTCGCTGGCCGACAGGGCTCGCTACGCTCAGTTGAGCTGCTGGATCATCCTGGCGCTGATATCGTCGACATCGCCCACGCCGTTGACGACGACCAGCTGCCCGCGGCTCTCATAGACGTCAAGCAGCGGAGCGGTCTCCTGCTCATAGGTCGCCAGACGCTTCTCGATAGCCTCCGGGGTGTCATCGGCACGGCCCTCCTGCTCGGCCCGCTTCTGCATCCGCTGCATGAGCACGCTGCGCTCGGCCTCAAGGGCAACCACGGAATCCAGCGGCATGCCGAGTTCCTCGAGCATCGCATCGAGCGCATGGACCTGCGCCACGTTGCGGGGATAGCCGTCGAGGATCCAACCGTTCTTCGCATCGTCCTTGGCCAAACGGTCCTTGACGATGGAGTTGGTCAGTGCATCGGGAACGAGTTCACCCTTGTCGGTATAGGCCTGGACCTGCTTGCCCAGCTCCGTGCCGTTCTTGATGTTGTAGCGGAAGATATCGCCGGTCGAAATGGCGGGGATATCGAAGTGCTTGCTGAGCAGGGCGGCCTGCGTGCCCTTGCCGACGCCTTGCGGTCCCATGATAAGCAGTCGCATCGTATGTGTTCTCCCTTACTTTCCTTCGTAGTGATCGGTGTGATCGAACAGGAATCCGGCGTACTGGAACTGTTCGGTCTGTGCCCTGGCCTGACGCAGGGTGTCGAGTCCGACGCCCGCAATGATGAGGATCGTGGTGCCGCCGAAGGGCAGCTTCTGTCCCAGTTCCAGCACCATGATGAGCACGGTGGGGATGAGCGCCACGAACAGCAGGTACACGGCTCCGACCGTGTTGAGCCGGTTCATGACGTAGCTCAGATAGCGGCTGGTGGCGCTGCCGGCCCTGATGCCGGGGATGAACCCGCCGTACTGCTTCATGTTATCGGCGGTCTCGTCGGGGTCAAAGGTGATCGACGTGTAGAAGAAGCAGAAGAACACGATCATGACGGCGTACAGACCGATGTACCAGGCGCTCGTGGTGTTGGCCAGGTTCGTGTTGATCCAGCCGACCCATCCTTGTTGCGTGTTGCCGAACTGTGCGATGAGCGTGGGGATGGCCAGGATGGACGAGGCGAAGATGGGCGGGATGACACCGCTCATGTTGATCTTCAACGGCAGGTACGTGGATGAACCGCCGTACATCTTGCGGCCGATCATACGGCGCGTGTACTGCACGGGGATACGGCGCTGGCAGAGTTCGACGAAGTCCACGAAGATAAGAATGACGAGCAGGACCGCGGCCACGATGCCGAACTTGCTCCAATCGCCGCCCTTGCCGTTGGTACCCCAGCCGATCTCCCACAGTTTCGGCAGGAAGCCCGAGCAGATGGACATGAAGATGAGGATGGACATGCCCTGTCCGATGCCCTTGTCGGTGATGAGTTCGGCCATCCACATGATGAGGCCGGTGCCGCCGGTCATGACGAGGACCATGACGATGAGCGACCAGACGGATCCATCAGGGATGACCTGCGAGCACTGGTAGTTGAACAGGGCGCCGGTACGAGCGGTCACCAGAATGGTGGTGGACTGCAGGACGGCAAGGCCGATGGTGAGGTATCGGGTGTACTGGGTTAGCTTGGTCTCGCCCGATTGGCCTTCCTTGTGCAGGGCCTCGAACCGCGGAATCACGACGCGGAGCAGCTGGATGACGATGGATGCCGTGATGTACGGCATGACTCCCAAGGCGAAGATCGACAGCTGCAGCATCGCGCCACCCGAGAAGAGGTTCACCAGACCGACGAAGTTCTCCTGGTTCGACGAGGCCTTCGCCACGCAATCCTGGACGATCTTGAAGTCCACTCCCGGCGTTGGTATGAACGATCCAATGCGGTAGATGATAATCATGCCAAAGACGAACAGAATCTTATTCCTGAGTTCCTTGGTTCTAAAGGCCTGGATTAACGTCCTCACCTGGGGTTCCTTCCCTTATCGTGCGCAAGCTCGTCGGCGCACCGATACAAAACAGACACTAATCGTCGAGTTTAGCGCATCGGCTCTACCGCGGTTGGCGTGTCGCCGGGCGCAATCACGATGAATAGCAAAGATCCTCCCCGCTGTTGCAGCGGGGAGGATCCCATAATCTACCGCGGAACGGTCGTCAGCGTGTGATTCACGCCTCGGACACGGAACCACCGGCAGCTTCGATCTTCGCCTTCGCGGAGGCCGAGACCTTGACACCCTTGAGGGTGAACGCGGTGGTGGCTTCGCCATCGCCCAGAACCTTCACCGGGAAGCCGGCGCGCACGGCGCCCTTCTCGACGAGGCTCTCGACGGTGACCTCTCCGCCCTTCGGGAAGAGCTCGGTCAGTGACGCGATGTTCACGACCTGGAACTCCTTCTTGAAGGGGCTCTTGAATCCGCGGAGCTTCGGCAGACGCATGTACAGCGGGAGCTGTCCACCTTCGAAGCCGGGGCGCACCTGATAGCGCTTCTTGGTGCCCTTGTCTCCACGACCCGAGGTCTTGCCCCGGGAACCTTCACCACGGCCCACGCGGATGCGATCTTTCTTCGCACCGGGCGCCGGATGAAGATTGTGCATTTGCAGGATATCCTGATCCTCATTTGCCATAATCAGTCGACCTCCTCAACGGTCACCAGGTGGCGCACGGCGTGAACCAAGCCACGGTTGGCGGGGGAATCGTCGCGGACGACGGTCGCGCCAATGCGGTGCAGGCCGAGGGTCCGCACGGTGTCACGCTGGACAGGCTTGGAATTCACCAGGCCACGCACGAGGGTTATCTTCAGATTCGCCATCGTCACTCACCGGCCTTCGCGTCATCGGCGGCCTTCTTGGCCTGGGCTTCTTCACGTGCCTTGCGTGCTTCGGCGATACCAGCGGCGCGTGCGCGCAGCATGGCATCGGGAGCGACCTCTTCGAGGCTCATGCCTCGACGGGCCGCGATCTCCTCGGGCTCCTCAAGGCTCTTGAGGGCATCGACCGTCGCGCGGACCACGTTCACCGGAGTTGCGGATCCCATCGACTTCGTGAGGATGTCGCTGATGCCGGCGCACTCCATGACGGCGCGGACCGGACCACCGGCGATAACGCCGGTTCCCGGGGCTGCCGGACGAAGCAGGACGGTACCCGCGGCGTCGTGACCGATCACCGGGTGGGTGACGGTGCCACGGACGCGAGGCACGTTGAACATGTGCTTCTTGGCGTCGAGCTGGCCCTTGGCGATCGCCGCCGGGACCTCGCGGGACTTGCCGTAGCCCACACCCACGGTGCCGTTGCCGTCTCCGACGACAACCAGTGCCGCGAAGCTGAACGTACGGCCACCCTTATGGGTCTTGGACACACGGTTGATGGTGACCACGCGATCGAGCATCTCGTCGCCGCGATTGTCCTCGCGACGGTTGCGACGCTCACCGCGACGGCCTTCGCCGCGCTGACCGCGACGTCCCTGGCGGGACCCGTTGCGATCGTCCTTGTGCTCCTCGGTGGAGGCCTGAGTGTTCTGAGTTTCACCAGCCACTTGGGTTTCCTTTTCGTTGTCGCTCACAGTGCCAGTCCTCCCTCTCGGGCGGCGTCGGCCACCGCGGCCACTCGGCCGTGGTACTTGTTGCCACCGCGATCGAAGACCACCGTCGAAATGCCCGCGTCCTTCGCCTTGCTGGCGATAAGCGTTCCGACCTTCGTGGCGGCTTCGATCTTGGTGCCTTTGAAGCCTTCGAAATCGCTCTGCATCGTGGAGACGCTCACCAGGGTGACGCCCTTGACGTCATCCACAACCTGGGCGACCATATGCCGGTTGGAGCGAGTGACCACGAGACGAGGCCTGTCCGCCGTGCCGGAGATGTGCCGACGCAGACGAGCGTGGCGACGAAGGCGGGCGACCTTCTTGCCTTTACCGTAAATCTTAACGGTCATATCACTTACCAGCCTTTCCAGCCTTGCGCACGATATGTTCGTCCGTGTACTTGATGCCCTTGCCCTTGTAGGGTTCCGGGGCGCGAAGCTTGCGGATGTTCGCGGCGGCCTGACCGACGACCTGCTTGTCGGTGCCCTTCACGATGACCTGGTTCTGATTCGGCAGCTCATACTCGATGCCTTCAGGCGGGTTCACCGTGATGGTGTGGGAATAGCCAAGCGAGAACTCGATGCCCTTGCCCTTCATCTGCGCGCGGTAACCCGTGCCGATGATGTCGAGGGTCTTGGTGAAGCCCTCGTGCACGCCCTTGACCATCGAGGCGATGATCGAACGGCTCAGACCGTGGTTGGACCGGGTCTGGCGCTCGTCGTCGACGGCGGTGAGCAGCACTTCCGTGCCCTCCACCTTGCCGCGGATCCCTTCGGGGAGCGTATAGGAGTCCGAACCCTTCGGTCCTTTGACCGAGAAGTTCTGACCATTGAATGTGACTTCCACGCCGGCCGGAATGGCGACGGGGAGCTTGCCAATATGCGATGCCATGTTTAGCTCTCCTTCCTCACCACACGTAGGCGACGATTTCGCCGCCGATGCCCCGGTCGAGGCATTCCTTCTGGGTCAGCAATCCCGAGCTGGTCGAGATGATCGCGATGCCGAGACCGCCCAAAGGCATGGGCAGGGAATCGGACTTCGCGTAGCGCCTCAGGCCGGGCTTCGAAATACGCTTGATGCCCTGGATCGAACGCTCTCCGGTCGCACCGTACTTGAGGGTGACCTCAAGCGTCTGTCCGACCTTCGCGTCCTTGGCGTCGAAGTCCTTGATGTAGCCTTCGCGCTTGAGGATCTGGGCGATGTTCGCCTTGAATTTGGAGTACGGCATATCCACGGTTTCGTGTTTCGCCGAGCTCGCATTACGCAGACGTGTCAGCATGTCTGCGATGGGATCTGTCATTGTCATTGTGGGCTAACGCCCTTTCTCGCCGTGGTTTCCGTGGCCCCGCCGTTTATGCGGCGGAACCGCGGACCTTCAGCGTCGATGTTTACCAACTGGACTTCGTAACGCCGGGCAGCTCGCCGCGGTGGGCCTTCTCGCGAAGGCAGATGCGGCAGAGGCCGAACTTGCGATACACGGAGTGAGGACGGCCGCAAACCTGGCAGCGCGTGTAGCCACGCACCGTGAACTTCGGCTTCGCAGCCGCTTTGTTTTTCAGAGCGGATTTCGCCATATCAGTTCTCCTTGAAGGGGAAGCCGAGATGCTTAAGCAGCGCGGCGGCTTCCTTGTCATCCTTGGTGGTGGTCACCACGGTGATATCCATACCACGCTGATGATCAATGGAATCCTGGTCGATCTCATGGAACATGGACTGTTCGGTCAGACCGAAGTTGTAGTTGCCCTGTCCATCGAACTGCTTGCCGTCGATGCCGCGGAAATCACGGATGCGGGGCAGCGCCAAGGTGAGCAGACGGTCGAGGAACTCCCACATGCGATCGCCGCGCAGGGTGACGTAGGCACCGATGGCCTGGCCCTCACGCAGATGGAACTGCGCGACGGACTTCTTGGCCTTGGTGACCTTCGGCTTCTGGCCGGTGATCAGCGTGAGATCCTTGATCGCACCCTCGATGAGCTTGGAGTCGCGAGCCGCGGCGCCAACGCCCATGGAGACGACGACCTTGCTCAGACGGGCGACCTGCATGGGGTTGGAGTGCTTGAACTCCTGCTCCAGCTTGGCGATGATCTCGTCGTGATAGGTGGACTTCAGGCGAGGAGTCGCCGGAGCGTCAACTGTTGTAGAGCTCATGCCAGCTCCTTTCCTGATTTCTTGGCCACACGCACGCGCACGGTCTTGACCTTGCCGTCCTGGGCCTCTTCCTTGACCGTGACGCCGACGCGGGTCGGCTTCTTGGTCTCTGGATCGATGAGCATCACATTGGAACGGTGAATCGGCGCTTCGACGGACACGATGCCGGACTCCTGGCCCTGCTGCGTGGCGCGAACGTGCTTCTTCACGATCTGGATGCCTTCGACGATAAGCCGATCATCGGAAAGGACTCGGGTGACCTTGCCCTCTTTGCCGCGATCCTTGCCACGGATAACCATGACCTGATCGCCGGATTTGATTTTGGCCGCCATTTCAGATCACCTCCGGGGCGAGGGACACGATGCGCATGAAGCGCTTATCGCGCAGTTCACGACCGACCGGTCCGAAGATACGAGTGCCCTTGGGCTCACGGCCCGTGCCGAGTATCACGGCGGCGTTCTCGTCGAACTTGACATAGGAGCCGTCGTAGCGACGGTGCTCCTTTACCGTACGGACGACGACGGCCTTGACCACATCGCCCTTCTTCACCGACCCGCCGGGGATGGCGTCCTTCACGGAGGCGACGATCACGTCGCCGATGCCGGCATAGCGTCGCTTCGATCCACCGAGCACGCGGATGGCCAAAATCTCCTTGGCACCCGTGTTGTCGGCGACATGAAGCCGCGTTTCCTGCTGAATCATTGATTCTCCTTAGCCGAGCTGGTTCTCCCCTAGCACACTCGCGTGTGTGTCGGGGAGCCTTGCCGAACTGTTGTTACTTGGCGCGCTCGACAACCGAGTCGAGACGCCAACGCTTGGTCTTGCTCAGAGGCCGAGTTTCCATGATACTCACAAGGTCGCCAACGTGGGCGTCGTTGTGTTCATCATGAGCCTTGACCGTACGAGTCGAGCGGACGACCTTGCCGTACAGGGGATGGGTCGAACGCTGTTCGAGTTCGACGGTGATGGTCTTGTCCATGGAATCGGACACGACGTATCCACGACGGGCCTTGCGGAAGTTGCGCTCCTGCTGTTCAGCCATGCTTACTTCTCCTCAGCTTTCGTTTCACTTGCCTCGGGCGCCTTGCTGATACCCAGCTCACGCTCGCGCAGGACGGTGTACATCCTGGCGATGTCGTGCTTGACGACCTTGAGACGAGAGGAGTTCTCCAGCTGACCAGTCGCTGACTGGAAACGCAGGTTGAACAGCTCCTCCTTGGATTTCTTCAGGAAACCCTCGATCTCGTTGTCGGTCTTCTCACTGAGTGTCTGCATGGTGTAGTCTTCGGTTTCGACTGGCATCAGATGTCACCGCCCTCACGTGCAATGATGCGGCACTTCATCGGCAGCTTGTCGATGGCGCGGCGCAAGGCTTCCCTGGCGATGTCATCGGAGACACCGCCGATCTCGAACATCACGCGTCCGGGGTGCACATTGGCAACCCAGAACTCTGGCGTGCCCTTTCCGGAACCCATTCGCGAACCAAGCGCGTGCTTGGTCAGCGGGCGATCCGGGAAGATGGTAATCCACACACGACCGCCACGCTTGATGTAGCGGGTCATGGCGATACGAGCAGCTTCGATCTGGCGGTTGGTCACATAGGCGGGGGCCAACGCCTGGATGCCGTAATCGCCGAAGGCGATCGCGTTGCCGCCCTTGGACATGCCACGGCGGCTGGGTCGCTGCTGTTTGCGGTACTTAGTCCTCTTTGGGATAAGCATTGATGCTCACTCCTTCGTTTCCGTTGCGGCAGGTGCTTCGGATGCGGGGGCCTTGGCCGCGGCAGGAGCCTGCTGGTTCTGCTGCTGAGCTCCCTGGCGGGGTCCACCGCGACGCGGGCGGCGGTCTCCACCGCGACGTCCCGGACGGCTGGACTGCTGGGCCTGCTGCTCGTCGAACTCCTGCTCGGTCATGTCGCCCTTGTAGATCCAGACCTTGACGCCGATGCGTCCGTACGTGGTCTTGGCTTCGAAGAAGCCATAATCGATCAGCGCACGCAGGGTCTGCAGCGGGACTCGACCTTCGCGGTAGAACTCGGAACGGCTCATCTCGGCGCCTCCAAGACGGCCGGCCAGCTTGATGCGGATACCCTTGGCGCCTGCGCGCATGGCATCCTGCTGGGCCTTGCGCATCGCACGACGGAAGGTGACGCGGTTGGTCAGCTGCTCGGCGATGCCCTGGGCGACCAACTGGGCGTCGATCTGGGCGTTCTTGACCTCGAAGATGTTGAGCTGCACCTGTTTGCCGGTGAGCTTCTCCAACTTCATGCGAACGCGTTCGGCCTCGGCCCCACGACGTCCGATGACGATGCCCGGGCGGGCGGTGTGGATATCCACACGCACGCGGTCACGGGTACGCTCGATGACGATGCGGGAGACGCCTGCGCGCTCCAGGTCCTTGCTCATTTCCTTGCGGATCTCGTCGTCCTCGAGGACGAAGTCGCGGTAGCGCTCGCCGGCCTTGTTGGAATCGGAGAACCACTTGGAACGGTGGTTTTCAGTGATGCCCAGGCGATAGCCAAAGGGATTGATCTTCTGACCCATCTTTAGCGGGCTCCTTCCTTGGACGCGACGACGACCGTGATGTGGCTGGTGCGCTTGTTGATGCGCGCAGCGCGACCCTGTGCACGGGCGCGGAAACGCTTGAGCGTCACGCCCTCGTCCACGAAGATCCTGCTGATGACAAGGTCATTCTCATGGAACGGCTCGCCGGCCTTATCGGCCTTGACGCGTGCGTTCGCGATCGCGCTCTGCAGAACCTTGCGAACCGGAACGGCCGCGTCCTGAGGGGCGAAGGTGAGGATGGTGACGGCTTCGCTCGCTTGTTTTCCTCGGATGAGGTCGACCATGCGGCGAGCCTTGCGCGGCGTCACGCGGACGTGACGTGCAATTGCTTGAGCTTCCATAAAGTCTCTACTCTCCTTTAGCGGCGAACCTGCTTGTCGTCCCGCACATGACCTCGGAAGGTCTTGGTCGGGGCGAATTCACCGAGCTTGTGGCCGACCATCGCTTCGGTGACGAACACCGGAACGTGCTTGCGGCCGTCATGCACGGCGAAGGTGTGACCGATGAAATCGGGCGTGATCATAGAACGGCGCGACCACGTCTTGATGACGTTGTGCGTGCCCTTCTCGTTCTGGTCGTCGACTTTCTTCTGTAAGTGGGCGTCGACGAAGGGGCCCTTCTTGATGCTACGAGTCATCTTTCCGACGCTCCCTTACTTGCGATTCTTACCATTGGGACGACGACGAACGATCATCTTGTTCGAAGCCTTCTTCGGATGGCGTGTGCGGACCTCGCCCTTGCCCCAAGGCGACACCGGCGGCTTGCCGCCGCGGGTGCGTCCACCATGAGGATGGTCGACGGGGTTCATGGACTCACCACGGGTGATCGGCCGCTTGCCGATCCAGCGGGCGCGTCCGGCCTTGCCGAGCTCGACGTTGGCGTGATCGGCGTTGCCGACCTCACCCACGGTCGCGCGGCAGCGGGCATCCACGTTGCGGATTTCGCCGGAGGGCATGCGCAGCTGCGCGAAAGCCCCGTCCTTGGCGACCAGCTGAACGCCGGCGCCAGCGGAACGCGCGATCTTGGCCCCGCCCAGAGGACGGAGTTCGATGGCGTGCACGACGGTACCTGTCGGGATGTTGCGCAGCGGCAGATTGTTGCCGGGCTTGATATCGGCGTTCTCGCCGGTCTCAATCACGTCGCCCTGGCTGATGCCTTCGGGGGCGATGATGTAGCGCTTCTCGCCATCGGCGTAGTGCAGGAGGGCGATGCGTGCCGAACGGTTGGGATCGTACTCGATCTCAGCCACCTTGGCGGGCACGCCGTCCTTGTCCCAACGACGGAAGTCGATAAGACGATACTGGCGCTTGTGACCGCCGCCGCGATGGCGGGAGGTCATGCGTCCGTACGAATTACGACCGCCTGTCTTACTGAGTTTGCGAACCAGCGACTTTTCGGGCGTGGAACGTGTGATCTCGGCGAAGTCCGAGACGGACGCGTTGCGACGACCCGCAGAAGTCGGCTTATATGTTCGGATAGCCATAATGTAGTTCTTCCTTTGACTTTCTCGGCTAGCCTTCAGTTACCGAAGATGTCGATCGACTGACCCTTGGCAACCGTGACGATGGCGCGCTTCTGGTTGGCACGCTGACCGAAACCGGTCTTCGTGCGCTGGCGCTTGCCGCTGTGGTTGAGGGTGTTGACGTTCGTCACCTTGACATTGAAGATCGTCTCGATGGCCTGCTTGATCTGCACCTTGTTCGCGTCCGGGGACACGACGAAGGTGTACTGCCCGCGGTCGGAGGCCGCGTAGCTTTTCTCAGAGACGACAGGCTTGAGGATGACGTCATGCGCCGGGTTATGAATAGCAACCATGATCAGGCCTCCTTGGCGGACCGCTCGGTCTTCAGCTCGACGAAGGCGTCAAGCGCCTCGCGGGTGAAGACGATGTACTGGGCGGTGACCACATCGTATGTGTTGAGCTGATCGGCGAAGATCACGTGGACCGTCGGGATGTTGCGCACCGACAGCCACTCATTGACGTTGTCGCGTGACAGCACAACGGTGGTGAATTTGTTCGCGGTGACCGGGGTCAGCGAAGCGACGGCCGCCTTGGTGGAAGGCGCATCCGCGATGCCGAGGTCGACGACCGCGACACGACCGGCGTTGGCACGGTCGGACAGGATGTAGCGCAGGGCGCTGGCCTTCATCTTCTTGGGCGTACGCTGATCGTACTTGCGCGGAACCGGGCCGTGGGCGACGCCACCGTGTGCCCACTGGGGGGCGCGGATGGAACCCTGGCGGGCACGACCGGTGCCCTTTTGCTTCCAAGGCTTCTTGCCGCCGCCGGAAACCATGGCACGGGTCTTGGCCGAATGCGTGCCCTGACGAGCCGCGGCGAGCTGGGCGATGACGACCTGGTGAATCAGCGGAATATGCGATTCGACGTCTTCACTCGAAATGCCGAAGATCTCGGCCGGTGCTTCGACCGAACCGGTGGACTGTCCCTTGGCGTCGGTGACGTTGAATGTGACGTTAGCCATGATGTCAGGCTCCCTTCACAGCAGTGCGGACAAGGACGATGGAACCCTTCGGCCCCGGAATCGCTCCCTTGACGGCCAGGATGCCGTTCTCGACATCAGAGGTCATCACGGTCAGGTTCTGCAGGGTCGCGGTGACGTGGCCCATACGGCCGGCCATCCGCTTGCCTTTGAGAATACGGCTCGGCGTGGCGCATGCGCCAACGGAACCGGGGCGACGTTCGTTCTTGTGCGAACCGTGGGTACGGCGATAGGACTTGAAGCCCCAGCGCTTGATGGTACCGGCGAAGCCCTTGCCCTTGGTGGTCCCGGTCACGTCGACCTGAACACCCTCGCCGAAGAGCTCGGCGGTCAGTTCCTGCCCGGGCTTGAAATCGGCGACGTCCTCGGTGCGCACCTCGGCGAGGTGACGCCGGGGAGTGACTCCGGCCTTGGCGAAGTGGCCGGCGAGCGGCTTGGTCACCTTGGTCGGGTCGATCTGGCCGTAACCGAGCTGGACGGCGTTGTATCCGTCGCTTTCCTCGGTCTTCACCGTCGTGACCACGTTGGTGGACACGTCGACCAGCGTGACGGGGACGAAGAAGCCGTTCTCATCCCAGATCTGCGACATGCCGAGCTTCTTGCCCAGCAGCGCCTTGCGATTGGTCAATTGTGACATTGCGGTTTCCCCCTCTCCTACAGCTTGATCTCGATATTGACATCCGCCGGCAAATCGATGTGCATCAGGGAATCCACCGCCTTGGGCGTTGGGTCCACGATATCGATGAGACGCTTATGCGTCCTCATCTCGAAATGTTCGCGGGAGTCCTTGTATTTATGAGGAGAACGGATTACGCAGAATACGTTCTTCTCGGTCGGCAGAGGAACCGGGCCCACAACCGTGGCACCCGCGTTCGTAACCGTTTCGACGATTTTCTTCGCCGATTGGTCGATGACCTCGTGGTCATAGGACTTAAGCCTGATGCGGATTTTCTGTCCCGCCATTGCCGTCCGCCCTTTCTAGCGATTCGTGTACTATTACCAACCTGCTTTTATCAGGGCACCGGTTGCATGGGACCCTCGGGTTCGACCCCGCGGTCACATCACATCAGTGCACAGCAACCGAATCCATGACATGCACGCACGTCTCGAATCCGGCCCTGCACCCGCTTTTTTTATTCCAATATGCGAGCCCAAAACAGGCAACTGCTCAATTAAAGCACCTACTGTTGATTAGAGGAATTCGGGCGTGTCGCCCGTCGGGCCGACGTATACGCGAGGTGCCCGCGCGGTCGACGACCCTTCCACCCGATCCACCATACATGACGGTCCGCCCCCGCCATGACCGGCATGGTGGGGGCGGATGACGGCCTAGATAACGACGGCCGGCGGATAGGCTGCCGTTCTCAGCGCTGGGAGGCTTCGACCAGAGCCCCCGCGCCCTCGCGGCGGGCGCGAAGCTGGTGGCCCTCGGACTGGCTCACCCCGTAGTAGGCGGCGATGGCGATATCCTTCATGTCCTCGATCATGGGAACGCGAGGATTGGCCGGCGTGCACTGGTCCTCGTAGGCGCGCATGCCGATCTGGTCGAGCAGCCCCCAGTAGGTCTCCTCGTCCACGCCGCAGTCCTTGAAACAGCTGTCCATGCTCAGCCTGTTGTCGCGATAATCCTCCAGGGCCGAGGCGAAGTTCTCCACGCCCTCCTCCGCGGTCTGCCCGGGGTCGATGCCGATGACCTGGGCGAGCTGCTGGTAGCGTTCCGGGGCGATGTACTTGTTGTACTTCGGCCAGCTGGTGGGCTCGAGCGGGATGCTGCCGTTGTAGCGCACCACGTAGGGCAGAAGGATGGCGTTGGTGTGGCCGTGCGCGATGCCGCACAGGGCGCCGATGGTGTGCGCCATGCCGTGGCACATGCCCAGGAAGGCGGAACCGAACGCCATGCCGGCCATCGTTGCCGCGTTGTGCATCTTCTCCTGGGCTTCG
Organism: Bifidobacterium mongoliense DSM 21395; assembly: GCF_000741285.1. GTDB lineage: Bacteria > Actinomycetota > Actinomycetes > Actinomycetales > Bifidobacteriaceae > Bifidobacterium > Bifidobacterium mongoliense. Next base: position 68,137 of record NZ_JGZE01000026.1, on the reverse strand, counting down.
ATGCGCTCCCTACCGGGCTTGTCGTTGACTGAGGCGTCGAGGTTGTCCCAGATGAGCTTGGCGGCGTGCAGCGCCATTGCGTCGGTGAAGTCGTTCGCGTACACGGACACGAAGGCCTCGGTGGCATGGGTCAGCGAATCGAAGCCGGCGTCCTGGGCGAGCGTGCGTGGCTGCGTGCGGGCGAGGACGGGATCGACGATGGCGACCGTGGGGGTCAGGGCGTAATCGGTGATCGGGTATTTGTACCCGGTCTGGTGATCGGTGATCACCGCGAATGGCGTGACCTCGGACCCGGTGCCCGAGGAGGTCGGGATGCAGACCAGCCGGGCCTTCTTGCCCAGCGGCGGGATCCTGAAGGCGCGCTTGCGGATGTCGAAGAACTTCTCGCGCACGTCGTCGAAGGAGATCTCCGGGTGCTCGTAGAGCAGCCACATGATCTTGGCGGCGTCCATCGGCGAACCGCCGCCCACGGCGATGATGGTGTCGGGCTCGAACTCGTCGCGCATCATGGCGGCGCCGCGCTCAACGGTCTCCACCGAAGGCTCCGCCTCGACGTAGTCGATGGTGCGGAACGTGACCCGGTGGCGGCGCGCGCGCAGCTGGTCGATGATCTTGTCGACGATGCCGAGCTGCTCCATCACCTTGTCGCACACGATGACGGCCTTGCGGATGCAGTACATGTCGCGCAGGTAGCGGATGGAGTTCGGCTCGAAGTAGGTCTTCGCCGGCACCTTGAACCATTGCATGTTGTTGTTCCTCCGTGCGATGCGCTTGATGTTGATGAGGTTGACGGCCTGCACGTTGCCCGACACGGAATTGCCGCCGTAGGAGCCGCAGCCCAAGGTGAGCGAGGGGGCGATCGAGTTGTAGATGTCGCCGATGCCGCCCAGTGCCGACGGCTGATTCCAGATGATCCTGCAGGCGTGCATCCGCTGCCCGTACTCGCGCACCAGGCTCTCGTCGTTGGTGTGGATGGCGGCGGTGTGCCCCGCACCGTGCACGAGCATCCGCTCGCACATCTCGAAGGCCTGTTCCTTGTCCTTGGCCTTGAGCAGGGCGTGGACCGGGGCGAGCTTCTCCATGGTCAGCGGCTCGTTCTCTCCGACCTCCTTGCACTCCCCGACGAGGATCGTCGCGTCCGAGGGAATGTCGAATCCGGCGGCTTTGGCGATGAACTGCGGGGATTTGCCGGGCACCGCGGAGTTGAGCTTCGGGGTGCCGCCCGAATAGGACGTGCAGCCGAACATGTAGCGTTCGAGCTTGGCCTTCTCCTCGGCGTTGACGAAGTAGGCCTTGCGATGGCGCAGTTCCTTGGCCACGGCCGCATAGACGTCCTGGTGGGCGATGATGGCCTGCTCGGTCGCGCAGATCATGCCGTAGTCGAAGTGCTTCGAGAGGACGAGGTCGTTGACGGCGCGCTCCACGTCGACGTCGGCGTCGACATAGGCGGGGGCGTTGCCCGCACCCACGCCGAGGGCCGGTTTGCCGGACGAATAGGCGGCCTTGACCATGCCGGGACCACCCGTGGCCAAGATGGTCGCGATGCCGGGGTGCTTCATCAGGGCGCCGGTCGCCTCGATCGAGGGGTGCTCGATCCACTGGATGCAGTTCTTCGGCGCACCGGCCTTGATCGCGGCGTCACGGACGACGCGGGCCGCGGCGACGGAGCTGCGCTGGGCGAAGGGGTGGAAGCCGAAGACGATGGGACACCGGGTCTTCAGGGAGATCAGCGACTTGAAGATGGCGGTCGAAGTCGGATTGGTGACGGGTGTGACGCCGGCGACGACGCCGACCGGCTCCGCCACTTCATCGATGCCCATTACCTCATCCTCGTTGATGATGCCCACGGTCTTCTGGTTGGCCAGGTAGTGGGTCACATGCTCGCAGGCGAAGATGTTCTTCGTCGCCTTGTCCTCGACGAGACCACGACCGGTCTCGTCCACGGCCATCTTGGCCAGGGTCAGATGCTGGTTCAGGGCTGCGATGGATGCCTTCGCCACGATGCGGTCGACCTGCTCCTGGTCGAGGTCCTGATACTCGTCCAGGGCCTTGAGCCCACGCTGTACTAGGAGGTCGACCTCCTGCTCCGCGGCCTCCTGCTTGCTCATCGTCGCGGTGGCCTTATCCTTGGCCGCCATCTCGGCGCCTGATTCTTCGCCTCGGTCACAATACCCTCCTCGTTTCGCATTGCCGACGGCACGGTGGGTCATTGCCGAACAACGGCTTCATCGCGCCAAGTGTGATACAAGTCACAAGATAGCGAACGGTACGTACGCAGCGCGCAGTGCCCGATGTTGAGCGTTTCATGAGTGCAGACGCGGGTCTCATATGCGATTGTTGTGCGACAACGGGTGTTTATATGTTCGATACACCTCATTTCTGGTAGTTATTGTTGTTTTAAGTGAACATCCGCACATCTATCACCCTGATGTGAACGCTCACGCAATCCATTCCGTCCGTCGAATTCGGTTATCGAGACCGCTGCCGGGCAACTCTCGGCGTCTACACTGAACACTATGCGCAATCCGTCCCCACACCGTTATGCCACCCGCCCGGGCCTGTATTTCACCGAGGACGGCGGCGCCGACGCCGTGGTCCGGTCCGAGACCGCGGACCAACTCTGGTTCTGCGTATACGAACCGGAGGATCAGCCCACGTCGTTCTACAGCGAGGCAACTCCCCCGGTCGACGACGGCCCCGATGCCCTGCTGACCGCGATGCGGCAGTACCCGACCACCACCCGGGTCATTCCGTCTCTGCATCTGCGCGAGACGCTGCTGCGCATGAGCGGCCCCAACTATGGCCTGTGGTACGTCCATCTGCCCAAGGCCTGGGACGGCATGCGCTACGCCTACCGTGCCGACGGCACCTGGGACCCCGCACACGGCGTGCGATTCAACCCGTTCAAAGTGCTGCTTGACCCCTATGGCAAGGGCATCGAGGGCCACAGTGCACTGACCCCTGCGGCGTATTCGTATCAGTGCTCCATGACCGACGGGATGATCGAAGGCTCGCCGAACGGGCCGATGAGCATGCTGGATTCCCTCGGCTCGGCCCCCCTGTCCGTGGCCATCGACGACCGGGACGCCACCAAGCACGACAACGAGCCCATACACCCCCATGTGTCATGGAGCAAAACGGTGATCTACGAACTGCACGTCAAGGGCTTCACCGCCAAGGCCCCGTGGCTCCCCGAGCGGTTGCGCGGCACCTACGCCGGGCTGGCCCACCCCCAGACATTGACGTATCTGCAGCGACTCGGCGTGACCTCCATCGAACTGCTGCCCATCCAAGCCAAGCAGAGCGAGGCGTCGCTGACCCAGCGCGGGCTGACCAACTACTGGGGGTATTCGACGCTCGGCTATTTCGCCCCGGAACCCTCCTATGCCACGGCGGAAGCGCAACGACGCGGCCCCGCAGCGGTACGCGAAGAGGTCATCGCCATGGTCCACGCCCTGCACTCGGCGGGCTTCGAAGTGATCATGGACGTCGTGTACAACCACACATGCGAGGGCGGAGCCGACGGGCCCACGGTCTGTTGGCGTGGTTTGGACGACCTGTCCTATTACCGGCGCGACCCGGAACACCCCGGCACCCTCGAGGACACCACGGGGTGCGGCAACACCCTGGACTTCACCAACACGCACGTGGTCACCTTCGCCATCGACTCGTTGCGCTACTGGGCCAAACGCATCGGCATCGACGGATTCCGCTTCGATCTGGCGGCCTCATTGGCCCGTCTCGACGGCGCGTTCACCCACAGGCACCCCTTCCTGTACGCCCTGCGCAGCGATCTGCTCCTCGGCAACCTCAAACTCATCATGGAACCCTGGGACCTCGGGGAAGGCGGCTGGAGAACCGGCCAGTTCGGCGTCCCTTTCAGCGAATGGAACGACCGGTTCCGCAACCACACCCGCACCTTCTGGATCGACGGCGCGAAACCGACGAAGGGCCGGCCTTCCATCGGCATGCAGGACATCGCGACCAGACTGTGCGGATCGGCCGACCTCTACGCCACGGAACCCGGCCGAGGGGCCACCGCTTCGGTGAATTACGTCACCAGCCACGACGGCTTCACCCTGCACGACCTGACCAGCTACAACGACCGGCACAATGAGGCCAACGGGGAACAGAACCGGGACGGCGACCGGTCGAACCATTCATGGAACTTCGGCGTCGAAGGCCCCAGCATCAATCCCAGGATCCTCGACCGTCGAGAACGGACCGGACTCAACATGATCGGCACATTGCTCATGGCATTGGGGACCCCCATGCTGCGGGCCGGCGACGAGTTCTGCAATACCCAGATGGGCAACAACAACGCCTATGCCCAGGACAATGACATCAGTTGGCTCGACTGGTCATGGATGCGAGAGGGCGTCGACGGCAGGCGGGGTCGTTTCGCGACCGCCGTATCGCAGCTGATCACCATCCGCAAATCCCTCGACCTGTATCATCACGAGGAATTCTTCACCCGCTTGACCCAGCTGGGACTGCTGAAGCAATCCAGCAGGGTCCAATGGCAGCTGGCGGACGGCACCACCCCCATGGAGCGCGATTGGCGCGATCACGCCAAACAAAGCTTCACCATGCGCCTGACCTCGACCACCGAAGGCGATGTGCTCGTGGTGATCAACGCCTCCAGATCGGCACGGGACTTCCATCTGCCCAGTGACGCCACCTGGCACTGCGTCTGGAACTCGACGCAGACGCTGGGAGAGGAGCCACGTCGCGTGGCCGACATCCCCGCGACGGATTCCGGCCGAGGCCCCGTCAGAGGCTCGACACTGGACGGCGTGATCGACAACCATACCTTGGGTGACCATACATGGGCCGACCGCGGATCGTCCGACCATGCGCCGTCCGACCATGCGCCGGCAGGGGACGCGGGAACCGAATCCCCCGCCCCGTCGAATCTCTGGTCGATACCCTCGATGAGCATCTCCCTGTTCCAGCAGGAAGTCTAGACACCTACTCCCGGATCATATCCGGCCACGGAACCATGATCCGGAAGTCCCCGGAACGGACTCGTGGGCCAGGCACGGCCCGAACGTTAGCGTCACACTGGTGGCATCACCGTTGATACGATTCTTCGCCGTCCACTCCCCAGCCGCGCAACCACGACCAGCAGCACAACCACCGGAACAACGACTTGGGGCGCGGCCCGCACACTGTGCGGGCCGCCCCAAGGGACGAACCGAAGGTATCGTTAACGCTTCGAGAACTGCGGAGCGCGACGGGCCTTGTGCAGACCGGCCTTCTTGCGTTCCACCGCACGGGCATCACGCGTCAGGAATCCAGCCTTCTTCAACGTGGCGCGGTTCGCGTCACGATCGATGGCATTGAGGGCACGGGCCACACCCAAACGGATGGCGCCGGCCTGACCGGTGGTGCCGCCGCCCTCAACGAGGACGATGGAATCGAACTTGTCTTCGAGCTTGAGCAGCACGATCGGGGAGTTGACCTCACGCTGCTGCAGACGGGACGGGAAATACTCCTCGAGAGTATGACCGTTCACCGTCCACTTGCCGGTGCCGGGGATCAGCCGCACGCGTGCAACCGCTTCCTTACGGCGACCGGTGCCGTAGCCCGCCTCGATGGCGGAGGTGCCAGTGCCGGCTCCGGCATTGGTCTCGGTGCTGTACTCGGTGAGCTCCTCTTCGGTTTCCTGAACCGTGGAGTTTTCGGTATTCTCAGCCATGTTTCTTTATCTCCTTCGGTTCACTTAACCTGTTGCGAGACCTGGTCGATCTCAAAGACCTGGGGCTTCTGCGGGGTGTGCGTATGCTCGGCGCCGGCGAAGATGTGCAGGCGATCCAGCTGAACCTTGGACAGACGGTTCTTGGGCAGCATGCCCTTGACGGCACTCAGGACGATGCGGTCGGGGTTGCGCTTGAGCAGATCGGCGTAGCTGTCGCCACGCAGGCCGCCGGGGCGCCCGGAATGCGTGTAGAGCAGCTTCCCGGTCTTGTTGCCGGTCAGGGCGATCTTCGCGGCGTTGATGATGATGACGTGGTTGCCCGAATCGGCGTGCGGCGCATAGGTCGCCTTGTTCTTGCCGCGCAGCAGGACGGCCGCCTGCGTGGCAAGACGTCCGAGCACCACGTTGGTGGCGTCGATGATATACCAGTCGTGAGTCAGGTCAGCTGGCTTCGGTGTGAAAGTTTTCACGAGTGTACCTTTTCTAGCTATTGTGTTCCGGACCTCACACCCCGCGCGAAAGGCGCGACGCATTCAGTCTCATTATCCGTGGGCTCCCTTAAAGTCCTCGATGGCGAGTGGGATAGCGCTTTGAAGGACCCCTGAGGGAAACACAACAATCCTTAAGTGTATCGCCTGTCCTGACTTCCCGCAACACGCCGCGCAGGAGTATGCACAAAACGTGAGGAAATGCATGCCCTCCGCCCGTGGCGACACTTCATATCAGCGTTTCGGGGCGTTCATGATCGCCGCCAGCGACTTGAGCCGCGCATTGTCGTAGAGCTGCTCCAAGGGCACCACCTTGCCGTCGGCATCGGCCAACGGAATGCGCCAATTGGGGTATTCGTTGTTCGTGCCCGGCTGGTTCTGCGCCCGGGTCTCGCCGACGGCATCGACGATGGAGGCGGCAAGCAGACGGCTCGGCGCGGCTTTGAGGACACGGTAGAGGGCCTCGACGATCTGCTGTATGTGCGCCGATTCGTCCTCGACCATCGAAGGCTCCAGGAATCCCCGTTCGATGAGCATCTGCAACATGGCGTTGTGCTCCCGCACCGCGGACGCCCGGAACTCCTCGGCAGGCATCGTGAGCAACTGCAACTGCTCACGGATCTTCACCTGCTCATAAGCGAGATAGCCGGCTGCCGGCGGCAGGTCATGGGTATTGACCGAGGCGAGGGCGTTCGTTCGCCACGTGTGCGGATCGAGGAAGACGCCGTCACGTTGTTCGAACCACTCGACCGCGCATCCGAGGATGCGGTGCTGCTCCAGTGCCTCCTCGACGCTTTTGGGGACAACGCCGAGATCCTCCCCGACGACGATCCCGTGGGCTCGGCGCGCCTCAATGCACAGGATGCCCAGCATGAGACCGGCATCATAGTGCACATACGTGCCTTCCGTGGGCGCCTTGCCCTGCGGAATCCACCAGAGTCTGAACAGGCCGAGGATGTGGTCGATGCGCACGGCCCCCGCCTGGGAGAACATGCCGTGCACCATGTCGCGGTAGATGCGGTACCCGCTGTTCGCCAGCTCGACCGGATTCATGGGTGGCTGGCTCCAATCCTGCCCCTGCTGGTTGAAGTAATCGGGCGGCGCGCCGACCGTGACGCCGTGCACGTACCCATCCGGATGCCCCCAGACGTCGGCACCTCGAGGGTGCACCCCGACCGCCATATCCGACATCACACCCAGCACCATGCCCGCACGACGCGCGGCCTGCTGGGCCGATCTCAGTTGGTCGGTGGCCACCCATTCGAGCCATCGGTAGAAATCGAAGGTGTCAGGGAATTGGGCGCGCAGGGAGGCGATCGCCTCGGAGTCAGCCCCCAAAGCGTTCTGCCATCCGTTGGCGTCATCGGTGGGAGCGCCCCATTTGTCGTAGCACAGGCACCAGCTGGCAAAGGCATCGAGGTCGGCTCCCGCATCCTGCTTGAACCGTTCGAAGACGGCCTGGCGAGCATCGTCACGACCGGCTTTGAAGATCAGCCACAGGGCCCGCATCTTCACACGCCACATCGCGTCGCGATCGATGAGCTGGGCGTCGCCGTTGAGCGGCTCGGCCTGATCATGCAACTCGTCGACCTGCGCACGGCTCGCGTCGTCGAGCGTGCCGTATTCGTCGATGCTTTCGGGGCGGATATAGGTGAAGTTCACGAAACGCCGGGACACCGGCAGATACGGTGACGGGGTCAACGGGCTGACCGGCTCGCTGGCGTGCACCGGGTTGATGAGGACGAAATCGGCACCGGTGCGGTGTTTGGCGCCGATGAGCAACGTCTTGAGGTCCTCGAAATCGCCCACGCCCCACGAAGAGGCCGAACGAATCGAATACAACTGCGCCATCCAGCCCCACAGCTGGCGGTCCTTCATGCCTTCCGGCTCCTCTACGGTGTCCGGTGCGCTGACGAGCACCGCATCCTGGCTGCGCTCCCCCACCTGAACGTGCAATGTGTGGTAGCCCATGGGCAGATCCGCTGGCAACACCACATCGGCGTTGGCTATGAACGTCCCGTCGATGGCACGCACTTCGGGATGCTCCGCCGGTTCCACGAGTAACGCACCCTCGTAGGCGCTCCCATCCTCCAATGTGACGCTCGCCGAGGGCGCTTCGAGAATGGCGGTATCGATGCGCACCCGATCGCGAACGCCCACGGTGTGCAGCACGGTCGGTGCGACCAGACGACGGCGTCTGGTATCCAGAACGTCATGCAGGGACCGGCTCGCCGACTCGTCGTCGGAAGCGTCGACACCCAGTGCTCCGAGTACCGCCACGATGACATCATCATTGATTTCGTGGTAATCATCCGTCTGACCGATATAGCTGGTGGCGATGCCCATGGCCCGGGCCAGCCGAATCAGCGGCCGTGCGAGACGCTGCGGCGTTTCAACTCTCTGTGTCATGCTCCCAGTATAATCCCTCGCATGACGGAATTCCGCCATTCCCATCGGGATATGAGGGGAATGTCAGCGCAATCTCGCCCGTGCCGCCCTCGCGACCTGATCCGAGCCGTCCCGGGCCAGCCGTTCCAAGGTCTCCCGCGGGCATCCGGGGTTCAACGCCACGGCGCGGCGGACCATCGACGACAGCACGGCGGGTGCACCCGGTTCCGTCCGCACACCGAGATCGGCGAGCGCATCGAGGGTCGGCGGACCGACCTCAGGATCCTGCGCCCCTTCGAGACGCATCTTCCATGAGGAGCGGGGGTTGCGCAATGCGGTGTCGCGCACCTCCCCGTCGCGATCCTTGGTCAGCCGACCCACCAGCCAGTTCTTGTCGTCCTCATTGGCCGCGACCGCGCGCCGAACCTCGGCCTCGGGATCCGCGGACAGCTTGACGAGGATATTGGGGAACGGCATGGTGGTGGCGAGAAAGACACGATCCTCCACCGGCGTATGGGCATTGCCGGCTACGGCCTCAAGCAATGCCGTGGCGCGCGAGAAGGCGGCCTGATTCGACCGGTCGGGTAGCGGGGCACGCGCGTAGCCACTGAGCTCGGCGCTGTCGGTGGAATGCCTGAGCCGCTCGTAGGTGTCGGTCAGCGGCTCGAAGTCCGGCTGGCGATCCGATGCCGCATCCGCCGAGGAACCGACGGCTCTGGTGCCATCTTGGTCAACTGGGTCAACTGGGGCATCCGGGTCAACCGCGTCATCCGTGCCGTCCGTAGGACTCGCGTCAGCCGTCGCAGCCGTTCCGTCCGGTGTAGCCGTGTCAGCCGCCGCAGCGGTGCCGTCCGGTGTAGCCGTGTCAGCCGTCGCAAGCGCGTCAGCCGTCGCAGCGGTGCCGTCCGTAGGTTTCGCGACATCCGCCGCCCCGTGCGAGGCGGCTTCGGATGACGGGTCTCCCGCCGCCCCCTGCTCCACGGGTGACTCCGCGGATTGTCCGACCCGCCGTGCCGCGTCATCGGGCTCCGTCATATCGGCTGCGGTCACGCCGCGCTCCGTCGCATCGCTTGTGGTGGTCTTCGTCTCCATACCCGCAAGCCTATCGCGCATGGGACGACCAACCTTCGGCGGTGCGTGCCTCCCCCACCTACGAACCGTTACCGAAACACCCTTACCTCAGCCCTTACCTCAGTGCCCTCAGTGCCGAATCGCCACGGCCCGTCGCTCGGTGCCGATCCGCCGCGTTTCGATGGTGGCACTGAATGCCTCGCGCACCCGACGTTCAAAATCTTCCCGGTGAGCTGCGGGCACCGCGACCCGCAGGGACACGCGATCGGTATAGGTCACGTCCAACTGCTCCCCTCCCAGGGAGGCCAGGATGTCCTGGAAGTGAGCGAGCGGCGAGTAGGCCATATCGATGTAATATCGCTGGAATTTGACCAGTCGCGCAAGCCTCGCGGAGTCTAGGGCGGCGGTGCACGAACCAGCGTATGCGCGAATAAGGCCTCCGGAGCCCAGCAGGATTCCGCCGAAATACCGGGTGACGCTCACCACGCAATCCGTCAGACCTCTGGTACGCAGGACCTCGAGGATGGGCTTGCCCGCCGTACCCGAAGGTTCGCCGTCATCGCTCATGCGTTCCTCGATACGGCGCATGTCGGTGCCGGTGTCGGTGTCAGGGTGAGATTCGGTGCTGGTGCCATGGCGGCTGTCGGTTCCTTGACGGCCGCCAGCGCCATAACGGCTATCGGTATGAGGTTCACCGGTGCCGGTGCCGTGGCCGAGTCCGCTGCCCGTCGTGGCATCGGCGCCGCTGCCGGTCGTGGCATCCTGGACGAAGACATCGTGACCGCCGACAATGGCGGCATAGGCGACATGTCTGGCTTTAGGGTTCCGTCCCCGGACGCCCTCGATGACCGCAAGCGCCTCCCGTACCGATCCGACATGGCATGCTTCGCCCAGGAACTCTGATTTCCGATCAACGACCCTGCCCTGGGCGGGCCGCTCCGGCGGGTCGAGAATGGTCATGACGGACTGTGGCATATTCGCCTCCCGGCACCCACGCTAACGGGCGATGTCGAGATGCACGGCGACGACACGCCGTGCAGGGTCGACGATCGGCCGACACCTCACTTACCGGCGTGAGACGGATACAATGGGATTCCAGGAGACGGACGGACAATGGCGTACCTCCGACTCCGTTAACCTCAGCCATATGCGAGGCCTTACCCGACACTGCCGATGGCATCGCCGAAGGCGGTGGAAGCTGAGTGGGATGGATACGAGCGGCTCATGCGCCGAGATCGTCGACGCACGAACATCGGCCGGGGATATACGCATCCTCGTCAACGATTGCCGTAGACAAGTCACTGCTGGGATGCATCAACTCGTCGGTTCAACGCACAGGATCGTCGGTTCAGCGCCCCAAGTCGTCGATTGAATGCCGAAGATCGTCGATTGGATGGCACAAGTCGACGGTTCAGTGCACCAGGTCGACGATTCACGGATCAAAGTCGACGATTGAGTGCACCAGGTCGACGGTTCAGCACCCAAGATCGCCGATTGCCGCAGACAAGTCGACCGATAGAAAAAATGAGGGGCCATTTTCCGCGGCTCCATTTCGCTATCACCCGACTTGTCTATAACCCTATGCGTCATTCTCTACATGCTGTGGTCATTCCCTCCGCGCAATGGCGCAGGGCTACGGTGGAGACCATGGTGCCCATGCGTCCTAGAGGATATGCGGGCGGCCATGCGGCCACGGGCCACACCGGCACCGGCACCGACACCGACACCGACACCGACACCGAACACCACTATGCGATCACAGACACATAAGCAACGGGACTACGGGACAATGCGGCCCTAGGTCCACAGAGATACCGGGCGATGAAACCGCGGTCCGCGGATGTCAGAGCATATCCATCCAATGAGCCAAACTAGGTGGAATATGACGACGGGAACCGTTGGTATACCAACGATTCCCGTCATTCGCGGAGTCAGAGGGATTCGAACCCTCGAGCCGCGTTAGCGACTAACACCTTAGCAGGGTGCCCCTATCGGCCACTCAGGCATGACTCCGACGTCACTTCACTTGCGTCAAGCAACAGGTTCATACTGTACCAGTGATGGCGGACCCGAATCGCCGCACCATACCGCCACGCCGGAAAACACCCCGAAACCACGGCTGCACGCGGCTATCATGGTCGCATGAGCAGCACACCGAGACTGAAGGCGGCGAAACGCGACTGGGGCCACGACGAGACCGGTTGCACGGTGTTGCACATCGACATGGATGCCTTCTACGCTTCACTTGAGGTCGCCCGTCACCCCGAACTCGCCGGTAAGCCGGTGATCATCGGCACGGGCACCCGCTCGGTGGTATCCGCGGCGAATTATAAGGCCAGACGATACGGCGTCAATTCGGCCATGGCCACGGCCCGGGCCCGGCGCCTGTGCCCCGACGGCGTCTTCCTCCCCGTCGACATCGATTATTACCGGCGGATGTCGCGGCGCATTTTCACCGAGGTGTTCGGCCGGGTCACCGACGCCATCGAGCAGGTGTCGGTCGATGAGGGATACATGGATGTGTCCTCCGCGCTGATGCGTTGGGGCGAACCGAGCGCGATCGGCGCCTGGATCCGCGAACAGGTTCACCGGCGCTTCGCCATCACCTGCTCGGTGGGCATCGCCTCGAACAAACTCGTCGCGAAGATCGCGTCGACCAACGCGAAACCCGACGGTATGCTGCTGATCCCGGTGGCCAGCCAGGCGCGCTTCGTCCAGATGATGCCCCTGCGTGGCATACCCGGCATCGGCCCTGCGCTCGAGCAGCGCCTCAACGCATGGGGCGCCCATACGGTGGCCGATCTGGCGGACATGAGTGAGGAGACGCTGGCTCGTGCCACCGGTTCGGCGCTCAGCGCCCGGCACCTGAGCCTCGCATCGCACGGTTTGGACGAACGCCAGGTCACGCCCCGTGCACCGGAGAAATCCATCGGGGCGGAACGCACGTTCGACACGGACACCCGCGACAGGGACCGCGTATGCGGACTGCTGCGATGGTGCTGCGACGACATCGCCGCCTCGCTGCGTCGACGGCATCTCATGGCGCGGACGGTGACGCTGAAACTGCGGTTCCCCGACCTGCATTACGCCACGAAGGCGCACACCCTGCAGCAGCCCGTGGATACGGCCAGCGCGTTGTATCCGCAGGTCACTTCGCTGCTGGACGCCATGCTCGGATCGGGTCGGGAAGGTCACGGCGATGCATCCGAGAGACGACGCGCATCCTCAAACCCCGCCGCCCCGAACCGACCGGAGGCACCGCAACCGTTGCTGAGCCGTGCGATCCGCCTCGCGGGCGTCAGTGCCAGCGGTCTGGAACCGATCTCCAAGACGGTCAGTCAGCCTTCAATCGACGATCTCATGGAGGAGGAGGCCTCCTCGACGGGGACGACCACGTCCGCCCGTCTGCGCGACGCCGAACGGACCTTGGATGCCATCAGGCATCGGTACGGCGATCAGGCCGCGTCGCTCGGCGCCTGAGCGACCGAGTTGCCCGATGCCGCCAGCCGGGCCACGACTTCGTCGATGACGCCGTCGGACGCGGTGGCCGAGCATCGCAGATACCCGGGCGCACCGTAGAACTCGCCCGGGCTGACCATGATGCCCAGCCGAGACAGATCCTCCATGTCCTGCCAGCATCCGCCGGAACGCGCCGCTATCCATACGTACAGCCCGCCCCGAGGCATGGCGGCCTCATACCCGTAGGCCGTCAGCGCCCGGACCAGCTTGGCCAGGCGACACTGGTACCGTTCACGTTGCTCATTGACCGCGGTCCCGTCACGCAACGCGGCCACCATGGCGGCCTGCACCGGAGCGGGGATGATCTGGCCGATCTGCTTGCGCGCGACGGTCATCTCGGCGACCAGCCGCTCGTCGCCGACGATGAACGCGGCGCGATATCCGGCCATATTGGACTGTTTGCTCATCGAATAGAGCACCAGGACACCCTCGGCCGATCCGGCGCACACACCGGCACCCAAGGCGCACGGCGCGGCCGGCTCACGCCAGTCCATGAGCGCATAGCATTCGTCGCTGAGCACGGTGGCGCCGATCTCGCGAGCCGAGGCGACGATGGTGGTCAGCTGGGCCGCCGAAAGCACCTCGCCTGTGGGATTGCACGGCGAATTCACCCAGATCTCACGCACACCGGGCACATGCCGCCACGATTCGACGTCGGCGACGTCATCGACCTTGAGCACGGTGCCACCAGCCAGCTGGGTCCCAATCTCATAGGTCGGATAGGAGACGCGTGGCTGGACGACCACATCGCCTTGGCCGCAGTGCAACAGCGAGGCCATCAACGAGACTGCTTCCTTGGACCCCACCGTCGGCACGATGCCCGCGTGCAACGGCCGCAGGTCGATGCCACGACAGCTAATGAACCAATCCGCGATGGCGGTGCGCAACGCGGGGCTGCCCTTGGTGGCAGGGTATCCGGGAGTGTCGGATGCATCGGCGAGCGCCCGGCGCACGGCGTCCGGCACGGGGTCGACGGGAGAGCCCACCGAGAGATCAAGCAGCGGCAGACCGGTCTCGGCGGCAATGGCACGATACCGATCGAGCCTGCCCCAGTCATAGGGGGTATGGAATGGATGGAAACCCATGGCGCTCGGCTCTTAGGCCCGGCTCTGGGGCGGCAGCGCCGTCACGCCGGCGGGATCCTTGCCCAACGGACCAGCATCGGCCGCACCGCCCAGATCGCCGATCTCGTCGAAATAGCTCACCGCGGCGTCCTTGTACCAAGCCCACTCCTCGGGCACATCATCCTCGTAGAAGATGGCCTCGACGGGGCATACCGGCTCGCATGCACCGCAATCCACGCATTCGTTCGGATTGATGTACAGCGAGCGCACACCTTCGTAGATGCAGTCGACCGGGCACTCGTCGACGCAGGCCTTGTCCTTGACGTCCACGCAGGGCTGAGCGATTACATATGCCATGACGACCTCCTCGGTTCGAACTGGGTCCAGCCTACCCGCGATGGACGACCCGAACAGGCGCGAGGCTCATGCGAGGGCGAGTCCGACGACCACGGGTTCGGGTACCAGATGCACGCCGAACCTCGCCTGCACACCTTCCTGGACCGCGCGGGCGAGGCGCTCCACGTCGGCCGCGCGCGCGCCGCCGCGGTTGGTCAGCGCCAGGGTGTGGCCGGGTGGATAGGCTGGCGGTCGCGCCGCTCCCCACCGAGAACCCTTTGTGGAACCCCGCATGGTCGATGAGCCAGGCGGCGGAGGTCTTGACCGCTTCCCTCCCCGCATCGTCGCGCGCCGGGAACCGCGGGGCCTGAGGCGGCAACGTCGCCGCTTCGTCGGGAGTCAGTACGGGGTTCATGAAGAAGCTGCCGCAGCTGTGTCGGTCGTAGTCCGGCCCGTCGGAACCGGTGCAGGCGCTCTGCGCCGACACCGCCGCCCGCAGATTCGACTCGTCGACGACACCGCGCATGAACGGCTGCTCGTAGCGGTGGGCATCCTCCAGCATCCCCTTGGCGGCGCGTACGGCCAGCACGGCGGCGCGTATGGCCGCGGTGGGCATCCTGTCCCCCACCTCGGCGTGCAACGCGGAGGCAAGCTGGCCATATCCCAGAACACCTTGCACGTCACGCCGCAGCAGGAAGGTGACGCTCAGCACGATGTACCGCGGGCTGGGGAAGAACCGGTTGCGACCGGTCCGGCCGGCATAATCGGCATGCCCGGCCTCGCCAACGGCCACATCCGGTGCGCAAGCCGACGATGGAACCGGCACGGAAGCTGATGTGGAGGTCGGCGAGGGGGTTGCCGCACCGGCCAGCATGCTGCGTTTCAACGCCGAGACGCGGTAGCCGAAACGCATATCCGTACGGCTCATGCGGGCGATGCGACCTGCGAGACGGTCCCAGACCTCGACCTCGTCGACGCTGGTGGACACCTCCTGGCCATAGGCCCCGATGTTCTGCACCACGCTCGCGCCCACAGTGCCGGGTATGCCGGACAGGCCCTCGACGCCGGCCAGGCCCATCGCAATGCAGCGGCTGACGAAGTCGTCCCAATGACAGCCGGCCTGTGCACGGACCTGAACGGTGTCGTCATGCACGGGCCCGGCGGTCGAAACCCGGGTTTCCAGTACCTCGATGGTCCGGCGAGCGTCGCGCACGACCACACCGTCGAACGCTTCGTCCGATACCAGCAGATTCGACCCGCCACCCAGGACGCACAGCCGAGAGCCCATCCGATCGGCCTCCCGGAGGGTGTCGATCATCGCCTCTCGTGACCGTGGTTCGACGAATCGTGCGATGCGACCGCCCACGCCGATGGTCGTGAGGTCGCTGAAGGAGGGGTTGGTGCTGCTCATAGGTGCCATGATATGAAAGAAGCCTGACCGGAGTCAGGCTTCTTCACAAACGTGTGGTTCAGAGATCAACGGGTCTCGCGATGCAGCGTATGCTTGCCGCAGCGGGGGCAGAACTTCTCGATCTCAAGACGATCGGGCGTGTTGCGCCGGTTCTTCGTCGTGATGTAGTTGCGCTCCTTGCACACGGTGCATGCCAGCGTGATACCCGGACGGATGTCGGCACTCTTGCTTGCCATTTCGTTCACCTCTGTGTTCGTTGGTACCGGTTGTCCCGGTCTTTGTAGCGAGGAAGAGACTCGAACTCTTGACCTTACGATTATGAGTCGTACGCTCTAGCCAGCTGAGCTACCCCGCCAGAGAGCCTCGAGTGAGAATCGGACTCACGACCTCTTCCTTACCAAGGAAGTGCTCTACCACTGAGCTATCGAGGCGTGCCGGATAGTGGATTCGAACCACTGAAGTCGTTGACGGCTGATTTACAGTCAGCTCCCTTTGACCGCTTGGGAAATCCGGCATGCCATTTCCCGCGACCAAAGCCGTGGAATGGCAACTTGGTTATAATGGCACGACTTCACGACATCCGCAAGTCTGTGACACGCCGTGTCGTGAAATCCGACGTCAGAAGCCCTCGTCCCGCAAGGCGGCGCATACCTCGAGCACCCGGTCGTTGGCGAATCGCTCGCCGATGCTGATGCGGATTCCCTCGTCGGGGAACGCCCTGACCGACAGACCAACGGCCGTGAACCGGTCGGCGGCCTCAGCGGTGCGTTTGCCCAGCTCCAGCCAGAAGAAATTGCCGTACGGCTCGGGTAGGGTCCACCCCTGCTCGCGCAGCGCCGCCACCATGCGACCGCGTTCCACGACGATGTCGTCGACACGGCGCATCAGTTCGTCCCGCACGTCCATCGAGGCGAGTGCGGCCTGCTGCGCCACATCACTGACGCCGAACGGCAACGCGACCTTCTGCATGCCCTCGATCACGTCGGCGGCGCCCATCGCGTAGCCGATGCGCAGCCCCGCCAGGCCATAGGCCTTGGAGAAGGTGTGGGCGATGACGATGTTGGGATGGTCATGCATGAGATCCTTCGCGACGCTCGTATCGGGATCGGTGTTGAACTGGAAGTACGCTTCGTCGAAGAGCACGATCACGTCGGCAGGCACTGCGGCCACGACACGGCGGGCGTCCTCGTCCGCAAGCGACGCCGACGTGGGGTTGTTCGGATTGTTGAGGATGACGAGCCGGGTGCGGTCGGTGACCGCCGCGATCATGGCATCGACGTCGTGCGACCCATCGGGCCGGTTGGGGACCTGCACGCTCGTGGCACCCGCGCCGGCGACGATGATGGGATAGGCCTCGAAGCTGCGCCACGGGTAGACGACCTCATCCCCCGGCCCGGCCACGAGCGACACCAGCTGGGTGATGATCTCGGTGGACCCGCATCCGAGCTGGACCTGCTCGGGCGCCAGACCATACCGGTCGGCGATGCGCGAGACGACCTCCCAGCCCCTCATGTCGGGATACCGGTTGATGCGTTCCAGCGCGTGTTCCGCGATGGCCTTGGTCACACTGGGCAGGGGACCGAAGGGATTCTCGTTGCTGGACACCTTGTAGCTGTGCACACCGGGAAGCGCCGGTGCGGGCTTGCCTTGACGGTATCCGGGAATGGTGTCGACGATGGGACGATGACGATAGCTCATGCCCCTCATCCTAAACCCTTGACCGCCCCATGCGCCAAGGATCGCATACCCCTGAACGCACGAACGCCACCCGGCAGGACCGGATGGCGCGTGATGCATGACTCTGCAAGCCCCCATGCAGGGGCCCACCGCAATCAGTTCATGATGGCGAGCACGTCGCGCGAGGAGATGATGAGGTAATCCTCACCCTTGTAGTGGACCTCGGTGGCGCCGTACTTGGAGTACAGCACCTTGTCGCCGACCTTGACGTCCATGGGCACGCGTTCGCCGTCATCATCACGGCGACCCGGACCGATGGCCAGGACTTCGCCCTGCTGGGGCTTCTCCTTGGCGTTATCCGGGATGTACAGACCGGAAGCGGTCTGGGTCTCGGCCTCGGCCTGCTTGACAATAATCTTGTCTTCCAACGGTGTGAGTGAGATCGACACTGTGGACCTCCTCTTTCTATAAGAGATCAATCGATAATTCCCGCGCAGGGACACCGCGTTCAGAGGCTGACGATCACTGTCCGCATCATCCCGTTGCGCTACCGACTCATGGTAGCGCGAAAATTAGCACTCTGCCAACTCGAGTGCTAACGCTCTCAGTGAACAGCGTCGCCGCACCACCGGTGTCCACGAAAACCAACGCCGCCGGCACGACGACGATCGACGTGCGGGCGGCGCGACAGGCACCTGACCGTGGTTCAGGAGGCCCGACGGGCGAGGACGGCTTCGAGATCGGCCCCCAGGGAATCGGAGGTGGCCTGCGGCACGTCGACCGCGGATTCGACCTCGCCCTGATGGAACGCCCGTGAATTCAGCGGAGCCGCCTTCGCGGGCGTCCTCGCCGAGGAACGAGCCGGCGCCGCCGCCGACGACGGCCCTTGATCGGCCGACGATGCGGCATCCGTCGATGCGGCGTGCGACGATGCCGCGGCTGCGGGCCGGTCGGCCTGGGCATGATCAGCCTTGGACCGGTCGGCAGCCTGCGGCTGCGCCGATGCCGGATCGACATCGACGGCGTGGGCCGTTGCGACCTGCTTCGTGGATTTGATCTCGAGGCTCTCCGGCTCGGCGCTCGGCGTCGGCGCAGCATCCTTGGCGGAGCCAAGCGAGAATGA
This sequence comes from Bifidobacterium mongoliense DSM 21395, assembly GCF_000741285.1. GTDB lineage: Bacteria > Actinomycetota > Actinomycetes > Actinomycetales > Bifidobacteriaceae > Bifidobacterium > Bifidobacterium mongoliense. The sequence goes on along the minus strand of NZ_JGZE01000026.1, from coordinate 49,359 downwards.
GATGAGATCCTGCTGCGCGGCCATATCGAAGGCGTTGAGTGCGCGTGCCGGATGCACGGCGCCGAGTTCGTCGGTGGCATCGGCGGCCTCCCCCTCGTTCGCGGCCACCGGACCCTCCACGACCAGTTCGGCCGGGGGCTGGACGGCAACAGTATGAGGCAAGAAGCGCGCCGAAACACCCTGTTCGGAGATGGGCTTCGACTGCGGCGTGCCCACCACGCCCGCAGCCGCCTTGCAGGCCTGCGCCGCAACCGTGGCCGACTCGGGCGACTCCGACCCGGCCACGGCCTGGGCGGCGGCAGCCGTCGCCGCCGACCGATGGTCACGTGCCTGCCGAAGCGCACGACGGATCTCGCGCTGCCCCATCACACTGGTCGGGACCTCATCGCGTACCGGTTCCCGTGCGGCGTCCACGCCGTCGGCACGATGCACCGATGCGCCGTCGTGCTTGACGCCCCGATGGCGAGCCTCATCGGCAGCGGCCGCACCCGCGGAAGACGCTTCGGTCGAATCGGCGTCAGTGGGCCGACCGCCGGCGAGCGCGGCCCTCCGGCGACGTTCAACCTCGCGCGCCGACGCCTCGGTCGCCTCCCGCTGGCCGGTATTCGGGTGCTGCGTGCGTGTACGGGCCGCGACACGAGCCTCCCATTGCCTCGCATGCCGGGAGGCGCGCACGCCCAACGCCAGCACGATGACGAGCATGGCGCACGGTATGAGCACGAACCACAGGCTGAACGGCGTCAGCACCGCCGCAACCGCCACGACGACGGCGAGTGCGATCAGCGACACCACGATGATCCGCCGACGCCGCGCCGCATCCCGCCGCATGCGCCTGATCCTCACGACGTGCTGTACGGCCATTCCAGAATCCCGTGATTGCGTATGCTGCATCGCAGCCCCTTCCCCTTCATGGCCACGCACATCGGAAAAGCGCGTGCCCGTATTCTCGTCGACCAGATGCAACGATGACGAGAATCTGTCCTCACGGTGCTCGATGACCCGCTTCATGCTGTCGACCGTTCGTCTCGGCAGCCAGCCGACCATGGCGATACCGAGCATGGCGACAAGCGCGATACCGCTGACCGACTCATAATCCATAATCCCCAAGAATAGAAGAACGCACGACCATTGGGGTGAATTACTCCCGGGCGTGTCGACGCATGAGTCGCACCGCGAACCCCTCAGGAGCATCATCGGCGAGCAGGCTGTAGGTCTCATGGTCGCGCCAAGCGCCACGTACGAACATATACTTCGTCCTGAGCCCCTCGTGATGCGATTCCAGCTTCTGCGCGACACGCAACGACCGTCGGTTTTCGGGCAGTATCGCGATCTCGATGCGGTGCAGCCGCGGTCCCGCTTCGTCGAGCAGGGCCCAATCGGCCAACAGGGCCACCGCCATGGGGGCGATGCCGTGCCCGATTGCATCGCGGGACACCCAGTACCCCACGATTCCCGACCGCATGGCGCCATAGCTGATGGCGCCCACGGATATCTGCCCGACGATCCGCATCTGATATTCGATGAGGAACTGGGCGGCCGCTCCCTGTCGCTCATCCTGCCGCTGTCGTTCGATCCACTCGGCGAAGGTCATCCCGGCGGCCCGTTCCGGATCCCCCGATTCCCACGGCTCGAGCCACTCGCGATTGCCCTGGCGCACGGCGTTCCATTCGGGGAGGTCACGATCCGACATCGGCCGCAGCGTAATGCCGACGGCCCCCGGGGGCGCCGCCAACACGGACGGCATCACGATGGGTCGGACCGGGGCATGGACCATGACGGTGTGCAGGCGATGCAGGAACGACATGGCCCCCATTGTGGCACGTTTATCCGGGGAAAGCGCCGACACGACCTCCACGGTTTACCATGGCACCATGAGCAGCAACCACGATCCGGATACCGACCCCTCCACGACCGCCCGGCGCAAACGCCGCTGGAGGTCGGCGGCGCTCAGACGCCGAAGGGACATCACCCCGGACCAGCTCGAGCGGGCCGGCCTCATGTTGGCGCGGCGAGCCGCGCGCTATGTCGAGGCGTTGCGGCCGGGCACGGTGGTGGCGGGCTACATCGCCATGGGGCACGAGATTCCGACCACGCCGACCTTGGACGATTGGCTGGCCCGGGGACTGACCGTGCTCGTGCCACGGCTCGGCACAGGTCGCGAGATCCGCTGGGGTGAATACACCGGCTCAGGCGATCTGGAGGCCATGCCCCGCATGGCCTCGGGGGGACTGCGCCCCGATGAACCGCGTGGCGATGATCGCGGACCGCAGGCCCTGCGCCGCGCACGCACGATCCTCATCCCGGCCCTGGCCGTCGATGGACGCGGATTGCGCCTGGGCAGAGGGGCCGGATGGTACGACCGCGCCCTGCTGCACCGCTCCCCCGAGGCCACCACCGTCGCGGTGTGCTGGCCCTGGGAAATCGTCGTCGCGGCAGTGCCCTGCGAAGGTCACGACGTGCCGGTCGACCATGTGATACGGCTGTGACGGAGGGGCTGAGCCGATACGCTGCGAACTGCGCCCTTCGCGCCCGGTGAACGGCGCTGTCGCCTCCCGGGTTAGGATATGAACGGATGTCATTGTCAACGGGTCATTGACCGTGCGTGGAGGAAGAGCCTTGCCCAGCTACCATTATCGTTGTAAGAACTGCGGATACGATTTCAGCCAGTATCAGAGCTTCGACGACGACCCCATCACCGTGTGCCCCCAATGCCACCAGGAGCAGGTACGCAAGGTGTTTTCGGCCGTGCCGATAGAGTTCAAAGGCCACGGCTTCTACCGCACGGACCGCTCCGGCGGCAAGGACTGACACCGGCGCAGGTCGGCGAACGCGCGGATGATGTCCGCCGCTCGACGGACACGATCTACCTGCGTCACTGAGGCCTGCGTCACTGAGGCCATCGACCGCAGAGCCCTACTCCCAGACAGAGGGGTGCGGCCCGAGTCGGGACACGACACCAGGAGCGGCATGCGGCCATCCCTTCGACCACAGCGCCCATCCGGCGCCCGATGAACCCCCATCGTCATCCATGATGAGGGCATGCAACGATCATCACCACCCCGAGGCGCCGAGGCTCCGGACGTCGACGCGGCCCAGCCGGAACTCGCTCGCCCATTCCCGATTCCTGGATCGCAGTATGGCGGTCGCCCACACTCCGCCAGCGCAGGATGGTGCGCACGATGCGGCGTATCGCGATCGCGCTGTGCACCGGCATGGCCGTGTTCTTCACGCTCGCCGCGGTAACGTCAGGCGTCGCTACGCGACCGGTGGTCATGACGGCGCACGATCTGCGGCGGGGTCGCACCATCACGGCACGTGATCTCGTCATACGCGAGATGCCGGTGTATATGGGCCAAGGCAGCACCTTCGGCGCCATCACGCAGGTCGTCGGACGGGTGGCCCAAATCGATATCGGCGCCGGAACACCGCTGTTCCATAGCCTGGTGGGTTCCGTACCGGAAGTGCCGCAACACTTCACCGTGCTCGACATCCCCATATCCGGCAGCGTGGCCGACCTGCGACCGGGCGATGAGGTCGCCCTGACCGATCCGAAGGCGTGTGTGCGGGAGGGCTGCGCGGACGAGCGCCACATGCTGGCGGGCAGGGCCGTGGTCATGGGCCCCTCACGAATCAACGCCGGCGACGGAATGACCTCCATGCCCTTCGCCGTCGACCAGGAGTCGGCGGGCCGCGTGCTCACCGCACGGGAATCGGCCACCGTCATCGTGGTTACGCGCCTGAGGGCCGATGCCGGAAACGGGTGAGCATCGCTACGCCCGTTCGCTGAACACACCCCAATGGGGTGGCAGCTCGGAGAGGATACGCTGATCGTCGTCACGATCCCGGTTGGCCTGCGGTCGCTGGTCGCACTCCTGCGCGTCCGCGCCGTCGGCCTCGAAACGCTCGGAGCCCCCACGGTCAACCCTGCGGTGACCGCGCGGGTGACGTCGTCGCGGATCGTATCCACTCACTGCACGCCCCGATAGATCTCGCTGATGCGGTCAACGATGCGGTCGACCTCTTTGTCGGGATTGACGAAGGCACCAACGCTCCAGACGCTCATCACGGACCACCCGAGCACCTCCATATGCTCCAACAGCAGCCGGTGGCGGCACCTGGTCGATTGGATGCCCATCAGGGGCGCATCGTCAGTGAACACCGCTAGGGCGAAGGGCTTGTCCTTGAGCCCGACGACGAGCGGGACGTGCAGACCGTCGTCGAACCCATAGTTCACGGCCGCCTCGAGGCCGCGTGCACGCACACGATCCGCGATGTCGTTGAACAGCACGTTCTCCGACGTCGCGTCGGCGGCGGGCCGCCGGTCACGATCGTCATCGGCGGCCTCGGCCCACTGCAGGAGCGCCTTGAGCAACCGGGTGCCGGGCTGGTGCAGCCGGTCATCATCCATATCCTCGGAACCGAACGCGGCGACGATGTCGACGTTATGGCGGGCGAGGGCCAAGGCGTCGAGCAGCATGCCCTTGCCCCCGGCCGTCTCGAGATGACCGAACTGCTGCAGCAGACGACCATGGGAGGTCTTGGCGTAGCACAGCGAGAGAATCACATCGTCGCCACGCGCGCCCGCGACCTCGTTGATGCCGATCAGCCGGACGTGACGCAGGAACTTGCCCATGGCGGCATGGCGCGTCGCCAACGATTTGAGCTCCGCGCCCAATCTCGTACGGAAGACCGCGGTCAAGGTCACGACCGTAAGCATGTACCCGGAGGGAACCACGGTGAACTGCTTGGCGCGGTCCGTGATGATGGCGATGACCGCATCGATCTCCTGCTGGCTGCTCTCCACCAACCCGGTGGTCAGCACGGGGGCTCCGGTCGCTTCGACATGATGCATCCGCACCGTGCCCTGCATGGATTCAACGGCCACATCGTTGGCCAACTCACCGTACCCATAGCTGGTCAGGAAGGCGTTGAGACCGGGGCAACGCGCCGAGGGCGTGCCGGCGGTCTCGACCCGCGGCAGCAGCCCGATCAGGGCGTCCACGCTGTCGGATGTCACGGTGTTGCGGTGGGCGATGACGACGACCTGACGGGCGCGGCTGACGATCGAGAGCAACTGTATCGCGGGAAGGTGCGCACCGGCATCGATGATCGCCACATCGCACAGCGGCTGCGGGTCGGTCAGCGCCGCGAGCGTCGAGGGTGTGGCGACGACGATCGGTTTGGCGGCCTTGAGTATCTGCGGATGATCGCGGGCGATGCGGTTGAGCGCGATCCTCGAGGAGCCGGCCAGCGCCGTATGCAGCTGGTTCGCCTCCTGGGTTCTGGAGAACAGCAGATCGGACAGATGGCGCATGGCCTCCTGCCTGAGCATGGGCCCGATCGAGCGCACATGCTCGACATCCACTTGGGCGAATCGGTCGGCCGCCGCCTGCATGGCCAAACCGTCCTGGTTGGATATGATCGCCGACGAACGGACGATGTCGTCGAAAACCGTCGTCCACCACGACAGGTGCAACTCGCCTTCGACCGCGTCGATGTCCACATGCCGATTGCGCAGGTCATCGACCAGTTCCTCGAGACCGGCGGACCGGAACTCCTGCTCCAGCCGGAAACGCCCCGGCACCGTATCCAGTGCCAGATGGTCGTCGTACAACGCCTTGAGCCGCAACTCCAGCGTATTGAAATCGAGTGCCTCGAGACCATCGCCATGCGGCGTGGTGGCCAGCACGGTATCCAATGCGGTGATGTTGTCGACGAGGGATTCCTGCGTGGCGAGGATCGCGTCGAGTTTCGCCGGCAGCACCGGCCAGCCGCCATGCGGCACGAAGACGCGCCACTGCTCGCCCTGCTTCGCCACGACTTTGAGCGCTTCATGCAGGTCCTCGACCTGCGCACCCACACGCAGCAGGCTCTTGGCCTCCTTGACATGCCGGCGCCGCTCCCAGAAGCCCATCGAGGTGCCCTCGGCTTTGCGCTCGGCCTTCGGCTTGCTGGCCTCGATCATCGCATCCAGGTCGCGCTCGAAGATCTCGGGCTGGAACACGTCGAGCACACGGCGCAGGTTGCGCAGGACGATGACCTGACGGCCCCATTCCTGCACCGTCGTCGGAATGGGGAAACCGCAGGTCTTGACCGTGAGCGCCACCTGCTCGCGCGTGGCGGGAAGCAGCTTCCGCAACACGTCGACGACCCGTTGGTAGGACCGCACGGCCTCCTGTTCGGAGGATATGGAGGCGTGGTACCAGGCCGTGTCCTCCGGCCCCACCACATACTCGCCGAGCTCGCCGGCCTTCTTGAGCTTGTCGACCCACTCGTCCAGGTGGCCGATGAGCGCATGGGCGGTCGAATCGCTCAACCGCACATGGGTGGCCGGATGCGTCGGCGTCGCCGCGATCGTGGCGAGGTTCTGCATCGTCTGATAGGCGGAGACGCCCCACTGGGCATTGACGCCGTGCAGATCGCCGAGATACCGCGTCAACCGCGAACGCACGCCGACCAACTCGTCGGAAAGCTGATCGTAGCGCGAGGAGGCCACGCCCGGTTGGAAGCCCACGGCCTCGATCAGTTGGCGGTCCAGACCGGTGCCGGCATGGACGTCGGCGACGTCGAGGACCTGCCCCGACAATTCGTTGGCGGACATCACCGTCATGAATCTGCGGCGTTGCTGCGCGATGCAGGGCACGTACAACACCGAACGGCCGTTCATCATGCACCGTGAGGCGATCGCCGCGCTTTGGGCCGCGGTGTCCGAACCCGCGGCCGCATCGACGAAAAGATTGTGGCCTTCGGCGGCCATCGCCGCGGCGTACCGCACGCTGTTGTCGACGTCACCGACTTCGAATTCCCCATGGGGGTCGCCGTCGAACGGGCTGTACTCCTCGAGGGTCTCACCCTTGAGCGTCTCCAAGGCCGGGCCGTAGCCCACCAGCGCATCGAGCACAGTGTTGTCGCTGGGGCCATGTTGCAAACGATCGACCAAGGTTCGCGACTCCAGCAGAATCTGCGATGCGGGGTCGATGAAGCAGCCGAGTATGATGTCACGTTCGATATCGAAATCGGGGAACGCCTCTCGTCCCTGTTCGATGATGGCCTTGAACACCGCCGAGGTCTCGGGCGTACCGCTCTCGTATCGGGAACCGTCGAACAGCTCCTGCTCTTTCAACGTGATGCCCTGTTCGCGCATCGCCGCCACGAAGTTCTGATTCAGCCCGACGTGACCCGTGAACCGTATGGTGGCGTCGGTCTCCCGTCCGTGTTCTTTGCGTGAAACGGATACCGGATAGATGAGCACGGGCATGGCGTTGCCCTTCCAGCTGGCGATGCCGACGATGAGCGAGAGCTCCGCCACCCCGGTGATCCGACGCTTGGCGGCCTGATCGTCCAACACCCGCTCCAACCGGCGCCCCGCGGCGCGGAGCATGCCCGCATCGCGGAACAGCGCCTCGAGCAACACCCGCCCGCTCGCAAACAGCTGGGCGATGCCGGAAGGATGGGCATGGGTCATGTCGAGTTGGGCCGACAGCTGACTGACATCCTCTAACGGAGAGGGATTCATGTCATTGCGATAGTCGTCGCTCCATCGACGAATCCGTTCCAAACCGGCATTGACCTGCATGGTTTCAGTCATGGTCTTCACTTCCCTACCGCAGTGCGGTATTCGCTATACCCCGCGTTCTTGGACAACGCCGTATCGATATCCGCATTGCCCTGCGCCGACAGCCACGCGTACAGATCGTCGTATAACGAAGGGTTCATGGCCAGGAACGGCAGCAACTGCGGGTGCCGCGCGATCTCGAATTGCTCCGTGAAATCAGTAGTGCTCTTGGCTTGATCCGACGTCAGGCCATTGACCTGCACCGCCGGTTCCCGAGGACCGAATTGCCCGTGCGTGACCCGGTCGAACACCGACCCCGGTTCGAACGCCGGCGTGAACACCACGGTGGCGTCGCTTGGGAAGTCCGACGCATCCCTCGATGCTGAGGCATCCTCCTGCGCGGAGGTGTCGGCGGGCGCGGCCGCACCGGTGTCCGTGACGTCTGCATCCGGCGTGTTCGTATCCTCGTCATTCCCGGCTTCGGTGTGCGACGCCGAGGCCTGCGCGCCGAACACCTCACGTACCGGGATGTTCCCGGAATGAGCGGCATGAGATGCGTCGGAGGCCAATCGCGCCGCATGTGCGGCGACGGATTCGGCATCGCCCTCGCCTGCGCCTGCAGCGTCGTCGGCGACCTGGGACCCCGGACCATCGGTTCTATCATCGTCGGACTCACGGAGCGCGTCGACGAAGAGGTCACGTTCTTCGCGCTCACCCGCGTCCCGGTCGGGGATGATGGCAAAGGACAGTTGCTGCTCCGCCGGCTGTTCGGAAGACTGTTCGGACTGTTCTATCTGTCGTTCGGACTGTTCAACCCGTTGTTCGGACAGCTCTACCCGTTCTTCCGATTGTTCCACCTGCTGTTCAGACTGATCCACCTGCTGTTCGGAAGATTCGGCGGAGGACGCTTTGTCCTCCCGTGAGGCACCCGCACCGGTCACACCAGTCGGCCTCGCGCCGTCGCCATGATCCTCAGCGTTGGAAGCCCCGTCACCGTGGTCACCATCGTGAGCGGACATATTGGGCGCCGCTGCGCCGGAATCAGTCACCGCACTGCCATCGACAGCAGTGCCCGCGTGCCCGACGTCATCGTGAACCGCGTCATCCGCATCCGCTCCGCCGTCGCCGTCCTGCGGCGGGAAGCTGCGTGCGGCCGCGGCGGCGACCTCCTCGAGTCGGTGCGCGACCGCACTCTGGCGCAGGGCCGTGGTCGGCTCGCCCGCACGCAGGTTGAGGATGTCGTCCACCGACATGTCCGAAGCGTCGGGCTCCTGCCTCACCTCATCGGAAGCGGCGTACTCAAAGAGGTTGGGGACCTTGGGTTCCGGTTCGGGCTGCTCGACGACCGGCTCGTCGATGCGAATGCAATCGACCGGCACGTCCCCGAACTGCATGCGCACCGGAGAACCGGACAACCGCAGATCAGTGCCAGCTTCAAGGCGCTTGAGCGTACCGTCGGAACCGACGAGGTAACTGCCGTTCGTGGAACCAAGATCACGGACCAGGGCCGCACCCTCATCGTCCACGGCGAATATCGCGTGGCGTTTCGACATGGAGCGGGTCTCGTCCGTCACTTCCCATCGCACGAAACCGTCATCGGCCATGGGTCGCAACGGCCGCCGACCGATCTCGACACTGGAGCCCGGTCTGACGCTGATCTGCTCGGCACCATTGGTCTTCACCATCCAATATCGCTCGATTCGCTCTGTCACCGTACCGGCCTTTCCTTCGCCACCACACACACTATCTGCCATTCTGTCATGTTTTCCGCCACCGGGTGCGGTTTGCGCCTAGGAATTGACAACTTTCGCGCATTCCACCATACGAACCCCGCCCGTCACCGCGTGACCAACCCCCATCAATGCCGGGTGATCCTACCCGAACGCAACCCCATGAGGACCCGCCGCTGCAACGGAATCGTGACCACGAACGTCAGGACATCGGAGACCGACTGGGCCATCTCGACGCCCGTCACCCCGAACACGTGCGGCAGAATCAGCACCGCGGGAGCCAAAAACAGCCCCAACCGGCTCAGTGCCAGGAACGAGGCGATCACGGTCTTGCCCATGGTCTGCTGCATCATGTTCGACATCATGTTGAACCCGCCGAGGGCCATCGTCACACACTGGATGCGCAACGCCGCCGAGCCGACCTTCACGACGGCGGGGTCGGAGCGGAAGAGCTCCACCAGGTCCGGGGCGAACACCCCAATCCCCACGGCGAGCGCCAGCAGCGTCGCGGTGGCCAGTCGCACGCAGAACCAATAGCCTCGCCTGACCCGATCGAAGCGACCGGCGCCGTAATTGTATCCGCATACGGGCTGGAATCCCTGCCCCAACCCGATGATGACCGAGTTGGCCCCCAGCATGACGCGCATGACGATCGCCATGCTCGCGATCACCGCATCGCCGAAGGGATTCGCCGCGAGATTGACGCAGGTCGCCGCGAACGATCCGGCGGACTGTCGGATCAGCGACGGCAATCCTCCTCCGAGGATCTCGCGATTGAGCAGTGCGTCGGGTCGGCATCGACGCAGATCCAGCCGGATGACCCCCAGGCGAGCGCTCAACGTCACCAGAATCACGAAACTGATGGTCTGACACACCGCGGTCGCCAGCCCAGCGCCGAAGATACCCATATGGAGGATGAAGATGAAGAGGGGCGCCAGCAGAAAGTTGAGCAATGCCCCGGTCACGAGCCCGATCATGCCGAAGACCGACTGGCCTTCATACCGCAGCAGTCCGTTGAGGGCGAAGGACCCGCAGACCATGGGGGCCGCGCACAGGACGGGCGTCAGGTACGAAATCGCATAGGGCGCGATCGTCGGCGTCGAGCCGAGCACGAACACCAACCGGGGCAGCGTGACCAGCCCGAGCAGTGCGATCGTCAGACCCGCGAGCACGGCGCCCGCCAAACCCACCGCGAGCAGCCTTGCGGCGCGGTCGTTATGCTGTTTGCCCAGCTCTCGGCTCATCGAATTCCCCGAACCGTTGCCGAAGAAGAACCCGAAGGCCTGCATGACCGTCATGATGGAGAATGCAATGCCGATGGCACCCGATTGCGCGGTGCCCAACCGGCCGATGAAATAGGTGTCGGTCAGGTTGTACGCGGTCGTGACCAGGTTGGAGACCACCGCCGGGAAACACAACGAAAGGATGAGAGCGGGCACCGGCCTTCTGGTCATCCGCAGGTATTGTGCGGCGGCGGTCGCTTTCTGGAAGCCGGCAAGGTGCGCTCTACTCGACACACGCACAGTGTAACCCCCACGGGCAACGCCCGACCTATCCGAATATGCGAAACCCCGCCATCCGCATGAACGACCACATATCGTGGGTTCGATGGGATGCCGGGGCATCACGAGAAACGAAGCCCGTGCGTCACGCGCACGGACCGACGAACTACTTGAGTTCGACGGTGGCGCCTGCCTCTTCGAGCTGGGACTTGGCCTTCTCGGCGTCGTCCTTCTTGGCCTTCTCCAGGACGGCCTTGGGGGCGCTATCCACGAGACCCTTCGCATCGGCCAGGCCGAGGGAGGTGATGGCGCGGACGGCCTTGATGACCTGGATCTTCTTGTCGCCAACGGAAGCGAGGATGACGTCGAACTCATCCTTCTCTTCTTCGGCCGGAGCGGCGGCACCGGGGGCGGCGGCAACGGCGGCGACCGGAGCGGCGGCCTCGACGTCGAATTCATCCTCGAACGCCTTCACGAAATCGGAGAGTTCGACCAGGGTCATTTCCTTGAACGAGTCGAGGAGCTCCTCTTTGGAGAGCTTAGCCATAATGGCTTCCTTTCTTTATGGGCGATGACGAGCGGGGGTAACCGTCTCATCGCCAAATCTTTGGGTTGTGGTTAATCGGCAAATCGTCCGCGGCATGGGCCTCAGGCAATCAGGCGGCCTTGTCCTGCTTGTCGCGCAGGGCGTCGATCGTACGCACGACCTTGGTGGGCAGTGCAACGAAGGCATAAGCGGCCTTGGCCATCGTGCCCTTGAGCGCGCCAGCCATCTTGGAGAGCAGGACCTCGCGGGATTCCAGATCCGCAAGCTTCTGCACACCCTCGGCGTCGTAGACGGTTCCATCGGCGAAACCGGCCTTGAGGACGAGGGCCTTGTTTGTCTTGGCGAAGTCACGCAGCGTCTTCGCAGCCTCAACGTAATCACCCTTGACGAAGGTGATGGCGGTGGGACCGGCGAGAGTGGCATCAAGCCCCTCGACCCCGGCCTCATTGGCGGCGATGCGAGCCAACGTGTTCTTAGCCACGGCATAGGAAGTATCGCGGCCTAGCTTTTCACGCAGATCGGAGATCTGCGGAACGGTAAGCCCGCGGTACTCGGTCAGGTAAATCGCGTCGGCGTTACGGAACTGCTCCGTAAGCGCGGCGATCACCGCTTCCTTTTCGGGCCTTTTCATGGCGTTCCTTCCTAAGTCGACCATTGACGTGAAGCCGGCTCCCCTCGCCGGGCATGAAAAAAGCCCTGCAACACAGGCAGAGCATCTGTCGGCCGCATGCAGCCTTCCCTCACGGGCGTTCCCTTACCTGCGCTGGCTTGGCGAACCAAACTTCGGGAGACTTGCGCCTCCAACCAACGGTCTGTGGTGTACAAGTCAAGAAGCATACGCAGGTGGGTGGACGTCCCCGCATCCGACACGCCGGACTCACGCGGTGTTGGGCCGAAGCCCCCCCGGGACGAATGACATGCCGTGCTGTGCACAACATCCCACCGTCCGAAACGACGTGCGGCGCCGGGCCGAACAATCGACTCGGCGCCGCAGGGCGCAAGGGAACCGGTCTGGCGTCAGGCCTGGGCGGACTCGGCGCCCTCCGTGGTGGACAGCTCCTTCATCTGCTTCGGGGTCAAACGGTCGTAACGCATTTCGGAGACGAAATACACGGCCACGATGCACAGCTCGATTGCCGGCAGGATGAACGAGAACTGCATCCCCATGGCGTCGGACAGCGCGCCCTGCAATGCCGGGAGCACCGCACCGCCCACGATGGACATGACGATGACGGCACCGGCGGTTTCGGTGTACCGGCGGTCCCCCACCGTTTCGAGCGTACGGGAATAGATGGTGGGCCAGCCCGGTCCGAGGAAGAGGCTCACGATAACGGCCATCCACACCGCCGCGACGCTGTACAGGGCGATCGTGCCGATAAGCACGACGACCGCGAGACCCATATATACGGTGAGCACCCGCGTCTCGCGGAACCTGGAAAGCAGATAGCTGCCCAGGAAACGACCGACGAAGAAGACCGCGTAGCTCCAGAGCATGAAGTCGGAGGCGTCCCTATCGGTGTAGTGTGGGAACATCGTCAGCGCCAAACGCATGGTGAACGACCAGATACCAGTCTGCGCACCAATGTAAACGAACTGTGCGCCGATGCCCTTGAGATACCGGCGGTTGCGCACGAGATACCCCAACGTCTCACCCAGCGAGGCCGACTTGACGCTGCCGGTCGCGGTCCGGGCACGGCCGGAGGGGAACCGGGTCACGGCGAAGGCGAGGATAAGGACGACCAGCACGATGAGCAGATAGCGATAAGGCACCAAGGTGCGCGAGAGCTGTTCGACGCCGTGCAGACGGGCCTGCTCAGGCGACATCTTCTCCATCTCGGTCTTGAGATTCGAGTTCTGGAAGACGAAGTATTTGCCCAGCAGGATGCCGACGATCAGACCGACGGCGTTCATGGTCTGCGAGATGTTCAACCGCACGGTGGCGAGACGCTTCGGGCCCATCAGCGTGGTGAAGGTCTCGGAGGAGGTCTCCAGGAAGCTCAGTCCGATGGCCTCGACGAAAATCGCGAAGAGGAACATCGAATAGGTGGCCAGGGTCGAGGCGGGGAAGAAGAGGAAGCATCCGACGGCGAACAACGCCAGGCCGGCGACGATGCCCATCTTGTAGCTCGACTTCTTGATGAACAGGGAAGCGGGGATGGCGATGACGAAATACCCGCCATAGAATGCGCTCTGCACAAAGGCCGTGGCCAGATCGCTCAGCTGGAAGACCGCCTTGAACTGGGTGATCAGGATGTCATTGAGGCTCGATGAGATGGCCCACATGGCGAAGAGAATGGAAACGAGCACGAATTGCAGCATGGGGTGCGGTCGAGATATCCATCCGACTGCTCCTTCCATGCGGTGTGTGATGCGCTCATGATGTCGCTCCTTTACGAACGTGACGCGGTCCGCCGGGCTGCCCCAGGGATGGTGTCGTGAATGATGTGGTGATTGAGGTGAAGCATATGGTGACGAAGATTAGGGGCACCGATCGAACGGGAGATCGACACCGGGAGTGTCACAGTCAGGGACGGGCCCCGGGGCTGCAGCGACCCGTTACGCCTGCCACCGGCCGTGGATCCGACGGGGACGATCCGCCGTCCGTATTGAATCAGAGGATCTGGCAGAACTCGATGGTCTCGTGGTTGGGGCCCAGGACGTTGAAGTACCGGATGCCCTTCTTCCAGAACGTCGGTATGTACTGGATGGAGCCCTCGACGAAGTCCAGGCCGAGTTGCTGGGCCTCCGCGAACGCCTGCTCGATGTCGGTGATGTCGAGTGCGAAGTGATTGACCGCACCGGTGACGCCGGCGGCCTTGTCGACCGTCCACACCTCAAGCGTGAGATTGCCGAACCTCAGGAAGGCACACCTGCTCTCCCCGTTGGGGAAGATGCCCGCGACCTCGAAGCCCAGGCGACGGTAGTAGTCGATCGTTCCCTCCAGATCCGTGGTGGGAATCCCGACGTGCTGGATGCCGTTGATATACGATGCGATCGCCATGCTAACCTTCTTGGTCCTGCGTGTAACGTCGCTCAGACCACCGCCGGGCGCGGGGACGAGACCGAAACCTTCTCCCCTCCAGTATGGGCGCGGGGCTCGACCAACACGAACCCCGAGAACGCGTCATGCCCCCGGCGGCAAGCGTCGGGGGCATGACGAACACCCATGTGTTCACTGGGGCACCACTCCCCGCGCCACCGCCGAGTCGAACGATGACGAGTGAGGGCACCCGTGGGCGGACACGAAGGTCAGAGCACCGCCTGCAGGGCGAAATCGATCGCGAACAGCACGGCGACGACCCACACGATGGGGTGCACCTTGTTGGCCTTCTTCTTGCACGCCATCACCAGGCAGTACGCGATGAAACCGGTCGCGATGCCGTAGGAGATGGAGTAGGAGAACGCCATGAACACGGCGGCGAAGAACGCGGGAATCGCCTCGGTGATCTCGTTCCAGTTGACTTCCTTGAGGCTCGCGGCCATCATGCATCCGACGACGACGAGCACGCCGGCGGTCGCCGCGGCGGGAACCGCGGAGATGATCGGGGCGAAGAAGATCGACAGGATGAAGCAGATGGAAACGACCACGGAGGTCAGTCCGGTACGGCCGCCCGCGCCGATGCCCGCTGCGGACTCGACGTAGGTGGTGGTGTTCGAGGTGCCGAAGATGGCGCCGATCGACGTGGCGATGGAGTCGGCGAACAGGGCGCGGTCCATCTTGGAGCTGAAGCCGGAGCCGTTGGCCATGTCCTCTTCATCCTTCTTGGAGAAGATGCCGGTGCGCCGACCGGTGCCGATGAAGGTGCCGATGGTGTCAAAGGTGTCGGACATCGAGAACGCGAAGATCGTCACCAGCACGATCGGGAGGCGCGAGACGTCGGAGAACAGCGCCGGGAAG
This sequence comes from Bifidobacterium mongoliense DSM 21395, assembly GCF_000741285.1. Taxonomy (GTDB): domain Bacteria; phylum Actinomycetota; class Actinomycetes; order Actinomycetales; family Bifidobacteriaceae; genus Bifidobacterium; species Bifidobacterium mongoliense. Next base: position 34,127 of record NZ_JGZE01000026.1, on the reverse strand, counting down.
CCCTTCGCGGTGAAGATGGCGCCCATGGTGGTGGGCAGCTGCGAGAAGGTCTGGCCGATCGAGACGGAGTTGGACATCGTGGTCACGCCGAGCGGGATGCCGATGAGGGCCGTGATGACGATGGTCAGCAGCAGACCGGCCTTGACGTTGAGCAGGGTGAAGACGATGGCGAGCAGCAGGCCGATGAGGAAGACCCACAGCACGGGCTTGTCGAGCACGGCCAGCCCGGGGACGGCCTCGGTCGGCAGGCCCTTGCCCGCGGCCTTGGTGTCCTTCGGAGTGAAGGTGATGAGACCCACGTTGAGCATGCCGACGTAGGCGACGAACAGGCCGATGCCGCCGCCGATGGCGTGTTGCAGGACCGGCGGAATGGCGGTGATGATCATCTTACGGATTTTGGTGACCGTGATGATGATGTTGATCAGGCCGCACAGGAACACCATGCACAGCGTCTGCTGCCAGGGGAAGCCCAGCCCGAAACAGACGGTGTAGGTGAAGAACGCATTGAGGCCCATGCCGGCGGCCTGCGCGTAGGGCACGTTGGCGAACAGACCCATGACCAAAGTGCCGATGACGGCGGCGATGATCGTGGCGAGGAAGACGCCACCCCACGGCATGCCGGTCTGGCTCAGGATCTGGGGGTTGACGACGATGATGTAGGACATCGCGAAGAATGTGGTCAGTCCGGCGGCGATCTCAGTGGGTACGCTGGTGCCGTTCTCCTTCAAATGGAAAAAATGTTCCATTCCTTCTTTTCTCTCCTTGGTTTGTGCACGATTGCCTCGTGCCGAGGTTACTGCGACTCGTCCGCAAGCGGACAAGAGCGACCATAGCACCGGTATGCGTCATGAAGATGTCATGCTCACATGGGGCCGCTGCGCCCTTCGACCCGCCGCCGGATGCCACCGCTCGGCACCGAGATGCGGGCCGGTCGTCGTATGGGAGGCACCGCGATGTGCACCGTTCCAACGCGACGAGCCCCGTCACCGCAACGGCTCGCATGGCGATGGTCCGAAGCGGTGGCGGGGCTCGTGGAGCTGTCGGGAATCAGCCGAAGCGACCGGAGATGTAGCGCTCGGCCTCCTCGTTCTGGGGGTTGTTGAACATCGTGGTGGTGTCGGCGAAATACTCGAGGTGCCCGGGCTGGCCCACGGCCTTGAGGTTGAAGAACCCGGTGTAATCGGCGATGCGGGCGGCCTGCTGCATGTTGTGCGTCACGATGACGATCGTGTAGTCGTGCTTGAGCTCGTTGATGAGGTCCTCGACGGCGAGGGTCGAGATCGGGTCCAGCGCGGAGCAGGGCTCGTCCATGAGCAGCACCTGGGGGTGGACGGCCACGGCTCTGGCGATGCACAGACGCTGCTGCTGCCCGCCGGAGAGTCCGATGCCGGGATTGTCGAGGCGGTCCTTGACCTCGTTCCACAGATTGGCGCCACGCAGCGCCCATTCGACCAGATCGTCGGCGTCGCTTTTGGCGATGCGCCGGTTGTTGAGCCGGATGCCTGCCAGGACATTCTCCCTGATCGACATGGTCGGGAACGGGTTCGCGCGCTGGAAGACCATGCCAATGTCTCGCCGCACGGCGACCGGATCGACGCCCTTCGCGTACAGGTCGCGGCCCTCGAGCAGTACCTCGCCCTTGACGTGGGCGCCGGGGATGATCTCGTGCATACGATCCAGGGTGCGCAGCACGGTCGATTTGCCGCAACCGGAAGGACCGATGAAGGCGGTCACCTTATTGGGTTGTATGGCGATGTTGACATCCTCCACGGCGAGAAAATCACTGTAGTAGATGTTGAGATGGTTCACATCGATGCGTTGTCCCATGATATGGTCTTCGGTTCCCTTCAGATCGTGTGTTCAAGTTGATGGATGGTGTGGGAACGGTACCGGTCCCTGGTGATGGGTGCCATCGACGCCGCGGCTCGGTCGCTCATATGCCGCTCACCGCTCCGTCTTCACGGCGAACACCCGTGCCACGAGTCGCCCGACGAGGTTGAGGATGAGCACCAGGATGATGAGCGTAAGCGCCGCGGCCCAGGACCGTTGCATCGGTATCGAGGTGATGCAGTCGGCGCCCGCCGACGCGGGGCAGGTGACCGACAGCTTGCTGTACTCCTGATAGACATAGACGGGCAGCGTCGTCATCTGTCCGGAGAACAGATTGAAGTTCGTCGTGGCGATGTAACCGGCCGTCATGAGCAGAGGCGCCGTCTCGCCGATCACGCGGGCGATGGCCAGGATGACGCCGGAGACGATGCCCGGCAGTGAAGTGCGCAGGACGATCTTGGTGATGGTCCGTTGTTTCGTCACACCCAGCGCGAGCGAGGCCTCGCGCAGATCGTCCGGGACGATCTTGAGCATCTCCTCGCTCGATTTCACCACGGTGGGCAGCATGAGCAGGGAGAGGGCGACCGAACCGGAGATGCCGTTGATGGTGCCCGGCCCGAAGACGATGCTGAACATGGAGAACGCGAAGAGGCCCGCCACGATCGAGGGGATGCCACTCATGACGTCCACGAGGATCGCGATGATCCGGGACAGGGGGCCGCCATGGGCGTACTCGACGAGATACACGGCGCACATGATGCCGATGGGGACCGAGATGGCCACCGCGCCCAAGGTGATCTCGAGGGTGCCGATCACCGCGTGGAGGATGCCGCCGTAGCCGCCCGAGGGCGTGGGGCGACCGCCGATCACACCCGACATGTTATAGGACAGGAAGTTGAGGTTGAGCCGTCGCACGCCGCTCGCAATCGTGGTCCACAGAACCGACACGAGCGGCACGAGCGCGATGACGAACGCCGCCGCCACCAGGACGCGCATGAGCAGGTCCTTGCGTTTGCGCGCCGCGATGGCCGACCGGGTGGGTACAAAGCGGTCGAAATCGATGACCGGCGCCCCGTCCATGGGGGAATCCGACGAAGAAGCCATCATGCACCTATCTTTCTGGTAATCTTACGGGCCAGAAAATTGACGAGGAACGTGATCAGGAACAGCACCAGACCGGTGCCGATGAGCGTGGAGACACCGAGGTTGTTCGCCTCGGGATACTGCGCCGCGATGTTGGCGGCGATCGTCTGGCTCTGCGAGGCCTGCAGCAGCTTGAACGAGTACCGCAGCCCAGGCGACAGGATCATGAGCACGGCCATGGTCTCACCGAGCGCACGACCGAGTCCCAGCATGGAGGCCGAGACGATGCCTGAACGGCCGAACGGCAGGACCGCGAGCTTGATCATCTCCCACTTGGTGGCGCCCAGGGCCAGGGCGGCCTCCTCCTGGAGCCTCGGTGTCTGCACGAAGATGTCGCGCGACATAGAGGTGATGATCGGCAGAATCATGACGGCGAGCACGACCGCCACCGTGGCCACGGTACGGGACGGATTCGCCGCCGGACCGGAGAAGATCGGAATCCACCCGAAGTATCGGGCCACCCAATCCCAGAACGGGTGGATGGCGGGAACCAGTACCAGACCACCCCAGAGGCCGTAGATCACCGAGGGGATGGCCGCCAGCAGATCGACGATGTAGTTGAGCACGGCGGCGAGACGCCGGGGCGCATAGTGGGAGATGAACAGGGCGATCCCGACGGCGATGAAGAAGGCGATGCCGAGGGCGAGGGCCGCCACCAGCACCGTGCCGAAGACGAGCGGGCCGACGTATTGCCAGAAGTTATGGGCCAAGCCACCGGTGAAGGATTCGACGGTGGCCGCGTTGGCCTTGCCGTCGCCGCCGATGAGCGGCCAGGCCCGGAACAGCAGAAACAGGGTCACGGCGGCGAGCACGATAAGGATGAGGATTCCGCAACCGTAGGCCACGCCCTTGAATATCGCGTCACCTCGCCGGTCCGCTCCACGGGACTCAGTAGCTGTACTGTGCAAACTCACGGTTCTCCTTACCGCTGACGACCTCGACCACCAGGGCACGGGCATCCCGTGCGCACCGCTTCCGGTCCCGAGTTTACTCTTTGGACACAGTCGCAACGCCATCCTGGTGGCCGCCCGCTCCCCTTGACGGCGAAGCGGGATGGTGGGCGACTACTTGGTCTTGATGGCCTCGATGGACTTGACGACCTTCTGACGAAGGCTGTCGCTCATCGGAGCGGAACCAGAGGCGTCGGCGGCGGTCTGCTGACCCTCCTTGCTGACCACATAATTCAGCCAGGACTTCACGAACTCACCGGTTTTGGCGTCCTTGTAGGCGGGGCAGGCCACGTCGTAGGAGACCAGCACGACCGGGTAAGCGTTGCCGCTGTCGATCTTGTGGTTGAGGGCGATGACCACGCGGTTCTCACCCGTGGCGTCGGCGTCGACCGGCGAGGCGTCCACGACCTTGGCCGCGGCTTCGGCCGAATACGGCACGTAGTCCTCACCGACCTTGACGGCGACGGTGCCGAGCTCGCCGGCCTTGGAGGCGTCGGCGTAGCCGATGGTGCCGTCGGCCTGGGACACGGTGTTGATCACGCCGTCGGTGCCCTTGCCGCCCTGACCGATCTGGTTGGGCCAGTTCTCACCGACCTCGTAGTTCCAGTCGGAACCGGCGACGTCCTTGACGTAGCTCAGGAAGTTCTTGGTCGTACCGGACTTGTCGGAGCGGTGCACGACCGTGATGGGCGTGTCGGGCAGGGTCGCCTTCGGGTTCTGCTCGGCGATGGCCGGATCGTTCCACTTCGTGATCTTGCCGTCGAAGATCTTGGCGATGGTCGAACCGTCCATGTTCACGTGCTTGTCCTTGCCGGAGACCCCCTTGAGGTTGAACACGATAGCGATCGGCGAGATGTAGACGGGCACGTCGAAGGCGTTGCCCGACGCGCACACGCTCGCGGACTGCTTGACCTCGTCGGCGCTCAGCGATGCGTCGGACCCGGCCCATGCCGTGGCACCGGTCAGGAAGGTGGTCACGCCCGCGCCGGAGCCGGTGGGGTTGTAGGAGATCTTGGCGTCGGGGTTCTGCTGGGTGTAGCTCGCGATCCACGCCTCGACGGCGGTCTGCTGGGAACTGGCGCCGGCGCCCTGGAACTCGCCGGAGATCTTGGCGGCGCCCTTCTGCGTCGCGCCGGCATCGGAGCCGTTCGTGGCCGCGGTGTTGTCGCCGCACGCCGCGAAGCCGGCCAGCATGGTGATGCCGCACACTGCGGCGATGGAACGGATGAGCGTATTCTTACGCATATTGTCCTATCCTCTTATCATTCGGACGACTGCTGTCGTCGTGCACCACGGCGGAGCCGCAATCGATGGCCCCGATGATCCGAGGCGCATGGTGTTCATGACATCTCCAGCCTAAGGCAGCGGCGCAGGGCCACTCCCGACGCAGGATGAACAGCAGATGAATTCTGCGCAACCGCAGCATGTCACCCCTGGCACACAGTCGAGGGTAGCGGCTCGTCAGCGCGGGTCGTCGATCTTGTAACCCAACCCACGCACCGTCGTGAGATACCGGTGCACCGCCGCATCGGCTTCGATCTTGGCGCGCAGCCGTTTGACATGGACGTCCAGGGTCTTGGTGTCACCCACGTAATCGGAACCCCACACATGATTAATAAGCTGGTGCCGGGTCATCACCCGGCCCTTGTTGCGCAGCAGGTATTCGAGCAGTTCGAACTCCTTGAGGGGGAAGAACACCTGCTCGCCCCTCACGCTCACTTCGTGTTCGGCGACGTTCATGATGACCTCGCCGCACCGCAGCAGCGGATCCTCGTGCGTGTCGCCGGCATCGCGCGACTCGGCACCGGGATTGCGCCGCAACACCGCCCGGATCCGGGCGAGCAGTTCGCGGAAGGAGTACGGCTTGGTCACGTAATCGTCGGCGCCGATCTCCAGTCCCACGACCGTGTCGATCTCGGTGCTTTTCGCCGTCACCATGATGATGGGCAACCGGCTCTGTTCACGCATGCGACGGCACAGTTCGATGCCGCCGATGCCCGGCAGCATCACGTCGAGCAGCACCAGATCGATGCCGCCCCGGGTGAAGATCTCCCAGGCCTCCTCCCCCGTCGCCGCGGCGCTCACGGCGTAGCCTTCGCGGGTGAGTTGATAGACCAAGGGCTCCCGGTAGGACTCCTCGTCCTCGACGATGAGCAGTCTGGTCATGATCGATGTCCTTCCTCCTGTATCGCAGTGGCGGGTCCGCCGCCGACCGCATCGGCCCCCTGCCGGTCATCACCGGCGACGAGGGGAAGACTGACGGTAAACGTGGACCCCAATCCCTCGTGGGACCATACACTCAGGGTGCCGCCGCATTCCTCCACGCCGTGCTTGGCGATCGCCAACCCGAGCCCCGAGCCGCCCGTCGCGCGGGAACGGGCCTCATCGACGCGGTAGAAGCGCTCGAAGATGCGCCCCAACGCCTCCTTGGGAATGCCCTCGCCCCGGTCGATGACACGGATCAGCGCCCGTTCGCCCCGCGACCGCACGTCGATCGTCACGGCGGTGCGGTCGGGCGAATAGCGGATCGCGTTTTCGATGAGGTTCTTCAGGGCGGTGGTCAGCGACGTGCGGTCGGCGCGGACCGACGGCCCGTGCGCCACCACGTCCCCGTCGGCGATGCGGCGGCCTTCCAGGTCCAGCAGCAGACCCACCCCTCCCGTCTGCGCCAGGGTGAGGTTCATGCCGATGGCGTCGCGGGCGAGCGCCACCACGTCCAGCACCTCCGGATTCCTCACGACCTGCGGGTCCTGGACCCGCTGCAGGTCGATGAGCCGATGCACGAGTTGGGTCAGGCGTTGGGATTCCTTGATGATGCGCTGCGCGAAGTACCGCACGGCCGTGGCGTCGTCCGACGCGTCGGAGATCGTCTCGGCCAAGAGGGAGATCGCGCCGGCGGGGGTTTTGAGTTCGTGGGACACGTTGGTGACGAAGTCACGGCGCATCGAGGCGAATCGGCGCTGTTCGGTGATGTCGCTGAGGAACACGGCGTACAGATTCGGTCCGACGGCACCGGCGCGCACCCGCAGGTATTCGCCGTCGACATCCTGGTCCTGCCCCTCGCCGCCGCCGTCCACAGAGCGCGGGGACGACTGCCTGACGTGGATCTCAAGCTCGCGGACACGCTCGTCGGCGACGACCCGGCGCAGGACGGCCTCGATGCCGGGATCGGTCAGTCGATCGTTCTCGACGATGCCCAGATCGCGGGCGTCGGGGCTCTGATAGCGCACCAGCCCCTGTCCGGTGAGTACCAGCATCGCGTACGGCATGAGGGCGATCAGACGGCGCTCGGCGTCATCCGACCAGCCTTCGCCAACGAGGACGCCGGCCCGTGCGGCCGGCGACCCGCCGTGTTCACGCGCCGAACGCCTGCCCAACACCAGCCCGACCCGAACGGCGATGGTGAGGACCACGGCGAGGAACACACCGATCGATAGTGCGTATCGCCACCACATGTCCACGACCGTCTACATCCGCTCGACGATGCCGAGGGTGATCCGGGCCGCCGTATCGGCGTACGCGGAGATGTCGAACTCCTTGAACACCTCGTATTCGGTGTCCGCGTTGTCGCTCAGCGCCCGGATCACCAGCGCCGGGACGTCGTTGCGGGCGGCAACGTGGGCCACGGCGGCGCCCTCCATCTCCACGGCGTCGGCGCCTGTCTGGCGTTTGACCTGGTCGATGCGCTCGGGGGTGTCGACGAAGGTGTTGCCCGAGGCGATGATGCCCACGATGTGGATGACGTCCAGGTCGTTGAGCGTGGCATCGGCCAGATCCAGCAGATGCGGATCGCTGTGGAACTCCTCGGTCCCGGGCTTCCACTGTGCGATGAGTCGCATGTCGCTGTCCAGATAACGCAGGGTGCCGCCGAGCACGACGTCGTTGATATGCAGCGCAGGGTTGAGGCTTCCGGCGATGCCGGAGAAGATCACGGCCTCGGGGTGGAAGGCGTCGATGAGATGCTGCGTGGTCGCGGCGGCATTGACCAGCCCCATGCCCCCGACGGTGGCCGCCACGGCGATGTCCGGCCCTTGCCTCGTGGCCAGCGCACCGTGCACGATATCCAGCCCTGCCTCGTCACGATGCTCCACGCCATGCAGCGCGGATGCGATGCCGGCGACCTCCTCGTCCAATGCGCCGATCACGGCTACGGTTCGCATAGATGTGTCCTTTCCCGTCACGATGTGGCCCTTTCGGATGGCGACCCGGCCTCATGCCGGCGCCGCACAGCCACGGCACCGGCCAGGGTGCGCAGCAACGCGGCGGTATCCGGCCAGGATATGCAGCGGTCGGTGATCGATTTGCCGTACACGAGCTGCGCCAACGGCGCGGCGGGCTGATTGCCGCCTTCGATGAAGCTCTCCATCATCAACCCGGTGATGTCGGGCTCACCCGAGGCGATGCGCCGGGCCAGATCCTCGACGACGCCGGCCTGACGATGCTCGTCCTTGCCGCTGTTGCCGTGCGAGCAGTCGATGACCAGGCCATGCGCCGCGGCGGACTCGTCGGGCATCTCCTCGCGCACTTCGCCCATGGCCTGGCACACCGATTCCGCGTCGTAGTTCGGCCCGTGGATCGATCCGCGGAGCACGACATGGCAATCGGGATTGCCCAAGGTCTCCACCGCGCAGGCGCGGCCCAGATGATCGATGCCGAAGAACGTGTGGTGCTGCGCCGCGGCGAAACAACCGTTGACCGCGGGTTTGACCGAGCCGTCGGTGGCGTTCTTGAAACCCACGGGCATGGACAGGCCGCTGGCCAGCTGCCGGTGGATCTGCGATTCGGTGTTCCTGGCCCCGATGGCGCCCCAACTCACCGCATCCGCGATGTACTGGGGGGATGTGGGCTCGAGGAATTCGGTCGCGGCGGGCAGCCCCGCCTCCAGCACCCCCAGCAGCGTCCGTCGGGCGACCAACAGACCCTTGCGAATCCGGTGGCTGCCGTCGATGTCGGGGTCGTTGATCAGGCCCTTCCAACCGATCGTGGTGCGCGGCTTTTCGAAATACACCCGCATCACGATGAGCAACTCGCCATCCAACTCGTCCTTGAGTTGCGCCAGGCGACTCGCGTAATCCAACGCCGCGTTCGGGTCGTGCACCGAACACGGCCCGACGATGACCAGCAGGCGATCGTCCTCGCCGTGGAGGCACGCGCGGATATCGTCGCGCGACGAGGCCACCAGATCCTGGGCACGCCGGGACATCGGCAGATCGGCCAGCACCTGGGCGGGGGTCGGCAGCGGCTCGAGTTCCAGCACGCGCCGGTTGATGATGCGGTTGACACCCACCTCATCCTCCCATCGGGGGATGCCCATGTCGGTGAGCGGATTGCGGCCGCTGTTCACCGCGTCGTGGATCGCCCTGATGTCCTCGGGGGTGTTGAGCGGCACCTCATCCGGCGAAGGATGGCCTGCGGGCCCCACGTCCTCGCGACGGCGAACGTCATGCATCATAGGTCTGCGATCCTGCATCATCTGCTCCTTGGCCATGTTCCTGTCCCAAGGATAAACCAGAGGTTCATAACGGCACCGACACGGTCGGGGCCGAGGCCGCGTCACCACGGACCGCACACGGTGCTATTCAGCGGTCGGAACCGGCCGTTCTGCGCGAGGTGACCGCCGCGGCAAGCGTGCGCAACAGTGCCTCCGTGCGCGGCCACGCGATGCAAGGATCGGTGATGGATCGGCCATACACGAGCTCATCCAGCGGTGCGGGGTCCTGCCGACCGGCCAACAGGAAGCTCTCCATCATCACGCCCAGGATCCCGCGCTCGCCACCGGCCAATCTGTCGGCGATCTCCTCGACGACCTCAGCCTCGCGCACCTCGTTCTTGGCGCTGTTGCCGTGGGCCGCATCGACGATCAACCCGGTCACCGGCGTATCGAAGCCGGCATGCCGGAACGACGCCAGCGCATCGGCGACGGAATGGGCATCGTAATTGGGACCCGAGCTTGACCCACGCAGCACCAGATGGCAGTAGGGGTTGCCGGTGGTCTGCGCCGAAATCACCCGTCCGTCCAGATTGATGGACAGGAAGTGCTGCCCGAAGGACGCGGCGTAACAGGAATCGACGGCCGCCTTGACCGAGCCGTCGGTGGAGTTCTTGAAGCCCACCGGCATCGACAGGCCGCTGGCCAGCTCGCGGTGGACCTGGCTTTCGGTGTTGCGGGCCCCGATGGCGCCCCAACTGATGAGATCGCACAGATACTGCGGCGTGATGGGGTCGAGCCATTCGGTCGCGGTCGGCAGCCCGGCCGACACGATGTCGGTGAGGATCTTGCGGGCCATCCACATCCCTTTGCGGATGTCGGCGTGGCCGTCGAGATCGGGGTCGTTGATCAGACCCTTCCAGCCGATCGTCGTGCGCGGCTTCTCGAAATACACCCGCATCACGATGAGCAGCTCATCGTCCAGCTCATCCCTGAGGGCGAGGAGGCGCTTCGCGTACTCCAACGCCGCACGGGGGTCATGCACCGAGCACGGGCCGACGATGACCAGCAGCCGGTCGTCCCGCCCCGCCAGTACGTCTCGTATCGCCTCGCGCAATGCGAGGACAACGTCGCGCATGGCGTCGGTCGGCGGCAGCTCACGCAGGAAGGTACGCGGCGCGGGGATGGGATCGAGCAGACGGATGTTGACGTCCACGGTCTCGGGCAACACCGCCCCCGTGTCGAGGCGGCGGGCATCCTCCGCGCTGTTCGGACCACGGTATTCGCTCATATCCACACTCCCTGCGTCCTCATCGGTGGAGCGTCGCATCGTTCGCCGATCGACACCCCGCCTCGTATTATCCCCCACCACCGTCCAGTCGCCTCCGCCGGACGGTGGTGCGATCGGCCTCAGGCCAATGCGCCCATCGGATCCCACGCCGGCAGCATGATGGCCGGTTCGTCCAGGGCCTTGCGGTACTCCTCCGGCAGCATCGACTTGGGCACGGCCACCTCGTAGACGTATTGGGTGAACCAGTCGTCGCTCATGGTGAAATACCCCTTGTCGGCGACGGCGTCGCCCCACGAGTTCTCGACGCGCCAACGACGGGTCGTTTTCTGGTCATCGGCGACGTCCACGCCGACGAAGGCCATGGCATGGTTCATCGCGGAATCGCCGAAACGCACCCGCTGCTCCTTATCGAGATCGAAGTCCACATCGTAGACCCGTCCGTATTCGAACAGATCCGTGGCCCACGCACCGTTCTGGCGGTCCATCATCGGATGGCAATCGCAACCGAACCAGACCGGAATGCCCTGCTCGGAGAGGATCTCGCGGGCGCACTCCTTCATGAAGGCGTTGGGGACGTTGAGATATTCGGTCGCCTGACCATCGGCGACGTTGGCCAGGTGCTCGATGCCGATCTTCTTGCCTTTGGGGTGTTCACGCCGCGGGTCGTCGACCAGGCAGACGTAATCCTCCAGACCGGCGTCCACGTAGCGTTTCCAGAAATCGACGGGCGTGATCTCGCCGACGCGATGGAACGTGTCGTCCTTGTCGGTCCACTCCCAGTCGAAGCTCTTCGGGGGCTCGCCCAAGTGGATCGTGAGCATGCGATGGCCGGCCTCGAGAGCCTCGGCCACGACCGACTCGAGGTCGGCGCCGTCTTCGTACATATGCGCCACGGCGGTGTGCAGCATCGAGCGCAGCTGGATGTTCATCTCACCGGTGTTCTTCGAGGATTCGGTCTCGGGGAAGAGGTCCTTGGGCACGGCACCGTACTTGCGGTAGACGTTCATGGCCATGGTCCACTGGCCGCCGTCGCCCATCGCGTCGGCGAGCAGGTGCTGCATGAGCCGTGAGTCGTTCGGCTCACCGGCGCGCACCAGGCCGGCCACGTCGTGCAGGAAGTAGTTGATGCGTTCGAGCTTGTCGTAGTACATCGCGTAGTTCTGCGAGAACTCGAACTCCTTGAGGTTGAGCGAACGCTTCGCGACGAACCGGGCAACGTTGAGCGAGCTGAACAGCCAGCAACGCCCGGAGCGGCGCTGGTTGGTGACCTCGCCGTTGTCGACGGTGACGGAGAACCGACGCTGGAGCAGCCGCGAGCGATCGTAATTGCGCGCGACGTTGGCGATGCCGGACGCCGTGACGGCGTTCATGGCCAGACGGTGGGCATCGCCCGCCTTGAAGTGTTCGTCCAACGTGCCCAGCGTGCGGGCATCCAGCGGTGCTAATGCAGTCATACAGCTCCTTCGTCATGACGATGCGGGCACGGCCACGCGATCGTCGGCATGGACCGCCGATGCGGCCCGGTATGGCGTGGCGCCGACACCGGTTGGGGTGTCGGCGCCACGGGACAGTCGTTGCCGAGTCTAGTCACGGGGTATGGATGTCGGAACGACGAGGCCCCCGACCCGGCATGTTGCGGGTCGGGGGCCTCGAACAGGGTCCCATCCGAGGGATTCAGGCCTGGCGACCGTCATCGTAGCGATGCTGCTGCGGCGCGAAGGATACGGGCATCGCGTCATCGCCGGTATCGGATGCGGGCGCGGCGGGCGCCGGGGAGACGGGTACGTCGCCGCCATCGGATGTCGCGAGTCCGTCGGCGGTATCCTCGTCCGCGCTCGCGTCGACCGGCGTTGCAGCGGAGGCGTCGCCGGCCTCACCGGCGTCATCGGACCGACCCGGACCCGCGGCATGCTCGGTATCGTCGGCGCCGTCATGATGGTCATCGACGGCGTGATCGTCGCCATCATGCCCATCGTCGTGACGATCGTCATCGGCGTCGGATTCATCGGGGTGGTCCTGAGCCACAGCATTGACGACCGGCACGTCGGCGGCGTCGTGTGAGGATGCCGCCTCGGGGGTCAGGTTGATGCCCGAGAAGGCGTTCGCGAACAGCGAACGCAGTTCGGTGACGCGTTGGGTGATGGCCGACTCCCGGTCCTGCAGCTGCGCGATGTGCCGGTTGAGGCCGTCGAGCTCGCTCTGGGCCGCCTGCCGACGCTGCTCGAGCTGGTGATCGGCGTCGTATCCGGCCTTGGCGATCACCTGGGCCGCCTGATCGTCGGCATCCTGACGCTTCTTGACGGCATAGGCGTCGGCCTCCTCACGGACGGTCTTCGCCTGTTCGATGAGCTCCTCGGCCTCCTTCTTGGCCTCGTTGCGACGCTGCTCAAGATGGTCGAGCAACGCGTTGACCTTCGCGGTCGCCTCATCCTGCTGGGCCGTGATGTCCTTGCGGATCTGCTCGGATTCGGCGTTGACCTGGCTGCGCGCCTTGGTGCGGTAGACCTCGGCCTCGTCCTTGATCTCCTGAGCCTTGCCGTTGGCGGCATCGACGATCTCGCCCGCCTGGCGCTTCGCCTCGGTCATCATGCGCGCGACCTGCTCGCGTACATCGGCGAGCTTCTTGTTCGCCTCCGCCAAGGCCTTCTCGATCTGGTCGTTCGCCTCGCTCTTGAGCCTCGTGATCTCCTCGTTGGCCGCCTTGCGCTGTGCGGCGATCTGCTCGGCGGTCTGCGCCTTCATCTCGGCGATCTCACGCTCCTGGGAGGAGCGCTCGGCGGCAAGCCGCTTGTTGTGCTCTTCACGGGCGTTGCTCAGCTCGATCTCGACGGTGTCGCGCTGCTCCGCCACGGCCTTCGCGGTCGAGGACCGCTGCTGTTCGGTCTCCTGACGCGCTGCCGTCAACGCCGTATCGGCTTCGTTCCGGGCGCTGGTCAACAGCGTCTTGGCCTTCGCGCTGGCGTCGTCGACGATGTGTTTGGCGTCGAGCTTGGCGTTGTTCAGCAACGTCTGCGCCTGATCTTGGGCGCTGGCCCGGGTGGCGGCGGCATCCTGCTTCGCGCGGCTGAGCAATTCCCCGCTCGTCTGTTCGGCGGAGGCCAGCATCTGCTGCGCGTTGGCGCCCAAGGACGCGAAGGAATTGCCCTGCGAGGCCTTCTTCGCGTTGTTCTTCTCCTCCTGGAGCTGCGCCTGCAGCTGCAAGATCGTATCGTCGCTGGATTTGACCTGCTCACGCATACGATTCAGCGTCTCACGGGACTGGGCAAAGGCCTCGTCAACCCTGTCCTTGTCATAGCCCCTCAATACCACCGGGAACCCCTCGACCATGTCGTTTTCCTTTCACCGCAGGCACCACAACCAGCGCTCGATAACACAACCGATTGCACTGTATATCATGCATGTGGTCTATGGCGCACGACTCGCGCAATCCTCACAGATACCCCGAAATACGCACGTGCACGGCACCATGCCGCGCCGGCGGACGAGCGAATCGCACCAAGACCGCGGTAGGCCCGCACCACGGCCATCACCCGGGCGGGCGGCGACCGTCACGGGTCATGGCGATCCGGCGGGAGTCAGGGACGCAGGAGGTCGCTCGACGCGGGCTGCAGATAATACCTGATGCTTTGGCGGATGATGCTGCGCCCCGCGGCGACCTGTTGCCGCAGCGACAGGCCGTGCTGCGAGTGGGCGGAGTTGGTCACCGTCGGGAAGTTCACGAATCCGGCGAGGACGCGGTCCTGGCCGGTCGCCCAATGCTGCAGCCGGTAGAACAACGAATTGCACACATAGGTGCCCGCGTCCGAACTCAGGGATGCGGGGATGTCGCGTTTGGTGAACTCCCCGATGATCGAGCGCAAGGGCAGTCCCGTCCAATACGCCGCCGGACCCTGCGGGTCGATGGGTTCGCGGTCGGGCAGCACGTTGTCGGCGTCGGGCCGATCGGCGTCCATGAGATTCGTGGCGCACCGCTCGAGGAGCATGCCGCGCGCCGCCCGTTTGAGGCCGGTGGCGATGACGACGTGGGGATGGGTCTGCTCGATGGTCGAAAGCAGCGTCGGCCATGCCTTGGTGAAGCTGATCGGCAGCGGTACGGCGTGAATGCTCACCCGCACGTCGTCGAGGTCGATATCCGATGCGACGTCGGGTTCCTCGAGCCCCTCACGGGCGAGGATCTCGGGGACCTCATGGGCGGGGTTGACCTCGACCCCCTCATAGGGTCCGAACCCGGAGATGACGACGGTAATCTGTTCCATGGCATTCAGTCTAGCCGCCCATGGCTCGGTCGGACGCCGTCCCGGATCAGCGTTCCCGGATCACCAGCGCGAGCAGACGTCCCTCCTCGGCCTTGTTGGACTGGACCGCCCGCCGATGCGAATACCACAGCGGATTCTCGAAGGTGCACAACGGATGCCGCAGCACGGCGAGACGTTCCGCCAGTTGGGGGGCACCCTCGTCATCCCGGCGGCACAGATCGACCAGCTCCTCGTCCTCCGACAGATACTGGGTAGCGGCGGTCACCCGCCGGCGCGAGTCGATGATGTTGTCGCGTGGAATGCCGGCCCGACCCAGACATTGCAGGGCTGCGGCGGCGATGTCGACGCCCGGTCCGGAGAAACGCGTGAGCGTGTACGTCCCCGGGAACTGCGCATCGAAGTCATCGGCGATTGCGCCACCGACCTCGTAGCAGTCGCCGCAGATGCACGGTCCCAGCGTGGCCACGATCGAGACCGGGGACGCACCCTTGGCGACCATGGCCGCAACGGTGGCCTCGATGACCCCCCGCTGCAAGCCCTTGCGGCCGCAGTGCGCGGCGGCGATCATGCCGGAGCACGTATCGGCGAACAGGACGGGCAGGCAGTCGGCCGCGAACACGCCCAGGGCCACGCCCGGTCTCGAGATGATCTGGGAGTCGGCCTCCAACGCCGGCGCATCCCCCGAACCCGACAGATCGCACCCGAAGGGCGCATTGCGCTCGTACGCCTCGTCCATATCGGCGACCACCGCGGAATGCACCTGGCTCACGATCGACAGCGCCCCGCCGACCGTACGCGACAGGGCCATGCGGTTGCGCAGGGTCCGTTCGGGATCCTCACCGCCCTTGCCGCCGAGGTTGCAGTCGGCGAACCCTCCCTCGCTCACGCCGCCCAAGCGCGTCGTGTAGATGGCCTTGACTCCGGGCGCCATCTCGATGGGAATGGTCACGGGGATGGGATTGCCGTCCCGATCCACCGGCGACATCGCGCTGCTGTCGATGATCTCGCGATCCTGCTGCCCTGCTTCGGGATTCTGGTCGTACCCGGTCATGGCTCACCGTCCTTCCGCGCCGAATGCGACGCTCACCGTGCGGATATGACTACCGTCGGAGGTCACCGCACGACCAACCTCCGGACTCACCGGAACAGGTGCCGGGCTATCGCAGTCCGGCCAGATCCTCGGCGCTGAGTTCGAGTTCCCCTGCGTGCAGACTGTCGAGGATGGTGGCGGGACGATGCGCGCCGGGAATCACGAAGACATGATCGCCCTGCGCGAGTTCCCATGCCAGCACCACCTGCTGGTAGCTCACGCCCCGCCGTTGCGCCACTGCACGGAATGGATCGAACTTATGGGCGTCCTTCTTTTTGCGGTATCCGCCGAGCGGACTCCAGCACACAAAGGACAATCCTCGTTTCGCCGTATAGGCCAAGGTGTCGGCGCTCTGCCGGTAGATGGGCGAGAACTGGTTCTGCACCGCGATGAGACGGTCGCCGAGGATGCCGAGCGCGATGTCGATCTGTTCGACCGAAGCGTTGGAAATGCCCGCGTACCGCGCCACACCCTCGTCGACGAGCTGCTTGATGGCCTCGATCGACTCGTTGTACGGCACTTTTGGATCCGGACGGTGGAAGTACAGCAGATCGATCGCGTGCCCGCCCAACGCCTGCGCCGACTGTTTGGCGTCGTGGATGAGCCGTTCGGGTCGGCCGTCGACGTCCCACGTGGGGACGCCATCGGTGAAGTTGCGGAAATGGCCGACCTTGGTCGCCACCGTGACCTCATCATGCGGTCCATCCCACGTATCGAGCGCCTTGCGGACCAGCCGCTCGCCGGCCTGCTCGGTGCCACCCGATTGGTAGTAGGCCCACGCGGTGTCGATGTGCCGGCACCCGGCGTCGAGGGCGGCGTGAATGGTGTCGATTCCGGTCGCCTCGCCGAGATTGTTCTCCAGGGTCAGGGGCATCTCGCCCAGACCCACCGCCGTGGTGTCGTAGGGTCCCAGATGACGATGCAGTATCATGTGCACTCCTTTTCGTCGATGATCGCAGCCGATTCCGTCTCACAGATGCAGCACCCATGATATACGACCGTCCTATGCGCCCGGCGTAGGCGACCGGGAAGAACGGCATGGGCGAGCGGGGCCCGGGCCGAAGGAATCGCCGTCACCGGCAGTCGCCTCAGGGCCGGCACGAAAGCGGTCGGTCGACACCTGCCGAACCGGTGTCACGGCGAACCCATGCCATGCCGAACCCGTGGTCGCCCGACTCAGCGCCCGCCGAAGGAACCGCCGCCCGAACCGCCGGACATACCGCCGAACCCACCGCCGGAGAACGAACCCCCGCTCGAACCGGACGAAGTGGACGGGGCGGCCAACTGTATGGTGTTGCTCAGATCGGCGAAGCTGGAGCTCAACTGGGCTCCGATGTCGCCGAATCCCGCACTGAGGGTACCAGGCGCCGCCTGCATCGCATCAAGGCCCTGAGATCCCACCACGCCTCCGTACATGGCCGGCAGATACGGCCTGTACAGCGGATAGAGCATGGCTCCTCCGGCATGCGCGTCGAGCCACTGTGGATCGGTGAGTTGGGGATAGACCTTGGCCAGTTGACGCATGGCGGTCTCGGATATGCCGAAGGCCGCGGCATACACCAGATACCGGTCCCACAGCACCAGGTCCTCGGCGCCACGGTCCTTGAAATCGCTGAAATGTTGAAGATACCGCCTCAGCCCCAGCACCTGGCCGGCCAGTTCCTGGCCGGTGGCGCTCAATCCAGTCGAACGGGCGCTGAAGATCACCAGGCACGATCCGAACAGGACCGGGCCGGCGACCAGGCAAGCCAGGGCGAGCTCGCCGAGACCGATGTAGGCCAAGCCCATCACCAGCGCCCCGGTCAGGGCGATGAAGCCGCAGACCCGGGCCCACACCCCGGTCGACGAGGTCGCGCCGAGCCGGGCGAACTCGGTGCCGACGGCGGTCTGGTAGCGTTCCTGCACCTGGTAGCCGCCGCTCCACCCCTTGAAGGCCTCACGCATCTCATTGAGATCGAAGACCGTCGACCCCGATCGTTCCCCGGCTTTCTCGAGCAGCCGCAGGGCGGCGTCCTCGCTGGCACTCAGACGCAGGTCCGCGCGGTGCTCCCTGATCGCAGGCAGCAGCAGGATGGTGTTCGTGGCCTCTCGCCTGTCCGAAGGATCGGCGCGTAATGCGTTGGCGACCACCGAAGGGTCGTACGGCGCGGCGTCGAAACCCCGGTACCGCGCGGAGGATCCGGGATAGATGGCGATCGCCCTCTTCGAGGCCAACGACAGCACCGTGGCGGCCATCTGCCGCGATGTGAGCTTCGATGAGCCCACGGGCTCCATGACCGCAAGCAACGCCGCGGCGCTGGCCGGGCTCATCGCGGGCGGATCGCGCCAATACTCGATGTCGCCGTGATATCTGACCTCACGATTGCTGCGCACGGAGGCGGCGACACCCAACGCGATCAGGAGGAGCCCGATGCCCGCCACGACGACGGCCGAGATGAGCAGCACGCGGGCCCTACGCTGCTGACGCTCGCGCCAGGCCTGCTCCTGCTGGGCCTCCTGACGCATGATCCGGTCCTTCGCCCCACCCTCACCATGACGGACCACGCCCAAGGCATGGGTGACGTCGAAGATGGTGACGAGATTGAGGTATTGGCCGTTGCGGATGTCGGAGGCGGTGAAGTGCAGATCACCGTTGGCCGAACGCGACGTGGTCGAACGACCCGTGTAATGCAGCCACGCCCATGAATTCGAGCGGGTCACCCCCTGCGGGAAACGCACCATCGCACTGAACTCCCCGACAGGGATCTGGTTGTCCTCACCGACGGGCTCCCACTGCAGCGCGGCGACGTCATCGTAGGCGGTCGCCGTGCCGACGAAGGTCATGGCGATGTCGAAACGCAGATGATCGGCTTTGGTGGTGGCTGGGATATTCCACCCGATCTCCACCCGTTTCGACGGCACATCATCGTGGGGTGAGGCGGGCGACACGTACTCCGGCGGGTCATCGACGCCATCCGTGACATCGGCGATATACCAGTGTCGGGCGAACTCGCCGTCCCACTGACTCGAGGGCACCGAAGAGGGCGAACGCGGTGCGATGCGGGCATACCGCTCACCCGTCGTGGCGTTGGTCACGCTGACGTCCTTGATGTCGGTGAGATTCGAGGGATCGATGCGATACTGCTGGAACAGCTGACGCCACGGCCGGTCGTTGTCGCGGTCCTTGAGCCTGATGTCGAGGTGCTGCACGACCCTCATATCGCCGTTCGCGGCGATGGTCACGTCATAATCAGCACGCCGGTAGCTCAGATCGGCATCATCGCCCCTCAACGCCGTGGCGAGGACACCGGCGAACAACGCCAGCGCAACGATCACCGCGGAGATGCACGCGGCACGTACCCATCTTCGTATCATCACGACCTCTTCCCTGTCGTTGCCCACCACGGCCCGACGGCGACGCCGCGCTCACCGGTGGCATATCGACCCGTCTCGATCCAGCCCGACCGACTGCGCCCAACCATCACGACCACGTCGGACCGTCAGGTTGCGTCCGAACGTCGCGTCCCGGCCAAGCATGGTATGCCGCCCAGACGCGCCGTGATGCGCCGAACCGGCAGATACTCCGAACCCGGGGACGGCACTCGATCAGAACTTGATCAGAACTTGACCTGCGGAGCCTGCTTGGCCGCTTCCTCGGCCTCGAAATACTGCGCCTGCGCGAAATGAAACATTCCGGCGATGATGTTGCTCGGCACCGTCTCGATCCTGGTGTTGAACTTGAGGACCACGTCGTTGTAGAACTGGCGGGCATACGCGATCTTCTGCTCCAATTGGGCCAGCTGGTCCTGCAAATCCATGAAGTTCTGATTGGCCTGCAACTGGGGATAGTTCTCGGCAGTGGCCTGCAGATTGATGAGCGAACGCGACAACTCGTTCTCCGCCTGCGAGCGCTGCGCCATGGTGGCGTTCGGATCGCTCGCGGCCGACACGGCGTGGGCCCGTGCCTGGGTGACCTGGGTGAAGACCTCGGATTCATGGCTCGCGTACCCCTTGACGGTCTCCACGAGATTGGGGATGAGATCGGCCCGCTGCTTGAGCTGTACATCGATCTGCGCCCAGCCGTTGGCGACGCGGTTGCGCAACGCGACCAAGGCGTTGTACGCACCCATGCCCCACACCAACAGGATGACGATGATCACGATGACGACCACGAGAGCGATAAGAGCACCCATGACTTCCTCCTTCAATGATGGTCCTTGATTTCGCGACATCCACGCCCTTCATACCCAACAATTGGGCGACGGCCGTGGATATCCACTACCCACCATTGTCGCACAGGGCAACCATCCCGTGCTGACCAAATGCTGAATGCGCCACACGGACACTCCAGCGGACCATGCCGACCCGGCGGGGCACGGCCCGCTGTCTGATCGTCCGGGAACACCCTCAAACGCGGCCATGTACCATGGAAGGCATGAGCGAATCCACCACAACGCCGTACTCACCGGTTCGTGTGGGCGTATTGGATAACGACATTTGCGCCTTGGAGTGCATCGTCGCATTACTGGCTCGCCTGAACACCCCGAACCGTCAGATCGACGCCTGGGCCAGTAACAACCCGGCCCAAGCCATACAGGAATGCCGTTTCGGCGTGCGACGCACCAACGTCATACTCGTCGACATGGCCTTGAACGGCTTGACCGGCGCCCAGATCGCGGCCCGCCTTCGCCGTGACGTACCCGATATCGGCATCATCGGCATGACGGCATATCAGCCCGAACTCTACCGTGAACAGCTCCACGCCGCGGGGGCCCAAGCCCTGCTCGACAAGAGTACGCTGAGAAAGACGTTGCCTCTGGCTCTCGACGCGGTGAGCCGTGGTCTGGCATACCCCGCCGACGGCGGGTTCGATTCCGTGGTGCAGTCTCGCATGGCCGCAAGCGACGAGACGGCGAAACGACAGGTCGTCTGGCTGACCGTCACTGAACGACGGGTGCTGTCGTTGAGCATGTCCTCGATGAACACCCGCGAGATAGCCCAAACCCTGCACGTATCCGCGGACACGGTGTTCTCGCACCGCAGGAACATCAAGAACAAACTGCATTCGAACACCTGGTATGACGTCATGGATCTGTGCCGATCCATGCACATCGCCTGATTCACGCTGCCGTCACATCGCCTGATTCACATTCCGTGACATCGTCTAGCGTTACATTGTGTTGGTCGGACGCACGACACCCACCGGAAGGGACCATGTTCTATGAAGCTACGCGCACAGTTGGCACGCCTGTGGAACACCCGTAATACAACCGTGTCGCTCTTGGCCATGGCCGCCGGGCTGCTGACCGTGACGGAGAGCGTCTATTGGATGACCACGTCCCCGTGGACGTGGGCGCGGGGCGCGACGTTCACCATCCGTCTCATCGCCATCGCGTGGTTCATTCTGGACCCCGGCATCGGAGGCATCGCGGTGGCGTGCGCGCAGGTCATGGATTTTCTCAGCCCTTGGTCGACGCCCATCAGCATGTTGTTCATGGGATTGTTGGCGACCGGCATCACCGGTTTCCTGCGTCGTCGGGTCGGCGCGGGCGTCGCCTTCATCCTCGTCGCCGGAGCCGCGGGCAATCTGGTGTCGCGGGACACGTCCTTCATGAACGACGGCGGTATCGTCTCCTACGCCGCTTTGGTGCTGGCCGCAACGGTCGTCGGCACGGCGACGCGCACGGCGACCTGGCGTCATGATCAGGAGAAACGCAACCGAGAGATACGGCGCAACACCGCGATCACCCAGCAGCTGCACGACTACGCCATGAACGACATGAACGACGTCATCATGCTCCTCGACGAGGCCATCTCTCGACATGCCGACATACCGGAGCGACGAGCGCTCAAGCGAATCCGCACCGGTGCGGTGAACGCCCTCACGCAGACCAGAAAGGCCATCGTCGCACTCGAGTACGTTGATGCACCGGAAGACGCCGGCGCACCGACCGTGCGACGTCAGCCCGGTACGTCGGGCCGTTCGGCGCTGCACCAACAGGTCTGCGCGCTGCTGGACGAACAACAGGACATCCTGCAGTCACTCGGATTCCAAGGCACGGTGCTGTTGCCGAACACGCTGCCCCCCGCCGGTGAGGACAACACGGACCTGATCGTGGGGCTGGTGCGTGAGCTGCTGGGCAACGTGGCACACCATGCGGATCCTTCACAGGGCTACACGCTGGCACTCTGCGCGGATGTCGAGGCGCTGGACGTCAGCCTCGCCGACACCCCCGTCGATCCACCGTCGCCCGGCGTCTCACCGACAGGCCTGGGGTCCGGACTGCGCCGTTACGCCGCCGCCATCACCGCAAGGCGGGGGGGAATGGGAGGTCCATGCCCAACCGCGTAGTTGGTCACTCCATGCGTCGATACCGTGGAGTCCGACGGTACCAGACGTAACGCCATACTCCCTGCCGTAACGTAGCGCCCATTTCTGACACGTCCATCACCAGCGCGGTTATTCAGTCGGTCCGACGCGCCGCGTCCCCCGCGACACGCGGACCGCACGCCCATTGCAACCACGGCGGACATGCGGGGTCGGTCAACGATTGCCCACGTTTAGATGCCGCGAGTGCATGTTCGACGGCGGCGCGGGGCGCGTCGACCTTCTGCACCGCTCCCACTGGTATGGCAGGAGCCATCGTCGCACCAACCGCGGCGACTACCGCTGCACCCCGCGCCATCATGGCGATGATACCGTTCATTGCCTTCCCTCCCTTGGGTGAAATCAGACCACGCTGTCGATCTCATATCCTCCAACTAGCACACACGGTCACTAGTTCTAAAAGTTTCGAACACTCGATGCAAGGCCTTCTGCAGGAAACTGCAGACGTGTCGCACGTCACCCCCAGACCCGTCCCGGTGACCGACGTATAACGACATATGCATGTGGGGGACCGCCATAGGCGCATCCCCCACATACCGACTTGCCGTGCCTAGCACAGCATCAGATCAGCCTCGAAAGGGTCGAAGTCGCGACGCACACGGCGGCGCGGACGCTCCGAACGCTCTTCGCGATCGGCGCGATACTCGTCGTAGTTGTCATCCGTGGCATAGCGTGGATTGCGGTCATCGCGACGTCCACGGTACCCACCGCGACCACCACGACCACCTTCGCGACGCTCGCCACCACGATCCTCACGACGGTCATCACGACGCTCGCCGCGCCGGTCATCACGATCACCACGACGATCATCCGAGCGGTCATCCTCATGGCTGCGGCGCGGACGATCCTCGTAATCACGACTGTCGTTGCGGCTGGCATTGCGGTCGTCGCTACCGTCGTTGGTACGGCTCTCATGGCGCTCGCCATAGGAATCATCACGGTCGTCACGACGGCCGTGGCCTCCACGGCGGTCATCGTAATCCCGATCGCCGTGATCGCGACGCCCGCGGTATCCGCGATCGTCGCGACGGTCTCGGCCACCACGACGGTCGTCGCGATCGCCACGGTCACGTCCGCCGCGCGGAGCGGAGGACTGCTGGTCCTCGAAACCGGGGATGGCCAGCGAGATCTTGCCGCGGTCGTCGACGCTCTGGACGATGACCTCGACGGTATCGCCCTCCTTGAGCACGTCCTCGACGGCGTCGATGCGCTCGCCGTTGGTCAGGTTACGGATCTGCGAGATGTGCAGCAGACCGTCGGTGCCCGGCGTGAGGTTCACGAAGGCGCCGAAGCTCGTGGTCTTCACGACCTTGCCGTTGAAGGTCTCACCCGGCTGGGGCACGTGCGGGTTGGCGATGGCGTCGATGATGCCCTTGGCCTTCTCGGCGGCCTCGCCACCCTCGGAGGAAATGTATACGGTGCCGTCGTCCTCGATGGTGACGTTGGCGCCGGTGTCCTCCTGGATCTGGTTGATCATCTTGCCCTTGGGCCCGATGACCTCGCCGATCTTCTCGACGGGTACCGTGGTCGTAATGATGCGAGGAGCGTACGGGCTCATCTCGGCCGGGGAATCGATGCACTCGTTGATGACCTCGAGGATCGTCGTGCGTGCTTCCTTGGCCTGCTGCAGAGCGGCGGCCAGCACATCGGCGGGAATGCCGTCGAGCTTGGTGTCGAGTTGCAGTGCGGTGATGAATTCGGACGTGCCCGCGACCTTGAAGTCCATGTCGCCGAAGGCATCCTCGGCTCCCAGAATATCGGTCAGGGTCTTGAAGACGTGGCGTCCATCGACGTCACCGGAGACCAGGCCCATGGCGATGCCGGCGACCGGAGCTTTGAGCGGTACGCCCGCAGCCAGCAGGGACATCGTGGAGGCGCAGACCGAACCCATGGAGGTCGAACCGTTGGATCCGATGGCCTCGGAGACCTGGCGAATCGCGTAGGGGAAGTCCTCACGGCTCGGCAGCACCGGCACTAGGGCACGCTCGGCGAGCGCACCGTGACCGATCTCGCGACGCTTGGGCGAACCCACGCGGCCCGTCTCACCGGTCGAATACGGCGGCATCTCGTAGTTGTGCATGTAGCGCTTGGTCTGCGGTCCGGAGATCGCGTCGATCGTCTGCTCCATCTTGAGCATGTTCAGGGTGCTCACGCCCAGAATCTGGGTCTCACCACGCTGGAAAAGGGCGGATCCGTGCACGCGCGGCACGATGTCGACCTCGGCTGACAGGGTGCGGATATCGCGCAGGCCACGACCGTCGATGCGGTAGTCCTGCGTGAGGATACGACGACGGACGATCTGGCGCTGCAACTCTTTGAAGGCGTTGCCGAGCTCCTTGTCCTTCTCCGCGTCGGTCATGTCGGTGAACTCGCCGGCGATCTGCTCGCGGACCTTGTTCTTGATCTCGTGGATGCGCTCCTGGCGGGGCAGCTTCTCCGCGATGGAGAGGGCCTCGTCGAGGTCGGCATGGGCGATCTCGTCGATGCGCTGGTAGAGCGCATCGGTGTACTCCGGGAACAGCGTGAATTCCTTGGTCTTCTTCTCGGCCACGGACTTGAGTTCGTTCTGGGCCTCGCAAATCACCTTGATGAACGGCTTGGCGGCCTCGAGGCCTTCGGCGACGACGGCCTCATCGGGCTTGGTCTGGCCCTCATCGTAGATGAGCTTCCAGGCGTTCACACCGGCACCGGCCTCGATCATGGCGATCGCGACGTCACCGTTGTCGACCACACGGCCGGCGACGACGAGCTCGAAGACGGCGCGTTCGCGTTCGCTCCAACGAGGGAACGCAACCCACTGGCCGTCGATGAGCGCGAGGCGGACACCGGAGACCGGGCCTTCGAAGGGCAGACCGGAGATCATCGTCGACGCGGATGCCGCGTTGAGCGCGATCATGTCGTAGGCGTCCTCCGGATCGATGGACAGCACGGTCTCGACGACCTGAACCTCGTTGCGCAGCGTGTGCGGGAACAGGGGGCGCAGCGGGCGGTCGATGATGCGGCAGGCGAGGATCGCCTGCGAGGACGGACGGCCTTCGCGACGGAAGAACGAGCCGGGGATCTTGCCGGCCGCGTACATCTTCTCCTCGACGTCGACGGTGAGCGGGAAGAAGTCGTAGTTCTCCTTGGGGCTCGAACCAGCCGTGGTGGTCGACAGGACCATCGAATCGTCATCGAGATAAGCGGCTACGGCACCGTCGGCCTGCTGGGCCAGACGACCCGTCTCGAAGCGCAACGTGCGCTTACCAAATGAACCATTGTCAATTACGGCCTCTGCGGCCTTGATTTCGGGACCCTCCAAGGGTTCCTCCTTTGTCTACTTCCAATACCAACAACTACATATATGCAACTGCACATCACAACAGGCCTGTCCGGCCCGATCTCGCGGTTCCCCGCTGCCCTGACGCGGCAAACCCGGCCGCGTTCCCCTCGATACGAATTCTAGCCGTCACGGCACCCATATCATGGACCGCCCTCACCCGAGGGCGGACACGGCCGCACCACCACATTCCGGTGCGGCTTCGTGCACGACTTGTCCTTTCGTGCACAGCCACCCGGACATCACACCCGGCTCGGGTCCTTGCCGGACCCCACCCATGCAAAAGTGCCCGAGCAGATATGCTCGGGCAGAAAGCTCAACTCTTATCGACGCAGACCAAGCTGATCGATCAGGGTACGGTACCGATTGATGTCGACCCGCTTGAGATAGTCAAGCAGACGACGACGATCGCCGACCATCAGCAGCAGGCCACGACGCGAATGGTGGTCGTGCTGGTGCGACTTCAGGTGCTCGGTCAGATCGTTCACACGCTTCGTCAGCAGGGCGATCTGTACCTCGGGAGATCCCGTGTCGCCTTCGTGCGTCGCGTACTTCGTAATGATTTCCTGCTTCTCATCAGCCGTAAGTGCCACGGCATCCTCCTTGGGGTTACTGCGCGGTGCCAACGACACGATGTCGAAGCGCTCTCTATCCGCGGGCGAAACACGCCGAGACATCAGTGTACACATCCCCATGGATTGCGCGGGCCCGGAATACCGGCCGCGGAGCCACGGGCTTCACGCCACGCCGCCGCGACCTGTATCGACACGACCGTTGACGGCGGCGCACGGCACCCTAGACCGTCGGCGCGAGCAGACCACCCATCAGCACGATGAGCAAAGCGATGACTTCGATCACGAAGAACAGGATCATCGACGCCCACCCCTGCGTCAGCACATTAAGGGGTGATTCCTTGCGGATGATGACCAACAGCCCGACGAACAGGACGGCGAAGACGGCCACCCCGAGCATGGCCGAGACGATGCCCAGGTTCACGGCGTTGAGCAGGCCGGCCGAGGGACCGTAGACCACGTAGGTGGAATACCAGAAATCGAACCGGAGCAGGGCCACGCCGCCGATGAACTGCTCCACGGCGAGCGCGAGCAGGAACAACACGGTCCAGACCATCCGTCGGGTCACCACGATGGACATCGCCAGACAGGTGACCATGACCACGGTCACCGCCCATGAGGAGAAGGCGACCCCCTGCAACGAATAGGCGCTCAGATGGCGAACTACCGCCTCGGTGCGATGCACCGCGAGGAAACGACCCACCCAATACGGAGCGACCAGGACGACCAGCAGCACCGTGATGAACACCGACCACAACATCGGCCTGAAGTGCCGACGCTCGATGTCGGCCAGTGACAGATCGGAAGGCGGGATCGTGGGGTCGGGGTGCTTCGAGACGTCGACCGTCTCCAGTCGATCGCCGACCAGTTCAGTCGCGGTGTTGCTACTCGCATTGCTACCTGCGTCGCTACCTGCGTCGCTACCTGCGTCGCCGTCGACCTCGGTCGCGCTGTTGCTACCTGCATCGCTCCCCGCATCACCATCGATCTCGGTCGCACTGTTACGACCCGCATTGCCGTCGGCTTGGTTACCGTCTATTGGGACACCGTTGATATGGTCAGCGTGAGCTTGACCACCGTTGGCAGGGCCACCGTTGGCAGCTCCATCAACGCGTCCATCGTTTCCAGCCGCACGCCTACGGTTATCCGACCCGGCCGCACCACCGACCGCACCGCGCTCGACCATATGGCTCACCTTCCTACGCCACGAATCCCGCCACATTCCGTCGACGATGCTATCACGAACCAAGCTTCGACAACCGTTGAGCCGGCGGCCCGACCGGCATCACAACACGATGCCCTTGCCCGCCAGGTTGTCAAGGCATTCACGCAGATAACGGTCATCGTGCTCCGGATAAATCGGGGTGGAGATGTCGCAAGGGGTGAGCTCCACATACGGCTCGCAGGACGTGCCACGATACAGCGGATCGTACCAACGTTCGTTGGGCCGGTATCCCCGTGCGTGCATCTCGTCCATCACCAGGACATGGAATCGATACAGAAGATACGGCGAGTGGGTGAACACGTAATTGACGGTCGCGTGGCGACGTCCCCACCCATTGCCGCGCAAGGCGGCGATCTCGCGGTGCTGGCCCAGCAACTGGGCCCGGGGCAACCGCGGGATCAACGATTCATGCCATAGTCTCATGACCATCTCCAACCTTTGGCGTTATCGCGCGGAGCCATCTCATGACACCCTCACACAACGCCATCATCGCCACGCATCATCGCCACGTATCAGATCATCACGTCATCACGTCATCACGCAAGACGTCACGCAACACCATCACGCAGCACCATCACGCACCACACGCACCGCCTATGTTCGGATCCGGTGTGCAGCGATTTCACGATGTTCATGGTACCCCGTTACCGTATGCGGCTTGAGAGGGGCATGTAAGGGGACTAAGTACCGATTATCGGTCCAACAAGGATTATCCAACCGTCGACTTGGGCCGTGCAGACGTTGCGGCACCCATACGGGCGATGTACGCGCACAAGTCAACGATTCGGCAACGCGGGTCGACGTTTGGATGGCACAAGTCAACGATTGGATGGCACGAGTCACAGATTCGCACACCCAGATCGACGATTGCCCGACAAGAGTCGACGATTCAGCAACGCTAGTCGCAGATTGGATGACAAGAGTCGACGATTCACTGACGCAAGTCAACGATTCACATAGACAAGTCGGGTGATACAAAAATCGAGCGGCCATATTCCGCGGTTGTTTTTTGCTATCCCCCCAGTTGCCTGACGAATATGAGAGGGAACATTCCATTATCGATACCTATCCGACCATTCGCCACCGCACCGGCCAAGAACTCGACACACCATATTGCTGACACGCTTGTGATTGTCAACACCCTTGTGCCCCTCAACCGTATGCGCACTGGAAAATATGACAACGCCCGGGGTCCGTTGCACGGCAGCGTCGATAACGTGAAGCCCTAGAAATCATCAGGGTTTACAACGAGTGTTGAGAAGAAAAAGTGGAGCGGATGACGGGAATCGAACCCGCGTAATCAGTTTGGAAGACTGAGGCTCTACCATTGAGCTACATCCGCATATGACTGCTCGTGTGCATCGACGGACAACCGCAGCGCCGGCTTTCCACGCCGAGTGCACAACAAACAACCTGAGCCATTATACATGACCTCACGGCGAGGGCAACCTGGTGCGCCGGAAGCGGACGGCAAGCCTCACTGCCCGTAAGGCCCCACCACCCATAAGGCCCCCACCACCCATATGGCCCCACCACCCGCCATGACCTGGCCACCGCGTGCTCAATCTGCACTCAGCCTGCGCTCAACCGCGCGGTCGGGGGACAATCATGCGTGCAATCACCCGATGCTCACCCGACGAGCAGTCGACGAGCATCAGGCAAACACACACCCGTCGACCACCGAAGACCACCGTCGACCAGCCGACTGACCACCCGACGATCAGCCGTCAATCACCACCACGGCCGAGGCGACGGGGCCGTCGTGACTCAGCGAGACGTGCCAGCGGGCCTCGCCCGGCCCCGCTCCCCCGCCCATCGAAGTACGCCATGCCTCCTCGACTTCACGTGCGAGCACGATATGGGGGCACCCGCGGGAATCGTCGAGAACCTCGATGCCCGCCCACGGGACGTCATCGAGACCATAGGGGTACGGCCGCGTCCCCAAAGCCTCGCACCAAGCCTTGAACGCCGCTTCCTTACCGGCCCATCGGGCGGCGAGATGCACGCTCTCGGCATCGTGTTTGCCCTGCGCGCGCATCGCGCACTGACGTCGTTCCCGCGTCGAAAAGGCCCGGGTCATACGAGAGCCGGGTTCGACCAGGAGATCGTTGAATGCCACCACGTCCACGACGTCATGGCCCAATCCCAACACCGTCATGATCGACTCCTCTCATCGACACCGGCCGCATGTCTTTGCGATGCATACACGTATACCACGCCCGAAGACATGGTGCACGACGCAAGCCGGGCACCGCGCCGACACGCCAACACATATTCCGACACCCTCGGCACCCTCGACGGGCACCGCAAGCCACACGCACCGCACGACGTACGCCACACACCACGTACGCCACACACGGCAAGCCGAACGACGTACGAGATGTGCCGCTCGCACCAAGCCGCACGACGGAGGAGACACGACGCACGCACGATACACACGACGCCCGCACCGCATCACACCCCGAATACACACATGCCGGCGCCGCGCTCGGTAGGGATCGAACGCGGGCGCCGGCATGGCGATCAGCAATCACCGATCACCGATCAGCGGGCCTCGTAATAGCCGCTCTTGCCCAGACGCGCGTCGGTGTCGAGGAGCATGGCCTTCTCGACCTCGTGCGCATCGTAATCGCCGTGGTCCTCATGGAAGCGGCGATTGTCGATCGGCTCGTACAGCGGGGCGCAACCCATCATGCCCTCCAGCAGCCTGCGCTGTCCGCGGGCGAGGCGACGGTCGGCCCGCTGCCTCCACTCCTCGAGCGCATCGACGCCGGCGGTATGTGCGACCGACGCCTCGAAGGCCCCCGGATGCACCATGGCGACGAAGCCGCTGACGTGGCCGAAGCCGAGCGAGGTGGCTAGCGCTGCCTTGACGAGCCCCACATGCAACGGCTTGGTGAGCCAGACCATGTGGTCGTCGCGGGCCAGCTTCGGATCCACGCAGTCCAGCGAGATGTTGCCCGGAATGGTGCCGGATCCGAAGAGCTGCGTCAACCCGTTGAGCTGGAAGATGCACGCACCGCCCTTGGCGTGGCCGGTGATCGTCTTCTGCGAGATGACGAACAGCGGGTTGCCGTCGGTACGACCGATGGCGTGCGCCAGTGTGTTGTGCAGCTCCGACTCGTTGGGATCGTTGGCGTTCGTGGAGGTGTCGTGCTTGGACACCACCGCGATGTCATCGGGCGTGACGCCCAAGGCCGCCAGGTCGTGCACCAGCTTCGCGTCCTTGCCGCCGCGACCGGCCGCGAGGGCGCCAAGGCCGGGCGCCGGGATCGAGGTGTGCGCGCCGTCGGCGTAGCTGTGGACGAAACCGACCACGCCCGCCACCGGCAGACCGAGCTTGAGCGCCAGGTCACCACGGGTCAGCAGCACGGTGCCGCCGCCCTGCGATTCAAGGAACCCGCCGCGGCGCCGATCGTTGGCCCGGGAGAAGAAGCGGGGCGCGATGCCCTTGTTGTACATCTCCTGGGAGTCGGCGGTCGCGTTCATGTTGCCGAAGCCGATCACCGATTCCACACCGATGTCGTCGATGGCGCCCGTGACCACGAAGTCGGCCTTGCCGAGCGCGATCTTGTCGGCGCCCTCCTCGAGGGAGACCGCCGCGGTGGCGCAGGCGGAGACCGGCTGGATCATATCGCCGTAGCCGCCGATGTAGGACTGCATGACGTGGGCCGCCACGACGTTCGGCAGGGCTTCCTGCAGGATGTCGGTGGGGATCTCGTGGTTGAGGAAGCGGTCCAGGTATAGCTTGCGCATCGAACTCATGCCACCGAACCCGGTACCTTGGGTCGACGCCACCATCGAGGGGTGGATGGACTGCAGGATCTCGACCGGGGTGAAGCCGGCCGACAGGTAGGCGTCCACCGTGGTCACGATGTTCCACAGCGCGATCTGATCCACGTCGCCGACCATCGAGGCGGGGATGCCCCACTTGAGCGGATCGAAGCCCTTGGGGAACTGTCCGCCGACCGTGCGGGTCATGGCGGCGCGGCGCGGCACGCGAACCATGGATCCGGCGTGACGTGTGACGGCCCATTCGCCGGCCTCAACGTCCTCGGCCACGGAGGTGTGCTCCGGGTCCAGGGCGACGTACTCCTTGGCGATGGCCTCGCTGGGCACGGAGAAGACGACGTCGTGGTCCAGGAAGACCTCGGCCTCCTCCTCGTCGGTGCCGTCGCGGTAGTCCTGACCCATGCCTTCGTCGAAGGGACGGATGCCGGAACGGGCCACGACCTCGTCGTGGTAGCGCTCGGCGATGTCCTCCTCGGGCACCAGGTTGCCGTCGGCGTCGTACCAGCCCGGCTTGGGGCTGTCCTGCCAGGTGAGCAGGCCCATGTTCCAAGCGAGCTCGAGCACGGCTCCGGCCGACAGATCGACGGTGCCGTCCTGATGGATGCCGAGTTCGGCCTCACGACGGGTGCGCCCCGTGCCCCACGGACCAAGCTCGCCGACGGACACGACGACGATCTCATCCTCGGGCTTGGCGCTCACGTCCTGCCAATCGGCCAAATCGACGGCCGCCTGGTGGGCGATATGCGGCGTGGGCAGCGCCTTGATCCTCACGGATGCGGCGCGCTTGCCGGCATGTCGGCCCACGTGGATCGACGTGGAGGTCGTCGCGTTCCGATCCACAGCCTGATCGCCCGACGCCTGTCCACCCGACGCCTGTCCACCCATTGCTTGTCCACCCATTGCGGCGCCGTTCTCGGCATCCTGGGCCGCCTCGGCCCTGAGCGCCGAGATGTTGAGTTCGACGTTGCCCAAACCACCGGTCAGGTCCACGTCGAGCGGGGCCTTGGTGGCGCGCTGGCGTGCGTCGTCGGTGGCCAAGTCGAGCAGCGAGACGGCGATCTGCTCGGTCGAATAGGTGTGCACGCCATGGCGCTCGACCACCTCGACCAGCGGATCGTTGCCGCCCATCAGCCCGGTGCCTCGCACCCAGCCGATCTTGGGGTGCGCGAAGGTCACGCGCGATGACCAGTCGCGTTCGGCGTGGGCACGCGTGACGATGGCGTCGAAGGAGCTCTTGACCTCGCCGTAGGCTCCGTCCCCGCCGAAGACGCCGCGGTTGGGCGACCCAGGCAGCACCACATGGAGCCGGTGCTGCACGTCGGTGTCGGCGCCGATGGCGCTGAGCTTGGTGATGGAGCGCTCGACGCCCCAGAGCATGAGACGCGCCTGGGATTCGAACAGCTCCCCTGAATCGGCCATCGTGCCGTGCACGGGCGGGGCCGCGAACGGGAAGAACAGCGATGGCTCGTAGGCCGGCTTGAGGATCGTAGTCGTGGCGCCGGTGGTCTTCTTGCTCACCGTGCCGATCCACTCGCTCAACGCGTCGACGTCGCGGAAGCTCGACAGGTTGGCCGGGACCAACCACAGCTTCGCACCGCGCACCGCATGGGTGCGATAGGCGAGCTTCGCCCATTCCTTGACGGAGGTGTCGAAGCGATGCGAGGTCGCGATGACCGTCGCGCCGCCCGCGAGCAGCCCCTGGACCACCTGGCCGGCGATGGCGTGCGGGGAGACCCCGGTGACCACGGCGACGTCCCCGGCGAAGCGGAAAGCCTGCGGATCCTCGCGCTCATCGGCCACGGCCTCGTCGGCGATGCGACGGAACGTGGAGGCGAGCGTCTCGTCGCCGCGCTCCTGCGCCTTGTCGGCGAACCATGTCGCCTGCTCGGCCACGGCGCTGCCCGCACCATCGAAGTGCAGTTCAGCGACGCTCTGATCGCGGTCGTAGAAGAGCCGCGCCAGATCCTCACGGGCGGAGGCCCAGCGATCATCCAGCAGCAGTGCGCGCCGCTCGTCGAACTTCGGCGTGACGCGATCGACCCAGTCCGAACCAAGTTCGGCCTGGACGGCGGCCACGACGGCCGCGTCGTCATTATCGTCCGGGGCATCCTGCGGCTTGTCGACACCGAGACGACCGAGCACGAAGCGGGCCGTGGCGGCGAGCACGCCCTCGGAACCCGTGACGCTCTGCGCGAATGCGTTCAACGCCGCGGAATCGACGACCGCGCCGCCGGCGGCACCGGAGATGGGCAGAGCGACGCTCACGCCGTGGGCCTGCGCCGCCGACTGGACCGCACCGTCGATGAGCGCGTTGGCGGCGCTCACGGTGGAGACCGGATCGGCACTCAATCCGGCCAGGTCGCCGCCGCGTGCGGAGACGCCCTCGCGGGTTTCGAGCACCAGAGCCGCCACGACGTTGGCGAACCAGCCGTGCTCGAGCTGCCACGTCTGGGTGACGCGTTGCTCGATCTGCGCCAGCTTGACGCCCGAGGCGCCGAACAGCGAGCGGATGCGATCGCGCACGATGTCGCCGAGCACCGGCCCGAAGGCCTTGTAGTGGGGCGCGGCCTTGTTCACCAGCGCACCAAGGTCGGCGATGGGGGCTTCCGCCGCCCCGTCGACGCTGGCCACGCCGAGTTCGGCGCTGATATCCATGAGCAGCTGGTTGCGACGGGAGGAGACGCCGTTGGTCAGCGTGTCCGTGGTATCGCCGTCGCCGATCTGGTCGGGGCGCACCTTGGCCGCATAGGCCAGCAGCGTGCCGATGGCGTCGGAAGCCTGGTACGGCAG
Organism: Bifidobacterium mongoliense DSM 21395; assembly: GCF_000741285.1. GTDB lineage: Bacteria > Actinomycetota > Actinomycetes > Actinomycetales > Bifidobacteriaceae > Bifidobacterium > Bifidobacterium mongoliense. The sequence goes on along the minus strand of NZ_JGZE01000026.1, from coordinate 74 downwards.
GTCGGCCGGACGCGATCCGTCGCCGGCGGGAGCCGACGGTGCGGCGACCTCGGTCGGCGCAGGGGCAGAGGTGG
>NZ_JGZE01000025.1 GCF_000741285.1 Bifidobacterium mongoliense DSM 21395 | reverse complement strand
CCCAAACACACCAGCCTGAAGAACCTGACCCAAACCGAACTCGACGACATCGTCACCGAGATCAACGACACCCCCATGAAACTCCTGGACTACCACACGCCCAACGAAGCATGGCAAGAGGAAATATCCAAACTCGGCCTATCATCAAACCAGACCAGCCAACAAGCCAAACGTTGCACTTACAAATAGAATCCAGCGGATATTACGCACGGTATTACCACAACGATGACCATACCGCCATTGCCAGGATTCGCCGATACTACGACTACATCACCTATCTTGCGGACATCTGGGGAGACCGGTCGATGACGGACGTCTCCCACACCCATTTCAGAGGGGATAACCGAGAGTATACCGCCGATACTGATCTGCTCTCTCCTGATCCTGAAGCCGGGACGGTATGGATCGACATACGTGAAAACAGCAACCGAAAGTTCGTGAACTTCGTCAACCTCACGGGGGCTGGCGATGACGAGTGGAACCAGTCTAAAACGGTGGCCGACACCAAGCCTTTCGTCTTCCGGATGCTTATGGCCGGGCCGATCGAAAGCATCACGTTCAGCACACCCGACGCCGACGCCATACGCATTGAATCGTTGGAGTATAAGGTTGAGAACACGCCGTTCGGCCCCTACGCGGTGGTCACCGTGCCCGCCTTGCACATCTGGGGTTCGCTGCTGATCACCAATACAGAACAGTGACCGTCCAAGCCACGCCGGATCAGATCTTCCTGCGCGTTGTTCGATAGGGTAGCGCAGGTGAGAATCAGTTGTTCATGACCATGCGCAGATAGCGATATGTTGTGGATTCCGAAATTCCCAGACGTTTGGCGACGTTTGATATGGCGCCTTTAAAATTGAAGAAGCCGCGCTCGTTTAGCGTGCGGATCACGGCAAGGCGCTGCTCGGTAGAAAAACGGGTAACGAGGATGCCGGACTCGCCGGATGCCTGGGCGATGACTTCATCAGGGATGTCCTCGACCGAGGTGATGAGATTCTCCTCCTTGACGTTCACCGATGCAGGCGGTTCGCCTTCCGGGAAATAGGCCTCCATCAGGCGGTCCACGGCGTGTCTGAATGAGAGGATCGGGGTGCGATCGGTGTTGATGCAGAGCATGCCGACGATTCGGCCTTCATGACGGATAAAATATGTCGACGAGAAAAGACTCCCGTTTCCCGTGGTGGTCCTGCCCTCGTACCCGACGATGTAGTTCGTGTCATTGGCGATGCCGTCGCGCATGATTGTGAGCATGAGATCGGTTGCCGGCGACCCAGGTTTGCGCCCCGAAACGTCGCCATTGGCGATTGCGATGACGGATTGGTCGGCATCCGAAACGTCATGGAGCACAACTTCCGTGCGGGGGCCGAGCACTGCTCCGAGAAAATCCACGAGGGAGATGAACGAGCGAACATACTCCCGGTCATTCCTCAACGTTTCACGAGGCAGCGCACGTGTCTTCTTCAATGCCATGATCTCATCATATTTCGGGTTTTCGGCGGCGGGTAGGTGCAGTTGTCGCCTGTTGCGTCTCGTCTTGTCATATTCATCCTCCATGATACCGAGCGGATTGTGCTCGCGGAACGGTTCCTGGTCGTTCCGTCGACAAGAACACCGCGATGGAACGACCAGGAATGGATCAATGGAGCAGCTGTTCTCCCTTGGCAATGTACGACGCCATCTCCTCGCGTGGGACCATGGAGCCACCGGTGATCCATGCAAGATGGGTGGCATGGATCACCGCTTCCTCATCGAGACCTATCTGCTGATGGTATTGCGCGTCGGCGAGCACGCGCCAGGGGCATGCGAATCCGGCGGCCGAGGATGGTTCGATGTCGATGCCGGCGGTATCGTGAAGCGTCGCCTCGATGCGAAACAGTTCATCGTCCTCGACGGTGCAGAATCCGTCGATGAGCCGCCCCATCGCCTTCCCAACGAACTGGGATGGGCGCCCGCAGGCCAGCCCATCAGCGGCGGTGATGTTGTCGATGCCGAAATCCTGCACACTGACTTCGTTGTTGCGACCGGTGTAGACGCCCAGCAGCATGGAGGGGCAGTGCGTGGGCTCAACGAATATGCAGTGCACGTTGTCACCGAATACGGTCTTCAGGCCGAAGGCGACTCCGCCAGGGCTTCCGCCCACCCCACAGGGTAGATACACGAAGAGAGGGTTTGCTTCGTCGACTCTGACGTCATAGGCGTTGAGCTGCCCCGCTAGGCGTCGAGCCGCCACGGCGTAGCCGAGAAACAGGGTCGGGGAGTTCTCGTCGTCTACGAAATAGGCTTTGGGATCGCCAGCCGACTGTTTTCTGCCGGCTGCCACGGCTACCGAGTAGTCATCCTGATATTCATACACGTGCACGCCGTGCGCGCGCAGCTTGTCTTTCTTCCACTGGCGCGCATCCGCGGACATGTGCACGCTGGCATCGAATCCGAGGGCCGCGCTCATGATCCCGATGGAGAGGCCCAGATTCCCCGTCGAGCCGACGGCGATCGTATAGCCATTGAAGAACGATCTCATCGCCGGACTCGCAAGTTTTCGGTAGTCGTCCTCATAGGTCAGCAGTCCCGCTTGAATCGCAAGGTCCTCGGCATGCTTGAGCACCTCGTAGATTCCTCCGCGCGCCTTGATTGAACCGCTGATCGGAAGCTCGCTGTCTAGTTTGGCCCACAGCTGCCCGGGAAGGTCCGCGCCGTATCGTCTGCCGAGTGCGTCGCGATGGTCTGGTACGGCGACCAACGGCGATTCGATGATGCCCTCCGTAGATTTCGTCTCGGGGAATAGCTCTTTGATCAGCGGCGAGAACCGCTTGAGACGGTCTGCGGCGTCATCGATGTCGGCTTTCGTCAACCCGACATCGGTGATGGCCTGTTGGCAAGGGACCCGTTTCGTGTTGAACCAGGACACCTCCCTGCACTCCATAAGATCGTTCAGCAGCGGGAACTCCTGCGTCCACTGTCCGATGGATTTGCCTAATACCTGATGCGTCATCTGATGCTCCTTGTTTGTTGTGGTGTGATTCCAATACAGGAGAGATTGGTTGCTGGCCATGTGGGTTATGCGAGGCGTAACTCATTGTGACATCTATACGATGAGGCTGAGCAGCATGGTCATGCCAAGCGCCACGACGGAAGTGATCGTCGTGCCCACGGTAAGTGTTTTGAGCGCTTCCGGAACGGTGATGTGAAGGTATTCCTTGACCATCCAGAACAGCGAATCGGTCACATGCGTCAATCCGATGGCTCCAGCTCCGATGGCAAGCGCCAACAGTTCGGGGGATAGGCTGGGATCGGCCGAGAGCATGGGCAGAACGATTCCTGCAGCGCTAATCATGGCCACGGTTGCCGAACCTACGGCGAAGTGCAGAACCAGAGCAATGAACCATGCCAGGATGAGGGGACTCACCGGCATCCCGGCAAGTGCTTTAGCGAGGCCGGGCGCGACGCCGGAAGCGGTGAGGACGGCGTTGAACGCGCCTCCGGCTCCGATGATGAGCAGAATTCCGCCAATTGGTGCGAACGATCCATCGGTGAGACTCTGCAACTTGGAGAGATTCATACCGCGGCTTAGACCTAGTGAGAAATATGCGAACAACACGGAGATCAGCAATGCGGTGATCGGATTGCCTATCACATTGATCCATTGCATGACGGTCAGGTCTGCGGGCAGTGTGCGCTCGCATATGGTGCGCACGATCATGATCAACAGCGGAAGCAGGATCGTAATTAGGGTGATGCCGAATCCAGGCAGATCTTGGTCGCTGTTCTCGGCGCATGTGGCTTCTTTCTCGCTGGCAACCGCATTCGAGCCTTTCATCCGTGGGGGAATGGCAACATGCGCATACAAAGGCCCGCCGATCAATAAGGAGGGGATTGCGACGCATAGCCCAAGTAGAATCACCATCCCGATATCGGCATGCAACGTACCGGCGATGGCCGTGGCGGCGGGATGGGGCGGCAGAATGCAATGAACCACCATCAGTGCGGTCGCCAGGGGAATGCCGACCTTCACTCGAGATATGCCCGCTTCCTTCGCGACGACGAACACCAACGGCACGAGGAGTACGAACCCGACTTCCACAAAGACCGGAATGCCACAGATCAAACCGAGAAAGGCCATAATGACCGTGGCATGTTGCTTCCCGAAGGTGTGAAGCATCGTGGATGCCAGTCTCTGGGCGCCACCGGAGATTTCGAGCAGTTTCCCCAAAATCGCACCGAATCCGATAATGAGCGTGAGGAATCCCAATGTGCTGCCTACGCCATTCTCGATCGTATCCGTGATTTTTCCAAGAGGGATGCGCGTGACGAAGGCGACGAACAAGGCTGCGATGAGCAGCGCCATGGAGGCATGCATCTTCACTGTTACGATCAGCAGGATGACAATGGCGATTGCTATCAACAGCACCAGCATAAGCGGGCCGGTTCCCATGACAACTCCTTTGTTCAAGTCAACAACGATGTTGATAATATATTATCACTGATAATAAATTACTGTTAATCGCCTGAGTTCTAGTTAGAAGTGCAACACCGCTTATGGTTGGGATTGCTGATGTTCCGACCTTTGGGAGGTGCTGCACTCACTATGAAAGCTTATACGCATGTGACCGGGGGTGAGCGGATCAGGATTGAGATGCTGCGTTTCGGGGATCATGAGACGATCCGGCAGGTGGCCCGCCAGCTGCATCGTTCCGCCTCCACGATCAGCCGGGAGCTCAGGCGTGGCCTGTGGTTCGCGTCCAACGAGAACGAGTCGTACCGGCCCTACCATCCCGGGCGGTTGAAGACGGGGGCGTGGACGGCTGGCCCGTTCTATTCGGCGTTGACCGCGCAGCGCAAGGCCGAGGCACGTTCGCGCAGACCGAGGAAGCCCAGGCGCATGATGGACGCGCGCCTGCACGCGTGGGTGGCGGACGCGTTGACGCGTGGCTGGACGCCCGAGCTGATCGAGGGCCGGTTGAAACTGGAGTATCCGGCTGACCCGTCGATGCGGATCAGCCACGAGTGCCTCTACCAGTGGATCTACCAGGGGCATGCGGACGGCGAGGACTGGCGGCGCTACCTGCCCCGGGCCAAACGCCACCGCACCAGACGGGCGGGCCGCAGGGCCGGGCGTGTGACGATCCCGATGCGCGTGCCACTCGCCCTGCGTCCCAAGGTCGTGGACCACCGAGGTTCGTTCGGCCACTACGAATCCGACACGGTCATCGGTTCGGCTCCCTCGAAGCGGTGCGTCGACACGCAGGTCGAACGCAAAACCAGAAAGCTGTTCGCCCGCCTCATCGAATCCAAAAGCGCGCCGGCGACCGCCAGGGCCGAATACGCGATCTACAGCCACATCCCCGCAGCGGCGCGCATCGACCGGACCTGGGACAACGGGTCCGAATCCGCGTTGCACCGGCTCGTGGACGAGGCCCTGGGCATGCTCACCTACTACGCCGACCCATACTCGCCCTGGCAGCGCGCCAGCAACGAGAACCGCAACGGCATGATCCGCCGCTACCTGCCCAAACACACCAGCCTGAAGAACCTGACCCAAACCGAACTCGACGACATCGTCACCGAGATCAACGACACCCCCATGAAACTCCTGGACTACCACACGCCCAACGAAGCATGGCAAGAGGAAATATCCAAACTCGGCCTATCATCAAACCAGACCAGCCAACAAGCCAAACGTTGCACTTACAAATAGAATCCAGCGAGTGCTATGACATCACAGACCGGTGTAGAGTTAGTACGACTACTACGCGTCAGAATGAGGACTCTTTCGAATAAACTGTCCAAACTGCCATCCATAAGGTGGCAGACAAAATCGGAGTAATTCACACGAATGGACTCTACTGTGCTTGCAGCATTATGATAATGATATGGCCAACGCGAACGACGGTAGACGCATCGATGTCGCTATGGTGTCGAATTTCGACTCCACTCAACAACTTCAGGAGTGGAAAGCGGTATTTGAAAACTCCACGACTTAGATGAACGACCGTTGGCAAACGAAATAAGCACAAGGATAAAGTCCGATGGGTATTCGTACCTCTGGCATAAGCAAAAATCAAGGGGGAGCGTGTGAGACCCTGTTAGGGGAAATTCCTGAACTTGCAGCTCATATGTCTGGTGTATTGCGGACTGCATATCTGTATTGTCCGAAACTTCTACTTACTGCGGCGGAATTGTTCGATGGCATTTTCTTCCTCGCGTTAGGCCCCGAAACGGTTTTGAGTATGCTCGGGCAAACTCATACGGATGCTCCCACCATTATCGTTTCTGGACGACAGTCTTCATTGGAAGAATGCTTGGTACATTTTACCGTCAGCACTATAGAGAATGTCCGATTGCAACAACATGTCTTTGCTGCCGGGAAAAGTGACCGCATGCCACAGCAGAACCCGAACTGTAACGATGTCGATCCAGACATGTTGACATTGCGGCCTTTGCGATATTCCATACTGAATCGTGAACTCAGCGCAGACTACGTGCTGTGTGGGGATACTGATCACTATCATCAATTTACTGAGCGCATGAGGCATGCGACACAAATGCATGAGCCGAGAGCCAGAATCATCGCCGAAGCTTTTGAAAATCTGTTACCGTGCGAAAACTCAGACCATACGAATTATCTATTCTTGGGGGAGCGTTGGCAAGAATGGATTGATGCCGAGCGAGAAGGACTCGTGAAGTATGAAGACCAGACCAGACGAAAAGTGTCCAATGGCAGTGGCCATGGTCTGTTCGATGCTACATTTGCAGTAATTGCCAAGACGAATGTCCATGTTGTGCAGGAGTGGTTGGACTCTGAATACCCAGATGACAACAACCAGAAAAAGGAATTCCTACACGTCCTTCATCAAATTTCATCGGATACATCCAGATCTAGGGCTTTTCAGATTATTACCCGGATGCAGTATTGCTCGCAGGGTTTCAAAGGAGACAATGCTTTTCGTTTGACACGACAGTCTCTGATTAACTGGTACCAATTCGTGTATCAAAACAGTATGGCCACGTATCTAGGGGCGTATTTTATCGGAATCGATATACCTGAGAACTCATATCAGCAGATTGTTGTTAGGACAAGCGGTAGTGCCAAGCAAAAGGAGACTGCTGAATATGTACAATCATCGTTGTCATTTTCCGGAAAGGTGACAGCGAGACTCGGTGAGATGCCGTATGCGCAATTCTCAGAATTCTGTTATCGTTCCCGTGATGCCGTCAAACGATGGAGAAAATGCAAGCCAACGGACTCATTGACGAAGCAGCGTAAGTGCGCGCATGACATCTCATATTGCATCCAGCAAGAAAGCGAGCAAAGGGATCGCACTGATGAGAGAATGGCTGTCGTCCAGAGTCTGGTCATAGCAGTGGCGCTCGCGCTGATTTCCGTTCTTCTGGATAATTTCGTCTTTACCCACGGCTTTCCTGTTGTCGGCATTGTTCTTGTGGCATGGATTATTGCAATCGCTCCGAATGTAATCGATGCGTGTTCGTGGTGGTTGAGTGATCGCACAAGCTCGAAGTCGATTGTTTTTCAAAACAGCTAACGTCGTTTCCCTCGATTGTTGCTGCCTGGTGTGAATGAAAAGAAGGTAATAATGCTTAACGATTATCGTGACGGTGAACCGCCACTGATGGTGCACGGTACGGAAATCGTATTTCAGGAACAAGGTGGGGTAGTGCCCGGAATCTTGCGCAAATTGTTTCTGCCTGTCATGGCACGATGTTCAACTCGCTTCCTGTATGGTGTCGTGAAGTCGGGACATGTCCAGGTAGCGTCGGGCCGACCAGTCGTTGGCGGTGACGTATCTGATTCTGGCGCTGATGAGCATCAAGGCGCTCCTGCCGTCGG
>NZ_JGZE01000024.1 GCF_000741285.1 Bifidobacterium mongoliense DSM 21395 | reverse complement strand
GCCAAACCGTCAACGCGCGTACAAGGGCGAACTGATCCGCCGATCCAAGCCATTCGGGTCCGTGCACGCGTTGGAACAGGCCACGTTCCCATGGTCTCCTGGTGGAACAGCCAACGTCTCCATGAAAGCCTCGGCTACCGGACACCATGCGAAGTCGAAACCCTGTATCATCAACGCCAGGCGATATCAATCGCCCCAAAAACCAACAAAACAGCGTGAACAAAAACCAGTCCACTTCACTTCACCTTCGACAGCCGTTTATCCAGCAAAATCAACTAGCAACCAAAAAATAATTACACCGAAAACTAGACAGTCTCACAGAAATCGCTCTCACCAAGTACTATGTGCGTGTGAAATATAAACAGTTGCTGGGTAACTCGCTCGTTGCCTTTCTTGCCCAAGGTGTCGGAACTCTTGCCAGTTTAGTGACAGCGGTGATTGTGCCCAAAGTCCTTGGTGTCGTTGGCTTTGGATATTGGCAGCTGTTTATTTTCTATACGTCGTATGTGGGTTTCTTTCACTTGGGTTTGTGTGATGGGGCATATCTTAAGCTTGGAGGGGTCTCGCGCACAGATATTGATAAACGGCGCTCTAATTCAGTGTTTTGGATAGGCATGGCTTATCAGTCCATATTCGTTGTTATTGCATCTGTTATGGTTTGGATGAGTTCTGCAGATTCAGATCGAAAACTCGTTTTATTTTCAAGTGTGGTAGTGCTTCTCCTACTGAATGCGGCGACTTACCTCGGATATATTTTCCAAGCAATGAATGAAACAAAGCTCTACTCCTACTCTGTTATTGTGGATCGTTTTGCTTTCGCTGTTCTGGTTATCATTTGTGTTGCCTTTCGTGTAAAGGATTTCCGGTTTTATATCGGCTCATTCATCATAGGGAAAATGCTCTCGCTTATCTATTGCGTAGTGAAAGGATGGGATTTCTTCCATTCTGGTCTGGTACCATTCCTGGATGCAGTCAAAGAGGCTCTTGACGATATTCGTGTGGGCAGCAAACTTATGTTTGCCAATGTCGCGGGTATGCTGATTCTTGGAGTGGTCAGGTTTGCGATTGATGGACATTGGGGAATTGTTGTTTTTGGTAAGGTATCATTCGCATTGTCCCTGGCAATGTTCATCATGCAATTTGTTATGCAGGTGAGCATGGTGCTATTCCCCGCGTTGCGACGGTCATCATCACAAGAACAGCGACGCCTATATCGCGCTATGTCGGAAATACTTGATCTGGTCATGCCGTTTGTGTTCGTCCTTTACTCCCCAATAGTAATGATATTGGATCGATGGCTTCCTCAATATCATCAAAGCTTTTTCTATTTTGCGATTCTTTTGCCGATTTGCATTTTCGACGGGAAGATGGATATCACATGCACTACGTTTTTCAAAGTATTAAGACGTGAACGTTTGTTGCTTGCTATTAATGTAAGCATATTGCTGCTGAGCATACTATTGACTTGGATACAGGTGAGTCTGTTTGATTCCCTGATCGGGGTCCTGCTTTCCGCCGTCGCGGTACTTATTCTTAGAAGTATTGCATCAGAGATAATACTGAATCGGGAAATGAATCTTTCATTCCCAATCACTATCGTTGTACCCATAGCGTTATCCGTCCTGTTTGTGTTGAGCGTTGTCTTGCTTCCTACAATTTGGGCGTTAGTGGCAAATTGTTTTGCCTATGTTGTGGTACTTGCAGCATTTCGCAAGCAGCTGCAGGGAATAGGTAAACAAATCAGTAGGATGCGAGTTCACGAATAGTGGCGAGCGGCATGTTTGGAAGAAGGTGCAGTTTAGAATAATGAATATGGTTGATGAAAGTGCAGAGTTCCACTGTGTGTTGGTGACGGGTGGTTGTGGGTTTATTGGGTCGAATTTTGTTCGGTGGGTGGTGGGGAACCATCCGGTGTGCGTGTCATCGTGTTGGATGCGTTGACGTATGCGGGTCGTTTGGACAACATCCGGGATGTGCTGGGCGATCGGGTCGAGTTCGTTCATGGTGATATTCGTGATGCCGGGCTGGTGGATCGCGTCGTTGCCCGGTGCGACGCCATCGTGCATTTCGCCGCGGAGTCGCATAACGACAACTCGATAGCCGATCCCGAGCCGTTCGTCTCGACGAACGTGCTGGGCACGTTCCGGTTGCTGCAGGCCGCGAGGAGGTACGATGTGAGGTTCCATCACATCAGCACCGACGAGGTGTACGGGGATCTGGCACTGGACGACCCCCGGCGTTTCACGGAGGACCGGGCGTACCAGCCCAGTTCGCCGTATTCCTCCTCGAAGGCCGCGAGCGACCTGCTGGTGCGTGCGTGGTATCGCACGTATGGCGTGCGCGCCACGATCTCCAACTGCAGCAACAACTACGGGCCGTACCAGCATGTGGAGAAGTTCATTCCCCGGCAGATCACCAACATTTTGACCGGCGTCAGGCCGAAGCTCTATGGCGACGGGCTGAACGTGCGCGACTGGATCAGCACGCAAGATCATTCGAGTGCGGTGTGGGATGTGCTGACCCGGGGCCGGCTCGGGGAGACCTATCTGATCGGGGCGGACGGCGAGCATGACAATCTCACGGTGCTCAGGGCGATCCTGCGGGTGATGGGCCGGGCGGAGGATGATTTCGACTGGGTCAGGGACCGTCCGGGGCATGATCGGCGTTACGCGATCGACTCGTCCAAGCTGCGTAAGGAGCTGGGATGGCGGCCCGTTCACACGGATTTCGACGCCGGGCTGCGTTCGACGGTGGCATGGTATCAGGCGCATCGTGATTGGTGGATGCCGGTGAAGGCGGCCACCGAGCAGCGGTACCGGGAGCAGGGCCGGTAGGGGTAGAGGAACAGAGAAGGGGAGTCCGCAGTTGGAGTTCGAGAAGAAGCTGAACGTCACGCATACCGGGATACCGGGGTTGCTGGTGGTCGACATGCCCGTGCATGGGGATAATCGGGGTTGGTTCAAGGAGAACTGGCAGCGGGCGAAGATGACGGCCCTGGGGGTGCCCGATCTGCGGATCGTGCAGAACAACGTGAGTTTCAACGCGGCGCGCGGTGTGACGCGTGGGTTGCACGCGGAACCGTGGGATAAATTCATATCGGTTGCTTCTGGCGAGATATTCGGCGCTTGGGTGGATCTTCGGGAGGGACCGACTTTCGGACAGGTTTTTACGACCCGTGTGGATGCTTCCCGGGCGGTATATGTGCCCCGAGGGGTGGCCAACGGTTTCCAGGCACTTGCAGATGGTACAGTGTACACGTATCTGGTGGATGCTCACTGGAGCCTCGACCGCAAGCGAGAGTATACGTTCGTAAATCTTGCTGACCCTACTCTCGCTATTTCGTGGCCGATCCCGTTGGATCAATGCGAGTTGTCGGATGCGGATCGTGCCCATCCCATGCTGTTGGACGTGATTCCGATGAGTCCCAAGAAGACGTTGGTCACAGGAGCGAAAGGCCAGCTGGGGCACGCCTTGGAAGCATACGTGGAGGCCCATCGGCTGACGGGCTTTGAGTTCACTGACCGCGATGAGTTCGATTTCTCGGATCCACAAGCGTACGAGGGTGTTGACTGGGATTCCTACGGAGCGATCATCAACGCAGGAGCATACACCGCCGTGGATCGTGCGGAAACATCCGAAGGGCGTGTGGACGCGTGGCGGGCGAATGCTACGGGGCCGTCTCTTCTGGCAGCTACTGCGAGAGAGCACGGTCTGACCTTAGTGCATGTGAGTTCAGACTACGTGTTCGACGGAACCCGGAATATACATGATGAACAAGAGGCGTTGAGCCCTCTGAGCGTGTACGGTCAAAGCAAAGCCGCTGGAGACATAGCCATTACAGGGGCCCCGCGGCACTATATCCTTCGCTCTTCGTGGGTTATCGGAGAAGGGCACAACTTCGTACGGTCCATGCTCTCCTTGGCTGCCCGGGTTTCAGATGCTGAAGACGATTTGGACCATGTAACTGTTGTGGATGATCAGGTCGGACGCCTCACGTTCACAGACGACATGGCGAGAGCTATTATGCATCTGCTGGATTCCCAAGCCCCCTATGGCGTTTACAACCTGAGCGGCTCAGGTCCTGAAGCGAGCTGGTGTCAGATCGCGCGTTCGATATTTGAACAGTCAGGCACCGATCCCACTGCCGTCAAGCCCGTATCGACAAGCGCATATTATGCGAACGCGGTCGGTCCTATCGCTCCCCGACCCGAACACAGCACCTTGGATTTGTCACGTATAGAGAACAGCGGATATCATCCTAACGATTGGCAAGATAGCCTTAAGGCCTATATCGACCGTCAGCTCGCGAGCTGACTGCCAGAAGAAAAACAAGTTGAGAAACGGGGGGCATATGAAGGGGATTATTCTTGCCGGAGGTTCGGGAACACGACTGTATCCGTTGACGACGGTTACGTCGAAACAGCTTCTGCCGGTGTACGACAAGCCGATGATCTACTACCCGCTAAGCGTGTTGATGATGGCTGGCATCAAAGACATTCTCATCATCTCCACGCCTCACGATCTCCCGAATTTCCACAACTTGCTAGGTGATGGGTCACGCTACGGTGTACATCTGTCATACAAAGTGCAGCCACGTCCGGAAGGCCTTGCCCAAGCTTTTGTACTCGGCGAGGAGTTCATCGCCGGTGAGCCTTGTGCTCTGGTGCTGGGTGATAATATCTTCTACGGCAATGGTCTACGTAGCCTGCTCTTGAGAGCCGTGTCCGCGAGCGAGCAGCATGCCACAGTATTCGGGTATTACGTTGATGATCCGGAACGATACGGTGTTGTTGAATTCGACGAGAATAATCATGCCGTCAGTATTGTGGAGAAGCCGGAGCATCCGGCATCGAACTATGCGGTGACCGGACTGTATTTCTACGATGCCAGGGTTACCGAATTTGCCAAAGAGGTCAAGCCCTCCGCTCGTGGCGAGTTGGAGATTACCGACATCAACCGCATCTATCTGGAGGATGAATCACTTAACGTGACGACGCTGGGTCGTGGTTATGCGTGGCTGGACACGGGCACCATGGATTCCCTGTATGAGGCGGGCGAGTTCGTGCGCACGGTGCAGCGCGCCCAGGGTCTGCCGATCAGTGTGCTTGAGGAGATTGCCTTCGAGAACGGTTGGATCGAACGTGATCAGCTCTTCGAAGCTGCCAAGCGCTATGGCAAGAGTCCCTACGGTCTGCACTTGCGCGATGTCGCGGAGCGTCGGATCATCAGTCGGCCGAAGGACTAGTCTGGGCTGTCCGGGAAATCCGGCTTCCGCCTCCCTCTGCGGTAAGTCCGTGATGTCTTGACGTTGTAACAGCGTTCTCTGCAATCCGCCTCGCTCGGCATAATGCGGAGTAAGTTTCTACGGCATGGGAGATACGGCGCAAGACGGTTCTGGCTTCTCGCGGGAGCATCCAATCGAACATGCCAAGGACGATGCATTCAACCGGCAGGCATATGTGTCGAAGTTGCTGAATGCGTTATGGCGGTCCGATGACATAAACGGTCTGGTTGTGGGCATCAGCGGTCCATGGGGATCGGGTAAGACCTCGCTCAAGACAATGCTTGTTGAAGAGATAAACACCGCTCGGGAAACGTCGCAGAGCTTCCGCGTCGTTGAGTTTGAACCATGGATGTATTCAAGAAGCGGCAAACTGGTGTCGCTGTTGTTTGACGAGGTGGCCTACGATTTATCGCCGACAGGAGGTAAGTCACGGCACCTTAAAGAACGAACTGGACAGTTTGCGAATACCGTTCTTCCAGCTCTATCCGATGCAGCCTCAGCCGCCAATGTGGTTGTTCCCAGAGTCGGAACGGTATCCTCATCACTAATCAAAGCCTTTTCAGGACTGGCGAAAGCCACGGATCCGACGAATGATGATATTGATAGCCTCGCGTGGCGGCGTGAAAAGCTGAAGCGAAAGCTCGATAAATCACCGGATAGAATCATTGTCTTCATTGATGACTTGGACCGTCTTATGGATGATGAGGTCGTGGAGATGTTGCGAGCGGTCAAGGCCGTCGGCGATCTTCCGCACATGACTTACGTTCTCCTCTACGATCGTGATTCCATCACTAGATCCCTTGATGCAACATGTCATGGGAAGGGCGACGAGTATCTCGAAAAGATCATTCAGGTTCCTCTTGACCTGCCTGAGCCTCCTCAGGATGCAGTATCGGAGCGTTTGAAAGCTGAAGTCGTTGCTCCGGTGGGTCTCGCTTCGAAGAAAATCTATATGGAGGGTTACGACCGATTCGTTGAGCTGAATTCTTTCGGGTACTGCGTCAAGCCATATGTAAGCACGATGAGGGATGTCATTCGCCTGTCCAATGAATTCAAGCTTCGGTACAAGGTGATGAAGGATGATGTCGAGGTCGATGACCTGTTGAGCATCACGAGCTTGGAGGTGTTCCGCCCCTCGCTGCACCGTTGGATCATGGAGCACAAGGCGCTCCTATGTAGTCCTGTCACAGGCAGAACCTCTTATTCTGGACAGCATAAAGGCGAGGAGCAATGGGCTCAGTCCTTGACCACAGAGTTGAAGAACCTGCCGAAGGATTCCGATCGTGAAGCACTGGAATCGCTCTTCCCATTTGCCGGAGCAGCTCTTGCAGGAAATTGGAGTAACGCCAACACTTGCTATGACGATCCGTGGAGGTCCATCTGCAGAACTGAGCACTTCGATGCGTATTTCCGGTTTTCCACCGATCGTGATGTGTTACATGAAGCGGAATTCAAACAGTTCCTACTCGTTGACGACCTACTCGACCCTGGCTTCCCTAGGGATGATCAGCTCAAGATTTTCGGCGACAAATATTTCCCCGGCAAGGCGGCATCGTATCTCAATGGCAGCGATACCGAACGAATACAGAAGGTCATTCTGGGATGTCTCAAGTGTGATCAGATGATATCCGAGGTACTCAGGGGTTGTATTTCTATCAACGTGGCGACGACGATATTGAACCGGAACAACGGTTCCCGACTTCATACCGACGTATTGAAAACCATCGTTGGCGCTATCGCCCAGTCCGATTCCATAGCCGCGGTTCCCACCGCCCTGGCTCTAGCCGTTCAGATGCAAAAGGAATTGCATGACAGCGGAACTGCCGAGGCTCCGGTTCTTCTGCCGTAGGTCTATGATCTTCTGCGCATACCAATGCATCGCGAGGATTCACAGCCATGGGAAGAAAGCCTGGCTGTGTTGAAGGGAAAGGTGCTGTCGCCGTTCTCTTCGCAGGGGGCAGAGCGCCCGATGCTTTTTCGCGCTGATCTCCTTGAATTCTGCACCCATGCCGTGCTTTACCTCTACGACGACGATGTTAAGCGTCGAAGTGCGTTCGAATCGTTGCGTCCTTTGGTGGATCCCAACCAGTATCCGCTCTTCGTTGTGGATGCCCTCGCGAAGAAGACCGACACCGGCTATGTGCTTAACGGGCCGTTGTTGTCGGAGTTGGTGACAAGGGAGCAATATCAGAGCGCCATCGATACGCTCATCGATCAGGGGACTCTGTGGGAGTACGCTCCGTCGGATCGCCAAGCAGTCGCCGCCTATCAAGTAGCTCTCGATGGTTCTAGTTCACCATCGAGTTCATCGCCGTCGCAACCGCCTGCCTCGCCCGAGGAGCCGGAAGCCTCATCCGAGGAGCCTGAACTCGGGGACCCGATTCCCGAAGCTCAGACCAAGCTCGTCGTGAAAGGCGGGGAGAAGCGCGTCAATGCGGTGACGAAAAATATGGCAGGGGAAGCAATGCTTCCTATGCCTTATCGATACCTTATTGCGTGCCTTACAAAGGATCTGTAAGCGATAACAATAAGGTGACAAATGCCAAGATCAGTAAAGTTATCCGCCCGGACTACACAATAGCTTCTCCGGGTGTCGGCATGGAAGTAGAATACAACAGAGAAAACGTCAATTACTCAGCTAGTACTTTACAATCTACTGCTGTAATATTTGTGAAGAGTCAAAAATATAACTAGTTTTATTGCTGTGATATTTATAGATGGAGATTTCATGGGGTTAATTTCATCAATCAGGTTTAATAACGACGAATCGATGAGTGTAGAAGATAATGAAATTATTGTTTTCGTAGGACCGAACAACGCGGGGAAAAGTCAAAGTCTAAAAGACATTTTTGCGTTAACTCAGAAAGCAGAAAATCCAACTACAGTTATCAGGTCTATCGGCCTAAACAAACCTAGCTTGGAATCGTTTGAATCTCAAATTCGAAACTTTTGTCAAGTGATAAATAATGGTGACCACGAAGATTTTCATTCATATAATTTCAGCTATAATACATATAAATTGAATCTGTATACAAGTTATAATGCATTAGACGAGGCCAGAAATCTACTTGTGTCTTATCTGAGCACAGAGGATAGGCTCACGCTTGCGAATCCACCAGAATCAATAAACCGTGACAGTGCAAAAACACATCCCATTCATTATCCAGCTTTCGAAAAAAAATACAGAACTGAACTCTCGGAATTCTTCGAAAGAGCCTTTGGGAAAAAGCTTATTCCCAATATCCTTTTTGGTAGAACGATACCGTTGTGTATTGGTGATTCTGCCAACCTAAAAGAATCGTTTTCTGACGAGCAGACACGCCTGGAAGCATATGCTGAAATTCTTCAATCTTACGATCAAGTTCAGGATCAGGGAGATGGAATCCGAAGTTTCGTCGGTATTATTCTTAACCTTATGCTTGAAAGCTATCAGTTATTCTTACTCGATGAGCCGGAATCATTTCTGCATCCACCTCAGGCAAAAATAATCGGAGAAGTAATTGGACAAATGGCAAGCAATAGGAAACAGGTCTTTATTTCAACCCACAGCAGGGATGTCGTTCAAGGATTGGTTGAAACTTGTCCGAATCGTGTAAAGATTGTTCGGATAACAAGAAGGGAAAATACTAATTTTTTTTCGATACTTGAGAATGAAACTGTTTCCAACATTTGGAAAGATCCTCTGCTTCGTTACTCGGCAATCATGGACAGTATGTTTCATCAATCTGTTGTATTATGTGAAAGTGATTCTGATTGTAAGATGTATTCAATTATCTTCGCTCATTATAAGGAACGACAGAATTCTTTCTTACAAACTCAATTTATTCATTGCGGGGGCAAACATAGAATGCATGATGTTGCCAAAACATTAAGTGATTTAGGAATGACTTACAGGATTGTCCTTGACTTTGACGTATTAAACAACGAATCTATTTTATCTAGAATAGTTGAGGCATGCGAAGGCAAATGGGAGAACGTTAGAGATGACTATCATATTATAAATACACAAGTAAATAACGGGCGTATGCAAGATGTTTCGCGCAAAAAGTTAGAACAATTAATTGCAAAGAAAAATACGGAGTTTCTTCAACAATCCGAAATCGACTTACTTAGAGATGCCTTAAAATCAAAAAATCCTTGGGAGAATGCGAAACAAATGGGAGAATTGGCGTTACCTCGTGGTAATGCGTCTGAAGCGTATCAAAAACTTTCAAAATATCTCAAATCGTTGGGAATCTTTATCGTACCATCCGGAGAACTAGAATCTTTTGTTCCTGAAGTCGGAGGACATGGACCCAAATGGGTCAATTCGGTGTTGGAACAGTATCCCGATCTATCTAACGATGTTTATAAAAACATTTTGGATTTTATAAAGACATGGGAGCTATAAGACCACACTAAATTCTATAGATTTTTGCCTCAAACATGATTGCGCTTGCGTTTCAGTTTCTGACTGCTGCAAATCTCAAGAAATAGTGCATGCAAGCGTCGCATGGCAACCATATATATGAGCCTGAGCTGAATTGCGCCCCTGAGTTCTAGTTAGAAGTGCAACACCGCTTATGGTTGGGATTGCTGATGTTCCGACCTTTGGGAGGTGCTGCACTCACTATGAAAGCTTATACGCATGTGACCGGGGGTGAGCGGATCAGGATTGAGATGCTGCGTTTCGGGGATCATGAGACGATCCGGC
>NZ_JGZE01000023.1 GCF_000741285.1 Bifidobacterium mongoliense DSM 21395 | reverse complement strand
GGTGGACGGGAACCACGTGTTGCGCCTGATCTCGCGGCTGATGCTCGACGCGCTACGGCCCAGCATGGCGGCGATCGCCCGGACCGTGGCGCCGTTGCCACCTGGATCTGGATGACCTGCCTTTCCTCCTCACCGATATGCGAATACACTCGTGACATGGGTGCGACACCTTCCTCCCGCGGAAACCTAGACAATCTCCAATGGTATAAGGTGTTGCACTTCAATCTAGACAACGGGATATGACACGATGTCATCTTCCCCATGTATGGTGGATTGAGTTATGACACCGTGTCATATATCGTGCATCACACCGCACGCCGTCCACCGGCGCGTCCGTCACGAACGAGGAGGGGATCATGCCCAGCGAGACGTTTCTTCATCTGCCTGCGGCGAAGCGTGCGGTCATCACCACGGCGCTCCTCGACGAATTCTCGGCGCACCCCCTGAGCGAGGCGAAGGTCTCGCGCATCGTCGTGGCGTCACGCATCGCCCGAGGCTCGTTCTACGTGTACTTCACCGACCTCTTCGACGCCTACCGCCATGTCCTCGACACCGCACTGGCCCAGGTCGACGCCGGATTGGAACGCTCGCTGCGCGATCACCCGGACGACACCCTCGAGGCGATCTACGCGTATACGGCCGACTTCATCCGCGGACTGGACGATTCGCCGTACCGCCGCCTGTTCGCCATGCATTGGCTGACCAATCAGTACGAGCTGGCCGTACACCGGGACCATAACGCCGGCGAGACCGCGCATCAGCCGCAACCGGCGGGCATGCACCCGGCGATCATTCACACATCCGCCATGCACCAGTCGCCCGATTCGGGCGCTGCATCACCCACCGGGCATATGAACCACGCCAGCCATACAGGCCATGGCGGCGATATGGGTCATAGCGCCCACGCGGGATACGGCGACATGCCAGTACTCGTCCGCGGGCGCACCATCACGGATGCACGCCTGCGACGAGCCGCCTTGAGCGCCGCGGTGCACGAAAGCCACCGGACGGCCAAGGACGTGCTCGGCGGCGAACCCGCGCACACGGCGCTCGACCGGTTCGCGGCACTGCTCGACCTGCTGCGCGCCGGGCTGGTGCACTCCTCCAATCCTTCCACCCACTGAACCTCTGTCTCATCTATCCGCTCATTGCCCTCTACCCATTGCTACCCACCCATTGAAAGGCGCCCGCCATGTTTCTGGCCCTTACCGAAATACGCCACAGCAAAATGCGCTATGCGCTCATCATCCTGACCATCACGCTCATCGGCTACCTCACGTTCATCCTGACGTCACTGGCCTACGGTCTGGCGCAATCCAACCGATCCGCGGTCGATTCCTGGCGTGCCTCATCCATCGTGCTCAATACGGAGGCCGACGGCGGGCTGCGCCAATCGTCCCTCACGAAGGAGCAGGTCGACGACGTCTCCCCCGCGGGCGCCGATGTCGCCTCGATCGGCGAGCTGAGCGCCGTGGGCACCTCGGCAGGCGACTCCGACAAGACCACCGTCGACCTGCTCGGCATCGACAAGGATCAGTTCGTCTACCGCGAACTCAACCCGACCGAGGGCCGGCGCTTCGACACGGCCCACGAAACCGTGGCGGACGACGGCCTCAAAGCTAACGGCTACGCGCTCGGCGACACCATCAAGGTCGGCGACGACACGACGCTCACCATCGTCGGCTTCGTGCACAACACCAAACTCAACGTGGCACCGGTGCTGTACGTGCCGCTCGAGACCTGGCAGACCAGAAAATTCGGCGATCTGCCCCAGGGCGCACCGAAGCCCCAGGCGAGCGCCGTCATCGAACGGACGGCCACGCCGCCCCAGACACCATCCGGCACTGAAAGGCTCGGCATCGCCATCTTCATCGAGAAGCTGCCCGGGTACAGCGCGCAGAACATCACGTTCAGCCTGATGATCGGCTTCCTGTTCGTCATCACGCTGGTCATCATCGCCATCTTCCAATACATCCTCACCATGCAGAAGATACCGAACTATATGGTGCTCAAGATCCAGGGGATTCCGACCTGGTTCCTCGTCAAGGCGATGCTCATCCAGGCCACCCTCATCGCGATCGTCGGCGTCGTGCTGGCCGCGGGGCTCGCGGCGGCCACCGCCCTGGCCATACCCCCGAGCGTGCCGATGAGCTTCAACATGCCGTTGCTCACGGGCGCCGGCCTGGCGATCATCGTCATGTCGACCCTCGGCTCGCTCGCCTCGGTCAAAACCATCGCCACCATCCGGCCCACGTCAATCGTCGCAGGGGAATAGGAGAGTAATCATGGATGCCATCACTCTGGAACACGTCAGCAAAACCTACGGGCGCGGCCGCAGCACGGTCAAGGCCCTCACGGATGTCAACTTCAGCGCCGAATACGGCCAGCTGGTCGGCGTGATCGGACCGTCGGGCTCGGGCAAGAGCACCTTCCTGTCCATCGTCGGAGGACTCCTGCCGCCGACCGAGGGCGACATCTCCGTGGCCGATTCGCCGTACCACGACCTGTCGGCCCGGGGCCGCGAACGGCTGCGCCTGACCACGATCGGCTTCGTCCTGCAGTCCTACAACCTCGTGCCGTTCCTCACGGTCCGCAACCAGTTCGCCCTCGTCGACAAGGTCAAAGGCACCCATCATATGGACCCCGACCGGTTCCATGGAGTGCTCAAGACGCTGGGCATCGAACAGTTGCTCGACTCCTACCCGGCGACGCTGTCGGGCGGACAACGCCAACGCGTCGCCATCGCCAGGGCATTGTACGCCGATCCGACCATCATCCTGGCCGACGAACCGACGGCTTCCCTCGACACGGATCACGCCTTCCAGGTCATGGGCATCTTCCGCGACCTCGCCCACGAGACAGACAAGGCGATCATCGTGGTGACGCATGACACCCGCTTGGAACGCTATGCGGACGCCCTGTACGAGATCGTCGACGGCGCGCTCAGCCCGACCGAGTCGGCTGGTTCGCACGACGCACACGACGAGAGCCGGTGACGGGACAATCGGGACTATACTGGGCGATGTGCCAGCTGGCAGCCCGGACAATGGGTGTCCGGGAATGCATTCCCACAGCGGCGAAAGGATCCAACGATGAAGGCTGTACGTGTATATGGAGAACGTGACATCCGTGTAGAGGATGTCGACATCGCCGACCCGGCCCCCGACCAGGTCCAGATCAAGGTGAAATACTGCGGCATCTGCGGCAGCGACCTCCACGCCTATCTCGAAGGCTGGGGCCTGCCCACCCATCCGCACCCCCTGACCGGCAAGACCGTGCCGATCACGCTGGGCCACGAGTTCTCGGGAGAGGTCGTGCGCGTGGGCTCCGAAGTCACGGATCTCAAGGTCGGCGACGCGATCGCGGTCGAGCCCCTCATCGCCTGTGGACGCTGCGAGAACTGCCGCGCCGGCAACTACAACTTCTGCAACGCCGTCGTGGCCGAGGACGGCGCCGGCAACTTCCTGGGCTTCTCCCAGGACGGCGGTATGGCGCAGTTCGCCAACATCGACGACGTCTTCGCCCACAAACTGCCCGAAGGCATGCCCTATGAGCTGGGCGCGCTGTGCGAACCCACGTCGGTGGCCTACGAAGGCATCAAGAAGGCCCACCTGCGCGAAGGCCAGACGGTGGCGGTGATGGGCGCCGGACCGATCGGCCTGGTCACGGCGCTGCTGGCGCGCATCGCCGGCGCGAACCGCGTCTACATCTCCGACGTCTCCGAAGTCCGCCTCGACAAGGCGCGCGAACTCGGTCTGACCGACACCATCAATCCCGCCAAGCAGGACGTGGAGCAGACCATCAAGGCCGATTACCCCAACGGCGTGGACATCACCTTCGAATGCGCCGGCGTGCAGCCGACTTT
Organism: Bifidobacterium mongoliense DSM 21395; assembly: GCF_000741285.1. GTDB lineage: Bacteria > Actinomycetota > Actinomycetes > Actinomycetales > Bifidobacteriaceae > Bifidobacterium > Bifidobacterium mongoliense. Next base: position 8,612 of record NZ_JGZE01000023.1, on the reverse strand, counting down.
CGACACCGCGCTCAAGGTGACCAAGCGCACCGGCGTCGTACAGATCCTGGCGCTGTTCGGCCACCCGGTGTCGATCAACCTGACCGACGACGTGATCATGCAGGGCATCGACATCCTCACCACGCTGTGCTACAACAACAGCTTCGACACGGTGCTCGGCATCATCGACAACAATCGGGGTCTCTTCGAGCCGCTCGTCACCAAGAAGGTCAGCCTGGACGACGCCATCGAGGACGGGATCAAGACGCTCGCGAGCGACAAATCCCAGGTGAAGATCATGGTCTCGCCGGAGCTCTGAGCCCCGTCCCGACACGCGACCCGCACACCGATCGCAAACCCCGCCGACACGCTCTGCCGGCGGGGTTTGCCATACCCGTTCGTAACATGCTCGAAAACTACACGCCACAAACCTCGACTATGTGTGTCAGAAGCAACGGGCGGAGACATCGTCCGATGAGACGAAAGGAAGCGCGCATGCAGCCTGCACGTACGCAGTGGCGCAAGCAGTCCCGGTTGGTGAAGGTGGTGATGTCGTTCCTGATCGCGTTGGCGGCCGTCGCCGGATTCGCGATGGCGGGAGCGGCCCCGGCCTCGGCGGCCGAAAGCTCGGTCAAAGGCAAGAGCTTCACCATCGCGACGGACACGACCTTCGCGCCCTTCGAATTCCGCGAGCACGGCAAGCTGGTCGGCATCGACATGGACATGATCCGCGCCATCGCCAAGGACCAGGGCTTCTCGATCCAAATCCAGTCGCTGGGATTCAACGCCGCCCTGCAGGCCCTGAGCTCGAACCAGGCCGACGCCGTCATCGCCGGCATGTCCGTGACCGACGAACGCAAGCAGATCTACGACTTCTCCGAACCCTACTTCGAATCCGGCGTCCAAATGGCCGTCGCGGAAGGCAACACCACCATCAAGGGCTACGGCGACCTGAAAGGCAAGACCGTCACGGTCAAGACCGGATCGTCCTCGGAGATCTACGCGAAGTCCATAGCCAAGCAGTACGGCTTCACCGTGCACTCGGTCGACCAGTCCGCCACCATGTACGAGATGGTGAAGTCCGGCAACGCTTCGGCCGTCTTCGACGACTACCCCGTATTGGCCTACGGCATCTCGCAAAACAACGGCCTCAAGACCGTGACACCCAAGAAGCCCGAGCTCCTACGCCATCGCGGTGAACAAGGGCAAGAACGCGGCGCTGCTCAAAGCATCAACGCCGGACTCGCCGAACTCAAGTCCTCCGGCGAATACGACCGAATCCTCGACCGCTATCTCGGCAAGACCTCCTCCTCGTCCGCCAAGACCCCGGTCAAAGCGAGCCAGCCCAGCTTCTGGCAGCTCGTGCAATCCTCGATGCCGGCACTGGCCCAAGGCCTGCGCAACACCCTCATCATCACGGTGCTCGCCTTCACCCTCGCCCTCATCATCGGCATGGTCTTCGGCCTCATGCGCATCAGCCCCAATCCTGCGGCCAACTGGCTGGCACGCATCTACGTGAGCGTGTTCCGCGGCACCCCACTGTTGGTCTGGGCGTTCTTCTTCTACTTCGGCATCCCGCAGCTCGTCGGGCACGCCCTGCCGAACTGGTTGTGGATCTCCAGCCTCTTCACCCTGTCGCTCAACTCCGGCTCGTATCTCACCGAGATCATCCGCGGATCCATCCGCTCCGTGGACGTCGGCCAGACCGAAGGCGCCCGGTCGCTGGGCCTGACCTACGGCCAGACGTTGCGGCGGGTCGTCCTGCCGCAGGCCATCAAGATCGCCACACCCTCGATCATCAACCAGCTGGTCATCATGATCAAGGATTCGTCACTGCTGCTCACCATCGGCTTCGCCGACCTGCTCTATCAGGCACAGCAGCTCTATGCCGCCAACTTCCGCGTCACGGAGACGCTGCTCATGGTGGGCATCCTGTACTTCATCGCCATCACGTTCCTGACATGGCTGGCGAACATCGCCGATAGGAGGCTCAACAAGTAATGAGCGCAGCAACATCAGCAACCATCCACACCTCCACCACGCCGTCACCCGCCGACGCCGACGGCTTCGTCGTCGACGCGCGCGACCTGCACAGGAGCTTCGGCAGCACCGAAGTGATCAAGGGCATCGACCTGCAGGTGCGCAAGGGCGAGGTCGTGTGCATCATCGGGCCGTCCGGTGCGGGCAAGTCCACGCTCCTGCGCTGCCTCAACGGCCTCGAGACCCCGACCTCGGGGACCATCGTCGTCAACGGTCACCACCTCGGCGGCCGCAAGACGAACATCGACAAGGTGCGTGAGCAGATCGGCATGGTGTTCCAGCACTTCAACCTGTTCCCCAACATGTCGGTGTGCGACAACATCACCCTGGCGCCCACTCTCGTCGCCAAGATACCCAAGGACAAGGCCCGGGCGAACGCCCTGCGCCTGCTCGAGCTGGTCAACATGCAGGAGAAGGTCGACGCGATGCCGGCCTCCCTCTCGGGCGGCCAGAAGCAGCGCGTCGCCATCGCGAGGGCGTTGGCGATGGACCCCGACATCATGCTGTTCGATGAGGCGACGTCCGCGCTCGATCCGGAGATGGTCGGCGACGTGCTCGCCGTCATCAGGCGTCTGGCGCAGCAGGGCATGACCATGATCCTCGTGACCCACGAGATGGCCTTCGCCCGCGAGGTCGCCACCCGCGTCATCTTCACCGACGGCGGCGTGATCGACGAACAGGGCACGCCCGAGCAGGTGTTCGAGCACCCGCAGAGCGAACGCCTGCAGTCCTTCCTCTCGAAGGTGCTGTGACCGGCGCCGCCGACGCATACCACTGAACATCATCGACATATCACAGTCCCGCACGGCCGGTTCGTGCGGGACTGTGATATTTGAGACACCGCGAATTATCGTCGACAGCGATACGAACGCCTCGCCGGCGGGGGGAGAACATTACTATGGGACCCATGACCGACTCCATTGCATGGAACAATCCACTGCGAGACCCACGCGATCTGCGCCTGCCGCGCATCGCGGGCCCCTGCAGCCTGGTGATCTTCGGCGTGACGGGAGACCTGTCGCGCAAGAAGCTGCTGCCCGCCATCTACGATCTGGCGAGCCGAGGGCTGCTGCCCCCGAGCTTCAGCCTCATCGGCTTCGCCCGCAGGGACTGGACCAACGAACACTTCATCGCCTTCGTCAAGGAGGCCGTCGAGCAGCGCTCCCGGACCCCCTTCAAGGAGGCCACGTGGGAGAACCTCGCCAAGGGCATCCGCTTCGTGCAGGGCACGTTCGATGACGCCGAGGCCTTCACCCGCCTGAGCGACACCGTCCAGGAACTCGACCGCGACCGCGGCACCCGCGGCAACCACGCCTTCTACATGTCCGTGCCGCCCAGCGCCTTCCCCACCGTCTCGAAGCAGCTGGCGGCCTCCGGCCTCGCCAAGTCGAGCGAGGGCGCCTGGCGCCGCGTCATCATCGAGAAGCCCTTCGGCCATGACCTACAGAGCGCGAAGGAACTCGACCGCGTCGTCTCCGAGGTCTTTGACCCCAGCTCCGTGTTCCGCATCGATCACTACCTGGGCAAGGAAACGGTGCAGAACCTGCTCGCCCTGCGCTTCGCCAATGCGATGTACGAGCCGATCTGGAATTCGAACTACGTCGACCACGTGCAGATCACCATGGCCGAGGACATCGGCATCGGCGGCCGCGCCGGCTACTACGACGGCATCGGCGCCGCACGCGACGTCATCCAGAACCATCTGCTCCAGCTCATGGCCCTGACGGCCATGGAGGAGCCTGTCAGCTTCTCCGCCGAGGACCTGGCGGCCGAGAAATCCAAGGTGCTGTCGGCGGTGCGTCTGCCCAGCAACCTGCAGGACCACACGGCCCGCGGCCAGTACTCGGCCGGATGGCAGGGCTCGACCCGCGTCGGCGGCTATCTCGAGGAGAAGGGCGTGGACCAGTCCAGCACGACCGAGACCTACGCCGCGATCCGCTTGGACGTGGACACCCGCCGTTGGGCCGGCGTGCCCTTCTACCTGCGCACGGGCAAACGCCTGGGCAAGCGCGTCACCGAGATCGCGGTCGTCTTCAAACGCGCCCCGCATCTGCCGTTCGAGAACACGGCGGTGCGTGAGTTGGGCAAGAACGCCATCGTCATCCGCGTGCAGCCCGACGAGGGCGTGACCATGCGGTTCGGCTCGAAGGTGCCCGGCGGCTCCTCCATGGAGGTGCGTGACGTCTCCATGGACTTCAGCTACGGCCGCTCCTTCACCGAGAATTCGCCGGAGGCCTACGAACGCCTGATCCTCGACGTGATGCTCGGCGACCCGCCGCTGTTCCCCACCACCAAGGAGGTCAACCTCAGCTGGAAGATCCTCGACCCGATCGAGGAGTTCTGGTCGACGCTGGGCCAACCGCAGCCCTACCGCTCGGGGACCTGGGGACCGACCGAGGCCGATGAGATGCTCGCACGCGACGGACGCCACTGGAGGATGCCATGATCATCGATATGCCCAATACCCACACCAGCGAGATCGCGCAGAAGATCGACGAACTGCACGACGAGCGCGGCGAGGCCGCCACCGGACGTGTGCTCACCCTGCTCATCCTCACGCGCGACCACAACCTCGAGGAGGCGCTCGAGACGGCCAACACCGCCAGCCGCGAGCACCCCTGCCGCGTCATCGCGATCGTGCCCGACGCATCGTCGGACATCGATCCGGACAAGGACGATTCGAACCTCAGTGCCCAGGTGCGCTTCGGCGCCGATGCCGGTGCCGGCGAGATCATCATCCTGCGCCCCCGGAACGGACTCGTCCGCCATCAGGACACGCTCGTCATCCCGCTGCTGGTCCCCGACGCGCCCATCGTGGCCTGGTGGCCCACGAACCCGCCGGCCAGCCCCTCGAAGGATCCGATCGGGGCCATGGCCCGCAGCCGTATCACCGACGCGATGAACTCCGACAACCCGGAAGCCACCATGGAGCGCCTGCGCGGCAACCTCGACACGGCCGACGTGGATCTGTCATGGACCCGCCTGACCGTGTGGCGGGCCATGCTCGCCTCCATGCTCGACCAGCCGCCCCACCTGCCCATCCTCAAGGCCACCGTCAGCGGCCCGAAGAACTTCCTGCCGCTCGATCTTCTGCGCGCCTGGCTGCGTCTGCGGCTCGATGTGCCGGTGGAGCTCAAGACGGTGGACGACGCCACGGCGATCACCGCCGTGCATCTGGAACGTGAGGACGGCGAGCTCTCGCTCGCGCGCCCGGACGACAACCAGGCCATGGTGAGCTTCCCCGGCCAGGCCCCGCAGCCGATCTCCATGCCCATCCGGTCCGACGAGGACTGCCTGAGCGAAGAGCTGCGCCGCCTGGAACCGGACGATGTGTACGGCGAGGTCATCAACACGGGTTGGAACCTGCTGTACAGCTGATACCATCGGGACGTCCCGCATCAATACCGATGCGTCGGCCGGGAAGAGCACACCCCATGAGGGTGGGACTCCCGGCCGACGCCATATCCAAGGAAAGAACGGTCATGGTTCATACCCAACGCGTGGTGTATCCCCATACCCATACCATCGCCGAAGCTGGTGCCCAGCGCATCCTGCTGGCCATCCTCGACGGACTGAACGGCCGGCCCGAGGCCGAGTGGTTCGATCTGGCCCTCACCGGCGGATCCGACACCCTCAAGGCCCTGCAATACATGGCCGACAACCCGCTTGCCGACGCGATCGACTGGTCCCGGGTGCGGATCTGGTGGGCCGACGAACGCTTCGTCGCCGCCGACGATGACGATCGCAACGCCTTCGAAGCGCGGCGTCTGCTGCTCGACCACCTGGTGAGCGCGGGCATGCTGCCCGAAGCCAACATCCATGAGATGGGATCCGACACCCGTTCCCCCGCCGCCGTTGCCGCAGCGGACGACGCCGCCGACGAGGCCCTCCTCGACGAGGCCGCACGGGCGTACGAACGCGAACTGGTCGAGGCGCTCGGCCCGGAACCGGCCATGGACCTGCTGGTCCTGGGCATGGGCCCGGACGGGCATTACGCCTCGCTCTTCCCCGGCCATCCGCAGATCGGCGAGCGCGAACGTCTCGTCGTAGGCGTCGACCATTCGCCCAAACTGCCGCCGCTGCGCCTGTCGATGACCGCGCCGCTGATGGCGCGCAGCCGCCGCACGTGGGTCCTCACCGCGGGAAGCGGTAAGGCCGAGGCACTGGCACGGGCGCTGGCCGAACCGAACAACCCCGCGACCCCGGCCTCCTTCGCCACCGGAACCGAGGAGTGCATCTGGTTCACCGAGCCGTGCGCGGCCGCCGGGGTGCCGGAGACCGGTACCGCGCACTGACCCCGCACTGTACAGCGCCACACCTTCAGCGCCTCACGCCGATGGCGTCTCGGTGATGGCGCTCTCCCCCACCTGGGAACCGAGGGTATGGTAGTGGCGGAAATTGTAGATCAACGGCTTCCAGAGCCGCGGGTCGACATGCGAGGTGCCCGGCACCACGATGGCCGGATCCGCGTGGACCATCTGGACATGCGTCTGCGCGATGAGGAAGTGGCCATCGGCATCCGGCGCAGCACCGACGACACGAACCTCGATCTGCAACCGACATTGCGCCACGCGGTCGCAGGATACGGTCTGCGAGGGCTGCCGATCGAGCCCGACCGCGGCGAATTTATCCGCACAGGGCACGCTGCCGTGCCCGTGCTGCACCTGGCCGCGTGTGTTCCCTGTCGTGTCGCCGAGCCGTTCCACCTGTTTCCAGAGTTCGACGCCCGGCAGGTTGAGCACGGCCTCGCCGCGTTCGCGTAGGTTGGTCGCCGTGCGACTGCCCACCCCCATGCCCAGGACGATGGTGTGCCCGAGCGCCCATGTGCTGCTCATCGGGGCGATGTTCGTCGTGCCGTCCGGATTGAGGGTGCTCAGCAGCACGACGGTGTTGCCGTAATAGAGCATGCCCGGGTCGATGGTGATGTGGTCGATGCCGTTGAGGTGATCGTTGTCGCCGGTGTGATCGGCGTGGTGGGTGTGGTCGTCGCTGTGTGCCTGTACTGATGTCATGCCCCCAATATGGCACGACGAGCCTTCCATGGCCGTGGAACCGTCCCCGCATTAGGATGGCTGCCATGGATGTATGGGACACGGGCGACGACATCAGCGCATTGGCTTCGATACTGGCCGACCCGACGAGGGCCAAGGTGTGCGTGACCCTGATGGACGGCTGCGCCTGGACGCCGGGCGAACTGGCGCATCAGATAGACGTCAGCCCCCAGGCCATGAGTTCGTGCCTGGCCCACCTCGAGGATGCGGGTGCGATCACGCGGATACGCCAGGGTCGGCACCACTACGTGCGGCTCTCCGGCGAGCATATGGCGCGTATCGTCGAATCCCTCGGTGCGGCCGCCGGACCCCGCAGGGCCCATCCGGTGGGCTACCGTCAGGTGCGGGCCGATCGGCGCCTTCAGGCCGCCAGAACCTGCTACACCCATATCGCCGGACGACTCGGCGTGGCCCTCGCGGACGCCATGAACGCGCAGGGACTTATCGAGACATCCGACGACGCCATGCGACTCACCCTGGCCGGAACGGCGTGGTTCGCGGATCAGGGCATCATGCTGCCCACCGCACAGGCGCGGATACGCGCCTGCCTCGACTGGACGGAACGGCGCATGCATATCGCCGGCCCGGCGGGCATCGGCCTGTGCCGACGCCTGCTGGAACTCGACGTGATCAGGCGCTCGACACCGCGCCGCGCCCTGACGGTGACGCCGTCGGGCCGGCACTGGTTCGAGGACCACCTGGGGCTGGATGCCCAAGCCATAGCGGAGCCGCGTCCATAACGGCTTCACGCGGCGATACCCGCCACACGGGAACCAGCCATCCCGCATATACGCCGACACCCCGCCCCGAAAGCCGGAAGTGTGCCACAACAGGCACATTCGACCCCCCGGAGCAGGGTGTTGTGAACTTCTAGCTAAGCCTGGCTAAGCCTCGCGGCTCAGGCCTTGATCTCGGGACGTCCGGATTCGGCCCACAGCGTGTGGAACGCGCCCGGAGCATCAATCCTGCCGTACGTGTGCGCGCCGAAGAAGTCGCGCTGACCCTGGATCAGGGCAGCGGGCAGACGCGGGGAACGCAGCCCGTCGTAATACGCCAGCGAGCTGGAAAACGCCGGGACCGGAACGCCGTACGTCGCCGCGCGCGACACCACGCGACGCCACGAATCCTGGGCCCGCGCGATCGCCTCTTTGAAATACGGGGCGAAGAGCATCGAGACGTCGGCTTCACCCGACTCGAACGCGTCGGACACGACGTTGAGGAATTGGGCGCGGATGATGCAGCCGCCGCGCCAGATGCGCGCCACCGCCGCCTGATCGATATCCCAGCCGTATTCGCGGGCGCCCGCGTTGATCTCGTCGAAGCCCTGAGCGTAGGCCACGATCTTCGAGGCGTACAGCGCCTGGCGGATGTCCTCGAGGAACGCGTCGCGATCCCCGGCCGCCACGTGCAGGGCGCCGTCGGGACCCTTCAGATCCTGCTTGGCCGCGCCCTCGCGCTGCGCCGTCTGGCTCGACAGGCCGCGCGCGAACACCGCCTCGGCGATGCCGGTGMYCGRYGWGKMCWRCGAYGCGCACGAATACG
>NZ_JGZE01000022.1 GCF_000741285.1 Bifidobacterium mongoliense DSM 21395 | reverse complement strand
CCGCGAGACACCGGCCCCCGGTGACGCCATCATCCTGCTCGGCGGCCGCACCGGACGCGACGGCATCGGAGGCGCCACCGGGGCCTCGCAAAGCCTCGACGTCGATTCCCTCGACGAGCTGGGCGCCGAAGTGCAGAAGGGCAACGCCCCCGTGGAACGCAAGCTGCAGCGGCTCTTCCGCCGCAAGGACGCCTGCCGACTCATCAAACGGTGCAACGATTTCGGTGCGGGCGGCGTCTCGGTAGCCACCGGTGAGATCGCCGACGGCCTCGACATCGACCTCGACCGGGTGCCCACGAAATACCAGGGGCTGGACGGCACCGAGCTGGCCATATCCGAATCCCAGGAACGCATGGCGGTCGACGTGGCCGCCGAGGACGTCGAGACCTTCCTGCGGTACGCCCGCGAGGAGAACCTCGAGGCAACCGTGATCGCCACGGTCACCGAACAGCCTCGGATGCGTATGACCTGGCGGGGCAAGACCATCGTCGACCTGAGCCGCGCCTTCCTCGCCTCCAACGGCGCTGCGAAGCACCAGCGCGTGCATGTGCGGCGGGGCGGCGACTACCGCACCCTGTGGATGCAGGGCACGCTGCGCGAACGCATGCATACGCTGGTGACCGATCTCAACATCGCGTCAAACAAGGGGCTGGCGGAACGGTTCGATTCGACGATCGGCGCCGGCACCGTACTCATGCCTTTCGGCGGGCGCACGCAGCTGACCCCGGCGCAGGCCATGGTCGCCAAGCTCCCCGTCGACGGCGAGACGACGACCGCCTCCGCGATGGCCTGGGGATTCAACCCCTACATCATGGAACGCAACGAGTTCACCGGGGCGTACCTGTCCGTGGTCGAGTCGCTCTCCCGACTCGTCGCCACCGGGTTCCGGCGCAACCGCGCCTACCTGAGCTTCCAGGAATACTTCGGCGCGCTGCGCGACGACCCCGCGCGGTGGGGCAAGCCCACGGCCGCCATGCTCGGCGCACTGAAGGCACAGGTCGACTGCAACGTCGGCGCCATCGGCGGCAAGGATTCCATGAGCGGCAGCTTCGAGGACCTCGACGTGCCCTCGACCCTCATCTCGTTCGCGGTGGCGGTCGGTCCGATGGACCACGCGACCTCGCCCGAGTTCAAGGGCGCCGGCCACCGCGTGGTCAGGATCGCCCCGCGCTATGGCGAGGACGGCCTCACCCCGCACACCGACGGCCTGCTGGAGGCGATGGACATCGTCGAGGAGCTCATCGACGCCGGCGACGCGGTCGCGGTGTCCACCCCGGGCTACGGGGCGAGCGCCGCCTCGCTCTTCTCCATGTGTGTGGGCAATCGCATCGGCCTCACGCTCGACCCTTGGATCGCCGTGGACGATCTGTTCACGCCTGGATACGGGTCCTTCCTCGTCGAACTCACCGACGACGCGACACTGCCCGCCGCCACGAACAACGTGTGCATGGGAGAGATCGGCCGCACCCGCGCCGATTATGTCCTCGACGCCGGCGGAGAGCGGCTCGACCTCGCGGCCCTGCAGGAGGATTGGGAGGAGGCCATCGCCCCCGTCTTCCCCTACCGCCACCACGGCGAGCCGGTGAAGGCCATCACGGCCACGACCGGGCGACATCATCACCATGCCGGGGCCCCTGTGGCCCGCCCGCAGGTCGTGATCCCCGTGTTCCCCGGCACGAACTGCGAATACGATGCCGCGGCGGCCTTCACCCGGGCCGGCGCACGGGCGACGACGCTGGTGATCAACAACCTCACCCCCGAATCGGTCGCCTCCTCGGCCCGCCGTCTGGCGGACGAGATCAACCGCAGCCAGATCGTCATGTTGCCCGGAGGTTTCTCCGGCGGCGACGAACCGGACGGCTCCGCCAAGTTCATCACCGCGTTCTTCCGCTCCCCCGAAGTGTCGGACGCCGTGCGCGACCTGCTGAAGAACCGTGACGGACTCATGCTCGGCATCTGCAACGGATTCCAGGCGCTCATCAAACTCGGCCTCGTGCCCTACGGCGACATCGTGCCCATGGACGAGACGTGTCCGACACTGACCTTCAACGAGATCGGCCGGCACCAGAGCCGTCTCGTGCGCACCCGCGTGGCCTCGGATCTCTCCCCCTGGCTCGCCCGGTGCCAGGTGGGCGACATCCACACCGTGGCCATCTCCCACGGCGAGGGACGGTTCGTCGCGAGGCCCGACCTGCTCGAACGCCTGGTCGGCTCCGGCCAGATCTGCACCCAGTACGTGGACGACCGGGGCGTGCCCGGCATGGATCTGACGGTGAATCCGAACGGCTCCATGCTCGCGGTCGAAGGCATTTGCAGCCCCGACGGCCGCGTCTTCGGCAAGATGGGCCACAGCGAACGCTCGGGCCGCGGGCTGTACCGCAATGTACCGGGCGACGCCCACGAACCCATCTTCGAATCCGGCGTGCGCTACTTCGGCGACTGACCCCTCCGGCCGCCCGAGACGAGCCCGGGCGGCCGGTGCCTGTAGTGCTCGATTGATAGCCTGAAAGGGCGAATCCACCATTACGACGGTTGTGGAAGGAGCATCGGCATGTCCGTTGAACTAGAGGACATTCACGAGGAATGCGGTCTGTTCGGCGTCTGGGGGCACCCCGACGCCTCCCGCCTGACCTACTTCGGGCTGCATGCCCTGCAGCACCGGGGCCAGGAGGGGGCCGGGATCGTCTCGAACGAGAACGGGAAACTCACGGGCCACCGGGGTCTGGGGCTGCTCACCAAGGTCTTCTCGGACGAGCGTGAGATCGCCCGGCTGCGCGGCGACCGCGCCATCGGCCACGTGCGATACGCGACCTCCGGTTCCACCGGCGTGGACAACATCCAGCCCTTCCTGTTCCGCTTCCATGACGGCGACATCGCCCTGTGCCATAACGGCAACCTGACGAACTGCGTCAGCCTGCGCACCGCACTGGAGGACGAGGGCGCGATCTTCCATTCGAATTCCGACACCGAGGTGCTCATGCACCTCATCCGCCGTTCGGACAAGCCCACGTTCATGGAGAAGCTCAAGAGCGCGCTCATGGCGGTGCACGGCGGATTCGCCTACCTGCTCATGACCGAGCACGCCATGATCGGCGCCCTCGACCCCAACGGCTTCCGCCCGCTCTCGCTGGGTCGCATGACCAACGGCGCCTATGTGCTGGCCTCCGAGACCTGCGCCCTGGACACCGTGGGCGCCGAACTGGTACGCAACATCCGGCCCGGCGAGATCGTCGTGATCGACGACGACGGCTATCGAATCACCCGATACACCGACGACACGCAACTGGCCATCTGCTCCATGGAGTTCATCTACTTCGCGCGCCCCGATTCGAACATCTACGGCATCAACGTCCATTCGGCGCGCAAGCGCATGGGAGCCCGGCTCGCGCACGAACAACCCGTCGAGGCCGACATGGTCATCGGCGTGCCCAACTCCTCGCTGTCCGCCGCCTCCGGATATGCCGAGGCAAGCGGGCTGCCGAACGAGATGGGTCTGATCAAGAACCAGTACGTGGCACGCACCTTCATCCAGCCGACACAGGAACTGCGTGAACAAGGCGTGCGCATGAAGCTGTCCGCGGTCCGGGGCGTGGTCAAAGGCAAGCGCATCATCGTCATCGACGATTCGATCGTGCGCGGCACGACCTCCAAGCGCATCGTCCGACTCCTGCGCGAGGCGGGGGCCAGCGAGGTGCATATGCGCATCAGCTCGCCGCCGTTGCGCTACCCGTGCTTCTACGGCATCGACATCTCCACCACACGCGAGCTCATCGCCGCGACCAAAAGCGCGGAGGAGATCCGCGAGTACATCGGCGCCGATTCCCTGGGATTTCTCAGCCTCGACGGACTCATCGACTCGATCGGACTGCATGAGAACGCACCTTACGGCGGGCTGTGCGTCGCCTATTTCAACGGCGACTACCCGACCGCGCTGGACGACTACGAGCAGGAGTTCCTCGCCTCCCTGGGCAAGCCGGACCGTGCGCGGCTCATGACATACGCCCGCGAGCGCAGCATCTACCACGACAACGAATTCGCCAGCGATCCTACAACTACGCCGGCACCCACGGTAACGCCTTCGCCGGCACACGCCTGACACCCACCACCATCACCACCAACAGTCACACCAGCCATAGCAGCCACCCAAAGGAGCCCATCATGCCACATGCCTATGAAGCGGCAGGAGTCAGCGTCGAAGCCGGATACGAGGTCGTCAAGCGCATCGCATCACACGTCGATCGCACCACACGACCCGGTGTGGTGGGTGGCATCGGCGGTTTCGGCGGCCTGTTCGACCTGGCTTCGCTGGGATACCGCGAGCCGATGCTCGTCTCGGGCACCGACGGCGTGGGCACCAAGCTCATGGTCGCCAAGATGATGGACCGGCACGACACCATCGGCATCGACTGCGTGGCCATGTGCGCCAACGACATCGCCGCCCAGGGCGCCGAACCCCTCTTCTTCCTCGACTACATCGCCTGCGGCAAGAACAAACCGGCCCAGCTCGAACAGGTGGTCTCCGGCGTGGCCGACGGCTGCGTGCTGGCCGGTTGCGCGCTGATCGGCGGCGAGACCGCGGAGATGCCCGGCATGTATGACGAGGACGAATACGATCTCGCCGGTTTCTGCGTCGGCGTGGCCGAGCGTTCCGCGGTCGTCGACGGCTCCACCGTCCGTGAGGGCGACGCGCTGATCGGCCTGCCGTCGAGCGGCATCCACTCGAACGGATTCTCGCTGGCCCGCAAGGCGCTGTTCGATCAGGGCGGCTACGACGTGCACGACACCCCCGACCGGCTGGGCGGTGCGACGGTGGGCGACACCCTGCTGACGCCGACGACCATCTACGTGCATGCCCTGCGGCCCGTCATGAAGGCCGGGGTGGTCAAGGGCGTCGCGCACATCACCGGTGGCGGTTTCATCGAGAACATCCCGCGCATGATCCCCCAGGGTCTTGCAGCCCGCATCACGCTGGGCGGCTGGCCCTTGCCGCCGATCTTCGATCTGATCGAACGCGCCGGGAGCATCGACCACGCCGAGATGTTCAACGTCTTCAACATGGGCATCGGGATGGTGTTGGCGGTCGACGCCGCACGCGCCGATGAGGCGCTGGCCCTGCTCAAGGCCGAGGGCGAGACGGCCTATCGCATCGGCAGCATCGTCAAAGAACGCAGCATCGTCGAAGGACACGCACAGCGGGTAGAATTCGAAGAGGCGTAATCGACCGGATCACCGGTCACCGGCCATGTGACGAACAAGGCCGGTGACGAACGGTGACGAACAAGGCCAGTGGTGAACGCTCCGGCGATGAACGGGCCTACAGTAAAGACGGAAGTCATGCAGGTCATTCGGTCCGGCGTATCATCCACACCCGGATCTCGACATGAATGCCGTGCCAGGACTACGGACGGCGGATAAGGACACACACCCATGGGAATCAAGGTTCTGATCATCGGTTCGGGAGCACGCGAGCACGCGGTCGCCGCATCGCTGTTGCGCGGCCCAAGCGTCGAGGAGGTGACCGTCGCCCCAGGCAACCTGGGCATGACGCGCGACGGCATCCGCATCACCCGACTGAGCACCGCCAATCATTCGGCGCTCATCGACTTCGTGAAGGACAACGATTACGACTGGGTCTTCGTCGGCCCCGAGGTGCCGCTCATCGAGGGCATCGTCGACGACTTCAGGAACGCCGGCATCAAGGCCTTCGGCCCCAGCAAGGCCGCCGCGCAGATCGAAGGGTCCAAGGACTTCGCCAAACAGCTCATGCTGCGTCACGGCATCCCCACCTCCGCCTACGCCACATTCGACGATCTCGAACCCGCTCGGCAGTACGTGTTGGACCATGGCGCCCCCATCGTCATCAAGGCCGATGGCCTGGCGGCAGGCAAGGGAGTGACCGTCGCCATGGACGTCGACACGGCGCTCGACGCGTTGAACGACATCTTCGTCGACCACCGGTTCGGCCGGGCCGGCGCCAAGGTCGTCATCGAGGACTTCCTGCAGGGCGAGGAGTTCTCGCTTATGTGCTTCGCCCACGGCACGGACTTCTGGCCCATGCCCATCGCCCAGGACCACAAGCGGGCCTACGACGGCGACAAGGGGCCGAACACGGGCGGTATGGGGGCCTACAGCCCGGTGCCGCAGATCGGGGACGACGTCGTGGCCACGGCCATCGACACCATCATCCGACCGGTGCTGCAGGCCATGGATGAGGAGGGCATGCCCTTCACCGGCGTGCTCTATGCGGGTCTCATCGCCACCGAGGACGGGCCGAAGGTCATCGAGTTCAACGCACGGTTCGGCGACCCCGAAACCGAAGTGGTGCTGCCCCGGTTGACCTCCGATCTGGGCAAGGGTTTCGACGACATTCTCAACGACCGCACCCCCACGTTCACCTGGGACGCCGACAGTGCAACCCTCGGCGTCATCCTCGCATCGGACGGCTATCCCACCACACCGGTCGCCGGAGCCGCCATTCCCGCCATTGCCACGGACGACCACACCCATGTCTATTACGCCGGCGTCAAGCAACGGCCCGTCGAACAGCGCAGCAGCACCGAAGGCCCCGCGGTCGACGGATTCACCGTGAAGGTGACCCCGAACCAGGACCCCTACAGAGCCGACCAGCAGGAGCAGGCCCAGGTGCGTCCGAGTCGCGACGACCTGGTCTCGGCCTCGGGCCGCGTGATGCTCGTCGCCACGACCGCACCGACCATCGCGGAGGCGTATCGGCGGGTCTACGAACTGCTCGACGGACTGGACACCACCGGCATGTTCTATCGGCACGACATCGGAGCCAAGGCCCTCAAGGCCGTCGATGGCCTCAATGGACAGGACGCCGACACCGATACCTCCCACTGACACACCCCCCATCCTGAGAGTCGGCACATTGACGTGTCGACTCTCAGGATGGGGCGGTACGCTGGCGAGTCCAAGGACCGGGCATGCCGGGATACATGCCGGACTCATCCCCATGAACGATGTCCCCGTTCGGCATGCCCGGCTATCATGGTCACCCGGACGTTGGGGAAATTGATGAAAGAGGTATGATGCACGGTCTGACGCACATCTTATTGCTGACGGGATGGCTCCCGACAAGCCTGTACGGCATAACCCTTGCACTCGCACTCGTCGTGGTGGCGCTCAAGCCACGCGGGCGTCGACTGCCCGCACTGCTCAAGGAGTGTGCGGTCGGTCTGGTCGCCTTCATCGTGGTCGGGATCCTCGTGTGGTTCATGTCTGACCGCTGGATGGTCTTCGGCGTCGAACTCGGATGGCTCGTGATGGCGATCGTCGCCGCAGCCGCCGGCGCCTTGGGATTCTCCATCACCGCCATTGTGCACGGTCGCCGCTGGCGACGTGTGGCGGCCTCGGTCCTGGTGCCGTTCGTACTGATCAGCTCCGCCATGGGCGTCAACGCGGTATACGGGGAGTATACGACGCTCGGGTCCGTGCTCAATCTGCCAAACTACCGCCAGCTCGACCAACGACATTCCACCTCCGCAACCATGACCGTGGCCCAATGGCGTCGTCTGGCCGTGGAGGGGCGCCTGCCCGCCATGCCGAAAGTGGGCGAGGTCCGCACCGTCAAGATCCCCGCGACCGTATCGCATTTCGTGGCGCGGGACGCGGACGTCTATCTGCCCCCGGCAGCACTAAGCCACCGACCCCCGGCCCTGCCGGTGATGGTCATGATGGCCGGGCAGCCGGGCAGCCCTGACCGATTCTTTGGCGCGAGCAACATCACCACCATGATGAACGACTACGCGCAACACCACCATGGACTGGCCCCCATCGTCATCTCCCCCGACCAGAACGGGTCCACCAAGCAGAATTCGCTGTGCGCCGACACCCCGGTCTACGGCAAGGCGGAAACGTATCTGACCGTCGACGTCACCCGCTGGGTGACCAAGAACCTGCCCGTCTCCGAAGCCGCACGTAATTGGCTGATCGGCGGCTTCTCCCAGGGAGCTACGTGCAGCACGCAGCTCGGACCGGCTCACCCGAACCTGTACGGCCACATCTTCGCCGCGAACGGCGAGCTCGAACCCACCTCGCATAATCGCAGCACCACTGTGAACCGGTATTTCGGCGGCGATCTGGAGGCCTACCTGCGCCATGTCCCCACCGAGATCATCGCGCGCGAGGCTCCCTCCGCACAGACCATGCTCACGACCGCCGGAGCCTGGGACGCCGAGTCGCAGCGCAACCAGCTGATCATCGGCAAGGCCGCTCGGGAGGCCGGCATGGCCGTGACCACGCTCATCAGCAGGGATTCCGGCCACGACTGGCATGCGGTGCAGGCCGCGTTGCACCCCCAGATCGAGATCTTCGGAGAACAGACGGGACTCGGCACCAACACGAAACGACTCTCACAGTACGGCGGGCTCGACATCATCGAGCAGACGCCGTCCACAACCGATGAGGTGAAATAAATGGCATCCACACAAACCACCAGAGGCACAGCCTCGGGCTGGAACGCCCTGGCCGACGACTTCCGCAATTGGCTGACCCGACACGTCTTCGCCATCGTGGTCACCGGCGTGTTCGTGCTGGCGAACATCAGCCGTTGGGTATGGATGGCGTTGCACCGGCCCGATCGGGCCTCGTCAGGCCTGTCGCTGAGCTTCGTGGAGGCGCTCACCCCCCACCGGCCAGGTGTGCCCGGTCCAGGCAACGGCGTGCGGACCCGCGGTCTGCTGCAGCAATTCGAGCATCTCGTCGAATCGCTGTTCTTCGTGAAGACCCCGTTCATGCTCATCTTCTGTGCCCTGGTCACGCTGCTTGCCGTGGGCTTCGCGGAATCCCGCACCGGAGTGGTGCGTACGGCTGCGCTCATCGCGGTCAATGCGTTCTTCGGCACCGCATTGGGTCTACTCGTCTGCGTGGCCATCAACAGCCAGCAGGCCGACTGGTCCTGGCTCGAGCGCCTCAATGTGACCCTGTCCCCCCTGACCATGGCGATCGGCATAGCCATGGCGTGCAGTGCCTACGAATCCGTGATGTGGAGACGGCGCATCATCCTCATCGTCTACGCTTTCACCGCCACCGCGCTGCTGTTCAGTGGCAGCCCCGGTGACTACTGCACACTGGCCATCGCCATCATCGGGCATGTGGCCGGCAACCTCATGCACCGCCATGACATGCGCCAACGCGACGCGAAGGCCTCCGCGGTCATGCGTGCTGCCGGCAGCATGGTTGCGGACGATGTCGCTGCAGCCGAGGCATTGGATTCTGCGGCATCCGAGGACGCCATATCCGACACCACCGCCGCCTCTGCATCCGACTCCACCACCGCCCACACGACCATGGCCAGCAGCCCCTCCGTGGACGACTTCTCGTCACGCGGGGAGCAGCCGGACGCCATGCGCCGCGAGACCCGCACCCATTGGTGGCCCGGCACGGACTACGAGACGCGCCGGCTGTTCGCGACGGTGCAGATGGTCTTCGCCATCGGCCCCATCATCTCCATGACGTCCCGTGCCCACGCCGGGCTGTTGACCGGCATGGGACTGTTCCTGAGCCCGGACATCAACGCCGACGCACTCCTGAACTCCTGCGAACGCAATCATCTGACCACCAGCTGCCTGGTACTCGCCGGCGTGCACCGCGTGGCCATGTTCGGCCTGTGGACACGCATCCTGCTGCCGGTCGTCGCCATGCTCATCGTGGCGTGGGGCCTGTATCATGGCCGCCGCCTGGCCGCCTTGGTGTGCATCCTGTTCAACACACTCTCCACGCTGTTCGCCATCGCCGACTACCTCGTCTTCCCATTGAGCATGGATATCACGCCCGGGATCGAGCCACGGCACTTCGCTCTGACGATCGCGTTCCTGCTCACGGCCGCACCGCCGCTGATACTGGCGATCAGCCTGACCTCCAGTCTGTCCCACTTCGAGGTCAGGGCACCGTCCCGACCTCTGCTCCGTGGCATGGCGGCCATCGTGACCATGTCCCTGCTGACCGGCCTCACTTTCGTCGTCTTCGGCATGTCCCGCGCGGAAGCTTTCACGCCGCGCGCCACACCCGGCAGCCTCCTGCTCGACTTCCTGCATCGTCTGCTGCCTGTGGGCTTCGCGGGCCGGTTGCGCGGCTCCCTGCACCCGGACACGGAACTGACATCGGCCATCTGCTGGCTCATCATCACGGCGATGTGGGTCACCGTGCTCGTCGTCTTCTACTTCTGGTTCCGTGATCGGCTCGAAGAGGGCCAGCGTGGACGCGAACGCGCGGACCGTCTCGTCGAGACCGACGGGGAATCGATGAGTTTCATGACGACGTGGGAAGGCAATCGGTACTGGTTCTCCCCCAGCGGGCGTTGTGGCATTGCCTATCGCGTCTCGCATGGCGTGGCGCTCACCGTCACCGGTCCCTTCGGCGATCCGGAGGAATACGACAGCGCATTGCCCGACTTCATGCGCTTCTGCTACGCCCACTCGCTGTCGCCCGCATTCTATGCGGTGCACGAGCGCACCCGGGAGCAACTCGAACGGCTGGGCTGCTCCTCGATCCACGTCGGCACTGAGATGGTCGTCATCCCCAAGGACTGGCAGACGCGCGGCAAGAAGTGGCAGGACATCCGCACCGCGATCAACAAGGCCAAGCGCGTCGGCATCACCGATGTCCTCACGACGTTCGATCAGGCGGGCTGGAAGGTCCAGCAGCAGATCATCGACATCTCCGAACAGTGGGCGTCACTCAAGGCCTTGCCCGAGATGAAGTTCACGCTCGGCGGCCTCGAGGAGCTGCGCGACCCCCGAGTCGCGGTGCTGTACGCGGTCGATGAGGACGGTCTCGTCCAAGGCGTCACCAGTTGGATGCCGACGTACCGCGGTGGACGGATCATCGGATGGACGCTCGACTTCATGCGCCACCGCACGGATTCACCCAACGGCATCATGGAGTTTCTCATCGCCCGCATGGCCGAACGCCTGCGCGACGAGGGCGAGGCCGACCCCGCACACGCCGTGGAGTTCATGAGCCTGTCCGCCGCGCCCCTGGCCGGTATGGGACAGGATGCCCACGGCACCGCGGACGCCGAGGTCATCGAGCACGCCCTGCAGATCGTGGCGGATTACATCGAACCGGCGTATGGGTTCAAGTCGCTGTACTTCTTCAAGCGTAAGTTCCAGCCGCAGACCGATCCGGTCTACATGTGCTATCTGGATTCCGCGAAACTCGCGCAGATCGGCCTGGCCGTCCTGAGTTCCTACGTGCCCGAACTCAAGGCCTCGCAGGTCGTGGAGATGCTCAAGACGATTCATTCGTAAGGCCACACGTAAGGCGACACGAATATACGAGAACCCGTCCGGTGATCATATCCGGGCGGGTTCTCGTATATTCGGGTACTGCAGGTCTACGCGACGGTCTGGGCACCGGCCTGGGCGGCGGTCTGTACCTGGGTATCGGCTCCGGCATGGTCGGCGTCATCGCGACGCTGGCAGTCGGGGCACAGCCCGAAGACCTCGAGGGTGTGCGAGGTCATGGTGAATCCGTGATCCGAGGCGATGTGACGCAGCCACTGCTCATCGGGTGGTTCGATCTCGACGGTGCGACCACACCGTTCGCAGATGAGGTGATGGTGGTGCCCATTGTCCTCGCAGATGCGGAACATCTGCTGGCCGTTGAGCCGTATGGTATCGACCGAGCCGACCTCCTCGAGGGAGCGCAGCTGACGGTATACGGTCGCCAAGCCGATGTTGAGCCCCTCGTCGGACAGACGTCGATGCAGATCCTGCGCGGAAACGAAGCCTTCGCATTCACGCAAGCCCTGCAGCATCACATCCTTCTGTCTGGTGTGTCTGGAGACGGATTTGCGCATGCCGTTCCTTCCTGTTGTCATTCTGCCGACCATCATACCCAGCTCGCGCCGGACACGGCCATATCATGGTGGGCGTAAACCGCCCTCGCCCCGGATTCAGTCCGTGTCGGCGATGTCGGCCGTGTCGCCCTTGGCCCCGGGCTTGAGATCATCCCAGCATCCCGTCGCCTCGAGTTCGCGCACCGTTCTCGCCGGATCGTCGGTGAGGACCGTGATATGCCCCATCTTGCGGTCCCGACGCACTTCGGCCTTGCCGTAGTCATGCAGCTGCCACTCGGGGTGCTTGCCGATCAGGGCGAGCACGGGCGCCATATGCTGCCCCAGGATGTTGACCATGACCGCCGGGCTCAGCAGCCGCGGCTCGGGCAACGGCCAACCCACGATGCCGCGGATGTGGGCGTCGAACTGCGACATCGAGCAGGCCTCGATGGTGTAGTGACCCGAATTATGGGGCCGCGGCGCGAGCTCATTGACCACGACGCGGCCGTCGCGGGTGATGAACAGTTCAATCGCCAACGTCCCGGCAAGCTCGAACCCCTTGGCGAGCCGTAGGGCGAGCGCCTTCGCCTCACGGGCGATCTCCGGATCCACATGGGCCGGGGCGGTGGTGATGTGCAGGACGTTGTGCCGGTGGTCGTTGCGCACCATCGGGAACGTCACCAGATCCCTGCCGTTGCCGGAGACCAGAATCGAGGCTTCGAAAGCGAAGTCGACGAATCCCTCCAGGATCGATGGCGGGAAGGTCCCGGCACCCTCGTCGCGTCGATGGATACGCTGGAGATCCGTTTCGGTACGCAACACATCCTGGCCATGCCCGTCATACCCGCCGCACCGGGTCTTGAGGACCGCGGGGTAACCGATCTCACGCACCGCGGCGTCGAGGCCGTCCAAGTCGTCGACCTGCCTCCACGGAGCAGTCTGCGTGCCGTGGTCATTGATGAAACGCTTCTCATGGACCCGGTCCTGCGTCACGCGCAGCAGGTCGGTGCCCTGCGGCACGCTCACCAGATCACGGACCTGATCGATGGCGTCGGCATCGACGTTCTCGAACTCGTAGGTGAGCACGTCGCTGCGTTCGGCCAGCTGCCGGATGGCGTCGCGGTCATCGTACGCGGCGGTGATCTGAAAGTCGGCGACCTGAGCGGTCGGGCAATCCGGCGTGGGATCGAGCACCCCGACGCGGAACCCGTGGTACTTGGCGCTGATGGCCATCATCTGGCCGAGCTGGCCTCCCCCGATGATGCCGATGCACGCACCGGGCATCAGCATGTCGATCTTCCCGTGGGTCTCCTCATGCAAGCTCGGCATTGGATTGCGACACCTTTCGTTTGAGTTCCTCGCGATAGTCATGCAGAGCGTCGGCCAGGCGCCCGTCCGCGGTGCTCAGGATGCTCACGGCAAGCAGTCCGGCGTTCGTGGCGCCGGAATCGCCGACAGCGGTCGTGGCGACCGGGATGCCGCCGGGCATCTGCACGATGGAGAGCAGCGAATCCCATCCGGACAAGGCGTGGGAACGCACGGGCACACCGATGACGGGCAACGTGGTCTGCGCGGCCACCATGCCGGGCAGATGCGCGGCGCCCCCCGCGCCGGCGATGATGACCTTGAGTCCGGAAGCCCGGGCCTGCGAGGCGAATCGGGCCATGAGTTCGGGGGTGCGATGCGCCGAAATCACCTGTTTGCTGTACGCCACCCCGAACCGTTCAAGGATGTCGCAGGCGTGTTTCATGGTCGGCCAATCACTCGCCGATCCCATGATCACCGCCACCGAAGCCGTGTCTTGCGCCATGTCGTGCCTCCTGTCAAGCCACGCACAACTCTACGCAGCGGCACGGAAAAGCGGGGACGGCCTACGGACGCAGCACGATGTTGCCGAAGACGTCGCCGTCACGCATCCTCGCGAAGGCCTCGGCCGCGTGATCGAAGTCATAGACGTGGTCGATGACCGGGTGCAGGTCGGCGTGCTCCACGAATCGCAACAGTCGACCGAAGTCCTCCCGCGTGCCCATGGTGACGCCCTGCACACGGATGTCCTGGAAGAAGATCCGCGTGAGCTCGGCCCCCGGCTGGTCCCCCGTGGTGGCGCCGCACACGGCGATGACCCCGCCGGGCCGAACCGACCGAATCGAATGCGGCCATGTGGCCCGACCCACGGATTCGATCACGGCATCGACCTTGTGCGGCAGTCGCGCCCCGATGTCGAAGGCACCGTCCGCACCCAGGCCGAGCGCCCGTTCGCGTTTGGCGGGGGACCTCGATGCGACGAACACCTCCAGCCCCGCGGCATGGGCGAGCTGGGTCGCGGCCGTCGAAACTCCCCCGCCCGCGCCCTGCACCAGCACCGTATCGCCGGGCTTGACCCGCGCGGCGCCGAACAGCATCGCATAGGCGGTCAGCCAGCTGGTCCCCAGGATCGCCACCTCGTCATCGTCGAGGTTCGCGGGCGCGGCCATGATATTGGCGCTGGGCACCGCGACGCGTTGCGCCATCGTGCCGGGATAGCGTTCCGACAACATGGAGCGCCGTTCCCCCGGTCCAACCCCGGCGCCGTCGGTGCCGATGACGCCGTAGATCGCGACGCGGTCGCCCGCACGCCACGCGGCGGCGTGCTCCGCTCCGCCGACGGCGATGTCGTCGAGCAGCACCCCCGCGGCGTCGGTCCCCAGGATCATTGGCGTACGCTCGGCGGCAAGCCCCACGCCTTGCAGACTCCACAGATCATGATGGTTCAGACTCGCGGCCCGCACAGCCACGGTCGACCAATACGGCCGGGATTGGGGTTCCGGCATCTCGCCCACCCGCAGCATCGCGAGCGGATGCGCGGCATCGACGCCCTGCGCATACACGGCTCTCATCGTCTTGTGTCCCTTCCGGACCGAGCCCTCACCACACCCCGGGAATCAGTCCACGAGTTGAATCTGGCTCACGCCTTCCTTGTCGGTGCGCCGGTACAGCACGAAGCGGTGGCCGATCACCTGCACCACCGCCGCATGCAGCTTCTGCGCCAACGTGTCGGCCGCCTCATGCGCATCGACCGGAGCGCCGTCCTGCACCACGCATTTGACGAGCTCATGCGATTCGAGCACTTCGTCGGCCTGCTGCACCGCGGTGTCGGTGATGCCGTTCTTACCGATCCACAACATGGGGTTGAGCGGGTTCGCCAGCGTCTTCAGCTGCTTGCGCTGCCGCGTGCTCAGTGTCGTCGTATTCGATGCCATCATGCTCCGTTCGTTATCCTCGCCCGGTATCGTGACGCGCATGCGCCACGCTCGTCGTTATCGCTACACCGTCGAGATCGTTCGGTGACCTGGCGTCGTCCGTCACGGCCGACACCGGTTCGCCGTATTCCTGTTCGTCTGCGTCCATACTACGCGCAGGCCCGCTACCACACGAGTCCCCGTTGTCTAGATTGAAGTGCAACACTGTGGCTGGTGGGGTAAGTTTAGCAGTTCCTGCTGGTAGGCTTCGGCGGGTGTCTGGTAGCCGAGCAGGCGCATGGGCCGGTTGTTGATCTCGTTGACGATCGCCTGCAGCTCGTCGGCCATGTCCGGGGTGATTCTGCCGCCTTTGGGCGAGGTAGCTGGCGTAGCATGC
>NZ_JGZE01000021.1 GCF_000741285.1 Bifidobacterium mongoliense DSM 21395 | reverse complement strand
GGCACTTCCTTGGGCGGGCGGGCCGCATTGAAATGCCTCCACCTGACCGTGCGTTCGCTCGACCCCACAGGCAAGGGCCAGGTACGATGGGTGACACGATGGAAGCCCGCGTTGAACGCGTTCGCCATCACCTTCGCCGACCGCTGGCCGGACGGCAAGGAACAGCAACGAAAACCGCCAGTCACACACTTAATGAGATAGACCCCGCTTGTTCTGTACTAGTCCCCGATTCACACATGCTGAACCACGATTGCCGCAGAAAATGGACGATGGGTTGACGAGGATCGGAGATTCGGTCATACAAGTCGACGATTGGGTGACAAGGATCGACGGTTCAGTGGCACAAGTCGACGATTGCCGCACAAGAGTCGCCGATTCACTAAGACAAGTCGGGTGATACAAAAAACGAGGGGCCATATTCCGCGGTTGTTTTTCGCTATCCCCCGACTTGTCTTACGGATACGAGATGCAACGTTCCATTTTCCGACCACGCCCATCATGTCCAACCCCGAACTCCACGAACACCGACCTCACCAACCACACCGACCGGGCAGGGCAAGTCGGTTAGTCCGGTCGGGCCGATTGGTCCGGTTAGTCCGGTTAGTCCAATTGTCCGATCGGTCCGTTTGCCCTATTGGGTCGACCTCAGACTGGACTGACTGGTCCGAGCGGTCCGAGCGGGATGACCGCGGTCCACACCGAGCAGGCCGGCCTCGGTCCACACCGAGCAGGCGGCCACACCGACCACAGGCCTTACCGACCACCAACCGATCAACAACCGACACACCCAAACGACCGGCAACCCACCAACCAACGACCGGCCACACGTCACGACCCGACACACACATCATGACCGTCAACCCGCCACAACCGGTCACCTACCGACTAACAACCAGCCACACGTCACGACCGATCATACGTCACGACCGACATACCCACACCCACGCATACGCATACGCATACGAATACGAATATGCCGTCCGTACCGGATATCGGTATGGACGGCATATCAACAATCACACTCGGCTCATGCATCATACGGTGCACTCACCGAACCACGACCGTGGGGCCCCGCCCCTGCACTAGCTCATGGGAGAAACAGAAACCCGACGACCCGCGGTTATCACGGCGATCACCACGGCGATCACCACGACAACAACATGACAATCATCACGACAATCACCACAGTGATTACGCGACGATCACCACCGCGGTCACCGCAACACAGTGGCTATCAGAAGCCGAACTTCGCGGCGGTTTCCTTGA
Organism: Bifidobacterium mongoliense DSM 21395; assembly: GCF_000741285.1. Taxonomy (GTDB): domain Bacteria; phylum Actinomycetota; class Actinomycetes; order Actinomycetales; family Bifidobacteriaceae; genus Bifidobacterium; species Bifidobacterium mongoliense. The sequence goes on along the minus strand of NZ_JGZE01000021.1, from coordinate 48,509 downwards.
GGGTCTCGGCGGAACGCTTGAGCGCCGCGAGCTCCTTGTCGGACACCGGCGTGGCCAGACGGGAGTTGACGCCCGAACGGTTGAGCAGGGTCGGCACCGACATGCACACGCCGGAGATGCCGTGGAAGTCCTCGAGGTAGGACGACACCGGCAACACCCTGTTGGTGTCACTCAGGATGGCCTCGACGATGTCCACGCCGGACATGGCGATGGCGTAGTTCGTCGCGCCCTTGCCGTTGATGATGCGGTAGGCGGCGTTCTTGACTTCCTGGTGAATCTCCTCGCGCTTCGCGGCGTCGAGGGGCTCATGACCCGGCAGTTCCTTCCAGTCGCACATGGGGACGCCGCCGATCGTGGCGGAAGCCCACAGCGGGACCTCGGAATCGCCGTGTTCGCCGGCGATGTAGGCGTGCACGTTCTTGACGTTCACACCGGTCTGCTTGCCGATCAGGTAGCGCAGACGGGCGGAATCAAGGTTCGTGCCGGAGCCGAACATCTGGTTGGCCGGCATGCCCGAGATCTGCATCGACACGCGCGTGACGACGTCGACCGGGTTGGTGATGAGCATGTACGTGGCGTTGGGGGCCACCTTGGTGACGTTCGGAATGATCGAGTTGATGATCTTCAGCGTGGCGCCGGCGAGATCCAGACGGGACTGTCCGGGCTTCTGCCGGGCTCCGGCGGTGATGACGACCATATCGGCGTCGCGGCAGATCTCAACATCGTCGGATCCATCGATGGTGACCTCGGGATAGAAGCTGGAGCCGTGCTGCATATCGAGCACCTCGGCCTCCACGCGCTCCTTGGCGATGTCCTGGAGCACGATTTCACGTGCGACGCCGCGCTGGGCAGCCGCGAAAGCAAGGGTCGAACCTACCGCGCCGGCACCAATAATCGCAAGTTTCGTAGGTTTGTTCTTGGAATCCACCATAAAATAGGGCCTCTCTTCTTATGTGCCCGCACACACGGGCACCACTCAGGTGTGCTTTCATTCTAGGCACAGAGCGTGACGTCAGCGAGGCTCCGGGGGCGTCAGCGAGAGTTCAGCGAAGCACCGGTCGTCATCGACAGATCGGTGAAGGATTAGCAAGACACCAGGGCACCGGTATGACGCCGTGATGCCAGCGTGACGTCACCGAGACGACAGGGATGTCGACAAGAGCCGGCGGGAACGTCAGTCGATCGAGTGCTCCACCACCGCCGCCGCGAGACGATCGTCGACCTGCGCGACGATGTGGATGCCGTCCTCGCGGTATTCGATCGACTCGGGACGGCCGTATTCCCTGATTCGCGAGATCAACGAGCCCTGGTCATAGGGCAGCGTCGCCTCCACCTTGACGCGCGGCGCCGGCAGCCGCGCCTCGATGTCTGCACGCAGGGCGTCGATGCCCTCGCCGCTGCGCGAGGAGACGAGCATGGCTTGTGGTTTGAGCGAGGCCAGACGCGCCCGACGGTCGTCATCGATACGGTCGACCTTGTTGAGCACCAGCAGACGCGGTATGTCGTCGGTGCCGTCGATGCCGGCGAGCACCTCATTGACCGCATCGATCTGGGCCAACGGTTCGGCATGCGACGCATCGACGACATGGACGATCAGATCGGCCTCCACGACCTCTTCCAAGGTCGACTTGAACGCCTCGATGAGCTGCGTGGGCAGCCGCCGCACGAAGCCGACGGTGTCGACGTAGGCATAGAGCCTGCCCTGCGAGGTCTTCGCCGAACGCACCGCCGTGTCCAGCGTGGCGAACAGCGCGTTCTCGACCAGTTCGCTCGACCCGGTCAGACGGTTGATCAACGAGGATTTGCCCGCATTCGTGTACCCCACGACGGCGACCGTCGGCAGACCGTACCGATGCCTCGACCCGCGTTTGACCTCGCGTGCCGCAGCCATGCGCGCGATCTGGCGACGCAGGCGGGCGATGCGGGTGCGGATGACGCGCCGGTCCATTTCGATCTTGGTCTCGCCGGGGCCACGGGAGCCGATGCCCGCGTCGGCCCCGGCGGCACGTCCTCCAGCCTGTCGGGACAGGGAGGCTCCCCATCCACGAAGCCTTGGCAGCATGTACTGCAGCTGCGCCAGTTCGACCTGCGCCTTGCCTTCCCGGCTCGTGGCGTGCTGGGCGAAGATGTCGAGGATGACGGCGGTGCGATCCACCACCTTGACCTTGGTCAGGTCCTCGAGGGCACGGCGCTGGCTCGGGGCCAGGTCGTCGTCGACCACGATGGTGTCCGCGCTCTGCTGGGCCACGATGCCCGCGATCTCCCTGGCTTTGCCGGATCCGACATACGTGGCGGCATCAGGCTTGTACCGCTGCTGCAGCACCCCGTCGCACACGTCCGCACCGGCGGTCTGCGCTAGGGCGGCGAGCTCGCGCAACGACTCCTCGGTCTGGGCCAGGCTGCCGGTCGCGCTCGACCAGACGCCGACCAGAACGACGCGTTCAAGCCTGACTTTGCGGTATTCGACCTCGCTGACGTCCTGCATCTCGCCAAGCCCGACGACATGGCGCAACGCGTTGCGCGATTCGCGCTCAGCCCAATCCTCTTGGGAACGCTCTCCCGCGGCCGCGCCTTGGGACTGGTCGAGCAGCACCTCGGATCGGTCGGCGAGCACGCCTTGGTTGGCTTCTTCGTCATGGGAATGATCGGTATCGAACTCTTGGGTCAAGTGCACCTCTTCAGATAGAACTATGGTTATCCATTATCATCGTTTTGTACGACAAGACGCCGCCACTACGCGGCGGGGAGAAGGAATGACCAGATGACGACGAACCAGGACCGCCGAGGGCAGCAGGACGAGCCGAAGCGAGCCGAACAGTATTTCGCCGCCCACCCTTCCTCCCCGGACCGGCGCAGGACCATGCATGTGCGGCTGCGCGGCCACGAGGCCGACGTCGAGGTGTCGAACGGCGTGTTCTCGGGCAACCGCGTCGACCTGGGCACCTCCGTGCTCCTGCGTCATGCCCCCGACCCCAGCTCGCAGGGTGAACTGCTCGACCTCGGCTGCGGCTGGGGCCCGATCGCCCTCGCCATGGGCTTCGCCTCACCGCAAGCCCGCGTCTGGGCGTTGGACACCAATGAGAGAGCCTTGGAGCTGACGCAATCGAACGCCCGGACGAACGGTCTCGGGGGCGTCAAGGCCGTCACCGCCGATCAGATCCCTGACGATCTGCGTTTCGACACCATCTGGTCGAATCCCCCCATCCGCGTAGGCAAGCAGGTACTGCACGACCTGCTGCTCACCTGGCTGCCCCGGCTGCGCACCGGCGGGTCGGCGTATCTGGTCGTCCAACGCAATCTCGGCGCCGACTCCCTGCTCCCCTGGCTCGCCGAGCACTTGGGTGACGCCTTCGCCATCGGCAAATACGCCAGCTCGAAAGGCTACCGCGTGATCGAGGTCCGTCGCACCGCATGAAATTCGATTATCCTTCCCAACTCCCCGTCAGCGCGGCGCGCGACGATATCGCCCACGCCGTGGCCTCAAGCCAGGTCGTCATCGTCTCCGGACAGACCGGCTCGGGCAAGACCACCCAGATCCCCAAGATCCTGCTGCAGATGGGACGCGGCTCGCACGGCCACCAGATCGTGCATACGCAACCCCGGCGGATCGCCGCCCGAACCGTGGCGGAGCGCATCGCCGAGGAGATGGGTGTGCGGCTGGGCGACGAGGTCGGTTTCCAGGTGCGGTTCACCGACACCAGCTCGGCGGCCACCCGTCTGCGCATCGTGACCGACGGCATCCTGCTCGCCCAGATCCAGCGCGACCCGGTGCTCAGCCGCTACGACACCATCATCATCGACGAGGCGCACGAACGCAGCCTCAACATCGACTTCCTGCTCGGCTACCTGACCGCCCTGCTGCCCAAACGCCACGACCTCAAACTCATCGTCACCTCGGCCACCATCGACTCCGAGAAGTTCAGGGATCATTTCCAGCATGCCCTGCACACCCATGTCCCAGTGATCGAGGTCTCGGGCAGGACCTTCCCCGTCCAGGTCGTGTACGAACCGCTGGGCTCGGCACCGGCGCTCATGCGCCACGTCCCCGGCTTCGACGACGGCCGCAGCCCCGAGGACCAGGAGGAGCTCGCGGAACACGCCACCCAGGAGGACGTCGCCACGGCGGTGGCCAGGGCCTGCGCCGAACTGGTGGTCCACGCCAGCCATGAACGCGGGGCGCGGGACATTCTCGTCTTCGCGGCGGGCGAACGCGACATCCACGAGTTCGAGCACGCCCTGCTGCGCCACTTCGGCCCCCGGGCCTCGGACATGCGCCGCCCCGACGCCATCGAGATCCTCCCCCTGTTCGCCCGGCTCTCCTCGAAGGAGCAGCACCGGGTCTTCGAACATCACACCCACCAGCGCATCGTGATCGCCACGAACGTCGCCGAGACCTCCCTGACCGTGCCGGGCATTCGATACGTGGTCGACCCCGGGACGGCGAGGATCTCCCGGTATTCGAAATCGGCCAAGGTCCAACGTCTGCCCATCGAACCGATCTCGCAGGCGAGCGCCGACCAGCGTTCGGGCCGTTGCGGCCGTGTCGCGGACGGCATCGCCATCCGCTTGTACGCCTACGACGACTACGAGACCCGCCCGCGGTTCACGGAACCCGAGATCCTGCGCACCTCACTCGGCGCGGTGGTGCTGCACATGCTGTCCGTCGGCGTGGCCCGCACGAGCGAGGACGTGACCGAGTTCGGGTTCATCGACCCACCGGACATCCGCTCCGTGTCGGACGGCGTCAACGAGCTCATCGAACTCAAGGCAGTGTCGCGTCAGCATGGCGAGATGCGGCTGACGACCGTGGGCCGCCAGCTCTCGAAGATCCCCATTGACATCCGGCTGGGCCGCATGATCATCGAGGCGGCGCGCTCGACCACGCCGGACACGCTCGCCTGCGTCATCGTCGTGGTCGCATTCCTCAGCCTGCAGGACCCGCGCGAACGACCTGACGAGAAGCGCGAGGAGGCCGACCGCATCCACAACCGCTACGCCGACCCGACCAGCGACTTCCTCACCGCCCTGAACATGTGGGACCGCATCTTCCAGGCCTCGGGCCCAGCGGGCAACGCGGCGCTGCGGCGCGTGTGCAAAAGCGAGTACTTCAGCTGGATCAGGCTGCGCCAATGGCGCGATCTGGTCACGCAACTCACCGAGATGTGCCACGGGCTGCACTACACCCCCGGCAAGCCGGAGCCGGTCTCCAGGCCGGGTGACGACGTGACGAACCTGCCGATGAACCAGCAGGCGGCGCACAGCCTGTGCTGCTCGTGGGACGCGCAGGGCATCCACACCTCGATGATGGCCGGACTGCTCTCGATGCTCGGCATGCAGGCGCCGCACGACCCCAAGGCCTCGGCCTTCGCCGGACTCAAGGGTGCCGCGAAGGCGCGCGCCATCAAACGTGCGGCGCGGACCTTGAAGAACGATTACCAGGGCGCCCGCGGCATGCGTTTCGCGATCTTCCCGGCCTCCGGGGTGGCCAAGACGACCCCGCCGTGGGTGATGGCGACCGAATTGGTGGAGACCTCTCGGCTGTGGGCGCGGTACTGCGCGCAGATCGACCCGAGCTGGGCCGAACCGCTCGCGGGCTCGCTCACGCGCACGACCTACGCGGCCCCGCACTGGTCAGGGTCCCGAGGATCGGCCGTCGCCTCGTCGAAGGTCCTGCTATACGGTCTGCCGATCGTGACGGACCGCATGGTCCAGTGGGGTCGGATCAACCCCTTGGAGGCCCGCGACTTCCTCATCCGTCAGGGCCTGGTCGAAGGCGACGTCCAGCAACGCTTCTCCTACGACGATTTCCTGGAGCGCAACCGCGCGATCCTCGAATCCGCCGGCGAGGACGCCAGCCGTACGCGCTTGGTCGCCGAAACCGTGGGCGACGAGGACCTGTACGACTTCTACAACGCCGTCATACCCACCGACGTCACCTCCCTAGCCGGTCTGGCCCAGTGGTGGAAGCACGAGCACGAGAGCAACCCGACGCTGTTGGATTTCGACCCGGACAAGGTCGAACGCCTGCAGAGCTCCCAAAGCGTGAGCCTCGACGACTACCCCGACCACTGGTATGCCCTGGGCACCGACGGCTCGACCCTGCGGCTACGCCTGAGCTACATCTACGACACGCACGACCCGATGGACGGGGTGACCGTGCATATCCCGCTGGAAGCGCTCTCCCGGCTCACCCCGGAGCAGTTCAGCTGGAACGTGCCCGGGCTGCTCGACGAACTCATCATCGCCGTCATCAAATCACTGCCCAAGGCGTTGCGTGTCCAGTTCGTGCCAGCCCCTGACACGGCGCGGGCCATGCTCGAGGATCTGCGGGCGCACGTGCCACGTCTGCCGGGTTCCGCCGACGGCGACCGTGCCGTACTTCCGCCGGTCAATGAAGCCACCGGTGCCGCGGCCTGGCCTTCGTTCGCCCACGTGTTCACCCAAGTGGCGATTCGGGTCGTGGACGCCCAGATCCACCCCGAGGTGTTCACCGACGAGCAGTGGGAGAAGCTCCCGCCGTATCTGCGGATGAACTTCAGTGTGGAACGGGCCGGCAATGGACACCGCGGCCGCGGACGGCACGGCGGATCCAATGCGCGCCACGGCCACGGCCCGGGCAACCATGTCGAAGTGCTGGCCACGGGCAAGTCCCTCACCGCGTTGCAGCGCCAACTGGCCGACGAGGCCCAGGCCTCGGCTCGACGCGTCGTGAACCGCAAGGCCGAACAGGCGAATGCGCGTGGCGACATCGTGCGCCAGACCAATCTGCTGCACAAGGCCGGCGCCACGACCCTGCCCCGGGCCGACATGCTGTGGAAGGGTGCGCTGGAGCGGTTGCGCCTGCCCGACGAACGCATCTCCTCGCGCTGGCTGGGCCCCGAGGCGCTGCGCCTCGCCGCAGCCCCGTATCCGTCGACCAAGGCGCTAACAGCCGATCTGCAGATCGCCGCGGTCAAGCGCCTGCTGCCGCACATCGACACCCTGCCCGACGACGCGGCACTGGCCCAGGCGGTGTCGGACGTGCAGGAGGTCTATGAGGACACGGTGTACGCCGTGAGCCGTGACGTCATCGCCATCCTCACCCGGTACGCGCAGGTCGACAAGGCGATCTCGGGGCCGGCCGACCTGCCGATGCTCTCGGTGCTGCAATCCATCCGCGCCCATATCGACACGCTCGTACACCCCGGTTTCATCGGCGCGGCGCCCCCCGAGGCGCTGCAATCCATGGAACGCTATCTGCACGCCGATCTCATGCGGTTGCACAAGGCCAAGGCCGACAAGGACCGCGACGTGCGCTGGGCATGGCAGGCCGACGAGGCGAAGCAGCTGGTCGATCGTTTCCATGCCAAGGCCGAAGCGGAACCCGCCGGGCCACGTCACGAGCGCGCGCACGGCATCGACGTCCAACTGCGCTGGATGCTCGAGGAGTTCTACGTCTCCCTGTGGGCCCAGGAACTGGGCACGGCCCATCCGGTGAGCCTGCAGCGCATGCGCAAGACGATGGCCGCATGATCAGCACACGGCGCATGTCGCGCGACCGCGAACATAGGTCGATATCGCTAGCATGGGAACGATGAAGCAGACACGACGCCGCCGACGCACGACGGGTATCGTTCGGCGCTGGCAACGATGGTGGCGCCGGGCCAAGACCCCCGCACGCCTCGTCGCCTGCATGACCGGACTCATCGGCGTGATCGCCGTCATGGCTCTGATCATGGGGGCGATACGGTTGGCGCAATGGCAGGTCCGCGTCAACGCGGCCAGGACCGAGCAACAGCAGCTGCAACGCACCTATGACTTCAATCCCGGCAACATCATCGCGGACGGGCAGTTCTTCAACGCCAATGCGATGAGCGCCGCGGAAGTGCAGGCGTTCCTCGACGATCAGGGCGCTTCGTGCTCCGGCTCGCGATGCCTGAAGTCCATGCGTTTCCCGACGGAGCACCGGGACGCCGATCAGTCGTGCCGCGAATATCGTTCGACGGGCGAGGAAAGCGCCGCGGATATCATCGACAAATCCGCCAAGGCGTGCGGGATCAGCCAGAAAGTGCTGCTGACCATGCTGCAGAAGGAGCAGCATCTGGTGAGTGCGGACTGGATATCGGATTTTCAGATCAAGGCGGCCATGGGGCTGAGCTGCCCCGACGACGCCAGCTGCGATCCACGCTACGCCGGCTTCTTCCGCCAGGTGTTCGGCGCGGCGCAACGCTTGCGCTATTACGAGAACCACGAACAGGACTACGCCTACCACGCGGGCACCCTCAACCGCATCGCCTATCACCCGAACGCGGCCTGCTCGGCCTCCGATGTGTATATCGAGAACAAGGCCACGGCCCTGTTGTACATCTACACGCCCTACCAGCCGAATGCGGCGGCGCTGCAGGCCAACGGCGGCGAGGGCGACTCGTGCTCGAGCTACGGCAACCGCAACTTCTCGATCATCTACCAGCAGTGGTTCGGCAGCCCGCGACGGTAATTCCGGGATAGTAAGCCCAAGTACACGAAAGGCCGCCGGATCATGAAATCCGGCGGCCCGCGTGTAACGGCGATCCGTATACCTAGAGACGAGGCAGGAACTTCTCCAACTCATACGCCGTGACCTGACGGCGATAGTCGTCCCACTCCTGACGCTTGTTGCGCAGGAAATACTCGAAGGCGTGCTCGCCGAGCACCCCGGCGACGAAATCGGACTGCTCCATTGCGGTCAGCGCCTCGTCGAGGGATTCCGGCAGGGGCTGGATGCCCATGGCCTGACGCTCCTCATCGGTGAGCTCCCAGACGTCGTCGCTTGTGGGCTCACCCAACGTGAGCTGACGCTCGATGCCGTCGAGTCCCGCGGCGAGCAACACGGAGTAAGCGAGATACGGATTCGCGACGGAATCGAGGGCACGGAACTCCATACGGGCCGAGTTGCCCTTGCCGGGCTTGTACTGCGGGATGCGCAGCAGGGCGGACCGGTTGTTGTGACCCCAGCAGATGTAGCTCGGGGCTTCGTTGCCGCCCCAGAGCCGCTTATAGGAGTTGACGTACTGGTCCGTGACGGCCGAGATCTCCGCGGCATGGTACAGGATGCCGGCGGCGAACTGCCGGGCAATCAGGGACATGTTGAATTCCTGACCGGCCTCGTAGAACGCGTTCTCATCGCCCTCGAACAGGCTCAGATGCGTGTGCATGCCGGAACCGGGCTGGTCGGTCAGGGGCTTGGGCATGAAGCTGGCGTGGACGCCGCGTTCGAGCCCGATCTCCTTGATGACCGTACGGAAGGTCATGATGTTGTCGGCGGTGGTGAGCGCGTCGGCGTACCGCAGGTCGATCTCGTTCTGCCCCGGGCCGCTTTCGTGGTGCGAATACTCGACCGAGATGCCCATCTGTTCGAGCATGTTGACCGCGGCGCGGCGGAAGTCCATGCCCGGGCTGCGCGGGACGTGATCGAAGTAGCCGCCCTCGTCGATCGGCGTGGGGACCTTCGACCAGTCATCCTGCTGCTCGAACAGGTAGAACTCGATCTCGGGGTGGACGTAGAACGTGAAACCCTTCTCCTTGGCCTTCGACAGCGTGTTCTTGAGCACATGCCGAGGGTCGCCCAACGACGGCTCGCCGTCCGGGGTGAGGATGTCACAGAACATGCGGGCCGTCCCGTGGGGGCCGTCCCGCCAAGGAAGGATCTGGAAGGTCGAAGGATCGGGTTGGACGATCATGTCATCCTCGGAGACGCGTGTCATGCCCTCGATGGCAGACCCGTCGAACCCGAGACCCTCTTCGAACGCGGACTCCAATTCCGCCGGCGCGATGGCGACGGATTTGAGCGTCCCCAGCACATCGGTGAACCACAGGCGGATGAAGCGAACGTCTCGTTCTTCGACCGCGCGCAGGGCATACTCTTGCTGTTTATCCATACTGCCCATGCTCCCACGGGAATATTACATGGCGTTAACATAGCGCGGGCGTGTTGCCCTTCGGACGACAAGACGCGGGGCCAGGCTCCGGCCCCGATGCCCGGCGTCAGACCGCGCGGGCGACCTCGAGTGCCTGCTCGAGGGTGAAGGCCTTGGCATACAGCGACTTGCCGAGGATGGCGCTGTCGACCCCCAGGGGCGCCAACTTCGCGATGGCCCGCAGGTCGTCGAGCGAGCTGATGCCGCCCGAGGCCGTGACCTTGGCGTCGGTGCGTTCGGCGACCTCGCGCAGCAGGGCGATGTTGGGTCCGCTCATCATGCCGTCACGGGCCACGTCGGTGACCACGTACCGCGAGCACCCCGCCCGGTCGAGCACCGCCATGGTGTCGAAGAGGTCGCCTCCCTCGCGCACCCATCCGCGGGCGGCGAGCGTGTGGCCGCGCACGTCGAGACCCACCGCGACCCGGTCGCCGTAGCGTGCGATGGCCGCGGCGGTCCATTCGGGGTTCTCGAGCGCCGCGGTGCCGATGTTCACGCGAGCCGCGCCGGCCTGCAGCGCGGCATCGAGGCTGGCGTCATCACGCACTCCCCCACTCATCTCGATATGCACGCGATCGCCGAGCTCCCCGACGATGCGCGTCAGCTCGGCCCGGTTGTTCCCGGTGCCGAAGGCCGCGTCGAGATCCACGAGGTGAATCCACGATGCGCCAGCCTCCACCCAGGTCCGGGCGGCCTCAAGGGGGCTGCCGTAATCGGTTTCGGAGCCCGAGGCCCCCTGACGCAGCCGTACGGCCTTACCGTCTCGCACATCCACGGCGGGAAGCAATGTCAACATGATGTCTCCTCTTTCTCGATGATGTGGGTCGCTCAGACCCGCTCGCCCTTCAGCGTTCCAAAGCCCGCGACCCAGTTGCGCAGCACCGCCACGCCGGCCTGGGCGGATTTTTCGGGATGGAATTGGGTGGCGCTCAACGGACCGTGCTCGTAGGCCGCCACGAACCGCGACCCGCCGTAGGAGCACCAGGTGACACGCTCGGGGCTGGAACCGTAGTCGATGGCAGGAGCACCGGCCCCGGGAGCCGTCGCATTGTGGGCCGCGTAGGAATGCACGAAATAGAACCGCTCCCGCTCCACGCCGGCGAACAAGGAGCTGTCGGCCGGCGCTTCGACGGTGTTCCATCCCATATGGGGCACGACGTCGGCTTCAAGCTTGGTGACCTCGCCGCCTATCAGCCCAAGTCCCGCCGCGGATTCGTCATGCTCGCACCCCCGCTCGAACATGATCTGCTCCCCCACGCACACACCGAGCACCGGCAGTCCGGCGCTGAGGCGGTTGACGATGACCTCGTCACCGCCGACCTGACGCAGGCCTCGCATGCAGGCGGCGAACGCGCCCACACCCGGCACGACCAGTCCGTCGGCCGCCATGGCCTGACGATGGTCGGAGGTCAGCGTGGCGTCCACGCCGATGTTGATCAGTGCGCGCATCATGGACCGCACGTTGCCGAAACCGTAATCGAATACCACCACGGAAGTCATTGTTCGCTCCTCACGGATTGCATGGCCGGCGATTGGTTGCGCCACGCCGGCGTCGGGACGGATGGGTTGTTCGGACTGATTATTGGATGCTGGACTTGCCGCGGCCAAACCGCGTGTGCTTCGCGATCACGGCCATGGCCTGATCGTGATCCATGGCGGCGGTGTCGAAGATGCGAGCACCGTCACCAGCGAGATCGTCGAGACTCACGATACCCAGCATGAGGTCCTCGACGAAGGATGGCGCCGAGGCGAAGAATATCGGCGGGGCGAACTGCTCGCCGGCCTCGCCCTGCAGATACAGCGTCGCTTCGAGTTTGTCCGCGCGATTCACGGCGAGGATCACCGCCATGCCGGAGACCACGGTCGTCAAATCGCGGGCCGCGGCCTCGGGGGCGTCACCGTTCTTCGACTTGAGCACGGCGACGGCTCCGTTGTCGGAACCGATGCACCGCGCGGCGATATCGGAGATCTGACAGAAGGCCGCCAGCAATTCTGCGGAGGCCAGCCTGGTGACCAGCGCCACCGATTTCGCCTTATTGCCGATCAGTTCCTGCAGTTCGTCATCGAAACCCCCCTGTGCCTCGGCCGAGTCCGCGGTTCCATGGGCGTCATCGCCATGCTCATCAGTGTGCTGGTGATCAGCGGTGTGTCCATCGGCGTCGGCCCCGTCGGCTTCCTTCCCGGTGTCACCTGGCGTGGCGGAGCCGTCACCCGACCCCGATCCTTTGCCTTCGAACTCCTTCTCGAAGCCGTCCAACGCGGCCTGAAGTTCGTCGTCGCTGAAATGCAGATCGTCGTCCGCCATCACAGGGCTCCTTTGGTGCTCGGGATGCCGGTGACGCGAGGATCGGGCTCCACCGCGAACCGCAGGGCGCGTGCCAACGCCTTGAACTCGGCCTCGGCAATATGGTGGGGGTCCCGGCCGGCGAGCAACTGCAGGTGCAGGCAGATGTCGGCGTGCAAGGCGATCGACTCCATGACGTGACGCACCAGGGAACCCGTGAAATGCCCGCCGATCATGGCGTACTGGAAGCCCTCCGGTTCACCGGAGCACACGACGTACGGACGACCGGAGATGTCGACGACCGCCTTGGCGAGCGCCTCGTCGAGGGGCACGGTCGCGTCGGCGAAGCGACGGATGCCCCGCTTGTCGCCCAGCGCCTGCTTGAGTGCCTCACCGAAGACGATGGCGACGTCCTCGACGGTGTGGTGGGCGTCGATGTCGGTGTCCCCGCTTGCCTTGATCTTCAGATCGATGAGTGAATGCTTGCCCAACGCGGTCATCATATGGTTATAGAACGGCACCGAAGTGTCGATTTCGGTCTTCCCCGTGCCGTCGAGATCGAGACTGAGCTCGACATGCGATTCGCTGGTGGAACGGACGATCGCCGCTGTACGTGCCATTACTGCTCCTTCATGGGCCGAGTTGATGGGCCCAGGCCCATCCGGCGGCGGGCGCACGGCCGCACCACCTTCCGTGTCTTACTGTAACCGCAACGGGTCACCATGCGGTGTCACCGCGACCCCATCGTGGACGATCTCGCCTGACGGCACCGCCATCCAGACGACACCGCCATCCAGACGACACCGCCGCCATGACAGTATCGTCACGACGGCGGCGTAGACGTTCCGGTCACCGAACCAACGGCAACACTTCGGCGAGGGACCTGCGGAATGTCGCCATCTCCTCTTCGGTGCCCATGCACACGCGCAGCCAGCCTTCCGGGCCCACGACGCGTATCAGCACCCCGCGCTTGAGCAGTTCGTCGAAGATCTGGGTCCGATCGGCGAAACTGCCGCCGAACAACAGGAAATTCGACTGCGACTCGGCCACCTGCAACGGCTTGCCGTGATAGGTCTGCTCGCGCAACCATGCCGCGGTCTCCTGACGGGTGCGGCGCAGGTGACCGACCTGTTCGAGCTGCTCATCGGTGTGTTCGAGGGCGGCGAGCGCCGCCGCCTGGGTGAGGGCCGAGAGGTGGTAGGGCATGCGCACGATGCGCAGGCAGTCGATCACCGAGGGATTGGCGGCGATGTAGCCCACCCGGGCACCGGCGAAGGCGAAGGCCTTGCTCATGGTGCGGCTGACGGCGAGATGCGGGAACCGGTCGATCAGCGACACCGCCGAGGGTGTGCCCGGATCGCGGAACTCCACGTAGGCCTCGTCGACCACCACGATGGGATGGGTGGGACGTGAACTTCCGGCCACTTCGACCCTCTCGGCCTCGGCCAACACCCGTTCGAGGGCGTCCATGGGCAGCACGGTCCCGGTGGGGTTGTTCGGGCTCGTGAGCATCACGATGGCCGGACGCACCTCGTGCATGGCCCGCACCAGATGGTCGACGTCGAGCGTGAAATCGTCGTTGCGCGGGGTCGTGGTCCACGTCGTGAAGGTGTCCCTGGCGTATTCGGGATACATCGAATAGGTGGGATCGGCACCCAGGGCGGTGCGCCCGGGCCCGCCGAAGGCCTGGAACAGCTGGAGCATGATCTCGTTGGAACCGTTTGCGGCCCACAGCTGTCCGACGCTCAGGCTGGTGTGCGACTCGCGTTCGAGATAGTCGCAGAACGCCTGGCGCAGCGTCTCATGGTCACGATCGGGGTAGCGGTTGAGTGTGGGGGCCACCTGAGCGATGCGCCGGGTGATGGCCTGGACCACCGCGTCTGCGAGCGGATAGGGGTTCTCGTTGACGTTGAGGCACACCGGCACGTCGAGCTGCGGGGCGCCGTAAGGCTCCTCCCCGATCAGATCGTCGCGCAGCGGCAGGGAGGGGTCGATGCCCGCCGCACCGGTATCGGAGACGGGGGCATCGTTCGGCGTGGGGATCGCGGTCGCGTTCGACGTGGTCATCACAGACCGGCCTTTCGTTCCTGATCGGCCAGGGTGGCCTTGTCGTAGGGGTCGTCGATGAACCGGCTGAGCACGCATTCGCCGTGGGCGGGCAGGTCCTCGCTGACGGCGAAGGCGTTGATGCGTGCGGCGAGCGTCTTGAGGCCGCGCTTGTCGTATTCGATGACCTCCACGGGCTTCATGAAGGTGTGCACGCCGAGCCCTACGGCGAAGCGGGCCGTGCCTCCGGTGGGCAGGACGTGGTTCGAGCCCGACATGTAGTCGCCGAGCGGAACGGGTGAATACGGACCGCGGAAGATCGCACCGGCGTTCTTGATCCTCGGCACGACCGCATACGGATCGGCCGTCTGGATCTCGAGGTGCTCGGCGGCGTAGGCGTTGGCGGCGGCAACGGACTGATCGAGGTCATCGGTGAGGATGATGCCCGACTGACGACCGGTCACCGACGTGGCGACGCGCTCGGCGTGTTCCGTGCGCGGCACGCGCTTGTCCAGTTCGGCCTGCACCGCGGCGGCGAGTTCCTCGCTGTCTGTGATGAGGACGGAACCGGCGAGCTCATCGTGTTCGGCCTGGCCGATGAGGTCGGCGGCGACCCAGCCCGGCTTGGCGGTCTTGTCGGCCAGGATGGCTATTTCGGTGGGGCCTGCGACGGCGTCGATGCCCACCATGCCCGAGACCATGCTCTTGGCGGTGGCGACGAAGATGTTGCCCGGCCCGGTGATCTTGTCGACCGGGTCGCACAGGACCTCGCCGTCCTGGGGCTCGCTGCCGCGGGCGCCGTAGGCGAACATGGCGATGGCCTGGGCTCCGCCGACGGCGTAGACCTCATCGACGCCGAGGATCGCGCAGGTCGCGAGTATGGTCGCGTCCGGCAGACCCTGGTCGTTCTTACGGCTCGGGGGCGTCGCGATGGCGACGGATTCGACGCCGGCGGTCTGCGCCGGCACGACGTTCATGATCACCGAGCTCGGATAGACGGCCTTGCCGCCGGGCACATAGAGTCCCACGCGTTCGATGGGAATCCACCGCTGGCTGACACGAGCATCCTCGGCCAGGTCGGTGTGGAAGTCCTCGGGGACCTGCGACGAACACACGGCGCGGATGCGGCGTACGGACTCCTCGATCGCCGCCCTCACCCCGTCATCGAGGTTGTTCAGCGCCTCGCGCATCGCCTCCACGGGCACACGCAGGTGCTCGGGACGGATGTGATCGAATTTCTCGCCGAAGTCACGCAGTGCCGCGGCGCCGCGAGACTTGACGTCCTCGAGGATCGGAGCCACGAGGTCATGCGCCTCCCTGGTTCCCATCTCGGCCCGCGGCATGGCCTCCAACATCGCCGCACGAGTAAGGCGCTTTCCGCGCAGATCAATGATTCTCATAGTATTGTTGCCCATATTGACCATGATAACGACGGCGTTCACCGAATCGGCCATAGGCGGTGTAACGCGCCACATCGTGAGACGGCATGGTCGTGCAGCCGGGTGCGTCGCACCTCGTTGCGGGTCGCGGCAACGGAAGGGAACGGGACCATGACCGAGCACCATCGCCATATCGTCATCGCCGGGGGTTCGGGCCTCATCGGTTCCGCCCTGACCGCATCGCTGCTCGCCGACGGCCACCAGGTCACCCAATTGGTACGCGCCACCTGGACATCGCCCCGCACCGATGGCAGGCCGCGACCCGACCGTCGTACTTGGGACACCACCGTTGCACCGCCGCCGAGCCTCCTGGCCCAGGCCGACGCCGCGATCTGCCTCAACGGCGCATCGATCGGCCGATTGCCATGGACCCGTGAGCGCCGCAGGGCGCTGTACGACTCCCGCATCACACCGGCGGGCACACTGGCGCGGGCGCTGTCGCGATTCGGCGCGACCGGGCCGCTGTTCATATGCGCTTCGGCGACGGGCTACTACGGCTCCGCACCCGGCGTCATCATCGACGAATCCGCGCCGGCGGGCGACACGTTCCTCGCAGGACTGTGCGCGGCGTGGGAACAGGCGGCGCGCAGCGGCGGTGAACAGGCCCCGGTGACCAGCATCCGCACCGCGCCCATCATGCACCCGCGGGCGCTGCTCAGGCCGCTCATGCCCATCATGCGCATGGGCCTGGCCGGCCCCATGGGACGCGGCACGCAGATGTGGCCATGGATCGGTCTCTACGACGAGGTACGCGCCATCCGGCATATCATCGAACACCGCATGACGGGTGCCATCAACCTCGTCTCACCGCAGCCGGCCAGCGCCGACGACATCATCCGATCCGCGGCCCATGCCCTGGGGCGCCCGTTCTGGCTGCCCGCACCCGAACCGGTGCTTGCGACGGTCCTGGGGCGCGACGCCGCCGCATCGCTCATCATGGCCGACGCCCACGTCGTGCCCCGGAGGCTCATGGCATCCGGATTCGCCTTCCGCTCCCCCGACCTGGACGATGCGTTGGCGACACTGCATCGGTGACCGTCCTGCGGCGTGACCATGTGTCGAAGCCACGCAGCCACGGTGACCCGATCAGGAGGCCGGCAGACAGCTGGGACCGAAGAGGATCTTGATTTCGGCGAACAACGACGTGTCCCGCTTGACGCGGAAGCCGTCGCCGAACGTGAGAACGCGGGCGTTGCCCTGACCGTCCAGCACGGCGAGCTTGACCTCGCAATACCCGGGATGTTCACCGAGCACCTTGCCCAGATCCGCCATACGTTCGCGGTTCAGGGCCACCAACGGCAGGGCGATGACGACGGGACGCTCGTCCGCGTCCTCCAAGGTGGGCACCTGCAGTTCCGTGGCGCGCAGGCTCACGTCCTCCTCACGCAGCTCGACCTGCCCGCGGATCTGCACGATCTCATCGACGGCCAGATTCTCCGCGGCGGCGGTGTAGACCTTGCCGAAGAACATGCACTGCACCGAGCTCTCCATGTCCTCGATGGTGACGATCGCCCAGGGGTTGCCCTTGCGCGACACCCGTCGGTCCACGTTGGTGATGAGGCCGGCGAGCGTGACCTGCTGTCGGTCGTCCATCGTTTTGGCGCGGTCGAGCAGCTGGGCGATCGACATTTCGCGCAGCCCCGCGAGCACGGAGGTCATGCCGCTGAGCGGGTGGTCGGAGACATAGAGCCCCAGCATCTCCCGTTCGAAGTTCAGTTTGGTTTTCTTGTCCCATTCATCGATGTCGGGCACGCTTACGGAAGCATCCCCCATCTGGTCGTCATCAGGATCCTCAACGTCGGCGAACAGATCGAACTGGCCCTCGGCCTGCTTGCGTTTGAGGCTGACGACCGAATCGATGGCCGCCTCGTGGATCTGGTACAGCGCGCGGCGGTTCGGGTCGATGGAATCGAAGGCGCCCGATTTGATGAGCGACTCGACCAGGCGACGGTTGAGTGCAGTCAGGGGCACGCGCCGGATGAAGTCCATGAAGTTCACGAACTTGCCGTGTTCGCCCGAGCGTTCCTTGACGATATCGGCCACGGCCTTGTCTCCGACGTTGCGCACCGCCCCCAGACCGAAGCGGACGACGTCGCCGACAGCCGAGTATTCCAGCACCGATTCGTTGACGTCGGGCTGCAGGACCTGGATGCCCATGCGCCGCGCCTCGCCGAGGTAGAGCGCGGTCTTGTCCTTGTTGCTGCGCTCGTTCTGCAGCAGGGCGGCCATGAACTCGACCGGGTAATGGGTCTTGAGATAGCCCGTCCAATACGAGATGAGGCCGTAGGCGGCGGAATGCGCCTTGTTGAACGCGTAGCCGGAGAACGGCACGAGGATGTCCCACACCGACTGGGCCGCCTCGTGCGAGTACCCGTGCGCCTTCATGCCCTCGAAGAACGGGACCTGCTCCTTGGCCAGCACCTCGGGCTTCTTCTTGCCCATGGCTCGACGCAGCACGTCGGCCCGGCCGAGCGAGTAGCCGGCCAGGATGCGCGCAGCGGACTGCACCTGCTCCTGGTAGACGATGAGGCCGTAGGTCTCGTTGAGGACGGGGGCCAGGGGCTCGGCGACCTCGGGATGGATCGGCGTCATCTCCTGCAGGCCGTTCTTGCGCTTCGCATAGTTGATATGCGAGTCCATATCCATGGGGCCGGGCCGGTACAGGGCGATGAGCGCCGAGATGTCGTTGAAGTTATCGGGCCTGAGCTGCCGGAGCAGCGAGCGCATGCCATCGGAATCGAGCTGGAAGACGCCCAGGGTGTCGCCGCGCGACAGCATCTGGTAGGTCTCCTTGTCGTCCAGCGGGATCTTCGTGTAGTCGATGGGCTTCTTGCCGTTGCGCTCGATGTTGTGCAGCGTGTCCCGGATCACCGTGAGGTTGGCCAGGCCGAGGAAATCCATCTTGACCAGACCCAGGGTTTCGCAGGTGTGGTACTCGAGGGTGGTGGTGATCGTGCCGTCGGTGCGTTCCAGCAGCGGCGAGGTGTCGGTGATGGGCTCCGAACCCATGATCGTGGCGCAGGCGTGGACACCCGTCTGCCGGATCAGCCCCTCGATGCCCTTGGCCTCCTCGGTGATGCGCTTGGCGTCGGGATCGGAGTCGTACAGCTCGCGGAACTCCCGGGCCTCGGCGTACCGCTTGGAATTGGGGTCGAACATGTCCTTGAGGCTGGCGTCCTTGCCGTTCTTGCTCGGCGGCAGCGCCTTGGTGATCTTCTCGCCCACCGAGAATTCGTAGCCCATGATGCGGGCGGAATCCTTGAGGGCCTGCTTGGTCTTGATGGTGCCGTAGACGACGCATTGCGCGACCTTGTCGTGCCCGTACTTGTCGCCGACGTATTCCAGGACCTTCGCACGGCCCTCCGGATCGAAGTCGACGTCGATATCGGGCAGCGAGACGCGCTCGGGGTTGAGGAAGCGCTCGAAGATGAGCCCGTGCTTGATCGGGTCGAGTTCGGTGATGCCCATGGCGTAGGCGACCATGGAGCCTGCGGCCGAGCCTCGACCCGGTCCGACCATCACGCCGTGGGTCTTGGCCCAGTTGATGTAGTCGGCGACGACGAGGAAGTAGCCGCAGAACTGCATCTGGCAGATCACGCCGCATTCGTAGTCGGCCTGCTTGAGCACATAGTCCGGCACCGTGCCCTCGTAGCGCCGCTCGAGGCCCTCCTCCACCTTCTTGAGGAACAGGGAGGTCTCGTCCCAGCCGTCGGGGCAGGCGAACTGGGGCATGAAGGCGCCGTCCTCGCCGTCGTCGAACATGACGTTGCACCGTCTGGCGATCTCCAGCGTGTTATCGCAGGCTTCCGGATGCTCCTTGAACAGCGCGCGCATCTCCTCGGCGGATTTGATGTAGTATCCCGAGCCGTCGAACCGGAAGCGATCGGGGTCGTCCAGTCTCGAGCCGGAGTTGATGCAGAGCATGGCGTCCTGCGAGCCGCGATCCTCCTCGTGCACGTAGTGCGAGTCGTTGGTGGCCAACAGCGGCGCGTTGAGTTGCTCGGCGATCCGCAGCAGGTCCGCGGTGACGCGCTTCTCGATGGACAGCCCGTGATCCATGAGCTCTACGAAGAAATTGTCTTTGCCGAAGATGTCCTGCAACTGTCCGGCCGCGCGCAGCGCTTCGTCGAACTGGCCGAGCCTGAGCCTGGTCTGGATGATGCCCGAGGGGCATCCGGACGAGCAGATGACGCCCTTCGCATAGGTGGAGAGCACGTCGTAATCCATACGGGGGTATCGGGCCACGCGGCCTTCGAGGTTGGCCACGGACGAGGCCTTCATGAGATTCACCAGGCCGGTGTCGTTCTCGGCCCACATGGTCAGGTGGGTGATGAGGCCACCGCCCGACACGTCGTCGGAACGCTGCGATTCGTTGCCCCAGTGCACGCGGGTCTTGTCCTGACGCGCGGTTTCGGGGGTCACATAGGCTTCGATGCCGATGATCGGTTTGATGTCGGCCTTGACGGCGGCGCTCCACAGCTCGTAGACGCCGTGCATGTTGCCGTGATCCGTGATGGCCACGGCAGGCATGTTGAGTTCATTGACGCGCGCCACGAGTTCGGGGATCTTCGAGGCGCCGTCGAGCAGCGAATAATGCGTGTGGTTATGCAGATGTACGAAGTTTCCCGAAGAAGCCATGGGGACCACGATAGCGCCGGAATCTGACTTCGAGGCGTCATCGCCGCCGCTCATGGGCGGGCCCGGCGTGCCGTTGGCGGACGGTTGCCGACACGCCCGGGCCTATCGCATCACCCCCATGCCTTCGACCACAACGGCCGGAAATGACACCGTGGCGACGACACATCGGCGACGATATCCCCACGGCCAGGGAAGGGAGGTTCGCCATGCCATCACAATCGAGAGAAGACCGACCAGGCAGATCGCACATGTGGCGTGCGCTGCCTGCCGTCTCCCTGGCGATCGCCGTGTGTTCGGCTCTCATCGCCATGGGCGTCTGGTGGGCGGATCTCCATCTGGTGCGTGGGGCATACCATCCGAGTGACGCCCTGGTGCTCATCGCGATGCTCGTGGGATTGCCGATCCAGGCGATTGGTGGCGTGACGGCACTGGTGCTGGGGTCAGTGGGGATCGCCCGGGTCACGAGCGCCGATACGTCTTCGGTGAAGCGCACCGAACATTTGATCAGCCTGGTGACGTCGGTCCTGCTGGCGTTGGCCACGATCGTCGCCCTCATGCTGAGGCTGTGGCCGGGCTGAGCACACGGGTCCGTGCGCGAAAGTTCGGGCTCAGTCGCCGACGCGTCGATCGGCGTGCTGCCGCATGACCGTGAGCGCCGCGGCGAGGTCGGCGGGATAGGAGGATGACACGGTCGTCCAGACGTGTGTGCCGGGATGACGGAATTCAAGGCGCATCGCATGCAGCCATTGCCTGGTCAACCCGCACTGCGCGGTGAGTACGGGATTGGCGCCGTACATGCCGTCGCCGACGAGCGGATGGCCGATGGAGGAGAAATGCACGCGTATCTGGTGGGTGCGCCCGGTCTCGAGGTTCACGGAGACCAGGGTGGCCTCGCCGAACCGCTCAAGCACATCCCAGTGGGTGACCGCGGGCTTGCCGTCGGGGGTGATGGTGAACCGGAAATCGGAGACCTTCGCGCGTCCGATCGGGGCGTCGATCGTGGCCCGGTCCTCATGCAGGTTCCCCTGCACCAACGCGTGATAGGTCTTCACGACCTCGTGCTGGGCGAACTGCCGACGCATCTCGGTATACGCGCGCTCCGACTTGCACACCAGCATGAGACCGCTGGTCCCGACGTCGAGCCGGCTGACGATGCCCTGTCGGCCCGGAGCGCCGTAGGAGGTGATGTGCACACCGCGGTCAAGCAGGCTGCCGAGCACCGTGGGGCCGGTCCATCCCACCGAGGCGTGCGCCGCCACGCCGACCGGTTTGTCGACGACCACGATGTCGTCGTCCTCGTACACCACCGCCATATCCTCGGCGATGGGCTCGGGGACGAGGTGTTGGCGGACCAGATCGAATTCGACCGTGTCCCCGGCGCACAACGTGGATGCTTTATGCGTGGGCCGGCCCAGTATCGATGCCTGCCTGGTCTCGATCAGTTCCGTCGCATGGGCGCGTGAGACGCCAAGCATCTTCGCCACGGCGACATCGAAACGACGACCGACGAGCGCGTCGGGAGCGGGAACGACATGGCTCATGCCTGATCCACGTCCTTCGCCGGGGTATCGCCGTCCACTGACCCATGGCCGGCGGCGGGATGACGCAACGGCTCCCCCGCCATGACGAGCAGCACGATTGCGATGCCCGCGATGGCCAGCCAGATGTCGGCGACATTCCCGATCGACCATCCGTAGTTGAGGAAGTCGACGACGCGACCATCGAGCAGACCATGGGCGTAGATGATCCGATCGATGAGGTTACCCACCGCGCCGGCGAACGCAAGGGCGAAGGCCATCGTCCACCGCATCGAGTCGGTGCGCCAGACCAGGCCGACCAGAACCACGGCGGCGGCGATGGCCAAGACCGATATCAGCCAGGTCATGGACGATCCGAAACCGAGCGATGCTCCCGGATTGTGGATCAGTGTCAGCGACAGCAACCCCGGAATGATCCGGATCGTTCTGGCGTCGGCGAGGGCGCCGAGCGCCCAGATCTTGGTGATGCGGTCGAGTGCCAAGGCCAACGCCGCAAGACATACGAAGACGGCCACGCGAATGCGCGGCCGTCCTGAAATCATGGTGTTCATACGCTGCAGATTCGGTCGTCAGTCCTTCGACTGATGATCCATCTTGCCGTAGTTGTCGGAGTCGGAGACCTGGTTGACCAGCTGACCGAGGAAGTCGGTGAGCTTCGAACGGTACTCGTTCTCGAACTGCTTGAGCCCCTTGATGTTGCCCTCGATCACCTTCGACTGCTTCTCCAGGTTGTCGCGGACCTGCTGTGCATAGGTCTCGGCGGCGGTGCGGGTCTTGGTGTCGTACTCGCTGGCGCGCTTCTGCACCTCGGCCTCGTAGGCATCGCCCTCGGTGTGCTTGGTCTTCAGGTAATCGTCGGCATCCTGATGCGTGTTCACCGAATACTGATCGGCGTCCGCATGCGTCTTCTGCATGTAGGCATCGGCGTCCGAACGGGTCTTGTCGGAGTAGGCGTCGGCCTGGGCGCGCGTCTTGTCGGAATAGGCGTCGGCCTCGCTGCGGGTCTGCTTGGAGTAGTCATCGGATTCGGTGCGGGTGCGCTTGGAATACTCGTTGGCCTGGGAGACGAGCTCCTCGTACTTGTTCTGGCTGGCTTCGGTGATCTCGCGGGCCTTGGCCTTGCCCTTGTCGACATACTGGTCGTGCAGCTGCATGGCCAACGTGAGCATCGCCGTGGCGCGCTCGGGTTCGCTGTTACCGCTCGCCGCTGCTCCGGCGATCTTCTGCAAGCTGCCGGTCTCGGTGTTCGGCTCGACCTTGGCCACCTGGGCGCGCAGCTGCTCTTCGCGCTGCTGCGACTCCTTGAGCTGACGGGTCGTCTCCTGCAACTGCTGCGACGCCTGCTGGGCATTGCCGACCTGCTGCTGGAGGGAAGCCACCTGCTGCTGCGTGGCGGCGATCTGCTGCTTGGACTTGGCCAGCTGATCCTTGTAGGCGGCGACCTCACGGTTCAGCGCATCGTTGTTGCTGCGGAATTCATCACGCTCATGCTGCGCGGCGGTGAGCTTCTGGCCCAGCTCCTCGCTACCTGCCGCGGAAGCGGCCTGTGCGGTGAGCTCGTCGATCTGCTTGGACAGGCGATCGATCTGATCCTTGAGCTGCTGGTTCTGCGAGGAGAGCGCACGGTTGCTTTCCTCGGCCTCGCTGAGCTTGGAGGCGGCGACCTGCGCGGCCTGGCCTTCCTTGGTGGAGGCGGCGGAACGCAACGTCTCGTTCTCACCCTGCAGCGTCTGGACCTGCTTGCTCAAATCCGAAATCTTGGTGTTGAGGTTGGCGACATCGGGCCCGAGGGACTGGGTGGCCTGGCCACCGCCCTGCACGGCCTGCTTGCCGAGAGCTTCGACGGTTTCGGTTACCTGGTCGAGGAAATCGTCGACCTCATCGACGTCATACCCCTCTTTGAAACGGACCGTCTGGAAGGTATGCTCCCTGATATCCTTAGGCGTCAACAGAGCCATAAATCTTACACCTCGCTTTGGGCATCAAGCCACAATGTGTACATATCAGCTTCGATGCTAGCACGGACCCGCCGCATTCATGCATCAGGGAACGCCTGAGACACATGTCAAGTCCGCGGCGGAGCGGATTTCAGATGATGACCTGGAGCATGATCAGGGCGAAATACAGCACGATGAAACTCAGGTCGAAGGCGACCGGCCCCATGCGCAGCGGGGGGATGAACCGTCGCAGCCAACGCAGCGGCGGATCGGTGATCCGGTAGACGACGTTGATCAGGGCGACGACGATGCCGCGGGGATACCAACGCGGAGCCAGCACGGCGACCCAATCCAGAATCATACGGATGAACAGCACGGTGATATAGACGTTGATCGCCCAATCGAGGACGCGCATGAGAATCAGAAGCAGCATGGGACCAGAGTATCAGCCGTGCGGGCGATGGGCTTTAGGAGAACAAGTCGCGGGCGCTGTCGGCGGCCGGCGGCTCCTCGATCTTGATGTTGACCTGTGCGGGGCTCAGGAGGAACACCCGGGGCGTGACGCGCTCGATCGACCCACGTACGCCGAAGACCACGCCGGCGGAGAAGTCGACGATTCGATAGGCGACGGCCTCCGAGACCCCGGTGAGGTTCAGCACGACGGGAACGCCGTCACGTATCGCCCGCCCGACGAGTTGGGCGTCCTCATAGGACTTGGGATGAATGGTGGTGATCCGGCTGATGCGATTCGGGAACGGCGTCGATTCCCGAGGCGCGCTCGACGACGGGGTGCTGCCCGAAGCGGCGGCCATCGGGGTGACCGTGTGGTCGGAGTCGAACGAGGTCGACGTCTCGCCCGCCTCATCGCCCATCTCCGCGTCCTCGTCGACGACATCGGACATGCCCAGATAGGACATCGCGTTCTTCATAAACCCTGCCATAGGAGTTCCTTTCGCTCAGCGACGCATCAACGCAGGAAATCGGGAATGTCGAGATCCCCTGGATCGTTGGGCGGCAGCACTTCGTGCTCGCCGGTCTCATCGAGCGACTGCGAGGCCGCATCATCGGCGCCCGGCGTGAAGTCGGGGGCCGGCTGGACCAACGGGGCCACCTCGGGGGCGTCCTCCTTGGCTTCGGGGGCAGCCGTCGCAGGAGCGGCATCGGCGACGGGGGCGTCCGCAGCACCGGTCTTCTTCGAATTGGCGTCGAATCCTGCCGCGATGACGGTGACCCGCACTTCGTCGCCGTAGGCATCGTCGAGAGCCAGACCCCAAATGATCTGGGCTTCGGGATGGATGGCCTTGCGCACCAGCTCGGTGGCCGCCGAAGCCTCCTGCAATTTGAGGTCGGTCGGTCCGGCGATGTTGATCAGCGCGCCATGGGCCCCCTCGATGCTCTCCTCGAGCAACGGCGAGCTGATGGCGATCTCGGCGGCCTGGGTCGCACGATCCTCGCCCCGGGCGGAGCCGATGCCGAACAGCGCGGTGCCCGCGCCGCGCAACACGGCGGTGATGTCCTGGAAGTCGACGTGGATATACGAGTTCATCGTGATGAGGTCGGTGATGCCCTGCACGCCGGCGAGCAATGCGGTGTCGGCGGTCTTGAAGGCATCGACGATGCCGATCGTGCGATCGGAGAGCTCAAGCAGGCGATCGTTCGGAATGACGATGAGCGCATCGACTTCCTTGCGCAGGTTCTCGATGCCGAGCTTCGCCGACGAGGCACGCTGGGGCCCCTCGAAGGAGAACGGCCGGGTGACCACGGCGATGGTCAGGGCGCCCTGCTGATGAGCGGCCCGAGCCACGATGGGGCTCGCACCCGTTCCGGTGCCGCCACCCTGGCCGCAGGTGACGAACACCATGTCCGCGCCCTTGACGGCCTCCTCGATGTCGGACTGATGGTCCTGCGCCGCCTTGGCGCCCTTTTCGGGGTCGGCTCCGGCGCCCAGACCACGGCTCGACTGGTCGTTGAGGGAGATCTTGACGTCCGCATCGGATCTCAGCAAATCCTTCGCATCGGTATTGACCGCTACGAATTCAACGTTCTGCAGACCTTCGGCAATCATGCGATTGACGGCATTGCCGCCGGCTCCACCGACACCGACTACCTTGATATTGGTCTTGTCGTTGAAATTGTCAGTCTGGGCAATCTCGCTCACCATAGTCTCCTGTCATTTCACGGTTACGGCTTACTCTATCGCAGAATTACGGCCTGATGGTCGTTTTCGTCCGGCGTGTATCACGCCTTCGTCGTGTTTTCCCGACATCACGGTCCCGTACCGACACGATCAGTACCCGGCATCCATCGGGTCATCGCCGAACAACGTCTCACGCTGTTCGTGCGTCGTGGAACGCGAATCGAGCCATCCGTAAGGCAGATGAACTTTTTTCGCATAGCGAACACGACCACGCGGCGCATCGTGCAGTCGTTCGGGCAAACGCAGTTCGGGATCGAGCCGGTTGAGCTCGCGCTGCATGTCATCGAGCCCCTCGCATTCCATGAAGGCCTTGCGGGTCGACCCGCCGACCGGGAATCCCTTGAGATACCAGGCGATGTGCTTGCGCATGTCATGCACGGCCATCCGCTCGTCGCCGTCGAAGAACTCGACCAGCATCCTCGCATGCCGCATGATGATCTGAGAGACCTGTCCCAAATCGGGGTCCAGCCTCGTGTCGTCCCCGGCGAAGGCGTGCTTGATGTCGGAGAAGAGCCACGGACGACCCTGGCACCCGCGGCCGATGGCGACGCCGGCGCAATGCGTCTCGCGCACCATCTCCAGGGCATCCTGCGCCCCCCAGATGTCGCCGTTGCCGATCACGGGGATATCGAGTTCGTCCACCAGTTGCGCGATGCGTTCCCAGTCGGAATGCCCACCGTAATACTCCGCGGTGGTCCTGGCGTGCAGCGTCACCGCCGCGCAGCCTGCATCCTGCGCAATGCGGCCCGCATCGAGGAAGGTCTCATGGTCGTGGTCGATGCCCACGCGGATCTTAGCGGTCACCGGTATGCCCGCCGGGCGGCACACACCAACCACGCGGGAGACGAGATCGCGGAAAAGATCGAGTTTCCACGGCATGGCCGATCCACCGCCGCGGCGGGTCACCTTGGGCACCGGGCAACCGAAGTTCAGATCGACGTGATCGGCCATATGACCGTCGACGACCATCTGCGCGGCCTGCTCGACGATGGCGGGGTTCACCCCGTACAACTGCAGGGAACGCACCCGCTCCCCCGGCGCGAACCGACACAGACGGAACGCCTTGGGATTGCGGCCGACCAAGGCGCGTGCGGTGATCATCTCGGCCACGTACAGCCCGTCGGGACCGTACGATTCGCACAGCACGCGGAACGGCCAGTTCGTGACGCCCGCCATCGGCGAGAGCACGACCGGCGTGGCCACATGCACGGGACCCAGATCGATCGGCGCGATCGCGGGAACAGGTCGAACCGCACCCGGCTCCTCGCGCCGTACCTCCGCGGCCTGCGACCGGGGATCCAAGCCCCGCCCCTCGGGCACCGCGGCGTCCGGCCTATCCACCGACCGAATCGTCTGCGTCTGCATGGTGGTCATCGTAAAACTCCTCGGCGTCCCTCAGTACAGTCCGCCGGCCTGGGCGACCTTGACCGGGGCGCTCTCGTCCACGCCGGACTCCTTCGCCACATCGACGCCGCCATCGGCCGCCGCGGTGCCGACCAGTTCGATCGGCCCCTCCGGGTAGCGCACACGACGCTCCTGGATGCGTTCGGCCACATAGTCCGCGACCTTGTCGAGCGCCACGCGCTCCTGCTGCATGGTGTCGCGCGAACGGATGGTCACCGCATGGTCGTCGATGGTGTCGAAATCGACGGTCACGCACAGTGGCGTGCCGATCTCATCCTCACGACGGTAGCGACGTCCGATGGCGCCGGACTCGTCGTAGTCGATCATCCAGTCGTGCTGACGCAGCTCGGCGGCCAGATCATGGGCGATGCCCTGCAGCGCGGGCTTCTTGCTCAGCGGCAGGACGGCGGCCTTGACGGGGGCCAGGCGCGGATCGAGACGCAGGACGGTGCGCTTGTCGACGCCGCCCTTCGTGTTCGGAGCCTCGTCGACGTCGTACGCGTCCACGAGGAAGGCCATGAGCGACCTGGTCAGACCAGCGGCCGGCTCGATGACGTAGGGAACATACTTCTCGCCGGTTCCCTGGTTGAAGTAGCTCAAATCCTCGCCGGAATGCTCGGCGTGGGCCGACAGATCGTAATCCGTACGGTTCGCGACGCCCTCGAGCTCGCCCCAATCGGAGCCCTGGAAGCCGAATTTGTACTCGATGTCGACCGTGCGCTTGGAATAGTGCGAGAGCTTCTCCTTGGGATGCTCGTAGTGGCGCAGGTTCTGCGGATCGATGCCCAGATCGGTGTACCAGCGGGTGCGCGTGTCGATCCAGTACTGATGCCAGGCCTCGTCGGTGCCGGGCGTGACGAAGAACTCCATCTCCATCTGCTCGAACTCTCGGGTGCGGAAGATGAAGTTGCCGGGCGTGATCTCATTGCGGAAGGACTTGCCCATGTTCGCGATGCCGAACGGCGGCTTGGACCGCGAGGAGGTCATGACGTTCTTGAAGTCCACGAAGATGCCCTGGGCGGTCTCCGGGCGCAGGTAGTGCAGCGAATGCTCGTCCTCGACCGGGCCGAGCGAGGTCTTGAGCATCATGTTGAAGTCGCGGGGCTCGGTCCAGTTGCCGCGCGTGCCACAGAACGGGCAGACGATGTCCTTGAGCCCGTTCGCGGGCATGACGTCGCCGTGCTTCTCGGCGTAGGACTCCTCGAGTTTGTCCGAGCGCTGGCGCTTATGGCAGTTGAGGCATTCGATCAGAGGATCGTTGAAGACGTTGACATGACCGGAGGCCACCCACACTTCGGACGGCAGGATGATGGAGGTGTCCACCCCCACGACGTCGCCGCGGGTGACGACCATGGAGCGCCACCATTCGCGCTTGATGTTGTCCTTCAGCGCGACACCCAGCGGACCGTAGTCCCATGCGGAACGGGTTCCTCCGTAAATCTCGCCGGCGGGGAACACGAATCCGCGGCGTTTGGCGAGAGAGACGACTTCATCAAGTTTGGACACAGCCACAATGCACCTTCTGGTTTGACGGTTTTGGGGACTTCAATAACCCGTGCGAGTCTAGTGCCACACGGTGACAGCGCCAACCCCGTTGCCATGGGCCCCGGCGTGCGCAGCAGCTTGCGTCCCATCATGCATCCCGCCGTGTGCCGCAGCGTGCGTGGCACCACGATCATCGTCATGCGCCCGGACCCCTGAGCAGGGCCGGCCGTCGAACGCGATGCACGGTCTTGGCCGTGGTTGTCCATGGCCGTTTTTATCGTGTGTCGCGTAAGTGCAGGGGTGCTCCGCCGGAGCTGAGATAGGCAATTCGCCTGACCCTTCGAACCTGTTGGCCAACACCAGCGTAGGGAGCGCATCATGGACGATCCATCGATACACGGTCACCACATCACCAGGCCCGCGTCGCGGCGGGCGAATCCGCATGATTCGTATGCCGGTTCCCATGATCCCGCGCCGGGAGGCGCATTGCGAGCCCGGATCGGCCAGGCGGTAGACGACACACGCCACGACAAACCACTCGCCCCGTCCCTAACCAATTACGTCACCATCAATCTGGTGGCCAACGCGCAGCTCGCCGTGGGCGGCAGCGCGGCCATGAGTTACATCCCCGAAGAACTGCGCACGATGATGACGCTCTCGCACGCCGGCTATGTGAACATGGGCACCCTGCAGCGTCATTCCCCCGGGGACATCGCCGAGGTCGCCAAGGACTTCCACGACGCCTCATACCGCTGGGTGCTCGACCCGGTGGCTGCCGGCATCGGCGAGACGCGGAACACCACCCTGCGCTCATTGCGCGCCACACCGCCGACGGTGGTGCGGGCCAACGCCTCGGAGGTACTGGCACTGTGCGACCTGTGGGAGCTGGGAGCCGGAATCACCGGCACCCCGGACGGCGTCGAGTCGAACGACGATGTGGATTCGGCCGCAGGGGCCGCGACGCTGTTGGCGCGTTTCCTCTCGCAGGCCTCCCCCGACGGCCGGGCCGCCGTCGCCGTGTCGGGCGAGGTTGACCTCGTGACCGACGGAACGCACACCTACCGCCTGGCCGGCGGCAGCCCCATGATGACGAGAATCACCGGCGCCGGTTGCTCACTGGGCGGCGTGCTGGCCTGTTATCTGGCGGTCAGCGACCCGTTGACGGCCGCCCTCACGGCCAGCCTGATCTACAACCGGGCATCCGAACGCGCCGAAGCGATATGCCACGGGCCCGGAACATTCCAGAGCGCCTTCCTCGACGCCCTGTGGTCGATCGACACCGACGCGGTCGCCTCCTCGCCCATCACCCTCATCTGATCGAACCTCACCCCCGCGGTGCGGTTCGATATGCGCAGCCACCGCTCGATTCGACTCGGCAGATATACGCCCGAGGCACACCAGACCGCAGCGCACCCAGAGCGGCACGGCAACACCGGCGCATCATCGCACACCGCCGCCCACCAGCGCCACCCACACGCCCATCTGTTGTTAGAACACCATTGTCAAGGAGTCATCATGACCACCACCTATCCGTACGCTTCCATGCGCGACTCGTTCGATCTGAGCGCCTACTGCGTCGTCGGCACGGCCGACACGAAATCACGGCCGGTCACCGAAGTCGTGGACGCCGCCCTGCGCGGGGGCGTGACCTTCGTCCAGCTGCGCGACAAAACCGCGGACGCGGAACAGCTGACGGCCATGGCCGCCGACATCGCGCAGATCATCGAGGACAACCACCGCTCCGACAGCGTCGCCTTCGTCATCGACGACAGGGTCGACGTCGTCTGGCAATGCCGTCGCAAGGGCATTAAGGTCGACGGGGTCCACATCGGCCAGACCGACATGGAGCCCACGCAGGCCCGTGCGATGCTCGGCGACGACGCCATCGTCGGCCTGTCGGCGCAGACCGAGGACCTGGTCGGACTCATCAACGAGCTGCCCGCCGGCTGCATCGATTACATCGGCGCCGGCCCGTTGCACCATTCCATCAGCAAACCCGAGGCCGTGGCCGTCGAGGCGGACGGCAGCCGGCACATGCTCACCACCGCACTCGTCGACACGATCTGCCGGGCCAGCGACTACCCGGTGGTCGTCGGCGGCGGGGTCGGTCTAGCCGACATCGCGCCGTTGGCGGCGACCGGAGCGGCGGGATGGTTCGTCATCTCGGCCATAGCCGGTGCGGACGATCCGCAGGCCGCCGCGCAGCACATGATCGAGGCGTGGCGCGCGGTGCGTGGCGACGCCCGGCACGGCCACGCCCCGAGGCCCGCGTCACGGCCCGCAGCCAAGGACGACGCCTCGACGCCCCAAGAGCACCACCAGCAGCAGTTCCTCAACGCCTCGGAAGCCAAGGAGGCCACCAGGCTAGCCAAGCAGCAGCGCGTCGACATCGCCGCACGCGGCTCGGTCCAGCGCGACAAGGCCCACGTGCGCAAGACGAAGCCCGTGCATTTCGAGAACCGCCACGGCTCCTACGATCTCGAAGTGCCCTACACCGAGATCGCGTTGGAGGATACGCCGGGACAGGGGCCGAACGCCCCCTTCCACGACTACAACACCGCCGGCCCCGAATGCGACCCGAAGGTCGGACTCGACCCGCTGTGCCTCGACTGGATTCGGGACCGCGACGACGTCAAGGAATACGACGGCCGCCACCGCAACCTCGCCGACGACGGCACGCGCGCGATTAAACGCGGCAAGGCGACCAAGGAATGGCGCGGCCGCCACCACCGCCCGCTCAAGGCGACCGGACACCCGGTGACCCAACGGTGGTACGCCCGGCACGGCATCGTGACGCCCGAGATGCGCTTCGTGGCCGAACGCGAACGGTGCGACGTCGAGCTCGTGCGCTCCGAGCTGGCCTGTGGGCGGGCGGTCATGCCGTGCAACATCAACCATCCCGAAGCCGAGCCGATGATCATCGGCGAGCGCTTCCTCGTCAAACTCAACGCCAACATGGGCAATTCGGCGGTGACCTCCTCGATCGACGACGAGGTGGAGAAGCTCACATGGGCGACCAAGTGGGGCGCCGACACCGTGATGGACCTGTCGACGGGCAACGACATCCACACGACGCGCGAATGGATCGTGCGCAACTCCCCCGTGCCGATCGGCACCGTGCCCATGTACCAGGCGCTGGAGAAGGTCAACGACGACGCCACGAAGCTATCGTGGGAGCTGTTCCGCGACACGGTCATCGAACAGTGCGAGCAGGGCGTGGACTACATGACGATCCACGCCGGCGTGCTGCTGCGCTACGTGCCGCTGACCGCCGACTGCGTCACCGGCATCGTGTCGCGCGGCGGCTCAATCATGGCCCAATGGTGCCTGCAGCATCACGAGGAAAGCTTCCTCTACACGCACTTCGATGAGCTGTGCGACATCTTCGCCCGCTACGACGTGGCCTTCTCCCTGGGCGATGGCCTGCGGCCCGGGTGCCTGGCCGACGCCAACGACGCCGCCCAGTTCGCCGAACTCATGACCCTGGGCGAGCTCACGCAACGCGCCTGGGCCAAGGACGTGCAGGTGATCATCGAAGGGCCGGGGCACATCCCCTTCGACACCGTGCAGATGAACATCGAGATGGAGAAGGCCATCTGCAAGAACGCGCCGTTCTACACCCTCGGACCGCTGACGACGGACACCGCGCCGGGCTACGACCACATCACCTCCTCCATCGGCGGCGTCGAGATCGCGCGGCACGGCACAGCCATGCTCTGCTACGTCACCCCGAAGGAGCATCTGGGACTGCCGAACAAGGACGACGTGAAACAGGGCGTGATCGCCTACAAGATCGCCTGCCACGCGGCCGACATCGCCAAGCATCACCCGCACGCCCAGGACCGCGATCTCGCGATATCCAAGGCACGCTTCGAATTCCGCTGGCTCGACCAGTTCAACCTCTCGTACGATCCCGACACGGCGATCGCGTTCCACGACGAGACCCTGCCCGCCGAGCCGGCGAAGATGGCGCACTTCTGCTCGATGTGCGGACCGAAGTTCTGCTCTATGGCCATCTCGCAGAACATCCGTAAACAGTTCGGGAGCGCGTCGCAGCAGGAGCATGTCGTCGCCCAGGCCGAGCGGATCGCCGCGGACATGCATGCGACGCACGCCGCTACCGCGTGATGCCGGGGCCCTGTTGAGTTCATGCCCCGCTGAACCGTCGAAGACCACACGTTGAAAGGAGCCCTATGCACACCCTCGAACCGGTCGCATCCACATCCACGCCCACGCGACGACCGCGGCCATCACGCGGACCCGCGGGGGAAGGCATGTGCGCACCGGTGCATGCGCATCGCGCTGCCAACGGCATGCCACCCGCGGTGCTGTCGATCGCCGGCAGCGACTGCTCCGGCGGCGCCGGCATCCAGGCGGACATCAAGACCATGATGGCCTGCGGCGCCTATGCGATGACCGCCATCACGGCGATCACTGCCCAGAACACCACGGGGGTCGCGGCGGTGCAGCCCACATCACCCGACATGATGGGCCGGCAGATCGACGCCGTCTTCGAGGACATCGAACCCCGAGCCACGAAGATCGGCATGATCCCAAACCGCGACCTCATCGCCGTCATCGCCGAGCGCCTGCACCGTCACCATGCCGCCTGCGTGGTCCTCGACACCGTCATGGTCTCCTCGAGCGGCACAAGACTTATCGACGCCTCTGCCGTGACGGCCATGGCCGAGGAGCTGTTCCCCCTGGCGACGCTCATCACCCCCAATATTCCCGAAACCGAAGTGCTCCTGGGCCGCGACCCCGGTGCCATACGCACCCACGAGGATATGCAGGACGCGGGAACCGCATTGGCCCGGCGCTACGGCTGTGCGGTCCTCGTCAAGGGCGGCCACCACGCGGGGACCGCGGACGACGCCCTTGTGCGCGGCGAGATCTGCACCTGGATGCGTGGGGCGCGCGTGAACACCACCAATACCCACGGCACCGGCTGCACCCTGTCGAGCGCGATCGCCTCGCATCTGGCGCTCGGCGAGACGCTGTACGACGCGGTGCTCCACGCGAAGAACTACCTCACCGGATGTCTGAGCACCGGACTCGACCTGGGCCACGGCTCGGGTCCGCTCGACCACGCCTGGCCATGGATCGGCGAGCGCCCGTATCACACCGCGGGATAGCGGGTGCCGGTGCCGGACATGCACGTCAACCGCATGCCCGGCACCAGTCCCAGCACCACAGAACCAGCACCACCCAACGTAAGGAATCAATCCATGTCAACACCAACACCGTCAACCGCATCATCCACAGCATCCGCATCGTCCCCGTCCCCGTCCCCGACCACACCCTGCGATATGAACGGCGGCGACACCGACCCCGCGGCGGAGCTCGAACGGATACAGGAGCGCTACGAAGCCGCCGGACCGGCACCCTCGCGGCTTCGGGTGCTGTCCATCGAGGGCACCGATCCCATCGGCGGCGCCGGAACCATGGCCGACATGAAGGCCTTCACCGCGCACGGGGTCTACGGGTATGCGGCGGTCACGAGCGTGCTCGCGCAGAACACCCAAGGGGTCAGCGCCATCGTGAATCTCGAACCAGCGTTCCTGCTTGCCCAGCTCAAGGCCGTGAGTGAGGATGCGCTCATCGACGCCATCAAGATCGGCATGCTGGGCACCCCGGAACTCGTCGACGCCGTGCGCGGCTGGCTGGGCGACCTGCTGGAACGCTACCGGCGCGAGGGACGCCGGGCTCCGACGGTGGTGCTCGACCCGGTGATGTACGCCAAGTCGGGCGACCGGTTGTTGACCGACGAGGCGGAGACGGCACTGATCTCGCTGTTCGGGCTGTCCGATATCGTCACGCCGAACACCCGGGAACTCGCCGCTCTGGCCGGGCATCCGGGATCGACCCCCGATTCCTACGAGGAGATCGAGCACATGGCCCAAACGCTCGCCGCCCGCCACGGGGTCGCCGTGGTGGCCAAGGGCGGCGGCATGGCGCTGCGGGGCGACCCCTCGTGCACCGACATCCTCGCCGAACCGGGGCTCGGCACCGACGGCGGAGTGCGCATCACACGGCTCGAGGGACGCAGCATCAGGACGGACAACGTCCATGGCGCGGGCGACACGCTGTCAAGCACTCTCGCGGCCCTTCGCCCCCAATATGACACCCTGGCCGAGGCGGCACGCGCCGCCCGCACGTGGATGAACGGCGCCATAGCGGCCGCGGACGGGCTCGAGGTGGGTACCGGCCATGGCCCGATCGACGTCACCTGGCGACACAGCCCCACGGGCCTGCGCTTCACCGAGGACTACTGGCATCGCACGGCGGCCATCAGGCAACGCATCGAATCCATGGACTTCATCGCCCGCATGCTGGACGGCACCCTGCCGCTTGAGGACTTCTCGTACTACCTACATCAGGACGACCTGTATCTGCAGGACTACACATCGCTGCTGGCCCAGGCCAGCGCACGGGCCCGGACGATCGACGACCGCGTGTTCTTCGCCAAGGCCGCCTCGTTCGGTGTGCGTGAAGGGCTCGATCTGCACCGCACGTGGTTCGCGGCGCATGGCTTCGACGCCGCGCATATCCCCATGTCGCAGGCGACGGCGGCCTACATCGGTCACGAACACCGCATCGCGGACATGCTCAGCTACCCCGCGCTGGTGAGCGTGGTGATGCCCTGCTACTGGGTGTATTCGATGGTCGGATCGATACTGCGCCGACGGGCCGAGGACGACCACATGGATCTGGACACGCACCCGTACGGCCCGTGGATCCGAATGTACGCGGACACCGAATTCTCGGCCAAGACGCTGCAGGAGCTGCGCATCTGCGACCGTCTCGCCCGCGAATCGGGGCACGACGAGTATGAACTCATGATGGAGGCAGCGCTGGGTTCGACGGAACACGAGTACCGGTTCTTCGACCAGGCCCTGCGCCGGGCACGCTGAGTAGCATGGAATCGGTATGAATCGAATACGGGTCCGCACCGGACCTCAAAGAGCAGTAAGGAAGCAACCATGATAGACCGCAACAAGGAACGTCAGGGAGTCCCCACGGATCCGAAGACCGGCAAACCCTACATCAACACGGTCGCTGCCGTGGCCATCGCCCCCAGCGGAGTGAGCGCGGAACTCAGCGGCTATGTGGCCCAGGCCGTCGGCGTGATACGCGACTCGGGACTGCCCAATGAGACGAACGCCATGTTCACCAACATCGAGGGCGACCTTGACGAGGTGCTCCGTGTCGTCCGCGATGCGACCATGGCCCTCGCCGGGAAGGGATACCGCACCGGGGTAAGCCTCAAACTCGATATCCGCCCCGGCTTCAGCGGGCAGATCCACGCGAAGGCCAAACTCGTCGACCATCTGCTCAACGACGGCGACGCCGGCGACGCGGCTGACGCTGGTATCCACGGCAACGACGCTGCCCCCGACACCGCAGCCAGGGCATAATACCGACTATGGGCGGCGGCCGGCAGCAGCTCCCAACGAGTGAATCGAGGCGGTGCTGCCGGCCGGCAGATTCGCCTCGAACGCCGCAGGACGAGAGGCGAGACGCTCGTCGACCAACAGCGTGCCTGCATCCTCCCCATCATTGAGGAACACCTCGACCACATCGCCGTCATCGAAGATCTCCACACGATGTACCCGCGTCACATGCGAGAGGAACTCCACGGAGTCCGTCCCCATGCCTTCGGTGCGCAGACGCGTCACACCGGAGCGACGCTCGAGCCGCACCGCCAATCCGTGGCCGGCATCGGCGGCGATCGTCACATCGAAATCGGGGACGTCGTCCGTACCGGTCCCGGCGGTGTTCCCTGAGACGGCCCCTGCGGCGGTGTCGACGTCGCCATCATCATCACCGACGGAGAACTGAAGATCGGCATAATAGCTCGTGCCACCCACCGGTACGGTGACATACCCGGATTCGACGAGGTCGGCGGATGCGATGGCGTCGCCCACCAGAACGTCGTACACCTCCCGGACCGGGTGCGACCACAACACCCCATCATGCAGCGACAGCTCGCGGGGCAGCGACATCGCGCCATTGGCGGCGAAGGGATGCTCGCGACGCACACCGAACCAGTCGACGAGCCAGCCGAACGCGATCCGACGGCCACGGTGGTCGGCGAAGGACTGGGCCGCGTAATAGCACGATCCGAAATCGCAAAGGTCGGAGGACGTCACGGACAATGCCGCCCCGGCGTCAGTCCCAGCACCGTCACCCACAGCACCGTCACCGTCACCGCGACCGCGACCGCCATCACCCAGGTCGCCCACATACCAGCGCACGGGCTGGAACCGACCCTGCGCATCGCGGTACTTCATGAGACCGCCGACCGCACACCAGCGATCGCCGACCGGGAACAGGTCGGGGCATTCGAAGGTGAACGCATCGCCGCGCGCCACATCCTGGAGCACAGGTCCGGCATAGCGCCACACGGCGCCGCCGAGATCATCCCGGTCGGCGTCGAACGCCACGATCGCCGGGGCGCGGTCCGTATCGGGATGCTGGCTCAGCGCCGCATGGGCTCGATCGAGGGAGGCATCGTCGGTGAACCAGCCGGGGCGCTCCCCCGGCGTGGCCGAAGGGTCGACGGCATACGCCGCGTGCGGCGCAACCGGCAGATTCGTCGCGACCACCATGCGGGCGACGCTTGCCCCACCACGTCGAACGATCTCCACCTTGGGATCCCTGAAATCCGGCGCGATATCGTTGTTCGGCCGGGTCACCACCACGCGCTCGTCCTCCACCGTCATCCCGTCACGGCACAGCGCGGTGACCTGCACCTCGTCGAGGCTGTCCTCGCCCCCTTCGTGGTACATATGCCTGGTCAGGAACAGACGAATGGCCGCGGCTTCGTCACCGTCGGCGCAGGGCCTGCCCTGGTCGTCCACGGCCACGGCGGATCCGGAGAAGGCCCCGCCGGACCAGTCGCGGTCGCGTTGCAAGAGTTCCTGCGGGAACAAAGCGACCGGCAGATGCCTCCAGAAGACCAGGTCATCGCTGACCGCATGCCCCCAATGCATGTCATCCCACGACCACCCATAGGGATTGAACTGATAGAACATGTGGTACAGCCCACGGAAGCGGCACAGGCCGTTGGGGTCGTTCATCCAGCGTGCCACCGGCCGCAACCGCACGCCGCTCTCCCGCACGCGATCGCCGTCGGGAACCACGTATCGCACGCCACGGTCGATGAGCCCATCACCACCGGCGAGATAAGCCAACGCGATGCCGCAGCCATGCGCGTCGATGCGCGAGTCGGCCGTCGCTCGGATCGGCACCACCACATGTTCGCGATACATACCGGCCGTCATGCGGCGCTCCACCGATCCCCCACCGTCGGCCGCGGTCAGCGTGACGGTCGCGTCATCGGCGCCGTCCTCACGTTCAAGGAACAGTTCGATCGACGTGTAGCCGTCTCCGGCGAAGGACACGGTCGTCGTGGTGTTGGATGGGGTTGACATGACTTTCCTCGTGATTCTTGGTGATAACCGGATTGTAGTGAGATGACCGCTGAGCGTCCTGATGACGTCCGGTTGCGCGATGGCGTGGGTTATGGTGCGACGACTACGTGTCGAGTAGGTCACGGATTCGCCTCCGTGGGCGTGTGCTTCAGCATCGGGCACATACGGATTCCTTGTCGACAAGCGTGCAGGGGATCTCCGCCGCACGCTCGTCCAGACTGGGCAGCGGCGCACGCATGGTGGGGATACGCGCATCGTCGAGGCGGCGACCCTCGACGATCTCGACGAGTTTGAGAATCCCCCAATACCCCATCTCGTAATGGGGCAGTTCGATGGTGCTCAACTTCGGGGACAGCATCTCGGCCAGCATCTGGTGGTTGTCGACGCCGACCACGGAGATGTCCGTGCCCACGTTGAGCCCGCGACGCGCCGCCTCCTCATAGACGTACCAGGCCCTCGCGTCATTGAAACAGAAGAAGCCGTCGGGGTGTTCGCGTTCCACCAGGTCGTGGACCTTGTCGACGCCGTCCCGTCCCATCTCGACGTTGACGACGAGGTCCGGGTTGAATGCCACGGCATGGTCGTGCAGCTCATGCCGATAACCGGCCAGCCTCCCCCGCTGGGCCTCCATGGGCCCGTGCGAGCCGATGAAGGCGATGCGTCGGCACCCGGCGTCGAGCAGTCGTGCCGTCGCGGTCCGGCCGATGGCCTCTTCGTCGGGCCGTATCGACGGGGCGGCGCCGTCGCGTTCCGCCGCATCGACGATCACGGTGGACGACTCCTTCAATCCCTCGGGCAGATGCGTGAATCGGTTGTACATGCAGGCGAACAGGAAGCCATCGACGCCGTACTGCTTCAATCCGTCGATCTCCGAGGCCCTGGACTCCTCGCTCCCGTTCGAATTGACGGTGAGCAGCATGTAGCCCAACGCCCCGGCGGCGTCCTGGGCTCCGAGGATCAGCCGTCCAGCATACGGGGTCGTCGCGATGTCGTCGCTGATGAACCCCAACATCCGGGTGCGGTTCGTCCGAAGGCTGCTGGCGAGGTTGTTGAACACATACCCCATCTCGGCGGCCCTGCTACGCACCCGTGCCGACAGCTCCGGGCTGACCCGCTTGGCGTCCTTGCCCGCAAGGACAAGGGACACCGTGGATTTCGAGATGCCGAGGCTATCGGCTATCTCCTTCATGGTGACCATGATGAGTCTCCTCATGTACGACGTTGGACAGGATTCATCCTAACCTTTGACGGCACCGATCATGACACCTTTGTTGAAATAGCGCTGCAGGAAGGGATACATGACCAGCAGCGGCAGCGTGGACACGATGATGACGCCGTACTTGATCTGTTCGGCGATCTCCTTGGCTTCCTGTGCGCCGGAAGCGGCGGTCGACGTTTGCGTCTGGTTGGCCAGCAGGATCTGTTGCAAGACGTTCTGCAACGGCCATTTCTGGGTGTCCGTCACATAGATGAGGCCCGTGAAGTAGTCGTTCCAGTGACCGACGAAGTAGTACAGCGCAATCACCGCGATGATGGCGGAGCTCAGCGGAAGCTCGATCCGCACGAAGTACCCGAGATAGCTCATGCCGTCGAGCTGTGCGGCGTCGAAGAGCTCCTCAGGCAGCGAGGTGTCGAAGAACGAACGTGCGATGATGACGTTATACACGCTCACGGCGCCGGGCAGGATGAACACCCACGCGGAGTTGAGGATACCGAGCTGGCGGTACAGCAGGTAGCTAGGGATGAGACCGCCGCCGAAGAACATGGTGAAGGTGAAGAGGAACATGATGAGATGCCTGGCCCGGAACTCACGTCGTGACAGCGCGAACGCCACGGGGATCGTGACGACCATGTTGAGCAGCGTACCGGCAAATGTATAGAGCAGGGTGTTCTCGTAGCCGCGCCAGATACGCGCGTCGTGGAAGATGGTCGCATACCCCTTGAGTGTGATGCCGCGTGGGATAAAGGTGATTTGGCCGGAAGCGACGAGCTTGGGGTCGGAGAACGACGCGATGACGATAAACCACAGCGGATACAGGATCGCGGCGACTGCCAGGGCGACGATGGTCCAGATGGCGATGTCGACCACCCAATCCGAGAAGGAGCGGTGCATCCGCACCTTCGGGTTCATGGGGATTCCTGAAACACCGTGCACGGCGGCGGACACCTCGCCTTCGGTGAGCGCTCCACCGTGGCCCAGCGGGATCGCGGTCTGCGAGGATTCAAGTGATGCTGACATGGCAGTCCCCTTTCAGAAAATGCTGGTGTTGGAGATCCGCTTCGAAATGAAGTTGGCCAGCACCAGGAAGACGAAATTGATCAGTGTATTGAACAGTCAGTGTATTGAACAGTCCGATGGCAGTGGAGTATTCGAACTGGCTACCCAGGATGCCGATCTTGTAGGTATACGTCGAAATCACCTCGGAGGCACCGGCATTAAGCGCATTCTGCATGAGATACACCTTCTCGAAGCCTACGGAAAGCACGGAACCCATGTTCATGATGAGCAGGATGCCACAGGTGGGCAGGATGGTGGGCACGTCGACGTAGCGGATGAGCTGCAAGCGACCGGCCCCATCTATCTTCGCGGCTTCGTACAAGGCGGTGTTCACCGAACTCAGCGCGGCCAGATAGATGATGCAGTTCCAGCCGGTGTGCTGCCACACCTCGGTGATCCAGTAAATCGGCGCGAACCACGCGGGATTGCCCAGAAGGCTCGTGTCTCCAAGAAACCTTCCCAGCAGACCGTTGCCGGGATTGAGGAAGATGCTGATCATCGCGACGATGACGACCGTCGAGATGAAGTGAGGCATATAGGTGATCATCTGCACGAATCCCTTGACCCTGCTGCTGCCCAGCTGGTTGATAAGCAGGGCCAGAACGATCGGGGAAATGAACCCCATGACCAGTGTGGACAGGCTGATGGTGAACGTGTTCTTCATGATGTCGGCAAACATGGGCGATGAGAAGAACTGCCGGAAGTAGTGCAGGCCCATCCACCGCCCCCCGGTGATGCCCTTGCTGGGCTCGAACCTACGGAATGCCAGTTGGATGCCCCACATGGGCACATAGGCGAACAGCCCGACGAAGAACAGGGCCGGAATTGACAGCAGCCACAGCTGCCAGTAGCGGCTCACGGACGGCAACGTCGCCTTGAGACCGCGCGGTTTGGCCGGCGCGACGGCGGGAATGCTCCCTGACATGATGATGTCCTTTCCTGGAAGTGGGGCGGGGTGCCGCCCCACTTCCCTCATGGCAAGTGGGGCGGCACCGGGCTCGATGGCCATCGGGCCTTACTTGGCGTCCTTGGTGTACTCGTCGTAGTACTTCTGCCAGATGCCGATGTTCTTATTCAGGCCGAGCGACGGGTCCTCAAGCTTCTTGAGATAATCCTGCCAATCCTTGTCGTTTACCCCGTTCTGGATCCACTTCGCGGTCTGCCCCAGGGCATAGCTCAGGATCGCGGTGTTGTTGTTGCTCATCGTCGTCTGGTCGGCCTCGCTGTCGATGCGCACGTAGGAGGGCATGACGTCCTTGATGGGATCGACGTTGGCCAGATTCTGCGTGTAGGCGACGTCGGCCTCATGCAGCGCCTCGGCGGCCTGATCGTTCTCGACGTTGGCATGGTCGGGAATCCAACCGGCGAACCGGTCGGCGATCGCGGTGCAGTTGGTCTTGGGATCGTTGTCGTAGCAGGTGTCCGACACCCGGTACTTCCCGTTGCCGTTGTCGGCGACGTCCTTGGGGATGGTGCCGTAGTACTGCTGCACGGAGACCTTCTCGCTGTACATCGCGTTGATGGCCTTGTACAGGGCGTCCTTGTTCTTGGCGTTCTTGGATACCGCGATGGCGTGGTTGCTCAACTCGGTGAGATCCTGCGTGTAATCCCAGGTGACGTCCGAATCGGACATCGAAGCCGTGGCCTTGGGTACGGGCATGGGCACGTATTCGTCCTTGAGCTTCTCGAAGTCCGTCTTGGACCAACCGACAATCATGCCGGATTTCGCGGTCTTGCCGTCACCGGTCTTGGCCGCCGTGATCGCGGCGTCATCACGCGTCATGGCGTCCTTGGGGATAAGGCCCTTGACCATGAGCGAGTGCAGGTAGTCGATGACCTGGCGGTATTCGGGTGCGACAAGGAAGCTGCCGACTTTGCCGTGCTTCACGTAATAGCCCTGCGCTGCAGGCGAGGTACCGGCGAAACTCGTGGTGATACCGGTTGAGTTGAGGAAGACGAAGGGGTTCCAGAGGGTGAAACCACCGGTGTCGAGCCGGTTCATGTTGAACGGGATCTCGTCGGCCTTGCCGTTGCCGTTGGGGTCGCGCGTCTTGAAGGCCTCGAGGACGTTGGTCAGGTCGTCCCACGTCTTGGGCATCGACAGGCCAAGCTTATCCATCCACTTCTTATTGATGAGGATGTGGTTGGTGGAGACCCGGTAGTTCTTGCTGCGGTCGGAGGGCAGTACGAAGACCGAACCATCCTTGTTCGCCACCATCTTCTTGGCCGACTGGTTGGTGTCCAGGAATTTCTTGACGTTCGGCATCGCCTTCATATGCGGCGTCAGATTCTCGAAGTAGTCGTAGCGCAGCGCGTCACCCGGGTCGAAGGCGAAGATCGAGGCATCGGCGAGCTCCCCCGCCGCAAGCTTCGCACTCTTCTGCTGGCCCCAGGCGGAGTCGGCGAGATCCTCCCACTGCACGGTGCAGTCACAGGCCGCTTCAATGTCCTTGGTCCAAGCCATGTCTTTCATGGGGATGTCCGTCGACCACCGGGTGATCATGATCTTGACGATGGGCTTGCCGTTGGCATCGGTGGTGGCCTCGCCGCCGTTCGAACCGCATGCCCCGGCAGATGCCAGCAACCCCGCCGTCATCGCCAGAGCCAGCAACGCCTTCCAAGCACTTCTGTGTACCATGTGTTCCTCCTTGAGCTCTTCATCGGTTCAGGTCGTGTCGCCGTCGTTGCGATCGTCGTCGTGAATCGACGGCTTCACTCTCAGTAGTCAACCGGTTGATGTCAATTGGAACAGGAGGTCCACAGGGCCGTAATGGCTTGAATCCGCGGAAAATCAACCGATTGACCACGACACGCCGAACTCACTTGACCGCCTACGACGATGCCCCGCGCCACCTCGATCAATACGAGGAGACGCGGGGCTGGATAGGCGAAGTCACGTCAGCTGAAGGATACGCGTCACTGAAACCGAGACCCGTCGACGCAATACACAGCACTGAGTCGGCACCGAGGCCCAGCAGGCTGGTTGCGCCCAATAGCGGCCCGCCGGACCCTACTTCTTCACGCCTCCGAACCGACGATCGCGATGCACGTAATCGTCGATCGAGCGCCATAACACCGTGCGACCACAGTCCGGGAACAGCTCGGGAACGAAGTCGAGTTCGGCGTAGGCCGCCTCCCAGGACAGGAAGTTCGAGACGCGGCGCTCCCCCGAGGTCCGGATCACGAGGTCGCAGTTGGGAATGTCGGGGTTGTAGAGATGGTCGGCGATCATCTTCTCGGTCACGCGGTCGCCGCTGACCTTGCCGTCACGTACTTCGTTGGCGATGGCAGCCGCGGCGTCGGCCAGTTCGGCGCGTCCGCCGTAGTTGATGCAGAACACCACGTCGATGACGGTGTTGTGCTTGGTGCGCTCCATGGCGGACTCGAGCTCGTCGATGACCGACTTCCAGAGCTTCGGTCTGCGCCCGGCCCATCGCACCCGCACGCCCCACGCATCCATCTGGGCCACACGGCGCCGGATGATATCGCGCGAAAAGCCCATGAGGAACCTCACCTCGGAGGG
Source organism: Bifidobacterium mongoliense DSM 21395 (assembly GCF_000741285.1). GTDB lineage: Bacteria > Actinomycetota > Actinomycetes > Actinomycetales > Bifidobacteriaceae > Bifidobacterium > Bifidobacterium mongoliense. Next base: position 4,368 of record NZ_JGZE01000021.1, on the reverse strand, counting down.
GCTGCGGCGCCAGTTCTCGGTCGAGAAGGTGTACAAGCTCAGGTACCGCACCCCGGCCTCGATGGCGCCTGCGATGATGTCGAAGACGACCGGCTCGGCCGCCTGATGCCCCTGGGTGCGCACCAACCCGCGCTGTTGGGCCCAACGCCCGTTGCCGTCCATGATCACACCGATGTGCCGCGGCACCTTGCCCTTGGGGAACTGCGGGATGATGGAGGGATCGGAGAAGGGCGCGGCGGGAATCTCCAACGATGTGGAATCGACATGTTCGAAAGTCATACCTACGAATCTAACAATCGCAGCGAACGAATCGGCCGCTCGAGGTAAAACTCCCCCCATTCCTCGACAAACCGTCTCACCGCCTGCCCCACATCGCCCTGGTCGAGCACCGTCCAGTCCCCGTCGACGAGGGCGGCGAGCGTCTCCAAGTCACCGTCGCCAAGCCGCATCGCATCCGGAGTGCGATCCGCGTCGCACATGGCCCCGCCGCTGCGCACCGAACAATAACCGAGTCCTTGGGTCCGTCCGCACACCACGCAGCTGCGCAACCACGGAGTCCATCCCGCGATCGCGAGCGCACGTACGACGTACGAGTCGGCGATCGCGGCGGGCGCATGCAATCGTTCGGACAGGGCGTTGAGGGCGCCGATGGTGAGCTGATACTGGCCGTCGGCGCGTTCATGTTCGGTCGATACGAGCCGGTCGGCTGTCTCGACGATGACGCCGGCGGCGGTGTAGGACTCGTAATCGGCGCATATCCTGGAGGCGTAGGCGGAGATGGACGCCGCCTGGGACACCACGTCGAGGGAACGGCCTTCGGCGATGAGCAGATCGGCGCGCATGAACGGCTCCAGCCTGCCACCGAACCGGGATTTGACGCGACGCACCCCTTTGGCGACCGCACGCACCTTGCCGTGGCCGCGGGTGAGCAACGTGATGATGCGATCGGCCTCGCCGAGCTTCACGGTGCGCAGCACCACACCCTCATCGCGATATACGGGCATATCCCCCATCCTGACATTCACGGCATCTCGTTTCGAGCAGCCCTGGACCGCCCATACCGATGCCTCGTATCACTATGCCCTGCGCCCGCGCCATCCGTCAAGGACATCAGCCCGGCGAGAACGGACCGCGCGGACACCGACCAAACACCGACCGAACGCCCAGCCGCTCAGTAGATGAACAGCCCCCAGAATGCGAAGAACAGCAGCACATGCATGAGCGCCAGCGTCGTGACCCAGAAGAGCACGCGCCCCAGCCTCGTCGAGGCGACGACCGGCTCGCGCCCGGTGAACGCATCCCTGATAGCGCCCTTGCGCGGGGGCAGTCTCGTGATGCCGCGGGCCGACGCCTCCTCGATCACCCCGGTGAGCACGCGCGACCACGCCCAGACGACCAAAGTGGAGACGACCTGCACCATCGGCCAGCTCCAGTACATCATGCCCGGGTCCTCGGCCGGCGCACCTCCCCACCCGAGTTTGACGACCGCGTAACAGACCTGGCCCAACCCTGCGGCGAACAGAATGAGGGTCGCCATCGTGGTCGTGGCCAGCGCGAGGAGAGAACCACCGAACCCGTGACGCATCGCGAGCACCGGTCCCTCATGCCGGATGAGATGCCGGATCTTGACCCCGAGAGCGATCAGGGCGATAATCGCCGCCGCCAGCAACAGCGCGAGCATGGCACCGTGCAGGATCACGCCATACAGGCTTAGGAAGCGGTTGGATTGGAGTTCGACCGGCACCGCGATGGACTGGTAGATCTGAGATCCCGCCACCCGTTCGCTCGTCTGAGTGCGCCCCTGGACGGTGCCCACGGCCCAATCGATGACGTCACCGACGTAGTTGTCGGACAGTTCGGTGCCGGCATCGGCCTCGTCGCCGAGACGCAGTACATGGTTGGCCACCGGATAGCTGCGCACCGTGACGTCGCGGTTGCCGCTCGCCCTCGCCATGTCGACGATCTTGCGGATGCCCTCGACCTGCGCCGTCATGACGTCCTTGGATCCGTAGGCCACGAAGGTGGGTATTGAGTAGGCGGCCTTGAGCTGAACGGGGATGTCGAGGTTGGCCAGGCCGAACATGCTCGAATCGATGTGGAACACGCGGCGCACGATGGACTGGTAACCGTTGTTCGCGCCCACCAGCGTAAAGTTCTGCGCGACGAAAAAGCCCAGCGCCTGCCGAGGCGTATAGACCATGGTGCTCAAGAGGACCTGGAAGGCGATGTCGGGGTCGAGGGTGAGCAGATACGGCGAGATCCAGGTGCTTTCGGATGTGGCGTAGATGCCGACACCGTGGGCGTCGACGTCGTCCATCGCACGCACCAGCCGGATCAGCTGATCGTAGGCTACGGCGGAACCGGGGTAATCGCGGGTAATGTCGTTGGTCGACCACACCGGCTTGTCGGGAACGGCCGTCACGAAGCCGGCCGACGTGATGTCGTGCGCGACGTCTGCGAAGGAATTGTCGGATGTGCCGTACCCCGCACCGTGCATGAACACCACGGCAGGCGTTTGCCCGAAGCGCCGACGGGTTCACGGATGTTCACCCTCATGGACTGGACCTCACCCGTGGCCGGCCTCACGGCCTTGATGGTCACGTGATGGGACGCGACCTGATAGCGGCCCTGGTTGTCGGCACTTGCGGAGGCGCTGTCGGCTGCGTTGCCAGCTGTGGAACCGGAAGCATGCCGGTCGCCGGATCCGGAGAAGGTGACCACCGTGTCGGGCGAGAGCGTCTCGATGCTCTGGCCGGTCGGTTCGGTGTTCCAAGGTACCGCCGTGATGTTGGAGATCGTGACCAGGATGCCGATGAGGATAATGAAGATCGGGAGGCTGACCTTCAGACGTCTGCCCCGACCCCACCGTTCGGGCTGGACGGCGGTCTGTGCCACCTCGCCACCCTGCGGTTCCCGATTCGGCACTCGATTCACCCTATTCACCATGCGCGTACCCTGTCGATACACGGTTGCCTACGCGCCATCACCGACGCCCCGTCGATATAATCGTCGTCCGCATACACATCCCCACCATGCTCGTTACCGGTGCGCACGGCGACCACACCCGGGGACTATCTGTTCGAAGCCTCGTCGGCATCGGGCTGCCCGTCATGGGACTCGTCCTCATTCGACTTGCTCTCGTCAGGCGCGGCATCGGCCGAGGCATCGGCGTGGGTATCAGAGAACGTGGGGAAGGAAAGATCCGGAATGTTCAGGTCGAAATCGTCATCCGACCTCGAGAACATCGCGGGGAAGGACACCGGTGCCGTGGACGTGCCGGCGGACGTATCCCGGTCCCCCGATTCGTCCTGCGTCATGGTGGCGACTTCCGTCTCGCGGCCGTTATGCGTCTCCTCGGACGCATCGGTCCCGTGATGGGATGCCGGCTGGGACGGTGCCCCCTGCTCGGCGTGGCCATCGAACTCCGACATCGAAAAACTCGGCAGCGACGGCACATGCGGATTGGCCGGCGTCGCCTCAACCACGGGCTGGTCATGGGAGGTCTCCGCCATATGGGCCAACGCGGACAGCGAGGAACGCCCCTCGTCCTCGCGTTCCGCGGAGTCGTCATCCATCGCATCGGGTATCGGCATGATCTCATGCTCCCGCGGCACGCGCCGCGGACGCGCGGCAGGTACACGCTGGTCAGCGGCACCACGATGAACACCGTCATGATCACCGTTATGGTCGGTGCCGTCATCGGTGCCTTCATCCGCACCATCAGCCGTCTTGATCGCAGCCTGTGATTGCGAGGCAGACGAGACACCCGACTCACCAGCGACGACGGCGGATGCGGCCGCTGCCGACATTGTATTACGAAGCACATCGGCAGACTCAGCCGGTCCACTCGGCTCGGCAGGCTCAGTCGCGGAAGCAGCAGACGCGACATGTGCGGGCTGATCCTGGGGCTCGGCAGTCGCGGTCGGCGACGCGACCGGTGCGAAGACCTCCTGCTCAGCCTTGTGCAGCTCATCGAACGATGTGGCACGTTGCGGTGATTCGGTCGGCGCATAGGCCGGAGGCATCCGCCGTTCGGCGGCATCGTCGGGGATCAACGGCGACGATCCCAATATCTCGGTACGCTGCCCGAACTCGGAATCCTGCTCGGGCATCAACGAGGACTCGGTCGAGGCGACCGGCGCACCGGCACCTGTGGCCCGTGCCAACGCAGACGAAACGGCGGACTCGTCGTATCCCGAGACCCGCGCGAAGGATTCGAGCCTCGTAAGCAGATGCGTACATACGCTGAGGTAGTAATCGACCTGGCGCTCGTCGTAACCCTTCTTGCCCTTGCGTTGAGTGAAGACCTCGTGCGACAYAGAGGCGGCACTCACGCCCTGTCATCGGTGTCATGATGCTGAGGCTCTC
>NZ_JGZE01000020.1 GCF_000741285.1 Bifidobacterium mongoliense DSM 21395 | reverse complement strand
GTTGCGCCTGATCTCGCGGCTGAGCTCGACGCGCTACGGCCCACGCATGGCGGCCGATCGCCCGGACCGTGGCGCCGTTGCCACCTGGATCTGGATGACCTGCCTTTCCTCCTCACCGATATGCGAATACACTCGTGACATGGGTGCGACACCTTCCTCCCGCGGAAACCTAGACAATCTCCAATGGTATAAGGTGTTGCACTTCAATCTAGACAACGGGGCATCACCATTTTTAGCGCTGCGTGCTATTATTGAACGAGGTGATGGAGCCCGCCTGAATCTCACGATTCGAACTGCTCATATGCTGATAGCCCCTGCCATGTGACATGCAACAGGAGGGCTGTTATGCAACATCCAACCGCACATCCATCGTCCATTATCGTCGGAATCATTCCCGGGCAGCCTGATAGGGTGATCGAGAAGGCATGCGAGATGGCCGCATCAATGGCCCCTGTCAAGCTTCATCTTGTCTATGTGGATCCCACCCTTGTCAAGGAAGACGGGCATATCGAGCCCCTAGATCCCGACAGCATGGGCGTAACCGAGCGTGACAACTCGAAGCAACTGTCTGAGCATGCGCTCAAAATTGCCCGGGGTGCAGGCGCTGATGCTGATTACCATCTTCTGGTGGGAGACCCTGTGAAGGAGCTTGCGGAGTTCGCCCGTGAGCACGATGCCGTGATGATTGTGGTGGGCACCCGGGAGCGTGGGGCCTTGGCTGCGTTGCAGGAGTGGGTCAATGGGTCGGTTTCGGTGCGTCTGGCGCACACGCAGCACATTGCCGTTCTCACCGTTCCACTCGCCGACGAATACGATGATTGACCGTGCCTGCTATACTGGTGAGCATGGGTATGAAGTTACCCAAGATAGTTTGTCGCGGTCGTGATGAGCGTCTGAACCGCTGTTAGGCTGATGACTTCTGCAGAGATGCAGGGGTCTGTTTTTTTTATCTCCCACATCTCCGCCAGAACGATGGGAGGAATATGAGCGCAACGAAAACCTTGTCCGTCCTTGTAGAGATACCACGGGGAGAGCGCAACAAGTATGAGATGGACCATGAGACAGGCAGGATCAAGTTGGATCGCACCCTGTTCACATCCATGGGCTATCCCGCCGATTACGGCTATGTCGAGGGGACACTGGGGGAAGACGGCGACCCCCTCGATGCCTTGGTTCTCGACGAGGTACCGGTATTCCCGGGATGCCTGATCAATGCTCGGCCAATCGGGCTGTTTGTCATGACCGACGAGCACGGTCCTGATTCGAAGGTTATCTGTGTGCCGGACGACATTCGATATGAGGGCGTGCAGGGTCTGGACGATGTCAGTGATTGGAAGAAGGCCGAAATCAAGCATTTCTTTTCCAACTACAAGTCGATAGAACCAGGCAAGCACGTCGATTCCGATCTGTCGTGGGCTGATCTGCCAGCGGCGCAGCAGGAAATCGCTGAGGCATTCGACAGAGCGAACCGAAAATAGTCTCAATTCATGAATGACTCGGGAAGTCACCGTATAGAGGCGGTGAACTCCTTGAAAAAAATTTCACAAGATAAAGGAACATATGATGAGCAAGATTTCGAATATTCACGCACGCGAGATTCTCGATTCGCGCGGCAATCCAACTCTGGAAGTCGAGATGACACTGGAGGACGGTTCTTACGGTCTTGGATCCGTTCCATCCGGTGCTTCGACCGGTGAGAACGAGGCCAACGAGAAACGTGATGGGGATGCGAAACGATATGACGGCAAAGGCGTGCAAACCGTCGTCGACGGAGTCAACGGTGAGATAGCCAAGGCGGTTGCCGGTCTCGATGCATCCGATCAGCGCCATCTCGATGAGACGCTGATTCGTCTGGACGGAACCGAGAACAAGTCTCGGCTCGGAGCCAACGCCATACTCGGCGTATCGCTGGCTGCCCTGCATGCCTCGGCGGCCTCGGCGCATCTGCCGCTCTATCAGTACATTGGTGGCACCAATGGGCACGTCATCCCGGTGACGGCGATGAATGTGCTCAACGGCGGCGTTCATGCCGTCTCGTCCAACGTGGACATTCAGGAATTCATGTTCACACCCGTTGGGTTTGACTCCTATCACGAGGCGCTGCGAGCCAACGTCGAGTCCTATCATGCTTTGAAGAAAGTCTTGATTGCGAAGGGGTTGGAAACCGGATTGGGTGACGAGGGTGGTTTCGCACCGAACCTCAAGTCCAATAGGGAGGCCTTCGACCTTCTGGTCGAGGCCATCGAAAAGGCGGGCTATGAGCCAGGTCGGCAGATTGCCATCTGCTTCGATTCCGCTGCCTCAGAGTTCTACGACAAAGGGAACGACGTCTACAACTTTGATGGTTCCAAGGCCAGCGCACAGGACATGGCTCAATTCTACGAGAGCCTGATTAACGAGTATCCCATTGCTTCCATCGAGGATCCATTCGATGAGAATGCATGGGATGATTTCAAGGCGCTCACCTCCAAGATTGGCGACAGAGTGCAGGTGATGGGAGACGATATCTTCGTGACCAACCCGAAGTTCCTACGCCGGGCGATCAGTGAGCACACCGCCAACTCCACGCTCATCAAGCTCAATCAGATAGGAACTGTGACCGAGACCCTCGAGGCGATCAAGCTTGCCAATCGCAACGGATTGACCACCATGGTGTCCCATCGTTCCGGCGAAACACCGGATACGACCATCGCTGACCTTGCAGTCGGCACCAACGCCATGCAGCTCAAGTCCGGCGCTCCGGCTCGTGGCGAGCGTGTGGCGAAGTACAATCAGCTGCTGCGGATCGAGGAACGGCTCGGCGACTCCGTCGAATATGCGGGACTGCACGCCTTCCCGCAGTTGGCAACACGCATCTGAACCTCTGATCAGGATGCGCTTGCGTCCATGCCATATGGGTGCAAGCGCATCGCTTTCGCGCTGGCCAGATAGCTATGCACAACAAGGCCGCTCATGTGTATGGCCGCTGGTTGATTCCAGCGGCCATACTGTTACTGGGCTGCAGTTTCGCACGCTTAACAGGCCACATGTTGCATCATCCGAACGGCCCGTGCCACCGCTGCACGGTGAGTTGACAATTTCACATGTGTGACAACCAATTTCATGAACAATCCATTGCGCGCAAGCTGGTACAAATAACGAACGTTTGTGCCACACACCGTCCATGAACACATACGGGTAGGGCTGTTGCAACGGTGTGTTACGCCACCGGTCGATATCCGCATACACGCGTTTGAGCTGGTCCGACAGCGTCTGCGACGGCATCCGGGAACCCCACAGAGCCTGACTGATGTCATCGACACGCCTGGTGGAGACACCCGCCAGATACATGTCAATCAAGGCTTCCTCGACCGACTCCTCCCGCCTCCGGTAGCGTTCGATCACCGCCGACTCGAACAGGGCACCCTTCAACTTCGGCACCCTGACACTCAGCTTGCCGGCCTTGACCGTCAGATCACGCCCGTAATGGCCGGCCCGATACGCCTTCCTGCCACCGGAGCGCTCATAGCGGGCGGCACCCGTGATCTCGTCGGCCTCAGCATCCAGCATCCGGTTGAGGATCTCGTTGACCTTCCCGGACACCATCCGGTCCAGCTGGGTCTCGAACATGGGTTGGTTCACCTGTAAAATGTGCTTGGGCATGGCCCGTACCTGCTTTCCAATCGGTTTTCACTTTCAGCGATTGAAAATCGTACACATGGGACGGGCTATGTTCCCACCACTTCAAAACTGCGCAAAAATCCCGGCATCATCCACTGTGATTGCCGCATTATCTAGCTGCAATCTAGCTGTGTGCGAGGTATGCCCATAATCCGTGGGCCCTTACAGCTTGTGATTTTTGCAATAATAAACAGCTATTCGCTATTTGCAGGACGATTCTGTTCTGCCGCTTCTTCTGGGAGAGATGGGCAGGAAGAGCGTCCTAGATGGAATCGTCAGTGGAGGAGGCATCGCGCTTCTTCTGCCGCCCATGGCGATCTTCATCTGGCACCTCTCTCGCATTCGCTTCCGGATTGGAAGATTGTGGTGCATCATTGATTGGAACGCCGTTAATTTTCAGAGCTTTCTGCTCTGACTCTCTTGAATCACCGTTTTCTTCGGTCATAGTCTTTCTCACCCCCTTCCCTTCCATTAGGAACCATCCTACTATTCGAGAAGTTTCTTGTGGCCTAAGACACCCATCGATGTGCTAGTAGATGAATTTCCAGTATGATCCTCTAAGCGCAGATGATTGCCATGCCTGTAGATCATATTGACCATGCAAATGAAAATACATGTATTGAGCCAGTTCGTTTCTCTTGAATTCATCATTCGCCTCCGCGGGACTGTGGATGCGAATCCTGTCTTCAAAGCAAGCCAAACGCGAAGGTTGATCTGGGATGACTGTTGCCATTCGGGTTCGTGGATAGATATCCTGAGCGCTGTTCGAAGCCATGCTCCAAATCGGATGGCGTACGAAGCATAGAAAACACCCGTGGATGTCCCTCGTGAAAGTCTGGCTCGATTCGTTCCGTAGTTCTACTTATCTTGAGTCATGAGGCTATGGTTTCGGTTGCGGATACTTGCGCCATCGTGTACCGATGTCTCTTCCCGGCTCTAATTCCCGTGCGCCTTCTTGGAATTATCACATTCCTAAGAGAGGACATATCGAGACGCAACTAGAGCAGAGTCTATTTTGTTGAGTGCTTGTCGGCTGATTCCTGCTGCTCCTTGGTGCGGCCTTCCTTGTGTCGCTGCTTGTTGACGGTTGCGGCCGCTATCTCTTCGGCGCGGTCCTTGCTATGACCGCGGTCAAGTTCGCTATCCTTGACATGCTGGTATTGCTTTTCATCGTCATTATTCCATGCCTTTGGCATCAGATTCCCACTTTCCCTAGTATTTATATATGTTTCTGTCTAGTCCGTTACAGCATCCGGCTAATGTGTTCTCTTGTGAACAGTCCCCTGTTTATGCTGCTCAATGTTGCATATGCCGGGTGCATGGCAATAATTGAGATTCTCTCCGAACCCATGCAAATCATCACTCTAGAAGATTGGTCTGCCGCCCGTTACTGCGAGGACTGTGCCGCTCACGTAGGAGGCTTCGGCATCATTTGCGAGGAAGACCATAGCACCAGCAAGTTCCGCTGGCTGTCCGGGTCTTCCTAGGGGCGTGTTCTTGCCGAAATCGGGAATGTGTTCGGAAGGCATGGTTGATGCGATTAGCGGAGTCCAAATCGGACCTGGCGCCACTGCATTGACGCGGATTCCGCGAGGTCCCAACTGTTGAGCAAGGTTTGCTGTGAAGTTTGTCAGCGCTGCTTTGGTCGCGGCATAATCTGTCAGATTTCCTGAAGGTTCGTATGCCTGTATGGATGTGACATTGATGATGCTTGATCCAGCCTTGAGGTAATGCAGCGCCTGTTGGGTAACCCAGAAAGTGCCGAACAGATTCGTATCAAATACATCACGCATCTCTTCCGTGGTCAGATCGGCAAAACCGTTGTCGCGACGACCTCGTTGCGTCCCTGCATTGTTGACTAACACGTCAAGGCCGCCAAGTGTGCGGGCAGAATCATCCACGAGTCGACGTGCCATATGCTCGTCGCGAATGTCAGCCTCGAGTATTTCACAGCTCCCTCTCTTGTCCACATCGACAATCTCACGCGTATGCTGTGCATCAATCACTTCAGAAGGTAGACAGGAAATTGCCACATGCGCACCCTCTCGGGCAAAGGCAATGGCAGTTGCACGCCCTATGCCGGAATCGCCACCAGTTATTAATGCTCGAATCCCTTCAAGCCGGTTTCTTCCCACCCAGCTTGACTCGCCATGATCTGGTTCCGGAGTCATCGCAACAACCGTTCCTGGAGGATTCTGGGTCTGCGGTGGATAATCTTTGGCTACTCGAGCTGCTGTGTCATTGTCGGATTGTTCTAATGTGTTAAGACCTGTCATGTGCTTCCCTTCATAAGTGCGAAGGATCGATTGCAAAGCGGGTATAGGAATAACTTGTCTAGTACGAGAAATTTCTTAGATGCGAGCAAATATCTTAGCTGCCAATCAGTCCGAGAAGAGCAGCGGTACAGAACTTTCCTTGCAATAATCACTTCGCTGTTCAGTTGCAATGCCGTTTATAATCAATGCTCATCCACATGGATGCTACCCGACAAGTATAGGGAAAATTCATGCTCATCGCAATAGTGTCTATAAATCGACCGTTTTCTACACAATCCCACGGCTCGACGTTTCGGGCCGTTTTCCATGCGAAAACGTGTATAGAAATCCGTGTAACAATCAATGTATAGAAACATCAGTTGCAGGATGAGTTTCTTCCCATAGGGCACCCTGATTGACGAGTGATTCCAATGGAAGTACAATGGAAGTACAATATAACCAATCTTGACATTGGAAGGAAACGGTCATGAGGATGGATACACGGGTGCAGGTTCGCAGCAACAAGGAGTTGAAGGATCAGGCCACTGAGTTGCTGGAGGGCATGGGGCTTGATCTGACCACGGCGGTGAACATGATGCTCAAACAGATCGTCAATGAGCGCAGGCTGCCGTTCCAGCCGGCGGCGGCGACCTTCGAGAACGCGGTGCTGTCCACGATGGACGAGCCGAGCATCCCGGTCAAGGATGATGACGCGTTCGCGGATATGATCGCCGATGCGTGAGATCAGCGTCAACCCGGCGTTCCTCAGGGACGTGAAGCGGCTGAAGCAGAAGCATTATGACATGGGACTGCTCGTCGAGGTGCAGGCGGTGCTCAGACGCAACGACAGGACGCTCCTGGCCGGCAGGTACAGGGATCATCAGTTGAAGGGCAACCTGCGTGGGTTCAGGGAACTGCACATACAGGGCGACTGGCTGCTGGTGTACCGCGTCGAGGGGGAGCATGTCACCCTCGCGCGCACCGGCACGCACGACGGACTGTTGTAGGAAAGGAGCCGGCATGATCATCGGCTATGCCAGGGTAAGCACCCTGGAGCAGAACGAGGCCTTGCAGACCGACGCGCTCGACAAGGCCGGCTGCGAACGGCTGTTCACCGATCACGCGTCGGGCGCGAAGGCGCACCGGCCCGAACTGGACCGCCTGCTCGATGTGATCCGCGACGGGGACACGCTCGTCGTGTGGAAGCTCGACCGGCTCGGCCGTAGCGTGCAGAACCTCGTGGACTTGATGAACCTGCTGCAATCCAGGGGCGTGGGGTTCAGGAGCCTGACGGAGAACATGGACACCACCACGCCCGGCGGGGTGCTGGTCTTCAATGTGTTCGCCGCGATGGCGCAGTTCGAGCGCGACCTCATCCGGGAACGCACCAACGCGGGATTGCAGGCAGCCAGGGCCAGGGGGCGTAAGGGCGGCCGACCATCCAAACTCACCGAGAGACAGCGCACACGGATCCGCGAACTCTATCAAAGCCGAACCCTCACCGTGCAGGAGATCGCCGACCAGTACCAGGTGAGCCGGAACACCATCTACAGCAACATCAAAGCATAACTACATAGTGACGTAGTTACATAACTGTGTAGTTATGTAACTAGCTAGTTATTGTGCTTTCGTCATTGCCAACTCGTCCCGTCGCGTGGTGCCCCGGTTGCTGAGTTTCTGCCGCTTCATGTTCCATGTCGCACCGGTTTCCTGCCGTGCTTGGCTCTTGCCTATGATGCCGACGCTTTGCAACTCGAATTTCCTGCTGGACTGGTCGAGTACAGTTTCCAGGCCATTGTCGCGTCTGACGTCCGTGCCGTCAAGGTTCTAATCGGTGGCGGTACTGCATGGATGCGTGATGGGCAAACACTGCTTATCTGAATTATGGTAGCTGTGGATGTGAAAGATGGCCTGCTGTCGTGCAATGCTCGGACGGGTCGCATGGTGGTGAGAGGTGCTCATGGATCGTTGGCGTAAGCTGTCTGGTTGGATTGGTGCCGTCTGCTTCGCTGTGCCGCTTATACCGCTCGGCGACCAGTGGGCGCTTACCCATCTGCGATCCAGCGTATGGGATCAGCCTATGCTGTTGTTTGCGAGTCTGGTTGTTACCCCGCGTACGCTGTTGACCATCGTTGCGCTCTCGGTGGGTGCTCCATGTTGGATCGCCTTTATCGTCCTGTGGACGCTGTCTGTAAACCGGCCCGATGAGAAGGTTGGCCAGTATCATGCCGCCTTGGTGCGGGGGAGCAAGGTGCTGCGAGGCTTGACACGTATGGTCATGGCACTGGCGGTGCTCTTGGGCATGCTGACCGCCGGGTTCACGCTCATGTTCGCTGACGTCTGTCATGTGCTCGCTCCGCGCAGCGCCGCCGGCTGTGACATCGTCGTCTCGGTGGAGTCAGCTGGCATGGCCGGCAGTGCCGGTATGGTGTATCTCAAACAGCCGGATTCACCTCGGCTCGTTGACACCGGGAGTGTCTGGATGACAAACGACAGCTCCGGAGTCGACCCCATAGGGGATGGAACCTGGTCGCTCGTTTGGCGGCATGGCAAAGCTCACTTGAACATCTGGGGACACAGCAGCCATGTGGAATTCCATGCAGGCTCTCATGCGACTGCCTGCATGGAATGAGGCCCGCCTTACCTATCTGTGGGGCGAGGAGAGCAATTCGGCGTACATGCGGGCCAGAGACCAGCTCACCCTACTATGGCTACTGACTGTGCTTCATTGTAATGTTTCGAGTTTTGCGTTGATGCGGTTCAGTGCTGCGGTGTAATAGTTCATGTCGTCTTGCGACATCGTGCTGGTGTCGAGCGTGGACCATTTCTCGGACATCGTGCTGTATTCCTGCATCATTTCCGTGTAGTCCTTCAGCATCGATGTCGGACTGCCGTCCCTCTGGTATTTGTTCATGAAGTCCACGTACTTGTTCATGAAGGATTCGTAATCGTCTATCGCCTTGCGTATGTCCGTCGAGGATGACCCCGACTGGGCTGATTCGCTGTTGGGTTTCTGTGTTGCCGGTGAGGTCGAGGAGGCCTTGGGCGTTTCGGTTGACGTTGACGTAGCTGCCGGCTCCTCGGTCCTGATTGACATGATGTTCTTGCCATTGATCTTGTAATTCATTGACAGTGTGTTCCCGTTGGGAGCGGTGGCGTAGTAGAAGTCCGTCCCCTTTTTGTAGTCTTCCTTGAATCCCTGCTCTCTGGCGTCCTTGACATACGCGTCAAATTGCGCCTGCGAGGTGTCACACACGTACATGAAGAAGCCGTTGGAGTTCTCCCACACCACTTCCCCTGATTGTGATTGCGGCTTGTTCAGCATTGCGGACACATCGCTTTCAGGCCAGAAATACTCGCCGCAGCTCACCTTCTGCTCGGCGGCTACAGTGTCCTCTTGCTTCGGACGGAAGGCCCAGATGCTCGATACGATTACCGCCACGACGGTGACGCCCACGGCAATCCAGGCAAAGAGGCCGCCCCGCTTGCCACCATTCCTGCGGGTGTTGTACACCGAGAAACCATCGAGAAGAAACGAGGGCACGAGCATCACCAGGATCGCGGTAACGTTCCACGCCCTCACGGTCACAGCCAGAACCAGGAAGACGAGCGCGAAGATAAGCGCAAAGACCGTCAGAACCGAGAATCTGGATTTCTGTTGCCGCGATGGCGCACCTTGCGCCGCCGGCATCGTCGGCTGTTGCTGCATGTCTGACGGCCCACCGGACCTACTCATGAATGTGGCGTTCAAGGCATCATAGAATCGTGCAGCGAACGGTTGCCCACGAACGGGATCGGCGTCCCGTGGGATCAGCTGGACATTGGCGCGGCCATCAGGAGCGAAGAACACCGTAACGTCACCCTGCTCACCGGATTGCTGGACCGCGAAGACGATAGACATCCTCGCATCGTCAATCGATTCAACACGATATGCGGCATCCTGTGACAGCATGCTCTTCAAGATCGCATACACCTGTTGCGGCGTGGCATTGAACGTTTGCTGGGGGTACGATGACCCATCGGACATAGTCATACGGTTCTCTCTTCAGGTAAGCTTTCCCAACCCGGATCCGGGTTGGCGAAGACACCCCGGGAGCCATGCCTCATCCTTTGAATGACACGGCTCCATAGCGGTGCAATCAGTTCAGACAATACCCAGAGAAGCGGACTATGTCCGATGACGAATTACACAGGCATTCACTCATCCTCTGCCAACATCGAAACACTGTTCCGAACTTTCCATAGACATAATGAGTTATCGTTCTTGACACAATGGCCATTTCCCGAAAACCTTTTCCCAGAGACCTCTGCAATCCTGCCCCAGTGGTTTCTGATTTGAAGTGGACTGGTTTTTGTTCACGCTGTTTTGTTGGTTTTTGGGGCGATTGATATCGCCTGGCGTTGATGATACAGGGTTTCGACTTCGCATGGTGTCCGGTAGCCGAGGCTTTCATGGAGACGTTGGCTGTTCCACCAGGAGACCCATGGGAACGTGGCCTGTTCCAACGCGTGCACGGACCCGAATGGCTTGGATCGGCGGATCAGTTCGCCTTGTACGCGCGTKRCGGTTTCGGCC
>NZ_JGZE01000019.1 GCF_000741285.1 Bifidobacterium mongoliense DSM 21395 | reverse complement strand
TCGACGAATTGGGCTACCTGCCCGTGCGCCTACGACGGGGCCGGCCTCCTGTCCCGGATCATCGCCGACCCCTACGAGAGGAGGAGCATCATCTTCACCTCGAACCTCGAATTCAGCCGGTGGGGCGACGTGTTCGGCGACGGGGACATGGCCGCGGCCGTCATCGACCGCATCATCCACCACGGCAGAATCATTCGCTTCACCGGCGAATCCTACCGAAACACCCACTCACTCATGAAATAACCAAAACAACCACCCACGACGACGGCCATCGGCCGCCGAACCTGCGCAAATCAAGCGCACGTCCTGCTCAATTCCGGTGATTTTCACGCACAACTTGACACGGTGACACACAATCGGTGAGCTGCTGCCGGAGGCCCGTTACCAGCGGTGCCTTCATGCGTAACGTGCTGGCCAGGGTCAGCCCGCGGCACACCCGATGGGCCGGCGACGCGCTCAAAGCGATCTTCGCGATGGAGTCGCGCCAGGCCGCCCTGGAGAAGGCCGAGAGCATCGCCACGCAGATGGAAGCGAGGAAACTCAAAGAGGCCGCCAAGTGCCTGCGGGAGGGCATCGGCGAGACCACGACCTACCTGCTGGACGACTACCCGGTCGAGCATCGTCGGCGTATCCGCACCACCGACATGATTCGGGCGACTCAACCGCGAAATACGCCGCAGAACCCGCGTCGTGGGAGCGTTCCCCGACGGCAGGAGCGCACTCATGCTCATCACTGCGAGAATCCGCTACGTCACCGCCAACGACTGGTCGACCCGACGCTACCTGGACATGTCCCGACTCCACGACACCATACAAGAAGCGAACTGACAACGCACACAGGAAACAAAAACCAAAGTGCGCAAGAACCCGGGCACTACCCCCTTTTTGCGTGTCTACAATAAAATGATTTTTCTTTTTCCTCATATGTCGACACTCTTTTATGTTATCCGGTTGACATATTTTTTCTAGTGAACTATATTGTTGGCAAAGCATCGATAAAGAGGCTATTTGTTCTGGGATTATGCCAGAAATCGTGCTTAGAAATTAATCCACTTAAAGGAAAGAGGATCAGATGTGACACAATATGTTAACCGGTAAATATACTTTGTTTCGGTGGAATTCTCTCTGAATCCTGTGGCGACGAATTGCGGCTGGATTTCTCAGAATATTTATCAAAAGAGCAAATGAGCGAAGGAGCATCATGAAAAAGTCAAAAATTATAACAATATTTTCAGCGGTAACGGCGGCGCTGACATTAGTGGGATCTCTCGGTGCTTGCGGTGGTAGCAGCAACGACAGCAGTAAACTTTCCAAAGACAGCAGCGGTGCGTCAATCATCAAATTTGGTATCAATGTAGCGAACCCATCCAAGCAGGAACCCGCAACGAGTGCCATCGTCAACGCGTTCAATAAGAAAAACAAGGGCAAATACAAGGTCGTTTTCGAAGCAGCAGATACTGAATCTCACAGTAAGAATATGAAGTTGGAAGCCTCGGACGGCACGTTGCCCCAAGTTTTCTGGGTTGAAGGAGCGCAGGCTCCCGAATTCAACAAATCCGGCGTTCTGATGGATATGACTGATTTTCTGAAGGAAAATTCTGACGTCAAAACGGCTTTGGACGGCACAGAAAAGGCATTCCAGGCCAACAAGGTTCAGGACGGTTTGCCTTATCAGAGCAATGTTCAAGGCATTTTCTACAACAAGGCGCTTTTCGACAAGGCAGGAGTCAAGTATCCAACTGATAGCACCACTTTCGAAGAGTTCCTGGACATGGTCGGCAAGCTCAAGGCGAGCGGCGTGACCCCGCTGTCCATCGGAAGTAAGAATAGTTCGTACGCGATGTGGGAATTCAACAATTGGCTCACCCGGTATGGCTGGGGTGACAATATTCAATCCGTACTGAACGGAAAGAAGAAGTTTGCTGATACCCAGCTGCCGACGATGTTCGAAAAGCTTGAGCAGACTGCTAAAGCCGGAGCGTTCCCGGAGAATATGTCGACCGTTGAATACTTCGATGCCAAGCAGCAGTTCGATTCCGGCAAAGCTGCGATGTTCGGCAGCGGCCAGTGGGATTGCGCAGAGTTCAATAAGAACCTCGGCAAGAATATCGGTTTCTGGTGGGGTCCGCAGTTCTCGGATTCCAAGGCTTCTCAGAAAACGGATATGAAGGTTCCGTCGGCTCCTATCGCCGTGAGTGCTTCGGTGGCAAAGAATGATGAGACCAAGCAGGCCGTATACACATTCCTGAAGTATTACTACAGCAAGGACGCGGCTCAGCTTTCGTATAAGAACGCCATGTTCCCGGCCACCAGCTACCAGGGATTGTCTCCTTCCGCTGACAACTATTCGATGAAGGCCATGACGGATGCCCTGTCCAACGGTTGGAAGAGCCCGGTGTCCGCGCCCGATCTGACGGTTCCTTCCAGCGTGCAGCAGGTGCTCTACGACAGCCTGTTCGGCGTTATGCAGGGCGTACACAGCCCTCAGGAAGCAGTTGTCAATATGGACAATGCCATAGCCGATAAGTAAGTAGCCAAGCAAATGAAGTAAATCGGGTGGCGCACATCGCTACAAATGTGCGCCACCCGAAATTTAGGAAAGTGTACATAAAACATGCATTGGCTCAGTAAAACTCGATACAAAGTCGGTTTTCTCGTTCCGACGCTCGCGGTATATATTGTTTTCATCATGCTGCCGATATTCATTGCAGCAGGGTATAGCTTTACAAAATATTCGGGAATTGGTAAGGCCACATTCAACGGATTAAGCAATTATCGCCGGCTGTTCGAGGACCCCATATTTTGGAAATCATTCTGGAATACGGCAATCATTTTCGTCCTTGCCTCAGTCCTTCTGTTGGTGGTCTCGTTTTTCCTCGCGTTGCTTTTGAATAACAAACTGAAATTTGTGGATTTTTCTAAGGCAATGGTATTTTCGCCGGCCATCATCGCTCCGATTATTGTTGGCATCATTTGGGTATATATCCTGGATCCCAAGATCGGTGTCATCAATAACGTTCTTCGTGCGGTGGGCTTGGGAAGCTGGGCGCAGCAGTGGATTGGCGGCCCCAACCTCTCTCCGTACAGCATCGCGATTATTTACTTTTGGCAACAACTCGGGTATCTCACCACGATTTTTATCGCCGGTCTCAAAATGATTCCCGAAGATGTGATCGAAGCCTGCAAGCTCGACGGCGTCAACGGTTGGCAAGAGGTTTGGTACATCACCATTCCGATGATGCGTTCGAATATTTCCACCGTTGTGGTGCTCATTATCACCGGCATATTCAAGATCTTCGAAATCGTTCAACAGACAACGGGAGGCGGTCCGAACCACCTTTCGGAGACGCTGGTGACGTACAGCTATTCCATGACCTTCCAGAGCGGTGATTATGGCTATGGCATGTCTATAGCAACCGTCACTTTCCTTATTTCACTTGGTCTTACCGGGCTGTACTTCTTGATTTTCAGAGACAAGGAGAGTGATCGCTGATGATATCGAAACGCAATAAAATCATCATGTACATTCTGATGGCGGTAGTGACCGTTCTAACGGTGTTCCCGTTCATTTGGATGCTCATCATGTCGTTCAAGTCGAACGCCGACATTCTTTCAAACCCGCTATCGATGCCCAAAGCTCTGAACTGGAGCAATTACCGGACCGCGCTGAAGACGCTCAACTACCCGCAGCTGTATCTGAATACTTTCATGGTGTGCGTGGTGTCTCTGGTAATCGAACTTGTTATCACATTCTTCAGCTCGTTTGCGCTCGCTCGTATGACGTACCGTCATCCGTGGGCTTCGAAAGCCGTGTATGGATTCCTGATCGCCGGCTTGAGCGTATCTCCGTTCATTCTGCTGTTTCCGGTGTATAAGATCAACTTGTTCTTCGGACTTCGCGAACAGTGGGCTCTGGTGTTTCCCTATGTGGCATCGTCAATTGCGCTGTATCGGTGTAATACGTGCGTTCGGCCGTTAAAACCGAGCGTTGTACACATAAGTAATCGAGTAATAACAAATTTTTTAGCAAAGGAGTGGTATGAGTAACGAAGTATCTGGAATGTTCAAGGATTTGACTTCCATCCATCACGCAAGAAATGGCAGGTTGGCCAGCTGGGATCAGCGTGGGAAAAACCAGGATTACTGGGAGATTCCACCCAACGAGAGCATCACGCTGGGAGAAATCGAAGGCCCGGGTTGCATCAATCACATTTGGATGACCTCGTCGTGCAGGCGTGTGGTCGCCCCGAGCCTCATCGACCCGGTTTTGGGTGCTTCCGCTGCGCCTGTGATGGAAATTGCTCCGCCGCTGGGTGTGATCTGGGACGCCTATGATCCCTTCTACTACCGTAAAGCGTTGATTAAAATCACCTGGGACGATGAAGACACTCCAAGCGTTTTGGCGCCTCTCGGAGATTTCTTCTGCATTGGAAACAGCTATCCCGGCAATTTCTCGTCATTGCCGTTCAACGTTTCGTTGAAGCCGGAAGAAGCCGGTAAGTACGGAGCTCCATGCTCTGTATCTTGCTATTTCCCCATGCCGTTCAACAAAAAAGCGAAGATTGAAATCATCAATGAGAACGAATTGCCGTTCATTCTCTATTTCAATATCGACTATGAAATGTACAAGGATCCGCTGCCTGAAGACACCGCGTATTTCCACTCTTCTTGGCATCGTGAGAATCCCTGCAACGGCTGGGGCAACGATGTGCAGGTGAACGCGCCTGAAGTCAACAACGTCACCAATTTCACGGGCGATAACAACTATACGGTACTCGATGTGAAGGGAACGGGCCATTACGTCGGCTGCAACCTTACAGTGAGGCATTATCAGGGAAGTTGGTGGGGTGAAGGCAACGATATGTTCTTCATAGACGGCGAAAAGCGTCCAAGCCTGAACGGCACCGGCACGGAAGACTATTTCAACCACGCTTGGGGCATGCAGCGCAACGCATATCCTTTCTACGGAACTATCGTTCATGAAGCGGATACAGACGGATTCCAAGTTTCGTATCGCTTCCATATCACCGATCCGGTGCGTTTCGAAAAGAGCCTGCGCGTGACCATTGAGCACGGTCACGCCAATCAGCTCTCTGACGACTGGAGTTCGACGGCATATTGGTATCAGACACTTCCTACGAGTGAGCCGTTGACGATCGCTCCGGTGGAGGACCGAATTCCAGAGGTTCCCGAGCTGCCAAAGCGTGATTTGAAGTTGCCTGAATTGACGGATGACATGAAAGCGGCTCGTGAGTCTTATGAGCAGCGTTGGAAGGAATATGAGCCGAAGCGCGAAGAGCAATTCCTTATCAAGGAAGACAAGGCTCGTCGTGAATCGAAGCTCAACACCGAGTTTGCACACAAGCTGAGGAAAGAGTTTGACGAAAATTAGCACGAGAATCAGTGAGTGCAAACTGAAGTGAAAAATTAAAAATATTCCACAAATGAGTAACGGAAGGCGGCCGAATCTCCGCCTTCCGCTCTTTGGAAAATGTGCAGTAACGTGACGAGGTTCCTTGTCTCTCACTGCTTGAAGGTTGTTAAATTATGTCTTTACAATTAATGCAACAGTCCGTACAGAACGCGCAGCGCCATATCGACGCGCAAGCTCCCGCCGTGAGCAAGTCCGCCATGCGTCAGCGCTACCATTTTATGGCTCAATGTGGTTGGATCAACGACCCCAATGGGCTTATCTATTTCCGCGGCCAGTATCATTTCTTTTACCAATACAATCCCTATGGCAGTTTTTGGTCCGAAATGTATTGGGGACATGCCGTCAGCGACGATCTGCTGCACTGGAAATATCTTCCGGTCGCGTTGGCGCCGAGTGAGTCGTATGACGACCACCCACAAGGCGGGTGCTTCTCAGGCAGCGCGATTGAAAAAGACGGTAGATTGTATGTGATCTACACGGGTACTGCCAATCATGGCAACGGTTTTGAGCAAACTCAAAATGTGGCGTGGAGCGACGACGGCATTACCTTCACCAAATACGAAGGCAACCCTGTGCTCGAAGCTCCCGAAGTCGTACCGCATGACTTCTTCCGTGACCCCAAAGTCTGGGAGCACAATGGCGAGTATTACTTGGTGTGCGGGGCTCAGAAAGACGGTAAAGCGCAAGCGTTGCTGTACTGTTCAAAAGATTTGCTGCATTGGGAATTCTTCAACACGCTTTTTGAGAGCCGCGGCGAATGGGGGTACATGTGGGAGTGCCCTGATTTCTTCAAAGTCAAAGACAAATGGGTATTTTTGTGCTCGCCGATGGGCGCCGGCGAACGTACCACGGTGTATTTCGTTGGCGATTTCGACTACGAAACCGGAACGTTTACTTATACGGTGACAGGCGAAGCCGACTGGGGATTCGACTTTTATGCACCGCAGACGTTTGAAGACTGCAACGGACGGCGGTTGATGGTCGGATGGGCCAATTGCTGGGATTGGATGCCTTTCTGGAAAGACTGGGGGCCGACGTGCAAAGAAGGGTGGTGCGGTTCTTTTGCATTGCCTCGTGAAGTGACGCTCGCCGAAGACAATACGTTACGTTTTACCCCTATTAAAGAGGTACAGTCTCTGCGTACAAGTCCTCGTAAAGAGGCGGAAATTTCAATTGCTCAGGGAGATTTCCGTAGCTTTCCTGTAGGCGACGGTGTCGCTTTCGAGCTAAAGTTTGACATCGATCTTCGTGCGTCGAATGCGGATACTTTTACGGTGGTGCTGCGAAAAGGAGCCGAGGAACACACTGACTGTACAATTGATTTGCGCCGTGCTGAGGTGAGAATTGACCGCAATCATGCGGATCATTGGAGTCGGGGAATTTCTCGTAGCGCATTGCGGCTGAAAAACAAGGAGCATATTGACGTCGACATTTTCTCGGATCAAAGTTCTCTGGAGGTGTTTGTAGACGGCGGAAGTGTGGTCCATTCGCTCAATGTCTTTGCTTCATCAAGCGATAATGGGCTCGGTTTCCAGTGTAATGGCGGCAATGTGCAACTCAACGATATCGAAGGCTACGGGTTGAATATGTAGTTGGTTTGTTCTCGGTATAGTAGTTATGGGCGGTTGCATGACGATGTAAAGTGGTGCAACCGTTCTTTGATTGCATGCATAAACGAGAGGGGCGATCGTGGCTACGATAACAGATGTTGCCCGTGTTGCTGGGGTGTCGAAAAATACAGTGTCGCGGTATCTCAATAATCGTGGTTACATTTCTGAGAAAACGAGAGCAAATATTCAGGACGCGATTGATTTGCTGCATTACCAGCCCAATCAGATTGCTCGAAGTCTTTTCACCAAACGTACGAACATTATTGGTCTGGTCATACCGGATGTGGTCCAGCCATTTTTCGCTACGATGACGTCTAAAATCGAAGATGAACTCGACCGTCATGGTTACAAGATGATTTTGTGCAACACCATGCACTCATCGAGTAAAGAGCGTAAATATCTGGATATGCTCACTGCCAATAAGGTTGATGGAATCATTATCGGCAGTCATTCCGTCGATATTAATTATTCGGACATCAGAGCCCCCATCGTCGCCTTGGATCGTGCGTTGTCGGATGATATTCCGATCGTATCGGCCGACCATAAAACGGGCGGACACATCGCCGCCCAGGCGTTCATCAAGCAGCACTGCAAAAAAGTGGAGCAATTCGTTGGCTATTCGAAAGTCAGGACTCCTTCCGTACTGCGTCATAAGGTTTTTGCCGAAGAGATGAGAGATCATGGGATTCAGTCGTTTACTTACGAGTTGAAGTTGAACGAATTTGAGTTTTCTTCATATCTGCAAATCGCCGACGATTTTTTGCAGAAAAATCCTGACGTTGATGGAATTTTTGCCTCTGATCTGATCGCTCTGGCGATGCAGAAAAAGGCATTGGAGCTGGGCAGGAAAATTCCCGAAGAGCTATTACTGTTCGGCTATGATGGGTCATTCGTGTATCAGATCGCTTACCCATCTATGCCAACTATCATCCAGCCCTACCGGGAACTGGCTCAGACCATAGTTTCCGTGCTGCTCAAAAGGATCAACGGCGAGCCATTGGAGTCGATGTCATACATACTGCCGGTTCGCAGCTCCGAGGAGGAGTGATTCGGCCGCCGACGGTGGCGGGAGCAGGCTGCGCACGTGATTGAGCTGTGCAGCACGGGACGAGCCGATAAAGTCGTGCTTATGTAAGTGTTGCCAGGCCTGCATATGAGTGAATGCCCGTATGCGGCCTATGGCTTTACGTGCAACGATGTGAATGCGCTTTCATAGAGTGCCGCCTTTCATTTTTTATTACATTTTCCTTAAAATTGCAGCAATTCGAGTTGACAAACATTAACCGCACTGTTATTTTGTGAGTGAAAGCGTATCCACCACTGCAGGCGGGTACAAATATCAATACAGAAAGACTGGAAGATGAATAGCATATCGTACAAAAACCGCATACTTTCAGGGATTCTTATCGGTGCTTCCCTTGTTGGCATGGCTGGATGTGGAAAAGTTGATAATACAAAAGCCAGTGGAAGCGTTTCTATTGCGTGCTCACAGCAGGAGGATTTTTGCCAGGCAATGACTCAAGCGTTCTCGAAGTCAACGGGAATCAAAACCACGTATGTGCGCCTCGGTTCCGGTGAAGTCCTGGCCCGCTTGGCCACCAACCCCGGTGAATTCGACGTGTGGGCCGGAGGCCAGGCCGAGAACCATCTGCTTGCCGACGACAAAGGTGAAATTGAGCATTACGTACCCAAGGGAACCGATGATCTTTCCAAAGATTACAAGGATACCAAGGGTTCGTGGACCGGTTTCTACACTGATTCCATCGCCTTCTGCTCCAGCACCACCGAACTGCAAAAGCGTGGAGTGAAAGCTCCTACGTCATGGTCCGACCTGCTCAACAGCAAGCTCAAGGGAGCCATCGCCATGCCGCACCCTGCCACTGCAGGCGTCGGCTACATGGCCATGTTCACGCAGTCCGTACTTAACAACGGCAACCACGACAAGGCAATCGACTACTTCAAGCAGCTGAACGGCAATGTGATGCAGTACTCCAAGTCCGCAGCTACCGGCACCGAGCAGGCGGGTCGCGGCGAGGCAAGCGTTGCCATCGCTCTGGATTCCGACTGCCAGAAGGCCATCAAAGCCGGATACAAGGATTTGAAGACCACGTACCCCAAGGAAGGTACCGGCTATGAAGTGGGAGCGCTCTCAGTGCTGAAGAAGGCGCGTAACCTGAAGAGCGCCAAGGCTTTCGCCGACTGGATGATGACCACGGATGCGCAGAATCGTTATGCAGCGGTTCCTTCGTTCGCAGCTCCCACCAACCCCAAGGCCAAGGTCGGTGCAGACGTTCCCGACCAGAGCAAGGTGAAGAAGGTCAGCTGGAACGTAAGGAAAGCCGCCGATGAGCGCGACACGTTCATCAAGGCGTTTGAATCCGAAGTCGCGTCCTCGAACTCCGCAAAGTAGTAAGGAAGTAGTCGGACAGCAATCAGATCAGGCTCTGAATGGAATTTGAGCAGGATTCTCAGCGAGTTCCGAGCAGGATTCTGAGTGGGATTTCAGTGGTTCGCAAGCAGATATGAATGGTGAATCGGGCAGATATGAATGGTGAAAATAGACAACAAAGTGAATCGAAAGGAGTGAAACATGTCGAATGTTGATATGGCGGAACCGTCGATTCACGTATCCGCAGGTTCCCGGCTTAACCCAGCCGGTTCCGGTGGCGGGCACAACGGCATCGGCAAGGGCGGGAGCAGCTCCACCTCAAAGAGGCTGAGGCGCTCCAGACCGCGTGAAAGCGCGTCGGTATGGGTGATTCTCGCCGGAGTCGTTGTGGTGCTGGTGCTGGTACTCGGCATCCCGGTTGTCAAGCTGGTGGTGGCCGCGTTTAGCCCCGCAGGACGTTCGGCAATGGCAGGCGCGTTCGCCAATCATGGTGAAACGTTCTGGCACAGCATCGTCCTCGGGCTTTTGGTAGGTGTTTGCGGCACGTTCATTGGTTTTGTGTGCGCGTATGTGCAGACGTTTGTGAATATCCCCGGCAAGCACGTACTGCATTGGCTCACGCTGCTGCCCACCATTTCACCGCCGTTTGCTGCGGCCACTGCAATCATCACGCTTTTTGGCAAGCGCGGCATGATCACCAACGGATTGTTTGGCTGGGAAGTCAACATTTACGGTCTTCCGGGACTCGTGATGGTGCTGACCATGACCTTTACACCCGTGGCTTATCTCAATATCAAGGGTATGTTTGAAAATCTTGACCCCGCTACGTTTGAGGCGGCTTCCAGCTTGGGAGCCACGGAATTCAAGACGCTATTCAAAGTGACCGTGCCGATGGTATTGCCCGCCATGCTTTCTTCATTCCTGGTGCTGTTTGTCGAGGGAATTGCCGATTTGGCCAATCCTTTGGTCATTGGCGGTGATTATCGCGTACTCGCCAGTCAGATCTACTTCGCGGTGGCCGGCTCGGGTGATATTTCGGGTGCGACCGGTGTGGCACTGGTGCTGTTGGTTCCTGCGCTCACCGTCTTCTTCATCCAGAAGTATTGGGCCAACAAGCACTCGGTGGTGACGGTTACCGGCAAGCCCACGGGCTCGTTGAAGCCGGTGAAGGCATTGAACGTCATCATTCCCATGGTGTTCATCGCCGCCATGTGGCTGCTGCTGGTACTGA
Organism: Bifidobacterium mongoliense DSM 21395; assembly: GCF_000741285.1. GTDB lineage: Bacteria > Actinomycetota > Actinomycetes > Actinomycetales > Bifidobacteriaceae > Bifidobacterium > Bifidobacterium mongoliense. The sequence goes on along the minus strand of NZ_JGZE01000019.1, from coordinate 4,206 downwards.
TGGTTTACCTTTCGCTGTTTATCGGCGGTTTTGTCAAGATTCTCGGCGTCGACAACAGCTTTACTTGGGATCATTTCACCTTTGTACAGCGCCTCGGGTCCAGCGCAATCGGCACCACGTTGATGCTCACGTTGATCGCGGCTCCGATTGCTGCTGTGCTGGCGCTCGCCATAGGCTGGCTGGTGGTTCGCCACCTGCCGCATTTAGGCAAGGTGCTCGATCTGTGGGGCATGCTGGGAGTCGCTGTTCCTGGAACCGTGCTCGGTCTCGGGTTCGCGCTCGCGTACTCGCAGAGTACCGTCATCGGCGATTACGAGATATTGCCACCGCTGGCAGGCGGTCTGGCTGTGGGTGGCGGCGCAATTGCCATCATCATGGTGTTCATCGCACGAGGCGACCCGACCGGTCAGCAGGCCTTTATATCCGCGTTGCAGCAGATTAATCCACAGGTGGAGGAAGCTGCTACGTCGCTGGGTGCCGGCCCGCTGACAGTGGTTCGCAAGGTGACACTGCCACTGATGAGCTCGGCTTTGGTGACTTCGATTACCTACGCCATTACCAAATCGATGACGACGATTACGGCCATCATCTTCATTACGACGCCACAGACAAAAGTGATGACTTCGCAAATTCTGGATGAGGTGGATGCAGGCCGGTTCGGTAATGCGTTTGCATACTCGAGCCTGCTGATCATTTTGGTGCTCATCGTTTTGGGCCTGTCCAATATTTTGCTCGGGCAGCTCAATCATTCCAAGAAAGCATGATCATGATACAAACACAGATAACACAATTTGCAACGGCCGCGCCCCAAGGTACGGCAGTGGCGCGCGATTCCGATAAAGGAAATGAGAGCCTTTCGGGAACGCTGGAACTGAAGGATCTTTCCAAGATCTATCCGTCGAAAAAGGGCGATTTCAAGGCGGTTTACCGCACTAATCTCGTCATTGAGCCCGGGAAGTTTGTCACACTGCTCGGTCCTTCGGGATGTGGCAAGACGACGACGCTACGTATGATCGCCGGCTTCGAGCAGCCGAGTGAAGGCGATATACTGCTGGACGACAAGAGCATCATCGACATGACGGCCGATAAGCGCCCGATGTCGATGGTGTTCCAGTCCTATGCGTTGTTCCCGCATCTGACGGTGCGCGGCAATGTCGAATTCGGACTCAAAATTGCCAAGCTTTCGAAAGACGAGCGGAACGGCAAAGTCGATCATGCGCTCGACATGATGGGTATCAAACAGTATGCGGATCGATACCCGCATCAGCTTTCCGGCGGTCAGCAGCAGCGCGTGGCTTTGGCTAGGGCGCTGGTTATGGAGCCGAAGATCATTCTCTTCGACGAACCGCTTTCGAATCTTGACGCCAGGTTGAGGGTGAAGATGCGCGGGGAGATCCGTGACCTTCAGCAGAAACTCAAACTGACCGCCATTTTCGTAACCCACGATCAGTCTGAAGCACTCACCATGTCGGATGTGATTGTGGTGATGAGTGCTGGAAAAGTGGAGCAGGTCGGTACGCCGTGGGGTATTTACCATCGGCCCGTCAATCGATTTGTCGCTGCGTTCCTGGGCACGGGTGGTTTCATCAAGGGACATGTGACGAGTGTGCTCGATTCGTCTAGCGTCGACGCTGGCAGCGGTGCTTCGTCTTCTGAGTTGCCACCGGCTGCGCTGTATCGTTTGGCAACGTCTGTGGGCGATCTCGTGGTACACGGCGTCCCCGGGCAGAACGTCGGTGACGATATGGACATCGTTGTGCGAGCGGAAAATCTGGTGGTGAAAGCTGCTGGAGATTCGCAAAATGAAGCTGACGATAGCCCCGCGCAAGATATGCAAAATGCGCAAGGCGAGCAGAGCGCTGCCGATTTTGGCGGAGAATACAACGATACCATCCGTGCCAAAGTCGTGTCTTCGGCGTTCGACGGCGAAGTGGTCCATTACCAGATTCAGACCGATGCTGGCGTACTTACCGGCAGTGGCCCGGGCTCCGACGCTCCTCTGGGCGCCGGTACAGATGTTACTTGCACATTGAAGACGCAAGCTTTGTGGGCTGTTCCGTGCGATCGGAGCGATGAGTGAGATGAAGCGTTTTTTTTGATCGTCTCGATACGCATTGGCCGAGAGAGCACGGTGCTCTGCACTTGTATGCGCTTCCCGAAGCCGGTGACCCCATCATTGAACACATGCGAAAGGAGGGAAAAGCCCTGCAATCTCGCGGAAAGTGGGATGGAGTGGCACTGCAGCCGCCTGAGTATCTGCATATGACGCTTCAGCGGCTCGACCTGTATCGCGACCAACTTTCGCAGGAGCAGTGGAGTGCGTTATGCGTGAAAATGTCGGATGTAGCCAAGCGTCACAGCCCGTTTTCCGTGGATTTCCGTGTTCCTGAAGTGAGAGGTGAAGCTGCTGAGGCGTTGGGTTCCGAAAGCAGCGAATGGCAGAAACTGGTGGACGATATCCGAGCCGGTCTCGCAGATGCGGGCTTGGGATCTTCGCTGACAGATCCGCCGTTCGGGCCTCACTACACCTTTGCCTATTGCAGCAAAGATACGGATTCAGATGCAGACAAACGTCTGCAGCATACGATTGACGAGGTGTGCGTGCCACAGAGTATGCAGGTGAAAACCCTGTACTTGGTGGCAGTGAATCAGTATCCTGAAGAAGGTGTTTTCCGCTTCACCAAGCTTCATGGCTGGCCCCTAGGATTATGATTGGGAAAGAATTGATGTGGGCGGTAATGTAAGTTGGGAGTAAACGTGGCAAGGGATAACGCGCAACGCAAGCATCGCGTTAGCATGCTGGATATTGCCACAGCGGCCCATGTGTCTCCGTCCACAGCGTCGAGGGCACTCAACGGGCATCCGAAGGTCAGCGACGAAGCACGTAAGGCGGTTCTTGATGCCGCCGAAAAGCTGGGTTACGTACGTAATCTAGGCGCGGCGTCGCTGGCCTCTTCCCAATCCAACACCATCGGATTGTTGATTCGAGATGTTGGCAATCAGTTCTACGGCGGCTTGGCTTCGCATGTTCAGGCGGAGACCGACCGTTACGGTTTCGACCTGCTGTTAGCTACCGGCGGTGACAGCGTAGAAAGCCAGATGCGGGCCGTCCGCAACCTACTGGGGCATGGTGTGGGCGGCATCATCATCGCTTCTGGACGCGTTGCGGCTCAAGTCGCGGATTATGCAGCGAAATTTGTGCCCACGGTCGTGCTGGCTTCCGGGCTGGAACTTCCCTCGCTGAATTCAGTGAGGATCGACCCGCAGATGGAAGCGAAACTTGCCCACATCGTAGTGGATCACGGGCACAGAAATATTGCCGTCACGGCTTCCAGCGATTCCTTGGCTTCGGCGTTGCATGCGCGAATCGCCAATTTCCTCACCGAGCTTATAGTGGCCGGTGCCGAAACAACGATCATTTCGTTAGCAAACGACGATACGGACATCGACAAAAAAATCGACGAGGTCCTGGATTCGGGGGCGACCGCCATCATGGCGGGTAATGACAGCATCGCGCTGTCGGTATTGGAATATTTGGACAGCGCCGGCATCGCGTGCCCGGGTGAAGTTTCCGTCACCGGTTTCGACGGCATTGGGCCGTACCGTTCCTCACTTTTTGGGCTGACCACCGTTGAGCAGCCTATCGATAAACTGGCGCATGAAGCCGTGAAACTGATGAGCCGGCATCTGCACGACGAATCACCACACACTTCTCAGGTGCTCGTCAGGGGCCGTTTTATTGAGGGACGTACTTTAGGTTCCGTCAGGGGCTCTGCCAATTAGGGTACGTGCGATTTCGGTACGCGTAATTTGGCGAGAGCTCTGCCAAAAGTTACTTTTTAATAAAGATGCCAATAAAGGCGACCCGGACCGCGATTCTTATTTTGAGAGATTTTGTCGAAGGTGATTCTGGCTCGGTTTGACGCCGGTCTTGCGCTGGTTCTGCGCTGAAACGCAGGGCGATTTTGCGTGGTTTCCCCGTTGTCTAGATTGAAGTGCAACACTGTGGCTGGTGGGGTAAGTTTAGCAGTTCCTGCTGGTAGGCTTCGGCGGGTGTCTGGTAGCCGAGCAGGCGCATGGGCCGGTTGTTGATCTCGTTGACGATCGCCTGCAGCTCGTCGGCCATGTCCGGGGTGATTCTGCCGCCTTTGGGCAGGTAGCGGCGTAGCATGCCGTTCCTGTTCTCGTTGCTTCCGCGCTGCCAGG
>NZ_JGZE01000018.1 GCF_000741285.1 Bifidobacterium mongoliense DSM 21395 | reverse complement strand
ACGACGCCCCGAGGCATCGCGCAGGCCCTGCGTGTCACCGGTGCCGTATTCGCTCCGGCGTTCCGAGCGATCGGAAGAGCGGGTTCCGCCGCCGCGGCGATCCTCGCGATAGCCGTCGCGACGCTCGTCACGTCCCCCGCGATCCCTGCCGCCACGGCGCGATGACCCCTTCGAACGACCGGAACGGCCCTGGGAGGATCCACGATGGCGCCGGCCCGTACCGGGCACGTTCTGCACGGGGGTGGGCAGCGCCCAGCCCTTGACGAGCGGGGCATGCTCGCCGACGAGTTCCTTGAGTACCGGCGAGGCCGGGGTGATGTCCTCGGCTTTGGCCTGTATGCCGGCCTGCCGCAGCATGACGCGAGCTTCGCTACGCTGCTCGGGCAGCACCAAGGTCACCACGTCGCCGGATTCGCCGGCGCGCGCCGTGCGTCCCGAGCGGTGCAGGAAGGACTTGGGATCCTCCGGCGGCTCGGTCTGCACGACGAGCCTGACGTCGCTCACGTCGATGCCACGGGCCGCGACGTCGGTGGCGACCATGACGCGCACATCGCCATCGGAGAAAGCGGCCAGATGCCGGTCGCGCTGGTGCTGGGAGAGGTTGCCCTGCAGGTCGACGGCGGGGATGCCGGCGTCGGTGAGCTTCTTGGCCATCTTCTTGGCCTGGTACTTGGTGCGCGTGAACAGCAGCCGCTTGCCCTTGCCCGAAGCGAGCTCGCGGATGACCTCGTACTTGTCGGGCTTGCTCACCCGGAAGACGTGCTGGGTCATCGTATCGACCTGGGCGTCGACGGCGTCGACGGCGTGGATCTTCGCATCGGTGAGGAACTCACTCACGAGGGCGTCGACACCGTGGTCGAGCGTGGCGGAGAAGAGCATGCGCTGACCATCGCGGTCCACCTGCGACAGCAGACGCTTGACTGCGGGCAGGAAGCCCATGTCGGCCATCTCATCGGCCTCGTCGAGCACGCAGATCTCGACGTCCTCCAGGGACAGCAGGCGCTGGTGCAACAGGTCCTCGAGACGGCCCGGGCAGGCGACGATGATGTCGGCGCCGTCGCGCAAGGCGTCGACCTGACGCTTCTGGTTGACGCCGCCGTAGATGGTGACCGTGCCCATGCCGTAGGCGTCGGCCAACGGCCGTATGACCTCGTCGATCTGGTTGACCAGTTCACGCGTCGGCGCCATGACCAGGCCCCGCGGGCGCGGCAGCATGGCCTGACGGCGCGACCGCTCGTCGCCGTGCTCGCGCCAGTGCTCGAAGCTGCGGATGGCGGCATCGCTGCCGTTGTTCTCACCGAGCCGTGCGACCAGCGGTATGGCGAAGGCCAAGGTCTTGCCCGAACCGGTCTGACCACGTCCCAGCAGATCACGGCCGGCCAGCGAGTCGGCCAGGGTGTCGGCCTGAATCGGGAAGGCCGTGTCCTTGCCGTCCTTGGCCAGCACGCTGACCAGACGGTTGGGCACATGCAGCTCGGCGAAGGTGGGGGCTTGGGCCTCATCGTCATATGTCACGCCCGAGGCGCGATCGGACGACAGGGCATCCTCGTCATGCCGGTTGGCGGACGGGGCATCAGTATGGTTATGGGAATTGAAGGACAACGAAGAACGACGGTTCGGCACAATAGCCTTTCACATGGTGAACTCATATGAAGCCTGCCGAACGGTATGCCGTCGGGGCTTCCTGTACATAGTTGGCGTTGCAAACGCAAGCACGGCACATCATATCAGCACGACTGGAGCCGGCGGTGTTCGTCGAGGACTGAACATCGCCCTGTCCCTATGCCCGCGAACCGACGGCCGGTAGGCTGGAGGATACCGGCATGGACGATCATCACCGCCGCTCATCAAGGAGGAATCATGACACAGGACACAGGTACCGAACCGGCAACCGACACCATCTACGACTTCACCGTGCGAGGGCAGGACGGCCACGACGTGCCGCTGTCACGATACCGGGGCAAGGTGCTGCTTGCCGTCAACACCGCCACCGGCTGCGGATTCACGCCGCAGTACGAGGGGCTTGAGGCGCTGTACCGCACCTATCGCGACCGCGGCCTCGAGATCCTCGACTTCCCCTGCAACCAGTTCGCCGGTCAGGCCCCGGGCAGCGACACGGAGATCCACGAGTACTGCGTGGGCCGTTTCGCCATGACCTTCCCCCAGTTCTCCAAGATCGACGTGAACGGCAAGGACGCCGACCCGCTGTACGTCTGGCTCAGATCGAAGAAGGGCGGCATCGGCGGCGATCGCATCAAGTGGAACTTCACCAAATTCCTCATCGACCGACAAGGCCATGTGGTCGCGCGGTACGCACCGAAAACCGAACCGAAGGAGTTCGAGCGGAACATCGCCGCGCTGCTCTAAGCAGTCCTACCGGATGATGAGTGCTTCACCGCCATCGGCCGTCCCGTGGCCGTCATCGGGCGTGGCGTCATCGCCCGCATCGCGTTCCCCGTCGGAGCCCGGAGCGGGATTCCGCTGCACCGAATCACCGGGTCCGGCACTTTGGCGCTTGTGTTTCGGACCCGTCTTGGCAAAGGAGCCGGCCTGTGCACCGTGATCGTCGGGAGTCCCGTCCGCCTGACCCCGATATCGGTTCATCATGGCGCCCTGCAGCACCTGGGCGCTCGGCGGCGTCCAGGTCAGCGCGTTGGCGCCGGCGGCGATGGTCTCGAGAATCGAGGCGTCGTCCCTGCCGCTGCTGGCGAGCACGGGGATTTCCGGGTAGCGTTCGCGGATGCTGTAGACCACGCGGGGCGTGTCCCTGCCCGCCGCAACGTTGATGGCACCGGCACCGGCCTCGATCTTGTCGGCCACCGTCCGATCCCATTGCGTCACCGTGGCGACGACGGGAATGTTCACCGCCATCGCCACATCACGCACCGCGGTCACCGGCGACGGGGAGTTCAGCACCACGCCGGCCACGCCCTGCATCTCCGCGAAGACCGCCAGCTCGATCACGCGGCTCCCGGTCGTCGTTCCTCCACCGACGCCCACGAAGACCGGAGCCTGCGCGACCGCCAGGATCGCCTGGGTGATGACCGGATGTCCGGTGAACGGATAGACCGCGAGCACGGCGTCGGCATTGGTATTGCGAATGATCGCCACATCGGTGCTGTATATAAAGGAATGCAAACGGCGGCCCTGCAGCACGATGCCGGAGCTGCGCGCGATGACCTTCGGCACACGAGCCGCAGGGGAGCTCAGCGGATTCTCAATGGGCAACGCCTCACGCGGCGCCCTTGAGCCTTCGACCACGAATTCCGCACGGTCCTGATCCTGGGGCTCAAGATATGTGCCCTCGTCGCGGTACCCCTCGGGTAAACCTTGCATGGTCATGTGATCACTCCTTCCGGCTACGACATGGACGGTATGCTCCCGGCGGTGACGCCCCACATGCGCCGGCCTGCACCGCCCCCGGATGCATCTGGTTCATCCGCTCGTGCCCGCACCGGGACCCGACGACATCGGATCCCTGCAAACGGCTACACGATTTTACGCGCGCGTTCCCGACAACACGCTCCGGATGCTCCGCTCATACGCTGAGAAGGAAACCGGTCGAGCCAAGCCCCGTGCATACCCGGAGACACCGCGCCAACACGCCGGATACGGTCAGCCTGCTGGGTTAGCATGGGTGACGCGATACGACCCCCTAGGACCATATGCCTAAGGCAAGAACAGGAAACCCCAGTTGGCAGAATTTATTTATCAGATGATCAAGGCCCGCAAGGCCTTCGGCGATCGAGCGATCCTCGACGACGTGACCCTGAACTTCCTCCCGGGCGCCAAGATCGGCGTGGTGGGACCGAACGGCATGGGCAAGTCCACACTGCTGCGGATCATGGCCGGCCTCGACACCGTCTCGAACGGTGAAGCCTACCTCACCCCCGGCTACAGCGTGGGCATCCTGCAGCAGGAGCCGCCGCTCGACGAGACCAAGACAGTCGGCGAGAACATCAAGATGGCGTTCGGCGACGTGTACCGCAAGGTCACGCGCTTCAATGAGATCGGCGAGGAAATGGCCGACCCGGACGCCGACTACGACGCGCTGATGGAGGAAATGGGCAAGCTGCAGACCGAAATCGACGCGGCGAACGGTTGGGATCTCGACTCCCAACTCGACCAGGCGATGGACGCGTTGCAATGCCCCGACCCCGACACCCCGGTGACCGTATGTTCGGGCGGCGAGCGCCGCCGCGTGGCCTTGTGCCGCCTGTTGCTCGAAGCCCCCGACCTGCTGCTGCTCGACGAGCCGACCAACCATCTGGACGCCGAGTCCATCCTGTGGCTCGAGCAGTTCCTGCACCAGTACAAGGGTGCGGTCATCGCCGTCACCCACGACCGGTATTTCATGGACAACGTCGCCGAATGGATCTGCGAGGTCGACCGAGGTCACCTGTATCCCTACAAGGGCAACTACTCCACGTATCTGGAGACCAAGGCCAAGCGCATGGAGATCCAGGGCGCGCGCGACGTCAAACTCGCCAAGCGCCTGCGCAACGAACTCGATTGGGTGCGCAGCTCCCCCAAGGCGCGGCAGGCCAAGAACAAGGCCCGTCTGGAGCGCTACGATCAGATGGAGAACGAGGCGCGCAACTCCAAGAAACTCGACTTCTCGGAGATTCAGATCCCGCCGGGGCCCCGTCTGGGTTCGCAGGTACTGGAGGCCAAGCACATCCACAAGGCCTTCGGCGACCGCGTGCTCATCGACGACCTGTCGTTCACCTTGCCGCGTAACGGCATCGTCGGCGTGATCGGACCCAACGGCGTCGGCAAGACCACCCTGTTCAAGACGATCGTCGGGCTCGAACCGGTCACTTCCGGTCAACTCGTCATCGGCGACACGGTGAAGATCTCCTATGTCGACCAGAACCGTGAAGGGCTCGACCCCAACAAGAACCTCTGGGAGGCGGTCTCCGGCGGACTGGACTACATCGAGGTCGGCGGGGTCGAGGTGCCGACCCGCGCCTATGTGGCCAGCTTCGGCTTCAAGGGCCCTGACCAGCAGAAGATGACCGGGGTGCTCTCCGGCGGCGAACGCAACCGGCTCAACCTGGCCCTGACACTCAAGCAGGGCGGCAACCTGCTGCTGCTCGACGAGCCGACCAACGATCTCGACGTCGAAACCTTGGAATCCCTCGAGAACGCGTTGATTGACTTCCCCGGTTGCGCCGTGGCCATCTCCCACGACCGCTGGTTCCTCGACCGCATCGCCACGCATATCCTCGCGTGGGAGGGCGACGACGAACACCCGGCGCACTGGTACTGGTTCGAGGGCAACTTCCAGGCCTATCAGGAGAACAAGGTCGAACGGTTGGGCGAGGAAGCCTCACGCCCCCACCGTCTGCACCGCAAACTGACCCGCTGAACGGCGGGCCACGGATGGCCTGACGGCCCCGGACGCAACCAAGCGACCCGTGGCCGTCACCGTATGGTCATCCAACCGCAATATGACCGAGCATGACCTGAAACAGTGGTCTCGTACCATCGGGGTCAAGGCGAAGAGGAAAGCGGTCACCACCAGCGATCACGACGACACCAAAGAGGCACGACATGACGAAGGAATCCACCACTCCATTGGAACATCTGAACCGGGTCCTGCGACTCGACAACCCGTCGAATTACCGGGGGCACACGTATATCAACGGTGAGAGCATGTACTTCCCCACTGGCCGCGTCTACGGCGGCCAAGTCATCGCCCAATCGCTCGTGGCGGCGGCGAAGACGGTGCCCCCCTCACGGTTGCCGCACTCCATCCACGGCTATTTCATCACGGCGGGCGACATCCATCAGGACCTCCTCTTCGACGTGGAGTCGCTGCGTGACGGACGGTCGTTCTCCGCCCGCCGCGTCAACGTCACCCAATCACACGGATCGATCCTCACCGCCATCGCCAGCTTCCAGGAGCGTGGCCAGAACGGCGTCGAATTCTCCGACCCCATGCCGGCCGATGTGCCGGACCCCGAGACCCTGACGAGCGCCAAGAAGCTCATGGAGCCCTTCGCCGAACAATCGCCGTTCGCGAATTACTACGCCGAACAATCGCCGTTCGACATCCGCCATGTCTCGAAACCGATCATGCTCGAGGCCGACCGCGACAGCGCCGACAAGGACAGCGGCAGGCAGATGGTCTGGATGCGTGCCGTGGGCGGTGACTTCGAGATGTCGCAGACCATCAATCGCGCCATGCTGGCGCTGGGTTGCGACCAGATCATGATGGAGCCCGTGCTGCGCCGCGCGGGGCTGAGCATCGCCACACCGGGCATCTCCTACGCCTCCATGGACCATTCGATGTGGTGGTACCGCGACGTGGATATCCGCGATTGGCACCTCTATGTCCAGGATGCCCCCACCGCCGCGCACGGGCGGGGTCTGGGCATTGCGAAGGTCTATGCGCAAAGCGGCGAACTCGTCGCCGTCATGAGCCAGGAGGCCATGATCCGCGTGCCCGAAGAGAGGCTCTCCGACAAGTAGCCCAATGGCTCGGCGGCATCAGTGCCGCACGCGCGTCGCCGCTGGAGTGACGCTCCTGCGGCCGGAGACGCCCGCGACTCGGGGGTGTTCCGCACCCTCGTCCGGTGGCAGCTGGCACAGCCATTCACCGATGATGCCGATGACCATATCGATCAGACAGATCACGGCGGTGACGGCGCACTCGATGAGGACGGTCGTATAGTAGGGCGCCTCGGCGTGGGTGATGACGACGAGAATCTGACCGCCGTACCAACCGGCGAGAGTCGCTCCCGCTATGGCCAAGGCCTTGCTCAGCACCAGTGCGTAAACCGCCCGCAGGGGATCGAAGAAGGCCGTACGCTTGCGCGGATCGGTCGTGGCATATCGATGCACCTGCAGGGCCAGGGTCAGCACCACGACACCCAGCACCACCAATAACGCGGAGACGATCCAAGGCGCTCCTATCAGCGAAACGCCGGCGAAACCCTCGCCGAAATACGCGACCGCAGCGCCGGCGCCGAGTCCCACCGCCATCGCCGTCACGTAGTACCACCACGGAATACGCTGCGCCCTCATCGCGTCTCCCCGATAATCCAATGATCGGATTGGATGCCCACGGCATCCGCGTCCGGTGCGCCGGCCAGCAGGAAGGACACCGGTGTGCCGTCATAGGTCGCGTCGGGATCCATGTCGAACCAGGGGGCGAGCACGGCCGCACTCCGCCGGGCCGGAGGCCACGGGATGGTGCAGGTATCGTCGTCGACGCTCACGCCCTCCATGTCGACCAGACGCAGTGTGACGGCGCCTTCATGACCGACCTCGACCGAACGCAGCAGTCCGACGAGAGTATGCGGGGCGAGGCGCGTGGACAGTTCGATCACGGCTCGTGATTCATCGGGTCCGTCGATGCCGGCGGCATGATACAGCGGAGAAATGCCCTCGACCTGGTTGCCCGGAGTGGCGTCAAGGGTGACCACGGCGGCCCTGAGCCGTTCCTCCGCGCCGGGGACGCGACTGCCCATCGCGACGACCGCCCGACGTGAGATGACGGGTTCGGCGGGTTCGGCGTTCTCCGGCCGATTCGAGGACCGTACGGATCCGGATTCGCCCGTCGGCTGCGGCATGCCGTCCACGCCGGATTCGGGCGCGGACGCAGAGGCCGTCGGGGTCCAATGGTGGCCGAAATGTACCGGCACGTCATCGGCCACGGTCTCATCGCCGTCACGGCGAACCATGACGTCGATGTGGATGTGACCGCTCAGGGAGGCCAGCACGGCATCGTCCACCCCGTCGATCCGCATGCTGACCTGGGTGTCCGGCACTGATGGGGCGTCGATCGTCATCGTGGGGTCACTCCCCCTGCTTCATACCAACGGAACGCTTGAGTGATTCGGGGATCGGCACCGGAGGCAGATCGGACACGGGGCGCTTGTCGCTCGACAACCACTGCGCACGCTGCGGGGCCTTCTTGATGCCGGCGAAGATCGCCGCGAGCTCATGGGCGTCGAGCGTCTCCTTGACGAGCAGCTTGCTCACCAGGTCGTCGAGCACCGCACGGTTCTCGTTGATGATCGTCCACGCCTCGGTGTGTGCGGTCTCGACGAGGCGCTGCACCTCCTCATCGATGAGCTCGGCGGTGTGCGCGGAAAGCCGCCGCGGCTGCAGGCTGTCGATCCCGGAGGCCTGATCGTCGGTCTGCTCCCACTGCACGGCGCCCAGCTTCGAGGAGAAACCGAACTCGACGACCATCTTACGGGCGATGCCGGTGGCCTTCTCGATGTCGTTCGAAGCCCCGGTCGTCGGATCGTGGAAGATGACCTCCTCGGCGACCCGGCCGCCCATGGCGTAGGCGAGCTGGTCGAGCAGCTGGTTGCGCGACTGCGAGTAGCGGTCCTCGGTCGGCATGACCGCGGTGTAGCCCAGGGCCCTGCCACGGGGCAGAATGGTCACCTTGGTCACCGGATCGGTGTTGTTGAGCGCGGCGGCGACGAGCGCGTGGCCACCCTCGTGGTAGGCGGTGTTGCGCATCTCCTCGAGGGCCATGCCACGGGACTGGCGCTTGGGGCCGGCCTGGACGCGGTCGATGGCCTCGTCGATGGCGCGGTTGTCGATGAGCTGGGCTCCGGCACGGGCGCACAGCAGGGCCGCCTCGTTGAGAACGTTGGCCAGGTCGGCGCCGGTGAAGCCCGGCGTGCGCACCGCGATGGCGTGCAGATCGACGTCCGGCACGAAGGGCTTGCCTTTCGCATGGACCTTGAGGATCTCCTCACGGCCTTCGAGATCGGGCGCCTCGACGCCCACCTGACGGTCGAATCGACCCGGACGCAGCAGGGCCGAATCCAGGACATCGGGGCGGTTGGTGGCCGCGATGATGATGAGGTTCGTGTCGTTGTCGAAGCCGTCCATCTCGACGAGTAGCTGGTTGAGCGTCTGCTCGCGTTCGTCGTGGCCGCCGCTCATGCCCGAGCCACGCTTGCGGCCGACCGCATCGATCTCGTCGATGAAGATGATGGCGGGGGCGTTCTTCTTGGCCTCTTCGAAGAGGTCGCGCACCCTGGAGGCGCCGAGGCCGACGAACATCTCGACGAAGTCGGAGCCCGCCATGGCGTAGAACGGCACGCCGGCCTCGCCGGCGATCGCCCGGGCCAACAGCGTCTTGCCTGTTCCGGGAGGGCCGTACAGCAGCACGCCGCGCGGGATGCGGGCGCCCAGGGCCTTGTATTTGGATGGATCCTTGAGGAAGTCCTTGATCTCCCGGACCTCTTCGACCGCGGACTCCTCGCCCGCGACGTCGGAGAACTTCGTGGTCGGAGTCTGGCCTTCGAGCAGCTTGCCGTTGTTCTTCTTGCCTCCCATGCCGAACATGCCGCCGCCGGCACCGCCCATGCGGCTCATCATGAACCAGATGAGGAGCATGAAGATGATGAAGGGCAGGATCGAGGTGATCAGGTAGCTCCAGATGCTCGTCTGCTGCATGCTGGTCGTCCACCCCTTGGTGGGGTTGGCCTTCTGCACGAGTTGGACGATGTCGCGGCTCTGGGCATAGGTGTAGTAGAACTGCACGTCCTTGCCGTAGTTGTGCTGCCTGCCGGTATTCGGATCGGCCCGCGTGAAGTCCTGGTCCAGGGTGAGCTTGACCTGTTGCTTATTGTCGACGATTTCGGCGAATTGGATCTGGCTGCCCTTGAGCAGGCTCAGGCCATCCTTCGTCTCGATGGACTGCGGCCCCTGACCAGCGACCATCTGGAAGACCATGACGATCATGAGCACGAGCAGGACCACCCACAGCCACGGCGATTGCCAGAACGGACGCTTGCCTCGGGGTCCCTGACCGTCGTCCCGACGGTTGAACGGATTGCTGAACGGATTGTTGCCGCCGTTCTCGGGGCCGTTGCCATTGCCCGAGGGGGGACGCTGCGGACCTTGTGGGAAGCTCATGCTTGTTCTCCTTGATACACTTCCGCCTTGAGCACCGCGATGGAGTCGAGGTTACGGAAGCGTTCGTCGTAATCCAGGCCGAATCCGACGACGAACTCGTCGGGTATGTCGTAACCCTTGTATTTCACATCAACGTCGGTCTCCCTGCGCGAAGGCTTCTCCAACAGCGCAAAGACCTCCACAGAAGCCGCACCCCGCCGCTTGAGCTCCTTGACGAGCCAGTCGAGCGTGCGACCCGAGTCGACGATGTCCTCGACGATGAGCACGTGACGGCCCTTCACATCGGTCGACAGATCCTGCCGGATGGTGATGCTGCCGCTGCTCACGGTTCCCGATCCGTAGCTGGAAATGCTCATGAAGTCCATCTGCGCCGGAATGCTCAGGGCTTGGGAGAACGCCGCCATGGTGTTGATCGCGCCTTTGAGCACGGCGACCAGGAGGATGTTGTGATCCCGGTAATCCTTGCTGACCCGCGCCGCGACGGCCGCGATCTTGTCATGAATCTGGGTTGTGCTGACCAACTCGTGGTCTATATCATCTCGAACATCAGCAATCTGCATGCCCACCATCTTGGCACACGCGAATGACGTGTTTCTGACGGGATGCTGAGTATCCGCTGGGAAGGCTGACCGGGCCCTGGCCATGCCAATCGGCGATGAGCCGGTCGATGTCGACGACCTGGGCGGAGGAGCCCTGGACGCCCAGGTCGTGCAGGGCATGGGCGATCGCCCTGAGACGAATCGCCTGGTGTGCCCGCCCCAGAACATCCACGTCGATGACGGCCCGGGCGCCGCGGGACACCGCCTCGCCTTCGTCCGACACCGCGCCGGAGCGCGCACCGGTGATCGCGATGCCTCGCCGGACCAATTCGTCGGCGCGTTCGTCGAGATACGCCTTGTCCAGACCGGCTTGCGGTGACGAGGTCAGGTGGCCCACGATATCGGCTCCGGTGAACCGCTCGAGATACGGCACGAGGTCGTGCCTGATTCTCGTGCGCAACGGGTACCGCGACGGCAGCTCGTTGGACGGGTCGATGTGTTCCGCATTGGTCGGGTCATCCCACCAGGACAGGCCGAGGTCTCGGCACAGGCCGGTCGTCTGTTCACGCGTCATGTCCAGCAGAGGCCTCAGGAAGGTCACGCCGTCGCGCTCGAACCGTGCGGGCATGCCCGCCAAGGCATCGATCCCCGAGGAACGCAGCAGTCCCATGAGTATGGTCTCGGCCTGGTCGTTGCGCGTATGGGCCAGCAGCACGGCCGCGGCCGAAGTCGTATGAGCCACTTCGGCGAGCGCCGCATAACGAGCCTGCCTGGCGGCCGCCTCCACACCCTGTCCACGGGCGACCACCGTGACGCCCCGCACCACGACGGGATCCAGGCCGATGGCCCGGCATCGCTCGGCCGCCTCCTCGCTGACGCGACGGGAACCCTCCTGCAGCCGGTGGTCGATGAGCACGGCGCCGCAGCGCACGCCCAGGCTCGCGCAGACGGTGTGGGCGGCGGCCGCCAACGCCATGGAGTCGCGGCCCCCGGAGCAAGCCACCATCACGAGCGGCGCATCGCGATCCGGCCGATGCTCGCCGTGGCGAGAGAACCGTTCGTCCTGCAGCGCGATGCCGGCCGACTCGAGCGAGCGGCGCACACCGCCCACCGCCTGGCGCAATCTCGGTGAATAGGCCATGATCACAACCCCGCCAGTGCGGCCACGAATTCGTCGATGCCGTCCCGGGCGGATTGCGGGTCCTGCGCGTTGTTCACGATGACCGCGAACGCGAGCGTTCCGCCTCGCTTGCGTGAGACGTTGCCCGTCATCGCGGTGACGCTGTCCAACGAACCGGTTTTCACGCGCAACAGACCCGCTGCGGAGGGATCGGCAAGACGGTCGAACGCGGTGCCGACCTCGCCCGGTATGGACAGCCCCGTGGCGGCCGCGGTACCGGGACCCACCTGCAGATTGTGTGCCTGGACCCTGGCGAGCACCGATGCGGTGGCCTGCGATCCAGGTGAGAGCCCGGTGCAGTCGGCCATGGTCAAACCACGCAGATCGACGTTCATCGCGCGCAACGTGGCGGTGACCGCCGAGACGGCCCCGGTGGGCGTGTTCTCACGCCTCTCGTGGATGGCGAGCAGACGTCCGAACTCCTCGGCGAGCGTATTGTCCGAATGGCGCAGCATGAAGGACATGACCTCACCGAGTGTGGCCGAATGCACGGTCGCCAGCGGCGAGATGCCGTCGGGAGCCGTACCGGCCGAAGCCCCGCCACGCACGTCGATGCCTCGTTGCCCGAGCAACGACGTGAACGCCGCGACCACGTCGGCGGCGGTATGGGCGGAAAGCTCGGGGTATTGCTCGAACACATCCGGGTTCGCGGGGCCCGGACCCCGCCACTGACGTCCGCCATCGATGGCCATCGAGGAGATCGGAGTGAAGAAGAGGTTGCCCGTATTGTTGCGCGCGATGGACGCGGGCGAGCGCACCGTGCCGAAGAGCGTGTCGTCGTAGTCGAGCCGGATCGAGGTGATGCCACGGGCCCGCAGCCCCCGGGCGGCACGATCGGCCAACGTGGCCAGACCCGCACGGCCGTTGACGTGGGCGGGGTCGCTCGCCCCCGCGCCGAGCAGCATGTCCCCGCCGCCGACCAAGGTCAGCGTGGGCTGCTGGCCTGTGGCCTGATTGAGATAGACGCGTGTGGGGAACGTGGAACCCATATCCAGTTTCGATGCGGCGGCCAGCGCCGTGAGCGTCTTGAGCGTGGATGCCGGTTCACGCGACACCGTCTCGTCGTGGCCGGCGACCTCATCGCCGTCATCGCCGACGATGGCCACGGAGTAATCCTGACCAAGTCCCTGCGTGGCGCCGAACCGATCGACCAGTCCACGCACCGCCGCGGCGTCGATGGGCACGCCCCGCGCGACGTTGCCCACGATGCGGCCGGAAGCCAGGGATACGCGCGGCCGCTCATAGGCGGGCGCGTCGATCGCCTTCATGGTCAGGGGGCCGGGAACGGTGTCGAACAGGTCGCCGACGACATACCCGGCACACAAGACGGCGGTCACCGCCGCGGCGAGCACCGACCATATGACGCGATGACGGCGGCCCGGCCCCATGTCCTGTGTATCAGCGGCCACTGCTCCCCCTTGTGAACCTGCACGGCGTATTTCAGGACCTAAGAATAGGGCCCGGATCCAACAACCCCGCGGCTCGGCGCTTCGCCGGCTACTTCTGCAGGCTGGCGAGCGACTGCAGGGTGGCCACGATGGACGGCAGGCGTCGATCCATGACCCGACCACCCAGCCACACGCCCACGGCGAGGACCAGCAGGCCGTTGGCCAGACCGACCAGGCCGGCGATCCAGCCCGGGAAGCCCACGACCAGCGACATGATCGCCACCACCCCGGTCGGCACCAGCATCACCAGCATGATGAGCATGTACAGGAACGGCATGAAGCCCTGTGCCAACGCCCGGCCCTGGGGTGAGGAGAAGGGACGGTCGATGCTCGCCACCGGGTACAGGAACAGGCAGGAGATGACCTCGGCGACCCCCAGGCCGACGTAGGCCGTGCCCAAACCCGCACCGAGGAACGTCATGAGCGACTGCCATCCCGAAACGCTGGCGGCCGAACCGGTCACGACCAGGATCACCAACCCCAGCACCCCCAGGTAGACCGTTGCTATCACGCCATAGACCCGCACGCGGCCGAGCCGGTCATCCCGGCCGGGCACCCCCACCTGCGCCTGCATGGTGAATCCTCGGCCGTCGTAAGCCAACCCGTTGCTTTCCGTGATGCTCATGAACAGGCCGCCCCAGATGAGCGACTGCCAGATGAAACCGGGGAGCTCGGTGCGGATGCCGAAGATCACGACGAACAGGATGGGCATGATGAGGATCATGGACTGGCGCGGATCGTGCCGTAGATGGGTGAGCACGCGCGCCGATATGGCGCCGGAGCGCGAATCGGGCATCCAGCCGAAAGCTCCGGCGCCCTTCACCCTGGCGCCTGCGGCTGCGGGTGGGGCCGCAACCCGATCGCGCCGCAGACACCACAGACCCACCTCGTAACAAGCCGCGATCGTCACCAGCAGTATCACCATGCGAACCAGCAGGGCGACCCACCGACCGGCCAGCACGTCGAAGGGCAACTGGAAAGCCGCGGACAACGGCGTCCACGCCAACCATCCCACGGCCGAGGAGAATCCGGAAGCCGAGAACTCGAACCGCCCCGACGCCATCGATTGTGCGAACATGTTGGGCAGCTGCGCCGCCACGACGATGAGCAGCGTCACGATCACATACAACGCATTGCTGCTGCGTTTCGACCGCATCAAGGTGCCGACCAGGGCCACGAGCATCTTGGCGATGCTGGCGATGGTCACGATCGCCAGCACGCCGGCGACGATCTGGGTGAGCACGACCAGACCTCCGGCCCGTCGGTAGGCCATTGACCACAACGTCAACGAGAGCATCCCGACGATCGAGGGCACGCCGCACAACGTCGACAGGGTCAAGCCGAGGTTGAGCGTGCGGTCGGGGATGCCGTAGATGGCGAAGTTGCGCAGGTTCATCGTCCCGCCTTCGCCGATCACCAGGATCTGGGCCAGCGCGGTAGACACGGTCACCATGGCGCCCACCACCACCATGGTCGGTTGCATGATGGCGGTCATCCAGGCGTCGTTCGCGGCCAGATCCGCGGGCAGGAGGCCGCGGAAGAACGGGATCCCGGCGAACCAGGCGACCACGCCGGTTCCGACGACCACGCCGGCACCGAACATCAGTCCGATGACGAAACCGACGACCTGCCACACCGAACGGTGCAGGGTCGCGAAGGTGAGGGCCCAGCGCAGGCGCACGATGGTGAGCAGGCGGTTCATCGGGACTCCCCCGTCTCTCGGCTCCGTCCATCCTCATCTCCGCCAGCCGGAGCCGCCGGTGACGGAGCACCACGCCACGGATCGACGCCGGCCGGCGTCGATGCCGGAGCGTCCTGCGCCCTCCCACCGTCGAGCCAGGCCAGATGCGCCGCGGCATGCCGCCCTCCGACCAGATCAAGGAACCGCTCCTCGAGGTCCTCGCCCGCCGCGACCTCGGCGACCGTGCCGGCGGCCTTGACCTGACCGTGGTCGATGACGGCGACATGGCTGCACATCTTCTGCACCATCGCCATGACATGTGAAGATACGATCACCGTGCCGCCCGTCTGCACGTATTCGATGAGGATGTCACGCAGGTTCGCGCTCGAGACGGGATCCACGGATTCGAACGGCTCGTCGAGCACGAGCACGCGCGGACTGTCGATCATGGCGGTCGCCAAGCAGATCTTCTTCGTCATGCCCGAGGAATAGTCGGTGACAGCCGTGTTGGCGGCCTCGCTCAGGTCGAAGGCCCCCAGGAGGTCGTTCGCCCGCTGCGACACCTCCGCGCGCGGCATACCGCGCAGCATGCCCGCGTACATGAGCAGCTGCATGCCGGTGAGCCTGTCGAAGATCTCCTCGGACTGCGGCATCACGCCGATGAGCCCCTTCGCCGCGTCGAGATCACGCCACACATCGACGCCCAGGATCATGGCGATGCCGGCGTCGGGTCGCAGCAGACCGGTGAGCATCGTGAGCGTCGTGGTCTTGCCGGCCCCGTTGGGTCCGACCAATCCGTAGAAGGAGCCGCTCGGGATGTCGAGCGACAGGCCGTTGACGGCGACTTTCTCACCGAACCGTTTGGACAGGCCCCTGATGGAGACCGCCGCATTCGGGTCCGGCGCCGGCAGGCCGTACATGGGTGTCTGCGGTTCGTGGAGCTGTATCTCGTTCATGGTCATTCCTTTATTGGTATCCGTGCTTATGACGTGTGATTATGACGTGGATTATGCCCGACGGGGCACGGGGCTGGCACCGAGGGGCGGCATCGGGCCCACACGCCCCGCGCACACCCCGGCATCATGCCCCGCGGTGTTCGATGGGCTTCCATTCCGCCCTGGAGAAGATGGCCTGGAACGAGATGGGCACATAGCTGAACATATAGATCGGGAAACTCAGGACATAGGCGAACAATTCCTTGTTCGTCGCGCCGATATGCCCCCGCTCGCTCACGATCGTCAGACAGGCGAGCACCATCATACCGAGGGCGCCCAGCACGCTGGCCCCCAGCCAGCCGCCCAGCGCGCCGACCTGGGTCGACCAGCTGACGAAGCCGAAGGCGGCGAACAGGAAGCCCAGCGAGAACCGTATGAGGCTCAGGAACATGAAGGGGCAGACCAGCAACGTGAAATCCACGGCGGAGAAATCCCGCTCGCGGATGGCGCGGCGGATGAGATACGGCGCGTAGTAGCGGAACACCTGCAGGAATCCCTTGCTCCAGCGCAGCCGTTGCCGCCAGCTCTGGGCGAAGGTCACCGGCTGCTCATCATACAGTATGGCCGTGCCACAGTAGCCGATCCGATCGCCGTGGAGAACCGAATCCATGGTGAACTCGAGATCTTCGGTGAGCAGGTGGAATTTCCATCCGCGATTGCGTTGCATGATCTCACGCGAGAACATGAAACCGGTGCCGCCGACATGGCAGCTCGAACCGAAGACCATGCGCGAATTGTTCAGGAACCTCGATTCCCTGATGAACCACAGCGCCGAACCCGAGGAGACCCAGTTGTCTGAGAGATTCACCGAATTGCGGTAGCTGGTCAGGATCTTGAACCCGGCGTGGAAGCCCTTGTTCATCTCCTCGAAGTAGTGGGGGTCGAGGCGATTGTCGGCGTCGAACACGAAGTAGGCGTCATACCGTTCGCTCGCGCCGGAGTCGATCATGTGGTCGAGCAGATAGCTCAGCGCGTAGCCCTTGCCCACCAGCTCCCGGTTGAACCGTTCGACGACATGGCAGCCCTTCTCCCGTACGATGCGGGCGGTGTCGTCCGAGCAGTTGTCGGCCACCAGCCAGATGTCGATGAGCGCGGAGGGGTAGGTCTGGGCGCGGATCGAATCGATGAGGTTGCCGATGACCGACTCCTCGTCACGGGCCGAGATGAGCACCGCGTAGCGCTTGTCCATCGGGGCGTCGGGGAACCGCACCTGGCGGGCGAAGAGACCGGCAAGGATGCATACTACCTGATAGACCAGGCTGACCAGGCCCAGAACCCAGATGAGGATATCGAGAATACTGAGCAGGATCATCGACGCCACCCGCTTCGCGGGTTCGTCGGCGTGCCGTCGTCCCGATGCCCGGCGCCGTCCCGATGCATAGTGTCATCCTCACGTGCGGCGTCGTCCCGGTGAGAAGCGTCGTCCCGATGCCCGGCACCCGGTTCAACACCGTTGAGGTGCTTGCCGGCACCATGTCCGGACAGGGCGTTCTTGGGTATGGCCACGGTGCGCGATTCATCGACCCCGTCGCCGTTGTCGTCGCCGTCGGATGACGGCCGCTGATGCTCGGCATAGAGCTCGCGTTGCATGCGGGCCACCTCCTCGTCGACCGGCACCCTCGCGCTCGAGCCACGCACGGCGCGGGGCATGCGTTCGCTCACGGGCTTGATCACCCGCTCGTTGAAGGCCTCCGCCCCCTCGACGACCTTGGATTTACGCACGGGGTTGGGATCGGACATCAGCGGGGAGTCGACCAGTTCGTAGCGGCGCGTATACACCTTGAAGATCGACTGCAGGCTCGCCGTGACGGGCAGGGCTAGGAATGCGCCCAGCGCGCCGAAGATCGCACCGAACACCAGGACGCACAAAAAAGCGACCGCGGGATTGAGGTCCATGGTGCGCTCGGAGATTTTCGGGGCCAGCAGCAGGTTCTCGATCTGCTGGTAGACGACGATGAAGACGAGCACCGCCAGACCGTAACCCAGGCCGTTGGAGGCCCAGGCGAAGAGCACCGGCAGCGCGCCGCCGATATAGGTACCCACGGTGGGGATGAACTGCGAGGTCAGGCCGCAGAACAGTGCCAACGGCAGCCAATAGGGCACATGGATCGCCACGAGGAAGATCGACATGCACACGGCGTTGATCAGGGCGAGTATGGAACGCGAGAACAGGAATCCGGAGATCTGGTCCTGCACGGTGGTCCAGCCCAGCAGGAACCGTCGTTGCGCGGTGGGCGCCATCCATTGGCACAGGCTCCGACGCATCTTGGGACCGGCCGCCGAAACGTAGAAGGTGACCATGGCGACGGTGAGCAGGTTGAGCAACGCCCCCAGCATGCTCACCGTGGTGCTCACGGCCTGACCGGCGAAGTTCGTGATCCACGAGGTCTGGATGTTCTTGAGTATCTCTCCGCCCAGGCTTTCCTTGGCGGGCGGACGCCACCCGGTCTGCGCGGCGAGGCTGCGCGCGAAATCGTCGTAGAGTCCCGGGAATCCGCGGGCCATGGAGATGACCTGCTGCACGAACATATTGCCGAACAGGGCGAGCAGGGCGAGGCTTGCGACGATCAGTCCGATGAGGCTCACGGCCGATGCCGCTCCGCGTTTCCAGCCATGGCGCACCAACCGGATCACCAGCGGCTCGATCGCCAGGGCGATGAACAGGGCGATGATCACATCGAGCACCACGAAGTCGACCTTGCCCCAGGAACGCCAGACGAACACCGAGAGGAACACGGCTATCGCGACATACAGCAGGGCGCGTCCCCACCAGTCCGGAGGTCGTCGGGAGTCTCCTTTCGCGGGGAACACCGCAGCCAGATCAATCGTCTTTCCATCACGTGAACTCATGACTGCCATGGTACATAAAGGCCGCCATATCGACGCCCGTTTCGGGACCGATGCCGACCCCGGCTCGAGGGCTCCCGTTGGTGCCGCCGCACGACGCCGAAGCCCCGTCACCATTCACTGGTGGCGGGCCTGTGTAGACATCGCAGTTTATTCTGGTACCCATGCTGAACGTTTCGATAGTGATTCCTGCGTGGAACGAGCAGGACCGCATCGCCGATTGCCTGACCAATGCCCTGCGGCAGAGCGTCGCACCTCACGAGGTCATCGTGGTCGACAACCGGTCGACCGACGATACCGTCGGCGTGGTCCGGGATTTCATCCGCGACCACCCCGAGGCGCCGGTCAGACTACTGCACCAGGACGCCGAGCAGGGGCTGATCCCCACGCGCAACTACGGTCTCAACCACGCCACCGGTGACATCCTGGGGCGCATCGACGCCGATTGCATGCTCAAACCCGACTGGGTCGAGGTCGTCACCGCCCTGTTCACCGACGACCCGCGGGCCATGGGGGTGACCGGACCGGTGCTGTATTACGACATGCCCGCTCGTCGCGTCGGCCTCAAGGGCGACGACAAGATACGCCGCGAGACCTATCGCGCCGACGGCAACCGCGTCCTGCTGTTCGGTTCGAACATGGCGTTGCGCGCCACCGCCTGGCATGCCATCTCGGGCGAGGTATGCCGCGACAAGGACGACGTGATGCACGAGGACGTGGATGTCTCGCTGCATTTGTTGGGCAAGAACATGAAGACGGTGTATGCCCGGACCATGATCTGCGCGATCTCGGCCCGCCGCATGGACACCTCGCTGAGCTCGTTCCGCACCTACATGAAACGCTTCAACAACACGTTCAGGGCGCACCCCGACCACTGGCGCAACCGCAAGTCAGAACACGCGCTCTTCGCCCTCTACCCCGGGCTGCGCCTGCTCTACCCCATGTACCAGAAGTATCTCGATGCGCTCGATATCAATCCCGCGGAACGCGTGTGGTTCCACGAGCACATGGATCTGGAGGACGCGCAGGACGACGACATGGACAACACCATGAGGACCGACTCCACGCACGACCATTCGATGCGCAACGATCACGCTGCATCCATGCCCGGCGTCACCGCATCCACCACCGCGGGCACCGCGACGCCCATGCCATAGGACGGCGTCACGACCGTCCACCAATGCACTCGTAGGCGACACTCCGTGGTGTCGCTTACGCAACTCTGCATGGTTCGGTATTACGATGAGTGTCACAGCCGTTTGAACAACAGCCGTTTGAACAAAGGAGTCGACTATGACACAACCAGTGGCTTTGGTAACCGGCGGTGGGCAAGGCATCGGAGCAGCGATCTGCAAGCGTTTGGCCAAGGACGGCTTCGCCGTCGCGGTCGCGGATCTCAATGAGAAGACGGCCGCCGACACCGTCGCGCAGATCACGGCGGCGGGCGGCAAGGCGACCGCCATCGCACTCGACGTATCGAACCGCGAAGCGTTCTCCGCGGCGGTCGACCGGGCCGCGAGCGAATTGGGCGGATTCGACGTCATCGTCAACAACGCGGGTCTCGGGCCCACTACCCCCATCGACAGCATCACCCCCGAACTCTTCGACAAGGTCATGCACGTCAACGTGGCGGGCACCATCTGGGGTATCCAGGCGGCGGTGCGCAAGTTCCGCGAGCTCAAGCACGGCGGCAAGATCATCAACGCCACCAGCCAGGCCGGCGTCGTGGGCAACCCGAATCTCATGCTCTACAGCTCGACCAAGTTCGCCGTGCGAGGCCTCACCCAGGTCGCCGCCCGCGACCTGGCGAAGGAGGGCATCACCGCGAACGCCTTCGCCCCAGGGATCGTGAAGACCCCGATGATGATGGACATAGCCCATCAGGTCGCCCAGAATGCGGGCAAGGACGACGAGTGGGGCATGTCAACCTTCTCCAAGGACATCGCCATGGGTCGTCTGTCGGATCCTGAGGACGTCGCGGCCGCGGTCGCGTTCCTGGCGGGCCCCGATTCGAACTACATGACCGGCCAGACCCTCATCGTCGACGGCGGCATGCAGTTCCACTGAGTCGTTCCCCTGCCCGCCGCTGATCCCGACCTGATGATTCCCGTGGGAGGCGCGGGGCAGCAGAGCGCCGCCGTACGCAATGGAGCGTACGGTGGCGCTCTGCTCCGTAGTCGTGACGATCGACTGTCGATATCGTACGTCGTGGAAGGCGTACAATCCGCGGCCAACGCACGACGGCGCACCGAACGGTCTAATGCTGCGGCGGGTGCGCATCACCCGCCGCCTCGGCCCCCTCGACCGGAGCGTGCACATCGCGATCCGGTTCCTTCCATGCGGCCGCGATGGCCTCGACGGGCATGGTGTGCAGGTCCTTGGCGGGTATGTCGTCCTGCGTCGCGACGATGGTCGCCGCCTCGGCCCGCGTCTCCACGGCGGGCATCGAACCCATAAGATGTTTGCCGGAGGTCTCCGGCACCATCCATATCGCCACACCGCCGATGCACGCGAAGAACATAGCGTACCACGCAGGTACATACCGATTCCCCGTGGCTTCGATCAGGGCCTGGATAATCAACGGCGCGGTGCCGCCGAAGAGTGAGACGCCGACGTTATAGGCGGCGGCCATCCCGGCGAAACGCGAGCTGGTCGGAAACAGCGCGGGGATGGCTGAAGCCATGACGCAGATATACGCCGATGTCGGCAAAGCCACCAGTACCAGACCGAGGTGTAGGCCCCATGAGGTGTGAGTGTGCAACAACATGAAGGCAGGCAGCATAAGCACCAGCGTGCCCACGACGGCCATGGTGAAGACGGGCCGTCGACCGATCCTGTCCGACAGCGCGCCAACGATGGGCAGCAACACCGCGACAAGCACCAATACGGGGATGGTCGCCGCGGCGGAGGTCACGGGTCCAGCCCCCATCTCGTTGCCCAGATACGTGGGCATATAGCTGGTCAGCGTATAGGAGACCGTGTTCCCGGCAGCCACGATCATGATGCCGAGGATGATCTCCCGATGAAAGTTGCGCAGCAGCCCCATGGTGCCGTGATGCCCGAACACCCGCTTATCACGCGCCTCCGGGCTGAGCATCGCGAGACTCCAACGCCCACGTCGACGCAGCCGGGGCCGAGACTCCTCGGCATCCCCCTCCTCCTCGAAATGCGGGGTCTCCGGTATCCTCACCCGCAGGTAGATCGCGAGCGCCCCAAGGGGAACCGCCATGAAGAACGGTATCCGCCATCCACCGTTGACCATGGCGTCCGGACCCCAGTACCGCTGCGAGACGTACGTGGTCAGAGCGACCGCGCCGGCACCGCAGGCAAAGCCGAGATACGAGCCGACATCCAGCCACGAGCTGTAGTATCCACGCCGTTTATCCGGTGAGAATTCGGAAACGTATGTTGCGGCTCCCGCGTATTCACCGCCGGTCGAGAACCCCTGAATGATCTTGAGCACATAGAGGGGGATGGGTGCCCACAGGCCGATTTGCGCCGCGGAGGGCATCACGCCGATCAGCGACGTCGACAACGCCATCACCGACATGGTGGCGAACAACACCTTCTGACGGCCGATCCGATCCCCGAGCGGACCAAGGATGAAACCACCCAACGGCCGCGCGAGGAAACTCACCGCGAACCCGAGCAACATGACCAGAAGGCCGATCGACCGAGGCATGCCCTGCGTGAACACGGTGGTCATGACGATGGTGAGATACCCGTAGATGCCGAAATCGAACCATTCCATGAAATTGCCGACCGCCGTGCCAAGCACCGCATGACGCACATCCTCCTGCTCGACCACGACGATATCGTCCTGCCTCAGCCTACGCAGCCGCGGCAGCCGCATCCCACCCCAATGATGTGTCTTGAGCCCCCGTGCGGACCGCGGCGGATCCGCGGCGAGCCGGGAGTCACCGCGCTCACCTTTCCCCTGGCCGTGTTCATTATCGTGTTGTTCAACGTCGTTTTGAAATTGCATATTCCCCTTGGGCTACACGGTCGCCATGCGATGACGCGGACCGTTCGACACTTGATATCGTCACTCGGGCGATGCACGGAGGCATGGAGGCGGCCATGGCCATGACCTGCCGATCATCATGTCATATCACGCGCATTGCGCCGGACGCGGCCACGTCGGGCCGCGCGCATTTGGCGCGGGGACTTTCCCCCACATGATGTCGTGCACCATGCATCGCGCCAAAGAGTCCGTCTAGCTTACCGCATGGGCTGGATAGTGACCGGCGTTCGCCTGACGATCCAGCTCCGCACGCCCGGCTTCAACGCCTGAGATACCTATCCTCCGATGCCGGATATACCGCCGTGCGCCGAGCTGGTTGTTCTGCCGGTATCATGGGCGCATACGCCGTACACACTCCACGGCGTGCACGAGCAAGGAGCGGATCATGACCGAAACCATATCGACGTCGGCATCCCGGTCACCTCGGACCCCGACGCTCGTCACCCGGCGCCTCGTCCTGCGCCCGTGGCACATCGACGACGGGGCGGATGCCAGGTCGTTGTTCCTTTACGCCAGAGATCCCGCAGTCGGCCCCTCGGCGGCATGGCCCCCGCACACCAGCGAGACGCAGAGCGCCGAGATCATCCGCACCGTGCTTAGTGCTCCACAGACGTTCGCCGTCGTACTGAAGCCCGGGGACGAGGCGGTCGGATCCATCGGGCTCAAACCATTGAGTGGGCTCACCGAGGCAGACGACACGGAACGGCGCGACGCTATGGAGATCGGATACTGGATCGGCACACCCTTCTGGGGCCGCGGCCTCATCACGGAAGCGGCGCGCGAGGTGCTGCGCCACGGGTTCGAGGACCTGGGGCTTGCGGCGGTCTGGGGTACCCATGACCTGACGAACATCAGTTCCTCGAAGGTGATGGACAAGCTGGGGCTCTCCCTTATCCGCGTACATCGGCATGCCCACCTGGCGTTGCTCGGCGAGGTGTACCGAGACGAGGCGGTGCGTCGCATCACGGCGGCGCAGTGGCGCGGACGGCGCTGAACGAATCGTGCCGCCCGACGGTCCCGTCGAGAACACGCAGTCGGCACGACGGTGATCAGAACAGCGTCGGCTGCTTGGGCGTTCCCGCCCGACCCCGACCTCTCCCCCGCTTTCGCGGCTGCACTGAGGCGGGGGTCGGGCGGGGATGGGCGTCGAGATCGCGCTGGATCCACGCCGTGACCAATGTCGCCAACCGCTCGATCTGGCGATCCGACAATGTGACACCTACCGGTATGCCATGCCAACGGGCGATACATGATCGACAGCACGTGGCGGTGGCGTGCTGGGCCACGAACACCGGGTGCCCGCGGTACGGGGTCTGTTTGCCGTCCTTGAACGGCCTGGCCGCACCGACCCTAGCGCGCAGCAGCTCACGAGCGTGTCCTGCGACGACCGGAATGCCCTTGGACCACGCATAGGCGCGGTCGGCGGCGCCCAGCGAGAACGAGGCCCGGAACTTCGAATGCGACAGGCGGTCCAGAAGCTCGGCGGCGTAACGGGCGTCGTCATCCCCGGCCTCGGGGCCATGGTCGAGCGCATCCCGCATCGTTTCCATGTCATCCACCGTACAACCGCCACCCTCCTCACACCGCATCCCGGCGCTTCGATGCGTGCCAAATGACCATGTCATCCCTCCTTGTAGTATTGGACCGGTTCGATAACCACGCTCACACGCACCGGCACCATGTCCACCCGACCGAGCGGACGATGTCGCGCCGGAGAAGAGACCGAAGTACCGTACTCCTCCTTCACGGCTGCCAATAAGGACACACTTCATGGAACACACGCCACAATCCTCGATGGCCGGTGCGCAGGACGCCACGCTCGCATCCGACGCCGTGCCCACGCGCGGCGATGAGGTCGGTGCCGACGGCCACCGGCCCACGCACGTCGAACTCGTCCGCATCGGCGTGGGTTTCACGCTCAGCGCCATCGCCTGCGCCATCCCCTGGGTGGCGTTGAGTTCGATCATCCTGCCCCGTGTGCTCGAGTCGATCGACCCGGCCAGCAAGGAATCGATGCTGGGCATCATCAACGCCGCGGGTTCGGTCGTGGCGTTGCTGTCCAACGTCATCTTCGGCAGCCTGTCCGACCACACCCGTTCGCGCTTCGGCAAGCGCTCGCCGTGGATCATCGTCGGCGGCATCCTCGCCGGCCTGAGCATCGGCGCGTTGGCCTTCACGCAATCGCAGATCATGATCATCGTCCTGTGGTGCCTCTCCCAGGTCGGGTACAACATGATGCTCGCCCCCTATGTGGCGACCATGTCGGACCGGGTTCCCGAGAAGTTCCGCGGCACGATCTCCGGCTTCTACGGCGCGGGCATCGCCGTGGGTCAGACGCTCGGCTCCTTCATCGGCGCCCGACTGTTGGCCCGTGGCGAGGCTGGCATCTTCGCCGGCTGGATGATGGGCCTGGTCATCTTCGCCTCGATCGGCATCATCGTCGTCGCCATCTGGCTCCGCGAGCGGCCCAGCACCGACGAAGGCACAACGCGGTTGGACGCGAATGCCATCATCGAAGGCTTCCGTCCTCCCCGCCACGCCCCTGATTTCTACTTCGCCCTCACCGGACGAACGCTCATGATGGCCGGCTACTGGATGATCAACACCTACCAGCTCTTCATCGCGCAGGACTACGTTTTCGCCGGTGACCCGCAGGCGACGCTCAAAGCCGCCTCCACCATCGCCACCATGGCCGTCATCACGTTGGTCGTATCGCTGATCGCCGCCGTGGGCGCAGGCCCCATCACCGATAGGATCGGCCGCCGCAAGCTCCCCGTCGCGCTGGCCAGCTGCCTGTTTGCGCTCGGCGCGCTCATGCCGTTGCTCTTCCGATCCGCGACCGGAATGTACCTCTTCGCCGGCATCGCCGGATTCGGTTACGGCGTCTACAACGCCATCGATCAGGCGCTCAACGTATCGGTGCTCCCCAACCCCGATGAGGCAGGCAAGGATCTGGGCATCCTTAACCTGGCGAACACCCTCTCGACCGTGCTCGGCGCGCTCCTGACCCCGGTGACCGTCATCATCGTCAAATCCATGATGAACACCACGAGCACCCCCGAGGTCGCGTATTCCGTCGTGTTCGTCACGTCGATCATCATCGTGCTCATCGCGGCCGGCCTGATCATGCGCATCCGCAGCATCAAATAGCGCCGACCACCCGTCGTCCCATCCGATGCCCCCGAAACAATCGGGGGCATCGCTAGTATCGGACGTATTCACTATCGAATGTACCCGGTGCATCTCAACATGCCGGACACGATACAGACAACCGGAACGGTGGCGACATGAAACACGTGGGCATCATCAGCGGCATCGGCCCCGAAGCGACGATGGGCTACTACCGGGCAATCATCGCGGGCGTCCAGCAGGCGAAACACAGCACCGCGGTACTGCCCGAGATCAGCATCCGGAGCATCGACATGTACCGCATGTTCTCCATGCTCGACCGGGAGGACTACCCCGCGGTCGAAGCCTATCTCGGCGATGCGGCCGAGGACCTGCGCCATGGCGGCGCCGACTTCGGTCTCATGTGCGGCAACACCCCGCACATCGTGTTCGACGGCATCCAACGGCGTACCGCACTCCCCCTGCTGAGCATCGTCACCAGCGCCTTGCAGGAGGCACAACGCCGAGGTCTGCATCGGCTGGGCCTGCTCGGTACGAAGTTCACCATGCACCATGACTTCTTCACATCGGCGTTCCAAGCGGCGGGCATCGCCATGGTCACCCCTGAAGGGCCGACCAGGAGCTCATCCATGCCCGTATCGTGGACGAGCTGGAGCAAGGCATCGTGCGCGACGAGACACGGACGCTGCTGTTGGGTATCGTCTCCCGCATGGTCGCCGAACATGGGCTGGACGGCATCGTGCTCGGGTGCACCGAACTCCCGCTGATCCTCTCCCCTGAGAACATGCCGGTGGCCACGCTTGATATCGCCGACATCCACATCCGGGCCATCGTCGCCCGGATTCTCGCGGACTGACGAAGCCGGTCAGCGCCCTACCGTAAGCGCCACAACGCCCTTCGCCCTCACCATCCCACTTCCAGCGAGACGACCGCACGCGTGGGGGTGGGATGCGAGATGACCGTGAACCCCGCATGCAGGAACGTCGTGAGGGCACCGACAAACATGGAGTTGCTGGATGGTCGGGCAACGGTGTTGTCGATCGGATAGGCTTCAATCACCCTCGCACCCCGTTCGCGCGCATATCGAACCGCGGCATCCACCAACACCGCCTCCAGTCCTCGACGTCGGTACTTCGTGCGAATCGAAGCACACGTGATGGCCCAGACATCATCGGCTTCCAACGGTTCTTTGGTACCTGATTTCATGACGCGCGAGTTGAGTACACGCCGCTGGACCATTCGCGGACCCACCCGCATCCAACCCGCCGCATCCTCGCCGACATACACGATGATGCCGGGGGCGGGCTCATCGTCGACCTCATCGTGAAGCGCCTTCCTCCGCTGGTCGACAGTCGTCGACCGCCACTGCCCGGCGGTCATGACGGGCCATGCGCATTGGCAGCTTCGACCATCGCCCCCGCCGACCAAGACGGTCTGCAGATCATCCCACCGGTCGGCGGTCGCCGGATGCGTCGTGATCGGTTCCACGGCAATCGGTTCCGCGGTGGTTTGCTCGGTGATCATTGGCTGCCCCGCCTTCCTTGCCATCACGCGCCCTAGGAACGGACGGGATCGCGGTCGGCACCGATGGCACGTTCGATCGGGGTAGCACCGTCATGGAACGAGATGGTCCGACCCGCCGTCGCATCGTCGGCCAGTACGGCGACGACGACCGCGGCCACGTTGCCACGCGAGGTCGGGGGAAGCGCCGTATACGGTTCCTCCGGATTGCCAACGTCGATGAGGCCCGACGGATCCTGCATCGTCAATCCCGTGGGCCCGAGAATCGTCCATGCCAATGACGAGGCCCGCAGATGGGCATCCGCGGCGGCCTTCGCCTCGGCGTAAGGGCGGAAACCGTCCGATGGGCCCAAGCGGTCGAGATCGCGACCGGCGCCCCAGTACGACACCATGACATAGCGGTCCACGTGGGCGAGCGCGGCTGCGTCCATGCTGCGCATCGCCGCATCACGATCCACGCCGTACGTGCGCTCCGGGGACCCTCCTCCGGCACCGGCGGACCATACGACCGCATCGGCCCCGCGGAACACCTCGGCCATCTCCTCGACGCCGGCCATCTGCATGTCAAGCACCACCGGCTCGGCGCCACATGCCGCCACATCGGCGACCTGCGCCCGGTCTCGGATGATGGCGTTGACCGTGTCGCCTCGGGCCGTCAACAACGGTTCCGTCAGCCTGGCAACCTTGCCATGCCCTCCTACGATCACATAGGTACTCATAACCCGTCTCCTTCCGTGCGTGGCCCCGCCCGTCGTCACGCTCTGTTTTCTCCGTCACGCACCGTTTTCTCCGTCACGCACTGTGGCGACGTGCCCTACACCGCACGCCTCGCCCCGGACGGACCATGGCGATTGCCATCCTACCCGGCATGGCACTGACGATGCGCGGACAGTGCGCGGACGGCTGAGGAGTTGTACCCGACCCCGCGGGCTGCGTAGACTCGAGGGAAGAACGTGCGGCCGGAGGTCGACGGTCGATGCGGACGATAGGTACATCCGCCATTGATATTCGCGGCGACCGGCCACACGAACCACGGGCGACTCGAAGGTGAGGATATGACGATGATGCGTGATCTTCGGCCACCGGAGGAGACGAACGAGCTGGATCGCAAGATCAGTGAGGCGTTTCCCGGTCGCATCGTGCGCAAGGATCTCGCGGCCGAACTCAAGGAACACGCCCCGGTGCCGTCCTACGTGGTCGAACACCTACTCAGCGACCAAACCGCCAAGGCCGATCCCACAGGCACCGACGACGACGTCGCGCGGGTGCGCACCATGCTCGCCACGAATGCGGTACGCCGGGAGGAGGCGCCGGGTATGCAGTCGCGGATACGCGAGCGCGGCTTTTACGATGTGATCGACCAGGTCCAAGTCACGCTCAACGGGAAACTCGACCAATACGAGGCGCGATTTTCCAACCTCGGCATCAACCAGGTCACCATCGACGCCGCGCTTGTGGTGCGCGACCCGAAACTGCTGACCACCGGCATCTGGTGCATGTGCCGGATCGGGTACAAACGCGACGGCGCATCACGGACCGCGCCGTGGCGCATCCTCGATCTCAAGCCGCTGCAGACATCGCGCGACGATCGTGAGCATTACATCGCGATGCGTCCTAAATTCAGCGATGAGGAGTGGATCGACCTGCTCATGCGCTCGGTCGGTCTCAACCCGAGCATGTTCGGCGAGCGCATCAAGCTCCTGCATCTGGTGCGTCTCATCCCCTTCGTCGAATCCAACTACCGGCTGCTCGAGCTCGGACCCAAAGGCACAGGCAAATCGCATACCTACACCGAGTTCTCGCCGCACGGCACGCTCGTATCGGACGACGACCCGGTCGCATCCCGGCTCTTCAGGGACGACGGTGAGGCACCCGGCGACCAGGTCAGGCATTGGGACACCGTGGCGTTCGACGAATTCTCGGGCCGCGATCTCGTCGCCACCATGAAACGCCACATGGATGGCCCGGTGCCCTCTGCCACCACACAACCCGAGCGGCGTGAGGCGAGCCTGGCGTTCGAGGGTAATACCAGCCATAACGTGCCCTATCTGCTCAAGCACGCCGATCTGTTCGACGAGTTGCCCCCGCAGTACCACGACCCGGATTTCCTGGACCGCATCCATTACTTCCTGCCCGGCTGGGAGTTCGAACAGGTTCGCGCCGAAGTGTTCTCCCATGGCTACGGTTTCGTCGTGGACTATCTTGCTCAGATCCTCCATCGGTTACGCGAGATCGACTTCAGTCGTGCGTTCGAACGGCACTTCACGCTGTCACGGACGCTCTCCGCACACGATAGGGAAGGCGTGGCCAAGACCTTCTCCGGCCTGATGAAACTCATGCACCCGGACGGTCAGGCCTCTGCGGAGCAGATGCAACCGCTGCTGCGTTGCGCCATGGAGGGGCGTAAGCGGGTCACGGATCAGCTGCATCGGATGGACGGCACGACCTCGGAGAGCGATTTTAGTTACACCCGAGTGGGCCCGGACGTTCCGGTCGCCGTGTGGATCTCCGTGCACACCCTGGAGGAAGGAGACTATCCCGAACTCTACGGGCGCCGGCAAGGCGATGGCAACGTACATGACGCCGCCCCCAGCATCGAACGGACAGGCGCACAGGAAGGCCACGTCGCCTTCACGGAGAACCAGACCGGTGTCACCTATGACGGGCTGTTCGGCCCGTACATCGCCGGCGCCGCCAGGATCGTGCTCAAGGACCCCTATATCCGCAAGCCCTACCAGATCCGTAATTTCACGGAGTTCCTCGAGACCGTCCTCATGTTCACTGATCGCACCGAGGAGGTGCACGTGCATCTGGTGACGCGCCGCAACGACGGCAGGTTTGCATCCGAGCAGACCGAGAAGTTCTCCGAAATCCAATCGACCTTCGGTCGCCTCGGCATCACCTTCACCTATGAATTCGACGACACCGGGCACGACCGCTCCATCGTCACCGATACGGGCTGGCGGGTTGTCCCCGGCCGCGGACTTGACATCTATCAGCCGTACAACGACGGCAACTGGCTCAACCCGCTCACCAGACGGCAGCAGCTACGCCGTGTGCGGGCCTTCGAAGTCACGACGATCAGGACGGATCAGTCGGATATTTAACCACGTGTGGTGTACTGGGATTACGAGATTACGTCAATACCGCCGGCCGAAACACTGTGGTCGGTGCCTTATTCCTTCGGCTGGTACGGTCGGCCGCCCCAAGAACACATGGTGGTTCGTGCCCTGCACCCGCTCTCGGACACCCGTTGCAGCACCCACGGCCCATCGATGTGTATGACTTCGACCTGTATTCGCCGGAAAAGGGCACAATCATGGGCCATTCCGGAGCGAGTTTGCAAGTTTTGAGAACTCACTCAAGTAGAACAGGCATTTTTTGGCTTAACGACGGTGGGAATCTCAACGATTTCAGGCGTTGATACTCTCGGAAGTTCTCAAAACTTGCAAACTCGCTCCTCCCATGCACGAAATACAATTGCCGAGGGCTTTCCTGACGATCCATACGACGATCGCCCCGCACGAGCATGACCATGAACCAGTCAGTGGTTCGGTCCAGATTCCCTGAATGATGCCGCGGTGTGCTCCCGTCAGAGCTCAGCACACCATCCATCTCTGACTACACTTTGGGCACACTTTTCCAAGAAAACCCGTGAAACACATGATTTCCCGTGAACATACACGGAAGAGAGAACAACCATGAAGCCCAGTCGGCAGTAGCCGAGACGTACTGCCGACTGGCAATACGGAAACGCAGGAAAAGTACCCCCCGAGAGAGTCGAACTCTCGTTGTCAGATTGAAAGTCTGGTGTCCTAACCGTTAGACGAGGGGGGCTAACAAACTCAACCAGCTTAGCGTACCAGCGGCCGCACTGGCAAGACGGCGTGTTGCACGGAACGGCGGCGGGGCAGTGTGAGCGATCCGGGGGCTCAACACACGCAACACACTCGGTGCACCCGATTACGGCCGTAACGCGCCGACGCAAAGATGCCGAGTCAACCTGTCACACGCCAATCCCCCATTACACCGCCTGATAGGTGAAGTCGTGGATACGACGACCCGCGGCGATCCCTTTGCGCTCGAAATTGGTGAGAATCCGGCCGTCGAACCGTTCGGATTCAAGGAAATCCGCATGGGGCATGGCCTGTGCCATCCCAGCGGTGCCTTTGCCCACGTGCTCCGTGGGCAGACTGACCGTCACCGAACCGGCATTGCGCATATCGGCGCGCCCGTCCATGACCTCATGCACATGCAGCGCATAGTCCTCGATGTCGGTGGCGATGCGCCAGACGCCCCCGGGCACCAGCACCCGACGGATAGCGTCGGCGAACGCCGGCTGGACGATGCGCCGCTTGTGGTGACGCATCTTGGGCCAGGGGTCGGGGAAGAACGTCCACACTTCAGCGGCCAGCCCCGATTCGGCGACCTCGAACAGCGCCGGGGCGTTGACCTGGGCGATCCTGAGGTTATCAAGCCCCTGCTTACCCGCGAGCAGCAGGGTGTGGGCAATGCCCGGGTCGTAGACCTCGAGTGCGAGGAAGTTCATGTCGGGCCGGGCCGCCGCGGCCGCGACGATGTTCTCACCCTGCCCCGTGCCGACCTCGACGATCAGCGGATGATCGTTGCCCCAGGCCCGCTCGACCAGCGCACGGTCGAACCGCACACCGAGACGCACGCCCAATCGTGCGCCGCCAGCGTCTATCGGCAGCATATAGCGATCCTGATAGGTCTCCTTGGCCCGCTCGAGCCGTTCGTCGAGGCGTTCCCTGCGCCGCACGAACGACAAGACGACACGCCGGGCCCCGGACATACCGTGCCCGCCTTCGCCCGCCGCATCATGGGCCGCATTATCGGCCGCATCATGGGCCGCATCGGGAATCTCGCCGGCGGGGTCGGTCGGGGGCAGGTGAGGGAGCTGGTCGTTACGCATGACTCCCCACTATAAGCGGACCGCGGGAGCGCACCTCACGGCATCACCCCGGCAGCCCATCGACCCATCGCGGAATCAACCGTCCACCGTCCACCATGAATCCATTCCCCCCACCAACCCATCGTGACGCCGTCTCAAGCCCGGAGGGGCACGCGGATCAGCCCACGTCCTCGAGCGACAACGGCCGTGGCATCGGATCGGCTGCGGTTGGGCAGAAGCGCGTTGGTCACGCAGTCGCCGTCGATGGCCCGCATCGCCCGATCCTCGGGCACGCTCAGATGCCCGTGCTTCGCCATCCAGGAGGTGTAGCTGCGCACCATGTCGAGGTTCGCGACACCCCAATTGCCCTGATCGTCGAACCATGACGGCGTCACCGCGTCGAGCGAGGCGCGCAGCACCTCGTGATCGATGTGGCACAACGCCGGCTGCAACGCATGCACGGCCTCGTCGGGCCGTTCACAGGCCAGTGCGTAGCCGCGCGCCGTCGCATCGGCGAAATGACGGACCAGTTCGGGATTGCGGTCGAGCATCTCGCGGCGTACGGAGACGTAATACGAATGGTGCGGCGCCACGTCATCCGCGAACGGCAGGACCACGACCCGATCGAACGGCAGCGACCCCTGGTAGGGCTCCCACCACGCGACGTTGATGAAGGCGTCGAATTTGCCGCGCTCCACGGAGCGGATATCCGGCTCCCATTCGCCGGGGTCGATGGTGACGATCTTCGAGAAGTCGCCGCCGTCGCGCTCCACCGCCTCCTTGAGCTCGGTGTACAGGCGCTTGACCCCCATGGGGATGCACACGCGCTTGCCTTCGAGATCGCGGAACCGCCGGATGCCGGTGGAGGTGTTGGTGATGATGCCGCCGATCTGACATTGGTTCATGACGGCGAACGAGATGAGCGAGGACTCTCCCTGCTGGTGGAACAACAGCTGATTGAGCCGCACCAGCGCGATGTCGACCTCTCCCCCGGCCAGCAGATAGGCGGGGTCGCCGCGGAAGAAGTCGCCGCTGGTGAATTCCACATCCATTCCGTAATCTGCGTAGTACCCACGTTCCCGCGCCAGGTACATGCCGGCGTGGTTCGTCCACGGATGTGCGTATTCGAGTCTGACTCTGAGCATGATGGTTCCTTTCAGGCGTTCTGACCGCGCATCGCGCGACCGGCGCCGAAGCGTTCGATGGCGCCGGTGGCCGCTATCGCCCGGCACAGATACCACATGAGCGCACCGGAGAGGATCATGCCGGAGATGATGCTGCAGATGAAGGTGACGACCATGTAGCTCGCCGCGGCGCCCGCGTGGAAGAGCGGCCACGAGATGAGCACACCGCCGAGCCCGGCGAGCGCACCCGACAGCATCGCGGTCCCGATGTTCCACACCCGGTAGGCGAAGAACAGGAAGGCGAGTTCGGCGCCCAGGCCCTGCACGAGACCCGGGATGAGGGTCCCCATGCCGCCCCACTGGCCGCCCATCATGGCCTCGACGAACGCGGCGATGAGCTCGGCAAACAGCGCCGCACCAGGTTTACGCACGATGAGGATGGCGAGGGGCCCCGCGAAGTAATACAGCCCGTCCAGCAGCGAACTCAATCCCGGAACGACCTGGAACACCGAGGCTACGGGCTGGTAGATGAGATCCACGGCCCAGAAGACGACGCCGGATGCGACGGCGATGACCACGGTGACCGTGATGTCGGCAACGCGCCAGCGCAGCGACGGATGCGCGCCGCTGCGGACGGATGTGGTGATGTTTGCTGTGTTCATATGCTTCTCGCTTTCACTCATGGCAAGCGGGGAGCCGTTATCGGGCCATCAAAAACTTCGTTCGCCGGTACTAACCGGATCACGTTCTACGGTCGGGACTATCCCTCTCAGCTCAGTAACCTGAGCTCCCGTGCTTGACGCGCCCCATGCTAGCGAGATGGGTGTACCCGTACCGGCGGCCCTACGACCGATACTCGTGCACCGAAGCGTTCACCCATTGCTGCTGGGTGACGTTCGCACCCGAGAAGATGCCGATGTCGAGCATGCAATCGCGGTAATCGCGCCCGTGCGCGATGGTGATGTAGTCGTCGTTCACCAGCCGGTCGTGCGTCGGATCGAACCCGATCCACCGCCCCTGATCGTAGATCTCGACCCAGGCGTGGGTGGCGCCCTCACCGCCGAGCAGGCCGGCGATGTACCGGCTCGGCAGACCCAGATGCCGGCAGACCGCAAGCATCACGTGCGCGTAGTCCTGGCAGACCCCGCGGCCCTGCCGCAACGCCTGCTCGGCCGTGGTCCGAATCGTGGTGGAGGCCGGCGTGTACATGAACGCCGCGTACACCTCGTGCATCGCCACCTCGGCACGTTCCATCACGCTGAGGGGCCGGCCGGCCGCGGCGATCGTGCCGGCGCAGCGCCGTATCATCGTCTCGACCGTCGGCCCCGGCCGGGTGAGCGCCGAATCGAAACGATACAGGGGTTTGCTCATCTCCGGTTTGATGTTCGCATTGTCGACGAACACGATGCCGGTCACCGAATACTCGAAACTGGTGTGGGGCTGCGGGATGAATCCGGTGATCACGATGGAATCGAAGGCGTCGTGCTGGGTCTCGAATTCGGTTTGAGGGGTCACCTTGAGGTTCACGTCATTGACTTGCTGGCGTGGACCCGTCGCGGGTACGCACCGCAGCTGAAAGCGATGGTCCGAAACCGGGGCGCTGAACCGCAAGGTCATCGCATAGTCGAACACGAGTTTCTTCATCGGCACCCAACCCCCAATCTCCATCACCATGACAGCCGATATCGCGGCGCACACCGGCCGTATCCGGGCCACCACCATCCGTGCGCATGCACACGCACATCACACCCTCCGAAGGGTAGCCCACATTCCCGGTGAATGCACGTCCATGCGGCCCACCAGGGGCTGCAGGCCGAAAGGACTAGTGCTCGGCATCCATGTTCATCGCATTGAGCGCATTATAGGTACTCACGTCAGGATCAGCCACCCTGGATTGCGGATCGATGACGAACTTGGAGATCTCCTCCGTCACCTCACCGTACCCGCGCAACGGCAGTTGCCCGAGCAACCACTGGATCCCCGCGACTATGCCTTGGGGCAGGGGCATGCCGTCGAGCATGCCGAGATAGATCGCGAGTTTTTTCAATGGCGCCGTCATGCGCGAGGCCGGCACGGTGAACCGGGAATACAGGTCGACGCGCTCGAGGTACTTGCCGATGAACAGCATCGCCTTGAGCACGGGGTCCAACGCCGAGTCCTCGACGCCTCCCCAGAGCGAGAGCATATGATCGGTGATGTCGCGCTGGCGATAGATGTTCTCGGACGTGCCGTTGCCGTGGGCCGCGTCGTCGATCGTCGACACCGCCAATTCGACGTATTGCAGCAGCCCGGAACCCAGTTCGGGGCGCAGGACCACCGCGTTGTTGAACGCGCTGTGCACGGCGCTGCGCACCGAATCGGGATTCCCATCGTCGTAGAGGAAGGAATGGATGAAGGTGTCGAAGTCCTGGAAGTCCTCAGGCAGGTCCAGCGCACGGGCGAAGGGCTTGAACGCCTCGACCTGCGTGTCCATCACCAGATCGTAGAACAGCGAGAACTGGCTGATGGTGGTGAAGACGCGCTCCGAGTATCGACCGAGCCAATACAGGTTGTCGGCCTTCGTCGCCGTGACCAACGCGGGCGTGCTCAGCGAGCTCTCGTCGAGCAGATTCACCGCGTCGCGCTCACGCTGTTTCGAATACTCCTCGGATTGCGGCGGGGCGAGCACCCACGTGTCCTTGAAGCCGCCGCCCTGCGAGGAGTTGACGATCATCTGGCCCTGCCTGGCGGAATAGCGCGTGAGGCCCGAATACCACACATGCGTCTTCTGCCCCGTAAGCACGAATGCCCGCAGGTCGGCCTTACGCGGCGTGCGCTGGCCGGTGGCTGGATCCACGATGTCGATGTCCTTGAAGGGGATGACCTCCTGGGCGATGAAACGACGCGGCTCGTCGACGATCCGCTGCGCCATCTCCTCGCGCTCGCGGACGCCGAGACTCGAACCGAAGACCACCCCGTAGCCGCCGGCCTCGGCCACGTCCTTGATCACCAGTTCGCCCAGACGATCGAGTATGACCTTGCGATCCTTCTCGAACATGGGCATATAGGTCGGCGCGTTGTGCAGGATCGGCTCCTCGTGCAGGTAGTACCTGATCATCTCGGGCACGAAGCAGTACATGGCCTTGTCGTCGGCAACCCCGTTTCCGGGGGCGTTCATGATGGCCACGTTGCCGCTGCGGTACGCCGCCAGCACACCGGGTATGCCGATCACCGAATCCGGGTTGAACGCGAACGGATCGAGGAACTCGTCGGCGAGACGACGGTAGATTACGCCCACACGATGGCGCTTGCCCGCATAGTCGACGAAGAAGACGCGGTTGTCGACCACCTCGAGGTCCTCGGGGAATGCGAGCGCGGCACCGGTTTTCTCAGCGAGATAGGAATGCTCGAAGAACGCGGCGTTCTGCCGGCCGGGGGTGAGCACCACGGCGATGCCCTCCGTGGAGACGAAATCCATCGACTTGCGCAGCAGACGCGGGTAGGCGCGGTTGTCCCGGATGCGCACGTCGCGGAACGGGGTCGGAGAGATGCGCCGTTCGATGTCGCGCACGAAGAGCGGATAACTGGCGCCCGAGGGAATGCGCAGGTTGTCCTCGAGCACCCACCACTGCCCGTCCTCCCCCTGCACGAGATCCTCGCCGGCGCTGTGCGCGAACACCCCTCCGGGCGGCAGCACGCCATTGACCTGGGGAAAATAGCCTTTCGAGGTGTAGACGTACTCCTCGGGTATCACGCCGTCCTTGACGATGGCCTTGTCGGAGTACAGATCGCGCAAACATGCGTTCAGCGCGTTGACGCGTTGGGCGAGCCCGCGCTCGAGTGTGGAGAATTCATCGGATTCGATGATCCGGGGTATGGGATCGTAGGGGAAGAGCCGGTCCTAGTAATGGCCATCGGCGCTGATGCCGAACCTCACGCCATTACGGCTCAGCTCACGGTTGATGGACGCGCGATGGCCCACCAACGCATCGGCAAGTTCGCGTGCAACGGACTCCAGCATATCTGCCTCGTTTCTTCGACGAACCATGGGCGTCCGGCCCACCCCGCATGACCACTCATGCGCATGGCCGGTCGACACCCACCGCGACCGGCCCGGTGACTGGCGTTAGTGCTCAAGACTAAACGCGTTCGATTTCCGAGACCCACCGCCCATGTTACGAATACTGCGCACCGGCGTATTGCGCAGTGACATCAGGAGGATGGAAGGTGGAGAAGCCGGACGGTCCGTGGGTACCGTCATGTTCGAATAGGGTGCACGTAATGTGCTGAACGCCATATTCGCTGTGCTTCGACCCGTTCCCGCCACCTCCTTGTCGAGTGTTATACTAGAAATGTTCAAAAGGTAACAAATATGAGCAAAAGATAACAAACAAACGTTCGTTCTCCATCTGCTCACAACAACGAAAGGCCAGATATGACAATTCTCGTCACAGGTGGGTGCGGATACATCGGCGCCCATGTGGTTCACGCTCTCCACAAGGCCGGACAGCGCGTCGTCGTCGTTGACGATCTGAGCTACGGCAAGCCGACACGCATCGAAGGTTCGCGCCTGTATGGCATGGACATCGCGGCCACCGGAGCCGGCGAACGCCTCGGCGAGATCATGACCGCCGAGGACGTGGATGCGGTCATCCACTTCGCGGCCCGCAAGCAGGTCGGCGAGTCCGTGGCCAAGCCGCTGTGGTACTACCAGCAGAACCTCAACGGCATGCTCAACGTGCTCACCGGCATGACCAAGTCGCACGCGAAGAAGCTCGTCTTCTCCTCCTCCGCCGCCACCTACGGCGTACCGCCGGTCGACGTGGTGCCCGAGGACGTCGTGCCCATGGTCCCGATCAACCCCTACGGCCAGACCAAGCTCTTCGGTGAGTGGATGGCCCGTGCCTGCGAGGAGCCCTTCGGCATCAGGTTCTGCGCGCTGCGCTACTTCAACGTGGCCGGCTGCGGCCCCGTCGAACTTGAGGATCCCGCCATCCTCAACCTCATCCCCATGCTCTTCGACCGCCTCAAGCAGGGCAAGGCGCCGGCCATCTTCGGCGACGACTACCCCACTCCGGACGGCACCTGCGTGCGCGACTACATCCACGTCTCCGATCTGGCCGACGCGCATATCGCCGCGCTGCACTATCTGGACCGTGACGAGCGCAAGTACGACGCCTTCAACGTCGGCACCGGCGAGGGCACTTCGGTGCGTCAGATCGTCGACGAGGTCAAGAAGGTCACGGGGCTGCCGTTCCGCGAGGCCGTGATGGCCCGTCGCGCCGGCGATCCGCCGCACCTCATCGGCTCCCCCAAGCGCATCAACGAGGAGATGGGCTGGCACGCCAAGTACGGCGTGGAAGACATCGTGCGCTCCGCTTGGGACGCGTGGCAGGCCAACCCCGACCACCACATCGACGTCGCGAACTGGAAGCAGAACGCCTGACGCCTGAGGCCGATGATCGGTGATCGGTGATCAATCTATGACCGGCCGCCATCACACCGACGTCCGCAGCGTCGACACATGAGTGGCGCACCCCATGACGGGGTGCGCCACTTGTCATATGGAGCCGCCCGTGACCTCGAAGCGATGTGACCACACACCACGCTTCCTTATCGCGAACAGCGAGGCCGAACCATAGACCGCACACCTTGGCGGTGCGATTCCCGGGCGTAAAACCATGACCGCCCGGAACAATCTCGCGTAGACTGGTCCGTATGAACGAACAGCACGGCAATCCCATGGACCAGCAGCCCTTTGACAATAATCCGAACGCCTCTGGCGCCGGCTCCAACGCCTCGGACAATCAGACACCCGCGAACCAGGGGTCCCCCGCATACAGGCAGACCGGCGCGAGTCATCCGTATGCCGACA
Source organism: Bifidobacterium mongoliense DSM 21395 (assembly GCF_000741285.1). Taxonomy (GTDB): domain Bacteria; phylum Actinomycetota; class Actinomycetes; order Actinomycetales; family Bifidobacteriaceae; genus Bifidobacterium; species Bifidobacterium mongoliense. Next base: position 52,844 of record NZ_JGZE01000018.1, on the reverse strand, counting down.
GCCAGCAGCAGTACGCACAGCCCCAAGGCCGGCAGTACGCACAGGGCGGCCAACCCTACCCGCAAGGGCAGCAGTATGCGCAACCGCAGGGCCAGCCCTACCCGCAGGGCCAGTACGCACCCTACGGCGGCCAGGTTCCCCCGCAGGGCCTGTATTACCCACCGAGCGTCAACGCCCAATGGAACGTGATGTGCATCGTCGGCTTCATCCTGGCTTTCCTCCTCCCGCCCGTGGGACTGATTCTGTCGATCATCGCCCTCGTCCAGATCAATCGGACACGTGAGAAGAACAAGGGCATGGCCATCGCCGGCATCATCATCGGTGCCTTCGAGACGTTGCTCTACGTCATTATCTTCATCTTCGTGGCATGGGGCATCGGCATGGCCATCGACAACAGCGACCAGTGGAGCAGCGACCTCAATTCGGCCTGCACCTCCGGCGATTGCTCATGGAGCAGCGATTCAAAAACGGCCGGTCTGCCCCAGTCGTCCGACCATCTCGGGACGCAAATCGCCGCACTTATGGCGCAGCGCTGACAGTCCTTTGCAACTCCCCAATATGAAGAGGCCCACGGATCCTTCAAGGCCCGTGGGCCTCTTCATATTGGCTCCGCTACCGTCTCGTGCCCTCCGCGCCACGCGAGCGACACGCAGGGGTTGCGCAGAGCCGGCATATGAGTAATATAACTACTCGGCTGCTTTAAACGAGCGGCCATGGCCCCGTAGCTCAGCTGGTTAGAGCGCCGCCCTGTCACGGCGGAGGTCACCGGTTCAAGTCCGGCCGGGGTCGCTTGGATAATGAAACCCGGCATATCCGGGTTTTATTCATTCATGGCTCTGTAGCTCAGTTGGTAGAGCGAACGACTGAAAATCGTTAGGTCAGCGGATCGATACCGCTCGGAGCCACCACGAAACGGCGGAATATCAACGATATACGCCATACGGAGACCGCACGGATGCTGTACAATTGTCTTATGGATGTTGCACAATGTTGCACAATCGCATGGAGACAATCATGGCCAGGGAAAATCGCTCCGGAATAATCCGTCCTATCAAGACCGAGGTCAAACACACCCTCAAAAACGGCAGTGTAAAAACATACACAAGATACCGCGCCAAGATCGGCGAACATTGGGTATCCGGGAAAACCTACAAACAATGCGACGAAAAAATCAGAAAAGCCCTACGCGACAAGAATGAGTGGGGCATGGCAGTCAGCAAAACCGTCCGCCTTGGCCCATACGCGGAAGATTGGCTCGCCATCAACAAAGCCAACTGCGACCCCAGCACCTACCGAGGCTACATGACATGCGTCCGCCGACACCTCAAACCATACGCAAACAAACCGGTTAATGACTTCACACCAACAATATGCCGTCGCATCCTCAACCAGATGCAATCATACAATCAAAAAGGCGAGCCGACCGGCCCTGCCTCCATATCATTGCGCCGCACACTGCACACGACGCTCAACCAGATATTCAAGAATGCGCTCGCCGACCGGATCATACCGTCGAACCCGATGGTCGCCGTCGAACGACCAAGCCCGAAGGACAATGAGATTGGCGTGAGCGACGAGCGTGGAGCGTTCACCGTGGAGCAGATGCAGTCAATGCTATCAACAGCAGCGGCTATGGGTCCCGCAATCGGCGCGATATGGTGGTGGCGTCTGCTCACCGGGATGCGCCAGGGGGAGATACTCGGCGCTAGTCTCGAGGATCTCAGTTTCGGTGTCTCCGACGGTGATGTGCCCTACGGGCAGTATGCCGTAAATTGGAAACTCGAGCAGATCATGCGGGAACACGGCTGCGGCGACCCCATCAAAGGCGTTTACCCGTGCAGAAAGAAGCGTCCGTCGTTCTGCACAAACCCGCAGTGGCGGGTGCCGGTCGGTTATGATATCACTCTCCTATGGGGTCGCTGGTGTCTCACGCGACCGAAAAGCAAGACTGGGAGGATTGTTCCCATCATCCCCATGCTCGCGCAGGTCATGCAAACATATCTCAAAGCCACATCATCACAGCCCAACCCCTACGGGCTCGTATTCCACCGGACCGATGGCAGGCCGATAGAACCCGACGACGATGAGCAGGCGTTCCGTGATCTCATGGATCAGGCAGGTATTGACGACACGCAGGTCCGGTTCGGTCATGGGACTCGGCATAGCACGGTGACCCTGTTGTCCAGCATGGGTGTCGATGTTGGGTTGATCATGCAGATCGTCGGGCATAGCAGCATAGCCATGGTGGAACATTATCGTCATGCCGACATCACGGAGCGCCTCAACGCCATGGAAACCCTCGACTCGTCGTTGAACCTCGCGCAGATCGAATGGAAGAAGTAGAGAATTGTATCTGGTGTTTTGTGACGGTGTCGAATCCCTGTGGTGGAATATTGGCATTCATCATGTTGTAGAGGTTGGGCTTTCATAAGCTTCAAGGAAATCATTCTCCGAGGGCGCGGAGGACGGTGCCGCGCACCGAAGGAAGGTCTCCTTTGATGGAAAGTTTTATATCTAGCCAGTCGAGTTTCCTCGTCGTGATTGTTCTACTGCTGGCATTGGCCTTGGTCGTGTTCAGCGCCGACAAGTTGATCGACGGGGCTGTGATCGTGTCAACAGAGTTGGGCATTCCAAGAATAGTCGTCGGTGCGACCGTCATCTCCCTGGGTACGACTTTGCCCGAACTGGCAACCTCGATCGTAGCTGTCGCTCAGGGGTCCTCGGATCTGGCCGTCGGCAACGCCACCGGTTCGGTCATTACAAATACCACCGTCGTTCTAGGAGCAGGTGCTTTGTTCGGTTCGATACCAGTTCTGCGGGAAACAGCATCCAAACTTCGTGTATTCACCATTGTCATGATTCTGCTGATCGGTCTGTGCCTGCTTGACAACGGTATATCGAGCTTCTCCATAGGAGGTTTGCTGCCACAGTGGGCCGGAATACTGCTGCTGGCAGTTGTGCCTGTATACCTCTTCATGATGTTCAAGGGCTCATCGCGACTCAAGACGCCCCACAGTTCCTCAAGCGACGATGGTGCGGGCACCGATGATGGCCGCAGCAAGAGCATACGCATGATCGCGGTGAACTTATGCGTGATCATCGTTTTCGCATCACTGCTGGCTTTTGGTTCCGATGCCGTCGTGTCCAGCGCATCGACCCTAGCCGCAAGGGCCGGGCTCTCCGAGGTACTCATCGCCTCAACAATCATTGCCTTGGGGACGAGTCTTCCCGAACTCGTGACGACCATCAATGCCGCCAGGAAAGGCCGTGGCGATCTCGCCGTCGGCAACGTTCTGGGAGCAAACACACTCAACATGACCCTGGTCCTTGGGTATTCCGCGACTTTCAACCAGGGTGGCGTTGGCATCGCACGCGATATCTTCACCACACACTTTCCCGTCATGGTCGCGACCGTCGCGATCTTCAGTTATTTCGTTTACAACACCAAGAAACACAGCATCTCACGTATCGAGGGGATGGGACTGGTCATCCTGTATGTTGTCTATCTGACTTCACTTATTATCTGAGAGAAGCACATGGGCCAGGAAAACCTAAAGCGTCGAGTATCGTGTCTTTGCGTTTCTCGAGGAGTGTGCGGGTGCGCTGGTTGCGTTCCTTGTCGGTGTTGCCATGCTGTTCGGCCTGCACTTTTGGTCGAGTGGTCACGTCGTCGTAATCGTCATAGTGGAGATGCTCTCCGGAATATCTCACATCGGCAGCCTAACTCGATGATCAGGACCTTGACTTTGCTCCGAATCAGTTCGATGACCTCATCATATGCTTCATCGCTGCCGCCCATCGGATCAGGTATATCCCACTTGACAAGCAGCGCACCTGGTACGTATGGGCAGGCCACGCCACACCCCATGGTGACCAGCACATCGATTCCGCCCACCTCATCCAAACGTTTGGGATGCTTGCCGGACAGGTCGATGCCGTGATTCGACCTCATGATTCTTACGGCACCAGGATCGACCATCTCATCAGGATGGGTTCCCGCTGAGACAGCACGGATGCCTCTGAGGCATACTTGTTGGCCCACGCTTCAGCTATCTGGCTGCGACATGCGTTGTGTGTGCACACGAACGCCACAACGGTCGGATCCTGCTGCTGTTCATTGCTCATATCCAACAGGATACGAAACCGCGTGAGTTAACACCACGAGCAGAACGCAGAAAAGGCCCCGCCCTCGGCGTGATGCCGGTAGCGGGGCTTAAGGGTAAATATGTACGAATTCGTACAAATTTAATGATTAGGATTTGGGGGCTGGCTGTGTGGCGTCAAGACTCTTATCATCGGCCGAGGTATTTCCACCCGAACGCGGCGGATACCATGGCACCAGCGGAGCCAAGCCCGCCGATCAGCGCGGGAATCCACGCGGGAGCGCTCACCACAGCCACCACGGGAGCCGCGACAATGGTTACCACGCCAACGGCGAAAGTGGCCATGTAGATGATTTTTCGTTGTGCCGGCGTGAATTGTGTAGCCTCATCAGGCGTTTGGGTGTTTTTGTCTTCCATGGCGTCCCCTATATGTTGATTACTTGACCGACGTAAATGCGAATTGGGTCACTGATGCCATTTTTATCGGCGAGAACGCAGGATACGTGCTCATGATCGGCGACGACGAGGAGAACAAGGAAGTGCTCGAAAGCGCTAAGGAAATCATCCAATAATCAGAACCATCGAGAATCGAGGAATCATGAAGTTCGGTATGCGCACGCCGAGTCTGAAACGCTCGTTGAAGGCTCGCACCACGTCGAAGTGGAAACGCCAGGCGAAGAAGGCCATCATCCCCGGATACGGGAGGAAAGGCATGGGCTGGGTGAAGAACCCACGCAAAGCCGCGTACAACAAGATCTACAGGAAGACAACGTTCAGCTTCTGGGACCTGTTCAAATAGATTAAGGCCTCGCTTCGGCGGGGCTTTTCCATGCCGCGAAAGTTTGTTGCACAATGTTGCACAATATGGTTTTTCCACTGAATCACATGCGTGTGGTTTGGGGCATTCGAGGCGTTGCGCGAGTAAGCGCACGAGGTCGCGCGCTACCACTTTCGGCGGTGATCCGCGCTAGCATCTGAAAATCGTTAGGTCAGCGGATCGATGCCGATCGGAGCCACCACTTTCAACCCTCACCCATCGGAAACACTGGCGTGAGGGTTGTCCTATATCCGCGGGTGCCGGGGTTGGCAAGAACGACCCCAGCACATACCCGCACACTCACGGCTGCAGCAGCACCTTGATCGCCCGGCGCTCATCCATGGCCCGATACCCCTCGGCGGCCCGCTCCAACGGCAACGTGAGATCGAAGACCTTGCCGGGATCGATCTCACGCCTCCAGATGCGCTGTATGAGATCGGGCAGGAAACGGCGGACCGGGGCGGGGCCGCCGAACAGATGCACCTCTTTGCCGAACAGCTCGCCGCCCGCAAGGGAGACGCCATGCGAGACACCGACGAAGCCCACATATCCCCCGGAGCGGGCTGCGTGGATCGCCTGCATCATCGATTCCTGCAGGCCGACCGCTTCGACGACGGCGTGCGCCCCATACCCGTTCGTCAGCTCCTTGACCGCCGCCGCACCCGCATCGCCACGTTCCTCGACGATATCCGTCGCCCCGAATTCACGCGCAAGCTTCTGGCGGTCCGGGTGACGGGACATGGCGATGATGCGCGAGGCTCCGAGCTGCTTGGCCGCCAGCACGGCCATCAGGCCGACGGCGCCGTCTCCGACCACGGCGACGGTCTTCCCCGGGCCGGCGTGCGCCGCGACGGCACCGAACCAACCGGTGCCGAGCACATCCGATGCGGTCAGCAACGACGGAATCAACGACGCATCGGGCATGCCGGGGGTCTTGACCAATGTGCCGTCCGCAAGCGGCACACGGGCGTACTCGGCCTGGGCGCCGGACATGAAACCGCCGTTCGCACAGCGGGAGGGTACCCCTCCTCGCAGATCTCGCACGTGCCGTCGGACAGGCAGAACGAGCCGACCACGAAATCGCCGACGGCCACGGTGCGCACCGCCGAACCGACCTCGGTCACCACGCCGACGTATTCATGGCCCATCATCTGATGGCCGACGGGCTGGGCACCTCGATACCCCCACAGATCGGAACCGCAGATGCATGCGGCCGACAGTCTGATGACCGCATCCGTCGGCCGTTGAATCCGAGGCCTGTCCACATCCTCGACCCGCACATCACCGGCGGATTCCATAACCACTGCACGCATGACACACTCCTACCAACTCGACATGGGATAATCGCAAACACACTCACGATAGAACGTGCCGTGCGCCGCATGCCGGTTGCGCTGGAGGAGATATATCGAGTTATGTCACGCCTTGAGGCGGAAGGTACGTGGGGCGAAGCGGAACACGGCCATGCAGGCGACCACGGAGTACAGCACGCAGAACACCAGGCTGCCCCCGGCGAACACCAACAGCGACGGGTTGGTGTAATAGACCGCAAGGAAATAGCACGCCAGGTATGTCAACCCGGTCGTCAGCTGATAGGGGTAGCTTTTCACCACGGCTTCGGAGGTGTAGGGCTGCAGGAGGTAATACAGCGCCAGGTAGTGCACCGAGAAGAAAACGCCGATAAGCAGCATGGCGGCGAAGGCCAGCGGATACTCGTAGGAGGGACGCGCCGCGTTCTCGATGGCCATGAGCGCCACCATCCCCGCACCGAGTATGCCCGCGGGCAGCAGATTGAGCTTCACGATCTCCACCAGCCGCAGCACGAACAGCTCGAGTATCGGCTTGGGTTGCTTATAGAACGGGTACGTGAGGAAGCTATGGTCGCAGTTCGCATACATGGCCTGCGTCATCACCGCACCGCGGTTGACGAAGTACATGGCGAACAGCATCGTCGGCATGAAGCCCACCGGATCGGGCATGGGCACCGGCCTGACCAGATACGCAACAATGGCGACGATAACCACGAAGGCGCATAGGGCCGAATACCGTAACGTGGCACCCCACAGGATCTTGCGGTGCCGTGCGATGAACACCGCGTTGATATAGGCGAGCCCGGTCTTGCCCCGGGACGATGAGGCATCGGTGGCGTCAAGCCGAATCGCCTTGTCCATCTGCTCACGCTGCACGGTGCCTTTCCTGACGCTGTCGAGCACCTCGACGGTCTGCGTGGCCCCTCTCTTGCACAGTTCCGGGTAGTACGCGAACCGCAGGATGGCAGGGGCCACGGCCACTCCCCCGACGATCAGCACCAGCATGACCACGAGAGCCACGCCCCTCGGCAAGGCCCACCCCAGCACGGTCAGACCGATGCCAATAACAGCCAAACCTATGATCAGCGGCCATGTCAGGGCGCCGATCGGCTTACTCGCGTTGAATCCGCCGGTGCGCCGGTAATATGCCATCTGCCCTGCCGTGACCAGGGATTTCACAGCGCTGGGCAGCAGCGCCATGATGAGCGCCGTCCACCACGGCAGGCCGAGCCTCGACCCGAACACCAGCAAAAAAGGCAACAAGCCGACAATCGAGCCACCCACCGCATAGATGAATCCCGAAAGCGCCCTATCTCTGGCGTTCATACGCATGAGCACCAACGCATAGTAATCGTGTCGGTAGAACGAGAACATCCAGGGGTCCAGGCACGCGCCCGCCAACGTCAGGAACAGGTAGGCTGTCAGGAACGAGGTATCAGGGGTGATGTTCAACGCCGAAGCGGGGCCGATGATGACGGCGAACATCAGCCCGACGAAGGCGAGTTTGCCAAAGAAGATGTCCAGCACCTCGCGGATTCCGGCGAGCACGACGGCCAGGGTCTTGATCCAGCGGATGCCGAAGACGTCATGGGGGAAGATCGGCAGCTTCGACACCATCTGTCGGATGCCGAAGAGGATCATGTTGACACGATAGACCGTTTTCAGGCGGAAGGAGATCAGGAACGTCTCACGCATGCTCGCCCCCGCGATCGAAGGTCGAGGCGGGACGGGGAGTCTCAGCGGCGACAGAAGCTTCGGCGACGACATCGGCAGCAACCTCGGCCTCGATGGCGGCATCCGCTGCCGGACCGGCATCCTCATCGCTGTCGAGCGATGCGCCGTGCGACAGCGCCGCGATAATCCGGTTCTTGAAATCTTCATCGTCGAGATTCGACTTCGGCACCTCCTGGAGCCGACCGTCATGGAGCAACACAATCTCGTCGCACAGACCCACGGCCAAGTCCAGCAGATGCGTCGAGAGGATGGTGATCCTGCCCGACTTCATCGACCTCAGCAACTGCTTCATCTCCTCGGCCACGACCACGTCCAGGGAGGTCAACGGCTCATCGAGCAGCAGTACGGCGGGGTTCGCGATGATGTTGACAATCATCTGCATCTTGTTCTTCATGCCCTGTGAATAGTCCTTAAGCAGCCGATCGCGGTCGGCGGGCTCGATCCGCAGATCGTCGAAATACTCGTCGACTTCGCGATGCACAGGCACCCGCTTCGCGTTGATCTCGAGGAAAAACTTCAGGAACTCCCGGGCGGTGAGGAACTCCGGCACCTGCGGTGTGGAGAGCACATAGCGAGATCCTCCGGCAGTATCGGCCCTGCTGCCATCGGGCCGAATCAGGCCGAAATCCCCGCCATCGACGGTGATGTCACGGTTCAACGCATTGAACAACGTGGTCTTGCCGGCGCCGTTGCGGCCGAGCAGACCGTAGATCTTCGAATCATCGAACGTGAAGTCGATATCCTTGAGCACGGGTTTGCCTTCATAGGATTTACTCAGATGGTCGATGAAGAATTGCATGGGTCTCCCCTCAGGTGGCCACCCGATACGGTGACTCCACAGGTCCGACCAAAACCGGGCGGCCCCCTGGGGCACCGATACAGAGCGTCCGCGGTTAGTAAGGCATTACCACTGTATCAGGAGCAACTTGAGGCGAGAGCGCCCTCGTTGTATCGCTATGCCGTGAGTTTGGAACCGGGCAAGACTGAATCGACGATGGTGTCAATCGCATACTCGGTCACTTTCGGTAGATTGATATCCTTGCCATCCAGTAGCCACTGCAACTGCAAACCGTCCATTACCGCCAATATGGACGCACTGGCCATAAGGACCTTGTCCATGTTAATCGTAGCTCGACGCTCCTTCGCCATATCAATCAAAGCTTCGGCAATCTCATCTCTGAGGTTGCCGTATCGCTGTAAAAAGTAGTCATGACCGGGATTACCTTCGGTGATTGATTCAGCAGATAGGGTCACAAAAGTGTACACAATACCCGGACGTTCCTCATTCCGATGCGCAGTTGCTTTGAGATGACGAAACAGATCAGCACCACCTGGCATATGGTGATATTCCAAATCCGCTACCGCGCTTGAGTCACGATATTGAAGGACCGCGAGCAACAGAGCACGCTTAGAACCAAAATGATGCAGAATCCCCGCCCTTGTCATCCCCACCTTGTTGGCGATTTCCTCAAGGGTGCCTTTGGCTGAACCTTTCATTCCGAACACTTCAGAAGCGGCCCTGAGTATTTCACGTCGTTTCAAGACCGTCTCAGGCCTGTGCTTGGTCTGTGCACGGCCCTTGCCAACGTCATCCATCGTTTCTCGACCCCTCACCGTTACACCAGGCTTAGCAGGCACATCATGCATTAACGAATACCACTATACAAATCTAGAGCCAACCATATCTTGTTAACGGCTAAGCGTGCTGAACTGAATGATGTTGAAAAACAGAGAACAGCAGCCATGTGTGGAGATATGCCGTGAGACTGAACGCAAAAAACACTACACGACCAACAGGCGGGCCATAACTACTTTGTCACCTCACAAGATACTTACTAATGAGTTAGTTGTCAACTCGTATTGTCGAGTCAATCAGTGGGGTCTTTTACAATGTTCCTAACGGTCCCACCAGTGTTCCGAACTTGATTAAAAACTAACTCTCCAGTAACATAATTGACAGCACGAGCCGTCCTCCTCAAGTGCGCGGAGGATGTCCATCGTTCAACGCCAAAGGAAAACCATGCATTCCACAAGCCAATCACCCACACCCACCTACCTCAACCGTCACGCAGATATAGATGACCGCGTCCAGGACCTCCTCTTACAAATGACAGTCGAGGAGAAGGTCGGACAACTCATGCAACTTGACGCTCAGCATGACCTCGCATCAAATATTCGGAATAAGCACATCGGGTCGATTCTTCACACATCGCCAACGAACCTCATCGAAGCAGCGGCATTGACTCGAGAGACACGACTACGCATACCTCTGCTGGTTGGCGAGGACTGTATCCACGGCTACTCCTTCTGGCCCGGCGCCACGATTTTCCCCACCCAACTAACCATGGCGGGATCTTGGATTATGACCTGGTGCGACAAGTGGCACGCATCACAGCAATCGAGGCATCCGCAACAGGAATTCACTGGACCTTTTCCCCCGTGCTATGCATCGCAAGAGATCTGCGCTGGGGAAGGGTCGGAGAGACCTTCGGAGAGGACCCCATGCTTATCGGTGAGCTCGCATGCGCCATGGTTGAGGGATACCAAGGTTCGGGCCTGAACGACCCCACGTCCATCCTGCAACCGCCAAACACTTTGCAGCGTACTCTGAGACCCAAGGCGGACGAGATGCCTCCGAAGCCGACGTCTCTCACCGCAAAATGCGTTCATGGTTCCTTCCCCCATTCGAAAAAGTGGCACGTGCTGGCTGCCGAACCTTTATGCTTGGATATCAAACCACCGACGGCATTCCCATTACCCTGAATCACTGGTTACTCAATGACGTATTGAGAAACGAGTGGGGGTACAAGGGCACTCTGATCACCGATTGGGACAACGTCGGGCGAATGATATGGGAACAACATCTCCAACCGGACTACACACATGCCGCAGCTGCAGCGATTCGTGCAGGAAACGACATGATCATGACCACGCCAAACTTCTACGAGGGAGCCCTGAACGCCATTCATCGGGGTTTGATCACGGAGTCCGACTTGGACCGTCCAGTACGCAATGTGTTGCGTCTGAAATTTGAACTGGGGTTATTTGAACATCCTCGAACTCCCGATCAGGCTCGCATCGCCGCTGCCATCGGAACCAGGGAGCACACGGAACTTAACTTACGTATGGCTCGCGAGTCTCTTGTTCTCCTTCGCAATGACGGCACTTTGCCACTGAACACTCAAGGATCCAATGTGAGCACAACTGCTCAGTCCTTCAGCTCGGTTACACACGATACGAAACCCGACCAGCAGAAACCAATTGCGGCAGCATCAGTTGCGAACCAACACACCATTGCCTTGATAGGCCCCTTGGCCGATGACCCCAAAAACCAACTGGGAGACTGGGCAGGGGGCTCCGGTCAGGTCAGCTGGATCAAGGAAGAGCCACGCGAAACCGTGGTAACGGTTCGTGATGGTCTCCAGGAGGCTTTACCTCACAATTATTCGCTAACCTACGCCAAGGGTGCAAATATACTCACTTTGGAGGCCGATCCTGCGGGCGCCACATTCCCCGACGGTCAACCAAGGCCACCGATTCAAACGCCCTGCGCGCCCGACCCCCACATGATCAATGAGGCAGCAGATGCAGCGGCTAACGCAGAGACGACAATCGTCGTCGTCGGCGACGTGATCGAACTAGTAGGGGAAGGTCGATCGACGGCCACGCTCGAACTCTTCGGAGCACAAACGGCGCTGCTTGAGGCGATTGCTCAAACTTGCCACGATAACCACCACCCTTGGATCGTCGTACTCATGGCCTCCAAGCCACTCGTCCTGCCACAATGCACAAGCCAAGCCGCTGCCATCATCTGGGCTGGCAACCCAGGCATGCAGGGTGGTAGAGCGTTGGCCGAACTGCTACTGGGAAAAATTGAACCTCAAGGTCGCCTCCCCATTTCATTTGCTCGCCATTCGGGGCAATTGCCGATTTACTACAATCAGATACGCGGACAACATGGTTCCAGATACGCCGATTTGACTCAGGAACCAGCATTCAGCTTCGGCGAAGGGCTGTCGTACACACACGTCGATTACTCGAATCCCTGTCTATCCGTAGAAGGCAGGGCCAATGACAACATACACGGCGGCAGGCTTCAGGATGTTCACATGGATGACATCCTCAGAATCACCGTGACCCTACACAATACAGGTCAACGCCCCTGCGTTGAAACAGTACAAGTATACGTTCGCGACGTCGTGACTTCAGTGAGTTGGGCCGACAAGGAACTCAAGGCATTCCAACGTGTTCCGTTGGAGATAGGTCAGGAAGCTCGGGTATCGATTAACCTCCCCGTATCAAATTGCACCATCGTGAACGCGGAGGAGAAGCGCGTCGTCGAGCCGGGAGACTTCGATGTCATGGTCGGTCACTCCTCGAAACCCGACGATCTTCTACCAGTCGGATTCACCGTCGTAGCGGAGAATCGGTAATCGACCACATGTTTCGAGCGACCACACCATCCCGCTACGTATGAACCATGGCAGTGTGGTGTGACGCCGCGACACCACACCAGAAGAAACCGTTACAGCTGCCGCTTGACCCAGTCGACGATGTAGGGCGCTCCCTGTTCGATCTGATCGATGGCGACATCGAACTCGTGCGCTCCCCCGTACCACGGGTCGACGAGATCGAGCTTGTCCTCCTGCCCGGCGGCCGGACGGGGCAGATCGGGGTCGAAACTGCGATACATATGCACATCACCACGCCGATCGGACGGAATGAGCCTCAGCAGGGCGCGCATGTGCGAGAACGTCATGGGCAGGAAGAGATCCGACTCCTCGACTTCGGCACGCGTAATTCGGTGGGCGCTGTGGTGCGCCGGAATCTCATACCCGCGGGCCCGGAGCACACGCACGGCTCGGGGATCGATGGGGTGCCCATCCTCCTCGTCGCTCACGCCACTGGATTCGACACGCACCCGGTCCGTGAGTCCGGCACGCTCGAATTGTGCGCGCAGGATGATCTCGGCCATCGGCGATCGGCAGATATTGCCGGTGCAAACGGTCATCACGGTGTAGGGATGCTGCAATGTCATGGTGTGCCTTATCGTTTCCTTATGCGTCGTGGTGTGATGGGCGTCGACGTTCGAGGGTCAGGAAACGATAGCCCCTGACGCTCGTCGACGGCGATGTGGGTTTGATCCAATCGGTCGACTCCACGGTCCGCCATCGTCTCGATGACGACAGCTGCTCCAATGAAGGCATATACGTATCCGCGTCGACCTTGGCATCGATCTGCGTGAGGTAGATCCGGTTGGCCAGCGGCAACGCCGACCTGAACAGCTTCGCTCCCCCGATCACCCAGATCTCACTGCGATCCAGGCCATCGTCGGGTATGGCCTCCTGGCGTGCGAGATCGAGCGCCGCATCCATATCGGGCACTACCGTGGCCCCCGGCGCGACGTACTCGGCATTGCTGGACACGACGAAGTTGTCGCGGTTGGGCAGCGGACGATACTTCGGGCTGAGCGACTCCCATGTGCCCCGCCCCATGATGACCGGATGCGACACGGTCAGTTCCTTGAACCGACGCATATCCTCCGGCAGGCGCCACGGCAGGCCCCCTTTGAACCCGATGGCACCGTCGCGACCGCCTTTGTCGCGAGCCTGGGCCCAGATAAGATTCACCGAGAAGGTCTTGACGATATCGTCACCCCACTCTTCGGTTTCCTCGAGCCCGGCAAATCCGGGCTCGGGTTCGTGATAGCCACTGCGGCTACTACTGTCATGCTCCATTTCACGTTCTCCTTGGACGATCCGACTGGCTCAATAGCATAGCGACGGGTTCAGACGGTTGTTCAGACCGCTATGGGGGCTTTGATGGCGGGATGGTGGCGGTAATCGACCACGGTGAAATCCTCGTATTGGTAGTCGAATATCGACGGCGCCTTACGCAGTTCCAGCCGCGGGTACGGGTACGGTTCGCGTCCCAGCTGGGTGAGGATCTGTTCGACGTGGTTGTCGTAGATATGGCAGTCGCCACCGGTCCAGACGAACTCCCCCGGCTCCAACCCGGTCTGCTGGGCCATCATCATGGTGAGCAGGGAATACGAGGCGATGTTGAACGGCACGCCGAGGAACATGTCGCATGAGCGCTGGTACAGCTGGCAGGAGAGCCTGCCCTCGCTCACGTAGAACTGGAAGAGGGCGTGGCAGGGCGGCAGCGCCATGTTCTCGACCTCCGCGGGATTCCACGCGCTGACGACCATGCGACGCGAGTCGGGGTGGTTGCGAATGAGATCGAGGACGTTGGCGATCTGATCGATGGTGCGATGCGGATCCTGCGCGGTCGGCGCGGGCCAACTGCGCCACTGCACGCCATAGACAGGCCCGAGATCGCCATTCTCGTCGGCCCATTTGTCCCAGATATGCACGTTACGTTCCTGCAGCCAACGCACATTGCTCGACCCCTTGAGGAACCACAGCAGCTCGTAGGCGAGGCTTCTGAAGAACACGGTCTTCGTGGTCAGGAGCGGAAAGCCCTTCGCCAGGTCGAACCGCATCTGCCGGCCGAACAGCGAAATGGTGCCGGTGCCGGTGCGATCGGACTTGAGATGCCCTTCGGTGAGGATCGTGCGAACCAAATCCTCGTAGGGCATGGGAATATCGCTGCTGGGACGCTCGGGAATGCGTGTGCGAATCTGTGCCAGTTCTTCGGGAGTCAAAGCCATGGGCTCCAGTGTATCGAGCATATGCGACGCTACCCCGCCCCGCCCTATCGCCATCCTTAGAACGAACCACGCTCCCATGCCTGGGCCGGTACCCATGCCGAAACCTTGGAACGGACGACACTCCCCTGCCCGGACTGGACTAGATTGATGAGTATCGGCACGTGCGACGCACGGCACTGAACAACGAGGAGGACGTATGGCCAAGCGGTTATGGGTTGAGCGCAACAAAGATGGTTCATGGGACGGGTTCAGCCAGGACGGGGCCCACGTCAAGTTCGGCAAGGGGCGTGGTCAGTTCACGCCGGGAGACCTGATGAAGATCTCGCTGGCGGCCTGCGGGGCGCTCAGCAGCCAGTTCGCCATCGAGCATGCACTGGGCGAAGGCAAGGGTGCGAAGATCGTCGTGGATGGCAAGTACGACGATGAGGAAGATGCCTACATGAGCTTCAGCGAGCAGGTCGTCGTCGATGCGGTCGACGCCGGGCTCAGCGACGAGGACGCGGCGAAGCTCAGGGATCGCATCATGCGGCACATCGACAAGGCTTGCACGGTGAAGCACACCTACGAGCGCGACACTCCCGTGCGCATGGATGTGACCATTCGTCACTAGACGATGACGGTGTGAGGCCGGACCGCGGTGGCGATTCGAGACACCGCGGCGATCACGGGCAGCACCACGCGCAATGCAACAGCGAAGGACCGGCGGTTATCAACCGTCGGTCCTTCGTTCTATCACTCGGCGCCTCGTCGCTCAGTGCTCTATCACTCAGTGCCCTATCGCTCAGCGGCCGATTTCCGCGCCGTTCGAGAGTTACCTCGTTTCAGGGTGGCTGCTTGCCTCACGCTGCGGGTCGATGGTCGACTCGATGGAACTGGTCTGCTCATGGGTCGCCGTGGGAACCTCGACTTGCTTGACGCCGCTGATGTCCTCGAGCTTCTTGGCGCGGGATTCCTCGGCCTCCACGTACTTGCGCGGCACCACATAGACCGGGCTGACCGCATGTTGGATGAGTCCCTGGCTGGTCGAACCGACGATGAGTCCGGTGAACCCTCCGCGCCCACGCGAACCGACGACCACGACGTCATGGTCCTTGCTCGCCTTGGTCAGTGCGTTGATGGCGGTATCCGACACGATGGTCTTGTTGATCGTCAGGTCCGGATAGCTCTTCTGCAACGGCCCGACCACCGTGGTGAAGTCCTCCATGTAAGCGGCCATGACATCCGAGTCATCACCCAAGCCCTTGACGTTCGGCAGGGCGAGAATCACATCGAGTTCCGCGCCCCACGTGTTGGCGAAGGCCGCGGAGATCTCCATGGCCTTGATGCCCCACTTGCTCTCGTCGATCCCGACGGCGACCTTCGTGATGCGGTTGTTGAGGTGCATGACCTCGCCCTCGTCGTTGGTATACGGCACGACGACGATCGGGCAGTAGGCATATGCCGGCAGCGACGAACTGGTGGTGCCCAGGAAGCGTTCGGCGAGTCCGCCCTTGCCACGGTTACCGATGACGATGAGATTGTAGTTGCGCGACAGTTCTACGAACACCGACGCCGGATCCCCGGTGACGATGAGCGTGGACGCCTCGACGCCCTGCTCGTCGGCGATGGCCTTGGCCTTCGACAGGATCTCCTGTGCGTCGCTGTGCGCGGCGTTGTCATCACCCATGGCCGTGTAGGTGGCGTCGAACGATACGGCGGCATAGCTCGGCAGCGAGTAAGCGCACACGATCTGCAGGGTCAGCCCCGCATGTTTGGCGTAATTAGCGGCCCACCACGTGGCCTTGTAACTGGCGTGCGAACCATCGACTCCAACAAGAATGGCCTTATCGTTGATCATGATGACCTCCTTATGGTCTTTGTCATCAATAGCGCCAGTGCGCTTCGATACCACCAAGAATACTCGCTGTACTGTGATTCCACTGAAAACGCCGGGGCGATCCGAATCGGGTACGCAAAAGGCGCACCCGAAGGTGCGCCTCAAAACTACGAAATTCTAATCTCTACAGCACTCGCCGAATCGAATAGCCGCCGGTGAAAGCGACACTAACGGGGGTCAATGCGGTACCTGCGCTCTCATTCAACGCGTTCACGACCATGCCATTGCCGATGTAGATACCGGCATGCATGCCATTTGCGATGATGTCGCCCGGTTGAGCTGCATTAATATCGCTCACAGAACTGCCAACCATAGCCTGTGCACCAGAGGTACGCGGTAAATTGATACCGATACTGGCGAATACATACTTCACAAAACCCGAGCAATCCCATCCCTTCGTGTCATTGCCACCATAGACATAAGGAACATGACCAACAAAGGAATTCGCGTAACCTACCACGCCACTGGCGGTGGCGCTATTGGGAGCCGGCGGGTTATAGGACGTCGCCGCCGGTGCGGAATTGGTTATCGGCTGACGTTCCTCGGAACGACTTGCAGCGGCCTGCTGTGCTGCAGCTGCAGCCTGCTCGGCCTGGCGTTGAGCAGCGGCACGGGCAGCTTCGTCCGCTGTCTTCTCGGCTGGACTTTGCGTCTTGGGAACATCCGTCTTAAAGGATGTGAGCGTCCACGGAGAACTGCCGTCGACCGTAGTCGAGACAGACTCCTGGAGGAGGTTCTTCCGGGGTGCCTGGACCCTGAACGAACGAGCTGAAGCCACGGCACCGTTGCCCTGACCCACCGCCGTAGCGGCCGGAACAAACACGGAGAGCATCGTGGCAGAGGCCAATATGGCGATACCTGTCGAAAGGGACTTCGTTAGTTTCATCATCGGGCACCAACGTAGCACACGAATCCGATAATCCTCGAGCCGGTCGCCCCACATACCCTATCATCGCTCGGAACACGCCGAAGGTGACGGTTATCGGAAACCGTAATTGGATTACCGTGACGCTCGGCACGCCGATGACGTCATGATCGCGTCTCAGACGCCCCACTCGGTGTCGTCAGTAATGAATGATGTCGTGCTGGGCGACCGAAGCCGCGCTGTACGTGTGGGAATAGGTCTTGCCGTTCATGACCGAGCCGCATTCCGAAGTCTCGACGGAGCCGTCGGGGTTGATCTTCTCGATGATCGCGACATGGCCGTAGGTCGCATCCGTGCCGTCCTGACCGGCGGCGAACACCATGATGTCACCGACGTGACGCGCTGTGTGGTCAACCCAATATCCAAGGGCGCGAGCGGAATTGCCCCACATGTTGCCGTTGCCCATATGAGACCCGGCGGGCAGACCGAGTTGATGGCGCCTGACGTACACCCACCAGGTGCACTGGCTGAATTCATAGGCGTTGCCCGAGTCACCCGTGGCGTGGTTGGGATCGAACCCGCGGGGCAAATCGGCCTGGTCGGCGTCGAGCCATGTGGCCACCTGGGGATTGTTGGCGGTGGCCCTGGTCATGCCATCGACCTTGACGTCGGTGTTCGTGCCGCTCAGCTGCCAGCTGCCTTGATTGGTGGTCTGGGCGGAGACGGAGGAGGAGCCGTTTGCGCTCAGATCGGTGCGATCCTCGGACCGTGACACGGCCTGGGACTCCACGCGCTTGAGCTCGGTGGTGGTTGTGGCGGGATCGCGTTCCGCGGCTGCCACGGATGCCATGGGGTTGGAGAACGACATGGCCGTCGCCGCGGCGCCGACGAGCGCGGCGAGCGAGGATGATGTGAGGACCATGGACTTGCGTTGTGCGGCCTGCGCCGATTCGCGAATCGAACGCCGAGTGACGGGAGCGACGGCATTGAATTGTTTCGCCAGATCCCAACTGACGGCGACTTCGGCGACATCGCCGGAGGTCGTACGCGCCATGGCTGCGGCTTTGACGCTATGGGATCCATGCGCGCCGTGCGAGCCGATACCACCGGGAATCAGCGAGAACAGGGACAAGTGTGACTGAGACGATATTGCTTGGCTAGTCGTTCGCGCCATTGCTTTATGCGCCGCATGCTTCATACCTGTTTGGCTCCTTGGTCGGGGTTCGGGACGGGGACTTGCCACGGTCCTGAGGAGGGTTTCACGGGGAAACCTCAAATACGCTCCACTGCGATACTGTACAAGACGGGGTGACTGGACGACGGTACCCGCCGCATCGACGAGGTCGACACCCGGCAAGGATTTCCCCGCCCCTGCACTGGAATACGTGGCCTTCATCACATTCCACCAATAGATACCTCCACGCCGGCCTCCGGCGTGTCTTATGCCCATCATCACGACGACATGACGACGACTCCGCAGAACGGCTCAACCGCATGCGCTATCCTGATGACCATGGTGCATTCCGTCACAATCCCCCGTTCCATATTGCCCTCCGATGGTCGTTTCGGCTCCGGTCCAAGCAAGATCCGCGTCGACCAGATGCGGACCCTGTTCGAGGCCGGCACCGACCTCATGGGCACCTCTCACCGTCAGCCGCCAATCAAGCATCTGGTCGCTTCGATCCAGGAGGGGTTGCACGATCTCTTCTCGTTGCCCGATGGCTACGAGGTCGTGCTCGGCAACGGCGGGGCCAGCGCGTTCTGGGACATCGTCTCCTGCTGCTTGGTGCGTCAACGCGCCGCCTGCGGCAGCTACGGTTCGTTCAGCGGGTCCTTCGCCACCACGATGGCGGCCGCACCCTTCATCGACGACCCGGCGATCTACGAATCCCGGCCGGGCACCTATCGCCTCCCCGAGTACATGGATGCCGTGGACGCTTACTGCTGGGCGCATAACGAGACATCGACCGGCGTGGCGGCACCCGTGAGACGGGTCGCCGGCAGCGCGGAACAAGGTGCCTTGACGATCATCGACGCCACCAGCGGCGCCGCGGCCCTGCCCGTCGATATCACGCAGACGGACGCCTACTACTGCTCGCCTCAGAAGGCACTGGGATCGGATGGTGGTCTCTGGATCGCCATGCTCTCCCCCGCCGCCATCGAGCGAGCCGACATCATCCAGCGGGAGGCGAACGAGGCGGGCTCCGCCCGGTGGATACCCCGATTCCTGTCGCTGCAACTGGCGATCAACAATTCGCGCAAACATCAGACACTCAATACCCCGGCCATCGCCACGCTCATCATGCTGGAACGGCAGGTGCGTTGGTTGAACGACAAGGGCGGTCTGACGTGGTCCACGGCACGATGCACGCAATCGGCCGAGACTCTATATTCCTGGGCGACACGCAGCGATTTCGCCGCACCGTTCGTCACCGATCCCGACGCACGCTCACACGCCGTCGTGACGATTGACCTGGACGACGCCATCGACGCGAACGAGATCGTCGCAGCACTCGCGGCGAACGGCATCAGGGATACCTTCGGATACCGCAAACTCGGCCGCAACCAACTGCGCGTCGGGGTCTTCCCCTCGGTCGAACCGGGCGACGTCGAGGCACTCACGCATTGCATCGACTACGTGGTCGAGCATCGCTGAGCCCCAGGTGAATCCGTGCCGCCTCCCAACGATGGCGGCACGGATCACAACTGGGTGGACGCGACCACATAGGAGCCGCTTGACGGTTCCCCGTCCACCTCGACACCGCCCTCGACGCCCTCACCGCCCGCGAACGACCGCATGTCGGTCTGAGCCACGCGATTGTTGGTGGAATCCCCGCCGACGGCACTCACCGATATCGCACCTTCGCAAGCGGGGATGAACACCGCCTCGCCGCACCGCAAGACACGCTCATCGCGAGGGCTTGAACACCGTATGCGCCCCTCCGTGCACAGCAGCACCCGGGGTCCGGCCTCCGCCGGGATCGTACGCTCCACACCGATCTGACGGATCAGCTTGCCGTATCGCCGTATCAGGCGCTCCGGCATCGCCCACTGGCCGTGCCGCTCATCGACATGGCCATAGGCGAGCATGAACGCCTCGACGCCCGGCTTGTAGACCACGGTATCGCGCATCATCAGCGTGACGAGGTTCTTGGCCACGGGGTCGATCGGCGCCGACGGCGCGCAATTGAGGGTGTGCAGCAGATTGCCGATGTCCTTGTGCTTCACCGTCATGCCGGCGCGCAGCACATTGTCGGAATTCGTCATGATCTCGACGCCCGTGCCATGGATGTAGGCGTGCGGCGTGCCGGCGGGGATGAACACGGACTCCCCCTCGTCGAGCGACACGGGGTTGAGCATGAGCAGACTGAGCACGCTCGGATCGTCGGGAAAGTCCCGGGCGGCGGCCACCGCGTAGGCGAACGACAGGCGCGAATGCGGCAGCATGGCCCTGCCTCCGGCATCGATCAACGCATCGATCAGGCCGGAATCAGGTGCGGCGGTGACGGCCGCATGAAACGCGCGGAACACCTGACGACTCGATTCGGGCCACACGGCTGCGGACATGGGCATCATGGCCTCGGCCTCCGAGAAATCCTCCTGACCGCTCGCCCGCATGGAGAACCGTCGGGACAGGGCATCGACCATCACTCGGGCCACCGGGTGGTCGACGAGCCTGAGATTGCGCAGCATGGAAGGTATGGGGGCGAAACCGACCACGGCCTCGAACGGCTCGAGGGCGACGATCATCTCGCATTTCTCGACCGCATCACGGAACGATCGCTTCGGATCATCCGAAGGTATGCCGGCGGCGTTCTCCGCGTTGAAGCCCGCCCTCGCCTCGAATGCGACCGGATGGACCTGCAGGGACAGGGGGATGCGCGCCGAGATGACTTTCAGCAGATACGGCAGCACGGGCCCGAACCGTGCCGAGTCGCGAGGCCCGACCAAACGCCCGGGGTCCCCCTGAATCAGGCTGGTCAACGGCGTGCGGTCACCGGTCGTCATATCGATCGAAGAGGGCCACTGCTGATGCCCGCTGAACCACATCTCGGCGAGCGGACCCTCGAGCCCCGCCTCGGGCGTCGTGGAGAACATGGTCTGCAGCCGTGTATGGGACCCCCACGCGTAGGGTTTGGCGACCGGATGCATCACGAACACCGGCACCCTCCTCTCCATGCGCTCATATGGACCCTCCCAAGGTTACCCCCGCGGCTAGTGTGATGAATATGAAATTCGCACCCATCGTCAATCCGGAGGCGCGCAGGGCATCACCACAGCCGGTTCGTGTCGATTTGCGGACGGTCTTTCTGGTGGGCATCGGCGCTTGGGTCGTGGCGGCCATCGTCTGTGCCGTCCTGCTGGCCGTGGGCCTGCATGCGATGCCCTATCTGCAGATATGCCTCGCCGGCATCGTCGTCGGCATCGCGCTGCTGATCTGGGAGCACTTCGACCGCTGCAACTATCGCAAACTGGGCGCCTAGCCCACGGTCAGCGCCCCTGCATCCGCGCCGTCACCGCCCTTGCGCGACCGGTAGGGTCATGCTGAATGTACTGCCCTGCCCCGGAGCGCTCCATAGGGCGACGGTGCCATGGTGCGTCAGGGCCACGTGTTTGACGATGGCGAGACCCAGACCAATGCCCTCGCGCGTACGATCGTTCTGATTGCCGCCGCGGTAGAAGCGCTCGAACACCCGGCTCTGATCCGCTTTGGCGATGCCCGGTCCGCGGTCGATCACGCGGATGATGACGTGGCCGCCGTCCTTCGACAACCCCGCCGTCACACTGACCGAAGCACCCCGAGGCGAGTACGCCATCGCATTATCCAGGAGTTTACGCACGGCGGCGCGTATCTGCACGGCATCGCCGTTGAGGCACAGGCCGGGGTCGCACGCCACGACGATGTCAACGCCCAACCGGCGTGACTCGTCCTGCAAACCGTCGACCACGGCGCGCAACTGCTCGCCGACCAGCAGCCGGTTCGCCTCGGACGGGGTCACCGGTTCCTGCGCCTTGATCAGCAGCAGCAGATCGGAGACCATATGGCTCATGTACCGACTCGAACGCCGCACCTCTCGAGCCTGGGCCCGCACACGGTCGACATCGAGATCCTCGGCCTCGAGGCTGTCGGCGAGATGCTCGAGATGCTCCGACGGTGCCAACAGCTGTTCGGAGACGTTCACGATGAATGAATCACGGGTCTGGGCGAAGCGCATCTCCTCGCTGACATCGTTGAGCAGCACCACGACGATTCGGCTGTTGAGCCGGCCCACCGTCACCTTGATCCAGTTCGGCCGGCTCACCGCCTGCATGTCGCGCTGATGCCGCGTATGACCCGGGGCATCGGGCATCGTCGGCACGAAGCGCTCCGGCGTGGCGGTCGTCAGATCGAAGCTGCGCCTGCCCCCATGCTCACGCACGTCGCGCACGGCCTGGCGGACGGTGTCGTTGACGATGGCGTCATCATCGACGACGCCGAGCGCATAGGCATCGGGATTGGCCTGCACGACGCCGTCCGTGGCATCCACGACGACCGAAGCGACGTCAAGCATGGCGATCAACGCGGCCGTGGAATCATCGAGATCATCGGACTGCTCATCATCATCGGGGACCCGGCCGCCGATGCGCTGCCGCAGCGTCGCGAACACTCGGGACAGATGCAGCCGTGGCAACAGGCGTACCACCACCCCGACGGCTCGGTCATAAAGCATGTAGATCGCCGCACCCACCAACGTGACGGCCAGAAGACCGAAGAGCACGAAGATCACAACGGAGGAATCGGAGGCGGACATGGCTCCATTCTCGCATAGCCACGGACCACTCGGGAGCGCCACACGCGTTGAAGATGAACGCCGGGTGAACCCACGGATGAATTCTGTGCGAACACCACGGGATTCCACATGTCGCGGCCCGTGGCGTGGGCATGTGCGCATACACTGGGACTACACAGATGATCAGGAAGGCTGCAACATGCGTGTTATTTTCAACGAAGAGCTCAAAGCCGTCGCCGACGACCTCGACCATATGGCGCAGTTGGTGCGCACGGCGATCACACTCGCCGGAGACTCCCTCATCGACGGCGACATCGACGCGGCGCAACGGGTGATCGACGGGGACATCGAAATCGATGCACTCGAATCGAGCATCATCGACCAGTGCGTCAGGCTGTTGGCCAAACAGAACCCGGTGGCCACCGATCTGCGCGTCGTCGTCGCCTCCATGCGACTGGCCTCGACCTTCGAACGCATGGGCGACCTGGCCCGTCACATCGCGGAGGCTTCACGGCGCACCTATCCCGAATGCCCCGTCCCCGCGGGGGCGAAGCCGTTGTTCGGCAAGATGCGCGATTTCCTGAACATGACAGCCGATCGTCTGGTCAGCATGCTGATGGACCGCGACGCCGCGGTCGCCGAAAGCATCATCACCGACGACGACACACTCGACAAACTGCACCACCAGACGTTCGAATTCGCGCTCAGCGACGACTGGAGCGGCACCAACCAGCAGCTCATCGACGTGGTGCTCATCGGCAGGTTCATGGAGCGTCTCGGCGACCACGCCGTGTCCGCCGCCCGCCGTGTGGTCTACATCGTTTCGGGCTTCGACCCCTCCAAGGAACCGCAGCGCGACGAAGGCACCGACATCGACTGATGACCGAGCGCCGGCCGATATGACTGAGGGGAACCGTTGATAACGGTTCCCCTCAGTCATATTCAGTGCATATGGCGAGATGCCCTGCCGGACATCTCGCCTCACCAGGCCCTGCGCCCGTGAACGGACGCCGGACCCTCAGATCACTTCTGTCCCTGGGCGGCGACGGCGGCGGCGCCGGCAGCTGCGGCGGCGGGGTCGAGATACTCGCCGCGGGGCTTGATCGGCTTGAAGTTCTCGTCAAGCTCGTACAGCAGCGGGATGCCCGTCGGGATGTTGACCTTCGAGATCTCCTCTTCGCTCAGGTTATCGAGCATCTTCACGATGGCGCGCAGCGAATTGCCGTGGGCGGCGATCATGACGGTCTTGCCGGACTGCAGTTCGGGAACGATGTCCGACTTCCAATACGGCATGACGCGGGCGACGACGTTGGCCAGGGCCTCGGCCTCCGGCACCGGATCGCCGGCGTAGCGCGGATCGTTGTTCTGGGAGAACTGATCGTTGGGATCGATCTCGGGCGGCGGGGTCGCATATGAACGACGCCAGATCATGAACTTCTCATCGCCGTACTCCTGGCGGATCTCCGACTTGTTCTTGCCCTGCAGCGCGCCGTAGTGACGCTCGTTGAGGCGCCAGCTGCGCTGGACCGGAATCCACAGGCGGTCGGCCTCGTCAAGGGCGTAGTTCGCGGTGTTGATCGCGCGACGCAGCAGCGACGTGAACACGATGTCGGGAAGAACGTTCTTCTTCTTGAGCAGTTGGCCACCGTGCTTGGCTTCCTCGACGCCCTTCTCGGTCAGCGGGACATCCACCCAGCCGGTGAACTGATTGGTCTTATTCCATGCGCTCTGACCGTGTCGGAGCAATACTAGTTTGTATGACATAGCCCTCAGTTTATGTGACCGAGCAGACAGTAGCCAGCCCATCGGCGGCCGTGCCGGACGGTACGGATGGGCTTGCCATATGACGCCCGTGGAGAAGCCGACCGGCGCCCGACCTAGAAGGCCGCGATGGCCGCACAGCCGGCACTGATCACCATCACGACGGCGAAGAGCAGCAACTGCCGCCCGGCCGCCCCGAGCGACCTGGGGAAGTCACCCGCATGCACGGCTCGCATCGTCGAGACGGAGGCAGGGACCAGAGGGAGCCAGATCAGGGCGCCCCACGGAGTCCAGAGGGTAACGGCGAGCGCCAGCGTCGCCACCGCTCCCCCCACCGTGCCGAACTGGAGCAGCGCCCGCGCCCGGGAGGCGCCGAGACGCACCGCCAGGGTGCGTTTGCCCGACATCTCGTCCTCCGCGACATCGCGCAGATTGTTGACCATAAGCACCAGCACCGCGTACCAGCCCGAGCAGGCGGCCGCAAGCAACCCCGCCCAGTCGACGCCCAACGCATGCCCCGGGTCGGGGAACCCGGAGGGATGGCCGATCATGACGGTATGCACGATGACGAACTGCGTGCCCAGCGTGGCGACCAGGCCGAAGAACAGAAACACGAACCACTCGCCCCAACCCGCATACCCATAGGGGTGGCTGCCGCCGGTGTAAAACCATCCGGCCAGCAGGCAGCACACGCCGACGAGCACGATCCAATACTGATGGCTCACCGCAGCCACGGCCAGCCCGCATACGCAGGCCACCGCCGCGGCGACACCCGCCGCGAGCAGGACGCTCTGCGGTTCGACCAGCCCGGATGCGGTGAGGCGCTGCGGTTTGCCAGATCGGCTTTCGTCCCCGCCTCGGTCGCCATCCGTGCCGCGTATGCCATCGGAGTAATCATTGGCGAAATTCACCGCAATCTGCAGGAACAACGCCACCGCAAGGCATAACACCATCGCGCCGAAGAACCGGAACGTGGCGCCGGGCCACGCGGACCACGCCAGAACGGCATCGGCGGAATCGGCGGATCGCCCCGTCGCGGGCGGTGCGACGACCCGACTGCCCATGTCGGTCAACAGCCGCCAGGCGGCCGCCGCACCCACGGCGACCGGGGCGACCGATGCCGGCAACGTGCGGGGTCTCAACCCCTCGACCCATAATCTGCCGTGTCGCATCATGCCCCGCCTCTCCCAAGTCCGGCCCGTCGGTCCAACGCTCAGTTCAGCGGCTTGACCAGCGGGAAGGTGATCGTCTCGCGGATGGTCGCGCCCGTAAGCGCGATCAGCAGACGGTCCACCCCCATGCCCATGCCACCGGCCGGCGGCATGCCCACGCCGAGCGCCTCGAGGAAGTCCTCGTCGATGTCCATGGCCTCCTCGTCGCCCGCCAGGGCGTCGTGCGCCTGGTTGACGAGCCGTTCGCGCTGCACGACCGGGTCATTGAGCTCCGAGTATCCGGTGGCCAGCTCGAAGCCGCGCACGTACAGATCCCATTTCTCCACCATGCCCGGCTTGGAACGGTGGGCCTTGACCAGGGGGCTGGTCTCGACGGGGAAGTCGCGCACGAACGTCGGCTCATAGAGCTTGTCCTCGTAGAAGTGCTCCCACAGGTGCTCGACGAGCTTGCCGTGGTTCTCGACCGCGTCGCGTTCCACACCGAGTTTGTCGGCGATGGCCCCCAGATGCTCGACCGTGGTCTGCGGGGTGATCTCCTCACCCAGCGCCTCGGAGAGCGAGCCGTACATGGTCATCTGCTTCCATTCGCCGCCGAAATCGTATTCGGTGCCGTCCAGCAGCGTGACCTTCGTCGAACCGTAGACATCCTTGGCGGTCTTCTGGATGAGCTCCTTGACGAGTGCCGCGATGGTGTCGTACGTGCCATAGGCCTGATAGGCCTCGACCATGGTGAATTCGGGGGCGTGCGTGGCGTCGACGCCCTCGTTGCGGAAGTCGCGGTTGATCTCGAAGACGCGGTCGATGCCGCCGACCAGGCAGCGCTTGAGGAAGAGCTCGGGGGCGATGCGCATGTACAGATCGATGTCGAAGGCGTTCATGTGGGTGATGAAGGGCTTGGCCGCCGCACCGCCGTGGATGGTCTGCAGCATCGGGGTCTCGACCTCGATGAAATCGTGGTCGTCGAACGTACGACGCAGTGAGGAGACCGCCTTGGAGCGGTTGCGCACCATGGAACGCACGCGCTCGTCCGCGATCATGCCGACATACGGCTTGCGGATACGGGTGTCGTCGTTGAGTTCCTTGTGCAGGGCGGGCAGAGGCTGCAGCGCCTTGGCGGCGATGGCCCACTCGGTGGCGAACACCGAGAGCTCGCCGGTCCTCGACGCGATGACGCGGCCGCGCAGATAAAGATGGTCACCCAGATCGACCAGCTGCTTGAACCGCTTGAGGGAATCGGCGCCGATCTCGCGCTTGGAGACCATGCCCTGGATCTTCGTGCCGTCGCCTGCGGACAGCTGGATGAAGCACAGCCCGCCGGAGTTGCGCAGGAACAGGACGCGGCCGGCGATGCCGACCATGTCCTCGGTCTCCTCGCCGGCGGCGAGCTTGCCGTCATAGCGGGCACGGATGTCCTCGATGCGATCCGTGACATCCAGATGCACCGGATACGGCTGCAGCCCCTCCTTGAGCATGAGGGCGCGCTTGGCCACGCGCATCTGCACCTGCTCGGGGTGGGCCAGTGGGCCGAACTCCCCGTTGCCCGGGTCGATGGCGTCATCCAACGCGGTGTCCTGATCGATGCGTTCGCGAATCGCGGCGTCCTGCTTCAGGAGCATGGTCGCACGGTCCACCGTGGACATGCGGGGCTCCTCGGCCCCCTCTTCGTCATGGTGTTCAACAGTCTGTGTCATGTCAGTCATACCGCACGAGTGTACCGAGGTGCCAATACACCTCAGAGGTTGTCGCGCACCCCCCAACTCGGCCGTGCGACCATCGCCGAAAGCCGCCCGACGGTATGGATTGGCGCCGAAACAACCCCCGACGCCGACACGCGTTTGCGGATGTCCCGGCGTCGGGGGTATCATTGCCCACGTTGCCAAACGGGCTGTGGCGCAGCTTGGTAGCGCGCCTCGTTCGGGACGAGGAGGCCGCGAGTTCAAATCTCGCCAGCCCGACCAACAATAGGGGAATCGCCAGTCATGGTGGTTCCCCTTTTTATTGCCGTAATGCGAGGCACCGGCGCCCTGCGCCGCACGCATCCGACGCCATGGAACACAGGGAGTGGGTATGAAGAAGAGTCTGCTGGCACTGGCCTCGGGGGCCTTCATCCTCGGCGCCGCCGAATTCGTGATGATGGGCATCCTGCCCAAGACGGCCGCGGCCATGGGTGAGCATACCGTTCGCCGGCAACTTCATCTCCGCCTATGCCCTGGGTGTGTGCGTCGGGACCCTGATGCTCGTCTTCGGCCGCAAACAGCCGCCGAAACGTCTCATCGTGGTGTTCATGGTCCTGGCGTTGATCGGCAACACGCTTAGCGCGCTCTCCACCGGACCGGCCATGCTCATCGCCGCACGATTCATCGCGGGTCTGCCGCACGGCGCCTTCTTCGGCACGGCCGTGCTCATCGCCAAGATCCTGGCGGCACCGGGCCGTGAGGCCAGGGACATCTCCATCACCATCACCGGGCAGACCCTGGCGAACATGCTGGGGGTGCCCGCCGGCACCCTGCTCGCCGAACACCTCTCCTGGCGTCTGGCCTTCGGGACGCTCGCGCTGTGGGCGGCGATGACGATCGTGCTCGCCCTGGCATGGATCCCGTTCGTGCACCCGGTCAAGGACGCCGGCATGGCCGGCCAATTCCGGTTCCTGCGCAAACCGGGACCGTGGATGATCCTGGGCGCCGTGTTCATGGGCAATACGGGCATCTTCTGCTGGTGGAGCTACGTATCGCCCTGGCTCTCCTCGGTCGGCGGTTGGTCTTCGCCGGCCATCCCCTGGCTCATGATGCTGGCCGGATTCGCCATGGTCGTCGGCGGCCTCATCAGCGGCAAGATCACCGATAACTGGCGGCACGCCGCCACCGCCGGCCTAGGACAATGCATCAGTTGCATCGGCCTGGTGCTCGTGTTCCTCATCCCCGGATCCCGCCCAAGCACCCTGGTGCTGACCTTCGTCATCTCGTTCGGACTGTTCTTCATCTCCACTCCCCAACAGCTGCTCATGACCGAATCCGGCCAGGGCGGCGGCGAGCTGCTCGCCGGGGCGGCCGTGCAGATCGCCTTCAACTTCGGCAACGCCGTCGGCTCCTTCATCGGGGCCCGCATGCTCGAAGCCTCATCGCTCAACTACCACTACCCCGCACTGGGCGGCGTGCCGTTCGCCGTACTCGCGGTGCTGCTGCTCGTCGTGTACTCGCACCGCTACGAACACGACACCGACGCACTCTCGCGCATGCAGCATGTCGAGGTATGAGCGGCGCCACCAGGTCCTAGACTGAATGGGAACCCGCGGCCAGCGGGCATGCACCATCCAAGGAGCGGTGATGAGCGACGAAGCACGACGCGAAACCGATGAGGCGGCCGGCATGTATGCCGATACCGATGTCAATTCGCAGAACGGTTCACAGGCCGGTTCACAGCCCGCTGGGGACGGGGTTCCGGCAACATTCGACACGGATCGGTTCCTGGCGGGATTGGATGCGATCTACGAGGCGCATGAGGCCCCCACGAAGGCGGAACCCTACCTGCAACAGGCGATGGCGGACGCGGAGAACGCGGGCAACGACGCCGGCCTGCTCACCGTCCTCAATGAGATCATGGGCTTCTACCGCTCGCAGGGTCGGCACGACGAGAACCAGTGGATCGTCCAACGGGCCATCGAGCTCGGTCTGAGACTGCAGCTGCCGGGCAGCGAAGCCTGGACCACGACGCTCATCAACGCGGCGACGGCCATGCGCGCCGCGGGCAGGTACGACCAGGCGCAGGACCTGTACCATCAGGCCCTGGAGAGCGCCAAGTCCACGATGCCGGCCCACGACCGCAGACTCGCCGCGCTGCACAACAACCTGTCGATGCTCTACAGCGAAACCGGCAGGCCCACGCTGGCACGACATGAGCTCGAAACAGCGCTGCGGATACTCGAGACGGCCAGCACGGACATCTCGACCGACCTCGACGCGGCCTCGACCCACACGAATCTCGCCCTCGTTCTGCTTCAGGAGACTCTGCCCGGCAACGGCACGGAGCACCATCCGGACCCCACAACTGAGGCGGGGGATTCGACTCAGAGCCCCGCAGGTGCATCCGATGCGACGCGACCCGATCACGTCGCGAGGCATACGGACGAGGCCGACCGCGAGCGCGGACTCGCCGAGGCCCGACGACACGCTTCAGCGGCGTTGGCCATCTACCGCGCCGGCCATCTCGAGCACAGCGCGCACTACGCCTCGGCGCTGGCCGGGTACGCGCAGGTCTGTTTCGCCTCGGCCGACTTCAGGTCATCCGTCGACGCCTATCGTCACGCCCTCGCCGTCATCGAGGAATGCTACGGCACCGACACCGACTACTACCGGACCACGGCGGCCAATCTGCACGACGCCCAGGTGGCGCTGGACCATGCCACGCCGGACCCCGCCACGCCAAGAGTACCGTCACGGGGAACGGCGACGCCGGAGCCGGGCCACCAGCCGCCGCATGCACTGCATACACCGCAGCACCCGCCGATGAAGGGGATGGCGCTGTCACGGACGTTCTGGGAACAATGCGCCAAGCCGATGGTCGAACGGCGCCACCCCCGGCTGCGCGGACGCGTCGCCGCGGGGCTTATCGGCCATGGTTCGGAATGCTACGGTTTCGACGACGAGCAATCGCACGATCATGATTTCGGTCCCGGCTGCTGCCTGTGGCTGACGGATGAGGATTACCGGAGGTTCGGCGCGGACCTGCAGGCGGACTACGATGCCCTGCCCGAGACCTTCATGGGCTACGGTCCGCGCGAATCCACCGCTCGGGCGCAGGGCCCGGCCCGCCGCGTGGGGGTCTTCGCCATCGGCGACTTCTTCGCCGGCATCACCGGCTACCGCGCGGCACCGACGGACGACCGACCGCATGAATGGCTCATGCTCGACGAGGCGACACTGGCCGCCGCGACCAACGGCGAGGTCTTCGCGGACCCGCTGGGCGCACTGCTCAGCACCCGCCAAGGGTTCAAGACGATGCCCGATGACGTGCGGCTCAGTCTGATATCGAAACGTCTGGGCATGATCGCGCAGGCGGGTCAGTACAACCTGCCGCGCATGCTGAAACGTGGCGACGGGGCCGCCGCATGGCTGGCCGTCAATGCCTGCGTCGAAGCCGCCGCCTCATTGGTCTTCCTCATCAATACGCCCATCACCGCCGGGTACATGCCGTTCTACAAATGGCGGTTCGCTGCGCTTCGCCGACTCAGCGGCCGCATGGCCACGCGCCTGTCCGACGTCGGCGCCCGTCTCGAACGCATCCTGGCGCTCTCCTCGGCGACCTGCTTCGGCGGCGCGGGGTTCGGCGAGGGTGGGAAGGGGTCGGCTCCGGCGCAAGCCGACGTGCACGATCTGATCGAGGGCATCTGCCGCGATATCGTCGCAGAACTGCACCGGCAGGGTCTGAGCGACGCCGACGAGACCTTCCTCGAATGGCAGCGCCCGTACGTCGAGGCGCATATCACCTCGGCCGATCCGGTATTGCACAGCCTCTGAACACACGGTCGCCGACCCGGCGCACCGACCCGAAGCACCCACACCGCAACGCCCACAACCGGCATTCCTCCATCCGGAATCCGGAATCCCGAAGTCCAAAGCCCAACGATAAGGAACCGTGGTCACGATGAACGAACACCCACTGGCGGAACGAATCGTGCTGCATGAATGGCGGCAGTTCCAGGAGACCGACAACGAAGGCGGGAGGGCCGCCTGCCAGGGCAACTGGCCCATGTTCCACGAGATGCGGATCAGTCAGTTCCTCACTTGGCCCCAGGACCTCCTGCGCAGCTACGCCGCGGACCTCGATGCGGCCGATGCCCTGGGCCGCAATCTGGTTACGGAGAAATACGCCCGGATGATGGCGTCGACGGCCCCCGAGGAGTTCCACCGCTCCATCGAGCCCCATATCCCCAAGCTGAGCCCGGAGCGCATCGCCGACCAGGAGCGGGTCATCGCCCGTCAGCTGGCATGGGCCGATGCGTTCCGCACCCGATACCCGAAACTCGGTCGCGCCATGCGCGTGCTGCGCACCGCCGAGGACACCGACCGCGACACCTCCTTCGAAACCTACCTGCGCGGCGAACTCGGCACCTACTCCCCCGCGACGTTCTCCCGATACGCCGCGTTCACCGAGTCGCTGCAGGGCGCCGGCCGCAACCTCACCGAGGAGACGATACGCAACACGGTGCGGCTGGCCGGCTTCCCCGGACTCGATGAGGCGGAGGCGTTACAGTAGGGAGCCGTGTATGCCTTACGACGAATTCCGGCGGTGCTGGGCACCGCGATAGTGCTGGCCGTGCTCTTCGGCCTGCTGGGCCTGGCGATGACGCCCGGGTGGAGCGTGCGTCCCAACACCTCGCACGTCACCGTCGCCTCCCCCGACACGGCGATCTCGGCCCGTGGCGTGGACACCGACCATGAGGGCCGCTACGCGGTGAAAACCTCCACGCTGCGCGTGCGGCTGACCGACGCCGTCACCGTGTCGGCGCTGCTGCGCGAACCGATCGGGGCGCAGGGGACCCGCCCCGCATGCCTGTTCATCGAGGGTGCGGGCACCGGCTCGTCCACCGAAGTGTTCGGCGACATCGCGCAGGCCATGGCTTCGGCCGGCATCGTCACGCTGGTGCCCGACAAACGTCTGGACAACTACACACCGCTGCACCGCGACTACCACGCCATGGCACGGGACTACATGACCTCGCTGAACCTGCTGCGGGGCCTGCCGGGAGTCGACCCGGCGCATGCCGGCATCTACGCGGAATCGGAAGGCACGTGGATCGCCAGCGTCATGGCCCACGACCACCCCGACATCGGCTTCATGATCCTCACCTCGCCACCCGTCGTGCCAGGTCGTCACCAGATGGCCATGGCCGCCACCACGTATCTGGAGCACGTCGGTGCGGTGCCCGAGATGAGCCGCGACATCAGCAAGATCATAAGCATGGACTTCTCCTCCATCGGTCTCGAATACGCCGATTTCCCGTCGGAGCGATACCTGCCGTCGCTGACCATGCCGATGCTGGTCAATTTCGGCACCCGCGATCTGTCGATGCCGATCGAGCAGGGCGCGAACATGCTGCTCAAGGCGACCTCCCGGACCGGCAATCGCAATGTGACGCTGCGCTACTACGCGGCCAACCACCAGATCCGCACCGGGGCCTCGACCGCACTGCCCGGCCTGCCGCTGGCGCAGGGCTACACCCGCAACCTCGAGGATTGGCTCAACGCCGTGGCCGCCGGGACCACGGCCGACGGATGGAACACCCCGATGATCGCCGGAGCCCAGCCCGATCAGCGTCTTGCGACGCCGCAGGGCATGAGTCCGGGACTGATCCGTTCGCCCACGATGCTGCTGGCCATCGTGGTGCTCATGGCCGTGCTGCTGGCGCTGGCAGCGTTGGGTGTGATCGTGCTGGGCGTCACGGGCCTCGCCGCCGGCCTGCGCGGCAGGCGCCAAGCGTCCCAGTCCCCCGCACACCGCAATCCCGACACCGCAAGCGACCATGTCGACCCCCACTTCCGTCGGGAACTCATCGCGCCGATGCTGCTCAATGCGGTATGCGCCATCGCCTCGATGGGCGTGCTCGGCCGCTACCTGGTGCTCACGGCGCAGGCCGCGCTGACGTTGGATGCGCAGGAGACGGCCTTCGAACACTGGTGGCGGATCCTGCAGTTCCTCACGGCAGCCGGCGTGCTGATGCTCGCCTGGCTGGCCGTGGCGCTGATCGGCAGGACGGTGGTCGTGGACGGCACCCGTCGACGCATCCGCGCCGTTCGTGGATTCGGCCACTGGTTCGTGGCGTGCTGCATCGCCGCGACAACCGTGCTGTCGCTGGCCATGCTCGCCTTCTGGGGGCTGTTCTCGCTGTAGGACCCCGCCGTGAACGGCCGACGAGACGGCCGACAGATCCGCGCGTACCCAGACGCCGCCGACGCCACTTATGCCCGCAGTTGCCCGATGCCGACGCGACGCCGGACCTGCGCGGCATCGGAGAAGACCAATCCCTGCAATCCCTGGTGGCGCGCTCCGGTGACATTCACGGGATCGTCGTCGACGAACAGCGACGTGGCCGGGTCGATGCCGAATCTCGCGATCGCACGGCGGTAGATGATCGGGTCGGGCTTGCACAGTCCCTCTTCCGAGGAGATCACGATATCCTGCAACAGGGCCAGATCGGGGAACAGCCCGCGGGCCACCTCGACCTTGTCGGTCGTGAAGTTCGTCAACCCCCAGACGCCGATGCCGCGTTCCCTGAGTTCACGCAACAACGTTCCCATGCCGGGCATGAGCGAGGGCAGCGAATGGCGTATCCGCTCCAGATAGGTGCGGTAGGCCCACGCGACCGCCGGGCCATGGTGCCGCTCGTATTCGCGCAGCACCCGCTCGCGGCTCCACCCGCAGTTGGCCATGGTGTCGAAATAGGCGAATCCCCACACGTCGCGCGGATCGAAGATCATGTCGATCACCCCTTGCGGGTACATGCCGTCGAGCGCCATCCACGGCCGCGAATCGACCAGCACCCCGCACATGTCGAAGACCACATCGGTAATGGCCGGCGACGTACCGTCCCCGCACGCGCCATCGTGTGATATCTCACCTGGACGAGCCCCATCACCCGTCCGCTCCTTCGACTCCGTCATCGCGAGCGCACCATCCTTCCCGGCCGTCGCACCATGGCGCACGGCTGTCATCGCTGCATAGTCTACCGTCGGGCCACACCCTGTCACGATTTTCGCTGTGGTCCTCGCTGTGGTCCTCGACCGATCTGGTTCCGCGGACCCCGGCCAACCGGATTCATTGCCCTGCAGTGGCGGGCGTCGGCGTGGGCGCGACCGAGGCGAGGAAGGCCTGCGTGGCGCTCCACACCTGGGCCGATTCTGGGTGAGCGAAGTCGAATTGGAATTCGTGCGGCAGTTCGGGATTACCGGGGAAGAACGAGGAGGTGACACCCACCCCGTCGGAGCGTAAGGCCGAGACCAGCGCCCTGCCTGATCGGGGAACGAGAAGGCATTGCCATCCACGACATACGCCTTGGGGAACCGGTCCGACACGTGCCGCACCACGGATGCCTGCCGCATCTGCGGGCTCGAGGCCCAGTCCCTCGTACCGAGATACCCCCATCCAACGGTGTTCATGAACCACCGCTGTATCCAAGGGGCGTTCGCGTCCGTGAACCGAGTGAAATCGTAGGGCCCGCAGAACAGTAAGGCACCGGCCAGAGGCGCACGCATCGCGATGCGTTCGATGCCGCTGCTCTCGGCGTACCCCGGTGTCGTCTGCACAGCAGCGAACTGAGCCGCGATCTGGGCGCCGGCCGAGTCACCGCCGACGACGATGCGATCCGGGTCAAGACGCTCACGTTGCGCGATGGAGGCGACGTGCGACACCATCTGCCCCAGCTGCACGACGGGCGTGGGGTAGGTGCCGGTGGGCGCGTAATCGTAGTTCATGGCAATCACGGCGTACCCCCGCGCCGCCATGAGCGTGGCGTAGGTCGACAGCCCGGACTTGTCTCCCGCTATGAATCCGCCGCCATGGACCCACACGATGACGGGCAACGCGGCATGGGCCGGAATCCGCCTCGGCCGGTACAGATCGAAGGTGTGGCGCCGGTACGACGAGGGATACTCCTGATCGCGGGTCACCTGGACCGTACGCCGCACCTCGTCGAACCGGGGCGGCTCGACGGGGTGACCTTCCTTGAAGGCGTTGCGGAACAGCATGATCGAAGGCACGGGGCTCACGACGAACGCCGCCCCCACCACCAGGGCCACACCCAGCACGACCGCGAGCACCCATGCCACGATCCGTCGTATGCGTTTCATTGTTTCCATCCGTCCACGAGCAGTCATAGGTCACGAATATACGCCGAAGGGCACGCCGGCCCGCGCGCGCTCGAAGCGGTCCGAAAGGCATGGACGCGCACACCCGGAGCATGGCATAATGAAGGCCATGGCAAGACCCCGAACCAAGGCCGAACTCCTGGATGCCGCATCCGCGCAATATCGGAAACTCGAACAGCTCGTGGCATCGATGGGCGCACCCATGCAGGAGGCGACGTTTTCGTTCACCGGTGACCGCAAACACGTGGAACCGCATTGGCGGCGGGACCGCGATCTGCGCGATGTGCTGGCGCACCTCCATAGCTGGCAACGGATGCTGGTGGATTGGGTCTCGGCGAACCGTGCCGGGAGTCCACGCCCCTTTCTTCCGGACGGATACCATTGGCGAACCACTCCGGCGCTCAATCAGCGCATCTGGGCGGAATATCAGGATATGTCGCTCGAGCGCGTCTCGGCGATGCTCGCCGAAAGCCATGCCGACGTACTCGCCCTCATCGAGGGGTTCAGCGACGAGGAACTCTTCACGAAGGCGTATTTCTCATGGACGGGCACGACCTCCCTCGGGTCGTACTGCGTCTCGGCGACATCGAGTCATTACGACTGGGCGTTGAAAAAACTCCGTGTTCACATGGCCATGGCCTAACAACGCTGACCGTCGCGGACCATCAACCGTTCCCTTCAGACCGACGACCTGCCGCCTGATCCAAGCCTCGTCATGGGCACAGGGAACCGGCATAACAAAAGGGCTTCCGGCACATGGCCGGGAGCCCTTCAGGCGGATAGGGCGAGATTCGAACTCGCGGTGGGTTGCCCCACAACGGTTTTCAAGACCGTCTCCTTAGGCCGCTCGGACACCTATCCCAAGCGCGTTCATCAGGCAACGACGGCAATGCGCCGACCCCGTGAATGCACAAAGACCGATTATATCAGCGGCGTCGACGTCGGGTGACACGCATCGCCCGGTGCGGATCGGATTCGGCCGGGGTCAGGCCTCCCAGGCCGTGGGCTCGATGACCTCGCGGCCGCCCATGTAGGAGCGCATGGCTTCGGGGATCTCGATGGAGCCGTCCGCCTGCTGATGGTTCTCCATGATGGCCACGAGCCAGCGCGTGGTCGCCAGCGTGCCGTTGAGTGTGGCGACGGCGCGTGTGGAGCCGTCCTCGGTGCGCTCACGGATGTTGAGGCGACGAGCCTGGTACTCGGTGCAGTTCGAAGTGGAGGTGAGCTCGCGGTAGCGGCCCTGCGTGGGGACCCACGCCTCGTTGTCGAACTTGCGCGCGGCGGAGGCGCCCAGATCGCCGGCGGCGGTGTCGATCGTGCGGTAGGGCACCTCGACCTTGGCCAGCATCTCCTCCTCCATTCCCAGCAGCTTCTGGTGCATGGCGCGGGAATCCTCCTGCTTGCAGTAGACGAACATCTCGACCTTGTCGAACTGGTGCACGCGAATGATGCCGCTCGTGTCCTTGCCCGCGGCGCCGGCCTCGCGCCGGTAGCAGCTCGACCATCCGGTGTACTTCAGCGGCCCGTTGCTCAGGTCCAGGATCTCGTTCTCGTGCATACCCGCGAGCGCCACCTCGGAGGTGCCGACCAGGTACTGGTCATCGGGTTCGCGCAGGCGGTAGATCTCGTCGGCGTGGGAGTTGAGGAAGCCGGTGCCCGCCATGACCTCGGGGCGCACGAGCGTGGGGGTGATGGCCAGCGTGAAGCCCTCGGCCTCGGCCTGGTCCACGGCCATGGTGAGCATGGCGATCTGCAGGCGCGCGACCATGCCGCGCAGAAAGTAGAAGCGGGAGCCGGAGACCTTGGCGCCGCGGCGCATGTCGATGCCGGCCACGCCGACGCCCAGCGTCAGATGGTCCTTGGGCTCGAAGCCCTCAGCGGAGAAGTCGCGGATCTTCCCGACCTTCTTGACGACCATGTAGTCGTCCTCGCCGCCCTCGGGCGCCTCGGGTTCGACGACGTTGGACAGCTGCCACATCGCCTTCGTGTACGCGGCGGTCGCGTCATCGGCCGACGTACGGTATTGCGCGACCTTCGAGGCCAGTTCCTTGGTCTGTCCGATCAACGAGGGCCGATCGTCCGCGGACGCCGAAGCGACCTTCTTGCCCATGGCCTTCTGCCGGGAGCGGGCTTCCTCGAAGTCCTTGAGCAGTCGGCGGCGCGTCTCATCGGAGCGCAACACCTCGTCGACGAGTTCGACGGATTCGCCCCGCTTGCGCTGGGATTCCTTCACAATATCCGCATGGTCACGGATGAACTGGATATCAAGCATGGCTCCCAGAGTAATGCCGCAAGCAGACACGCCCAAGGCTCGCGTGCCCGTCGCAACCTCCGCGAAGACATGGGGAGGATACAGTCATGACGTCGGCGCATGCACCGCCGCGGATGATTCCGTGCAGAAACCGTCGATATCGCCCACCGGACGCGCCGATGGGGTGCCCTCCGCGCACAATGGTGAACATGACTCGCGCCTGGCTCATCGTCCTCATCGTGGTCGCCGTCGCCCTCATCACCGTGGTCGGCGTCGCCCTCGGCGTCAGGGCGGCACGGAAGCGCCATTATCAGAGGATCGTGAGCTCACGCGACGACGATCAGGTGCACTACGCCTTCATCATCAACCCCTCGAAACCACAGGCCGGGGCGTTGCGCAAGCGCATCGCGGAATTCTGTGAGGGCCGGGGACTCACACAGATCGAGTTCATCGAAACGCAACTCAACAAGGACGGCCGCGCCTGCGCCCAGGAGGCCCTCGGGCATGGCGCCGACGTCCTCGTGGCCGTGGGCGGCGACGGCACCGTGCGGACGGTGGCGAGCGCCGTATCAGGCACCGGCCGACCGCTCGGCATCATCCCCATCGGCACCGGCAACCTCTTCGCCCGCAATATGGACATCCCCGTCGACGATGTGGAGGCGGCCCTCGCCGTCGCCACATCCCACGGATCGCGCATGGTGGACGTGGGACGTCTGGCCATTCTGGATCGGGACGACGAGGACTATGCCCACGCGTTCCTCATCATCGCCGGCATCGGCTTCGACGCGTTGATGATCGACGGCACCGACCCGCAGCTCAAGAAGAACATCAGTTGGCTGGCCTATTTCGTCAGCGCGATGGGGCACCTGTTCGAGCCCAAGAACCACGGCACGGTGATATTGACCAGCGAGGACGGCAGCGTCCACACCTCGCATGACGTCATGTTCCGCACCTTCCTGGCGGGTAATTGCGGGCAGATCCCCATGCTCTCGCTCATGCCCGAAGCCATCTCAGACGACGGGCTGCTGGATTTCGAACTCATCGACACGACCGGCGGCATCATCGGCTGGGCGAGCCTGTTCGGCGACGTCGTTCATCAGACCATCGTCGGCAAGGCGCAGCAGAGCCCGCTGTCGACCAACTCCGTGATCGACCAGATCCAGGGGGTCGCGGCGGAGGTCACCCTCAAACGCAAGGCCTTCGCCCAGGTCGACGGCGACAGTCTCGGGGAAACGCGCCACATCCGCTTCAGCGTCGACAGACAGGCGCTGTGCGTGCGCGTCCCCGCGGGCACGGACACCTCCGTGATCAGCCCAATAACGAACGTCAGCTGACCCTCCTCCCGTGACGAGTGGCCCAAACCCGGTGAAAACGAGCCAAGCGCACCCCGATTTCGCCGCGGCGTGGCAGAATGGGGGCATGGTAGCAAAAAACGCGGGACAACCCGCAACACCGGCAGACCTGATCAATGTCGATGACGTCATCGGCAGATACTATGACGCCGTCCCCGACCCTTCGAACCCCGAACAACGCGTCATCTTCGGCACGTCCGGGCATCGCGGATCGTCCCTGAAGACCTCGTTCAACGAGGCCCATATCGTCGCCATCTCCCAGGCGATCGCGGAATACCGCAAGAAGGCCGGGGTGACCGGCCCGCTCTACATCGGTCGCGACACCCACGCGCTTTCCGGCCCCGCCCAGCACACGGCCATCGAGGTGCTCGTGGCGAACGGCGTGCGCGTACGGGTCGATTCGCGTGACGACTTCGTGCCCACCCCGGTCGTCTCCCAGGCGATCCTCACCCACAACCGCGCCCAGGACGGTACGCAGCGCTTCACCGGCGACGGCCTCGCCGACGGCATCGTGGTCACCCCCTCGCACAATCCCCCCACCGACGGCGGATTCAAATACGATCCGGTCACCGGCGGCCCGGCCCCGGCCGACGTCACGAACGCCATCGCGGAACGCGCCAACGAGCTGCTCGGCTCCTACCGCAGCGTCAAGCGCATCCCCTACGAACAGGCGACCACCTCCGATCTGGTGGAACGCTTCGACTACCGCGAGCACTACGTGGCCGACCTGGGCGACGTCATCGACTTCGACGCGATCCGCTCCTCCGGCGTGCGCCTCGGCATCGACCCATTGGGCGGCGCCTCCGTGCACTACTGGTCACTCATGAACGAGCGCTACAACCTCGACATCGACGTGATCCGTCCCGACGTCGACCCTACCTGGCGCTTCATGACCATCGACCACGACGGCAAGATCCGCATCGATCCGAGCTCCCCCTACGCCATGAAGGGCCTGGTCGACGAACTCAACTCCGGCGCGTGGGACCGCTACGACCTCGTCGGCGGCACCGACCCCGACGCGGACCGCCACGGCATCGTGTGCCCGAACTGGGGCGTGATGAACCCGAACCATTACATCGCCGTATGCGTCGAATACCTCTTCGGCGGTCACCGTCCCGGCTGGCCCAAGACCAGCGGCATCGGCAAGACCCTCGTCTCCTCGAGCCTCATCGACCGTGTGGCGGCCTCCATCGGCGCCACGCTCGTCGAGGTCCCCGTCGGCTTCAAGTGGTTCGTCGACCCGCTCTTCACCGGCAAGGTGGCCTTCGGCGGCGAGGAAAGCTCCGGCATGAGCTTCCTACGCCGCAACGGCCGCATCTGGACCACCGA
The DNA here is from genome assembly GCF_000741285.1 of Bifidobacterium mongoliense DSM 21395. GTDB lineage: Bacteria > Actinomycetota > Actinomycetes > Actinomycetales > Bifidobacteriaceae > Bifidobacterium > Bifidobacterium mongoliense. The sequence continues at coordinate 11,970 of NZ_JGZE01000018.1, read as the reverse complement.
CAAGGACGGGCTCATCCCCGACCTGCTCGCCGCCGAGATCACGGCCGTGACGGGCAAGAACCCGGCCCAACTGCATCAGGCGCAGGTCGAGCGCTTCGGCGAGAGCTGGTACAGCCGCGTCGACACCCCCACGACCCTGGAACAGAAGCGCAAGTTCGCCTCGCTCTCCGGCGACGCCGTCACCGCGACCACGCTGGCCGGCGAGGACATCACCGCCAAGCTCACCGAGGCGCCGGGCAACGGCGCGCCGATCGGCGGACTCAAAGTGACGACCAAGAACAACTGGTTCGCAGCACGCCCCTCCGGCACCGAGAACATCTACAAGGTCTACGCCGAATCCTTCGTCTCCCCCGAGGCGCTGGATAAGGTGCTCGCCGAAGCGTCCACCGTCGTCGACAAGGCGCTCGCCGACTGACCCACGCCATACGCACGGCAACCGAACAAGGCCGCGACCGAGTTGTTTCTCGGCCGCGGCCTTTACAATGACGGCATGACCATAACCGTTTCCACCGATGGCAGCGCCCTCGGCAACCCCAACGGCCCATGGGCTGGGCCTGGGCCGACCACGAGACCGGCAAGGCGCACACCCCCGGGCACGACCACGACGGCGACTGCGATGCCGGCGGTGCGACCAACGGGACCAACCAGATCGGCGAGCTCTGTGCCGTGCTCGAAGCGCTTCGTGCCCATCCCGGTCCGGAGAGCCTGCTCATCGAGACCGATTCGAAGTACGCCATCAACTGCTCCACCACCTGGGTGCATGGGTGGAAGAAGAACGGGTGGAAGAACTCCCAGAAGAAGCCGGTGAAGAACGCGCCCCTCATCAAGGCCATCGACGCCGAGATCTCGCGCCGCGAGGGATCGGTGAAGTTCCGTTGGGTCAAAGGCCATGCGGGCAACGCCGGCAATGAGAAGGTCGACGACCTGGCCCACACCTATTCGGGCGATGCCCGCAGCGGCGTCAAGGATGGGTATCTGCCGCTCGAAGGGTGGCGTTCGCTCCTCGCCTCGGCCTACGCCAAGGGCGTCGACATTCCCCCGGATGCCCAGATGCTGCTCGATGGAGCCATTTCACCGGAGCAGTACCACCTCGGACGGGGCACGACGACCAGTGATGACGCTTCGAATACTGCAACGTCCGCCGATGTCGCCGATGCTGCCGATGCTGCCGATGCAGGCTCCCATGGGTCCGCATCCACGCCGAGACTCGAGCGGATGCTCACCGAAGCCGAAGGTGTGCCGGACATCGTCCCGGCACCTGAATCCTCTTCCGCATCATTGCCCCCTTCCGCATCATTGCCGTCGTCCGAGCCGTTGCCTGCATCCTCAGCATCGACACCGGATTCCCCAGCGCCCACCGCATCCGCATCGACGACATCGGCGAACGCCCCGACCACCCGCACGCCCCAATCGAATGCGACACCCCGACGGAAGCGTGCAGCCACGGGGCTCACGGTATCCGGCATGCTCCATTTCTCCCCTCCCCCGTCAACAAGCCCCACCTATGACGGCCGTCCGCGACGTATCACGGGCACGGTCACGATTCATGGCGAAGTCGACGGCAACGGCGACATCCGCATCGACGACGCACCGTTCACGGTCCTGCCGTAACCATGGCGCAAATCCAAAGCAGATAGCCGGGTCCGGCTACGATGGAAGGGACTTTGCATAAGCTGAAGTACCGTTGCGAATGAAGGAGCAGTATGGATAAGGCACAGCAGGATGCGCTCAAGAAGGCGGCCGGCATCGAAGCCGCCAAAATCGTTGAGAACGACATGACCGTGGGACTGGGAACGGGCTCGACCGTACGGTTCCTCGTCGACGAGCTGGGACGCCGCGTACAGGAAGAGGGCCTCCACTTCACCGGGGTCACCACGTCGCGTCGCACCCAGGAACAGGCCGAGGGCTACGGCATCCGCATCGTCAACATCGACGAGGTGGACCACATCGACGTGACCATCGACGGAGCCGATGAAGTCGACAAGAACTTCAACGGAATCAAGGGCGGCGGCGCCGCGTTGCTGTGGGAGAAGATCGTCGCCATCAATTCGAACCGCATCGTATGGATCGTCGACCAATCGAAGGTCGTCGACGTCATCGGCGCGTTCCCGCTGCCCGTCGAGGTCATCCCCTTCGGCGTCGGTCACGTGATCAAGAAGTTCGAAGCCAAGGGATATCGCCCCACACTGCGCATGGATACCGACGGCAAGCCCGTACGCACCGACGAGAACGATCTCGTCGTGGATCTGCACCTTGAGCGCATCGAACACCCGCAGGACCTGGCCACGGATCTCATCACCACGGTCGGCGTCGTTGAGCATGGCCTGTTCCTCAACATGGTCGACACGGTTATCGTGGGCGACCCGAACGGACCCTGCGTAATGACCAACTCGAACAAGTAGTCCGATCGGCATCACACCAAGAACCGCATGATTCATATCGGTTCTTGGTGACCATATGATGGGGGCGGTGACCAGTGGTCACCGCCCCCATCATGCAATCTCGCGCGCTATACCGGCAGACATGCCTGTCGCTGCGGACACGGACCGGCGATCGAGGTCAGGCCAGAGCCTCCACGGCCTTGCGCGCGGCGTCGTAATCGGGCTCCTGCTTGATGTCCGGCACCTGCTGTGTATAGGTCACGACCCCGTTGCGGTCGGCCACCACGATGGAGCGGGACAGCAATCCCTGCAGGTCCCCGCTGGTCATGGTCACACCGAAATCTTCACCGAAGGATGACCGGAAGGCAGAACCCACAACGACGTTTGTAATGCCCTCGGCTCCGCAGAAACGGCCCTGGGCGAACGGGAGATCCTTCGAGACGCACACCACGACGGTATCCTTCAGTTCTTCGGCGATCTGGTTGAACCGACGGACCGAAGCCGAGCAGACATCGGTGTCGACCGAAGGGAAGATATTGAGCACAACGTTCTTGCCCTTGAACGAGGAGGAATCGACCTCCTTGAGTTCCGGAGAGACGAGCGTGAAGGACGGCAGCGTCGATCCGCTTGCGGGGAGTGTGCCAACGGTTGTTACGGGTGTTCCACCCAGCGTGATAGTAGTCATACCGATATCATGACACATCGGGCACGCGAGCGCCACTGGAAACCGGTTTCAGTTGACAGCAAAAGCCCGCATTGACCTGAGGGCCGAGATGCGGGCTATGCCAATATGCGCCGAACGCCGCCACGGTACTAGCGACCGTATGAGACCCGAGCCATGAAAGGCTTCCGGCGTCTCTCAGGGGCGTCGCGGCGACAGAACGCTACTTGCGCTGGTGACGAGTCTTACGCAGCATTTTGCGATGCTTCTTCTTGCTCATCCTCTTGCGACGCTTCTTGATGACAGAACCCATCTGAAGCCTCCATTCCTTGCTTGAAAGTTTGCAACTTGCCCAATAATACACGGTCACGCCGACTTTGTGGACCGTGTCCTCATCAGCGGTGCCACCAACCCAGGTGCGCACCGCTCGCGGCTCAGAGCGGGAAATGCTGATAGAAGCGTTCCACGGCGGCTTTGGCGCCCTTCGCCTGGAAGACCACGGTGTCGTTCTGCCACACCGCGATGGCCTTGGATGGATCCGCGTCATCCGTCTTAGCCAGATAGCTGCCGGTGGTGTTGCCTGAGACCTTCACACTGCCGGATCCGAGCTCGGTGCCCTTCATATTGCCTGTCAAGGTGTCGTATTGCTGCTTCGCCGCGTCGGCGGATGACCACTGGCCGACGACCAGCGAGACGTTCTTGGCGTCATCACCGGTCCCATACGACAGGGAATACTCCTCGAGCGGCGACGCGCCCGTCCAATCGGCGCTGGGCACCGCCTCGACCCTCGCATAGTTGAGCACGCTGTCGGGCATGGCCTTGAGCAGCTCCGACGCATCGGCCGGCAGATCCTTGGGCTTGATGGTCGGCTCGGTCGGCTCGGATGTGCTCTTTGACTGCGACGACGGTTGCTTTTCAGTGGCCGTGTTGAGGGCCCAGCCCGGCCAGATGAACGCCGAGACGAAGGCCAGGGCGATGACGAGGGCCGCCGCGACGACGACGATGGTGACCCCACGATGCGAGGATTGACTTTTCGACATGGCTCCGATTATGGCACAGCGGATTGACGCCCCGAGTGCCTACGCAGGGCCTGAACCACGGGGCGACATGCCACCTCAGCGCGCTCGCGCGGCAGCAGATTCATGTCATGGATATGTCTGGAAAGCTCGGTAGCGTCGGGGGCATGGCGAAAAGCACAACGCACTTCGTGTGCACCGAATGCGGATGGAGTGGCCCCAAATGGTATGGACGCTGCCCTGAATGCGGCCAATGGGGCACCGTCGAGGAATTCCATGAGGCCCGTCCGACATCGTCGTCGCGCTCGTCATCGACCGGCCGGGTGTCGCGCACCAAGGCGATGTCATCCGTCTCCGCGAACGCCCGGCCGATCACCGAGGTCGGCACGGAGGACGCCTCACGCGTCTCCACGGGATTCGAGGAGTTCGACCGGGTGCTGGGCGGCGGGATCGTCGCGGGGTCGGTGGTGCTGGTCGCCGGCGAACCCGGCATCGGCAAGTCCACGCTGCTGTTGGAGACCGCCGGGAATATCGCCCGTGGCATTCCCGATCAGCCCTTGCTCTATATCTCCGGCGAGGAATCGCAGGCGCAGGTGCGCATGCGCGCCTCCCGCGTCAACGCCATGGAGCCCAATCTGCTCCTGGCCGCGACGACGGACCTCGCGACGGCGCTGGGTCTCATCGAGGACCGCAGGCCGTCGCTGGCCATCGTCGATTCGGCCCAGACGATCACGTCGCAGGACATCGACGGCATACCGGGCGGCTCCACCCAGGTGCGCGAGGTGGCGGGCGCGCTCATCGACAGCGCCAAGACCCTGAACATACCCGTCATGCTCGTCGGCCATGTCACCAAGGACGGCTCCATCGCGGGCCCGCGCACGCTGGAGCATCTCGTGGATGTGGTCTGTCAGTTCGACGGTGACGCCCAGACCTCCCTGCGTCTGCTGCATGCCGCGAAGAACCGGTTCGGCCCCACCGACGAGGTGGGCTGCTTCGACATGAGCGGGGAGGGCATCCAGGAGGTCAACGACCCTTCGGGGCTGTTCCTCTCCCCCGACGACACCGCCGTGGAAGGCACCTGCGTGACCTTCACCCTGGACGGCCACCGCAGCCTGCCCATCGAGATCCAGGCGCTCGTGACCTCGTCCGTGCTGCCGTCGCCGCGACGTGCGACCAGCGGCATCGACACGAACCGACTGGCCATGCTCATGGCCGTGCTCTACCGTCACGGCGGGGTGAACCTGCTGGCCAACGACGTCTATGTCTCCACCATCGCCGGAGGGGTCGCGAAGGAGCCCGCCTGCGATCTGGCCATCGTCGCGGCGTTGGCGAGCGCCGCATCGAGTGCGCCGGTCCCCCGCACTAGCTGCGCCATCGGCGAGATTTCGCTGACCGGCCAGGTGCGTCCGGTGCCACAGCTCGCGCACCGTCTGGCCGAAGCCGCACGCATGGGATTCACCCGGGCGATCGTCCCGGTCACGCGCGGACGTGCCGGCGTACGCTCCCATCCGGGACTCGAGGTGATCGAGGTGACGACGCTGCGCGACGCGCTCGAGGCCCTGGGCATGCAAGGGTCGACGAACCGTCGCCGAACCGGATCATCGCGCTGATTCGTCCTTGGCTTCGTCCTTGGCTTCGTTTCCGGCGACGAGGGCGAGCGTCTTGTCGGACCACCCCCCCATGGCCCGCTTCAGCGCTTCGGAATCCGGGAAGGCGATCTGCGGGCTGATGAATCCGGAGAACTCCACCCGCACCGTGTGCCCGTACAATTCGAGCCAATCCTTGGTGATGGCATAGGGTTCGATGACGCGCTGATTCGCCCCATTCCCATCGTCATACGTGGGCTTCGTACCGATCGAGATCGCCGCCGGCCACCGCCACGGTGAATGTGCCGCCATCCGTATCTCGTCGCTGGGCGAGGTCGCGGACGAAAACCCGACGGTCTCACCGTTTGCCTGGGTCGGAGTGGACGTCGCTTCCGACCCGCTTGCATCATGGTTCCGCTCGCCCAGATCCACCAGCCAACCGGCGTATACGCCGTCGACGGGGATGTAGCCGTCGATGTCATCACCCAGGTTCGCCGTGGGGAAGCCGAGCGTCCTGCCGAGTCCCTCGCCGTGCACGACGAGCCCCTCGATCGCATGACGGGAGCCCAACACCTCGTTGGCGTCATGAATGCGGCCCTGCGACAGCAGATAGCGCACATACGAAGAGCTCCACACTCGGGTCTTGCGGCCCTGATGCTCCTTGCTCCATGCCCTGAGTTCGGCCTTGGTCATCTGTGCCGTGGGGTCCTGCGGCTCGCCGGCGCGGTCGGGCACCCGAGGCGTGATCACGGCGGGCACACGGACATACCCCGGACCGAGATCCTCCACGACGCTCAACTCGAAGACTCCGGTGGCCTCGCTCAAGTTGCGAATCGCTGCGATGTCGCCGGTCCGGTTGGCGCCCATGGCCGCGTCCGAACCCAGCACCAGGGTGCGCATGCCGAGTTTGCCGACGAGCTGTCCCAGGAAGAACCGGAAGGATTTCGCCGCGAAAGCCAGCGTGTAGTGCACGACCAGCACATGGTCCACGCCGAGCTCGTGCATGATGCGCAGCCGCTGGTGCACGGATGTCAGGGCGTCGGGGTCGCGCGTGCCCGGGGCCGGATCCTCACCGTGGTGGGTGGCCGCATATCCGTGTACGAGCGCTGGACGAGGGTCGAACATGACGACCACGCTGTAGGCGCGATGGGATTGGGCCAGGGCCACGGTGCGTTTCACCACGGCGAGATGTCCACGATGCATCCCATCGAATCCACCGACGGTCACCACCGATTTCTTCACCGTGCTCAAGGTCGGCCAATCGACCAGACCCGTTCCGTCAGGTATCAATGTCGTGACATTCATAGTCTTCCCATCATCGTGTGTCAGCCGCGTCCACTCTAGCAGTCCGCTCCTCGGCGGGGAATACCACCGCCGGTTTGGCCTGGCCGTGCGGCGCGGGCCGCAGTAACGCCACGACCTCGTCGGATCCGGTCACGATGGCGGCGCATTCGCCGTCGATCGCCATGTCGATGCGCCGACCGAACCGCAACTCTCGGGCCTGGCCCTCATCGATGGCGACGGTGTCCATGGTGCGGCGAGCGGCCTCGGCCATCGGCAGGGCATGGGCGAGCAGGGTCGGGGCGTCCATGTCGAGTATCGCCTTGTTGCGCGTGTGCTCCACCCCCTCGCGATCGGTGAACCGGTGTTCACGGGCCTCAGGGCGCACGGCGCAATCGGTGGTGACATCGAACGCACCGACCGTGGTCCGCCGCAGACGGGTGAGATACCCGCCGGTCCCCAATATCTCACCCATGTCACGGGCCAACGCCCTGATGTAGGTGCCGGCCGAACAGCAGACGATCACGTCGAGGTCGACGCAGGTGCGTGGCGCACCGTCGACCGCCACCTCGGACGGGCGCATGGCCAACAGATCATAGCGTGAAATGGTGATGCTCCTCGCCTCGAGCTCGACGGCCCTGCCCTGCCGCGCCAGGTCATAGGCGCGGCGACCGTCGACCTTGATGGCCGAGTAACTGCTGGGGATCTGCGATATCTCGCCGAGGAACCGCTGCCGTATCGTATCGGCGACCATCTGCTCGGTGATGGCCGCGCAATCCACGCGGGCGGGTTCGGCGATGAACGCCCCCTCGGCGTCATCGGTGACGGTGCCGACTCCGAGGCGAATCGTGGCCTCGTAGGTCTTCATATGGTCGACGATGGCGTTGAGCAGGCGCGTGGCGTGCCCGAACCCGACGATGAGCGCTCCGGTGGCCAAGGGGTCCAGCGTGCCGGCATGGCCGACCCTCCTGATACCCAGCACCGCACGGACCGCGGCCACCACATCGTGACTGGTCACACCCAAGGGTTTATCGACGACCAACAATCCCGAAGGACCGGTGCCCGCCGGCCCTTTCGTTCGTGAGCTCATCGACCGTCCGCATCGTTGATATCGGTGTCGGCGGTGGCGGCGGTGCCGTTAGCGGCGGAGGCGGCGGGTGCGGCGGCCGAAGAGCCGGCATCCGCACCCAAACCTGACGATTCCCCGGCGCGCGCGTCGGACCCACCCGGTTCACCGGGAACATCGGCATCGTCCCCGTCGACCACTGGCTTCTCATCATGACGATACGGATCGGCCTCACCGGCGTACTGCGCGTGTTCCCTGGCCTTGGCCAGCTCCTCGTCGCGGTGTCGCGCCGCCACGAGGATATCCTCGATCTCGGTCGCTTCCTCCGGCACCTCGTCGTAGACGAACCTGAGCTGCGGCGTGAGCCTGAGCCCGGCCTTCGTGCCGACGAGCGAACGCAGTTTGCCGCTCGCCTGACGCAGGGCCTGCTGGGCGCGATCGCGCTCACCGCGTTCCTTGCCCTCGGAGCCGAACTGGGTCCAGTACACGGTCGCGATCTGCAGATCGTTGGTCACCCTCACCTCGGTGACGGTGACTCGTGAGAGCCGTTTGTCGTGCAACTGACGTTCGATCGCCGAAGCGATGACGCGCTGAATAAGGGCGGCGATACGGGCCGCTCTCGGATTGGTTCCGGCCATGGGAACCCCTTTCCATGCTGATGGCGCACATACCGGCCATGGAACAGGTATTGCCCGCCGCAATGCTGTGGACGGGCAATACCTGCGGGCACGACCGGTGCCTGCGCTTCGATGCTGCTTGGGTTACTGGCGTTCGATCTCGTGCATCTCGAAGGTCTCGATTATGTCGCCGACCTGGATGTCGTTGAACGTGCCCAGGTTGATGCCGGCCTCGTAGCCTTCCTTGACCGATTGGACGTCGTCCTTGAACCGGCGCAGCGAGGAGATCTCGAGATCGTTGACCGTGGCGATGCCCTCGCGCAGGATGCGGGCCTTGGTGCCGCGCTTGACCTCGCCATCCTGGACCATGACACCCGCGATGTTGCCGAACTTGGAGGAACGGAAGATCTCGCGGATCTCGGAATGCGAAGTGGCGACTTCCTCGTACTCCGGCTTGAGCATGCCCTTGAGCGCGGCCTCGATGTCCTCGATGGCCTTGTAGATGATCGAGTAGTACTTGATCTCCACGCCCTCGCGATCGGCGAGATCGGCGACCTGCCGGTTCGGACGAACGTTGAACCCGATGATCACGGCCTTGTCGACCGTGGCGAGGTTCACGTCGTTCTGGGTGATCGCGCCGACGCCGCGGTGGATGACCTGGATGCCGACCTCGTCGGAGACCTCGATCTTCATCAGGGAGTCCTCGAGCGCCTCGACGGAGCCGGAGGAATCGCCCTTGATGACGATGTTGAGCATATCGACTTCGGACTTGGCGAACTGCTCCTTCAAGCCTTCCAGAGAGATGATCTTGCGACGCTTGGCGAGCTGCGCCGCGCGTTCCGTCGCCTGGCGCTTCTCGGCGATCTGGCGGGCGGTGCGGTCGTCGGAGGCGACCAGGAAGAGGTCGCCGGCGGTCGGCACCGAAGTCAGTCCGAGGACCTGCACCGGTGTCGAAGGACCTGCGTCGGCCATCTGCTTGCCGTTCTCATCCATCATCGCGCGGACACGTCCATAGGACGTTCCGGCCACGATGGCTTCGCCGATGTGCAGGGTACCGGACTGGACCAGTACGGTCGCCACGGCGCCACGGCCCTTGTCTAGCCTGGCCTCGATGGTGGCCCCTCGGGCGTCGGTGTCGGGGTTGGCGCGCAAGTCGAGCTCGGCGTCGGCGGTGAGCAGCACCGCCTCCAGCAGTTTGTCCACGTTCGTGCCGATCTTCGCGGAGATGTCGACGAACATCGTGTTGCCGCCGTACTCCTCGGGGACCAAACCGAATTCGGTGAGCTGGCCGCGCACCTTTTCGGGGTTGGCGCCCTTGACATCGATCTTGTTGACGGCCACGACGATGGGTACATCGGCGGCCTGGGCGTGATTGATCGCCTCGACGGTCTGCGGCATCACGCCGTCGTCCGCCGCCACGACCAGAATCGCGATGTCGGTGAGTTCCGCACCACGGGCACGCATGGCGGTGAAGGCCTCGTGGCCAGGGGTATCGAGGAACGTGATCTTGCGTTCCTGATCCTCGAGGTTCACCATGACCTGATAAGCGCCGATGCGCTGGGTGATACCGCCGGCCTCACGCTCGAGCACGTGGGTCTTGCGGATCGTGTCGAGCAGTCGGGTCTTGCCGTGATCGACATGGCCCATGACGGTGACCACCGGCGGACGGGGCTTAAGGCTCTCGCTGTTCTGCTGCTTCTCCTGATCCAGATCAATGTCGAACTGGTGGAGCAGTTCCTTGTCCTCCTCCTCGGCGGAGACGATCTTGATGTTCCAGCCGATCTCCTCGCCCAGAATCTGGAAGGTCGCCTCATCGAGGGATTGCGTGGCCGTGGCCATCTCACCCAAGTGGAAGAGCACGGTCACCAAGGCCGCAGGATTGACGTTGATCTTCTCCGCGAGATCGGAAAGCGTGGCGCCCTGACGCAGACGAATGGTCCTGCCATTGCCCGCGGGGATGCGCACTCCACCGATGACCGGTGCTTTAATCTCCTCGAAATCATGACGTTTCGCCAGACGGTTCTTACGCGCCCTTGAGGACTTGCCTCCCTGACGACCGAAGGCACCTGCGGTGCCACCACGGCCGCGGCGTGACGGACCGCTGCCACCACCGGCGGGAGCCCCGCCTTGGAAGCCGGAACCGAAACGATTGCCGCCGGCTCCGCCCTGTCCCGAGCCCTGTCCGGGACGATTGTGACCCCACTGACCCGGGCGTGCGCCCTGATTGCCCTGCCCCGGGCGTCCACGGAAACCGCCGTGGTTCTGACCGGGCCGGCCGCCCCTGCGGTTGTTGTTGACGGTGGGACGCGCCATGGGATGCGGACGCGGAATGTCGCCGGGAGTCGGGGTGTGCATGCCCTGCTTGCGGTTGAAGGGATTATTGCCCGGACGAGGCCCGGGTGCGGCGTGCTGATGGCCGGAAGCCGGAGTGGCTCCGCCCTGCTGGCCGCGAGCCGACTGACCGCCGGGACGGGGCGTGCCGTTCTTCGCATGAGGACCGCCGTGCTGGCCAGGCATGGTCGAACCATGCCGACCGGGAACCGCGTGGGAACCCTGACCGGGACGGGATGTCTCCTGACGATGTCGATTGTGCTGTCCAGGCATCGCGCTGGTGCCGGACGATGCCGGACGCGGTGTGGACGCCTCATGCTCGGCGGCACCGTGGGGCTTGGGTGCATTATGGCGATGGTCGCCCTGCTGCGCACCACGGGCGGCACGCGCCGTGGAAGGCGTGGCCGAGGTCCGAGGCTTGGGATGGCCGGCCGGAGCACCCGGCTTGACATCGACGCCCGCGGCGCCCTTCGCGTTCTGCGAGAACGCATTCTTCAATTTGCGTACGACAGGTGCTTCGACCGTCGAGGAAGCGGATTTCACAAACTCCCCCATATCCTTGAGCTTCTCAAGGACGGTCTTACTATCGACGCCAAAGGTCTTGGCGAGTTCATATACGCGCTGTTTTGCCACTCAGTTTCTCCTAAATTTCTGCTGACCGCGCGTACATGCGCGATCACACTTCGATGACGGCGAGCCTACCCTGTTTCATCGTGCGACCATGATCGTGTTACCTCGTCTCCATACCGCTGCACGCGCCTTATGCGCGTACTTCCGGTTTTCCGAATTTCAGCATACTCGTGCCGTTGGATTGCGCTCTACCGCGCGTCATCCTCCGTCGCATCCGTTTCATGCCGTGCCGCCCCCGCGCCATCACCCGGTGCTGACGCTTCCGGCGTGGCCGCGGCGTCCTGGGTGGAACCGTCGGAGGATGCGTCGGCAGCCGAGGGTTGCGGCGCCGGTTGCGCGGCCGGCGAATCACCGGTGACGGCATCGGCGGCAGGCGCCGACCCTTCGTGCGCGGCCGCTTC
>NZ_JGZE01000017.1 GCF_000741285.1 Bifidobacterium mongoliense DSM 21395 | reverse complement strand
GCATCGGGCACGCCTCCCGCCCGCACTGCGCATGCGGCAAGAAAAACGCGAGCCGGGCTCGAATCCGATCGTGATGTGCAATTCGCGTCCGCCGCCCTCCCCCGTCACGCAACTCCACACCCGAAACCCTCCAGGATCAGGCAACTGCAAGGCGGCGGTGAACAACAACGTGGTATCCATACCCCCAAACTACCCGCCAGCCACCTCCACCCGACCAGCCACCCACACCAAACAGCGAAAAGCCAAAAAATATTTTGATCAGCGGTAAACAATAGCAGATACGACTACAGGCATCAACGGGTCTTGTGATGTAGAGAACAGAAATTTGCAGCAGATGGGGAGCCACACGAGATAGGCATGTGATTCGTATCGTCCGCACACCGTCTCGGCCATGACGCGAGGGCCGTCAGACACATGAGCACAAGTGAAACAGGCAGGATAATACAAGTACATTACGCGCGGCTCGCTAGTATCGTGTCGCGTATCCGCGTCCTTTACAATGGTTGAGAACCGAACGCACTAATCCAAGGGGGATCATATGCCGAATAAGGCGACGATGGGTAAGTCGGGCAGTAAGGTGAAGACTGGTGGCAAAGCCGCGGCGGCCATTGGCATTGTTACCATGCTGGCATCGTACATTACTCCGGAGATGATTGAGAAAACGGTAAGCTGGTTGAAAGACCAGCGTTTTTCAGACAAATTCGTTGAATTGTTCAAGATGATTTCTCAGTCCAAGGACAACAATCCGCTGAAGAAAATAGGATACCAATGTGATGCTGTTGAGGAAGCAATTGAAACGAAATCAGCCGAATTCCCGGATGACGCTCCGGTTGCTCAATGGCATCAAGAGTTGGCAAAAATACGAAGGGGCGTCGCTCTTATTTCCAAGGAAACGCAGCCGGATCGTAGAAAGACCAGGTTGCTGCAGCAGCGTTCCAAGAAACTGTTCAACAGCGTATTCGCTGCCGCAATCAACTGATACCAATCTGGAGGGGGTTTGCATGGATGTGCAGAGCATGGTTCCCGCTGATGGCGGAACTGGCGACATACGGGTGTTCACAGATGACCAGGGCATGCTGGTCCTCGGGGATGGTGCTTCCATCGACGCATGGTTGTCCGCTGCGGGACTGCGTGCGCAGGCGCGTGATGTCAAGAAGCAGGCGTTGCTGGCCGGAAGTAAGGGATTCCAAGTACTGGGAAATTCCGCGGCACAGAGCGGCCGCTGGGTGAAACTGACAGAGGAGTCCGCCGCAAAGATGGCGCAATACGGTGGCACCGGCACCGGTGTTCTACGCGGAGGAGGCAAGATTCGTCACATCCTGAAATTCGAGGATCTGTCCAAAGCTTCGTCCTTAGCCAATCCGCAGATGCTGACCGGGGTCGCGAGTGTCATGACGCAGATGGCGCTTGAGCAGGCGATTCAAGAGATCACCGACTACCTTGCCGTGATTGACAGCAAAATCGATGATCTATTACAGGATCAGAAGGATCAGTCAATCGCCAATCTTGTCGGCGTAGCGCATATGATCGACGAAACGATGACGATTCGTGACAACGTGGGCATGGTAACGGAAACCACTTGGTCCAAGGTGGCCGGTTGCGCTCAGGATTTGGTGCGGGCGCAGGGCTATGCACTGCTGAAAATCGAGGGTCTTGCCAAAAAACTCACGGAGACCGGCGACGCCGTTGATGCGGAGCGGTTGAGTGTTCAATTGAGTAACGACCTCGACGAATGGACGTCCATCCTCGGCAATGCCGTGCAACTGCAGGACAAGCTCTATGTACTCGAACTGGATCGCGTAATGGCTGAACGTCCCGAAACCCTCGAGTCTCATCGACGCGGCGTCATTGTGGCGCGACGCATGCGCCTGCACGATATCGAGACCAAATTACTCCAGCTCAACGACAGTGTGCAGCGCTCTGCCCAGACCGTTCGCGGGCAGAAAGTCCTGCATCCTTTCAGTGTGAGCCACACCCTTCAGGTTTTGAACGATGTGAATGAGCGCATGGTCCATTTCGCCATATCGATTGGCATTGAGGCCGAGCACGCTAAAATCGAGATGGCGCCGAAATGGACTGAGGCAGCGGGCAAGCTCATCGTCGATGGTGCGAATCAAGTGGGGCAGGGCGCCAGACAGTTGGGCCACGGCGCTGTACAACTGGGACAGGGCGCGGCCAGATTTGGTGAGAAAACGACCCACGGAATCGTGAATGGGGCCGTGCAGTTCGCTGACGATGCCGCGCGACTGCGGGATACGGGGCAGAGCATCGGCAAAGGAGTCAAGGAACTGGGAGACGACGTGGCGACGGGGATCGCCCAGGTCTCGAAGAATATCTCCGGCTTGCTGGGTAAGCACTAGTAAACAATAACCATGCGAGTGCTACGCCGACCTCAGCGCATACCATTGACCACGATATATAGCATGGTGCAAGCAACGTGTCGTATCGCGGGACGTAGCATATTCGGCCTATCATATTCCATGACACAGCGCCAATGCGGCGATGATGGATCGGAGGGCGGAGAATATGACGGATGCGCAGGCGGCGGGCAGCGACGCTCGTATTGACAACGATCTTAACGGCGCGGTGCCGCATGGTGTGATATCCGGGGCTACGGCCGCCGGGGCGACGGATGGTAGCAGACCTGGCAAGAAAACCCCGGAAACCCCGCTGCAGTCAGAGTCCGAGAGCACCACGCATCATTCGATCGAGCTGGCGTGCAGGCTCTGGCGCTACGACGCTACCGTGGGCACGATCACCATCGACACCGCGAAGGTGAAGCCGGCGGCCAGCATCTTCTACGCCGCGTTCACGGCGGTCGATGCCGAGGGCAAGAGCGACTCCACCCGCCCGGTGACATTCGTCTTCAACGGTGGCCCGGGGTCGTCCAGCACGTTCCTGTTGCTTGGGTCCATCGCGCCCAAGCGCATCGATGTGCCCGACGCGGCACCGGTGCCGGCCGCTCCCTATGGCTTCGTCGACAACGTGCACACGCTGCTGCCCAGCTCCGACCTGGTGTTCATCGACGCAGCCGGTGCAGGCTTCTCCCAGGTGCTCGATAAGGCTAAAGCCGAGTTGTGGTCGGTCGACGGCGACGTGAAGGGCTTCAGTGCGTTCATCCGTGCGTTCCTGAGCAAGTACCACCGCTGGAATTCGCCGAAGTACCTGCTCGGTGAATCCTATGGCACCACCCGTGGCGCGGCGCTCGCGTATCGGCTCCAGCAGGATGGTGCGGCGCTGAACGGCATCGTGCTGATCTCGGACATCCTCGATTACGCGCACACCCTCGACACGTCCGACCAGTTCTACATCGGCTATTTCCCGACCTTCGCCTCCGTGGCGAAATACCATGGCCAGGCCGGTGACGGCGTCGACACCGCCGCCTTCCTCGAGAAAGCCCGAACTTTCGCCAATGAGCAACTGCGTCCGGCGCTCGCACAGGGTGACCGTCTCAGCGACGAGACTAAAGCCCTCGTCGCCAAGCACTACGCGGAGCTCACCGGATTGAGCGAACGCTACGTCGCCGACTCGGATCTGCGCGTGCTCGACATGCGGTTCCGCAAGGAGCTGTTACGCGCCCGCGACCAGATCGTTGGCAGGTACGACGGCAGGGTCGCCGGCTATGACCTGGACCGGATGAGCGACGACGAGACCTTCGTGGTCGACGACTCCTACCTCGACCCGGCATACTCCAGCTTGGTCAACGCGTATCTGCGTGACGAACTCGGATGGCAGGGCAGGCCGGAGCGCAGGGGATTCGCCGACTTCGACTGGGATTCCAGCGAACCGGGCAAGGGCTGGGTATGGAATCACAAGCTGCCGGAGCATGCGAAGACCGCGTGGGGAGCCACCATCCCGTTCCCGAACGTCACTCCGGATCTCGCGGCGGCCATCACGGCACAACCGACACTCAAAGTCCTTATCGGCAACGGCCTCTTCGATCTGTGCACGCCGTTCTTCCAGACCGAATATGACATCGATCACCTCGGTCTGCCCAAGGCGCTGCGCGGCAATATCGCCTTCACGTACTATCCGGCAGGCCATATGCTCTATACCTCCGAGCCCAGTCTGGCCAAGTTTTCGGCCGACCTTGGCCGCTTCTATACAGCCAGCGCGGAGGATCTGCCTTCGATTGACGAGCGGTAGAACCAGAGACTGAGCCGGTGTGGTCATCTCGGGCCAGTGTCGTTCTCCTGCGGGCTGCGCCCGACCGGGAGTCGACATTGGTCCGGCGGCGAGCGGTACATCTCGCGTCCGCGGACATGTCCGAGGCGATGAGAAGAATATTGCACCAGTGATGCCATCGACGGTGACGTTACAGGGAGTTACACGGACAGGTATGCGCCGCCGTTGGGCATGCAGATGAGCATGGGACGGATGCCTTCGCGGTGGATGGTCTCGGTGGGTAGGAAAAGAGGAGCTGGGCATGGAGAGCCATCCGCAGTCGGGCAGCGAGAGCGAATTTGAATCGATGCTGATCGAGCGGCTCTGCAATCGGGGACTGGTACGGGAGCCCGATTCCAAGCGCTCAGAGGATATCGAGCATCGAACACCGCGGTATCTGTCGGCGGAGAAATTCTGGCAGTATGAGCGTGGTATCAGCACAACCAAGCAATTATGGGCCAATTTCAAATCCATCCTTGAACGTCACAATCAGAATGTGCTCGACCACCCGCTGAGCGACGTCGAGTTTGCACAGGTGAAGAACACCATCTCGAATCTGAACACTCCGTATCAGGCCGGCAAGTTCCTCTATGGTCTGAATGGCGTTTCGCAGATTGAAGTCGATTTGGACGATGGCAGGCATGTGTTCCTCACCGTCTTCGACCAGAAGCAGATCGGCGCGGGAGACACGGTCTACCAGGTGGTGAACCAGATTGAGCGCCCCGCCGTCATCGCGGGGAAAGAAAACCGTCGGTTCGACACCACATTGCTCATCAACGGTCTACCTATCATCCAGATCGAAGAAAAGCGCGACACCCACGACGTCAATGAGGCGTTGAACCAGATGCACCAGTACATTGACGAGCTGCAGTATCACGATATCTTCTCGACTCTGCAGATCCTGGTGGCACTTTCACCCAACAACGTGAAATACATGGCCAACACCACGTCGGACCAGTTCAACAAGGACTTCGCGTTCCACTGGCAGCGCAGGGACAACAACGGTATCGTCCGCGATTGGCGTGAGTTCGCCGATTCCATGCTTTCGATCCCCATGGCGCATCAGATGGCGACGAACTTCATGATTCTGGACGGCACACCCAACAAGCGGATGCTCAAGGTCATGCGTCCCTATCAGGTGTATGCCACGCAGGCGGTGCTGAACAAACTCAAATACACCGACTTCGAGATAGCCACCAACAAAATCGGATACATCTGGCACACTACCGGGTCGGGCAAGACCATCACCAGCTTCAAAACGGCCTGGCTGGCAAGCCGTCTGCCGAATGTCGATAAGGTCGTGTTCCTCGTCGACAGGATTGCGTTGACGAAGCAAACGTTGGACAAGTACCAGGCATATGACCCCGATGCGGGAGATGACATGCTCGGTGGCGTGAAGGACACCAACAACACCAACGATCTGCGGCGCAAACTCAAGGCTAAGGATGGTGGCATCATCGTCACCTCCGTGCAGAAACTCGACACTCTCGTCAAGCGGAAGTCCTTCAAGGCTCCGGAGAAGAATATCGTCTTTGTCGTAGACGAAGCGCACCGTTCGACCGGTGGTGATTCATTCCAAACTATTCAGCGGAAGTTTCCCCGTTCGGCTTGGGTCGGGTATACGGGTACGCCGATGTTCGACGACACGACCAAAGGTCTTCGCACGGGTGATATTTTCGGCTCGCTCCTGCATGCCTACACTATTCGCGAAGCCATCGCCGATCACAACGTGTTGGGGTTCAAGGTCGATTTCCGTACGACCATCGATGAAGACAAGATGAAAGAGGAGTATCTGCCGCAGTTCTACCGGAACCGCTATCCGTCGTGGTCCGAGGAGCAGGTTCAGGCGAAGATCGCGAACCTCGATCAAAGAGACATGGATGATGCGATATCGCCCAGCTTCTATGACAACAATGACGAGCATGTTCGTCTTGTGGTCGCGGACGTGTTCGCGAATTGGCGCAATAGGTCGAACGAGTGCAAGTACAACGCCTTGTTCACCACCCACGTCGGTGGGGGAGCGGCGAGTACCCCAATGGCGATGAAGTATTTCGATGAGTTCCAACGGGTCAATGACGAGCATCGACGCAATGGGGGATTGGTGCTCAAGGTCGCCATTACCTTCAGTTACAACACGACGAACAGCGATGACATGCTCAACTCGAACAAGATGCTGTTCCGAGCCATACAGACGTACAACGGAGAATTCGGTACATCGTTCGGCATGGATGACGTCGGTGGTTATACGCAGGACGTCACATCCCGGCTCGACCGAACGGCGAACGACAAACGATATCTTGATCTGGTCATCGTCGTCGATCAGCTCCTCACGGGCTTCGATGCACCCCAGCTCAACACCCTGTACGTCGATCGGACATTGAAGAACGCCGGCTTGATTCAGGCGTATTCGCGTACGAACCGCATCGAGGATATGGACAGCAAGCCGTGGGGCTATATCGTCAATTATCGGTGGCCGGCGAATTCCGAGAAGCTGATGAATGAGGCGCTGGCGATTTACGCCAACAAGAACTCGGCGGAACTGGGGCAGAGGGAGGACCCGGATCTCACGGATTCCGGCGTACTTGCCAAGTCGTTCGAGGAGGTCCTCAAGGCGGTCAGAACGAAGGTCGATAAACTGAGAAGCCTCACGGAGGACTTCCAGCACATTCCTTCATCCGAAAAGCAGCAGGATTTCATGGCGGATGTGATGCGTGAGTACAATGCCGGAGTCTCTCAGCTCAAACAATTCACTCCCGATGAGATCGACGGTGCGAAGACCGGATTCGACTACGATGATCCCGACTCTTTGGTGAAGTCACTGGGTATGAGTGTCGCCGAGGAGAGAACGTTGACGGTGGCGCTCGTTAATGAGCTCAAGAAGGCGATTGCCGGTCGGCATAAGGTTCTGCCGACCCAGATTGATTTGCGGATGACGCATATCAAGGACGTGCAGATCAACTACGACTATCTCACCGAACTCGTGGAGCAGCTCCTGAACGAAGTCCACGAAGGCCGTCATGACGATGCCGCCGATACGCAGGATAAGATTCAAGAATTCGCCAATGGCTTGGAGGATCGCCAGTACGCCACCCGCATCGGCAATGCCGCCGCCGCCATTGCCGGAGGGCACTACCCGCCGGAAGGTTCGGGGTTTGTATATCCGGTAAAGCTTAGGAGCTTGGAGGAAGCGGAGAACGTGATTCGCCGTGCGAATACGGTGACGTTGGATAGGCAACTACAGGATTTCAGAATCAAGTGGGGCATCATCGATGTCATGAGTAGTGAGCAAATGCGTGAACTGTTCGCACGCCACCTTTACGGGTTGCAGGACCTCGATGATATGGGGCAGATCCGACGGTTGGTCGCGCAGGGAAGTAGCGAATATCGCACCCTGGCACATGACGATACGGTTCAACATCTCTCGAAGATTAAGTATCGCAGTGGTCTGCGTGAGGCGATATACGATTTGGCCGATGATTTGACCGTCCATGGGGCGATTTCGGAATGAAGGTACGGCATATGTTGTTTGTGGTGAGAGAAGGACGAGATGACTGACGATACGTCGCGCGTTCCAAAGCTGCGTTTCCCGGGATTCACTGGCGCTTGGGAACAGCGGAAGTTTAATGATCTATTCAATCCAGTACGTAATAACTCTCTTTCTAGAGCGATGTTGAACAATTTTTCAGGTGATGTGAGGAGTATCCATTACGGAGATGTCCTTATTAGATATGGGGCCATAACGGATTGTCGCGATGCTACAATACCGTTCATATCTCGTTCACAATCTTCTGATTTCTCAGAAGAGTTATTGAATGATGGTGACGTGCTTTTTGCTGATGCCGCTGAAGACCAAACGGTCGGGAAAGTAACTGAGGTTGAGGGGATTTCTGGTACTCCTGTGGTGGCGGGTTTACATATTCTCGCTTGTCGGCCAAAAGTGACAATGGGGCTTGGCTATCTTGCATACTATCTCAATTCGCCAGCGTTCCATGGTTCATTACTACCTCTAATGCAGGGTACAAAAGTACTTTCGATTAGCAGGTCTATTCTTGCCGAGACCAGAGTTTATTATCCAGTTCAGTTACGAGAACGACAGCTGCTGGGCACCTTTTTCAAGCAACTTGATGACCTCATCACCCTTCATCAGCGTAAGCTTTCGCATCTCCGGGAGCTCAAGCGCGGGCTGCTTCAGAAAATGTTCCCGAAATCCGGGGAGGACCGTCCGGAGGTCCGTTTTCCCGGTTTTGCTGACGCTTGGGAACAGCGGAAGCTGAGAGACTATTTGGTGCCATCAAAAGATAAAAATAGCGCTCTTTCTTACGGGAAAGATGAGGTTCTCTCTGTCTCAGGAGATGCTGGCGTCGTTAATCAAATTCAATTCCAGGGGCGTTCTTATGCCGGTGCAAGCACAAAGGATTACGGAGTTGTACAAACAGGGGACGTGATCTATACAAAATCTCCATTGAAGAAGAACCCATTTGGGATAATAAAAACCAACAAAGGCAAGGCTGGCATAGTTTCTACGTTATATGCGGTGTACAAACCTAAAGATAATACTTATACACCATTTGTTGAAGTTTACTTCGATGACGACGCAAGGTTAAATAATTACTTGCGGCCACTTGTCAATAAAGGCGCAAAAAATGATATGAAAGTATCAAAATCAGGTGCGTTAACGGGGCTAATTTGTTTTCCCGGCGCTACTGAGCAACGGATGCTTAGTGAGTTCTTCCAACAGCTCGAAGACCTCATCACCCTTCATCAGCGTAAGCTTTCCCACCTTCAGCAGCAGAAAAAAGCCCTGCTTCAGCAGATGTTCGTCTAAGGAGAACAGACATAATCATGAGTACCACTCTGGAAGACATCACGTCCAAGCTTTGGGCTATGGCGAACGAACTTCGGGGCAATATGGATGCCTCAGAGTACAAGAACTATATTCTCGCCTTCATGTTCTACCGCTATCTGTCGGAGCACCAGATGGAATATCTCGAGAAGAACGACGTTCTCGATATTCGTGACGGCCAGACCATTGATGAGGCGTATGCCGAGCAAGCCGTCGGTGAGGATCTGTCCGACTATCTGGAGGACATCTCGGCGTACTTGGGCTATGCGATCGAGCCGCAGGATACTTGGGCATCCTTGATTGGCAAGATTGACGGCAATCGCATCGTACCCAGTGACTATCAGGCGATCTTCGACGATTTCGAGAAGTATGCTTCCCTCAACAAGGAAGCCGCCAGGGATTTTCGAGGCGTCTTCAGCGACGTTAATCTCGGTGATTCCCGACTGGGTGCCAATACCAACGATCGCGCCAAGTCGTTGAACCGTATCGTGAAGCTCATTGATGGGGTCGAGTTCAGGGATGAGCACGGGCGGGATGTGCTGGGTGGCATCTATGAGTATTTGATCGGTATGTTTGCGGCGAACGCGGGCAAGAAGGGTGGCGAATTCTACACACCGCATGAGGTGTCACAGGTCTTGGCGCGACTAGTGACCAATGGGGTCTCGGCGGATGACGGCACGTTCAGCGTGTACGACCCGGCCTGCGGTTCGGGATCTCTGCTGCTGACCGTGCAGGACGAACTCCCCGGTGGTGAACGCCCCGGAATCGTGAAGTTCTTTGGCCAGGAACTCAACACGACCACCTACAATCTTGCGCGAATGAATCTCATGATGCATGGTGTCTCGTTCAATAACATGACGCTGTCGAACGCGAATACTCTGGAAACCGATTGGCCCGATGGTCCGGATAAAGAGGGGATCGACCATCCGCGCACTTTCGATGCCGTCGTCGTCAATCCTCCGTATTCCGCTCATTGGGATAACAACGAGAACAAACTCAAGGATCAACGATTCAACCCGTTCGGTGCGCTCGCTCCCGCATCAAAGGCCGACTACGCCTTCGTGCTGCATAGCTTGTACCATCTCAACGCCAACGGCACCATGGCCATTGTGTTGCCCCATGGCGTGTTGTTCCGTGGTGCCGCCGAAGCCAAGATCCGCAAGGCTCTTATCAAATCGGGTGCCTCGAGTTCCCAAGGCAACTATCTCGACGCGGTCATCGGTCTCCCCGCTAATCTCTTCTATGGCACGAGCATCCCCACATGCATCCTGGTGTTCAAAAAGAATCGCGACACCAAGGACGTGCTGTTCATCGATGCCAGCAAGGAGTTCGTCAAGGACAAGAACCAGAACCGGCTGTCCAAGGAGAATACCGACAGGATCATCGAGACATATCGCAATCGCAAGGATGTCGATAAATACGCTCATGTCGCGCCGCTGCAGGAGATCGTCGATAACGAATTCAATCTGAACATTCCGCGGTATGTTGACACGTTCGAGGAGGAGGCGCCGATCGACCTCGGTGAGGTGAACAGGCAGCTGGCCCAGGATGACGCCGATATCGCCGAGTTGGAGGCCAAAGTCAAGGAGCAGCTGCGCATCCTCGGCGTAGAGATGTGACGAATAAGCCGGTCTGATGCTTGGGGTCGGCGAGAATGGCATACCGATAATATACAGAACCATTCGTTTTAAGGAATGATTCTGTATATACTGGATTCATGGCAATCCACACGAACCGCACGTTGCTTACTCAGCAGGAGGCGGCGAAGGCGCTCGGAGTCAGTGTTCGGCGCATTACCGATCTCCGTCGTGCCGGCGACCTTGATTCGCTTCATAGGGAAGCGGGTCGTTACCTTATTGTCGCCGACTCGGTACGCCGATACGCGTTGGTGGCGGGCAGGGGAGGGCGCCCCTACTCGCCGCAGATGGCTTTCACGGCATTGTATCTGATTTCAGGTGAGCCTGTGCCGTGGCTCGATGCCCAGCGGCGATATCGGCTGAAGAGATATCTGCGCGAAACGGAGGCGGCGGACCTGGTACGGCTGACACGACGGCGCGCGCAAACGCGGGAATACTGGTGCCGAGATTCCTTGATGGACAAAGTGCGCGAAAGCATTCGCATCTCAGGGGCTACCGGGCGGCTCGCCGACCTCTTTCATCTCACTCCCGGAACTATCGTCGAAGGGTATGCCGACGTACCCACGGCCAAACAAATGATTCATGACTGCCGACTACGACTTGGCGGCGAACCCACGGGTGTTCGTCTCCGCACTGCCGTAGCATTGCCCGCACACGATGGCAATGA
Organism: Bifidobacterium mongoliense DSM 21395; assembly: GCF_000741285.1. Classification (GTDB taxonomy): domain Bacteria; phylum Actinomycetota; class Actinomycetes; order Actinomycetales; family Bifidobacteriaceae; genus Bifidobacterium; species Bifidobacterium mongoliense. Next base: position 39,306 of record NZ_JGZE01000017.1, on the reverse strand, counting down.
TGGTTCGCCAGCAATGCCGCTAGGTGTTTGCGCGGCTGACCTCGCCGAATCCGACGATCCCCGTGAACGCAGAGCGGGCGTGGAGACGTTGGGGCGCCTACTCGCTGCTTTCAAGGATGAAAGCCGGTGAGTGAGCAGGAGCACTGAAAGCAGGGAACGTGATGACTACTGTCCACATATCCAGTCGTGGTCATCCATGGGACACCGTTTTTGCGGTAGCGGAAGCCGAGGCGACTCAGTCATGGATGCTCACCGGCGGGCTCATGGTTCAGTTACATGCCATGATCGGCGGGCTGGAGGCGAGGCCCACCACCGACGTTGATCTGTTGGTCGATCTCATGTCCGATAGCAGGGGAATCGACAGCGTGCAAAGGGTGCTCTCCGGTCGAGGCTTCGTGGCGCAGGCAGGCACCTTGACCGGATATACCACGCGGATGATCGGGCCGGATGGAGGACAGGTGGATTTGTTGGTGGCCGACCATCTTCCCAGATTGCTGTCCAAGCTAGCCATTCTGGCCGGGAAACCTCTGCTATCCATGCCTGCCGGCGCCCAGGCTCGTGAGCGCAGTATGAACGTGGAGATTGCGGATGGTGAGTTGCACGCAACGATTAGGATTCCTGATCTTCTTGGGGCGTTGATGCTCAAGAGCGCCGCATTCACGGTGGACCATGCCGGGTTCGGTGAGAGGCATTTGTATGATGCGGCCATGCTCGCCTCATTGATGAAGGATCCGGACGCCGAGCGGAGTCGACTTCACAGCAAGACAGATAGAAAACGCTTGAGAACGCTCTCTCGATTACTTCGGGAAGACTCACCCTACTGGGATAGGTTGGACCGGTCGCATAGGCAAAACGGCCTTGACGCGATGCAGGTGCTGGCCAGTTGGTGAGAAAGTTCGTGAATCGCACGTAGGTATAGGGCGCAGTAGGTTGGCGGCACATGATTCTGGGCATTCAGCGGTCTGTTTCAATCGATCAAGCGGGTTTGAGGGACGTTACCGCGCCCTTTTTCTCGCACGCTTGGGAACAGCGGAAGGCTAGAGAAATATTTGAACCTGTGTCGAAAAAGGGGTATCCCAAGTTTCCAGTTCTATCCGCCTCTCAAACTGAGGGAATGGTATTTCGGGATGAAATAGGAATTGATATCAAATATGACCAAGCTAGTTTGAAATCTTATAAGCTGGTTTCTTCTGGACAATTTGTGATTCACCTGAGATCATTCCAAGGTGGATTGGCGTACTCTCGGTTGACGGGCATTACTTCACCGGCATATACCGTAATAAAAATAAAGCATGAGGAGAGTCAAGCAGCTGATTTCTGGGCGGAGATCCTTCGTAGCCCCACATTTATCCAACGCCTGGGAACCGTAACATACGGCATTCGTGATGGACGTAGCATCAGTTACTCCGATTTTTCTACTTTAAAATTCCAATTTCCAGTTAAAGCTGAACAACAGAAAATTGGGGAATTCTTTAAGAGTCTCGAAGACCTCATCACCCTTCATCAGCGTAAGCTTTCGCATCTCCGGGAGCTCAAGCGCGGGCTGCTTCAGAAAATGTTCCCGAAATCCGGGGAGGACCGTCCGGAGGTCCGTTTTCCCGGTTTTGCTGACGCTTGGGAACAGCGGAAGCTGGGTGATTTATTCTCTGAACGTATCGATAGAAGCGGGGATGGAGAACTAATCTCCGTCACAATTAATTCTGGTGTTATTAAGGCGAGTGAATTAGATAGGAAAGACAATTCGAGTAAGGATAAATCCAACTATAAAAAAGTTGAAATCGGAGATATAGCTTACAACTCGATGCGGATGTGGCAAGGTGCTAGTGGACGCTCTCCTTATGCAGGCATTCTTAGCCCAGCCTATACTGTTATCGTACCGAAGGCCGGTGTTGACTCTAGTTTTTTTGCATACGACTTCAAACGGTACAAAATGATTCAGTTATTCCAAAGAAACTCTCAGGGTCTGACTTCTGACACGTGGAATCTAAAATATCCTACTCTTAAAACGATATTGGTTTTTTCCCCATCGTTGGATGAGCAAAAGGCAATATCGAAATATTTCGATGCTCTAGAAAACCTCATCACCCTTCATCAGCGTAAGCAATTGAACATATGAAAGGAGTAATCATGCTTGCTGACGCGACAAAAGAGGAGCTCTTCTGCCTCTATTACAAGCAATGGATATCGGTGTACAAGGAAGGAGCAATTAGGGCCGTTACGATGAGTAAATACCGGTTGACGCAATCGTGGATTGAGCGACTGGCCCCGGATCTGAAAGTCGGCGAGATCAGCCGGGTCATGTACCAGAAACTGCTCAATGATTATGCGGCCCACCACGAACGACAAACAACCATGGATTTTCACCACCAACTCAAGGGAGCGATCCTCGATGCCGTGGATGAGGGTCTTATCGATCGTGATCCGACGCGTAAGGCCATCATCAAGGGCAAGACTCCGCGACGGAAGAAACCCAAGTATCTCAACCAGTTTGAGTTGCATAAGTTGTTGACGTCGCTGCGGTTGGGACCCTTGCTGAGCTGGGATTGGGCCATACTGCTGATTGCCAAGACAGGAATCCGATTTTCCGAGGCCATGGCAGTGACGCCCGATGACTTCGATTTTCCCCGGCAAACGCTATCGATCGACAAGACTTGGAATTATAAGGAACAAGGAGGTTTCACCCCGACCAAGAATCGCTCTTCGGTGCGGAAGATACAGATGGATTGGCAGCTCATCATTCAGTTCTCCGAATTGGTGAAGGACATTCCCCGCAATGAGCCGATATTCGCGACCAAGCGCGTGTTCAACTCAACGGCGAACCATTGCCTCGCACGTCGATGCGCCGAGGCGGGCGTTCCCGTGATTACCATTCACGGTCTTCGGCATACGCATGCATCGTTGCTGCTGTTCGCCGGGGTATCGATCGCGAGTGTCGCGCGCCGTCTTGGTCACGCGAGTATGACCACGACGCAAAAGACATACTTGCACATCATTCAGGAACTGGAGAATCAGGATGTCGATCTGGTCATGAGGTCATTGTCCGGGCTGATGTGACTGAACTGCACGATACGAGATTGTGCTTATGCCGATGAAGGGTGTTGAGACGTTCGCTGCGGGTGGTGTTGGGATTCCGGTATCGCCCGCGGTGAGCACAATATCAGTTGAATCGTGATGGATGTTGGCTGATTAGCGTGGTACACATCTTGACCGCCCACCCGGCGTCCACGCCTACCCGCTCCAACCAGTCACCGACCAGTGCGGTCACCGCTTCTGGCCGTTCGATCTGCGCGTTGTGGCCGGCGGTGTCGAGCACCGCGAACGTGGCGTGGGGATAGTGGTCCAGCAGGGCGAGCTGATCGCGGTAGCCGACGCACATATCCTGGCGTCCGGTGACGATGAGTGTTGGTCCGCCGAATGCGGGGCCTCGACCGCTTTCGGGCGGGTCAGCCAGTGCGTACGCGGCTGTGATTCGTGCTTGTGTTGTACGGTCACCACGCGTCAATCCGGGGGCGATGTCGCTGGCGAATCGCTCATATGTGGGTGCATCCCGCACCACGACGAGTTCGCCGAAGCTTTCCGCGGCCGCCGGATCCGTATCGTGTAACGTATTCCAGAACGTCGGGTCTGTCCGGCGTATCTCGGCCGCAGGCAAATCCCTATCGTCCCGCGCAACCGCCGTACCTATGGGGCAGATGAGCGCGAGCCCGGTGACCTGCTTGGCGCGGCGTCGAGCCAGCGCACGCGCGAGATATCCACCGTACGATTCGCCGATCAGGGCGAACGGCTGGGTGCCAATGGTCTCGTCCACGTAGTGCTCGACGGCATCCAACACGTCCAAGGTCGAGTTGACGCCCTCGCCCGAGCTCAACCCCATGCCGGGCGGATCCGGGTACAGGCGCAGCAGGCCGCCGTGACGGGAGGCCACCGGTTCGAGGAATCCGGACATGATGCGATGGTCGACGGCGAAACCGTGGAGCGCGAGCAGCGGGTGCCCATGTCCACGTCGTTCGTCATGCAGATGGGGCAGATAGGGGGAGTGCGGTCATATCGCATCATGATACACGGCAGGAGCTAGACAGCCGTATGAGGACACCCGCTACTCGCGATCGAATCGATGCAAATGCACTTCTACGGGAATGATGGACAAGACCAGCAGAACCACCTGCACGGCGACTGTCACCAGCGACAGCCGACTGCGTGTATCCGCACTGAGCCACACGGCCGCGACTGACAAGCCTATCGAGATCAACAGTAGTATGACACCGGTGATGAGCAACACTCGTGCGGAGTACTCGTTGCCCTCGCGCCAGTTCTCCGGACTTGATCGCGACAGTGGTGTCCGATAGCCGATGAGACCGTACCGCAACCCGTCGTCCTTGGCGGCCCAGCTGCACAGCGGGGCGCTGGCAATCATCATAACAGGAATGATGAGGGACATCACTACGAACCATATCCAATCCATACCCCGGAATGGTACTCCCTCGTACCAGAAAATAGTGCGCCCCCACCGCGGGCTGGTCGGCTCACGATGGGGGCGTGGTGTCCGCACGCCAAAAGCGGTGCGGGCCAGGCGATGACGTGCCGCGTTACTTGATGATCACGTCGTCGGGCTTGATGTCGCTGGTGAACGACGGTGCGAGTTCGCTCTCATAGGCCTTGACGAAGAAGCCGTCCGCGGTCAGCTTCTTGATCTCGTCGTTCGTCCACTTGAGCAGGTCGGTGTTGCCTTTGCGGATGGCCGGGGCGATGGTCGACTCGTCGCCCAGCTGCTTGATGCCGACGGTGAACGTCGGATTGTCCTTCGCCCACGCGTACAGGTACGTGTTGTCGTCGGCCAGGGCCGCGACGCGTCCGTCCTTGAACGCCTGGAACTGCTGCGTCTTGGAATCGAACTTCTGCAGCTGCACGTCCGGGTACTTCTCGGTGAAGAACGCCTCGGCGGTCGTGCCCTTGTTCACGGCCAGCGACTTGCCGTTGAGCTGCGCCGCGCTCGTGATGGTGGCCTTCTTCGGGGAGACGACGCCGACCGACACCTTCATGTAGGGGCTGGCGAAGTCGATGACCTGCTTGCGTTCGTCGGTCACCGTGAAGTTGGCGAGCACCATGTCGACCTTGTTCGACTTGAGCGAATCCACGCGGCCATCGGCGTTGACCTGCACCCACTGGATCTTGACGCCGAGATCCTTCGCCATCTGCGTGCCCAGCGCGATGTCGTAGCCGGCACGCGTGCCATCGTTCTTCACATAGCCGTACGGGGGCAGATCGCCGAAGGTGGCGATGCGTATCGTGCCGGACTTCTTGATCTGGGCGACGCTGTCACCCTGCTGCCCGCCCTGCGACGAACTCGACGAGCCGCAAGCGGCGATCGATGCGAGTGTGACCACGGCGAGTGCCGCCGCGAATGCTTTCTTGATGGTGAACATGGTGAATCCTCTCTCAATCATTCGATAACAATCATGCTATGAAACGGCGCCGGTGAACAAACGCCAGTGACACCGTTTCGGTGAGTATGTGCGTGTACGCCGTGTGGTCTTGTGGACCAACGGTGGAACGGACGGGTCGGGACCCCTACTCCGCGCTGACCGGTGACATGCTGTCCAGGAATCTCCTGGCGCGGTCGGTCTTTGGATTGGTGAAGAAGTCCTTGGCGGAGCCGCGCTCGAGAATCACGCCGTTCTCGAGGAACAGCACGGTGTCGGCGACGCGCTTGGCGAACTCCAGCTCGTGGGTGACCACGATCATCGTCATGTGTCGCTTGGCGAGCCGCAGCATGAGCTCCAGTACTTCGCGGACCATCTCCGGGTCAAGGGAGGCGGTCACCTCGTCGAACAGCATGAGCTTGGGGTTCATCGCCAGCGCACGCACAATGGCGATGCGCTGCTTCTGACCTCCCGAAAGCTCCCGCGGATACGCGTTCTTGTAATCCGAAAGCTGTACGTCCTTGAGCAGGGTGTCCATCTGTTGCTCGACCTCGTCCTTCGCCCGCTTCTGCACTTTGACCGGGCCGAGACGGATGTTGTCCGCCACCGTCAGATTCGGGAACAGATCGTAGCTCTGGAACACCATGCCGATGGTACTGCGCAGGGACCGCCACTGCTTCTCGCTGGCCTGGCCGATATTCGTGCCGTCGAAGACGATGGAACCGGACTGGATGGTCTCCAGGCCGTTGAGACATCGGATCAGCGTGGACTTGCCCGAGCCGGACGGCCCGAGTAGGACGACGACCTTGCCTTGGGGCACGTCGAAGCTCACGTCGGTGAGCACCTCGTGGTCGCCGTAGGACTTCCTGAGGTGTTGGACCGACAGCAGGGGGGTGTCGGTCGTCCTGTTCCCCGTATTCGGGGTTGTGGTGGCATCAGTTGTGGTGGCGTCAGCCATTGTTCCGCTCCTTCGCACGGTGTTCCAGCATCTGGGCGAGTTTCGACAGGGGCCAACAGACGATGAAATACAACAGGAATATGAAACCGTAGACCCAGAAGGCCGCGTCGGGGTGGGACATGCGGTTGGACTCCATGATCTGCTGGCCGACCGTGACCACGTCGATGACGCTGATGAGCAGGAGCAGCGACGTGGTCTTGATGACGCGGGTGGCGAGGTTGATCGTCGCCGGGATCATGAGGTTGATCGACTGGGGCAGACGGACGTAGCGCAGTAGCTGCAGCCCGCTCATGCCCAGGGCCTTGCCGGCGTCGACCTGATGGTCCGAGACCGAGACCAGAGCGCCGCGGACGATATCGCTGATCTCCGCCGACACCCACAGTCCGAAGGCCACGACCGCCACGGTCGGCCCCGACACCTGCACGTTGAATTCGGCCGGCAGGATGTAGTAGGCGAGGAAGAGGACCACCAGTGTGGGCAGGATCCTGAAGCATTCCAGGTAGATGCGCAGCACGACGCGCAGCACCGGATTGGGCAGGGTGCGCAGGGCGCCGAGAATGACGCCGAGCGGAATGCCGATGATGAGGGCGAGTCCGGCGATGCTGATCGACGTCCACAGGCCCACGAGCAGGCGGGTGAAATTGTCGCCCGTGAAGATGACAGTGAAGCCGGCTTGTGCCGTGCTCGCCAATGACATGGCCTCAGGCAGTACGGAATGAACCACGACGTACCCTCCTTTCCAGCAACGTCAGAACCACCGAGAGCGGGATGAGGATGATCGCGTAGGCGATGACGAGTTCGAGCAGGTATTCGTTCGTGTGGTAGTACAGGCCGATCAGGTCGCGCGCGGTGTTGGTCAGCTCCGGCACGGCGATGACCGTGAAGATCGAGGTCTCCTTGACGATGAAGATGGCGTTCGCGGCGATGGCGGGCACGCTGCGGGTGAGTCCCTGCGGCAGCGTGACGTACCGGATCATCTGGGGGATCGAGAGCCCCAGGGCGCGCGCGGATTCGATCTGCACTGTGGGAATGCCGCCGAACCCGCCCTGGAAGGCGCCGGACATGTAGGCGCCGCCCAGGATGGCCATGCCGATGATGGCGCACGCTTCGGCGTTCATCTTGATGCCGATGGACGGGAACCCGTAGTACATGAAGAACAGTTGGATGAGCAGGGGGGTGTTGCGGAAGAGCTCCTCGACCGCGATGCTGATCTGTGAGAGCACCGGGATCTTGTAGTCACGGCATACGGCCAGCACCAGACCCAGGAGCGTGGCGAGGATGACGCTGACGGCCGAAAGCCACAGGGTCACGCCGAAGGCATGAACGAACTTCGGCAGGCTCGCGGCGATGACACTCCAGTCCATGCCCCTTCTTCCCTCTCGTGATGCGCTGCGCCCGGTGTCGGCGAATCGCCGTAACCGGGTGACGTGACCTAAGCCTAATGCTTCGAGCGCGACATTGCCCAGAGCTGACTCATAACCATCTTCGGTGCCCTGCGTCGACGGCGCGGAGTAAGCGTTCGCCGGCACGCGGTGCTACGCCGCCCCGCCGGCCTGAAGCGGGGAGATGGTGAGAATGGGCAGTTCGCCGTTCGCGCAGCCGGTGTATTGGGAGACCTCGATGGTGAGCGAATCCTTTTGGTCGGGCGGATAGACGAGCAGGTGGTCGGTCGGGGTCGGTCGGCAGGTGGAGGCATCGAAATTGCCCGCCTGGACGATGCGCAGCGTGGCGTGGGCGGATTGGCCGTGGTTCAGGGTGATGGGGCTCGCGGGTGAACTGCCGTCACGCTCGGCGGGGGCGCCAATCTGGCGGCCTTGGGCCGTGAACGATACTCCGGGGAAGCCCTGCGTGGTGCAGGTGCCGCCGTTGTTGGTCAGGACGATGGGAACGTAGGTGCTTCCGGCAGCTCCCTGGCTTTGGCCGAGGCTGGCGGCCAGTTGCGATGTGGAGCAGGAGCCCGTGCCGTTGGAGTCGCCGCCCTTGGTATCGGATGCCGATGGTGACGGGGTAGGTGTCGCCGACGGCTTCGTGGCCGATGGCGATGGGGTGGACGCGGACGGCGCACTGCTGGCGCTGTGCGTGGACGAAGGCGAGCCCGCTCCCGCGTTCGAGCCCGAACCGCAGCCCGTCAGGGCCGCCATCAGGGTGATCGTCATGGCGACGATGGTGATGGGCATGGCGACGAATCGACCGAATCCTCGCAGTGAAGTGTTCATGCCACTATTCTAGTCGCGGTTTTCGCGCCCTCCCACAGTTCCGGCTGTCATAACTTCTCCGATGACGGTATCCTCGACAGTAGCGCCGCCGACCATCAGGCGGGACGCAGCGAGAGAAGGAGCGGATATGGTCATCAAGCCGAAAACGATCGTGGGGGCCATCGCCTTGGCATTTGGCGCGGTGAGCTTCGCCCTGTCCTTCTTCTCCGCCATGCCCTCCGGCATCTGTGGACTGATCGCCGGTATCCTCGGCCTGGCCTGCGGGCTGGATTGGGGCCATGGCGAGGATTCATCGACGTCCCCGTCGACCACCACCCTGTCCTCGACGGGCACCCCGGGCGCGCCCCAGGAGTGAGTCGGATTCAGGACGCCCGGGCCGGAGCCCATGGCGGGGCCGGCGACGGGGGTTCGGATAGGGACCATATCGTGGTCGGGGTGCTGGCGCACGTCGATGCCGGCAAGACCACGCTCTCCGAGGCGATGCTCTACCGTTCCGGCGCGTTGCGGCGCCTCGGCCGCGTGGATCACGGCGACGCCTTCCTCGACACCGACGCCATGGAGCGGCGGCGCGGCATCACCATCTTCTCGAAGCAGGCCCTGTTCGACTGCGGCGATCATCACGTCGCCCTGCTCGACACCCCGGGCCACACCGACTTCTCCTCCGAGATGGAGCGCACGCTCGGCGTGCTCGACTACGCCATCCTCGTCGTGCAGGCCGGAGATTCACTGAGTGGCTACACCGAGACCCTGTGGCGTCTCCTGGCGCGGTACCGGGTGTCCACGTTCATCTTCGTCAACAAGATGGATGCGCCCGGCGCCGGCCACGACCGCATGATGGGTCTGCTGCGTCGCCGTCTCGCCGACGGTTGCATCGACTGTCGCGACCGTACTGATTCCGGCACCCTTGAGGACATCGCGACGCTCGACGAGGGCGCCATGGACGACTACTTCGAGCACGGGTCGCTGAGCGATGACCGACTGCGCTCGCTGATCGCCAACCGCCTGCTGTTCCCGTGCTTCTTCGGTTCGGCGCTCAAACTCGACGGGGTCGACGATCTGCTCGACGGCCTGGGCACACTGATGCGCCAGCCTCGGTACCCCAAGGACTTCGCCGCTCGCGTCTTCAACATCGCTCATGACGAGGACGGCAACCGATTGACCTGGATCAAGGTCACCGGCGGTTCGCTCGCGGTCAAAAGCGCCCTGCCCACCGGCTCGCGCACCGAGACCGTGGATCAAATCCGCCGTTATTCCGGTGCCTCGTACACCTTGGACCAGATGGCCCCGGCCGGCGCGGTCCGTGCGCTCACGGGTCTGGACGACACGTTCGCCGGGCAGGGCCTGGGCGCCGAGCCCCGGGCGCGCAAGCCGCTGCTCGAACCGGTGCTCAGCTCCATGCTCATCCCCGGCGACGTCGATCCCCACCAGGCCCTGGCGGCCCTGCGCGTGCTCGAGGATGAGGACCCGATGCTCCGTGTGCGCTGGGTGGCCAGGCTCGGTGAGATTCATCTGCAGCTCATGGGGGAGATGCAACTCGAGGTCATCCGGCAGATCATGCACGACCGATTCAGCCTCGGCGTCGATTTCGGCCCCGGCGACGTCATGTATCAGGAGACCATCGACGCCCCCGTCGAGGGTGTCGGGCATTTCGAGCCGCTCCGCCACTACGCGGAGGTCCACCTGTTGCTTGAACCGACCGAGCGGGGCAGCGGGATGAGCTTCGCCACCGCATGCAGCGAGGACGTACTCGACCGCAACTGGCAGCGTCTCGTACTCACCCATCTGCGCGAACGCGAGCATCTCGGCGTGCTCACCGGTTCGCCCATCACCGACATGCGCATCACCCTGCTCACCGGCCGCGGGCACCTTAAGCACACCGAAGGCGGCGACTTCCGCGAGGCCACCTACCGGGCCGTGCGGCAAGGGCTCATGAAGGCCGCGAGCCGGCTGCTCGAACCCTGGTACCGCTTCCGGATCGAACTGCCGCAGGCCATGGTCGGCCGCGCGATGTCCGACGTGCAGCGCATGGGCGGGCACTCCGACCCGCCGGCCATCGACGGCGACCCGGCCACCCTGGAGGGCGAGGCTCCCGTCGCCTCGATGCGCGGATACGCGGTGGAGCTCGGCTCCTACACGCATGGACGTGGCCAGCTGAGCTGCACATCGGCCGGATACCGCGACTGTCACGACGCCGAACGGGTTGTGGCCGAGGCCGGATACGACCCCACGACCGACCTCGAGAACACCCCCGATTCGGTGTTCTGCGCCCACGGGGCCGGCTACGCCGTGGCCTGGAACCGGGTCGAGGACTTCATGCACGTCGCATCCGCCATGCCGCGGTGACGATGCGGGTAATTAGATTGTGGGGACCGGGCGTCCTGCTGACCCGCCCGGTATAGTCGAGATATGACACGTCTACGCCGAATCATCGCCGCGGCCATCGAACGCTGGAAGCGGTCCCTGCCCGGGTCGGTGCTCGGTCGCTACTCCTCGCGGCACGGCGGGCTGTTGGCGAACGGACTGGCCTACGGGCTGCTCTTCGCCTTCTTCGCCGGGCTCTGGACCGTCCTCAGTATCGCTGGACTCGTCGTGGCCGGCAATGTGGGCATCCAGCGCGCGTTGTTGGAGTCGTTGGAAGGTCTGGTCCCCGGCATCGCCCACACGGTCGGGCAGAGCGGTGCATTGAACCGGATATCGGGCACGCTCACATGGACGGGCGTCGTGACGCTCGTATCCTTCCTGTGGAGCGTCATCGGGTGGATGGATTCGTTGCGCGCCGGGGTTCAGACGATGTTCGACGACGACACCGATCAGACCGACGCCGTCCGGGCCAAACTGCGCGATGTGCTCGCCGTGGTGGCGGTCGTCGTGCTGCTCATGCTGTCGACCACGGCGGGCGCGGTGTCGGGCGGAGTGATGCGCATGGTGTTGCGGGCGACGGGGGTGCCCGCGGGGTCGCCGGCGACCTCCGCACTCGTCGATATCGCGGGCTTCCTCGTCGGGTTCCTGTTCAACGTCGCGCTACTGCTCATCCTGTTGCGCGTCGTGGCCCATATCCGCCGCGGCCGCGCGACCATGGAGGGGGCGATGCTCGCGGCACTCGCCTTCTCCGTACTCCAGCTCCTTGGCGCGCGGTTGCTCGGAGGCGCCGCCAGGAATCCGCTGCTTGCGCCGTTCGCGGCCGTCGTCGGCGTGTTGCTCTGGTTCAACCTCATGGCGCAGGTGATTCTGTACTGTGCCGCGTTCATCGCCGAACGCCGGGTGCGGTGCGCCTGACGTCAGACCGACTGCGTGCCCACCGCGGTTTCGATCCGCCCGAGCTCGTCATCGGAGAACGTCATATTGTTCAGGGCGCCCAGGTCGTCGAGAATCTGTTCGGGGCGTGAGGCGCCGACCAGCACGCTGGTGACGGCCGGGTCGCGCAGCAGCCAGGCCAGCGACATCTCGGCCAGGCTCTGGCCGCGCTCCGAGGCCAGAGCATTGAGCTGCACGACCGTCTCGTGCACGCGACGCACGTCGTCCTCATGCAGGAACCGGCCGTCGTGCGCCACCCGGGAGTCTTGGGGGATGCCGTTGAGGTAGCGATCGGTGAGCAGGCCCTGCGCCAAGGGGGAGTAGGTGATCAGTCCCTTGCCCAGATCGGTTGCCGCATCCTTGAGCCCGTCGTGTTCGATATGCCGGTCGAGGATGTTGTAGCGGTTCTGGTTGATGACGAACGGGGTGTGCAGTTCGTCGAGGATCGCCGACGCTCGGCGCAGGGTGGGGCCGTCGTAGTTCGATAGGCCCACGTACAGCGCCTTGCCGCGTTCGACCATGTGGGCGAGTGCGCCCATGGTCTCCTCGAGCGGGGTGTGCGGATCGGGGCGGTGGTGGTAGAAGACGTCGACGTACTCGAGTCCCAGGCGCTGCAGGCTCTGGTCGAGGCTTGAGAGGAGGTGCTTGCGTCCGCCCCAATTGTCGTATGGGCCGACGCCCATCTCGAAGCCGGCCTTGGTGCTGATCGCCAGCTCGTCGCGGTGCCCGGCGAAGTCCTCGCGCAGTATCCGGCCGGTGTTGCGTTCCGCGCTGCCCACCTCGGGGCCGTAGACGTTGGCGAGGTCGAAATGCGTGATGCCGTGGTCGAAGGCGGTGCGGCACATGCGCCGCATGGTGTCGAAGTCGCCGGTGTCCCCAAAGTTGTGCCAGGACCCCAACGATATGGCGGGCAGCTTCAGGCCGCTGCGGCCCACGTGGCGGTAGGGCATCGTCTCGTAGCGTGATGGGTCGGGTGTGTAGGTGTCGCTCAGGGTCATGGGTGCTCCCGTGTCGTATGTTCTTCGTTGATCGTTGGATGTCGGTCGTGTCCGGGGTCGTCGGCGGCTGTCGTCGTCGCCCGCCGGCCATTCGTCATCGCCACAGTCACCATTATCCTCACCATGGGCCATGGACGGTTTTATCGACAGCGAATCATAACCATACGGTAGGGTTGCTTACCGTCGATTGGATCGTCGACCACATCATGGGAAGGCGCCTCGTGCTTCAGATCAAGGAAATCTCCAAACAATACGACACCGGCGGGTTCGTGCAGCAGGCCCTCGACCATGTTTCGCTCAACTTGCGCGACAGCGAGTTCGTCGCGATCCTCGGCCCCTCCGGTTCGGGCAAGACGACCCTGCTCAACATCGTCGGCGGCCTCGACCGCTACGACAGCGGCGATTTGGTGATCAACGGCACCTCCACGAAGCAGTACAAGGACCGCGACTGGGATTCCTACCGCAACCACACCATCGGTTTCGTGTTCCAGAGCTACAACCTCATCGGCCACCAGACGATCCTTTCGAACGTCGAGCTCGCACTCACCATCTCCGGCGTCTCACGTGCGCAGCGCCGCGAGAAGGCGCGTGAGGCGCTGGTGAAAGTCGGTCTCGGCGATCACATCAACAAGAAGCCCAACCAGCTCTCCGGCGGCCAGATGCAGCGCGTGGCCATCGCCCGCGCCCTGGTCAACGACCCCGACATCGTGCTCGCCGACGAGCCGACCGGTGCCTTGGATTCGGACACGTCCGTCCAGATCATGGACCTGCTGCGCGATGTCGCCAAGGACCGGCTCGTCGTGATGGTCACGCACAACCCCGAACTGGCGCGTGAATACGCCACGCGTGTGGTCTCGCTGCGCGATGGCACGATCCGCGACGACACCGACCCCTACGAGGTCGACGAGACCGCGCACGCCCCGGCGGTCCACCGCAACCTCGGCCGAGCCTCCATGTCGTTCGCCACCTCCCTGGCGCTGAGCTTCAACAACCTGCGCACCAAGAAGGCGCGCACCTTCCTGACCTCTTTCGCCGGATCGATTGGCATCATCGGCATCGCGCTCATCATGTCCGTGTCGAACGGCGTGAACACCTACATCGCCAACATCCAGCGCGACACCATGACCGCCTACCCGCTGACCATCGACCAGCAGGCATGGGATCTGTCGAAGATGATCGAATCCGGCCAGCGCAACGCCGAAGATCAGGCCAAGACGTCCAACAAGCGTCACGCGATATACCCCGATACCAGCAGCATCAAGCGCGCCTCGGGCCTGACGAGCAGCATCGCGACGAACAACCTCACGGCGTTCAAGCGTTATCTCGACAATCCCAAGAGCGAGGTGCGGCAGTACATCGGCAAGGCGGGGGTGCAGTACTCCTACGACGCGCGCTTCTCCGTGTTCAGCCACGACCCCACCGGCGCGCTGGTCAATGCGGATGGCGTGAGCGTGGGGGACTCCGGCACCTCGGTGGCCAACAAGATCGCCGGCATGAACGGCGCACAGACCGGTGACTTCTCGGCCATGCAGTCCACCCAGATGGCGACTCTGACCGGCAAGAGCCAGGGCAACACCTCGCCCGAGGCCTTCCACGAGATCATGGCGGGCAAGGGATCCGAGACGGTCAGCAAGGTGATCACCGACAACTATCGTGTCGTGCACGGCACCTGGGCGAAGAACCGCAACCAGGTTGTGCTCGTGCTCGACGGCAACAATGCCATACCGCTCACGACGCTCTACGAGCTCGGCATGCTGCCGGCCAGCGACTACACCGCCATGATGGCCGAGGTCAATGCCGGCAAGGCCGTGGACCCCAAGATCGGCAAGATCGACTACGCGAAGGCCATGGACCAGCCGCTCAAGCTGCTGCCCGCGTCGCATGAATACGTGAAGGGCGACGACGGACGATTCCGCTACGTCGGCGACGACGCCTCCGAAATCAGCAAACTCATGGATGACGCGGTGCCGCTGCAGATCGTCGGCGTGATCAAGCCCGTCGATGGCGCCAAAGCCACGCCGTTGCAGGCCGGTGTCGGCTACACCGCCGCGCTCACCAACTACCTCATCGACCAAGCGAACGACAGCCCGGTCGTGACCGCGCAGAAGGCCGATGAGGCGCACAACATCCTCAACGGCCTCACGTTCAACCCCGCCGACGATGCCGCCAAGGCCGCCGACGCTAAGGCGTACGTCGCCTCGCTCGGGGTGAGCCAGAAGGCCGATATGGCCAAGAGCCAGATGGCCCAGGCGGACGCCAACCAGAACGGTGGCGCGGCGTCCCAGGGTGCCACCGGTCAGCAGGGGGCGACGACTCCGGGTGCGTCGACCATGGAGCCGGGTGCGTTGGCGCAGCAGAACGCCGAACAGGGGGCCGCTGGGAACGGCGCGGCGGCGCTCGGCGAGATGAGCGAGCAGCAGCTCGCCGAGCGGTACGACGCGTACATCGCCACCGCCCCGCAGGCGGATCTGGTCGGGCTGTACAGCAAGATCGTGCCCACCAGCAGCTACCAGGACAACCTTTCCACCTTCGGCGTCCTGAGCCGCGACGCCCCCAGCTCGATCAAGATCTACGCGGACAGCTTCGAGGCGAAGAACGGAATCTCCGATTCGATCGACCATTACAACGCCAAGGCCGCGAAGGACGACAAGATCACGTACACCGATTACGTGGGGCTCATGATGAACTCCGTGACGACCATCATCAACGTCATCACTTATGTCCTCATCGCCTTCGTCGGCGTCTCGCTCGTCGTGTCGTCGATCATGATCGGCATCATCACGTACATCTCCGTGCTCGAGCGCACCAAGGAGATCGGCATCCTGCGCGCCATGGGCGCCTCGAAGCGCAACGTCTCGCAGGTATTCAACGCGGAGACCGGCATCATCGGTCTGCTTGCGGGCATCCTGGGCGTCGGCATCACGTTGATTCTGATCGTGCCCGGCAATGCGATCCTGCATCATGCGATGGGAACCGATCAGGTCAATGCGGCGCTGCCGCTTTCGGCCGGTGTCATCCTCGTGGTGCTCAGCATCGTGCTCACGCTGATCGGCGGGCTCATCCCGTCGAGGAAGGCCGCGAAGCAGGATCCTGCCACGGCGTTGCGCACCGAGTAGTGTATCGGGCGCTTCGGCGCGTGGCGTGGCGCAACGAGTGGCGTATTACGTGGCGCGCCGAGTATCCACAACTGACTGTGCGGTGCGTGGCCGGCGCGCCGCCCGTGACACTGGATGGTGACACCGACCGGTGGTAAGCTGGCAGCCAGTGGTGATGGATCCCGCCCGGACTTCGTGTCCAAACCGCATAACGCTGATGGTTCCTACTCAATCTGTCATCGATTGTGACCACGCGTCGCCATGGGCATATTGCGGGAGGAGCGCGTATGACGATATCCGATATTCCAATCACAGGGCTTCCTGACGACACACGGGTTGGTACTGAAGCCGGTTCCCACGACGCCGATTCCTCTGCCGTGGACAGGTCCCGCATGTTGCAGGATCTCGATGCGACGGGGCGTGGGTATGACGCCTGTACAGTCGTCGTCGGTGTGACACCCCGGCAGCCGGACCGTGTGGTCAATCTGGTGTTGCGGTGGGCCGAGGCGGGTCTGGTGCACCGCATCTCCTTCCTGTACGTCGCCGGCGACGTCTCTGAAGATGTTGCTGACGATGGCGGAGAGGCTGACGGCGAGCATGGCGAGGCCGGCGAATTCAAACGTCGCATGACGGGGTTGATTCAGTCGCACGGCGTCCATGCCACCTACGCGCGTGTGAGCGGGGACCCTGCCGATCGGCTCGCCGCGGAGGCCCGTAAGCTTGGCGCCGCCGCAATCGTCGTGGGTACGCGCGAACGCGGTCCGGCCGCGGCCGTCAATGAATGGGTCCGTGGTTCGATCTCCGTGCGACTCGAACACACGCAATCGGTTCCCGTCGTGGTCATCCCGCTTCGTGATGCACGCTATGCTTCGCATCACACGGGCGCCGGATTCAGCGCAGACGACACGAAGGCCGGCGGCGTGGAGGCGCCCGGCGCCGAAGAACCCGACGATGTGCCAACAAGTGGTGTGCGAACAGGCGGTGTGACGGCCGGTGATGTGGACAACGGCGGTGTGCGGAACGGAACGGCTCTGCCGAAGACCGCAACAAGTAAGGAGGCGCGCGGATGACACGCGTGCATGACCATGATGCGATACGACATATGACCGTGTGGTCCTGTCTCGCGGTATTCGTCGGGGGCTGCTTGGGGTCCGGCGTGCGCATCACGCTTGGCACGCTCCAGCCCTCGGCGGTGGCCTGGCCGTGGATGACGATGCTCATCAACCTCACGGGTGCGTTCATACTCGGCTGCCTGCTCGAATACTTCGCGCAGACCGGTGAGGACGTGGGCTCGCACAAGTTGTGGCGACTCGGTCTCGGCACCGGCGTTATCGGCGGCTACACGACCTACAGCACGTTCATCCTCGAAAGCGATACGCGGCTGACGCACCACGAGTTCCTGCTGGGCATGGCCTATCTCGTCTCCAGCGTGCTGGTCGGTCTCGTGTGCGCGGGCCTCGGTGTGTGGGCGGGTTCCCGGCTGGCGACCCGTCGCGGGGCGATCGCGGGCGGCACCGAACGAACCGACACCGATGCTCGCAGGGGTGATGACCGATGATCGTCATCGCAGCGCTATGCGGAGGCCTCGGCGCGGTCTGCCGGTTCCTGGTCGATGCGTGGGTCAACAGACGCAACCGTCTCTCCTTTCCGTTGGGCACCTTGGTCGTGAACCTGACCGCCTGCCTGCTCATGGGCATGGTCGCGGGCTGGGTGGCCTCGAATATCGGATCCGAACAGTTCCGTCTGATCGTGGGCACCGGCTTCCTGGGCGGCTATTCCACCTTCAGCACCGCCAGCGTCGAGGGTGTGCGGCTCATCCGCGCCGGCAAGCCATTGGAGGCGCTGGTACATACGGGCGGCATGTTGGTACTCAGCGTGTTGGCCACGCTCATGGGATTCATGCTCTTCACCTGACGCATACGCAGCCCGGGCTGGTAGGATGGGGCCACCATTTTCCGGCCCCAGACGGGTGCCGGCGTCGTCGTAAGGAGCATATCGTGAGTGGTGCATTATTCTTCCTCTTGATCGTTCTGGCGGTCATCATCGTGATCCTCATCCTGTCGCTGTACATCGTGCCGCAGCAGCAGGCCTACATCATCGAGCGGTTCGGCAAACTGCACAAGGTACAGTTCGCGGGCATCCATATGAAGATCCCCGTCGTCGACCGCATCGCCATGAAGACGAACATGCGCGTCAACCAGCTCAACGTCAAGCTTGAGACCAAGACGCTCGACAACGTCTTCGTCACCGTCGTCGCCTCCACGCAGTTCCGCGTGAACCCGGAGAACGTCGCGACGGCCTACTACGAGCTGCGCGACCCTGCTGGCCAGCTGCGTTCCTACATGGAGGACGCGCTGCGTTCCGCCATCCCCGCGCTGACCCTCGACGACGCGTTCGCGCGCAAGGACGACGTGGCCGCCGATGTGCAGAAGACCGTCGGCATCGAGATGGCGCGCTTCGGCTTCACCGTCGTCAAGACGCTGATCACGGCCATCGACCCCAGCGGCCAGGTCAAGAGTGCCATGGATTCCATCAACGCGGCCCAGCGCGAGAAGGAGGCGACCCGGCAGCGTGCTGAGGCGCTGCGCATCCAGATCGAGACGCAGGCCGCCGCGGAGGCCGAGAAGACACGGCTGCAGGGTGAGGGACAGGCGAACTACCGGCGCGAGATCGCCAACGGCATCGTCGACCAGATCAAGAGCTTGCAGGCGGTCGGCATGAGCATCGTCGACGTCAACAACGTGGTGTTGTTCAACCAGTACCTCGACGTGCTGCGCTCCCTGAGCGAGTCCAACAACGCCAAGACCGTCGTGCTGCCGGCCTCGACGCCCTCCGGGTACCAGGACATGTACAACCAGATCACCGCCGCGATGCTCACCGCCTCCACGTCGGGCGATGAGAAGACAACCACGGTCAAGCCGCGGTAGGGGAGCCGTATTCGGCCGAATCGGCACCAAACGACAGTGGCGGAGGCATCGATGCGGGTGCCCCGCAGCCTGCCCCCTACCGATCAGTCGAGGAAGCGGCGGATGCGCCCGGCCTCCGCGTACCCCTTGCGGTACATGCGTTCGAGGCCTTCGAAACTCTTGTTCAGGGTCGATAGGCCGTATAGGTCATCGGGGGCCAGGATCAGCACCCGTCCCTCGTCCTCGTAGCGCTTGGCGAGGGCGACCTCGTCGTTGTAGGTCCGGTAGCGTTCCAGCAAGCGTTCCGCGGCGGCGGGATAGCTGCGGCGCAGGATGCGCGAAGGGCCGAGATCGGGCTTCTGCTCACGCAGTACGTCCTTGAGCCGGGTGAGGACGAGCACAATGCGGTCGCAGCCGTCATCCACGGCCTTCTGCACCGGCACCGGGTCGCTGATGCC
Organism: Bifidobacterium mongoliense DSM 21395; assembly: GCF_000741285.1. Taxonomy (GTDB): domain Bacteria; phylum Actinomycetota; class Actinomycetes; order Actinomycetales; family Bifidobacteriaceae; genus Bifidobacterium; species Bifidobacterium mongoliense. Next base: position 19,961 of record NZ_JGZE01000017.1, on the reverse strand, counting down.
ACCGTCGTAATAGGGCACGCCGTCGATGACGTAGGGCCGGCAGGCGACGGGCACGGAGCTCGACGCTTTGACCGGATCGAAGCTGTCAAACCCGAAGTCGGATTTCTCGAAATATCTGGTCGAGCCGTCTTCCGCGTCACACGCCACCACGGTGAATCCGGTGGGGTTGCGCTCGAACGCGTCGAAGTCCAGCGGGTATTCGCCGTCGTGGTTCGACAGGTCGCCGTACACGTAATCGAGGTGCACGAAGTTGCGGTCCTTGATGAAGTTCGTCGCGCTCGCGTATTCGCGGCGGAACGCGTATTCCGTGTAGAACTTGTGGTTCCGCCCGTGCTGGCGTGCGATGAAGGACGTCATGTTGGCACTGCCCGCCGAGACCCCGTAACAATGGTCGAAGTCGATGCCGAGCTCGAGGCAACGGTCCATGACGCCGGCGCCGAAAATGGCCCGGAATCCTCCACCCACATCGATCAGCGCAGTCTTGCCCATGGCAGATCCTTTCCTCGAATGTCACCCCCGAGCATACGCAGCCAGGGCGAAGAACGGGGCGTGCGGCGGTCGTTGCGTCAGCGATCGAGCAGGGACCGTGCGAGCGTGGTCATGCGCATGCTGGTGTCGGAGTTGCTCAGTTCGACCCCACCGGTGACGTCGGCGTGGGCCAGGGCGTCGCGTTCGGCGAGGACCTCGCGCAGATGGTGCGAGGTGCCGGGATTGCCGTCGACGATGGCGATGCGGTCGGGCAACAGTTCGCGGAAGTAGTCCCGGAAGAAGATGAAATGGGTGCAACCGAGGACGACCGAGTCGATGTCATCGAGATCGTACCGATCGAAGTAGCCGTGCAGGGTGGCCATCACGGCCTCGTGATCGCCCAAGCGGCCGTGTTCGAGCAGTGTGACCAGATCGGGGCAGGGTTGGGCGTGGATGGTGTGTTCGGCCTTGAACCGGTCGACCAGGGCGGCGAATTTGTGTTCATGCAACGTCAGCGGCGTCGCCGCCACGATGACGCGTTGCGGGGTGCCGTGCCCACGGTCGCAGGCGACCTTGAGCGCCGGCTCCATGCCGATGATGGGCATGTCGTAATGCTCGCGCAACTGCTTGGCGGCCGCCGAGGTGGCGGTGTTGCAGGCGATGACCACGGCCTTGACGCCGCGTTCCCTGAGTCGTTCGACGATGGCGAACGACAGCTCGCACACCCGTTCCGGAGTCTTCTCGCCGTAGGGTGCATTGGCCGAATCGCCGAAGAAGAGGAACCGCTCGGAGGGCATGTCGTGCCGCAGTTGCCGGATGACGGATATGCCGCCCACACCGGAATCGAAGACGCCGATGGGCGCGTCTGAAGTCATCTGCCGAACCTCCTATGCCGTCAGCGGGCCCATGGACCCGGGAATGCCGACCATGCCGTCATGGCCAAGACACCGATTCTACTCCGCGGGCCGTATGCCGACCGTGGTCCCGTGAGTGGCAGTGGGCAGCAGGCAGGTCGCCAAGCCCGGCGACCGATGACGCCCGCACGTCCGTGAGCGAAGCGGGTGCGGCAGGGCGGCGGGGGCGAGTACGGGTAGGCTGAGGGGCATGGCAATTCCCAGCACCGTGTTCAAGGCCCAGGCGACCGGCAATGATTTCGTCATGTATCACGATCCCGAGGGGGTGTGGCAACCCACCGATGAGGAGACGCGCTGGCTGTGCGACCGGCATTTCGGTGTCGGCGCCGACGGTCTGCTGCGCCTGACCGAACCCCGGTACGTCTCCGATCTGAGCGCTGAGCAGCGCAAGGAGTGCGCGCGGGGGGGCGCCACATGGTTCATGGATTACCGCAACGCCGACGGCTCGCTCGCCGAGATGTGCGGCAACGGCACGCGGGCCATCACGTTCATGGCGCGTCGGCTCGGCCTGACCGATGCGGACGGCACGTTGCGTCTGGGCACCCGTGGGGGAGTGAAGATCATCAGACCGAACACCGACCACCCCGAATTGGGCGACGACGTGTTCACCGTCGACATGGGGACGTTCCTGCGCGGCGATCTGGGCGGGCACCGGGTGACCATCCCTGAGGTGATGGGGATGGGTCCCGGCACCTATGTCGACATGGGCAATCCGCATATCGTGGTCGTGGTCGGCGACGATCGGAAGATTCCGGATGGACACGGCGAGATTGGCTCCGACGACGAGCGTGGGAACACCCTGCGGGCGTTGTTGCGCGACACGACGCTGCCCGACGTTCCTGCGTTGGATCTGTCCCGCAAACCGGTCGTCGAACCCGCCCTGCCGCACGGGAAGAACGTCGAATTCGTGAGGATCAGCGAGTATTCGACCGAGGAGGATCGCGGTGCCGCGACCATGCGTGTGCACGAACGCGGCGTGGGGGAGACGCTTTCCTGCGGCACGGGGCTGTGCGCCACGGCGATCACGCTTCAGGCGCTGACCGGGGTGCGGCATTGGCGGATCACCGTGCCCGGAGGCCTGCTGCAGGTCGACGTGGACGAACGAACGTCGCGGGTATGGCTCACCGGCCCCGCGCACATCACCGGAAGCATGGCGTTGGAGCCGCGCTAGAAAATAGCCGCGCCGTCCTTGATCAGGATGAGCGCGATCAACGCCGCCACCCACACGACGTCGACCATCAGGTCGTAGTGGAGCCGGTAGTAGCTCAGCGCACCGCGGCGCAGCCCGAGTCCCTGCACGGTCACCGACGCGTGCGACAGCACCATGAACTGGATGGTCGTGGCGAACATGAGCACCAGGCACCAAGGGCACAACGCCCGAATGACGAACAGCGACTGGGCGAAGAGCCAGTAGGCGTAGAGCAGCGCGAGCAGGCCGCCGCCCCAGGTGCAGGCGGCGAACCACCGGGGCACGCGGATCTGCAGCAGACCGATGATGGCGATGGTCACGAAGACGCTTTCCGCCGCGATGCCGAAGAAGGCGTTCGGGTAGCTCAACGTGCCGAATTTGACGATTTCCGACTGCCAGGATTGCGCCACCGTCGAACACGACACGACGCCGTTGATATCGCAGCTGAGCAGCTGGTTGGGGTGCCGGGCGAGGTGGAGCGTCTCCGCCGAGAGGATGAAGGAGACCAGCAGGGCGATGGCGGAACACCCGGCCATGACCGCGTAGGTCCATACGCTGCCATGGCGGCGCCCCGGCAGGAGCGGCGTGATGCGGAAGATCGGCCGCGGGGCGGGCACGGCGCCTCGCAGGAGGTCATGGGTGCCTGGCAGATTCGTGCCCGATGTCGACGGTCGGGCGTCGTTGTGATCCGAGGGAAGATGTTCCATGCCTGGTCCTTTGTGCGGTGAATGATCTCATAGGGGTCGGGCGTCACCGGCCGCGTCGATATCAGCTTACGATGGTTCTATGACTCTTTCTAGGAACGCCGTCGCATGGCATGACGAACCCCCGCGGACGGGATGGGACCTGCACTGCCACACCGCGTTTTCCGATGGCACGGAGACGCCGGCGACCATGGTGCGCCGGGCCGTGGATGCGGGGCTGGAAGGCGTGGCGATCACCGATCACGACACCTCGAGCGGCTGGGTGCCGGCCGAACGGGCGGCCCGGCCAGAGGGCCTGCCGTTGCTGCGTGGTACGGAGGTCACCGCGCAATTCGGACGGGTCTCTGTGCACATGCTGGCCTACCAGTACGACCCCGGCAGCGCGCATATCAGGCGCATGTTCGCCAAAACCCGCGAAGAGCGGCTGGTGAGGGCCAAGGAGATGGTGCGGCGGCTGTCACGAGACTACCCGATCAACTGGGAGCTGGTGCTCGGCCAGATCAGGGAAGGTGGGCTGACCACGGTCGGTCGACCGCATATCGCCGATGCCCTGGTGGGCGTGGGGGCGTATCGCACGCGATCCGAGGCGTTCGCGGGGGCGGTCAGTGCGCGCAGCCCGTATTACATACCGACGCCGTCGCCCTCGGCCTTAGAGGTCGTCGAGGCGGTGCGCGAGGCGGGAGGGGTGAGTGTCATCGCGCACCCGGCGGATCCCAGTCGCAACCGGGTGCTGCTCAGCGACGATCAGATCGCCGCATTGGTCGAGGATGGACTGGATGGTCTGGAGGTGTGGCATCGGGGCAATCCCGAGGATCAGCGGCTTCGGCTGCTTGATCTGGCACGGCGCCAAGGCCTGCTGGTCACCGGGGGTTCCGATTGGCATGGGGCGGGCAAGCCGAACAGGCTCGGAGAGAACCTCACCGAATCATGTGTCGTCGACGAGATCGTGAGACGCGGTTCCATCGGATTGGTTGGGGTCCGCTGAATCCGGGCCGCTGAATCTGGTCGGTTTCAATCGGTATTCGGCCAGCATGTGGTCCGGGTATGGGCCTGATCGCCGTCGAATACGGTCCGCAATACGGCGGACGCCCACGGTGACCGATGAGGGTCGCCATGGGCGTCGTGAGGTTCCCGGTTTCCGGGGGAGCGGGTCGGTGTCAGATCACAGGGCGCCGAAGCCCACGGCGTGCCGTGTCTCGGAACCGATGGTCGCGTAGCCCAAGGCCGTGCCGGGGACCAGGATGCGACGGCCCTTGGAGTCCGTCAGGTCGATCATCGTGCCGTTCGCCACCGCGTCCGCGATGACCTGGCTGACCTTGTCGGCGCTGTCATCGGTGCTGAAATTCACCGGTCGTGCCACGTTGCGGATGCCCAGTTCGATATCCATGCTTGCTCCTGTACTCGGTTCTGTGCGATATGTGTTTCGGTATGGTCTACCGCTCCATTGTGCCCGCCTGAAGCGGCGGGCACCACCGTTATGCTTTCGGCGTGCCGTCTGTGGTGTGATCGGCTTCGGTGACACGACCCATACCGGTGGGGGTGATGTCGAGCCCTTCGCGCGCGTCGCGCAGGGCGCGCTCCTCACGTTCCAACAGCGGTATGACGACGGTCTCCGAACTTGCTTCGGGGGCTTGCTTCGGGGGCTCATGGGTAGGGGAGGCGTTTTCTCCTGCTTGCCGTCCCGACGTCGTTCCCGTGGCGGCGACCCGTGATTCCCCGGTCTCGTCGGCCTCGGCGGCCACCACGGATTCACCGGTGGCGTCGGACAAGGGGTCGGACGGGGCATCATGCCGCTGATTGGCCCCGGAATCGTTCCGGGGATGAGCCTGCGGATGGGATGGGAGCTGCACGATCGTCTCACCCGTGGGATCGGAGACTTGGCGTGACGCCGAAATCTGGGCCGAACCAGTGCGGTCCGTCTCACCCGTCTCATCGGATACGACGTTGGCCGAAGGGCGTGCCGCGCCCGAGGGGCGTTCGTTCTCGCGTTCACGTTGCGCCTCGCGCTGGGCGTGCTGCTCGGCTCGCCGGCGTTGCGAATCGTCCAGCAGCGTGCCGACGGTGATAGTCGACGGCGGACGTGAATCACGGCCTCGGTTGGCCTGGGTTCCGACGCTTTGCGCATCCCGTGTCTTCTGGGTGACCACGGCGAGCTGGTGGGCGAGCCGCTCCACCTGTGCCTTGAACTGCATGATCTTCGCGTTGTCCGCGGCGCCGAGCGCCTGGATGAATTCGCCGACCTGCTCCATCTGCAGCCACAGGTTGGCACGCAGCATGATGAGGTCGTCCAGCCGCGAACCCATCATGCGGCCGTAGGCCGTGATCAGGGCATTGCGGTGCTCGTCGTCGAGTTTGGCGAACGTCCAGGCGAGGTCGCGCGCCGGATCGTTGATCTGCATGTCCTGCCAATTGGTGACCGCCGTGATGGTTGAGCCGGAGAAGAGGAAGTCGCCCTCATGGAAGCCGCCGTGCACCATGCAGGTCGAGAACGACCAGAGGCCGGCGGTGTCGATGATGCGCGACCAGTTGGCCGTGATGGACGGGGGGATGTGCCCCGCCTGGCGCAGACGGGCGATCCACGCCGTGAGCTGCGCCCGGATCTGCCCCGTGGTGAAGACCGGGTAGCCCTGCTCCTTGAGGAAACCCGCACGCAAACGGTGAATCGCACCGATGGCCGTGCCCACGCTGGCGCAGTCGTCATGGGTGAGGAGGTTCAGCGAACGCGAACGCCCTTCGTGATGGGTCGCCACCATCACCGCCGTACCGGCGGTGGCGCCCCTTGGGTTCCCACCGTCCTCGAAGGCCAGCACGTGGTCCATCGAGAAGCCCAGCCCGCCGGGCTCCCTGGCTTCGGCCAGCGTCCTCGCCGCACGCACGCGGCCGGCCAGCCGGCGCTTGCCCGCCTCGGTGTCGGAGGCGTATACGTCATAGACCCTGCCGGTCGCGTCCTGGACCACCGCCTGGTCGATGCCCATCCCCGTATCGGTCGCATTGTCATGCTCGCTGTCGCGCGCGCCGGCCACGGCGATGCCGGGGACCGCAGCCGAGGCGAGGGCCGCCAACATCAGTTTGCTTCGTTGAGTCACAGCTCCACACTAATACACCCGACCGCCGGAACGGGCGGTCTGCATGGCGAAACGCCGAGTATGGCGCGCATTCGGCCTCCCTCGTCCCGATATCATGCTCGCGTAGCGCCGATTGCTTCGATGGCGTCGTTCGGGGTTGCACGGGCGATATGCAGTGGGACTGCAACAATGGTGGGCATGGTTTCATCGGCGCAGGATCTTCTGGAAGGGCTCGACGAGGCGCAGCGCGCCGCCGCGAGCGCGGTCGACGGTCCCGTGCGGATCGTGGCCGTGGCGGGGGCCGGCAAGACGCGCACTGTCACCAGGAGAATCACCTACGCCTGCGCCACTGGTGCCTGGAATCCCGCTCGCACCCTCGCCGTCACGTTCTCCGTCAAGGCGGCCGCGGAGATGCGCTCGCGCCTCACCGCGCTGGATATCGGCGGGGGGTCCGAAGGCGGCGTCGGCGGTCAGGTCAAGGCGGCGACCTTCCATTCGGCCGCGCTGCATCAGCTCAGGAAGGTGTGGCCCGACATCTGCGACGCGCCGTTGCCCCGGTTGTCGAGCGAACCGCGTGATCTCGTGTCCCGCAGCATCCGGCGCGTGGAATCCAGCGATCGGTTCTCCGACCTTGAGGTGCGCGATGTGCTAGCCGAGATCAACTGGGCGAAGGTCTCCCTGGTGGCGCCCTCCGATTATCCCAGGGTCTGCGCGGCGACCCATCGTCAACCTCCCGCGGCGCTCGAAGTGCAGCGGTTCTGCGACGTGTACACTGCCTACGAGCAGGAGAAGACGTCGCGCGGGGAGATCGACTTCAACGACATCCTGCTCATCGTGTGCCATATCCTCGACGACTTCGAGGAGGCCGCCGCGACGATCCGGTCCTCGATCGGCTGGCTGACGGTGGACGAATACCAGGACATCTCGCCGCTGCAGCATCGGCTCATGACCGCATGGCTCAATGGGAACCGCAATGTATGTGTGGTGGGCGACCCGGCGCAGACCATCTATTCCTTCGCAGGCGCGAGCAGCTATGACCTCATGGCTTTCGGTGATGAATTCGCGCCGCTCGCCGCGGATATCGATCTCGACGCCGACTATCGTTCGACGCCGCCCATCGTCTCCTGCGCGAACCGCGTGCTGTCCAAGGCCGCGAACCGCGAGGCGTATTTGAAGCTCCGTCCGGTACGCGAGGCGGGGCGGCGGGTCGTGAAGACCGCCTACGAGGACGACCGCCAGGAGGCGCAGGGCGTGGCCGCCAAGATCTCCCGGATGATCGCGAAGGGCGTGGACCCGGGGGATGTCGCGATACTCACGCGTATCAACGCGCAGCAGCAGATGCTGTGCAGGGCGCTGAAAGATCATGGTCTGCGCTACCGGGTGCGCCGGGAGACGTCATGGCAGGACGGCGAACTCGACGAGGATGCCCAGGCTCGGTTGGCCATGCTCGAGACGATGGGTCTGGGCGCGGCGACCCACGGCGTGACGATATCGACGATCCACGCCGCCAAAGGCCTCGAATTCAAGCATGTGTTCATCGTCGGCTGCTCCGAGGGGCTGGTCCCCTTCGGGTCGCCCGGCCCCGGCGACGAGCTCGAGGAGGAGCGTCGACTCATGTACGTGGGGGTGACCCGTGCCGAGGACACGCTGGAGTTGTCGTATGGGCGGCGCAAGGACTCCATGGGCGGCGTGATGAGGTCGCCCAGTCGGTTCCTCGTGTGACGTCGTTTCGTGTGATCTTGTTCGTGTGATGTTATTCGGCGGATCCAACGGTGCGCCGGGTGTGATGGAATCCAGTGTGATGGGCCCGGGTGCGCCGCACGTCGGCGGATCGGTGGGTCAGCGGTTGTCGGCGTCCGTGGGTCGATCGTCGGGTGCGGGACCGTCTCCGGGCCGCTCGTTTCCGTTGTCGGGGTTTGCACCGTTGTCGCCGGGGCCTTCATGGCCCTTGTCGGGGTTCTCGCCGTTGGCGTCAGGACCCTGGTCGTCGGTGTCGGCGGATTGGCCGTCGTCATGCCGGTCCTCGTCGTCGAGCAACTTGGTCAGCTCGGCGTCCCAGTCGATGCCGGTGCGAGCCGGGGTCTGTGCGTTGCCGGACGATGCGCCGTCACCCGAGGATGCGCCGTCGCCGACCGGCGTGCCGTCGGCCGATGCGTTGCCGTCGGATACCGTTCCCACCGCCGGTGTCGTGGCCGACGTGCCGTCAACCGCCGCATGATCGCCGTCCTCGGCGGGCAACGTGGGGAGCAGGTCGGGGTGGGACCAGTGTGCGTCGCGCTTCTCGACGCCGTCCTCGGTGCCGATTCGTTCCCAGAGCGCGGCCGCCTCGCGGATCCGCTTGGGGCGCAGCTGCAGACCGATGAGCGATTCGAAGGTGCGTTCCGCCGGTCCGCCGACGGCGCGTTCGCGGCGCAGCATTTCGCGCAGTTGTTCGATGTGGTCCAGATGCGCCATGCCCGCGCGTGTCGTGACCGCGTCGACCCAGCCCTCGACGAGGGCGAGCATGGTCTCCAACCCGCGCAGGGCTTCTCGCTGTTCGGGGCTGTCCGACATGCCAACCTTGGACAGGTTCACGGCGGAGGAGATGGATTCGGGATCCATGGCTCCCGCGCCGCGCAGCTGCTCCTCCATCGCGTCCAGATCGATGTCGACGCCGCGGGCGTACTTGCCGATCAGCGCTTCGAAGCGCGGCATGAGCCACGGGACCGACGCGAAGAGCCGCGCGTGCGCGAGCTCCTGCAGGGCGAGGAAGGAGAGGACCTCGCGCTCGTCGATGCCCAGCGAGGTGGCGTATGCGGTCGCATTCTGCGCGATGATGGCGCCGGCCGGGTTCTCGAGCAGGGCGATGCCCTGATCGAAGCCGCCCCGCACGCTGTGCGAGAGGTCGCCCGCGGCGTGGCCGAGTTGCATCGAGAACGAGGTGTTGCCCAGCAGTTTGATGAGTTTGGCCGGATCCTTCATCCCTCGGGGATCGGGATGGGCACGGGCCCGGCGAAGATACCGGAGACTTCGGTGCCGAATTCGCCGCCCAGGCGCTCCGAAAACACCGAGGACAGGGCGTCGCTCATCGACTGCGCGACGGGTGCGGCGAAACGCGCCCAAGCGCCGAGCGTCGACTCGACCCAGCCGGCCCGCGTGAGGATCTGCGGCTCACCCTGCGGCGGCGCGAAATCGCTGACGGTGTCGAGCCACAGATTGGCTTCGCTCATCGCGGCGCGCACCGCATCGGCCTCCTGGGCGCTGAAGGATTGCTCCGAACCCTCGGCGTTGGCCTGTTGCAGGGCGATGGAGGTGGCCAGCTTCACGTTGACCGGCCCCTGCTCGATGGTGTGCTCCATATCGTTGACGGAGTTGAGACCGCCCGTCGAGAACGCCTGCATGAGCGCACGGACGTCATCGGGCTTGGGCAGCGAGCCGGAGGCCTGGTGCATGAGCTGGTCGCGCACCTCCGGCGGCAGTTGTGAGAGCTGGTTCCAGGCGATCTCCCCCTGCACCTGACCGAAGCAGTCAATCAGCCATTGGTGAATCGCATTGTCATCCATACCCGTGGTCTTCCTCTTGGTGTCGTCGCATCGCCGGAATCGATGCACCTTCATACTATTCTCCTCCACTCTAGAGGTTTCGCTGAGAACGACATGTGCACAAGCCGAAAGTGACGTCCGAAACCCCGTGCCGGGACGGGGCGTCCACTTATGCCGATGCACATACACTGATGGGTATGCGAAACGAGCGAATGCGGCATGACGAACGCGGCGAAGACAACGTGGAAGACAACGTGGAAGACGGCGATGCTCCGGATGCGACACCCGGCTGGTCGTGGATGAGGTGCCCCATCGCCATCGCCCGCACCATTGGTGGGGCCGTCGCCTCGAGTTCGCGGCGGACCCGTGTGGCGATGAGCTGCGTGTTGTTGTGCCTTATCGTGCTCCTGCTGCCGAGCCCCTATGTGGTGGAGGCTCCCGGGCCGACGCAGGACGTGCTGGGCACCTCCGGTGGCGATCCGGTCATCGCCATCACTGGGGCGAAGACCGCAAAACGGGTCGGCGGCGGCAAACTGCTGCTCGTGACGGTCAATGCGGCCGGCACCCCGCAGTTTCCGGTCATGACGGCCTGGGCGCTGGTCTCGTGGCTCAATCCGCAGCGTACGGTCACGCCCAGCGAGGCGGTGTTCCCGGTGGGGCAGAGCTCGAAGCAATACGCCGAACGGTCCTCTCGCGAGATGACCGGTTCCCAGAAAGCCGCATCCCGTACGGCGTTGGATTACCTGTCCGGCCTCGGCGTGGACACCCGCGGCGTGAAGGTCGCCATGCATGTCGACGACATCGGCGGACCGTCGGCCGGCATGATGTATGCGTTGGGGGTGATCGACGAGCTCACGCCCGGTGATGCGACCGGCGGGGCGGCCATTGCCGGCACCGGCACCATCGACGCGAAGGGCAAGGTTGGAGCCATCGGGGGCATTCGACTCAAGATGCTGGGGGCCAAACGGGACGGCGCGACCTGGTTCCTCGCCCCTGAGGTGAACTGCGCCGAAGTGGTGGGTCACGTGCCCCAGGGTCTGCGAGACGTGCGGGTCTCCACCCTCGACGATGCCTACCGCGCGGTTCTGGCCATCGGCAAGGGTCAGACGGCGTCGTTGCCCCACTGCACCGTTCCACGAACGTAGGCTCGTTTACACACAGTTCCCAACGTCTTGCTATATTGTTCATCGTGAATGAAACGGCATCTCAAAACGCTGAAGAATTCGGATTCCACTCCGGAGACACCATACAGGAATGGCTCTGGGACGATGACGTCGATGACTCGATCCGCACCAAGATAGAGGCGCTCACCGGGCAGGAGTTGGTGGACGAGGATTACGACTCCGCTGTCGACGGGGTGATTATCTGGTGGCGTGACGGTGACGACGAGGATGCGCTCGCCGATACCATCGTCGACGCCAGCAGTGTGCTCGGCAACGACGGTCCCCTGTGGGTGCTGACCCCCAAGCCGGGTCGCCCCGGAGCGGCAAGCGCCAACGTCGTGCTCTCGGCCGCCAAGACTGCCGGTATGAACGGGCTGACGCCCCTCACCGTGGCCCCCGACTGGAACGGCGTGCGGCTGCGCGCCTTCGGCAAGGGTCGCTGAACGCGCTGACTGCGGGCCGATCCCAATTTCCCGCCGTCTTGTGGCAGATCGATCGACCTAAGACGGATTCGGGCGGCCCGATCACGTTGTGTAGTACTTTTGGTAGGGCCGGAAGAAGAGCAAAAGCAGAAACGGCCATATACCGCCGATCCTCCTCACCGCGACGGGCCGGGCACCAGCGAACCCCCCGCGATTGACTACACAAAGTGAACCACGGGGGTGTTCCGGTGCCGGGCTTTCGGTCAGTCGACCTGGTCGAGTCCCGGGTAGAGCGGGAAGTCCTCGGTCAGCTTCGTGACGCGGGCGCGCAGCGCATCCGTATCGGCGGCCGTGCCTTGTGCCAGGGCGATGCCGATGATGTCGGCGACCTCACGGTACTGCTCCTCGGCGAAGCCCCGTGTGGCCAGGGCGGCCGTGCCGATGCGCAGACCGGAGGCCACCGAAGCCGGGCGAGGGTCGAAGGGCACGGTGTTGCGGTTGATGGTGATGCCGCACTGAGCCAGCAGGTTCTCGCCCTGCTTGCCGTCCAGTTCGCTGTGGCGCAGATCCACCATCACCAGGTGCACGTCGGTGCCTCCGGTGAGCAGGGTGATGCCGTTCGCTGTGACGTCGTGGGCGTTGAGACGCTCGGCGAGGATTTTCGCGCCGTCCAGGGTGCGCTGCATGCGGTCTTTGAACGCGTCGGTACCAGCCAGCGCGAACGCCACCGCCTTGCCTGCGATGATGTGCATGAGGGGGCCGCCTTGCTGGCCAGGGAAGACGGCGGAGTTGATCTTCTTGCCGTACTCCTCCTGGGCCAGGATAAAGCCCGAACGCGGACCTCCGAGCGTTTTGTGTGCGGTCGAGGAGACGACGTCGGCGTAGGGCACCGGGCTGGGGTGCAGTCCGGCGGCCACCAAGCCGGCGAAGTGGGCCATATCCACCCAGAACTTCGCGCCGACCTCATCGGCGATCTCCTTCATCGCTTTGAAATCCTCGACGCGTGGGTAGGCGCTCCAACCGCCGATAATGAGCTGCGGGTGCGTTTCCAACGCACGCTGGCGGATGATGTCCGGGTCGATGCGGTAGGTCTCGGGATTCACCCCGTAGGATTCGGCGTGGTAGAAGCGGCCGGAGAAGTTGATGCGCATGCCGTGGGTGAGGTGCCCGCCATGGTCGAGCGCGAGGCCAAGCACGGTGTCGCCGGGCTTGATGAGCGCCTGGTAGACCGCGGCGTTCGCCTGTGCGCCGGAATGCGGCTGGACGTTCGCATACGGCGCGTGGTACAGCGCCTTGACGCGATCCTGGGCGAGCTTCTCGACCTGATCGACCACCTCGCAGCCACCGTAGTAACGACGCTCCGGGTAGCCTTCCGCATACTTGTTGGTCAGTACCGAACCCTGGGCCTGCAACACTGCGCGCGGCACGAAGTTCTCCGACGCGATCATCTCCAGTCCCTCCTGCTGACGCTCGAGTTCAGCGTTGAGCAGGGCAGCGATCTGCGGGTCGGTCTGCGAGATGGGGGCGTTGAAGGGGTCGTCGGATGCCTGCGCCAATGGCGCGTGGTCGGAATCGTGGCTCGGGGTTGTGGTCATGGCATGCTTCCTTATGACAGGCCGGTCGGGGCTTGCCCGTTCCGGGTGATGAATGACGATGACGCTATCAGTGTATAGGACGCCGGGCATGAGACCGCGGGGGAGTCCGCGGCTGTGCTGGGGGGAGTCCGGGGCGTGGCAGTGGAACGACGGCGCGATTTCGACGCTTCGTGCGACTTGATGCTCCCGATCAGCGCCGTTGTGCTCAACCCAGGGGGTGTAGACATCTCATGGGAGGGTACATGGCCCTCGTTCGGACTTGAGTGAGGCGAGTTTGTAAGTTTTGAGAACTCCGCGGGGTATCGACGTCCGACATCGTTGGGAAACCGAACGGAGTGAAGCCGAAAACGGCCGTCCCTACTTGGACAAGTTCTCAAAACTTGTACCTCGCGCCAGAATCGGTCGGGATCCCGTGTTGGATGAGGGAACAGCCCCCATGATCACGGGTTAGACGAAAGATTGTAGACTGGCTCGCCAACATCATCACAGTCCAAAGGGTGCACCTTGATCTGTTGATGAAATGAGCCCGTATTCCATAATCGGAGAAAACAATCCGCCAAAAAGAGCAGTTCGCTAGAAAGAAGCCTCTTTCCTGCTTGGCCTGGGGGTTTGGAGAATTACTGGAAGGTCCCCGAACCTCTTCAGATTCGGGCGTCAACGTTATTTCGACATAAGACATAATGTTGGTTTGGAGATGTGGAAGGAGGTGACCGTTTAGGCTGTGCGCGGTTCGAACTGGTCAAGTCCGGTGAAGCAGCGCCTGTATATCAGCATCATGATCAGTGTGTCTCCAATTATGGTGATCGAACTGAGCGCGGCAAGGACTACGAACTGGTATTTCGCAGCCTCGAGCGGATCTCCTCCTGCCATGATCTGACCCGCCATCATCCCCGGGATGAGCACGATGCCACTCGAGGCAAGCTGTGCGATCGTAGGGATGAGGCCGAGTTTCGCCGAAGCGATGATTGATGGTTTCGCTGCCTCGAAAGGGGTTGCGCCCATGCTGAGGTACACTTCGACCTCATATTGTCGTGCTTTCATGTCTGAGAAGAATCGGCTCATGGCAACGGCGATTGCGGCGACGAGGTTGCCGAGCATCATGCCGGTCACCGGAATGAGAATCTGCGGGGCATACCACGGAGAAGGTTTGATGATGAGTTCGCTGACGACGCCGTCGACGATGAGCACACTTATCATCAAGGTGAGCAGTACTGGCATCGCCAGACCTCGTGGAATACCATCGGCACGGGTGATAGTGATTTGCACGGCGGCGATAACCATGAAAAACACTAAGGCCAGGACGATTCGTGCATCGTTGGCTTCGATGACGTACTTGATGATGTAACCCATGGCCAGCAGTTGCAGCAGTGAGCGCAGGGTCGACCAGATCATGGATTTCGCTATCCCCAGTCTCATGACGAGGGTCAGGATGGCAGCCAGAGCAACCAGTAGAAAAGTTACGGAGAGCCCGAAAACATTGATGTCGTACACGGCACTTGCAGTACGCGAGGCGATAATCATGCCATCTCCCGTCGTGACAGCCTGCCATGTGCGAGGCTAAGAATCATGGAGGCCCGACCATCTGAATCCCTGTGCCGGACCCGCAGCACAGCCATTCCTGTGTGATCTGCAGCGCTTTGCAATACGGCACCGACCTTTTCGGAGCTATCTGAATCCAATCCCGCATCGACTTCGTCGCTGAGCAGGACTTTCGGTCTGAGCATCAGGCTTCGCAGCAGGCACACCCGTGCCTGCTGTCCAACGGACAGCGTTGTGGGGTTGCGGACAAGCTCGACATCGTCCAATCCCAGCTCGTCCAACTCATTTCTGATCTGCTTGGCAGTAGGCTTTGCCGTTTGTGGTCCCAAGCCTTTGACACTCCTGTTGATCGAGAAGTCAAAGGGAAGCAGTATGGCATCGAGGACTGTGTCAGAGGTCAACACCGGCCTTTGGGGGAGATATACGACATTGCGTCTCCAGCTTTCTGGTGTGAAGCTGCTGCTGTCTTTCCCTTCGAGCGTCAACTTTGCAGAAGCATGAGGGTCAAGCAGTGCCAACGCCATGAACACATGTGATTTGCCTGAGCCCGAGGGGCCCGTGAGATCGACGATCTCGCCTCGCTCCAGATGGAAAGAAAGGTCGGAGAAAAGGGTTGTATCGCTCTGTTGTGTTGAATGCTGTTTGAACACGCATGACAGCGCGTGCGCCGTGAAATAGCTCACTTGTTGTTTTCCTTCGATTCGTTCGGAACGACCGCCAATTTGAGTGTAATCTCCATCGTCGTTCCGCAGGAGGATGTTGAAAGAACACGAATGGTTCCCGAGTAGCGGGACAGTATGTCGCGCGTCAGAGCTAGTCCCAGACCATACCCGTGGTGTTCGGATTGCACATCGGGACGTGCAAAACGCGCGAACCACTGTTCCGGATTTCCTTCCATCCCCGTTCCTTGGTCCCGAATGGTCACGACTGCTTTGTCATGTGCAGCATGCAATGTCACTTCTATGCACGTGTGATTCGGTGAATGAACGATTGCATTGTCAAGCACAGCGACAAGACACCGTTCGATTCCGGTTTCCTCACACAAGGCGAGAACGGTGGTTGCGGGTGGCGTGAAATAGATTGTAATCTCGCGCTGCTTAGCAAGCACATCGATTGACCCGATGGTGTGAGTGATTGCTTGGGAAAGATTCACCGCGTTCGGACTGGTGGCGCCGCGTGCCGCCAGCAAGAGATCGTTGATGATGTTGTCCATTCGCGATACGTCATTGGTTAGTTCCTTCACCAGAGAATCGATGGGTTTGCCGAGTCGCAGGCGGCGCTCGATAAGTTCGCTGCGAGCGCTGATTATTGAAAGTGGCGTTTTCAATTCATGGCTTGCGTCTGCCACGAAGTTACGTTGCAGTCGTATGGCCTGAGCCAACGGCCTGATCTCTTCGCGGGATAGAAACCATGCAACCATCCCTGTGGTGATGATGATTCCAGCGACAAAGAGAATGATGAAGATTATTGCCTTTTCGGAGTCTATGATCAAGCTGCCATGGAAGAGAGCTCCCGAGGTTACGTCGTTGGGGCTGAAGCCGCGTTCGCTGAGTTCATGTCGCGAACCTAGAATGACGCCAATGACCAGCAGAAGTGCTCCGAGAATCGCAATTGCACTCATTGCCAGCATCATCCGTATGCTGATTGATCGTATGGCTTTCATCCCGGATGTCTTGCGCTCGACCTGTGCATCTGATTCGTTATTAGGTCTCATATGGGGTCACTTTCCATGGGGTTGCCGAGGCAATATCCCTTTCCTCGAACTGTCATGATCAATCCTTTGACTGTCTTCTGTCTGATATAGGAAACATAGGTATCAATGGTTCCCTCCCCAGCATCACGGCTGAAAGCAGCCATGAGCAATTCTTTTCTTGTGAAGACCCGGTCAGGATTGATGCACAGCGCCTTCAGCAATGAAGCTTCCGCAGGAGATAACTGGATGCTTATTCCCGACGGCGACTCGATGAGCCTCGGTGCTCCTTGAATGTCCAATCGCCAATCGCGTGACTCTGCTGCTGTGCCTGATATCCGCGCAGCAATGATCGTATGCGTGCGTTGAGTTCCTCGAAACGGAATGGTTTGGAAAGATAATCATTGGCACCTGCATCCAATCCTGAGACGATCTCTTCCGTGCTTGAAAGAGCGGTGAGCATCAGCATGGGAACGGTGATGCCTTCCCTCCGTGCCGAACGCACAAAATCCAACCCATCCATATCAGGCAGTCGTCGATCGACAATCACTGCATCATAGGGATTCATGCCAAACTCGTGGATGGCTGCCTTTCCCGTTGTAACCCAATGCACACGGTAATCGTCCTCAAGGAGTTCCATGAGAATCCCTCCCATCTGCGGATCATCCTCAATGAGCAGAAGACTGGGTTGGAGCAGCTTGATCGGGTCTGACAATGCGTACCGGCTGTGACTATCATCAAGTTCATTCATATTTCAGCCCTCCACCGATGACGGTATTACTTCGTTTCGATTTCTTCACTTCTTGACAGCCAAGACGTAAAAGCCTTGAATACCAATGGAAGAATCGAAATGAGCACGATGCACAAGCACACTATTTCGACATGATTCGATATCAGCGGGATACGACCAAGAGCATACCCCATGCTTGGAAGTGCAACGCCCCAGATAACTGCCCCGACAAGGTTCGCGATGATGAAACGGCGATGATTGAAATGCGTCATGCCTATGATGAAGGGAACAAAGGTTCTCAATATGGGCACGAATCTCGCCAGGATGATCGCCTGGCTGCCGTAATCATCGAAGAAGCGCTGTGCTCGCTTGATGCGATTTCTATTTTTCCCCTGCACCCAGGATTTAATCCGGCGAATGTTTCCGCTGTGCTTCCCGGTCTCATACCCGGCTTGGTCTCCGGTGAAGGCAGCCACCGATACTATGAGACAGGTGATCCACAATGGCATTCCTGATACGGGTGAGTCAGACAGCGTCATTGACGCGGAAACCATGCCAAGCAGGAAAACTAGGGAATCTCCGGGAAGAAAAAATCCTATCAGCAGACCGGATTCTGCGAAGATGATGAATGCGCAGGCTGCAAGTGCCCAAGGCCCTGCTGCTGCAATAACGAATGCCGGGCTAAGAAAAGATAGCATGTTCCAGTCCTTCTTGAGTACCTTTTTCTACTGTCACCGACATGATTCCAGTAGAGCGCTAAGCAAACGCTAAGAATCGCATGCTCAGACAGCACGGGCACGCGCTGCAAGGATTCTTGGAGAATTCTTGGTGCTTCAATGCAACACTTGAACGCATGAATAATCATTTTTCCATGTTGTTGTCTCGACTGTCTTGGACTAGGCGGCTGCTCGTCTTATTGACAGCATTGACTCTCATATGCATCATCCCCATCGGAGATGCATTGAAAGGGAACCGGTCCATCACGAGTCATGAGATGATGATACTCGGACATTTCCACAATGCCCCGGATTTGTTGCTTGCTATCTCAACCGTCATTGGACGGGTTTTCTCGATTGCGGGGACTGCACTGATAGTTTCAGTCTTCCTGTTCTATCTGATCTGGACTGAGCATGGTTGGGTGCAGCCTGTGCGGGGTGCCATAATCGCCGTCACCCCAATGATGGTGACACTCGTGGTGAAGCTCGTCGTCAATCGTAACCGTCCAGGAACCCCGCTTGGGAGTCTGGCGAGCGATCCAAGCTTTCCCAGTGGACATGTGACGGCTTCGACAAGCTGTGTGGCGTTGTTGTTTCTGACCCTGCAGGTACGCCATGTCCGGAAACCGCCAAGAAGGCACAGATGTTTTCTGAGGCTCGCCACCGTGGTGATCCTCACGCTCATCCCGGTGTTGACTGCGGTCTCCAGACTGATATTGGGCGTCCACTATCCCAGTGATGTAGTAGCTTCCCTAATACTCAATGCCTTGCTGGCAGCAAGCTTGGGAGTCATATCACAACACTGGACCATGGAGACATCATGACCATGAGCACCGACGGATAACACAGAACGGTAGGGGGACTGGGTAGGGGACCGCAGACGTTGTTTGGAGATTGAACGAATGTTTTGGTTGAAGTGAGTAAGACGCGCACCGACTTCGGGATGAGAGGTCCCCAAGATGACGCGACGGTGTTCGGGAAATCTCCTATGACGCTGATTCTTCGGTTAGTCTCGCGGTCGGGTCGCTTGATCATGCGTCCGGACTCACTCCATGGCGAATGAGTCCGGGCGCATACAAATCAGGCATGAATGCCGAATAGTAAACCGACAAGCCATGCAAACAACATTGTTCCCAATCCCATGAGCACATTTCGCAATACTGCCTTGCGCCTTGCCGCACCTCCGATTTTCGCGGAGACCGCACCGGTGATAAACAGTGCCAATGCAACGGATACGACGATGAGTACGATGCGCATTAGAAAAGCCACTGGAATCAGTGAGAATAGCAAGGGTATGATACCCCCTACGAGGAATGAGACAAACGAAGAAAAAGCAGCTGACCATGGGTTGGTCAGATCGTCGGGATCAATCTGAAGTTCATCGATCGCGTGCGCCCGTAAGGCGTCGTGATTCATGGCTTCTGCCGCTGCCTGTGTCGCAGTGGATGCAGTCATCCCTTTGGTTTCGTATATTTGAGCGAGTTCATTAAGTTCCTCAGCTGGTAGATTGGTCAGCTCCCACCGCTCTTTCGTGAGCAATGCGCGTTCGGTATCGCGTTGTGCGCTGACTGAAACATACTCGCCACCAGCCATCGAGAATGCTCCAGCGGCCAAGGCTGCCACCCCTGCCACCAACAGAGAGCGAGGGTTGCTCTCGGCGCCCGCCACTCCGATGATTGTGCCCGCTACCGATACGATCCCATCGTTGGCACCCAGTACACCGGCACGTAACCAATTGAGCTTGTTCGAGGTGCCATCATCATCGTTGAGTTCTCCGGGATGTGGAGTGATTTTGTCTCGTATGGCCTTGGTGGGTTGAACCCCCATCCAACCACCCTGCTCTTTGGTGGGAATGATAATATTCTCAGGTACTGGCATTCCATCGGTATGGTCCTGCCCCTGCATTTCTTGCATGATTATCATTATACCCATTCTATAGAGTCATTGGATCACATGTTGGCCGCATTGGTTGTTGGCCACAATGGTGCACCAATTGATAATCGGTACACCACTAAACGAAAATCATTGCACGTCCCGTTGTCTAGATTGAAGTGCAACACCTTATACCATTGGAGATTGTCTAGGTTTCCGCGGGAGGAAGGTGTCGCACCCATGTCACGAGTGTATTCGCATATCGGTGAGGAGGAAAGGCAGGTCATCCAGATCCAGGTGGGCAACGGCGCCACGGTCCGGGCGATCGCCGCCATGCTGGGCCGTAGCGCGTCGAGCATCAGCCGCGAGATCA
>NZ_JGZE01000016.1 GCF_000741285.1 Bifidobacterium mongoliense DSM 21395 | reverse complement strand
GACGGCGTCCGCGAGGGCGCYGKACGGCGTGTCCGGGTCGGCGAAGTTCATCACCGGGCACCCGTAGTGGTCGGCCTCCGGGTAGCGCACCTCGTCGAAGTCCACCGTCCGCCACTTCAGATCCCCCAGCGCGTAGTCGAAGTAGCGGTCCACGGGGCCCGTGTACACCACCGGCACCCGGCCCACGACCGCGTCGCGGTTCACCGGCTGGGAGGCGTCGAAGAAGTCCGTGTCCAGTTGCACGCGGATCAACGGGTCGGCGGCCATGCGCTCCATCCACGCGGTGTACCCGTCGACGGGCAGGCCCTCCCACGTGTCCTTGAAGTAGCGGTTGTCGTAGTCGAAGCGCACCGGCAGGCGTTTGATGATGCCGGCGGGCAGGTCGGCCGGGTCCGTGTCCCACTGCTTGGCGGTGTAGTTCTTGATGAACGCCTCGTACAGGGGCCGGCCGATCAGGGACACGCCCTTGTCGTTGAGGTTCGACGGGTCGCTGCCCGCCAGCTCCCCCGCCTGGCCTTCGATGAGCTCCTTGGCCTGCCGGGGCGTGTAGTGGGCGTGGAAGAACTGGTTGATGGTGCCCAGGTTGATGGGCAGGGGGTACACCTCGCCCCGGTGCGTCGTGTACACGCGGTGCGTGTAGGAGGTGAACGACGTGAAGCGGTTGACGTACTCCCACACGCG
Source organism: Bifidobacterium mongoliense DSM 21395 (assembly GCF_000741285.1). Taxonomy (GTDB): domain Bacteria; phylum Actinomycetota; class Actinomycetes; order Actinomycetales; family Bifidobacteriaceae; genus Bifidobacterium; species Bifidobacterium mongoliense. The sequence goes on along the minus strand of NZ_JGZE01000016.1, from coordinate 30,056 downwards.
CGGGTTGGACGTGTGGAACAGGTGGGCGCCGTACCGGTGGATCTCCGCGCCCGTCCTCTCGTCCATGCTGCTGTACGCGTTGCCGCCGATGTGGCCTCTCACGTCGATGACCAGGACGCGGGCCCGGGCGCGTTCCGCGGCCTGCTGCGCGACCGTCAGGCCGTACAGGCCCGCGCCCACCACCACCAGATCCACACCATCCAACACGTCACCCGACATATCAACCATCCGAAATCCTCTCATTCGTTGACATCATACTTATTGTGCGACTCGCGGGCCGCACGCTCACATTCGGTTCACCGCCCGTGCTCACTTGGCAGCTTCAGCCACATCCTCCCAACCAGGCGTGGTGTTGGGCACCACAGTGATCTGGTCTGCATCCATCGGCATGATATGCAATGCGCGCTGACTCAGCAGGGCGTAGTTCTCGTTCCTCTTGTTGCGAATCGCGAAACTGCAGGAGTTCTCATCCAAGGCAACGCCCACGGCATCGGTACCTTTGGGGTTATTCGACAAAGGGGTTCTCAAAGATGTGATGATCCTGAACTCACCGTTGTTGAACAGCCCCAGAGGCATGCTGAACCTGATGGTGTGATGGCCATGTTCCTTGACTTTCAGGACCTTCGCTCCGGTGTCGTATGTGATGCCGCCGCGTCGCACGTCGTGCACCGCAATCGCCAGATAGAAATCACCGGGATCGTCGTACTGATACTCGACGTCGAAAACGAAAGGCTCCTCACCGGTGCATACTGGCGAAGAGACCGGAATGGTACGCAGTATCGGGCAATGTTCATTGAGCCCGTTGGGATATCCGCCACGTGCCTCCTGACGCTCCTGCTCCGCCTTGTGCTCGGCTTCGAGGTTGGCGAGCGTGTACTGCTGCGATACCGTTTCGGGATCTCCGACGGCCTCGACCTCGCCATCGGAGATCATCATCGCCCGGGTGCAGTACTTCTTCACCGAATTCATATCGTGGGTCACCAGGATGACCGTTTTGGTGGGATCCTTCTTGATCTCCGTGAAGAAATCGCTGCACTTGCGCTGGAACGCCTCATCGCCGACGGCGAGAACCTCGTCGAGGACGAGGATGTCGCCCTGGGCTTTGATGGCGACAGAGAACGCCAACCTGACCTGCATGCCCGAGGAGTAGTTCTTGAGCTTCTGATCCATAAAGTCCTGCAACTCGGCGAAATCAACGATATCGTCATACATCGCATCGACCTGCTCATGTGTGAACCCGAGCAATGCACCGTTGAGATAGACGTTCTCACGCCCGGTGAGCTCGGGGTTGAAGCCGACGCCAAGCTCGATGAACGGCACGAGTTTGCCTGTGACATGAATACTGCCGGTCTCCGGATAGTAAATCTGCGAAATCAGCTTGAGCAGGGTGGACTTGCCCCCGCCGTTACGACCGACAATGCCGAAGAACTCGCCCTGATGTACATCGAAACTGATGTCCCTGAGCACACTGAGCCTGCGGAATCCCTTGATGCCCCTGGTCCAGTTGATTGCGGCCTGCTTCAGACCTGTCGCCTGCTCGGTGGGCAGTTTGAACGACTTCGATATATGGTCGACCGAGAGGATGACCGGAGCCTTTGAGAAGTCTCTGCGGAACACCCCGGTTTCTTGCTGTTGTGCCATCGTCTACATCACCTCCGCGAATTTGCGGCTGTTGCGTTTAAAGAGATAAATACCAAGCCACAGCAGCAATCCCGTGAGGATCACCGGGGTCAGCTTTATGCCCCAGTTGCTGAACTCACCCCAGATGGTGGGCTGCGTATCCGGCGCGATGAAGTTGTGCCGGATATCCTGGATGGTCTGTGCGAACGGATTCAGCAACGCCAACTGGGCCAAGTCGGAGTACAACCCACCGCGCTTCATGACATACGACAGCGGGTAGATGATCGGCATCGCATAGAAGATGAGCTGCTGCACCACTTCCCAGATATGGGCGATGTCGCGGAAATAGACATACAACGTCGCCATAAGCAACGTCAGCGCCAGGGTGACGGCATACAGCTGGGCGACGTTGATCGGCAGCAACAGAACCCACCAGGTGAACCTGACTTTCGACGCCAGGGCGAAGACAAGAACAACGATGAGATTGATGCCGAAGCTGATGAGCGCGCCGACCGTCGCCGATACGACCACGATGTAATTGGGAAAATGAATCTTGCGCAACAGGTCGCCACGATCGACCACCGAGCGCAGACCGACATTCGTCGATTCCGTGACGAACTGCCAGGAGCTGATGCCCAACAGCAACACCACCGAGTAAGTCGGTGTGCCATCAGACATACGCAGGAACTTCGCGAACACGATGTACATGACGCAGAACAACATGAGCGGCTTGAGCACCGACCACGCGACACCCAAGAACGACCCCTGGTAACGGAGCTTGAAATCCGTTTTCACCAGTCCGCGCAGAACCGTCCACGCATACCGATACCTATCGGCTATCCTTTTGACCAAATTATTCACGGTTCGTATCCTATCAGCGGTCTTCCCCCGGACCACCACCCAGACACCTCATAACATCACGAAGTCACCACAATAGTCACTCATGATAGATCACGTCTGCGGCTTTGCGAATCTGCCGGGAATACTCCTGAAGTACACCGGAGTCTTCAAATCCAGATCCCGGAAGGACGCCAGTGGTGCCGATAACGGAATTCGTCCAATGAGAACCCATACGAAGCACCGCGCGGTGCTTGATGGCGTAATACCGCTCGCCAACGGTGATGAATGATCCCGTGCAACCTTGTGCCGCGGCAAGAAGATGCGGATGGTACCGTGTGGTCAGCCATCGCTGTCCCGCTCGTGCCGGAAACCCTTCTCGCAAGAGGGAAGCGAGGGGGAAAAATGCGACACGATACCAGGCCGCCTTGAGGGATTCGACGATGGGATAGTCAACATAAGGGTTGCATTCCACGACTCCGACCATCGCCCCCCGCCCCACTTCCCACGAATTCAACGTAGCAATAACATGCCTGTGCAGCGCCGCCGCGTCATCCACAAAATCGGATTGCACACACACCATGGTGTCAGGCAGGCCTTCGGGCGGCGCATAGCAGCGATCCAATGCATTGACGAAACAATCATCAGGCGCCAGGGAAATCTGCGTCTGCGCCATCTCCTGGATCTGATCACCAACCTGTTGCGGGGAACGCGAATCCATTACAGCTCGGTATGACTCCGCATCACGTACGGAGAACGATAGGAACGAGGCCGCTGCTTCGCGGACAAAGGAATCATCGGGCTCTTGTAGGGGCATCAGTCCAATCCCGGTTGCGACAGCCGGAACGCCGCGGCCTCTGGCCCACGCCGCCACAGACAAACGAGCTAAGTTCACACGCCACATACTGTTGAGGTACCCACCTCCAAGAACATGTACGGATCGCACCGCGGACCGTAGGAGTTCGATACCGGAGGCATATCGCGCCGCCTTCCCTTCGTCGTGCAGCGCTTGAACGACGAATCGCGCAATATCACGAGTGTGCTGATTCCGGACATCGCCGCCCGCGAACTCGTTCTCTCTTGTCAGACAGGCGAGAGTATCGACAACAGAAAGCCGAGGATGTTCACCACGAAGTATGGCTGCAGCCGGCCCCGGTCTCGCACAATCGATATATGCCGGAACATCGGGGTGCCGCAGAGCTAAATAGCGGACCCACTCTCGTGCGATCAACTCGTCGCCATAATTGGGATGTCCCGGCTCTGCAACAAGATAAAACGCCCGATTGTGCTTAATCTCGATGAGCCCCACACTGTCGAGCTGTTTCCGGAGAGATACGGTCTCATGCTGTACCGCGTCGATGGCCTGCGCCAACTCACTTAACTGGGCATCGACACGATTCATACGTCGGTGAAAATGCACCATTGGACAACGGCACGATATGGCGCAAGACATTATTCAGTCGCATACCAGCATCTTATGCGAACGGTGTCCCACTGGCATGACATATCCGTTGTTTTGGGCAGAGAATGCAACCGGCAAGACCGGCTGCCGTTACGGGCACGATGGCGCCGGCAGCCGGATCACCCAAAGATGGCATTGCACGAACCTCAGTCCATCTGCAGATAGTTCTTCCAGTACACTACCGAGGTCAACTCATCGCGAGCAGCAGAGTATTCGGCACGGAGACGCTCGATGTTGCGCTTGTAATAGCGCAAATCGCGCGCGTACCGTTCAACAATCTGCTTATACTCACTCGCGCTCTTCGTGCGAATGGCGCCCTTCTTGTTGTACCAATCAATCACGATGAGGTGCTTCTTGCCCCTGATGATGCCCGCGGGGTACACCCAACCGAGCAGCGGGATAACCGCGTATCCTTCACCCTCGGTCTTCATCCAACGCTGACCGTTATTCGTGATGTAATCCTGAAGTCGTTGCGGTACGGTGCGAGGACGGTCACCGTCAACGATCTGCCGCGTAATGTCGTTGACGTCGAATCCATCGATATGCAGGCTCTCCGCCTGCTGCTGGAGCTCATCGAACGACACCAATGCTTCCTTATCGCGGTTGGCTCGCATGAACGATTCCTCCGCCGCTCCAGGCTGTGCAATGAACTTCGGCCCCTTGAGGAAATCTTCGAAAGCGTCGAGGCACAGCTTGGCATTCGTATAACCGAATTTCTTGAGCTCCAAACGGATATTGTTATGCAGCTCATGCATGAAGTCGGAATTCGGTGCGAACCCAGTCGTGCACTGCGCGATCATGGTATTGCGGGTGGTCTGGTAGCGCTCCACTGCGGCGTTGTACCGTACATGGAAGGACATATGCCAGATGCATAGCCCGTTCATCGTGATCAGCTCACGGTGGCAGCGCGTGCCGTACTCCGCGTCGTCACAACGCACGAAGACCGGCAACGGAAGTCCCTCTTCTTTAATCACGGCCGTGGGGATGCAGCAATACCACCATGCAGCGTATCGCTGCTCAGGGCGAATTTTCTTAGGGACCTTGAAGGCCTCGTTATACACAACATCTTCGAACTGCGTCAGACGCAGCGGTGGCTTAGCGGGAGTGAAGGAACCGCCATCGGCCATATAACCGGTGTCCTCCCACTGATCCTCGCCGACCTCGTAGTTGAGCATGGCGCCGCTGATCATCGCATCGGCATACTCGTCCTTGAGAATCCTCAGAAGATTATACGTGCGCTTGATACTCTCCGGAGACACGGCCACATCATCATCCATGAGCAGCACATGAGTCGCCGGGGTTTCCTGACCCATGGCCTCAAGCATGCCTCTTGTAAATCCGCCAGCTCCACCAACGTTCTCATTCGGTCGAATGGTGACATGTTCGTCACTCAGCTCATCCACATCCAGCGTCCGACCATTGTCGATGACGTACATGTGGAAATGCTTCGCGATATCGTCCGTTCCGGCAAGGATGTTGCCCTTGATCAGTCCGATATTGCGCTTGATATAGCTTTCCTTCTTGAACGTCGTGGTGGCCAGGGCCAACTCGACCGGACGAAGATCGCCCTCCACCTCGAGGGCATAGTAGCTGTTGCGCAGAGCCACACGCCCTTCGGTCTCGATGATGAACCCGACGATCACGGCGTCATGATCGATGTGCAGATCGATATCCATGGTCTGCCACGCATCGCTCGCGGCCAGAGCATGCGGCTCACCTACCGGTTCGGGGTGTGCTGAGAATACGCCACCCTTGGTCTGCTGTACGGTCAGCCCCGCACCTTTGAGCTCCAAATGCAGCACGTACTTCGTCGCACGCGTGTAGTGCTGAAGCTTCTGCACCGACAGAGAATTGAAGTACGTCGAGAAATCATATGTCCCCTTGTCATACAGCAACCAGGCCCCGTCGGTCTTATCCTCCACAACGTCCCCGTCGGCCTTGCAATACAGCGAAGGGTAACTCAACGAACGCGGATTCTTCTCCAGCAGCACGCTGGCAAATTTCATGGTTGGCACTCCACACCCCTTTATCTGCAAACTATCCCTACGCATGTTACCGAACAGGGGGTACCGGAACAAGATGCCAAGACTCCATCTGGTACTAAACACAAGAGTCTTCACTAGATCTCTTCGGGCTCTTTCGCAAAAGAAAACCTCTACGATTACTACGACCGTTGCAGCGGTACATATACTGTACGTGTTTATTATTCTCGAAAGAAACAGGAGCTTTACATGACTCGTCCAACAAGGTTGCTGGCCCTATGCCTCGGCTCTTTACTCGCTGTTAGCACGCTGTTCCCCACCACCGCCATAGGTGCCGAAAACACAGATCAACTTGTGGCTACTCAGCATCAGAACCTAGCCATTCCCAGTTCGAATAACTCTGGTTGGAGGAATGGAGATGATCCCGATGCTCGTCGTTGGTACGACAATGGGGTGATGGCAACATCCAAAGAGTTCTTCGACCCCGGTTCCCAATCTTGGTATTGGGCTGATGCTGACGGATCAATCGCCCACGATAAAGATGTATTCCAACGTTCGAATGGGGGGAAATGGGTACGCTACAATCATTCAGGCCATATGATCAAAGGCGAGGATTTTAGATATAGTGGATGGTATTTATTCAACAATCTAACCGGAGCCATGCTCAAAGGCATGCAGCATGTTGGCAGTAATGGCGGGAAATGGGTCTATTACGACAAGATAACTGGCAAGATGGCGCACGGAGAACAGTACGTGAATTATGATGCCGCCCATACAGGCTGGTATCTATTTGACAACAATACTGGTGCAATGTTCCACGGAGACACTTTCGTACGTTCTAATGGCGGTAAGTGGGTGCGTTATGATGGAACATCCGGAAAAATGGTGTATGGCCTTCAACGTCAAGACGGTGCATATTACTATTTTGATACCCAAACAGGAAAAATGGCCCATGGAAAGACCTACGTTCCTGACTGGCGTGGTTCTTACTGGTTTAACGAGGTTACAGGTCGTTCTGAGGGAGTTTATTATGAAAATTGCGAAGCCGTTCGTAGAGCGGGCAAGGCCCCATTGCATCGCGAACAGCCCGGGTACCGAAATGATCTCGACCGGGATAGGGATGGGGTTGCTTGCGAGGGATAAGTAAAGACTGAAAGTCACGAGTAGACGTATCCTCAACCTCTCAACAAGTTACCGTCATGGACTTAGGGCAGCTACGTAAATCGCATACCGTTATGGTGATTGAGGGTTAGTAAAGAATGCAGAGGCGTAAATGAGCCATTTTAGTTCTCATGAGACCAAGTATCCAATTCCAACATTTTCCCACAAAGATACTGGCTCCCTAGCTAGGCGCATAAGCTTCTCATTAGCAACTTTCGCTATGGGACTTGCCTCTGCAATTATTGCTTTTCTCGCGTTAATCTCCTTATTTAACACTGGCTATTTCCTCCCGCCCCGATCATATGAAGTTACTATAACTTCCGAACGGATGTTGCTGAAACAAGGCCTCCCAACACCACTTTTTATGGCCTCATGCCTTGTCCTAATTATAATTCTACTTTACGTTTCATTTTTATTAATCAAAATAATACCTGATTGCAAAATTGGGACTTTCGTATTCCTTTATTCACTTTGCACAACTTTACTATGGGTCCTATCGCTTAATCCCATCGGAGGTAATTATTCTTATCCCGATTCCATCAGTCTTATAGATTCTGCTTCATCTATCGTCGAAGGCAGATTCTCCGACTTTGCACCGGGCGCTGCGGGTCATCCATCTCTCCATGCCTATTTCTCGTGGTACCCATTCCAGGCAGGTGCTCTTTTCTGGTTTGTCCTAATCTTTAGTATTTTCGGCATCAACAACCTAATTGCATTCCTAGTGGTCAATGCAATAGCTGCAAGCCTAAGTGTGTGGTCGATATGGAAACTCGGTTGTTCTTCCGGTCTAAGCAGCTTAGGCAAACGTATCTTATCTTTGCTACTTGTAATCAATATTCCTCTCATCACTTCGACGGGATTCATTTACACAAACACAGTTGGTTTCTGCTGTGCCTTATTATCAGTGTTAGCATCCGTCACTGCAATGCGGAGCAATAGCAAATACGAAGCACTATTATGGATGATAATCTCTTTCATCGTTGGAGGAATTGCAATGACGATTAAAGGAACTGAGATTCTATTTGTTTTGTCCATTACTGCAATCTTTACGATTTCTTCTATTCGAAAACACAGATATGTTTTTATCCCTATTATTTTACTTCTATTTTTGTTTGCTAAATGGTCATCTAATTTACCCATTTTATTGCTGCAACATTTAACTGGACAGGAATTCGGTAAGGGACTTCCGCAAGTATCGTGGATTGCAATCGGCTTAACTCAGCAGAGTCAACAAACTACGATGCCCGGTTGGTGGAACACGTCAGCGATTCAAATCTTTAATATTACCCAAGGCGATACAGCTCTACAACAAACATTCGCGAGAACAACAATTTGGTCTTCCATAAGCGGATTTTTATCTGATCCACAATATGCATGGAACTTTTTCTCTCAAAAGATTGCCTCAGAGTGGGCTGAACCTACTCATCAAAGTTTATACTATTCATCATTTATTCAACGGGGTAAGGATAGCTCGCTTTGGACTATGTTCACAACTGAGCCAAATGGCCACCGTCTGATTGCCTTCCAGAACGTATATCAGTTTATTGTTTATGCCCTAGCAAGTCTTGGAATAGCGACTGCTGTTAAGCAGAAACAAGATAATGCCCAAGAGTTTGAAGTAATGTGTTTAATATCAATAATGATTATGGCCGGTTTCTTTTGTTTCCTTTTGTGGGAAGCAAAGAGCGTCTACGTCTTACCATTCGCGGCCTTGATGACCATCCCGGCGAGTCACGGACTCCAACACATTGGAGGAGGTGCTTCACTGGCATACCGCAAAATTAGACGGAAATCCGAGACGAAACCAGGCGAATAACCGAAGCTGAACAGTAAGCATCAGACGAGCATGACAAAAATGACTACACGGAGGTCGTCTCGTGAGCAAACCGGTCGGATCATATGCGCTAGACTGGATTCCATGCCACAAGATAACCATGAAGCTACTTTTCGCACGCCAGCCACGAGGAACAGTGTTCCGCCGAAATTGGCTCTGGTTATCCCCTGTTACAACGAAGAAGCTGTTCTACCCGAAACCGCCAAGGTCCTAGGCCAGAAAATCGGGGAGCTGATTGGACGTAACCTTATTAGTTCCGCCAGTTGCATTCTATTCGTCGACGATGGGTCCAGCGATGCAACTTGGAGCATTATCAAGGATCTACATGGGAAAGATCGAACACGGTATCGAGGTATCGAGTTTTCACACAACAGCGGACACCAGAATGCTGTATACGCAGGGTTAGTGGAATCACTCAGTTTGGACTGCGACGCCAGCATCTCGATGGATGCAGATCTTCAGGATGACCCAAATGCCATTGAAGAAATGATAACCAACTTCAGAAATGGCGATGAAATTGTTTTCGGGGTGAGAAATAATAGGGACACAGACACCGTTTTTAAACGTTTCACGGCGGAGTCATTTTATAGACTCATGACATGGATGGGCACAGACACCATCCCGGACCACGCCGACTTCAGACTGATGGGTGCAACCTCGATCCGAGCCTTGTCGCAGTACAAGGAAAAGAATCTGTATTTACGAGGAATCGTACCTGCTCTTGGTTTTGAATCAAGCAAAGTCTATTACACGAGAGGCTCTCGCATAGCGGGCGAGTCGAAATATCCATTCTCAAAAATGCTCAGTTTTGCATTGGAGGGAATCACCTCATTCTCCGTGAAACCTTTGCGGCTTATCACGCTCACTGGGTTTATGTCGATTTTGGCGAGTTTCGTCATGCTCATATATACCATCGTCTCAGTCACCACAGGGCAAGCAGTCGCAGGGTGGGGGTCGATGATGTTCTCCCTATGGCTATTGGGAGGACTCATACTGACATCTCTCGGTGTAGTCGGAGAATACGTAGGTCGGATTTACATCGAAACGAAGCAACGGCCAAGATACATAATTGAGAATCGGTTATAAGGCACTCCGTTCCCTATTCCTGACACAAATCAGCACATCAATTCAGGACAGCACCTGTAATATCGTCAAAGTGACGCATACGCCCATCGACCGCATGCCATCCTTTCAACATCCAACCAAAAGTGCTGTCATAATAGACCCACCTATTCCCACCGAGCAACTTCCACCCGTATGTGGTTGCACCAGTAAAGTCATCAAAGTAATACCAATTCCCAGCAATGCAACTTTCACCATGCACCATGCGACCACTGATCAGATCGTAATAGACCCACTTGCCCTGGTTGACCGCTAGATATTTCCATCCCTTTACCATTGCACCAGAATAAGAATCGAAGTAATACCACCCTCCGCGGAAGTAGTTCTCGCCATAAACCATATGGCCCGAAGAATCATACCTGACCCACTTCTGCTCAGCAGGCAGCCATACATCTCGATTACAAGCCATATTCCCTAACGCATCAAAGAAATACCAATAACCACTAATACATTTCTCGCCATGAATCATGGCATAATTTGATGGGTCATAATACACTCTCCGACCATCAGCTAGCGCACGCCAACCAGTTACTCTCTGCCCCGCGGCATCAACGTAATACCACAGGCCTGATGCTGGATCTACAACTTCCCGGGAGACGGCACGCACCCCATTGGTATACCAATATGTTTTACCTTGAAGAGAAATCCAACCTTCTGAACCAGAACGATAGGTCCCCACTGGCGCAATCTGGAAGCGCTGATTAACCCCGCGATTAAATCCCCAAATGTCCAACGGCGCACCATTACTGGAATTTCCGGAAACTATATCGAGAACTCGATTTTTAGAACTATTAACCATTGATTTAAATATTAAAGAACCTTCTGCGGTCCTATAAATTTCCCACTGTTGATTGGGACTGTTTTGTTGCCGATACTGAATAATTCTAGTTCCATTAGCAGAGTGGCCCTCATTTACGTCCAGAGCCTTTTCAGAATGACATGCGATAAGCATATACCGTCCGTTGCCAACCGGCTTTATATGGAATACCTGATTACTACCTCCTATGTATTGCCATATTTCGCTCATATCACCATTATTCTTACCCGCCCAAGCAATATCAACTACCTGATGAGGATATGAAGATACAACATAATAATCACCTTCGGAGATATCTAAAACTTTTACAGCTGACATTGAAGGATCTTCCCCGGCCGGATTATCATCAACATACGATTTATTCCCGAAGGCACTGAGATCAACATGCCCCTGGATTCCCGGCACGTTCCCCACATCCGAATACTGCCAACCTCGAAATTCCAGTTGGAAAGCAAAGCCCATGCTGGGCCCGTAACTTGCAACCCAACCTGTCTTGCTATGAATGTTACTAGAATTCAGAGGACCGTTCAGATAGTCTGGATAAGAATATATCTGCAGGTTTCCGAATCCACCAGCCTCCATCCCGGAAAACCAAGAATTGACTATGTCATTATATGTATTCGAGCTCGTTGCAGGGGTCCTACCGGAATCCGTCCATTGCTCTAAATCATAGAAAATCGGGTATCGTAAATCGCTAGCACTAACCCGAATGCTCCGCAATTTGGCCAACACGTCAGAAGCCTCTGCCCGGCCATCACTGCCATTTGCAGCATAAGAGTATACATACAGACCAAAAGGAATATTAAGCCTTCTACATTCACTAATATTATACTCTGCAGATCTATCAATATGATTTCCCCACCCATACGACAGACGAATTATCACACCTTGAATCCCCGCATCTTTGACTGCTTGCCAACTAATATCCTGCTGCCACGACGACACATCAATGACTGGCCTTGCCTGTTGTGCGAAGAGGGTTCCATTCCTCTCGAAAAAAGCAGGTTGTGAATTATAGTTCCCCCAATATGCCCCATACTGGTTACCAGGGACTGTATAAGCGGCGTTATGCACACCCCCATCCACCAATGACACGGGGCGCACTCGGCTGCTCTGCCGTTCTCCCCTCGCCATCTCCTTATCCATCATGCCGGCTCCTTGGGCCCCTTCTCGAGCAGAATCTGAACCATCACTCTCTCCGGCGTTCTTCTGAGAAAAAGAGTCCTTGACCCGAGCTACAGAAACAGGAATGAATTGATGACCCTTCGTTTTTGCTAAGGGATCCGGCTGCTCTTCGGGAGAGCCCACTAAAGCAGGGTCAGTAACAGTGTCGCCTGTCACAAGATCTTTGACGACCCCATTACTCATCGAAGCCAGGCGCGGAGAAACAACCGTCGCGTTATCAGGAATTGAGCGATTAACGGTGTCCGGCAAAGCTACGGAGGGATTGCTCGGCATGGACTTTGAATCCGACGAGGGTTTTTTAGCATCAACTGTATGAGAGTTGTATTCAGTTCCAGTATTCTCAGAACCCGTCACTGCCGAAGACACAGGATTGTGGCCAGGTAGTATAAAGGCGAATGCACAAAGTAATATGATACTGGCTTTTTGAATTATCATTACATGTCATCTCCCTTAAGAGTGTGCAAAACCTATCACAACCGCACCAATACTATATGAACCGAATAGTATGCGCAGCAAGGATCCCAACAAAACCCAACCAAAGGAACACCAACACACAGCGTTCCAAAGCCTTCGAATGGCGAATCACAATACCCCAGTTAGGAATCAAGAGCATAATTCCAATAAGCGGCAATACCGGTACAAAATATCGACTTTGCATACCATCGAAGGCCTTGCCCAGATTCTGGGGAGTATAACCCATGACCAACGCCATTGCGACGCAAGTCAATAGATAGAAAAGAACAATGATAGACGCCAGAATCGTTTGAATGAATACACGATCGGCTGGTTCCATCTTCGACAAGACCAAATGGGACTTACTGGCAGCTACCATCCACAAAGCAATGCAAGAGATAATGAAGAAAACCATCACAGTCATTGGCAGCATCGTATTCTCAGTTCCCGTATACAACTGGATGTTTCTTTGAACGTTGTATTGGTCCTTTGATAAATCCAGCGGTTGGAACACTGTCATGATCACACCTTTCAAAAAAGCGAAAGGGTGATGTATCAGCAACTGTTTCCCATCTACATATTGCTGATACGACAGGATCCAAGGAGAAATAGAACGAATCTGCCACCACCATATCAATGCTGAGGACACCCCAAATCCCAAAGGAATGAAGTATTCAATAGGAATATGACGATCATGCCGATACTGTCGCCACGCAATAACACCGATTAGAAGCATAAGTACAAGGCATGTTGTTTTGATTTGCGCCAAACCAATACATAGCAAACTTAGAATCAATATTGTTTGCCAGCTCGTCGCCTTTAGGAGAACGGAGTATCGGCACACCACAGCAATAAATAACAAAGCAAATGAATTAGTCACCGCATCCGCAGAAGGAAATACCATTGAAAGAAATACGGTCGGGATAAACGCCGTCGCAGCTATCAACTCACCCATTTGGCCGGCGATATGTATAGCTAATGCGATACAAACTGTACAACACAACAGTGTGCTAATACTAGCGGCGACATATTGAACATGTTCAGCCGTATATCGGAAGAAGAACTGAGAAAATATAGTTGGATAATATAAAAACGGCGAGTTAATTGCCGTGTTGTTGAATGAAGCAAATGCTCCATTAGCCCTAAACCCACCATACCTATCACCGCCTGCTGGATCTCGCAGAGGAACAAACAGTCCGGAGGCAACTTGTACGGCTCTAAGCCAATGAGCCTCGCCATCATTACGCGCCGGATATCTATCAAAGAAAATCATGAACAAACCACAAGGCAAAACAATAAGAGGATATAGAACATCCCAGCGAAAAACACTTTTCATACTCTGAAGCGATACATCCCCCTGCTTTGATGATACAAAGTGCCGTCCGCCTGATAGTCGATTAACCAAACCACATTCCTGCCTTCGGATGTACGTAATCACGATGTAGTCCGCGTCGTCGCCTCCACATTACCCTGTCCAATATACCCTTCAAGCGCCCACCGTTCCATCGTGGCAATCAGAGTTCAAATACACAGACAATTGCTTCAATGCCCATGCAGAAATAGCGGAAATGCCATTCACCCCCTGCCAGGCCGTTGAATCCAACCCGACCAGTATGCCGAGTCCTTGCTACCATCGCCGTATGCACCAGCTTTTCATCAGCGGCGTGCGCTTGGACTGGGATGATGCACCACGAGATCGCACCAAACCGGCCGACTACACGCAATCGATACCGGCCCTGCGCTCATTGCACGAGCTTGAGCTGGACAACCCGCTCACCTTCTTCACCGGAGAGAACGGCACCGGAAAATCAACCCTCCTTGAGTCCATAGCGCTGACGTATGGGTTCAATCCGGAAGGTGGCACCCGCAACTACCGGTTCTCGACATATGACGACGTATCCGATCTCTCGCGACGCACCACCCTGATCCGACGACGCGGATACTGCCGATCGGGATACTTCTTCCGGGCAGAGAGTTTCTTCAACGTCGCGACCCAGGCACGGGATTACGATCGTTCGGGGGCATTAGCTGGCTTGCACGAACAGTCACACGGCGAGAGCTTTCTCACCTTTATGCAAGCCTTCGACGGTCCGGGTCTATATCTTATGGACGAACCGGAAGCCGCCCTCTCACCGCAGCGTCAACTGAGCCTGATGGTCATGCTCCACCGTCTGCTAAAGGACGGGTCGCAATGCATCATCGCGACGCATTCACCGATCCTGCTGAGTTTCCCCGGCGCCGCCCTGCTGAGCTTCGATGACGGTCGAATACGGCCATGCGCCGTGGAGGACACCGACAGCTATCGGGTCATGGACACGGTCATCAACCGGCGCGACGCCCTGTTTCATCACCTGTTTGATGACCACGCTGACGACCCAGTTTGAAGGTAGGACAGTGGCGTAACAGCCTCACGAGTTCGAATCTCGTATCCTCCGCCACGCGCAACTACCGGTTCTCCCTACGCCGTGCTATTGTTTACGAGTCGTGTGCGAGAGCATGTCCCTTGCACGCAATATGGAGGATTCGCCTAGTGGTCTATGGCGCACGCTTGGAAAGCGTGTTGGTGTAACAGCCTCACGAGTTCGAATCTCGTATCCTCCGCTCTTAGGACCCCGACCAATTGGTCGGGGTCCTTCTTCATTCCACTCGCCGGCCACTCGCCCACATATCGAGTTAATAGGTACAATTGACTGACGCTCTTATCCTCTTTTAGTTCCAGAAAGGAAAGATAACACTACCGTAAAGTACTATAAAGCAATACAGACTCCCGCCAAACTCTTAGCAGTCAGGATCGAGAATAATACTGATTCGGATCGTGTTGACCAGTCCCATGCCACACGAGCCTTCCCTTCTCAACAAGACGTTTTAATAAGGAAGAGGCTGTCACTCTGCTTACCCCAACGCTCTGCATTAACCGTACCGTCGTCACTCTGCCTTCAGACTCAGCAAGATTCAATGCAGTCACCTCGGCATCGGATAAAGTCCTCTCAGTCCGTCGCTCCTCGGCAGCCTTCGACCCGATGGAATCACTCATGTAAGGCACCCGCTTACCGATGTCATTGCGCAACACCAGCCTAACTGAGAAATCACTCGGTTCGCTGAATTCAGGATCGGGAAGTCCTAGCTCCTCCATCTCCTGGTACACACGATGCACACCCTCATGCAGTTCACGAACCCACTTGAACGATGCCAGGACATGACAAATTTTGGGATTCCTCGCAAACCTCGTGGTCCGCATGTTCCCCAATGTCACACGGTTGGGCAGAATGCCCGGACTCGTAATCTCCAAACGATCATCAAAAATCACCACCCTCGTGTACTCACCACGAATTGAATAATCTCGATGGGCGACGGCATTGACCAAACCCTCGAACCATGCGAACTCGGGATACTCGGGAACCGTGCGAAATCTTGCGTCTTCACCCAGCACCTGAAACTCACGAAGCAAAGAAGCGATCAACTGTCTGGCTCCCTCCACGACCTCGGGAAGCGGACCATCGAAATCCTTGTCCTTGACGATGTTCAGCCGCCGACCGGTTTGCATCTGGGTACCGTCGATTTTGAGCACACGGACGCGAGCGGAGGGAAGAAAGCGCGTCGGGTTCCGCGAGAATAAGAGGACACCAGCGTTCGTTAGATGTCCATCGACCAAGAAATCACCGCTGCGTAGTACCTACTCGTCACCGACCAAGGTGCCAATTGCCTTCTTATAGCGGCCTATTACCTCAGAATCCACATCCTCAAAACTTGAGCGGCGAACCTCCTCACTTCTTGAGACAAGGCTTCAATTCCGAATGTCTCCCAAACACGGATTCCGCAGTGAATCCCATGACCTCCGGCACGAAGCGCCCACAACAACTCAGCTGGCGAAGTCGATGTCACCCAGCTTGCTGATCAGCTTCATGTTCTCGCGGTAATCCACGGGGCAGGCAATCAAATCGACGCCACTGCCGGAGCGAAGCGCCGAGCGCAACACCGGGTAGAGCTCATCCGCCGAGGTGATCTCGTGGCCCTTCGCACCGAAGCTCGCCGCCAGATCAAGGAAGTCGGGGTTGTTGAAGTCCACGAACTCGTGGTCCTTCGTATGCATGTCCATCTTCCACTTGATGAGGCCATAGGCATTATCGATCCATACCAGGATGACGATGCGGCAACCGTAGCGCACCGCAGTCTCGATCTCCTGCAGATTCATCATGAAACTACCGTCGCCCATCACGGCCAGAATCGGCACGCCGGGGGCGGAGAGCGAGGCGCCGACGGCACCGGGCAGCGACCAGCCCATGGTCGACAGCGAATTGTCGATGACGCAGGTGCTCGGCTCGTAGGTCGGGTAGAGTCTGGCCATCCACATCTTCAGGGCGCCGGTGTCGACCAGCACGGGCCAATCGCCCTGCACCGCACGCCTGGTGTCGTACACCACGCGCTGCGGCTTCATGGGGAACGACATGTCCGCCTTGCATGACTCGTATTCGCGCTGCAGCAGTCCGCGGATCTGCGGATGCGAGGGCTCGAACGAGATGGTGCGCTTGCGCAGCTCGGCCTCCAGAGCCACCAACGTGTTCTTGATGTCGGCGCGGATATTGAGCGACGCCGGGTAGTGTGCGTCGGTGTCCTCAGTGAACGTGTTGATATGGATGATGACCTTGTCGTTGTTCGGGTTGATCTTGATCGGGTCGAACTGCTGGATGGAGAAGCCCACGGCCAGAATCAGATCGGCGGTGTCGAAGGCGAAGTTCTCGTAGTCGTGCTTCATGAAGCCGACCACCCCGAGCGCGTTGGGATGCTTATCCGAAAACACGCCCTTACCCTCGAAGGTGGTGGCGACCGGCACGTTGAGCAGCTCGGTGATCTCCTTGAGCTGCTGCTCCGCGTGCGACCTGGCCACGCCATTGCCCGCAAGGATCACCGGGTGCTTCGCGGCGCCGATGAGATTCGCGGCCTCCACGATGGTGTCGGGGGCGGGGATGGTGTGGACCGGTCGGGGCAAGGGCAGCGGCTCCGCCTGCACGGGCGCGGCGAGCTGCGAGATGTCCTCGGGCAGCACCAGACAGGATGCGCCGGGCCGCTTGCGCTGCGCCACGGAGAACGCCTTGCGGATCATCTCGGGCACGGCCGCGGCATCGAGCACCATGGCGGCCCACTGGGTGATGGGCCGGAATACCGAGACCAGGTCGACGATCTGGTGGGATTCCTTGTATAAGCGATTCACGTTGCCCTGTGCGCAGATGGCGACCAAGGGCGTGGTGCTGGCGTTCGCCTGAGCCACCGGCAACACGAGATTCAGGGCACCCGGCCCCAGCGTCGACAGGCACACACCGGGCTTGCCGGTCTCGTGGGCATAGGTGGCGGCCATGAAGCCGGCACCCTGCTCGTGCCGGGTGAGCACGAATTTGATGCGGCCATCACGCTTGATGGCTTCCATGAGCGGGATGTTCTCCTCGCCAGGGATGCCGAAGATCACCTCGACACCCTCGTTGACGAGGCATTGCACGAACAGATCGGAGACATTCCGCGGCTGCTGCGCCTCGGGTTCGGCCTGCACCTCGACCTCCCGGTTTCCGGGAACCCCTCCCGTTGTTGCTGCCGTCTGATGGTCGATGTTGCCGTTATGCATGTCTGCATGCCCTTTCCGTGCAACCGGGTTCCGCCCGTAAACACATCCCACATGCTACATCCCCGTAACGAAGAGGGAAGGTGTTGACCTGGCCCCGGCGCAATCCATTCCCGAGCCCAACCCACTCATGTCACCCTATGATCGGAGACGCGAGTCCACGTCTATTCCACTTCTGCGAACGTTGGCATAATCACACGAATAATGTTACTATTCTTCTCGATGAGACTTGCACAGTATGGTCGCATCAGCACTGCAATGCAGCATTGTTGTCATATCAAGCATTGCAGCACGTCATACTGCACACGTTTTCATTTTATCGATATTCAAAGGGTCGAACAACGGCTACGGCAACGCCGCACGAGTTGGACGACCCCACTAGTCTCGACGAAGAGGGCGGAAACATATGAAAGTGATCCATCAATTGGGCGCTATCGTCAGAAACATCACGGCATCGGGAATCGTGCTGTCCATGGCGTTGGGATGGGCGGCGGTGGCGCCGCGACCGGCTCAGGCCGATACCGCTGCGCCGGTCGCGCAGCATGCGGCCACCGCGACAGGCGCATCGCATGACACGATCGCAATCGCATTCCAGACGAACTGGAAATCGGTCGCCGACGAATGCACGCGCACATACGGGCCCGAAGGCGTGGGCTACGTGCAGATCTCACCCCCGCAGGAATCCATTCCAGGCACGCCCTGGTGGACCTCCTATCAACCCGTGAGCTACACGCTCGACTCGAAACTGGGCACCGAGCACGAGTTCACCGACATGATCGCCACCTGCAAAGCGGCAGGGGTGGGCATCATAGCGGATGCAGTCATCAACCACACCACCGGGGTGGACCAAGGTGCGGGCAAGGGCACCGCCGGCAACACCTACGACGCCGACGGGAACTTCCCCGGCATACCCTTTACCGCACAGAACTTCCACAGCTGCACCAAGAACATCGGCGACTACACCAACGCCTACGAAGTGCAGAACTGCCGTCTGACCGGCCTGCAGGATCTGGACACCAGTCAGCCGTACGTGCAAGGCAAAATCGCCGATTACCTTTGCAGGCTGCTCAAGCTCGGGGTATACGGATTCCGTGTCGACGCCGTCAAGCACATCGCCAATGCCGACGTGGCCGCGATCAAACATCTCCTAGCGGAACGGACCGGGCGCAACGCCGACGACATCTTCTTCGAACAGGAGGTGATCGGTAACCCGTCGGAGGCGAAGGAGATCCAACCCGTCAATTACCTGGCGAACGGCAAGGTCTCCGAATTCAACTTCACGAACCATCTCTCCGCCGCCTTCTCCGGTGACATCGCCGACAAGGCGAAGGGCCTCTCCCAAGTCGGAAGCGAAGGCTGGGTCGACTCTTCCAAAGCCGCCGTCTTCGTGACGAACTGGGACACCGAACGCGGCTCCGCGCTGACCTACAAGAAGGGCTCGAAGTACCTGCTGGCCAACGCCTTCATGCTGGGCTACCCGTACGGGCAACCCCACATTTACTCCGGCTACTACTTCAACGGCAACGACGACGGCGCACCGGGCGCCACGACCACCCACGTGCCCGATGCGCAATGCCCCACCAATGGTTCCATGACGCCGGGCACATGGCAGTGCGCGCAACGCTGGACCGCCATACGAGGCATGATCGGTTTCCATGACGCAGTGGCAGGGACCACAGCCACCGACTGGGAAAGCCCCGCAGTCAACGTACTGGGATTCAAACGCGGCGATAAGGGCTACCTGGCCCTCAACAACAGCGACCAGGACACCCACGGTACCTTCTCGACTTCACTGCCGGCAGGAACCTATTGCAACGTGTACACCGCAGGCGACTGCTCCGACACGGTGACGGTCAAGGACGACCACACCTTCACGGCGACCATCGCCAAGCATTCCGCCATCGCCATCCACGCCGGCGCCACTCCGGACACCTGGCAGGGCAAACAGCGCAGCGACCCGACGGATCCGGCACTCGCCGACAACGACACCGTGGCCAAACCGGCCACGGACACCAGTCGGACCATCTATTACCGACTTCCGAGCGACTGGGATGCCGCCTACCTGCATTACGGCATCGACCATTGGGCGCAGCAGGGAACCCTCGCCATGACCTCTGCCGGCAACGGCTGGGTGAAGGCGACGGTGGACCCGAAACGGGCATCGTTCGAATACGTGTTCACCGATCGTGACCACGGCGACGGCGCGAAGTGGGACAACCCCTCTGGCGGCGGCAACTACACGGCGCTCGGCCACTGGACTCAGATCAGCGGACACGCGGCCCAGACCGGCATACCGCAGGAACTGCAAACCTATCAACCGAAAACGAAAGTCATCGTCCACTACCGCAACCCGGACGATACATGTACGAACCGCGGAGTCTATCTCTGGGGCACCGATACCGATGGCAACACGATTACCGGAAAGCATTACCAATTCAACGGAACCGACGACTACGGCAAAGTGTTGTCGACGGAGCTGGACGGCGCCTTCGCACCCAACGGCATCGGAGCGATCATCACCGATCCCGATTGGAACAAAATCGGCCAAGACAACCGAATGCTCGACGGCAGCAGCGGCACCGCCGAAATCTGGGTCGACGGCAGCAATCCCGACACAACGCTGACATCGGCTCCGGAACCCTACCGAAAGAAGGCCGATACCATCGACGTGACCATCCACTACCACCGTTTCTCCGATGATTACACGAACGCCGACGGCACCAAGGCTTGGGACATCTGGGGATGGGCCGATGGAGTCAACGGCTCCGCGCACCCCTTCAGCGGCCACGACGACTTTGGCCTGACCTCGACCTACCGCCTCAACGGCAGCGGCCTGACCACCCCACAGTTCATCGTTCGCTACGGAGCCGATGCCTGGGAGGCGAAGGACCCCAGTGAGGAGAGTCGCACGATTCCGCAATCGGCCATCACGCTTCGTCAGGACGGTTCAGCCGCAGCGGAGGTCTGGCTGGTGCAGGGAGATTCGACCGTATACACCAATGGCACCCTCTACAGGGCGCAGGCCAGCATCATCTCCGCACAGATGAACGCCTTCAACACGATCAAGGCCACGCTCAACAAGCCGATGGATGATCCGCAGGCCGCCGCACACGCAGTGACAGTGAGCGACGACCATGGCCGCGCCGTCGATGTGTCGACGGTGAAGCAGGATGGCCGCACTTTGACCATCACCACCAGCAAGGACCTCGAAGTCACCGCGGCCTACACGCTTACAGTGACGGGCTATGGCAGCAAGCCGGTCGCTTTGGGCGCCGTGGTCCGTTCGGATGCCTTCGACCAGCGGTATGCCTACGACAAGGACGATCTCGGCGCGACCTATGCGAACGAGCAAACCACGTTCAAGCTCTGGGCACCCACTGCGGTCAAGGTCACGCTGCGAACGTTCGACAACACCGATCCCACGGCCAAAGTGGCACGCACCTACGCCATGACCGCCGGGCAGAAAGGCGTGTGGACCCACACCCTTCCCCACCTCGCACGCAGCGCCGACGACACCAAGCCGCAGGCCTACGACTACGAGCTCACCTTCGCCGACGGGACGACGACGACCGCCGCCGACCCCTACGCCACCGCTGCGGTGGCGAACGGGCAACGGTCCGTCGTCCTGCCGACCGGCGAAACGGGCGATGCAGGCACACGCATGGCCCCGTTCGGCAAAGCGACCGACGCGGTCATCGCGGAAACCAGCATTCGCGATCTGACCATCGACCCATCGTCCGGTGTGGATCCGGCGAAACGCGGCAAATACCTCGGCGTGGTACAGGAGGGAACCCATACGAAGGCCGGTGACCCAACCGGACTGGATTATTTGCGCTCCCTAGGCATCACGCATGTGCAGATCATGCCCGCCTTCGACTTCGCCTCCATCGACGAGACGAAGGGCCTGGGATACGGCGAGCAATACAACTGGGGGTATGATCCCGAGAACTACAACGTTCCAGAAGGGTCGTACTCCTCGGATCCGATGAACCCTGCGGCACGCGTGCGTGAGATGAAGGAGATGGTGTCCGGCCTGCATCAGCACAAACTGCGGGTGATCATGGATGTGGTCTACAACCACGTCTACGACGCGGCCAGCCACGCCTTCAACCGGACCGTGCCCGGATACTATTTCCGCTACGACGACACCGGCAAGCTCCGCAGCGACTCTGGCTGCGGCAATGACGTTGCCTCGGAACGCGCCATGGCCCGACGCTATATCGTGCACTCGGTCGAGTATTGGGCCAAAAACTACAACGTCGACGGATTCCGATTCGACCTCATGGGGCTGCTCGACCGGACGACGATGAATGAGGTGAGGGCGGCCCTGAACAAGATCGACCCCTCCATCATCGTCATCGGCGAAGGCTGGGACATGACCGAAGCACTCGGCGACGAGTCGACGATCCAACCCAAGGCCGACAAGGTCCCCGGCGTGGCGTTCTTCAACGATTCTTTGCGCGACGCACTCAGGGGCAGCGTGTTCGCAAAGGAGGACACGGGGTTCGTGAGCGGCAAGACCGGGCTGGAGAACCTGGTGGCGACGAATCTCATGGGCTGCGACAACACCCGCAAGGGCATTGCCGCCAATGGTCACTGTTCCAACGGAAAGACGGACACCAATTACGCGAGCGCCGATCAGGTGGTGCAATATGCGGAGATTCACGACAACCTCACCCTGTATGACAAGCTCAAGCTCAGCGTGCAACACGATGATGAAGCGACGTTGGTGCGACGTGCGAAACTCGCCGATTCGGCGATCTTCCTCTCGCAGGGCATCACCGACATGCAGCTGGGTCAGGAGTTCCTGCGCACCAAATCCGGCAATGGCAACAGCTATAACGCCGGCGATGCCGTGAACGCCATCCAATGGGATCGCACCGCGCAGTACCGCGACTCCGTGAATTACGTGAAGGGACTCATCGCGCTGCGTCGCTCCATCACGGCGTTGCACATGACCTCCTACGCCGACATCGCCGCCAACATGACCATACTGAGTGAGGCGAACGGTGTCGTGAGCTATCAGTTGAAATCCGGCGACGACACCTATGTGATGATCTTCAACGCCAACAAAACGAAAAGGATCGACACGTCGATTCCTGCAGGCACCTACGAGGTCCTCGCCGCCGACGGCAACGTAGATCTCACAGGGAAGGAAACAACCGAGGTCACGGCCACCGGTTATGAGGCGTCGGGATTGTCCGCCACGGTGCTCAAGCAACGCAGCGATACGGCACCGACCGACGACACACATACCGGCGGCTCGGCAGGAGGAGACAACCACACCGGGATCAAACCCCAGAACGGACACAGCAATGCCCCACACGCTGCCCGCGGGAACGGCGAAGCGTCCGCAACAGCCACACATGATCGGCGTGCACGCATCGTGCGGACGGGGGCATCCGTCGCCGTCATCGCCGCCGCTCTAACCGGATTGACGCTCCTCGGTATCGCATTGACCATGCTGACGAGGAGGAACCCACAGCAATAAACCAGGACCATACCGAACCAGCTGTAACCAGCTTGACGCATCGGTAATCCAAGGAATTCGGCCAATTCTTTGGATTGCCGATGTACCAAACCAAACCAACTTTACCCAACTGTGCAACCCGCTTGTCGGCCTTGCACAACCGAAGAGCGTCGTGCCATCAGGCGCGGGCGGGGGTGATCATGGTCAGCATCATGATCGACGGCTCGAGGGCTTTGACGGCGTGAGGCAGTCGCGTTGGGAAGTAGACCATGCCGCCGGGCACCAGTTCGACGTTCTTGTCGCCGCCGTGAATGTGGATGCGTCCTTTGAGCACCTGCACAAACACCGGCATGGCGGCCGTGTGCTCGCTGAGTTCCTCGCCGGTATCGAACGAGAACACCACGACGTTGCCGCCGGCCTGGTGCATCACCGTGCGGGAGACCGTGGCGTGCTCCTGGATCGAGACCATGCCGGTCAGATCCTCGACGCATCCCATCTCCAGCGTCTCGGCGGCGCCCTGCGATCCATGCTCGCAGTGCCCATCGTGGTGGCACTCACCCTCGCCAACACGCTTGCACTCGCCATCGTGCTTGGACTCGCCATCGTGATGGCAATGCCCTTCGCCGCCATGGCCGCACTGGCATTCCTCGTGTTCCGGATCGCCGTTCATGTGCTCGTCGCTCATTGTTTCCTCACTCATTGTTTCCTCACTCATTGCACCCTCCTTGGAAGGATTGTTGTCCTTCACAGTATGACTCAATCCACCGATTCCAGCGGCTTGCGCGCCACCATCACCAGACCCCGCAGGTTCTGCTCGTAGGTCGTGAACACCTTGCGCATGGCCAGCACACGGCGGCGGGCCTCCGAGTCGCGAATCAGGTTGCGGACTATGGTGAACACCCCGGACCACCCCTCGTCGGCGATGTTCCGCCGTATCTTGAGCAATGCCATCGGCGCCGAATCACTCCAATCCACGTCGAAGCCCACCGTTCCGAGAACCTCCGACCACTCCGAAGTGGTCAGCGGTCGCGCATTGACCTTGATGGAACGGGCAAGTTCGCGCTGAATGACCACCTTGTCCCGTACCGGGATGTCCTCCGGGGTCAGTCCGAGCTCGTGCACCGCATAGCAGCCGCCGGGACGCAGGATGCGGAACGCCTCGGCGGCGATCGCACACTTGTGCCGATCCGTCTGCATGGTGAGCATCGCCTCGCCGACCACCACATCGCAGTAGGCATCCGGCAGACCGGTGTCAGAGGCGTCGGCCTGCACGCAGCGCCCACCCTTCGGCAACCGTGCCTGCCCAACGAGGTCGGACACGATCCTTACGGCCTCGGGACTCCGATCCACGCCGGTGTACGAGGAGGGGCCGATCCGCAGGATCTCGGCCGCCGTGCGCCCCAGTCCGGGGGCGAACTCGACGACATCGCGATCGGCAATATCCGCATGGTCGAGCATCGCCAACGTCAATTCCAGCCCACCGGGTCGCAGCACCTTCTTGCCGAGTCTGGCCAACAACCAATGCCCGGGCAAGTGCGCGGCATCGCGATCAGCCAGCGGCAGATCTTCACGGGCGATGGTGCGCTTATCGGTGGCGTGGCGCTCGGCAGCGCGATGCTCGGCATGGTGATGCTCAGTGGTGGTCATGCCCCTCACCCTATCCGCCGACTGCATGCGCAACAAGACCCCGGAGCAATCACTTTTCGGATATGGCGGGTGCCGGCACCAGGCCTAAGACCAGAACCGACAACAACGTGGACAACGGTACAGACAACGGCGTCGACATCGCATCTCTGGCCCGTTCCACACGCACGGTCTTCGATACAGACATCATCCGACCTCTATCGTGGCGCCGCCGGCAACGCGGTCGTGCTCAAGCCGAGCGAATTGGCACCGCATGTCTCGAAGGTGTTGGCGGCGCTCATCCCCCGATATCTCGACACCCGCGCCATCCGCATCGTCGAAG
This sequence comes from Bifidobacterium mongoliense DSM 21395, assembly GCF_000741285.1. Taxonomy (GTDB): domain Bacteria; phylum Actinomycetota; class Actinomycetes; order Actinomycetales; family Bifidobacteriaceae; genus Bifidobacterium; species Bifidobacterium mongoliense. Next base: position 4,536 of record NZ_JGZE01000016.1, on the reverse strand, counting down.
GTGGCATACCCGAGACCACGGCACTGTTGTCGCAACGCTTCAACCACATCATCGGCGACGTGGACCAAGCAAATACGGCCCATCCCGCCGTATGAACCCGAGCCCGACCATGCCGGGCAGCATATGGAAGGCGGGCGTGGCGAACCAGCAGAGCACGATGGGCGAGGCGTACAGCGACAGGGCCGTCAGGCCGAACAACGACCATGCGGCAAGGTTCCGCCAACGCCGACGCGAGATGAAGTATGCGGCGATGAGCAGGGGAAGATACGTGAGGTACACCGCATAGGACGAGGCCGGGTTCTCGACGGATCGTTTGACGGTGTGGTTAACCCGTTCTCTCCATGCGACTTCGGGCCTCTCCGGTCCAAGCGTGTCGAGGAAATCCTTGAGCACGAACCTGGCCGTGACCGGCGGGATGACGAACGTATCCCACTGACGCATGTACCGATCGGAGAAGACATAGGCCGACGAGGACGGGAACCCGATGCCATGCGACGGATAATACCAATCCTGCGTCAGCGTCACGTATGCTTCGATGAAGGTTTGAGGGTGCCGGGAGCCGATTCGCGCCCAGGCACCGAGCGCCGTGAGCTTTTGAGATGCCGTGGCGTGGATGTTCATGGTCCACGAGGTCTCGTCGGAACGCGTGGGGTTATAGTCGTCACCGGCCAGATCGAGATCCATCACCGGACCGAGCTCATCGCGCTCCTGCGCGGTGATGCCACCGGGGTCCTGCGATTCGATGCGCGCGACGGGCAGCATGATCAGGCCAAAGACATCACGGTCGATGCTGTGGTTGGCCCGCGTAACGTGGTTGACGGCGGGCGTCCATACGCCTTCGGCCAGGATCACGGCGACGAGCAGGCAGCACACCGTCCGCACGCGGGCCTTCGAGGCCGCAAGCACCAACGGCACCGCGAAACAGACAAGCACGGGAAGCATCGTGCGCTTGCTCACCATCGTCAACACCACGAGTGCGACCAACGCAACGCACACAGGCCACCGGCGCAGCACCGCGCCCCGACTCAGGCAGACCTCGGTGGCGATGAGCGCCAGCGGCACGACGAACAACGTCGTGAGTGAATCCTTCGACATGGTCGGCACGGATTGCACGAGCGCATAGAACCCGGCGCAGTACGCCAACCCGAACGCCAACGCCAGCCGCGGAACACCCCGCGAACGCAGATAGCACAGCACGAGCGCCAGATTCGCGGCCATGAGCAGTGCCTGCACCACCGTGTAGACCGCCATGCCCCAGACCTGATTGCCCATGGCCCCGCCGATCCGCCAGAACACGCCGAACACCAGCGTGTCGAACAGCGGATGCTGGGTGAAGTAGCGGTGGTAGCCGGAGGATTGCATGAACTGCACGATGGTGTCGTCACGCATCACCCCCGGCCAGCAGAACGCGAACCACGGCGTCCAGCACACCAACAACACCAGCCAATACGCGACGAACCGCCCGCGCACCGCGTCGCGCAGACTGCTACGCGGACGCGACCGAAGCCAGGAGGCGACGGCACGACCTCCCGAAGCGGCGTCGAACCACGAGCACAACAGCACCCCGATCAGATAGCACAACACGGCGAACACCAGCGCGGGCACGGCCGCCGCGACCAAGGTCACGCGCTCACCGTCCACGAGGAACCGCGAACCGCACATCACCACGGCCGCAACGACCGCCACAACGATGGGAGCGGGATCCAACCAACGAATACGTGACGGCGGATCATCGGTACGCATCATCGCCAGTTCCGGCGCCACCTGCCACTTCACCGCCATACCGATCGCACCCCCCCCCGTTCAGACCATCGCTTCTCCGCACTAATCTACCGCCTGACCAGCCGGCCACCACCCATCGTGAGATGTCACCGGTCAGCGACCACCATTCACCGACGGCCACGACCCACCGGCGCCAGGCCGCCATCCGCCACCAAGAGCCCCTACTCTTTCTCGGCAAACGGACGCGGGACCAGAGCCCCATCCACATACCGCTCCTCGATGGCCGCGCCACCCTTGGCGTACAGGAACCGCTCGAGCCGCTCCTCGACCGACAGATCGAGCAGATTGTCGCCTTCACGCACGACCAGCGCGTCGAAATCGTATCCGGATTCGAAGGAGCCCACACGCCCGAAGAACGATCCGCCCTGCTTGGTGGCCATATAGAACGCCTCGGCGAGGCGCAACGGCCGCTCGTCCTCGTGCCCGGGAATGAAGCGCAATGCCTTCGACGCCTCGATGGACATGACGATGTGACGGGTCATGTCGAGCACATGCCCGGCGGCGACGTCGCTGCCCAGCGCGACCTGGAGACCCATATCCAGGTACCGCCGCGCCGGCATGATCCCCGACTGCAGATTGAGATTCGACTGGGCGCAATGGGCTACCGTCACCTGACGGTCCCTGAGCAACGCGCGTTCGGCGTCGTTGAGCCAGATGCAATGGGCCATGACGGTACGGCCCCGTGGCATAAGGCCGTAATGCTCGTAGACCTGAGCATAGGTCGGTATGTCAGGGTGCAGGTCACGCACCCACGCCACCTCCGACCGGTTCTCATCGAGATGGGATTGGACCGGGAGATGATAGTGCGCCACCAGCTCCCCCAACCCCTCCATGAGCTCCGGTGTGGTGGAGGGCACGAACCGCGGGGTGACGATGAACCCGACGTTCGGCGTCCGTTCCGCCGCCCTGTGGATCAGCGTCTCGGTGTCGGCCAGACTCTGTGCCGTCGACTCGATCAGCGAATCGGGTGCGTTGCGATCCATGTTGACCTTACCGATCAAAGGCCTCAACCCCGACTCCTGCGCCAACTCCATAAGTCGCCATGTCGACGCCGTATGCAGCGTGGCGAACGCCGAGAACCGCAGGGTCCCGGCCTGCCACAGATCCACCAGGAAGCGGCGGTACCACCGTTCGGCGACGTCCGGATCCGCGAAACGAGCCTCGTCGACGAACGTGTATCGATCGAGCCATGGCAGAAGTTCACAGTCGAATCCGAGTCCGGCCTGAGGGTATTGGGGCGCATGCACATGGAGGTCGTTGAATCCGGGGATGATGAGGCACCCCGAGCGGTCGATGACCGGCACCTCGGCGTACTCGGCACCGAGCGAGCCCACCACATCCTTGACCGTGCCGTCCTCGACGAGCACGAACCCGTCCTCGAGCACCGAGAACTCCTGTGGTGTGGGAGTGAAAATGATGTCGCCGCGATAGGCCTTGAGCATGATGCCCTCCTTGGTTGACATCGGTAGCTTAACGAAGCCGCGTTACCGCGACACACGCCGCCGTTCCGGGTAAACATACCCGCATGGGGAAGGTTCCGACAGAATGACGATGGTAGACTTCAACCAATGGGCACGGTCGTCCGTCTGCATCATCTCAGTCACAGCCACGGAGCCACGTACCGCGAAAGTCAGGGGATAGGGCATGCTGAAAGGTCATCTGCGCATACAATCATTGGGCGATCAGATCACCGATGACCTGCGCTCATCGATTATTCATGGTCAGTTGCCAAAAGGCGAAAGAATTATCGAGACCGAAGTCGCTCAACGGTACGGCGTCAGCCGAGGGCCGGTACGAGACGCCCTCCAACAACTCACCAACGAAGGGCTCGTGGTTCGTGGACGACAGGGGTGCGTCATCTCCGGACTGTCGCAGAAAGACGTCCGGGACATGTACGAAGTCAGGGTGTGCTTCGAAGAACTCGCGATGACCCATATCGCGAACGACCCCGGCTCGATTGATTGGCGCGGAATGGACGAGGCCATTCAAGATATGCGTGACGCGTTACAAGCTGGTGACACCAACCGTTACGCTCAGGCGGATCTCAACTTCCATCATGAACTCATCGTCAACTCCCAGAACTCACGCATGATTGCGTTCTGGTCGGTCATCAAACCACTGTTCTCGATAATGCTGCAGGTGACTAACGCACAGGACGTCGATCTCACTCCATCCTTCGAAGATCACGTTGCTATTCTGGACTCGTTGAAATCAGGTGGGAACGCGGATGTGTCAACGCTAATCGATCGGCATCTTGAAGGTTCGCTCAACCGTATGATCCGCACCATGCCAACGTTGCAGTAGCGCGGATCACCAGGCGCACACCACCGTCGCGGCAACAACCAAATTGCCGTGGAGACACGTGGATGCCTCCATGGCGTGATCACCAGCGGCTCCGGGCATTCCGAATCGCGTCATACGCGTCGGAAACCGTCACCGGTCAGCCCTTTACCGCACCGATCATGACGCCTTTATTGAAGTATTTTTGGCCTTTCGCTGTTTGGTGTGGGTGGGGCTGGTTATATGGTGACGGTGGCCAGGTCGAGCTTGCCGCAGGTCAGGTGGATCATCGTGGAGAAGTGGTCCATGTTGCGCAAGCCGCGGGCTCGGGTTTTGATGTGTTGGATGATGCCGTTCAATCCCTCGAGGATCGCGTTGGTGCACCGGTGGTCGAAATACGTGAGGATGTCCCGCCAGTGACGACGGATCCGGCGGGCGAGGTTTCMATGGGTTCCAGACGGGAGTGCATCATCC
>NZ_JGZE01000015.1 GCF_000741285.1 Bifidobacterium mongoliense DSM 21395 | reverse complement strand
CCCGCCGTGCTTGCCGTATCAGCCTTGGCCTGCCAGCGGCGCAATGATTCCGCCGCCACACCCGGATCCTTCGCCACGCCCTGCAACGCCTTCGTCTCCGACGCGTAATTCCCCCGGGACTCGGCCAACAGCCTGACGGCCCGGTCCCTGAACTCCTTGGCATATCTCGTACTCATAATTCCATCATTCCTTATCTGGGGGAAATCAGGAACAAAACCCAGTCCACATCATTACGTTGATCGGCGCCGTCTTCACACTAACCTACATGCCTGCTGCCAGCATGTATCCACTCATGACCATGAAATACTTTCAGGGAACCGTTAGTCAGGCTGGCTTAATTGAAGCCATTTATTCAACTGGCATGCTAATCGGCGGCACTATCATTGGCCTCTTTGGTAAGTGGCAGGACCGGATGAAGCCCGTAATCATCGCGTTTTTCCTGGTTGGCATTCCAACCGGTATTAGCGGCATTTTGCCAGGTAACCAAACCGGATTTTTATAGTTCGCAGCTTTAAACATCATTGAAGGAATGGCGACCCCATTTTTTACAACGCTTTTAATGGCAATGATTCAACAAAGTTATCCAGCAGAAGAGTTAGGGCGGATTCTAGGCGTTTTGAATTCTTTGTTGAATCTAGCTGGACCAATTGGCTTAATTTTTGCCGGTCCCCTAGCTGATGTGATTGGCATTGAACGCCTATTTGTGATTGCAGGAATCGGTGCTGCCATTTGCGGGGTGGTCGCGGTGTTAATGCCAATTACCAGGCAATATGACATTAGGCTGCATCAAAAATTGGCGAAATTAACTGAGCAACCAGATAAGTAATTAACATGATGATCATAAAGAGGAGAAAGACCAGACTACCAGCTGATCTTTCTCCTCTTTTTGTGATCACTTAATTACACGTTTTTAATCTTTTCACCGGTCAATCCCATCGCATTAATTGCCACGATAATTGTCGACATCGCCATGACCGCAGCACCAACGGCTGGGTCTAGAATGATTCCAATAAATGACAACACACCGGCAGCGAGTGGAATTGCGAAAACATTGTAGCCTGCTCCCCACCAGAGATTTTGAACCATTTTCCGATTTGTGATTTTAGCCAAATCAAGAAAATGTAAAATATCGCTGGGTTCTGATTTAACCAACACAACATCAGCGGAATCAATGGCAACATCGGTTCCGGCGCCAATTGCAATTCCAATATCGGCCGCGGCAAGACTTGGTGCGTCATTTACGCCGTCACCAACCATGATGACGTGATTGCCCTTTGCTTGATAATCAGCAATAACCTTTTGCTTATCATCTGGTAATAGGCCTGCATGGAATTCAGTCAATCCTAGTAAGTTAGCAACGTGTTCCGCGGCTTTTGGATTATCGCCAGTGAGCATTACGGGGGTAATTCCTCGCCTCTGAAGACCACTAATTAATTCCTTAGCACCCGCTTTGATGGTGTCGCCTTCAGCAACCATTCCTTGAACTTGGGTGCCCTGCAATAAGAAGCTGACGGAATTACCCTTAGCAGCCCATTTATCAGCAGCGGCCTCGTCGAACCTGATCCCTTGCTTCGTTAAATAGTTACCATTAACAATCGTATAGTCAGTGCCATCAACATTACCGGAAATACCAACGCCCGGAATATTTTGAGACTTTTCAGCCGCAACGACTTCAATGTCCTTCGCTTGGGCTTCAGTAATGATTGCTTGGGCCAGCGGATGAGTCGAATTATTTTCAAGGGCGGCCAGTCGGCTTAATAACGTTGTTTCGTCAATCCCATCATTTGGAATCAATGCATTCACCGTAAATTTACCTTCTGTTAACGTGCCAGTTTTATCCAAGAGAACGTGGCTAACATGTTGACTTGCTTCAATGGCTTGGCGATTTCGAACTAATAGCCCATTTTGAGCGCCAATCGTAGTAGAACGAGAAACCACTAATGGAATCGCTAATCCTAATGCATGCGGGCAAGCAATCACGAAGACGGTCACCATGATCGTCATTGCAGTCGCCAATCCCTGGGGTAACCAGGCAAAGAAAGCAATAATCCCAACACCAAATGCCGCGTAAAATAGATACTTGGCAACTAAATCAGCTTTATCTTCTGCTTTAGATTTAGCTTGCTGGGCATTTTGAACCATTTTCATTACTTGAGAAAGATAGCCGGAGTCACCAATACCACTAATTTTAACCGTTAGCGTCCCGTTATTGTTGGTTGCACCACCAATGACCTTATCGCCAACGTTCTTGGTAACGGCAGCAGATTCACCGGTTACCAGTGCTTCATTCACGGTCGACTCCCCAGCCGTAATAACACCATCGGCTGGAATACTCTCACCTGAACGCACTTGGAAAGCTTGACCAACTTTTAAATCAGATACTGGCACTTCTTTTGTTTCACCATTATCTGTAACTAGATGGGCCGTCTTAGGCAACAGGGCCGCCATCTTTTGTAAGGCATCCCCAGCCCCCATCAATGCATTCATTTCAATCCAGTGTCCTAGAAGCATAATTAAAATCAGGGTTGCAAGTTCGAACGAAAAATCCATTACATGATTTTCCGGGTTCAAGAAGTTGTTGGCAATAAATGCGTACAAACTGTAGAAATACGAAACTGAAATTCCAAGGGTTACTAGCGTCATCATTTCAGGAGATTTATCCTGAATTTCCGCTTTAGCCCCCTTTAAAAATGGCATTCCGCCATAAAAGTAAAGTGCTGTATCAAACAAAACGATGATAATGCCAACAATTAGCGGTGAACTGAAACTAAGGATGGAAACGTTTAAACCCATGATTGGTGCTAACAGTAAAACTGGAATCGCTAAGACAACGGAGAACCAAAATTTAACTTTCAAATTCCCCATATGCATCATTGAGCCACCGTGCATCATCATGTCGGTCCCAGCCATATCCATATCACCGTGATTCATCCCACTCATATTCATAGTTTCGTGATTCATGTTCATTTGGCTGTGATCCATGTTCATTTGACCATGATCCATTTCGGCCATATCGTGGTCCATGTTCATTTGATTATGATCCGTTTCGGTCATATCGTGATCCATTTTCATGTCATCATGATCCATATGACTCATATTTGATTCATTATTTTCCATATTCTTAGCACTCATGTTTTTCATGTTCATATGGTCCTCTTTATTTGCCATGATTATCGACCCCCTAAAAATAAGTGTGCGTAGCAAAGCGGTTAGAAGCCGGAATATAAGTTCCTTGTGTGGAAATCCCCGGGCTCGGGATTTTTCCACCAGGTTCTTATATTTAGGCTTCTGCTTTGCGGAGCACCATGCCACTATATGAATGAGAATTACGACAAAAATTCATAAATTTCCGCCATCAGAAATCCCAGATTCTGGATTTTTGTGCAGCAATCCTAAAAGTAGACAGAACACCACAGTCTTAACACGTTTGATCACCTGGCAAGCAGTTACACTGAACTTCCTCGGGCGCTGTTTTGGCCTTTTCAGCTAGAATCGCCTGTAAGTTCGCAATATCCGCCCGTGAGAGTTCCCTTGACTGAATAACGCCGGCAATTGTTGAACCAGCCCGCATCGCACACATATGGTCAAACAAATCATCTGCCGCTGCCGCCATTGATTCCTTCTCGCCAACAACCGGCTTATACGTGAATGGTCGACTGCCGCCATGCTGCGCAACCGCCTGTTTTTGAATCAACCTGTGAAGTAGCGTTTTGGTTGTTGAAGCTGACCAGCCTTCTAATTCGTTCATAGCATCGATTAGTTCACGACTAGTCGCATGTCCCATTGTCCAAATTGCTCTCACAACCATCCATTCAGAATCGGTGATGGTTACATTCTTTGCATCCTTCAATTGGCTTCCTCCATTAAGTGAATTCTAAGTTTACGTTTGTAGTCTCCTAACACTTATTAGTTTACAACCGTAGTCACAATAATGCAACCTTTCTGCCAGAAAATGGGCCTTTCGCTGTTTGGTGTGGGTGGGCTGGTTATATGGTGACGGTGGCCAGGTCGAGCTTGCCGCAGGTCAGGTGGATCATCGTGGAGAAGTGGTCCATGTTGCGCAAGCCGCGGGCTCGGGTTTTGATGTGTTGGATGATGCCGTTCAATCCCTCGAGGATCGCGTTGGTGCACCGGTGGTCGAAATACGTGAGGATGTCCCGCCAGTGACGACGGATCCGGCGGGCGAGGGTTTTCATGGGTTCCGGACGGGAGTGCATCGACC
>NZ_JGZE01000014.1 GCF_000741285.1 Bifidobacterium mongoliense DSM 21395 | reverse complement strand
GCGTCRGCGGTCGAGCWYKCRTACKGCTGGCGGCACGGGCTTTGACCTGCCGGTATGCTCTGGCGGTGAGCAACCCGCCAGCCAGCGCAGCCCGCGGGACCGTGCGGATCGGCCCGACCCCGAACCGGTGGCGATGAGTGTCGATGTACTCGACCATCAACGTCGTGTCGGGTCGGGCCGTGAGGCGAAAAAAGCCGACGCGCTCGACGGGATCTCGTTCGCCCGACGCAGCTGCGCATTCTCCCGACGCAGCCGCCTGAGCTCGCCGGACTCCTCGGGACCCGCCGTGCTTGCCGTATCAGCCTTGGCCTGCCAGCGGCGCAATGATTCCGCCGCCACACCCGGATCCTTCGCCACGCCCTGCAACGCCTTCGTCTCCGACGCGTAATTCCCCCGGGACTCGGCCAACAGCCTGACGGCCCGGTCCCTGAACTCCTTGGCATATCTCGTACTCATAATTCCATCATTCCTTATCTGGGGGAAATCAGGAACAAAACCCAGTCCACATCAAATTCCGATGTACGTGTGACGATTTCTCGCAATGCTTGAGTGGCGCTCTTACCTTATTCGAAGAGTTCGGGCACGGGAGGGGCCCTTGCAGCGTGTACTGAAGCGCAAAGGAACATTGGATACAACCCAACGACCAAATATCAAAGGAAAGTTGAGAAATGATTCTGTCCCCCCAAGTTTGTATTCCAATAATCCAAGTTTTTGAGTGCAATTCACATCTCGATTATGAATCGAGACATAGAAGTGATCGCGTTGGGTGAAAGGTCTATATGATTGCAATCGTGGGGACCGGAATTCAATTAATAACCGATTCATGGAAACTTAAGAGTGATTGTGAAAAGCATTAAACCAAACACGATCATTTTTCTGGTCAAACATGTATAGTTGTATGGGATAGTCACTTTAAGTTTCAATGTTCTGTTTGTTTATTGTTTGAATTTGCAAGAGTGGGGAATAACCTCGTGTTCATATATGCTGTAGCACTAACGGCAAGCTGCGTATTGTGTGCGATATCACTAATGTATATTATTCGGAAAATTGGTATATTCTCAATATTATTCTTTATGTTGTGCGTGGGATTAATTTCGTGCGGGATATCAGCCACCATCCTTGACCATAGCGTTTTTGTGTCGGAGCTGGGTTATACGACTTGGAATGCATTTGCTGGGCCAAAGTTCTTCTTCCTTCTTTCAATATTCTTCTTTTTGATAGGTTTTTTTTCTGGGAAAGGAATGGATGTTTACGAATCATTCGAGAATACGCGTATTAACGGTGTTGTATCTCAGAAGGTCATATATAGAAGAAAAAACCTTACAATGCCGGCATATATATTCCCAATTATAGGATTGATATTTTCCGGATATCTGTTATTTAATATGAGCGTTTCGGGAATTCCTCTACTATCTGGCAATCAGGTCACTCGTTTTAATTATTGGAGTGAATATTCTGCTCTTCCGGGCGCCGGGCAAATCAACAATCTGTTAACAGTGATAGCTGCCGGGTTAGGCTTTACCTATGCTCAAACTGAGTTATCCACAGGAAAGTCAAATGTACGGTCCAAGCATCAACTTTCCTGCATCTGCATTGCGCTATTGTTCGCGTGCATTCGCTTTTTGTTGGGATATAAAGTTTCAGGGATCATCGATATCATATTGCTTACCTTATTGGTTATATTTTTTTTACTCTTTTCATTTAAAAAAAATTGCGGCAAATATTTACAAGAAGCTGCTTATTTATGGAAGTGCAATTGTTTTATTAGCAGTCACTTCATACTTATTTTGGCAGGTCCTTTCAGGTAATTTTAGTACCATAGGACAGGCGTGGCAGGCATTGTTGGAAAGACAATTTTTATTATCCGGCCATATGTGGTGGGCTGTAGCCAGCGACACAAGAGTCTCGGGAAATCCATTTCCTTCAAATTATTCTGAGCTACGTTCAGTTTTTCTTCAGAAAGATATATATAACCCGGATTCCGGGGTCTATGGTCTCATGCAAAAGTACAGTCAGTCCGATATTGTTGAAAATTATATTTCACATAAGGTCCGTTTTAGCGCAAATTTTTTTGCAGTGAGTCTTTTTTATAATGGAATAATCATTACAGTCATTGCAATTGCAATTAACGCAATCATCCTAGTAACTTTTTTAAAGCTTTTTTCTGATGATGCAATACATCAGAGGAGTTTAGCATTTGTTATCTTGTTTAGGATCTTTCAAATTTTTTCTACATATGTGACCGGCTCCGGTACACTAACTGAATTCTACCGGATAAACGTGCTTCTTCTCATATCCATTTACTTCATAGTCCATTTTGTAGACATTTCTACCAATAATAACGATATATACTAACCATTTGAATATTTATTTCTAAGATGATATATAGCATTCCTTAAGAATTTGTTTTCGGATTCCTGAATATATATCTAAAGATGTAATATCAATTGAATCCTAAAAACTTGACTTGGCTCAACGGTTTCTGGTGGTGTTTGCAACGGTTGGTGGCTTGTTGGTGGTTTGAGGGTATCAGGTTTGGTCGGTGAGTTCGATGATTTTTTCGCTGGGTTTCATGAAGTCGAGGGGGGTTTCTTGGTCGGTCGTCGGGTTCCCCGGCGACGGTGTCCAGGTGGCTCTCAAGGCGGATGCTCGGGCCGGCGCCTTTGGGGAAGTATTGGCGTAGTAGCCCGTTGGTGTTCTCGCTGGCCGGGGTTTGCTGCACGCTCTGGGCGTCGTGGCGGTCGGGCAGGTGGAGCACACCCGTGAACCGGGTGGCCCGTTCCACGAGTGTGCCGATGGCGCTTTTGTTCCTGCTTCCAACGATCAGGTAGCCTTCCCAGTGTCCTGGTATGGCCCGGTCCTCGATGCCGGCGGGCCGACCGCCGATCATGATCATGGGATCCCGGAAGCGTGGCGTGCGCGCATCGGTGTCTCCCTGGGGCTTGCGTGCGGTGCGTCCCGAGCGCGGCGCCTGTTGCGGATCGAGTTTCAAAGTGCCCTTGGCTTGCACGTCGATGGCCTGGTAGATGGTTTCATGGCATGCTCGCATGTTCCTATTATCCCCGTGCCCGCGTTTGAGCCGGCCGCAGGTCTGCTCGGGGCTCAGGTGGCGGCGCAACCCGTCGCGTATATACGCGAACAGGGGCGGGTGTGCCATGATCTTGCGGGTTTGGGCCGTTTCAGGCGCTCGTGTCCCGGCTGGTGGTGGGCGAGGTAGGGTTCGTAGCGGCCGGTGCGCGGGTTCCTGTCGCGTCGGATCTCACGGCTGATGCTTGAGGTGCTGCGTTGCGGCAGCAGGGCCATCGCGCGTATCGAGTCGCCTGCGTGGAGTCGGTCGGCGATGCTGATGCGTTCGGATTGACTCGGATGGCGTGTGCTGATGGGCTTGGGCTGGTCCATGTCATGACGATACCAGTCGACCAGTGTCCGTTCGTTCCTGCTCCTGCTTCTGGTTCGCCCGTTGCGCCATGTTTTCCCCGTGCGTTTGGACACCCCGACCATGCGGGCGGCCTGGGTGGAGTTCATGCCCTGGTTCAACAGCTCGACATAGTGGACGCGTCCGGCGCGACACATCGCACGCCGGTCCGCATGGACCACGCCCCGATACTCGTATTGCGACATCCATACCTCCCAGAAGGACAGACGTCGCAACGACCACTAGAACCAGCCCAGATCGTTCCGGAAGGCATGCTTCGCATAATGGCGTTATCCCCCAAATCTCGTTTGAGCCGGCCGACCGACGACCGCCCGTTCCTGCCAGTGCTTCCGGCTCGGCACATCGGACGTCGAGATGGGCAAACGATTCCCTGATGCTCGCTACGCGACATCCGTTCCCCACCTGCGGGGAGCGGACGCAGACAAGTCCGACGCTGGTTTCGATCCGGATGCCCATATTTTTTGCCGCAGTGGGGGCACCGCGATCGCCGCCTTTTGACGATGACCGGAGCGGCACGGGGCGTCGCGGTCCCGAGACCCCAATGTCTACCGGACTACCCGCGACCGCGACCGCCGTTTTGCTTGTGGTGGCGCGGTGCGCCTTCGCGACAGGACACTCCAGGCTTTTCTCGTGTTTCGCGCTTCCCGGATGCCCGTTCATCGCCTCGTCCGACACAGCCCCGGCACCGTTGTGGTTACCGCCTTGACAGGTGGCCTGTCCCGGCTACCTCCAGCCCCCGCTCTTTGGCCATGCAAAAGCTCAACGCCCCGCCCATCTGTCCGGAACGCTCCCGGTTGGGTTATTTCCCCTTGGCCGTCATGACGACCATCGTCGCGGTCAGCATAATCACCGCCCCATACCCACCAATCAGCAAGACCGGCGATCAAAACCAGCCACACAGATTTCAAGACAACCCCTTGCCATTCTAAGATCCTAGATGAACGCAGGTCCTGGCGCAATGATGCTTTCGCCTAGTATTACTCATCATGAAACGCAATCTTCAAGAATCCACAAGTTATCAATGTTTGAATTAGTTCGCTCAGCTAGCCAAGAATAGGCCTCTGCGATGCCTTGCATAATGGGGCGCTAACCTCTTAGTTTTTGCGACATCTCCTCTGAAAGTGACGCTTAGGTGCATGTGATTAGGCATTTGCATACCGAAATCTAAGTCAAAGTGGCAAAATGCTATCCAGTAAAAATACGGTAATACATCTTTAAGAATTATCGTACAAAGTATTCATCTTCGTTTTGTCTTTGCTTTAGGACGTGGCAAGAATTATCTGCTAGGCCATACTAAATGATACAATATTGAAAGTTTATTGACTTTTACTATAGCCAAGGAAGAAATCAAAAAATGCTATCTTTAGATATAATATTGGTTGTGTACAACACGTTCATTTCCAGCACAAGATCTATTCAAACGCTCTTAGATGAATCAATTTGCAATAAAATAATCATTTGTGACAACTCAACCGACATGAACATTAAGACTAAGAACGAGAAATTCGCTGACCAAAACCCCAAAATTATCTATTGTGACATGAGAGGCAATCAAGGAATACCCGTTGCATACAATGAGGCAATCTCAATCAGCCACAGCGACCTCATATGCCTTTTAGATGACGATACCTTGTTACCCGAACACTTTTTCTCCACAGCACTCAACTGGTGCCAGCATTCTGAAGCAGATATTTTTGTTCCGCTAGTATACTCACAAGACGGCACCTTGATTAGCCCCTGCTACGCGGGTCGATATACTTTTAAACCATTTAAAAGCGTAAACAAAATATCCATGAAGTTTAGCGCAATTAATTCCGGAATGCTCATTAGAAGATCAATTTTTTCAGGATATAGGTATAATGAGCAGATGTTCCTTGACTTGGTAGACCATAAATTTATCAGAGACATGAAGCATGAAGGTAGAAAAATTGTACTGATGAGCAATCTAGTTATACAACAAGATTTTTCTAAAATCTCAGACAACAAATCACAATCTTTAAATCGTCTGAGAATTTTCCGCCACGACTCAAAGATTTTTTATTCTTTCTCACCTATTGCCAAAATCTTTCGTTGTCTCCAACTCGCCTATAAGTTTTTCCTATATACCTTGCGATAATGCTAAGAATTTAAATAATCAATCACAATAATGCAATAAAGAGCAATTGCCCAAGCTTACGGCTCAAATTCGATTTCAAGTACCCTTTTTTTAATACAATTATTGAGCGATTTATTCTTTTTTCATTCAATATGAGTGCATAGGTTTTAAGTGTATATAATCGATCAAGAGGCATAAAATGTCCATATACCCGCAACAATTCTTTTGCTTGCAAAATTGATTTTTCAATACTCTGACGATTAGCCGAATTTTGATGACACCAGCTTAAAAAATTAAATTTTAACGCTCCAACCGAATTGTCACCGTGTTGCCTATAATTAGTCAAAGGAATATTAATATACTCTATCCTGCCAAATATCGCGGCCAACAACGCGAACAACCAATCATGCATTACAATATTATTAACGTCTACCTCTGAAATTCCAGGCAACGTATATAAGCTCTTATTCAACAAGCACGAACACCCAGTTACCGTATTCTGAACTAACAATTGGCTGAATCGTAGACGATACGGGTCGATTCTCATGTAATTAAAATATGATTTATCAATTTCTTTAAGCGTACTGTCAACTACCATTAGATCAGAAAAAACTAATAATGGGATATCATTTGTAACATGAATTTCTGTTTGTTTCATTTTTCTCAATAAAAGTTCCAGCTTATTGGGTTCCCAAACGTCATCTTGATCAGCGAACGCAATATAATTAGCTCTTGCAAAATGAATCATGCCCATGAAATTTGCTTTTGGAGATCCAGAATTCCCGTATCTAGATACGATTTTAATGCGATCATCTTTCTTGACATACTCCTCAATGATTTTTAGAGTGTTGTCTTCTGAACCATCATCAGAAATGAGCAAATTCCAATCACAAAATGTCTGTTGAATAATTGACTCAATTTGCTCCCCAATATATTCCGATCCATTATATGTAGCCATAAGAATTTCAATTGTCGCGTCTCTTCTCATTAACTTTCCTCTCAGTATTTCTGTGGAATAGAAATAACAATCCAAAAATGTCCATACAATCAAAAATCAATTCCTAGTCAACCTGACAGATGCCAAGAATTTACCAGCAAAGTTACCTAGAATTCGAGCTATACAATCAACAAAAAAGCCACAAATTTCTGTAAATCTTCGCTCTTTAATGAGGGTTTTGAAAATGTGAATTGCCAGCCGCCGACCTTCACCATACTCGGATGCACCTGCCAATTCAGTGGCATGCTGAACAAGAAATAATGAAATTTCACGATTTCTACGAAACTGTTGAAAAAAGGAAAGATTATGGGAATGAAAAACTTTCGCATTGGCCACATACGCGACACTAAAACCTGACAAAATGAATTTTGCTGCCATAAGCATATCCTCGTTTGTATTGCACGGATAGCTGAACCCACCGCAACTCAAATAAGCGCTACGACGGTATGCACTACATACATCAGATGCGAAAAATGTTTTGATTCCAAATTGTGGAATATCATTTTTCGTACGAACAAAAGAGTTGGGTCCATAGTTAAACTCTCTCACAAGCTGTTCATAACGTTGAGCGTCTTTTTTCGCAATTTGTCTACCAGAGGCCAATGCTACATTCCTGTTTTTAAATACTTCTAAAATATTTTCAACATAATTCTGGTCAACAGGTACAGCATCTTGTGTCATAAATAACACAAACTCCGAAATCGTAGCAAGGAATGCCTGATTTCTGGTTCCACCATGATCAAAATTATTCCTATCAATGACAATTGTACTAGCACCATGTTTCTGAGCAATAGCAACGGTTTCATCGTCGGAGCTAGAATCAATAATGAGAATTTTTTCTAGTTGTATCGTTTGCTTCTTCAGCTGATCGATTAAAGGTCCGATTGTCCCCCCAGCATTTAAAGTCGGAATAATTATACTTGCCGAAACCATTTTATCTCCACGGTACAGATAGGTTAGAGTCCAAGACACCGGACGCTTGTATAATAACAATTTACCATTAACTAGTATAGTGTTTATTCGCGTACCATGATTTTCCCATATTCGGTAAATCAATACCTTGCTGCAGAGACACTATTCGCCTGAATTCTCCACATCGCCGACACAAAAATGGGGCACGCATATGCCTCGAACTGAATATACAGGTATGCAACCAGAATAAGCCAGCACACCGTGGTCCGGTTCCACGCATGGTGCACGCTCAGGGACACCACCACCAGCACCACCAAGAGCAACATGACGAGCACGCCGAATTCGGTGATGAAGCTGACGTAGGCGCTCATGGTGAACGTGTCTGCGGGAGGGTTCTGCAGACCTCGGATCTCGTTGTTGACCAGCCCTCCTCGGGCGTCATACCAGCGCCGAGCACCCCAATATCCGGTGCGCACCGCGTTCGAGATGTTGCCCGCGCCCCAGCCGAACAGCGTGTGCCACAGGTCATGTGTCCATGCCCAGGCGGGAGCCAGCATGTGGAAGATCCTGGCGCTCATCGACTGGTCGCCTTTCAACAGGCCGTCGCTAGCCAGTTTGCTGAGCCGTGGATCAAGGAATACCGCGGCTACTCCCCCCGCCACCACGACTCCGATGCCCGACACCGCGCCAATCGTGGCCCCACGGCGCCGGAAGTTGATCGACGCCGCCAGCCACAGGACCCCTGCCACGACCACATCGATGACGATTCTGGTGCCGGCGCCCATGAGCAGCGAGCCGAGTGCGAACACGGGGATCACCACCGCGACACGACGGTCTTTGGTAAGCCAGTAGACCGGCAGCAGGATGCCGAACAGATGCATGCCGATATAGCTCGGCTCGGCGAACAGGAACTGCGGGCGCTGCCATGTGTAGTTGCGGTACATGAGTCTGGCGAAGAACTGCCTGATCCCGGCCACGTGCCATTGCACGCCGGCCCACTGCACCATGCCGACCAGGAACGCGACACTGTAAGCCGCCACGAGCACGGTGACCATGGGTTTCCACGGCAGCCGCTTGATGCGCAGCGCAATCTCCAGAGATGCCAGACACGCCAGTCCTAGCACCACCGAGCCGATGGACCTCGCCGCCGCCCAGCCGTGGAAGCCGACCGTGGTCCAGCCGTAGAAGGATACGAGCACCAGCAGCAGCGGGAACAGGACGAAGGGCAGGTAGCGCCTGGCAACGGTTCTGAGCAGCCGGGCATTGACCAGTGCATAAGCCAGAAACAGCCAGGGCGACAGCGGCGTCCAAAACGGCAGCGGAATGCCCGCCACCGTGCCGTCCACCGGCAGGAGCGCAAGCGCGGTATAGAACAGCAGGTCGGACGGGTCGGAGATAATCGCAGACTTCTGGGACCTAGTTATTGGCATTGATGGAGCTGCCGCAACAGCCGGAACAAGTGGAACCTCCGGGGCCGAATCGAGCGCCACCCTCTGCCGGTCGGGCTGCGAGAGCTGCTGATTCGACTGATCCGTGGTACCGGCGGGATTCGGTTGACGCAGATGCGCCGGCTCATTGCGATTATTCATTCGGTTCGCCATACCCGTCCTCTCGGGATTCATCAGTGATGCCATCAATCAGTGGTGCTGTTCGACAGGATACGCCCGGTTGAATACCGAAATTGCGATAGGGGACGGCGGGGCGGACTGCATTTCTTGATACAGCCTCAACCATCGCCATTAAGCCCATGGACACTCAATCAGTAAATCGAGAACGATAATCTGCCACGAATTCTGGAACATTTGCACGTTTAAGATAACCCAGTAGTTTGTCAACACTCATCGGCGGACGTTTAAGATTACGTATCTGCATTCGCACCGCATGCTGCACCGCGTTGGGATTGAGATCAAGCATGTCACAGAGAAAGGTATCCGGCCCCACCGGTTCAAGGGAGTACTCCGCAAGTTCAACTACTGGGAAATCCTTGAGATTCGACGTGACGATGACATCCGCTCCGGCTGCTGCAGCCGCGGCCACAACATGACGATCATCTTGATCGGGGAGGTGCACTCCTGAGACCAGACCCTCCCACTGTTTATCGGAAATCTCCGAGAATGGAAAAGCTGTATTCATATTGGAGAATCGCCAAGAAACTCGACTGTCGGAAAGATCTGGATGAACTCTGCAAATTGCTCTTTTCGCTTCCTCCACGACTTTCGTCGACCATATCGGCCGATAGAGATCGACTTCAGCGCAACGTAGCAACGTATCGCTAAGTGAACTGGAACCAAGACGTTGGCATCCAGGAATGCGGTAAACATGCCTATTCACCTTTACGCACACTGGGAAGAACCTGCTCATAATCAGCAGAGGTGTCCTCATAGAGATCGTCTTCCACAGCCATACGAGTCATCTCGTCAAGCGCATGATGTTTTTCAACCTGCCGCTGCCTCTTATACGCCAGAAGATCGGTGAGCCTGACCTTGCGGTGACGAGAAGGCCTCTCGAAAGGAATTCTTCCTTTTTCAAGAAGTCTGACCAACGTCTGTCGGGAAACGCCAAGCATATCCGCCGCCTGACTCGTCGTCAGCGTCATGGATACCGGGACCACACTCACCGCCTTTCCCTGCCGCATCGCTTCGGAAACCTGAATGAGGACATCAAAAATCTCTTTCGGCACCGGAATCTTCTTGCCTTCGCCATCTTGAAGACAGGGGGTATCAAGAGAATCATTGTCATGGTGAGAGAGAAAATCGTGGAGGTCGTCAAAATCCTCCTCAGCATGCTGAGGAGGCATGACCGTAGTCTCCTCGCTACCATGTGAAGTCATATCGCGTGTCAATGTACCATCCATGGGAACTCTCCTTTCTCGGCATGATCGTATTACGATAATACTACAAAACGACCAAAACGACCAACTTTTCTCGGATTATTGAACACCATCCCATCACTTCACCCACGGGTATCGAGCAGCGACGAGTACGCCGATATGCGTGGAGCGTTCACGCCACGTCGGCGGTGAGACTGTCGACGAGCCGCTGCGCGTGGGACTGGTCGATCGGATAGGCCTCGGTGGCGTGGCCGCGATTGAGCCGAATGTTGTAGTCGCAGGCGGCGAGCGCGAATTCAGGGTCGTGGGTCACCACCACGACGGTGCGTTGGGCGTCGGCCAGGCCCCGGATCATGGCGGTGACCTGTTGCATATGGCGCATGTCAAGGCCGCTGGTCGGCTCGTCGAAGATGATGATGGGGCGTTCGCTGGCCAGTGCGGCGGCGATTGCCACACGCTGTTTCTGGCCTCCGGACAACGAAAGCGGGTGCCGTTGGGCAAACGCGTCCAGATCGAGTTCGGCGAGAATCTTCAGCGCCAGCTCCTGGTTCTCCTCGGGTTGCGCAAGCATGACCTCGTCAATCACGGATTCGGTGAACAGCTCGGCGTTGACGTCCTGCAAAACGGTGAAACATCGTTTGAGACGCTTCTGGCGCCGCAGACGCTCCCCCGACGGCGTGATCAATTCGCCGCGGCACCGTTTGTCCAATCCCTGCAAGCACCGCGCGAACGTGGTTTTGCCGGCCCCGTTGACACCGGTGAGCGCCGTGACCTGACCGATGGGGAGATCGAGACCGTCGATGTCCACCGCCTCGTCGGTCTGATGGGGGTAGGTGTATTGAACATCGGTGAACCGAAAGGAGCCGGCAAGCTCGAGACCCGCGCCCGCCCGACCGTCACCTGCCCGAAGGAATAGACGGTCTGTTGGAAGGTCTTCACGACCGGAATGCCGCGCACGTATTCGACCGCCGACTTGCTCATCCGGTCCAACGCCGCGTTGTATCGCCCCATGAAATCGGCGCCCGCGCCGGTGGTCAGCATGATGGTGATGAAGAGCATCGAAAGCACCACGGGAATAAGACATGCCACACCCATGCGCCAATCGAAGACGAACGAGACGACGACGAAGGCGATCGGCGTCATCAGCGCGGCGCTCATATCGGGCAGCCTGTGCGCCATCACGGCGTGGGTGTCCTCAACGGCCCCATCGATGATATGTCTCATCTCGCCACTGGGATGGGTTGAGAACCAGCCCAGCGGGAGCAGCATGAGATGGCCGAGCGCGGCCTTGCGCACATTCGACGTGGTTCTGAACGCACACAGATGCGTGCACATCAAGGCGAAAAAGTAGCAGACAGCCCAGGTAGGTGAGCCATCGATATCCGCCGGCGAAGTCCAGCAACTGGAACAGCGCCATGGGTTTCTTGTTGCCGGTGGTGGTGGCGGTGTCGGTGGTGGCAGACGGGCCATCGCGCGCGACCGCATGTTGCTCCTGACGACCCCGCGTTCCATTCCCCAGTGTTGCATTCCCCGGTGTTGCATTCCCAGCCGCATTGGTTGCATTGGCCGAGCCGTCCCCCGTCGAGTTCACCTTGACGCCTCTTCCCATAACACGTGCATACGGTGACCACCATTGGTGCTGCCACCGCCATCATTCGGCGTGCGTCCGTAGATAACAGACGCCACCCTTATTGATAATAATTATCAATTCAGATAATGCAAGGGGAGTCCTGGGAATGCTCCGATAAATCTCACAGTGTGGGCAACAGCGACGACACCACCCCTTCCGCCAACCGCGCAGAACCGCAGCTGCACGGCGGAAAGACGGAACCCGCAACGCCGACTACATCCGCACGACCTCGTCGGCGATCTGCATGGCCTGCTCGCGGTGCGAGACGAGCACCACGGCCGTGCCATGATCGGCCAGCTCCGCGATGGAGTGGAGCATGACGGCCTCGTTGAGCGCGTCGACCCTACTCGTGGGCTCGTCGAACAAAGCCAGACTCGCCCCGCGCAGGAAGATGCGGGCCAGACCGAGCCTTTGACGCTCACCCTCCGAAAGTCTGCCGCCCAACTCGCCCACCTCGGTATCAAGCCCGTGGGGCAGCGACTCGACCAGATCGAGCGCCGAGGCATGGCGCAGCGCTTCGAGCAAGACGTCATCGGTGACCGCGTCGGAGGTAACGTTGGCGGCGGGACCGGCGACAGAATTAGCGATTGCGTGAGAACCCTGTGGACCCTCGCCGCTGACCACGTTGCCCTTGCCATCGACATGACCGTCGGCACAGGCCATGAGGAGATTGTCGCGGATCGTGCCATCGAACAGGTAGGTCTCTTGACTCATGAACGCCTGCGCGTGACGACGGTATGCCGCGTCGACGACGGTCAGTGGTCGGCCGGAAAACACGACCTGACCCGCCTGGGGATCCCAGTAGCGCATGAGCAGATGCAGCACGGTCGACTTGCCGCGGCCCGACCTCCCCTGGATACCCAGGATGCCGTGTGCGGGAACGCGTAGCGAGTAGTCGCGCAGCACACGGCGCACGGCGTCAGGCTGGGCATAGGCGAAGTCCACATGTTCCAAGGCCATGCCGTCGTACTGCGGCGTTTCGGTGCCGTTCTCCTCGACGGCGGGCTTCTCGTCGATGAGGGCAAACAAGCGCCTGGCGGCGGCGAACGTCTGGGTGAGATTCGCGGGCAGCGCCCCCAGTGCCAGGGTCGGCCCGAACGAGCCGGACAGGAGCGTGAACGCCACGAGCCCCGCGGGGATGAGCGCGGCGTCCGTCTGGGCGAGCGCCATGGCTACCACTGCGGCCGCCATGGTGGCGCACATGACCAGCACGCCAGACAACGCATGGAACCGCGCGGTACGGCGGCTGATCTTGGATTGCAGGGCACGTAAGCTCCGGGCCTTGCCGATGATGCGTTCGAGGCGAACAGGTCCGCGACCGTACCGGATGATCTCACCGATGCCACGCAGATCGTCGAACATCGCGTCGTCGAGCGCGGCGGCGCGCGAGCGCAACCGCGGGCCGACGGTGTGCACCGACAGCGCGAAGATCCGCGGCAGGATCAACCCCACGAGCAGGTGGGCGATGACAAGCAGCAGCGCGAACCAGGGGTGCAGCATCCCGACGCCCACGGCGAAGACGACCGTGGTGACCAGGGCGATGACCGTGGGTGAGATGGTGTGGGCGAAGAAGATCTCGAGCAACTCCACGTCGGCGGTGACCAACGACACGAGGTCGCCCCTGCCCTTGCCCACGAGCTTGGCGGGGGCGAGCCGGCGCAGGGCGGCGAACATACGGTTGCGCAGCAACGCGAGCAGGCGGAAGGCCACGTCATGGTTCATGAGCTGCTCGGCCATGCGCATGGCGCCGCGCACGAGCGCGCACACCACCATGACGATGACGGCCGGCTCCATGCCGATGCCCCAGATGGGATGGTTGAGGGCGGCGAACAGGGCGAGCACACCGGAGACGGGCAACAGAGCGGCTGCCAGCTGCCCCAGGATGCCGAACACGCAGGCCAAGGCCATGACCGGCCACAGCGGCCCGACCACGGAGAGCAGACGACGCACGACGGCGAAGGTACTCAGGGGCTTCGGAGAGCCCGGCACTGGTTGCGGGGCAGATTGCCGCTCCGGTTGCGATTCCGGTTGTGAGGCCAGTTGCGCGGCCGGATTTGAGGCCGGTTGCGTTTCTAGTTGCGGGGCTGGATTCGAGGCAGGAATCGTGGCGGCCGACCCGTGGGCCGTCGAAACCCTGGATGCCGAGCGCGCCATCGCGTCGACGCTTTCCGGGGACCGCGGACCATTGCCACGCCAGGAGACGCGCTCCTTGGCCTGCTGGGCGCGGAACAACGTCGCATACACGCCGTTGCGGGCGATCAGCGCTTCGTGGCCGCCTTGCTCAACGACCTGACCGTGGTCCATGACGACGATGCGGTCGGCGTTGACGGCGTCGGCCAGCCGGTGGGTGATCATGAGGACCGTGTGGTTCTGCGCAAGCTCGCGGATGGTGCCGACGATGAGCGCCTCGCTGCGCGCGTCGACGCTGCTGGTCGCCTCGTCGAACACGTAGACGGGGGTGTCGTGCAACAGGGCCCTGGCGATGCACAGCCGCTGACGCTGGCCGCCCGAGAGGTTCGCCGCGCCCTGCTCGATGCGCATATCCAGGCCCTTGGATTCGCGGTACACGAAGCCGTCGATGCGGGCGCGCTTGAGCGCCTGCCACATCTCGTTGTCGGTTGCGTTCGGCCGAGCCATGGCCAGGTTGTCGCGCAGCGTGCCGGCGAGTAGATAGCTGTGGGTCGTCACCAGCGTGACCAAAGCGCTATGGGATTCCCTGCTCAACGTGCGCAGTTCGCCCGCTCCCGGCCCGGTCAATCCGCGGTATCGCAATCCAATGGACCCGTGATACCCCACCAGCTGGCCGGCGAGCAATGCCGCCGCCGTAGACTTGCCCGAACCGCTCGCCCCGACAATCGCGGTGAGGGAGCCGACGTCGGCGGTGAACGAGACGCCGCGCAGCGCCTTCATCGAAGCCGGCTTCGAGACCGTAGCCGAAGCGTGGACTGAAGCGTGGCCCGGAGCATGCCCCGGAGTCCGATCACTCTCGTAGGCGTAATCGACGCGGTCGAAGGCGATCGACACGGCACCGACGTCTTCCGGCAGACGGACATCACCGTATTCGGGTTCGGGGGCGTCGAGCAGGGCGAACAGGCGGCGCGAGGAGGCCACGCCGCTCATGGCGACGTGGAAGTAGGAGCCCAACTGGCGCACGGGCAGGAAGAAGCTGACCGACAGGAGCACTATGAGCATCGCGTTCGGCAGCCAGATGCGGCCGTAGGCGAACTGCCACACCGCGGCGATGATGCCGGCGGCGGCCCCGCCATAGGCGACCACGTCCATGGCGCACAGCGAGCGCAGCTGGACACGCAGCACGCGCATGGTCGCCGTGCGGAAGTCCTCGGCCTTCTTCGCCATGGTGGCGGCGGCCCGGCTGTCGGCGTCGAACGATTTAAGGGTCTCGAGACCCTGCAGGTTGTCGAGGAACGCGGCGCCCATGTCGGCGTACCTGCCCCAGTAGCGGCCGAAGGTGCGCGAGGCGTGGGCCGAAACCATGCGGGTGATCACGATGATGAGCGGCGCGCACACGAGCATCACTGACGCGGCAATGGCGTTGACGGGCAGCAGAACCGCGAACAGGGTCAGCGGCGCGACGATGGCGAACACGACCTGCGGCAGGAACAGCTCGTAGATGCTCTGCACCTTGTCGATGCCCTCGCCGGCGGCCTGGATGACCTCCGACGTGCGCACACGCTGCGTATATGCCGGGCCCAAGCGCAGCACCTTGCGGTACAGCCTCTCGCGCAGGGCGAGTTTGACCCGCTGGGCCGCCCGGTCACCGCAGGTGGAGGCCAGGAGCGTGGCCACGTATTTGCATACGGCGATGAGTACGAAGGCGAGCAGGTATTCGCCGTATCCGAAAACATCGAGCTGCAGCGGGCCGTCGGGTGCGAACCGGGTGAGATCGTGGGCCTGGGCGCCCGCCAGGCAAGTGGCCAGCGAGCCGCGCCGGGCACAGTCGAGCAGGGCCAGGGGCTCCACGTGGGCGAACAAGGCGCCGAGCAGGCCCACCAACGTGAACACGAACGCGATGTCCATCATCAGGGACACCCACATGGCGATGACCTTGCCGATCATGAGACGACGAACCCCGGGAACCAACGACAGCAGTCGTTTGTCGAACATGCCCACCCCTTTTCCGTGCGTACGGTGCCATCCGGCAGCATGCGCGCCATACGATCCATACCCTGCGGCACCACGGATCGGCATAGCGGTCAAGCCACACCACCACCATTGAACCGCAGGCCAGCATACATGCACCAGATTCCTGCAAGAATAATAGACCGCCCAGAACGTCGATGCCGCCGCCGCGGTCGGGCGACATGGGAGGCGCCACTCCCTATACTGATGTCGGATGCATCATCGGCAGACGGGACCATCGATATGTCACAACGCAGCACAGCCGGACGGCAGGAGCACGCCGTGACGATGCGCGAGGTCGCCGCCCGGGCCGGGGTCTCCATCAAAACGGTGTCTAACGTGGTCAACCACTACCAGTTCGTGTCCGATGCCACGCGCGACAAGGTCGAAGACGCCATCCATGACCTGGGTTACGTCGTCAACGCCTCCGCACGCACACTGCGCACCGGCCACACCGGCATCATCGCGCTGGTGATCCCCGACCTGCAGATCCCGTATTTCGCGCAGCTGTCGTCGCTCGTCATCGAGGAAGGCAAGCGGCTGAGCCTGCATGTGATCGTCGAACCGACGCTCTACTCGCGCGAGGGCGAGATCCAGGCGCTGCATGGCTCGCAGATCTCCATGCTCGACGGCATCATCTTCAGTCCCCTGGAACTCAGCGGGGATGATGTGGATCAGCTCGACATCGATGTGCCGCTCGTGCTCATCGGCGAACGGATCTTCACCGACAACGTCGACCACATCGCGACCGAGAACGTCGAAGGCGCCAAACGGGCCACGACCTACCTCTTCCAGACCGGGTGCCGCAGGATCGCGGTCCTCGGCGTGCACCCCGGAGAGGACGTGGGTTCGGCCGCCCTGCGGTTCCGGGGATACCGGGAGGCGTTGGAGGAGATGGGTCTGGCGTTCGACCCCAAACTCGTGGCCCCCGCGGACCGCTGGCATCGCATCGACGGCGTCAACGCCATGAACCTGCTGCTCGACCAGGGCGTCGAGATGGATGGAGTGGTCGCCCTCAACGACATGCTCGCCTCCGGGGCGAGCCATGCCATCCAGATGCGCGGGCTGGCGGTGCCCGGCGACATCTCGATCATCGGCTTCGACAACTCCGAGGACTCGCAGTACCTCTCCCCCGCGCTCACCACAATCGCCCCGGGGCTGGAGGCCGTGGCGCGGCTCTCCATGCGCGTGCTCAAGGACCGCATCGACGGCAACCACCCACTCGACGAACCGGATGGCCGCCCGATCTTCAGGAAGGTGAGCTCCTCGCTGGTCGTGCGGGCATCGACGAAGCCGCCTACCCACGCCGCCGGTCAGCTGTGCTGAGCGACGACGGGATCGGCGGCTTCGCGGCCATCGAGCAATCCGTCAGGCCTTGACGGACCCGGCGGTCAACCCCCCCACCCAGTAGCGCTGGAGGAAGATGAAGGCCAGCAACATGGGGATCACCGACACGAAGGCGCCGGACGTGAGCAGATTCCAGATCTGTTCGGATGCCGACCCCGCCGAACTGCGCACCTGCCACTGCGAAAGCCCGACGGTAATGGGGAAGAGATTGGGGTTGGTCAGCACCACCGACGGCAGGAAGAAGTTGTTCCACGCCCCGACCACCGACAGCAGCAGCACCGTGGTGATCGCCGGAGTCATGATCGGCAGCGAGACCGTGAGGAACGTCCTGAACTCACCCGCGCCGTCGACCCGCGCCGCCTCGATCATCTCGTCGGGCAACGACTCGCTGCAATAGACCCGCATGAGGTAGACGCCGAACGGATTGAGCAGCAGGGGCAGGAGGACCGCCCAGTAGGTGTCGGTCATGTTGACCCGCGACATGAGCAGGAAGGTCGGGATGACCAACGCGGTCGCGGGAATCATGAGCGCGCCGAGCACGATGTTGAAATACAACCGCTTGCCGCGGAACCGGTACTTCGCGAACCCGTAGCCGGCCATCACGGAGACCACCGTGGAAGCCAAGCCTCCGACCAGCGCGTACATGAACGAGTTGAGGATCCAGCGCCAGTAGATGCCGTCCTGATAGGTGCCGAGCTGCCTGAGGTTGTCCCACAGCGCGAACGTGGAATCGAACCACATCGACCCGTGCGCACCGTTGAACAGGCCGCCGTTGGTCTTCGTCGAGGCCACGACGAGCCACCAGACCGGCAGCAGGAAGTAGACGCAGCACAGGATGAGCACCACGTAGGTGAACACCCTCGGATTGCCCTTGACCTGATTGACGCGATCGGCGCGTTGCCGTTGCACGCTCATTTCAGTCCCCCAATCCGCTCGAACGGTGTGTCAGCCGCATGAACGCCACCGAGAACAGCACCACGATGAGGCCGAGCGAGAACGACACCGTCGCCGAATAGTTCGTTTGGTTGTATCCGAACGCGAGCGCCTGCGCGTACATGTTCGGGGTGTACTCCGAAGGGATCACCGACGGCGCCTGGTTGCGCAGGATGGTGGGTTCCGTGAAGAACTGCAGGGTGCCTATCAGCGAGAAGATCGTGCACATGATCAGCGAACCCGAGACCATCGGGACCTTGATGCTCCTGGCGATCCTGAATTCGTTGGCGCCGTCGATCCGCGCGGATTCGTAGAGCTCCGAAGGTATCGATTGGAGCGCCGAATACAAAATGACCATGTAGTAGCCGGTCCACTGCCAGGTGACCACGTTCACCAGGGCGCCGAAAATGCCGTTCGAACTGAGGAACTCGGGAGCCGAGAGCCCGAACAGCTGGAAGACGGAGGTGAACGGCCCCATCATCTTGGAATACATGAACCCCCACATGAGCGCGCCGATGACCGCGGGAATGGCGTAGGGCAGGAAGATGACGATCCTCGATATGGCCGCGAACCGCTTCTTGAACGAGTCAAGCATGAGGGCGAGCGCCAGCGCGAGTCCAAGCTGCAAGGGCACCATCACCACCGTGTACATGACCACGAGCAGCATGCCGTCGCGGAACGCGGCATCGCCCAGTATCCGTACGTAGTTGGCGAGCCCCGTGAACCGTTCGCCGAACACCTGCGTGTAACTGAACAGCGACATGTAGAACGCATATCCCAGGGGCACCACCAGGAACACGACGAATACGACGGCGAACGGGCCGGTGAAGACCCAGCCCCACAGGTGCTCTCTGCCGATCGTGGCGCGTCGCGCGCGTTGTTGTTTCATCTGAGTCATCAGAAGTCCTCTCAAGCCTTGCGGGAAGGCGGACCCTCCCCGCAAGGCTCCTCCGGGCGAGGTCACTCCACCGCGATGGTGGAGAAACCTTGCTGCTTGGCGTAGTTCTGCAGGGACGACGTGAGATCTGCCACGACGGAATCAGCCGACTTGCCCGACTTCACGACGCTCGTGAACGCCTTCTGCTGGGCGTCGTAGGCGTAGGTCTGGAAGGGAAGGAACTGGTCTCCCTCCCACCCCTTGGCCACCGGGGCGATGACCTCGTTCGCCTTCTGGTTGCGCAGATAGGGGTAGGTCTGCCCGATGAACTCGGACGAGGCCAGGGTCTGCGTCCAGGAGGGGAACAAACCGCCGTCGGTCACGCCGCTGTTGCGGGAGAAGTCGTCGCCGTACAGTTCACGCGCGACCTTCGCCGAGGCCTCAGTGTCCTTAGCCTGATAGGTCACCGCGAAGGCGGAACCGCCCTGGTTGACATCGGGCGTGGCATCGTCCCACTTCGGAGCCGCGTAGATCTTGAACGGCGAGGACTCGGGGGTCTTGAACGCGCCCTTGACGTAGTAGCCCATGAACCAGGAGGCCTGCACGTAGGTCGCATACTGCCCCGCGCCGAACTTCTTCATGGTGTCGGTGGAGCTTTGGTCGGCGGTGTCGATGAGCCCGTCCTTCGCGAGCCGTTGCCAATACGACAGGACCTCCTTGACGCCCTTCTGGTCGAAATCGACGCCGACCTTCGTCGGATCGTTGGCGGAGTACTTGTAGACCTTCGCGTTCTTCTGGGAGAAGAGCGCGATGTTCACGGCCGTGCCGTCGGACTGCCAGTTCGTCAGCTTGCCGTCGTAGCCTTTCTCCTTGAGTTGACGTCCCGTCTGCTCGAACTCGTCCCAGGTGGTGGGGACCTTGAGGCCGTACTTCTCGAAGACATCCTCATTGACGTACATGACGAAGGGACCGGTGTCCACCGGGACCGCATAGACCGAATCGGAGCCGCCGAACGTGACCGAATTCCACGCGCCCGACGTGTAATCCGCCTTGTGCTTGTTCATGCCGAACTTCCCCAGATCGACGAGGTACTTCTTCTGACCGGCCAGGAACTGGGGCATCGCCTCGTATTCGAGCTGGATGACGTCCGGGGCGCCCTTGCCCGCCTTGATGGTGTTCTGGAAATGGGTGTATTCGGCGCCTCCCTGGCCTCCGTTGTTCCAGCACACCTGCAGATCGGTGTGGTTCTCGTTGTAATGGTCGGCGATCTTCTCGAAGGCCGGGTACCATGCCCAGACGGTGACCTTCTGTGCCTTGGGATGCACCAGCTTGTTCGTACAGGACGCGTTGTCGTTCGCGTGCTTATCGGTGTTCGTGCCGGCCTCCTGCGCCCCGGACCCGCCGCATGCGGCGAGCGTCAGGCTCAGCGCCGCGGCGCTGAGAGCGGCCAAAAACTTCGTTGTTTTCAACATCGTTCCTCATCTCCTTGTTGTACATCATGTCTGTCTTGGGCACTCAGCCGGCTGGCTCACCGACCGATGCGGATGGCCGTCCACGACACGGGTGGCAGGGTGATGTGCACCTCACCGTCCGTGATGCGGGCGCTGGCGTTGGCATGGGGCACGACGGCGTCGGGATGCTCCAAGGTGTTGGACGCCATCGGGTCGTCCTCGTGCAGGGTCCGCGCGTCGAGCGAGCTGACATCGCCTTCCGGCAGGCGGATTGTGAACTCCGCTGGTTCGTCGACGGAGCGGTTGACGGCGAAAACCGCCAATGAGCCATCGGGGGCATTGACCGCGACTGAATCTACGGTGTCCACGGCGCCGTATTTCGCGGTGTCGTGCGTGCTGGAGGTCTGCTTGGGTTCGTAGACCGTGCCGCCCTTGGCAAGCTGAGCGGTGAGCGCGAAGGGGTAGAACGTGGTCTGTCGCCAGGACGGGCCGCCGGGCTCGGTCATGATCGGCGCGATGACGTTGACGAGCTGCGCGAGCGAGGCCGAACGCACACGGTCGGCGTGCTTGAGCAGGGTGATGAGCAGATCGCCGAATACCACCGCATCCAGGACCGAATACCGGTCCTCGAGCAGTCGGGGCGCCACCGGCCAGTTGCCGATGCCCTCGGGTGTCTTCGACGGTTCAGCATCCATATACCATACGTTCCACTCGTCGAAGGAGATCGCCACCCGGTGCGAGGACCGCAGCCGGGCCGCGGCGGCGTCGATGGTCGCGGACACGTCCCTGATGAAGGCGTCCATGTCGACGCCGGACGCCAGGAAGCTTGCCAGGTCGCCGTCGGAGGGCTGGTAGTACGCGTGGCAGGACACGAAATCGACCGCGTCGTAGGTCTCCTCGAGCACGGTGCGTTCCCACTGGCCGAAGGTGTCCATGCCATGGGACGACGACCCGCACACCACCAGCTCGAGGTCGGGGTCCACCTGCCGCATGGCGGCGGCGGTCATCGCGGCCAGGCGGCCGTATTCATGGGCTGTCTTGTGACCCAGCTGCCAAGGACCGTCCATCTCATTGCCCAGGCACCACATGCGGATGCCGAAGGGCTCGTCGGCCCCGTTGCGCCGCCGCCGCTCGGAAAGCGCGGTGCCGCCGGGTACGTTGGCGTACTCCAGTAGATCGAGCGCCTCCTGCACGCCCCGGGTGCCTAGGTTGACGGCCTCCATGAGCTCGTTGCCGCCGACCTTGTCAAGCCATGAAGCCATCTCATGCAGACCGAACCGGTTGGTTTCGGTCGAATGCCACGCCAGGTCGAGCCGTCTCGGGCGTTCGGGGCCCACGCCGTCCTCCCAGCGATAGCCGGAGACGAAGTTGCCGCCGGGGTAGCGGATCGTCGTCACCCCCAACTCCCTGACCAGATCGATCACATCCTGCCGGAAGCCGTCGGCGTCGGCGGTCGGATGGCCGGGTTCGTAGATGCCGGTGTATACGCACCGACCCAGGTGCTCGACGAACGAGCCGAACAGGCGATCGTCGATACGGCCCTGCGTGAACGCGGGGTCGATGGTCAACCGGGCCTGCGCCCGTGGACTGCTGGCGGTGTGGTCCTTGGTGGACGACGATGCGGTAGTGGAAGGCGATGCGGTGGTGGACGACGGTGGTGTAGTGGACGACGGTACTGCGGTGGACGACGCTGCGACCATGGGGACGACGTGTGACACTGGCGGACTCTCCTTTGCGTTTTGCGTTGCCGATGACGGGCTACCTTGCCCTCCCTCAGTGTACATCGTTGTAAATCGTCCTTGCAATGGCTCGGATCCGGCGTGTCGCGATAGGCCTGATCCGCCGACATCGCACCGTCCTCACCCGCGACGGACGGGATACCGCATCGGCGCACCGTGACCTACCATGGTGGTAGCGGGGCCGCATGCCCCAGGAACACGACAACCAGTAAGGAACGCACATATGCTGACCGAATACACCACCCCCGGGGCCCCTGTCGTCAACGATGACGAGAGTCTGTACGCGCTCCTGACCGAACGTATCCGCAGAAGCGGCGAGGATACGGTGATCGCCGCAAGCAGAACCAAGGAGGGCACATGGCGGGACGTGACCACCGGGGAATTCCACACCGCGGTGCTCTCGGCGTCAAAGGGCCTCATGGCCCTGGGGATCGCCCGCGGCGACGCCGTCACGATCTTCTCCTCCACGCGCTACGAATGGGGTGTGCTCGACCTCGCCCTGGCGGCCGTCGGTGCCGTCTCCGTGCCGATTTACGACACCGACTCCGCCGCCCAGGCCGAGCGCATCATCAACGACGCCCAGGTCAAGCTCGTGTTCGTCGACGACCGCGAGCGCTACAACCGCGTCGCCGGCATCGCCGACCACTGCCCCAGCCTCACCCGCACGCTCATGTTCGATGCCAATGCGCTCGGCGTCCTCGAAGGCCTTGGCGTGGCCGTCAGCGACGGCGACCTGACCGAACGCATCGGCGCGGGACGGGCCGATGATCTGGCCACGATCGTGTACACCTCCGGGTCCACGGGGGCACCCAAGGGCGTCGAACTGACCCACCGCAACTTCCTGAGCGTCGTGCGCGCCGGCTTCTACTGCCTGCCCGAGATGATCTGCGACGACCACCCCCGGCTCTTGCTCTTCCTGCCGCTGGCCCACTGCTTCGCGCGCTACATCCAATACTGCTCGATCGGCACCGACGACGGCGTGGTCGGCTACCTGCCCGACACCTCCAACCTGCTGCCCGACATCCGCCGGTTCCGCCCCACCTATCTGCTCGGCGTGCCCCGCGTGTTCGAAAAGGTCTACAACGCCGCCTCGCACCGTGCGGGCACCGGCGCCAAGGGGCGCCTGTTCGCCAAGGCCGTGGAGGCCTCGCGCGCATGGTCGCGCATGATGGAAGAGGGTGTGCGGCCGAATCTCAAGCAGCAGGCCGAGCACATCGCCTACGACGCGAGCGTGTACCGGGCCGTGCGCAGTGCCCTGGGACCCAACATCCGCTACATCGCCTGTGGCGGGGCGCCGCTGAGCGATGACCTGGCCCATTTCTTCTCAGGCATCGGGCTGCGCATGATCCAGGGCTACGGCCTGACGGAAACCGCGGCGCCGTTCACCGTGACGAGGGCCGCCGAGACGACCATCGGCACGGTCGGGCAACCCGCCCCCGGCGGATCGGTGCGCATCGCGCCCGACAGCGAGATCCAGCTCAAGGGACCGAACGTGTTCGTCGGCTACCACAACCGACCCGAAGACACCAAAGAGGCGTTCACCGACGACGGATGGTTCGCCACCGGAGACCTGGGTGCGTTGGACGACGAGGGCCGGCTGCGCATCACGGGCCGCAAGAAGGACATCATCATCACCGCAGGCGGCAAGAACGTCTCGCCCATACCTGCAGAACAGGCCATCGCCGCCTGCCCGATCGTGGAGCACGCCGTGGTCGTAGGCGACGGGCGCCCGTTCGTCGGCGCGCTCGTGACGCTCGACGACGAAGCCTTGGCCCAGTGGCTGCCCACCCAGCGCCTCGCCGCCGATCTGAGCTCCGACGAGGCGGCCGCACTGCCCGAGGTCCACGAGTTCATCCAACGTTTCGTCGACAAGGCGAACGCCTCCGTCTCCCGCGCCGAATCGGTGCGCAAGTTCGTGGTGCTGCCCGGCCACCTCACCCAGCGGAACGGCTGCCTGACCCCCTCGCTCAAGGTCGTGCGCCCGCGGGTGACGAAGGTGTTCGCCAACGAGATCGATCAGAAGCTCTACGGCGGCAAACGCTAAGGGGACGATGCGGGCGATCGTTGACATCACCGATGTCAGAGCCGGCGCCGATCAATGCGGATCGGCGCCGGCTCCTTGCGCCCGTAGGCGAAACCCGTAACGACACCGGCTGTGATGAGTGAACTCGATTCAGCGGCGACTGCCCTCGTCACAATCAGTGGCCGCTGCAATCAGTGGGCGCTGCAATCAGTGGCGGTTGTCGAGACGGTGCACCATTTCGCTGATCTCGAGGTCGCGCTCGAACTCGCGCGGCTCCGTATGCTCGTCGATGACGGCCAGCTCGACGCCGGCGATGCGGGCGAAGTCCTCCCACGCCTCACGCCCGACCGAGGTCGTCATGCAGGTGTGGTGCGAGCCGCCGGCGCGCAGCCAGCACTCGGCGGAGGTCTTGAGGGTCGGCCTCGGTTTCCACAACGCCCGGGCACAGGGCAGATTCTCGAGGGAACCCTCGGGTTCGACGACGTCGACCACGTTCATGAGCAGACGGAACCGCTCCCTGACGTCGGACATCGACACCACGACCGCGTCGCGCTTCGGAGCGGCCGTGAACACCAGGCGCACGGGATCGGCCTTGCCGCCGATACCGAGCGGGTGGATTTCCAGTGTTGGTCTCCCGATGGTGCCGACGGCCGGCGAGACCTCGAGCATGTGAGAGCCCATGTTCATCTCGTGGCCGGGCACGAAGTTGTACGAGTAGTCCTCCATAAGCGAGGCCCCGCCTTCGAGTCCATAGCCCATGACGGCGCCGATGCGCACGAGGACGGCGGTCTTCCAGTCGCCCTCGGCGGAGAAGCCCCACCCGTAGGCTTCGGGGAAGCGCTGCGGGCCGACGCCGGGCAATTGACTAAGCGTGCCCAGATCCTCGAAATTGTCGGTGGCGGCGGTGGCGCCGTACGCCTTCATCATGTTGACCATGCCCGCCTCCTCCCTGGCGGCGGTGACCAGCTCCTCGCGCCGGTCGGCCAGCAGCTCGGGCGCGATGTCGTAGCTCTCCCGGTATTCCTTGATGAGAGCCTCGATCTGGTCGTCCTTGACGTCGTCGACGAAGGTGACGAGCTCGTTGACGGCCCAGGTGTTGACCGAGGCGCCGAAGACGCGCTCGGCCTCGGTCTTGTCGCCCTCGGTGACGGCGACGTTGCGCATGTTGTCGCCCCAACGCATGACCTTCATGCTGTTCGAGGCGTCCCAGCCGGCACAGGCGCGGGCCCACGTGCCGATACGCGCCGCGACGTCCGGATCGGTGTAGTGGCCGACGACGATCTTGCGCGGGATGCCCAGCCGGGTGACGATGTAGCCGAACTCACGGTCGCCGTGGGCCGCCTGGTTGAGGTTCATGAAGTCCATGTCGATGCTCTGCCACGGGATCTCGAGATGGTGCTGCGTGTTGAGCTGCAGCAGGGGCTTGCCCAGCGCTTCGAGGCCGCGGATCCACATCTTCGCCGGGGAGAACGTGTGCATCCAGGTGATGACGCCGATGCAGGCCTCGCTCGCGGTGGCCTCGACCATGAAGCGCTTGACCGCGTCCGATGACTTGAGCGTCGTCTTGAGGACGAGCCTGACGGGGATGGCACCGCTCGCATTGAGGGCGTCGACGATTCCGACGGACTGGGCCGCGACCTGGCGCAGCGTCTCCTCGCCGTACAGGTCCTGCGATCCGACGCCGAACCAGATTTCCTTGCCCTCGAAGGGATTGTCGAATGTCATGATGATGGTGCTCCTTGCCCCGTCGTCGGGGCGTTGATGGTTGATTGATGGATTGATGATGGTTGATTAGTGGTGAATCGGTAGGTAAGTAGCGGATGCGGGCGTCGGCCCTACTCGGTGCGGCCGTACTCAGTGGCGGCCGGGTCGGTGCTGGCCGTAGCGCCGGCCCCACTCAGCGCCACTCAGTGCCACTCAGTGCTGGCCGTACACGTTCTGGTAGCGGTCGTTGAGCTTGTCGACGTCCTCCTGCGGAATCTCGATGATGTCGCCCAACTGGCGCGCGGCCCACATCGTGTGCGCGACCTCTTCGGTCATGGCCGCGGCCTTGACCGCCCCCTCCCCGTCCTTGCCGATGGTGAAGGGGCCGTGGTTCTGCATGAGCACGGCCGGCGACTTGGGGTAACGCTTGAGCGTTTCGACGACGCCCTCCCCGATGGCCTCCGAGCCGATGAGACGGAACGGCCCGACCGGCACCGGTCCGCCGAATTCGTCGCCCATCATCGTCAGCCCGCACGGGATGTTCTGCCCGGTGGCGGCCCAGGCGGTGGCGTAGGTGGAGTGGGTGTGCACGACGCCGTACACCTCTGGCATATGCCGGTAGATGTAGGCGTGCGACGCGGTGTCGGACGAGGGTGCCTCGGTGCCGTCGACGACGTTGCCGTCGAGGTCGCACACGACCATCGAGCCGGGCGTGAGGTATTCGTACCGCACGCCGGAGGGTTTGATGACCATGAGATCGGCGGTGCGCAGGCGCTGCGAGACGTTGCCCGCCGTCCATACGACGAGATTCCAGGTGAGCAGCTGCTCGTGCAGAGTGGCGACGGTCTCGCGCACCTGCTTGACTTCGGTGCGGACCTCGGGTCCGTAATCGGCCAGGGTTGCCATGGGGGTGTTCCTTTCGTTGGTTACTTGTGACTGTGTATTCGTGGGCTGTTCGCGGTCGTGATCGTGATCGTGTTCGCGGTCGTGTTCGCGGTCGTGATCGTGATCGTGTTCGCGGTCGTGTTCGCGGTCGTGTTCGCGGTCGTGTTCGCGTGGGGACGTCAGGGGGATTGCATCGGGAGCGGCAGGCGTCGGCACGGTTGCGGCGATCAATCCGTGCCCAGCGTTCCCTGCACGCCCCGCCGCGCTCTACCGCACCTCACCGCTCCAAGGGAATCGCCTTGACCGCCGCGCGCTCGATGGGCAGACCTTCGATGAAGCGTGCGAAATAGCGTTCGAATCCCGCCAGATCCTCGGGGTCGGGCCGCTCGGTGGTGGAGCGGGCGTCGGCGAAAACGCGGGTGTCGAGATGGTCGGCGAGGGGGACGTCGGCGTGACGCAGGTAGTCGGCGAGGACCGCCATGCCCCAGGCGCCGCCCTCGGCCGCTGTGGACATGACCGTGATGGGGGCGTCGAAGGCGGCAGCCAGGATGCGCTGCGCGACCTTCGGCGTCGTGAAGATGCCGCCGTGACCCACGAGGGAGTCGACCCGCACCCCCTCGTCCTTGGTCATGACGTCCATGCCGATCTTGACCGGGGAGAAGGCGCCGAAGAGCTGGGCCCGCATGAAGTTGGCCAGTGACATCCGCGCCTCGGGACCGCGGGCGAAGACCGGGCGGCCCTCTTCGAGCCGCGCGAGGAACTCGCCGGAGTAGAAGCAGTAGTTGAGCAGTCCGCCGGCGTCGGGGTCGGCGTCCTCACTCACCGCGGCCTTGAACAGGATGCCGTACAGATCCGCGGGGTCGAGGGCGAGGCCCGCGGCTTTGGCGAATTCGCCGAAGACCCTCACCCAGGCGTTGAGGTCGGAGGTGAAGTTGTTGGCGTGGCTCATGCCCGCCAAATCACCGGCCGGGGTGGCCACGATGTCGACTTCCGGGTGCATGCGGGCGAGCTTGTGCTCGAGCACCACAGTCGCGAAGATCGACGTGCCGGCCGAAACGTTGCCGGTGCGGACCCGCACCGCATTGGTCGCGACCATACCGGT
Organism: Bifidobacterium mongoliense DSM 21395; assembly: GCF_000741285.1. Lineage (GTDB taxonomy): Bacteria > Actinomycetota > Actinomycetes > Actinomycetales > Bifidobacteriaceae > Bifidobacterium > Bifidobacterium mongoliense. The sequence continues at coordinate 11,172 of NZ_JGZE01000014.1, read as the reverse complement.
GCCCGCATCGCCCTCGGGCGGCGCCAACGGGACACCGGGCCGCAGGGTGCCGCTGGGGTCGAGGAGCGCCGCGCCCTCAGCGGTCAGCTCCCCCGCCGACTCTCCGGCGACCAGGGTCTCGGGCAGCAGGTCGCGGATCGACCACGGCTGGGCGGCGACCTCGCCGAGCGCGTCGAACTGGTCGAGCATCGCGGACTCCCAGGTGCGGGTCTCCGGGTCGATGGGGAACATGCCGGAGGCATCCCCCACGCCGATGACCTTGCGCCCGGTCAGACGCCAATGCACGTAGCCGGCCAGCGTGGTCATGAAGGAGACCCGGGAGACATGCTCCTCGTGGTCAAGCAGGCACTGGTACAGGTGCGCAATGGACCAGCGCTCGGGGATGTTGGTGCCAAACAGCGACGAGAGTCTCCTGTGCGCTTCGCCGGTGTTGGTGTTGCGCCACGTGCGGAACGGCACCAGCAGCTGGTCATCGGCGTCGAACGCGAGATAGCCGTGCATCATGGCCGAGAACCCGAGCGCTCCGACGCGGGCGAGCGGCACGCCGTAGGATTCCCGAACCTGGGCGGCAAGCGCGGCGTAGGCATCCTGCAGACCCGACCACACCTCCTCCAGGGGGTAGGTCCACAACCCGTCCTCGAGATGGTTCTCCCACGCGTGATCGCCCGAAGCGATCGTGCGGTAGCTGTCGTCGATCAGCACGGCCTTGATGCGTGTGGAGCCGAATTCGATGCCCAGCGAGGTCCTGCCCTCGAGTATCGCGGTAACGGTCGCATTCCCTGCCGCGGTCGCAGTCGTGGTCGCACTCCCTGCCGCGGGCGTGGTCCCGGTAGCAGGCGCTGTCGCGGTCGTAGTCGCAGTCGCATTCTCTGCCTCTGTCTCTGTCACGGTCGCGGTCGCGATGGCGGACGCATCCGCGTCCATATCCCCGCCCGCACCCGCCTCCGGCACTGTGGAATCGGCCAATTGCGTTGTCATGCCGTGCACTCCTTCGTGTACTTCGCGTATCCCTGCCGCCCCGGTGGCGCCGCGTTCGCCGCCCGGTCTGCATACCAATCCGAATCGAATGCCCGCGCATCGACTCAGCCGCCAGATGGTATGCAACGTGTGGCGTGCGCCGCCGGGGCCTGTTCCCTTGCGGGCTGCACCCCTGTGGCTTGAACCATGTCGCAAGCTTCATCTTTAACTTTATCGTTAGCTTCCTTGTTAGCGCTCACATTCGTGATATCTATTGTATAGCTCGTCGGAGAATACTCAACCCCGCGTGTGTCGATATGAACCCGATCAGCCGCATGCCCGTCCCGCTACAACAATGCGCCTGGTCAACCGCATGCCCATTCTGCTACAACAAGCTTCCCGGTACGGCTCGAGCCGGTGAGAGTACGGTCAGCTGGTTGCAGTGGAACCGCCACTGGCCGTTCCAGGATATGTACGAGAAGGTGGAGCAAATCCGCGACGCTGCCACTGTTGATCATCGCGAGGCCTTTGCTCCCCGTTCGACAGAGCCGAAACTGGTCGCGCGTGGGTGCGTGGGTGCGCGCGAGCGCTCTCTCATGTGCGCAAGTACACCCTTTCATGAGCGCGAGCGTATGCGCATGAGCGCGGGCGCATGCGCATGAGCTCGGGCGCATAGACGTGCGCCCATGAGCCCGCGTATGCCGGGTTCCACAGCGCCAAACGGGACCTTCATGCCGACGATTTGGCCCCTGCCTCACTTTGTGTAGTCTTTTTTGCGGGCACCGACGGTTTCCGGAGTCAGGCCGTCACACGAATTGGCGGTATATTGCCGTTCTCCAATGCCGTCGAGTCGAAGCTATCCGGAATTGACTACACAAAGTGAACGACCCGCTCGCAATGGCCCGAGAACGAGCGGAAAACCGCGAACACACGCCCTTATCCACTTTTGTTCGGGGATCCAGGCGTAAACCTGCAGCATCAGCGCCACCTATCTGGTGCGCGGGTCGCCGTGGTCATGCGAGTCCACGACGACCGACCATCGGCGAGTGCAGACGAGCTTAGTCACGTCGTTCATGAGGCCCACACGGCTCCGGTGAGCGCCGAGAGCACGGTCGTCGCCACTCCACCACATCATCGAATGCCGCCCCGGGCGCGCCGGACCCCTAGAGCAGCCGGGCCACCTCGAAGCGTTCCAACGTCACCAAGGTGTCGTCGTCAATCGTGAAATTCTCACCGAATTCATCCCGGTACTCCGGGGAATTCCAGAAATCGGCGTGGACTGTGCGCCACCCGGCCGCATCCGTGTACCCCTCGCCCTCATCCATGGCATGGCGGTCATCAACATCGATGAAGCATTTGGTTTCGATGGAGGTATAGCGCAGAATCGCCAGATCATGCTCATGCGAGTCGATGAGCATCCTGAGATCACCTGCTTTCGGGGCCTCCTCGTCGAGGATTTCGAATTCCCTGTGCAGGCAGGCGGTGCTGGTTTTGCGTCCCTCAAGGATCGAGGCGACCAGGACATCGCGAACCGGACCCGGATACGCGAATTCGTCTTTCGGGATGCGCACCATCTCTTGAGATGTCAACGCGTCGACATCAATATCGTGGTCTCTGTCAGAGGTCATGCGCTTCACTGTACCAGTCGGATGACGTCGCGCACACGCATGCCGGCTCTGTCACAACGGCGTAGGTCCGTCATGGCCGGGCGCCGTCGCGCACACGCGTGCGGGCGCCGTTCCAGCCGTCATGCCCGAGCGATGCCAAGCGATACAGCGGCGTCCAGCGATGCGCAGAGACCCCGCCGACACCGTCTTCCTACCCCAGACGGTCGAGGTCGGCGAGCGCCCCGATGAATCGCAACGCCTGCCCGGCGAGGAGGGAGTTGGGGCTTGTGCCCCACTCCCCGTTGGGGATCGGCAGGCCAAGCTTGCGGTAGTAGTCGACCCACTGCGGCAGCACCGAGCGATCGGGGCCGAAGGTCATGGGCGTGAGATGGAACAGGTGTTCGTTGGCGAAGGCCTGAAAGACGAATTCCGAGCAGTAGTAGCCGGACTGTTCGATGCGGAAGCTGGGGTTGTACGGGGCGCCGAGCATGGCCCGGGCACGCCTGACGATCGAGCGGGGATCGCGCAGCGCACGGCTGGCGCGGAAGACGTCAGCGCCAGCGCCACGGTCGGCGATGAACTCGGCGAGAGACTGGCGAATGCAGCCACGCTTGACCGTGGCATGCATGATGTGGACGCCGTCATCCCCGCGTTCGACCATGGCCACATGCGTGTAGGTGGGCAGGGAAGCACGGACGGGGGCCGGCGCGCCGTTCGATGTCTCCGGATCCCGCGATCCCAGCGTTTTCGTCGCCGCCGCAGTCTTGCCGTTCAGCGCAACCGAGTCCTTCGACATGGCAGTGCTCCGGGAAATCATGTCCGAGAACATCTTGCCGTCATCGGGCAGGAAGATCAGATCACCGGTTTGCACAGTCGCGCCACGCATACCATCGCCATCCTTTCGATGCGGGCCATCCGACCCGCGCATATCCGTCATACCGTCATTTGCCATCCGTTATACCGTGACCCGTCATACCGTCGTCCGCTTTGACGTCATCTGCTATGCCACGATTGACCATGCCGCAATTCACCACGCCGTCATCCGTCATACCACTCATGCGATGGGCACCGGGCCGAGGGAGGCGCGCTGGACGAGTTCGGCGGGGATGAGGCCGACGCCGTGCGCGCTCGCGGCGTAGACGGTCTCCTCCCCCTCGCCGAGCAGGCGCAGGGCTTCGCGCATGGCGGCCGTGCCCAATTCGTGGAACCGGGGTCGCACGGTGGTCAGCGGCGGGTAGAGTTCGTCAGCCCCGGAGATGTCGTCGAAGCCCACGACGCTGATGTCCTGCGGTATGCGGATGCGGTGCTCGTGCAGGGCGCGGATGACGCCGACCGCCTGCGCGTCGTTCGCGGTGACCACCACGGTCGGTTTGGTTGAGCCGGAGAAGCCGAAGCGGTCGAGCACGTGGTTCATGCGCGCATAGGCCTCGGAGGCATCCCAGCTCGAGCATTGCACGACGCGGGAAGCGACCGAATGCTCGGCGGCGAGCTTGCGCCAGGCGATCATGCGGGTGGCGGCATCGCGCCAATTGCTCGGACCGGCCAGATACAGCGCCGAACGGTGGCCGTACCGACCGATCAGGGCCATCACATCGGCCATCGCCCCCCACTGGTCGATGCCGACCAGGGCCGTGCGACGTCGGTTTTCGACATGCATCATGCGGCCCGCGGCGCTCATGCTCAGGCCCCCGTGGGTCGAGGTGACGATGACTCGGGGGCGGGAGACGTCGACACGGCAGGCCGCGGCGAACATCTCGTCCGTGGGGGTGAGGAAGAGGAAGGCGTCGACGTTCTGCTCGTCGAACGAATCGCACATCGCGCGGAACTCGCTCGGCGTGAAGTCGGGCTCGGACAGGAGCGAGACGGACATGAACAGGCTGTGTGCACGGGCCACGCCCTCGATGGCGGTGATGGTCGAGATGGGGCCGAAGAGCCGCAATCCCCCGGCGATCAGACCGATGGTGTGGGACCGGCGCGAAGCGAGCGCCCGCGCGGAGTTGCTCGGGTGGTAATCGAGCGTCCTGATAGCCTCACGCACGCGCTTACGAGTCGTGGGCGACACGTCGGGCGAATCGTTGATGACGCGGGAGACCGTCTGGTGGCTCACCCCGGCCATCTTCGCGACCTCGAACATCGACGGCCGCCGGCCGGCCTTTCGGTTCTCTGTCATATTGCGCTCCCCTGCGTGGGTGGTGTCCGGCCAACTCACGATCGGCTTCGACTCTGACATCGAGCATACCGCAGCGGCGAATCTACGCCAGATGCCATTACGCCAGATACGGGTCTATATCAGATACGGTCATGCCAGATACCGTTACACCACATGCGGCTATACCAGATGCCAGGAGCGGCGATGCAGGTCGGTGGCACCGTACCGCGCGATGGCCGCTCGATGCTCGGCGGAACCGTAGCCTTTGTTCTGCGCCCAATGGTACGGGCGGTAGGCGGGGTTGCCCTGGGCGATGCTGACCATGAGCCGGTCGCGGGTGACCTTGGCGATGACCGAGGCGGTGGCGACGCTGGCGCACTGCTGGTCGGCCTTGACGCGGGTGGTGATCTCGGCAGGGATGGCGAGCAGGGACGCGTCGAAGGTGTCGAGGGCCTTGGTGATGTAGTCGTTCGGGCCGTCGAGTATGGCGCCGATGCGATAGGGCGCGACGACGGCGAGATGCTGTTCGATGTTGTTCAGGGCGCGCAACGCGGCGATGCCGAGCGCGTGGCTGATGCCCCATTCGTCGATCTCGGTGTTCGTGGCCTGTCCCACCGCGTAGGCGGTACACCAGGAGCACAGGGCGTCGAGCATGCCTTCACGGCGGTGGGCGGTGAGCAGCTTGGAGTCGGCGACACCCTCGGGCACCTGACGTTTGGCCAGATCGGACGTGGCTATGGCGGCGGCACCGACCATCACCGGTCCGGCGAGCGCCCCGCGGCCCACCTCGTCGAATCCGACCAGGAGGTCGTACCCGCTGGCCGCCAGCTCGCGCTCCAGATCGAGCGTCGGGCGTACGGCATGGGTATGGCGGCGGGAACCGGCGGAGGCGCGACCAGGGGAACCTGCGGAGTCGTGGCCGCGGGAACCGGCGGGAACGCGGCGGGACGATGCGGCGGGAACGGTCATTGGAGTTTGCCGTTTCGGTCGGGCACGTTGCGGAACACCTCATGGTGGGCATCGAGCCTGCCGATGCGATCGAAGGGCCAGTAGGTGACCATGGCGACGCCCAGCACGTCGTTCATGGGTACGAGCCCCTGGTCACCGTCGTCCTGGTGATAGCGTGAATCGGCGGAATTCGAGCGGTTGTCCCCCATCACGAAGACATGCCCCGGGGTGACCGTGACGTTGAAGGCGAAGTTGCTCGGATCCACGCCCGGCCGGATGTAGGTGCGCTCGTCGATCTCCACGCCGTTGATCGTGACCGGGTGTCCGGCGCCCTGGCAGGCCACCACGTCACCGGGCATGCCGATGAGCCGTTTGATGAGATCGTTGTTCCGGGAACTCTGCTCATCGGCCAGCCAGTTGGCCGGATCGCGGAACACGATGACATCGCCACGGTGCACCGGAACGATCCTCGGCGCGAGCTGGTTCGTGATGACCCGATCGCCCACTTCGATGGTGCCCATCATGGAGCCGGATGGTATGGAATAGAAGCCGAAAAGGAAGAGCCGGACCAGCAGCACGACGATGACCGGGACGCCGAACCACACCAACGTGTCGCGCCAACCCGATTCGCCGCCGTCATCGCGCCCGTGCCGCGGATGGGAGAGCGCGAACCGGGGGGCCGGCGTGGGGTTCACGCCATACCCGGCGACCTCGAGTGTGTGAAGATCCTTGTCGGCGTCGCCGCTGCCGACGTCATCGTATTCACCGATGACGCCGGACCGCATACCAGGTCGCCGCATATATCCCTCCGCATCACTCCAACGAAGCACCACTGTACTCGGCCCGCGGAATACGACGGCGGCCCGGCTCCACAAGGAAGCCGGGCCGCCGCAAGCAACCGGACGGACGAGGAGGCACGAGGCCGATCGTCCGTCGGACAGCGACTACTTCTCGCTGTTGTCGCGGCGCTCGACGATACGAGCGGCCTTGCCACGCAGCGAGCGCAGGTAGTACAGCTTGGCGCGACGCACACGACCACGGCGCACGACGCGGATGGCATCGATGGACGGGGAGTGCAGCGGGAAGCGGCGCTCGACGCCCGTGCCGAAGCTGACCTTGCGCACGATGAAGCTCTGGGCGACACCGGCACCGTGACGGGCGATCACCACGCCGGTGAAGGTCTGGATACGGGTGTTGGCACCCTCCTGGATCTTCACATCGACGTCGATGGTGTCACCGGAACGGAAATCCGGAATGTCCGCGACGGACTTCGTGTGCTTGGCGTTGAACGCCTCAACGGCATTAACCATGATTATCTCCTGTCGTCGCCGCATATCGACGCACATCCTGGGGCGCACCCCGCGTCACCGTATGGTGCGCGGACGCCCGAATCGTTCATCCCCGGGGGACACCCTCCGGGAAGCCGGCCGATTCGCCGATCCGATGGTGACCACCGGGCGGCTGAACCTGATGAGGATCGGATCCATGCGGCAACCCGATTCTCGGCATAACAAACTCTCATTATAGGAAATCCATGGGACAGATGGGTCGCGCCGCCCCGTCGAGGTTGACAACGCACGCGCAGCACTTTAGGTTTGGTCGTGTCGGTAGGCAAGGCTACCGCAGGGATATGGGTTGCTACCGCAAAGCAGTGGAGACACTGCAAGCAGGTCAACAGTTTCTGTCGATTCAAGGCACTGACTAATGCAGCTCCACGGCCCGGCGATGCTAAAGCTCAAACGATGACGATTCAGGCGAATGGCATTCATTCACTTCCACGCGGTCGTTCCGGGCATGCCTGCTTACATCAGTACGGCAACGGACACAGTGCATCACGCACACGACGCGAAGGGGGTGGGACCCATGGCGGACGATCCTCCCAGTAGTGGCGGCCATCATCAATGGCGTCGTTTCACGCTCCCCCATCCTTTCCATTCGAATACGGCAATCCCCGATATGCGCCTTCGGTAGGCATCTTCGGTATGCATATGCGTATGCATCTTCGTTATACGCTGATGCGACGGGGTGCCGATCGTGCCCCGCGCCCCGTTCCCCATCGAATGCGGCGCAGCGGCGTGCGCACCGGCATGTGCAACGATATGTGCACCACCACGATCGGCACATCGCCCCGCAACACCGACGGCATACCCGCAGATCGTCCCGATTCGAATGACCACCCCGCCAATCCGGGTGATGCCCACGGCCCATACCCGTGGACGGTACCGCAACAACCGTCATCAAGGAATCGGTTATCATGACGTTCACATTCAATCGGCGCGCCATCGCGGGCGAGGGCGACACACGCCCCGCCCCCCTGACCACCCGCATCCTCTCGGACTGCCTGGTCGTCGCGGGCATCCTCGCGTTCGGCGGGCTCATCGCCTACCTCCTGCCGACCATAGCCGCACCCATCGGGCCGCACGGCGTGCCCTCCGGCGTCTCCACGGACGTGGCGCAGCTGCCGTACTACGCCATGCGTTCGGTGCTGCGCATGGCCGTCGCACTGCTCGTCTCCCTCGTCTTCTCCTTCATCTACGGCCTGGCCGCCGCACGCTCGAGGCGGGCGGGCAAGATCCTCATCCCCCTGCTCGACATCCTGCAGTCCGTGCCGATCCTGGGATTCCTGTCGATCAGCGTGCCGTTCTGGCTCACGCTCTTCCCCGGCTCCATGCTCGGCGTGGAGGCGGCCTCGATCTTCGCGATCTTCACCAGCCAGGCCTGGAACATGACGTTCTCCTTCTACCATTCGCTGCGCAGCGAACCCAAGGAGCTCGTCGAAGCCGCCAAGAACCTGCGGCTGACCTCATGGCAGCGGTTCTGGACGCTCGATGTGCCGAATGCCTGCATCCCGCTGCTGTGGAACTGCATGATGAGCGTGAGCGGCGGATGGTTCTTCCTGACCGCCTCGGAGATGATCTCCGTGAACAACCGCACCTACGCGCTGCCCGGCATCGGCAGCTTCGTGGCGCAGAGTGCGGCCGAAGGACGGTTCGGAGGCATCGGCTGGGCCATCGTGGCCATGGTGCTCGTCGTGCTGGCCATCGACTTCCTGCTATGGAAACCCCTGACCGCATGGGCCGAGAAGTTCCGCATCACGCAGAACGCCTCGAGCGCCGTGAGCACCAGCCTCGTGCTCACCATCATCCGGCAGTCGCACGTCGACGAATGGCTCGGCCGTCTGCTGCGCCCGATCGGCGACCTGCTCGATCGCATGATGCGACCATTCGGCGTCACCGGCGCGAGCCGCCCGGCCGATCCGCGGCGCCGGCGGGCCGGTGACCTCGTCTTCAATGTCATCGTCTGGATCCTGCTGGCGGCGGGCGTGGTGTACATGCTGGTGACCATCCGGCACGACACCGGTCTGGGCGAGCTCGCCTACGCCTTCGCACTGGGCGGGCTGACCTTCCTGCGCGTGGCCCTGCTCATCGTGCTGTGCTCCCTGATCTGGGTGCCGATCGGCGCCGTCATCGGCATGACCCCGAAGATATCGCGGTTCGCCCAGCCGATCATCCAGGTCCTGGCGAGCTTCCCCGCGAACTTCATCTTCCCCTTCGTCACGCTGTGGTTCGTCGCTTGGCACATCGACATCGGCTGGGGTTCGATCCTGCTCATGGCGCTGGGTACGCAGTGGTACATCCTCTTCAACGTGATCGCCGGGGCCAGCCAGATCCCCGATGACCTGCGCGAGATGGCCGCCAACATGCATCTGAGCCGATGGATGCGATGGAAGACCCTGATCCTGCCGGCCGTGTTCAGCTCCTGGTGCACCGGAGGCATCACCGCCGCGGGCGGGGCCTGGAACGCCTCGATCGTCTCCGAGGTGGTCAGCTACCGCAGTCACACGCTCACGGCCCAGGGCATCGGCTCGTACATCACGAGCGCCACCGCCACCGGCGACATGACCCGCGTGCTCATCGGCGTGGCCGTGATGGGCGTGCTCGTCGTGGCCATCAACCGGCTGTTCTGGGAACCGCTGCAGCGGCTCGCCAACCGACGCTACGCCCTGACGGTCTGAAGGGAGCGGCGGATGAACGACACGACCATGAACCTGAACGATATGAACGACACACACGATACGGACACCACGAACACCACCACTGCACCGCAGGACGGCGCCACACCGACCGAGAAAACGAGAGACATCATGACCACCACCAACCGGACGGTCCAGCAGACCGCAGGCATCACCGCAGATAACCAGACAGATAACCGCACCAGCGCAGGCATCCACACCAGCGCAGGCAGCACCGCCACGGCACACGACGCCGGGAACGGCGCCGACCCCACGACCATCATCAGCGCGCAGCACATCGACAAGCATTTCACCTCGGACACCGGCACCGCGCTCAGCGTGCTGCACGACCTGTCCTTCGACCTGCACGAAGACGAGATCGTCGCCATCCTGGGACGCTCCGGCGCCGGCAAATCGACCTTCCTGCGCATCCTAGCGGGCCTCGTGCCACCCAGCGCCGGGACGGTCGCCTACCGGGGAACGCCGCTGAGTGGCCCGAACCCGGGAGTGGCGCTGGTCTTCCAGACCTTCGCGCTCATGCCCTGGCTGACCGTACAGGACAACGTGGAGCTCGGTCTGGCGGCGCGCGGAGTGCCGCGCGGCCAACGCACCCCGGTCGCCCTGGCCGCGATCGACTCCATCGGTCTGGACGGCTTCGAATCCGCCTACCCCAAGGAGCTGTCCGGCGGCATGCGCCAGCGCGTGGGCATCGCCCGCGCCCTCGTCCTGCGGCCCGACGCACTGTTCATGGACGAGCCCTTCTCCGCGCTCGACGTGCTCACCGCCGAGAATCTACGCCAGGAGGTGCTCAAGCTCTGGAAGGAGAAGAACCGGGGCATCAAGTCCATCCTCATCGTGACACACAATATCGAGGAGGCCGTGCAGATGGCCGACCGCGTGGTCGTGCTGGGCCCGCATCCCGGCCATCTCATCGCGCAGATGCCCGTCAATCTGCCCCGCCCGCGCGACAAGCACAGCGCCGCATTCGGCGACATGGTCGACACCCTGTACGCGATCCTCACGGGCAAGTCGAACACCGAGCAGGAAACGGCGGGGCCAGCCGGGGTTGCTGCGGGGACGGCGGAAGGAACGGCTGCGACCGCCACGACCGCGACGACCGCGACGTCGGCATCGACATCGCCGGCCACGAGCACGTCCACGAGCGCTGCGGCCGAGACCCGCTTCGCCGACACGAAGGCGGGGGCCGCACAGTCAGGGGCCAAGGGTTCGGGGGCCTCAGGATCAGAGGCCACGTCATCCGCCCATGCGGGCACCGCCGGCACCGGGACCACCGATGCCGCCGCCGCGCATGCGGGTTGCTGTGGCCCCGATGAGACGGTGTGTCGGGGTCATGGTGTCCCATGCGGCGTGGCGGACCCAGGCCTTCGACCACATTGGACGATGAAGCCTTCGTCGATGGGATGATGTCCGGCACACTGGGGTACGGGAGGGTCGGCCGGCAACGACGTGACTTCGACAATGCGACGGCGCTCGCGACC
>NZ_JGZE01000013.1 GCF_000741285.1 Bifidobacterium mongoliense DSM 21395 | reverse complement strand
TCTCACGGCCATTGGGAGCGTGATAACTCACCACGTCGCCCGTCTTGGCGCCCATSACTCGCCACGCCAATGCCGCACCGAGCTCGCCGACGGTGCCGGCCCGCCACGCGCGCGCATCCACTCCGCCGCCTCCAACGGCGTCATGCCCTCCTCCAACACCAAACGCAACGCCAAACGACGCGTCTCAGCCTTAAACATCACGGCTCCAATCCGGGACCAAAAAACAGTCCCACTTTTCGCCGCACCCCCCTGCCCCCCCCCTAGATTCAGCATGTTTGAGACTGATGTTTCTAATCGTGCACCTGCTCTATGGATTAGTGTTTTGCGGAACGATGGTTATTGGATACGCATTGTCGCGCCGTCCGGCATCGTGGCTATGACGCTCAGTGTCGCGCCCAAGCTCTTCAGGTAACGGCGGAGGGTGTCGAGTTCCACGTGGGCGATGTCTCCAGATTCGAGCACGCTGACCCGTTTCTGGCTTACGCCCATGCGGGCGGCGATGTCCCGCTGGGTCAGATTGGCGGCCTTGCGGGCCTCTTTGAGCTCATACGCCTGAACGTATTCGTCGATGCGGTTGCGGGCGGCCTCCATCTTCTCGGGGCTGATGTTGCGTTCGCGGATCAGGTCGTCGAGTGTGTAGCTGGTCATATCAGTCTCCTTCGTTCTCGTCCATCCATTGTTGGTAGGTTCGCTCCGCCTGCGGGATGGCCGTCTTGTACCATTTGTTCCACTTGCCGCTTTTGTCGCCGCCCACCAGCATGATGGCGCGGCGATGCGGGTCGAACACGAAGAGGATGCGTACCTCGCTGTGTCCGATGGAACCGGGGCGCAGCTCCTTGAGGGCCTTGATGCTGGAGCCTGTTATCTTGCCGACCAGTGGCCGACGTAGATTGGGCCCCTCTTGCGCCAGTAGTTCGGCGGCGTGGATTATCTGGGCGATGGTGTCATCGTCGAGGGTGCGCAGCCAGTCCCTGATGGGGCTCATTTCTATTTCCCACATATCCTAATGATACCTTTCAAGGTATATTTGTCAAGTACGGCTGTCGTCTGAATCCAATTGGATATGACGATGGATCTGATGTATCGGTAGGTCGGTAAATACCGATACGATGGACGACGGTCGCTTACCTAGCTTCTACGTTTGCCATCATCGCGCACATGAGTAGCATGCCTGCGTACCATCCTTGAAGCAGAGTGTCCGGGGTTCGAATCCCCGCGGGGGCACTTGCAACACCTTGGAATTTCGGTTCCAAGGTGTTTTTCGTATTCCAGGTAACCGAAAACCGGACCCACCCACCACGCGTTATGGACCTCTAACCCCTACAACCCTTATTCTGATCATCTGAGCATGGTCAGGAACCACCATCCTGGGCCGCATCCGCGCTTAACCACATCGGGGGATCCTCCGACCGCCCCGGGACCACTGCGATCATCGTTATGTCAGGATTCGTCAGGCAAGTCGAGCGATAGCAAAAAACAATGGCGGAATTCCGCCGGTCGAATTCCATATCACCCAAACCGTCTATGCCAATCGACGATCCTTGGCAGCGAATCTGCGACTCGTGGCAGCCAACCGGCGACCCCGGCACGCCAACCGACGACCCTTGGCGGCGAACCGACGACCCCGTGATTCCAATCGCGGATCCTTGGCAGCCAACCCGCGATCCGCATACCGAATCTCCAACCCTCGCGTACGAACCACCGGCCACCGCACCGCAACCGTCCCAAGCCGCCGGTATCCCCCCCGTCCTGAGCCGAAAGGAATCCCCCCCGGCTCGTCCGGATGCTCACCGTATCTGGGTATCGGGATTTCCTGCGATCAGTCCTGGCTTTCCATGAGCTGTGCAAGCGTCGGCTCATCATCAAGGTGATAGAGCTTGCGGAACCCGTGGGCCGTGGCGGCACCGAACTTCGCCTCGTCAAGAGGCATGAACGACGTATCGATCGGATCGATGTAGGCAAGTTTGGCATCGAGCACAATCGGCCTGGTATTGCCAGCGGCCCGGTACGACCTGATCGCGGCGAATGAGGCCTCGAGTGAGGCGTTGTCGGTGGCGGTCAATCCGATTGCTCCAAAACTGCGCGCCATGCCGGCCCAATCCGCGCCTTCGAGATCGGTCCCGTACAAGCCCAGTTCCCCTTTGATCTGCTCGTGCCGAATAAAGCCGAATGCCTTGTTGTCCAGCACCACGTTGACGACGGGAAGCTGGTATCGCACCTCGGTGAGTATCTCCTGATTGACCATGGCGAAACCCCCGTCACCCGAGATGGTCCACACGTCACGCTCCGGATGCGAGACGGCGGCGGACAGGCCTGCGGGAACGGCGTACCCCATCGTGCCGTACCAAGGAGACATGGTGAAGCGCTGGTCGGGACCCACCGGAAGCTGACGCAGCGACCACGCCGTATTGTTGCCGACGTCGAAACCGAACACCGCCCTGTCGGAAGCGTTGCGGGCCACAGCGCGTATGACGGCCTCCGCTGCCAAGCCATGGGAATCGTCGTCCGCGAGGTTGTCGAGCCACGCGAGCCAGTTGCGCCGGTTCGATCGAGCGGCTTTCTCGAAGGCCCGCGCCGCTTTGGCCGGCGCATCGTCGGTAAGCGTAGCCGTATCATGTCCGGCCCGCTGCACCAACTCGTCGAGCACCTGCGCCCCGTCAGCCACAAGGGCGATACTCGCCTCGATCTGGTTGCCGATATCCGAAGGATCGGTGTTCACCTGGATGATGGTCTTGTCGCGAGGCATGAACCGCGCAAAGGGATAGTTGGTCCCGGCGAACAGTATCAGGTCCGCAAGTTGCGATGCTTCGAAGGCGCGTTTATCCCCGAGCCGTCCCCGCGTCCCCATGTAATTCGGCCAATCCTGCGCAACGATGCCGGTCGCGGGAGCGGTCGAGACGACCGGCATATGGAAACGCTCCGCGAAGCGCATGACCGCCTCGCCCTTGCCGCGCATCCCCTGCCCTATCCAGAGCACCGGCCGTTGCGCCTTGGTGATTGCCTCGGACGCCATGTCCAACGCATGCCCGTCCAGCGCATAGCTCACACGTGCCCGCGAAACCATGGGGGTGTGCGGCTCCACGTATTCAATCGATGTGCCGGTGAGGTCTTCGGGAAGTATCACCACGGCCACGCCGCGCCGTGTGTATGCCGCCTTGATGGCATCCTCGATCACTGCGGGGATTTGCTCGGCAGTGGAGACCTGCCTGTTGTAGACCGCCACGTCAGCGAAGATCGGCACCTCGCTGAGTTCCTGGAAGAAATGCGTGTTCTGGAACTGCGTCGTCACCTGCCCGACCAACGCAAGCACCGGAACGTTGTCCATCTTGGCGTCGTAGAGCCCATTGAGCATATGCACCGATCCCGGACCCGCCGAGGCGAACGCCACACCGATCGTGCCATTGAGCTTCGCATCGGCGGCAGCAGCCAGGGCACCGGCCTCTTCGTGACGAACCTGGATGTACCGGATGGCTTCACGTTCCTGCCCCAGCCCTTCCACCACGTTGTTGATCGAATCCGCCGGGATGCCATAGACATGGTCGACCCCCAACGCTCGAGTACTTTCGCGAGAGCCTGTCCCGCAGTAATGGTTGCCATTGTGTTATATCCTTCCCGACCGCCACATACGGCCGCTGACCATGTCGCAACTCCAGCAGGCCAAAGCATCTGCGACGACGATGCCCGGCAACGATGTCAAGACTGCACACCGGCGGGATTACCCGCCCGTCTTCCCGTCGGAGGCGATGCCGACAGGAAGGTGCCGACTACCCCATGCTTCGAGAGCATCGAGTATGGGCGCCAGTTCCTCGCCAGACTGCGTGAGACGATACATGGTCCTGGGAGGCCGGGCATCGATGACCGTGCGCTTCACGATTCCCTGTTGCTCGAGCTCCTTGAGCCGTTTCGACAGCGAGGAATCGTTGAGCTTGTTGGAATAGCACGATATCTGGGAGAACGTTCGGCATCCCTTGGCTATGGCCTGGATCACCAGGCTGCTCCACTTGCGGCCGATGATGTCCACGGCAGCAAGGAAACCATCACAAGCGATTGCCGGAGATCCGCTGTACGAGACCGACGCCTCGCCGTACGAGACCGACGACGCTCCATGTGCCATGACTGCCCCCTCGTTCCGTACCCATCGTGTGGCCCGTCGTGTGGTCCACACCACCTTACTACAAAAACTAGAGTACCTATAATAATCATATAATCTTCGATAATCATTGCTGTCGTCACTCATGCTTCGAGACCACCGATGCAGATACGCAATCCAGGAAGCTGTGAATCCCAGCGGTGCGCACATCGAATCGGCATGCCGGGACGCATGGGGGGCTGCCCGACCAACGGGCATCATCGCGTGGGGAACCGTGCCGTCACGGTCTGTGACGTCTGAGACACTCAACACCATGGCTTGGGTCTACACGTACATAGCGTTCATCGGCGTGGTCACGGTTATCGCGGTGGCCGTGGTCATCAAACTCGCGCTGCGTCATCGCACACGGTTCTCTACCTCACATGCGTTGAAGAACCTGCGACGAGAACTGAAATCGAGGCAACGGGCCGGTCGGCACAGCATCCCGGATGCCCATGCCGGCCTCGACCAGCCGTTGGATACTGCGTTGAGCACTGCGGAGATTGAGTCGACCATCAAACTCATCACCGTACTGAACAACAACACCGCGACGCTGGCCAAGGCCGCCAAGCTGGGAATGTATTCACTCATCGGCACATTCGCACTCGGCGCCGCCTCCTTCTCACCGAACACACTGCCGACACGACTGGCAATCGTTGGAGGAACGATACTCTGCGCACTGGTGTTCCTGCTTGCCGGTCTTCGCCGCATCATCCGCACCGGCCGGGCCAATGCCAATCTCACGACGGAGTTCGAACGGTGGGCCGAGCAGCATCCGAACTACGGCGAGTCTCCAGCGAGGAGTCGAGCATCACGGCGGCCGCGACAGACATCCGAGGCGGCTCAGCAACCCTGGTGACGCGACTGCGGGCTGAATGCACATCAGGCGCCGCCGCCGATGCAGACCGCTGCATCCGCGCTCGCCCATCGCAACGAAAGCGAACAATGTCAATGTGAGTTTTCTCACGCCGACGCTTGGCATGGCGACTCCGAGGACGCTATACCCTGCCAGTGTTGAGCGCCATTATCCCTTACATATGGTTGCGGATACCATGTGTATCGTCTCACTCAACGTGACAGCAACGCACCATCAACTCAAGCTCGACTCAATGTGATATGAACCTCCACGAGGCCATCATGCGCAACGCAACGAGACCATACACATCCTATCCAACAGCCATCCATGTTGAGAGGAATCTGCTCCATGCAGCTCAAGCCGCTTTCCGATAATCCCTGGACCCGCGCCATTATCCCCGCACTGCTCATCCACATCCCCATCGGCACCGTGTACTGCTGGAGCGTGTTCAAGCAGCTCATCGCCGACCGCATGCATGTGGGGGCCTCCGAAGTGGAGTGGGGCTTCTCGCTGGCGATCTTCTTCCTGGGCATGTCGGCGGCATTCGCCGGCCCCATGGTCGAACGGAACATCAAGAAATCCGCGTTGGTCTCCATGGCTTGCTTCATCGTGGGCTTCGCGGGTACGGGCGCCAGCATCGCGCTGAACTTCCTGCCGGGCGTATTCATCTGCTACGGCGCGATCATGGGCGTGGGTCTGGGCGTGGGGTATCTGACACCGGTGAAGAACCTCATGCTGTGGTTCTCGAATAACAAGGGTCTGGCCACCGGCATCGCGGTGGCCGGATTCGGCCTGGCCAAGGCCATCGCAAGCCCGGCCATGGAGTTCCTCATCGCCACGGTCGGCCTGGTGAATATGTTCTACGTGCTCGCAGTGATCTACGCGGTCATGATGTTCGGTGGATTCCTGCTCATCAAGCGTCCGAAGGGCTGGGTCTATGACGCTCAGGCCTCGCACGTGAGCCGCCGCGCCATCATGCGCAAACCCGTGTTCTGGGGCATCTGGCTCGCCTTCTACATCAACATCACCTGCGGCCTGGCGCTGATCTCTCAGGAGAAGGACATCCTGCGCGACGTGCTGCGTCAGTTCCCGCGCTTCGCCTCCATGAACCCCACCGCCTTCGCCGCGGCCACTGCCGGAATCGTGGCGACCGTGCTGGCCGTGGACTCGGTGTTCAACACCGCCGGCCGCATCGGCTTCTCCACCCTGTCGGACCACCTCAAACGCCGCGAGACGAGCTACGTGATCATCTTCGTCATGTCGATCGCCGTCTGCCTGCTCCAGATCGTGACCAATAGCGTCGACAACGCCCTGCTCTGGGCCGTGCTCGCCATGCTGTTCCTGGTCAACGCCGGGTACGGCGGCGGCTTCTCCACGCTGCCCGTGCTGCTCGACCAGCATTTCGGCACCAAGACGGTTTCGACCACGCATGGTCTGACCTTGAGCGCCTGGGCCTTCGCCGGACTCTCGGGCAATCAGCTCGCCTCGTTCGTCATCACCCACACCCCCGATCAGACCCACCGCTACGCGGCCCTCATCCCGGTGCTCACCATATTGTTTGCCATCGCGCTTGCGAGCATCTGGTTGGTCTCGCGGGTTAAGCCGCTGGCCGGGGCAACGGCCGGCACCAGCATCAGCCGCCAAGCCGAGTAATTGCGGAGCGACGGGCGCAGACACCATCGAGCAGGCACCATCACAGACGAGGCGAGTGCAACAAGTACTGCGGGCGTGGCAGATAATGCATCCAATCCGCCAAGTGCAGCCCGCGTCACAGCTGTGGCAGCTGTGACAGCATGACAAGACAACCAAGACAATAAGGCTGGTGGTCGGGCTGGTGACTCAGCTGGCGGTCGGGCTGCTGGTTGGGCTGCTGGTTGGGGCTAGTGGTTCAACTGGTGGTTCAGTTTGGCTGGCACACTGGTTTGGCCGTGATCCAGCCGACATCCTAGTTCAGCCAATGGTTCAGCTGGCATGCTGGTTTGGCTGTGGTCTGCGGGGGTTGGCGTTGCGGTGCGTTTCTTCTCGCCCCGAGTGCCCTCGGGGGCGAGAATCATGCGCGGATTCAGCCTTCGGTGAGCGGTTTTTCCATTCGCTGGGCGTACGCCCAAGTAGCTTTTGTGAATGCCGTCCGACGGATCATTGCGGTTCCGCCGTTTTTCGCCCCGATCCACGGCCGAGCTGCGCATCCCCCCCCGCAAAAACGCCCACTAAACCCGACGATGGCGACACCCCTCCACTTAGGCTGCCGAGCTGCGCCGAAAACAGCGAGAAGACGCCAAGAGCACGATGACGGGTTGATATGATGCCTACGCGGCGTCCCTCATTCACCGCCCGAACGGGGTCAGAGTCAGATGATGACACAGGCCGTCCTCGACCACATCAACCCGACCTAGGCTGCGTGCGATCTTAGCCACATCACTCACAAGCCGGCGTTCCCCGGCCACATCACCGACAGACCAATACGTTGAAGCCACGCCTCGCGCGGATTGATCCGCGGAATCACCATGAGAATCACCATAGGAGCGGGCCAGAGCACGGGGTCCATCATGGGGCTGAGACTCACCATGAGACCGAGGCCCGTCATGAGGTTGAGACTCACCATGAGACCGGGCTTCAACGCAGCTCTCGGCATCAAGCAGCGCTCGTGTGAGCAACCCTCGATAATGCTTGGCCATATGCGAGATGACTCGTCCATGCGAATCAGTGATGCTCACATCCCACCATGGGCCCTGCGGCACCGTGACGGCATAGGCTTGGGAACGCATGTCGACGGTGACGCCAGCGGTGACATCACCGGCAGGCCACCATCGGGCAAACTCCCGGCGCCAGAACGATTTGACACTGCCCAGGCCAGGCAACGTAGCACCAATGGGCAGCCTGTAGTCGGGAATGAGATCCTCCCCCGTCGTGACACCGAAGAGTCCGGAGAAAATCAGCACGTCATCGCCGGCATGCAACTTGGCGGCATCATAGAGCACACCGGTGTAGAGCTCGCGCGCCGGCGCGCAGGGCCGAGACAGCAGATCACTGCTCTGGGCCCTGACCTCGGACATGATCCGCGCGCCCACACGCAATAGATCACGCGCATCGGATCTTGAGGAAGCTTCGATCAACGCCTCGAGCACACGCCGGCGCGCGGCACCGAACTGCGGAAAAGACAACGCATCAAGGTCAAGAGCCGGCCCTGAAACGGGCGCGGTTTTGCCTTCGGACGGTGGAAGCAGGATATGCACGACATCATTCTATCCAGACCTATCGCAGCATGGCAGAACGCTTGAGATCCAAGCCATCAGCACAGCTCTTCGACCACCGCCAGAGTGCCCCCTAGAATCCGTCTTCGAAGAATTGCAACAGATCGGGCATCGTCAGCTCGCGCTTCTGCTCGCGATCCAGATCACGTGCGATGCCACCCTTACTCATGACGATGAGCCGGTCGCCATAAACCAGTGCGTCATCCATGCGGTGAGTGATCATCAGGCATGTCAGGTGACTCTGCTTGATTTTCTCCGCGGTGATGCGCATGAGCTGCTTCGAGGTCTTGGGGTCGAGCGCGGCCGTATGCTCGTCAAGCAACAGCAGATCAGGTTCCTCGATCGTGGCCATGATGAGACTGAGCGCTTGACGTTGGCCGCCGGAGAGATTACCCGCCGGAGTGTCAAGATGCTCCTCGAGCCCGTTGCCGATGCCGGCGCACAGCTCGCGGAAACGCTCCCTGTGCGCATCGAGATCGCGGGGCCACACCCGGCGGCGCCGACCACGGCGCAAGGCCAGAAGCAGGTTCTCCGCCACGCTCATGCGTGGGGCCGTGCCCATTTTGGGGTCTTGGAACACGCGCGCCACACTGGAGGCTCGCGCCACTTCGGACTCGTGGGTGACATCTCTACCATTGATGAGCACCTGGCCGCGCGTGAGCGGCAGAGTTCCACTCACGACGTTGAACAAGGTGCTTTTCCCTGCGCCGTTGCCACCAAGCACGGTGACGAACTCACCAGCACGTACCGCGAGGTCGACATGGTCGAGAATGGTCTTGCGTTCGTTCATGCCGTTGTCGACGATCTCGGTGCCGTCCTTGATCTGCAACCTGACGTCGGCGTTCATGCTATTCCCGTTCACGAGACCCGGGTTCACACCACTGCCGTTCATGCTATTCCCGCTCACAATGCCGCCTCCTGACGTGCCGCCGCACCGCCGCCCCGTTCGAATCCAGTGGTGAGCTTCAGACTCTTGCGCAGCTGTGGAATGAGCATGCAGGCCGACAGCACGACCGCCGAGAAGAACTTGAGATAGGTGGTGTCAAAGCCCAGCCTGATCACCAGGAGAATAAGCAGCTGGTAGATGATGCTGCCCACGACCGTGGCGAGCATGCGTTGGAAGAAGGTCAGCTCCCCGTAGATCACCTCGCCGATGATGATCGACGACAGGCCGATCACGATGGTGCCGATGCCCTTGCTCACGTCGGCGTACCCGTCGTTCTGCGCGATGAGCGCCCCCGACAGCGCGATGAGACCGTTCGAAAGCACCAGACCGACGATCGTCATGCGGTCGGTGCGGATGCCCAGGGAGCGGGCCATGGTCGCGTTGTCGCCGGTGGCGATGTACGCCTGGCCGAATTCGGTGTTGAAGAAGAAGGCCATGAGCGAGACCACCACAATCACGGCGATGAGGCCGATGAACACGGTGTCGTAGTGGTCCGGCAGCGTCACGCCGCGGAACGCGTCCGATAGCCGCGGCAGACCAAGCAGCGAGAGGTTGGGCGAGCGCATGACGAACAGCATGACCGAATTGAGCGCGGACATGACTAGGATGCCGGCGAGGACCACGGGGATCCTGCCTTTCGTATAGAGCAGTCCCGTCACGAGCCCGGCGCACATGCCCGCCCCGATGCCCAGCAGCGTGGCGAGTAACGGGTTGACGCCTTGCGTGATGGCCGCGACGCAGACCGCACCGCCCAGGGGGAAGGAACCCTCGGTCGTCATGTCGGGAAAGCCCAGGATGCGGTAGGTCATGAAGATGCCGAGCCCCAGGATGCTCCAGAGCATGCCCTGGCCGATGGATGAGATGATCATTGCTTGCTGTCCCCCACGATTGTGGCGCCGGCTGCGACGTCATCGGGAATGGTGATGCCGAGTTCCTTCGCCTTGCTCCGGTTGAGGATGGTGTCGCCCTTGCTGACGGTGAAGACGGGGGTGTCGGCGGGCTTCGCCTTGCCGTGCAGGATGTCGGCGGCCATCTGCCCGGTCTTGATGCCGAGCTGGTACTGGTTGACGCCGATGGTCGCCAAGCCGCCCTGCTTGACCATGGTGTCGACGGCGGTGATGACGGGCTTGCCGGTCTTGTCGGCCTCCTGGACGACGGTCGGCATCGCGTTGGCGATGGTGTTGTCGAGCGGAATATAGATGAAGTCGACCTGGCCGCTCATCACCTGCACGGTCTGCGCGATCTCGTTGCTGGAGGGCACGGCGAACTTCTTGACCGTCAGTCCACGCTGCTCGGCCTGCTTGGTGGCCTGGTCGACCTGGAATTTGGAGTTGTCCTCGCTCGAGGAGTAGAGCATGCCCACGGTCTTGGCGTGCGGCATGAGCTTGAGCCCCAGATCGATCTGCTTGGCGACCGGCGGCTGGTCGGAGACGCCGGTGATGTTGCCGCCCGGGTGCGTCATGTCCTTGACCAGTCCGGCGCTGACGGGGTCGGTGACCGCGCTCATGACGATAGGGGTCTTGTTCGTCGTGTTGGCGAGCGCCTGGGCGGCCGGGGTGGCGATGCCGACGAGCGCGTCCGCGTGCTTGCCGACGAGCTGTTGGCTCATGGTGGCGAGCTTGCTCTGATCGGCCTGGCCGTTCTGGTCGAAGATCTCGATGTTCTTGCCCTCGACGTAGCCCTCCTGCTTAAGGCCGTCGATGATACCGCGGTGGATCTCGTCGAGCGCCGGGTGGGTGACGTACTGCAGGATGCCGATGCGCTTCATGGCCCCGGCACCCGCGGCCGCCGACTGCTGGCCGCCCGAAGTGCCCGCCGACGAACGTCCGGCGTTCATCGAACCCATGTAATACATGAACACGCCCACGAGGATGAGCGCGATCGCGGCGATGGTGGCCATAAGGCCTTTACTGGTGGTGTTGTGAGATGACATATGATGCTCTTCGTTCTCTTGGATTGCTGGTGATTGCTGGTGAATGCTGATATTCGCCGATCGCTGCCGACATGACCACACGCCGAGACGTGATGGCCGACAGCCGCAGGGATTGCCCTATGCGGCCGCTGAAAAATCCAAGGGCATAGACGCGATCAGTGCTGCTCATGTCGCATCTATGGGTGACCGGCGGTGCGACTTACAGGTAACGACGCCAGCAACGCCAAGCAGACCGAACGGGGATGCACGATGTCGAATATGTGCTATGCATATCAACGTCCCTTTCTCGGTGGCCGACAAGGAGACGGCCATGCTTGGTATGAGCGACGTCACGGTCCTACGCACTGCGACCGGACGCCCGCACGACGCACCAGAAGCGCGCCATGTATGGGGCCACTATAGAGCGGTGATAGCCAGAAAGGCAAATCTGCGCAATGGGATGGTCCACGCTCACGCCCTCATGACGCACGCACGCCCACGCCCCGTGGCGTGCGAGGGACAGCGACGAAGTCATCTGCGGCACTTATAGTAAGCTTCGATGAAGCCGCAATCGCCTATCGGTTGCATTCACGTCGATTGCGTTCAACAACGCCCAGAAGGACAATTGCCGGTGAAACCCCAACGATCACTCATCACGGTATCGCAGATGTCCATCATGACCATCATCACGATCGCCGGATTGCGCGGGCTTCCCGCCATGGCCGTGATGGGCTGGCAATCCATCATCCTGTATCTGCTGCCCGCGGTGGTGTTCTTCGTGCCCTCAGCGTTGGTGTCCGCCGAACTGGGCGCCACGTATGAGGGCGGCATCTACCAGTGGGTCAAGGAGGGGCTCGGGAAGCGCTTCGGATTCCTGGCCATCTGGATGCAATGGATCCACAATGTGGTCTGGTATCCCGCCCAGCTCGCCTTTGTGGCCGCGGCGGCGGCCTCGGCGGTCGGGCTCAATCGGCTGACCGATTCCGGGGTCTATATCACGGCCGTCATCATCGTCGTATTCTGGTGGGCGGTGTGGCTCGCTCTGAAAGGCGGCAATCTCTTCGCCAAAGTCGCCTCTGCGGCCGGGCTCGTCGGCACCATCATCCCGGCATGTCTACTGCTGATTCTGGGAGCGGCGTGGCTGCTGACCGGTCAGCATATCTCCACCACCCTGACGCACAGCTCGCCCCTTCCCACGTTCACGAACTTCGCCAGCTTCGCCTTGATCGTCCAGAACGTCCTGGCCTTCGCCGGCATGGAGGTCAACGCCGTGCACGCGCAGCAGATGGACCATCCGAAACGCTACACGCGCGTGGTCGGCATCGCCTTCGTAAGCGCCCTGGCCATCTTCATCGTCCCGACGCTGATCCTTGCCATGGTGCTGCCCAGGAACGTGAACCTTTCCGATGGCACGGTCATCGCCTTCCAGACGATGTTCAGCACCTTCCACATCGGGTTCATGGGCAACGTGGTCGCCTTCGCCATCGTGTTCGGCGCCATCGCCTCCATCATCAGCTGGATCTCCGGCCCCTCGCTCGGCCTGCTTGAGGCCGCCAAGGACGGCTGCCTGCCGGACTATTTCAAGAAGACCAACGCAAACGGCGCACAGTCGGGCATTCTCATGATCATGGGCGTGCTCGTCACCCTGCTGGCGATGCTCTACATCATCTTCCCGAAAAGCGTCTCCATGGTCTTCTCGCTGCTCATCGGCATGGCGGTGGCGCTCTACGTCATGATGTACATCCTCATGTTCGTGGCCGCCATCAACCTGCGTCGCCAGCACAAAACCGGCAACAGCGGATATCGCGCCCCGGCGCTCTACGTCATGGCCGGCGTGGGCATCGTGGCCTGCGTCTGCGCGTTCGTGATGACCTTCGTTCCCGCAGCGGGGCAGACGGGCATCCCCACATCTCTGTATCCGGTGATCACCGGTCTGGTGGTCGCCGCGCTCGCCATTCCCAGCGTGGCGCTCTTCCACATCGCGCATGACAAGTAAGACCAGCGCGTTACATACCATCCGTCGCTCTGCCGGCAAGGCGACAGATTTCCATTCGACCCATGGCGTGATCAGTTCGCCGCCCATTCAGGAAACGTGATAGTTCCATCAAGAGAATACTCGGCTGTCTCGCGGTCTCATCGATGGTTCATACGATTTGATGGTTTATACCATACAAATTCGATTTACAAGACACAATGTATCGATTGATACATCGGGACTCGAATCGATGGAAGGACCATCATGAGCAACCAAGACGACCACAACGTCAATTCTCCACAATCAACTCAGAACGGCGCGAACCAACCCATGACCTCAGACAATTACACAGTCGAAATACCAACGAATCCGGAATCATTGAATGTAAAATCGGCGGATCGAGGAACGTACGCGGCTCGGACAACCGTCGACGAAGACGACACCGGACAGCCATATTCCCAACAACAAAAGTCAAACGAATATCCGCAGCAGCCGTTCTATGATTCCCGTAATGCATATCCCCATCCGCCAGCAGGCTTCGTCGGGCAACTTCCCGACCAGCGCTAGCGCCGTCATCATCGAACAATCATCACTCTCGCCATCGCCGCCTGCCTAGCATGCTCAATAGGCGGTGGTGCGGTAGGAGACCTTGTCGTCAGTGCGTTCACTCGCCGTTCGACACCCGAATACTCACAGATTGGGAGAGATCGCAGCATGTTGGGTCAATCACAGGACGGTTCGGGCAACGGCCAGACGGACGACGACCAGCAGTCGCAGTCGGACGGAGAGACTCTATAATGCCGTTCGTCACCAAACGGCCAGAGACAATCCTCGGCCATGCAATGCACGTTCCATGTGCCATATCACCAACCGCCTTGTGAGGGGGGAAAAAGGAACCGCAAGGTTCTGCACAGCTCCGCAAGCGCTCCTGCAGTCGACGCGGGAGCTCATCATCGAAAACCTACGCAACGCACCGCATATCGACGAAAACCAGTAGAGCCCGGCCTTGTCATCGACGCCAAGTCGCTGCCATATGCTGCTGCACGATCCTGCCGACCAGGCGCCCCACGGCGCCCCACAGCGCCTCATGCCCACGGCACCCCATACCCACGGCACCTAACACCCACGGCGAAGTCGTGCACATCGGACGCTAGGCTATCGATAGTTGTCCATCATCAAGACCAACCAAGACCAAGGATCGCCATCATGATTATCGCCGGTATGATCATCGCCGTGCTCGCGGCGTTGCTGCACATCTTCATCTTCTATCTGGAGGCCTTCGCCTGGGACAGCGAACAGGCCCGGCATCTGTTCAAAACCGGCAGCGTCGAACAGGCGCAGCTGACCAAATTCAACGCCTATAATCAGGGGTTCTACAATCTGTTCCTCGCGGTCATCGCCTTGGCCGGCGTGATCGCCTGGTTCGTGAACGCCCACACCGTAGGGCTGAGCCTGGTCTTCGCCGGAGCGGGTTCGATGCTCGCCGCGGCGCTTGTGCTGTTCGTCTCCTCGGCGCCTCACCGTTCCGCGGCTGTGAAGCAGGGCGCACTGCCCCTGCTGGCCGTGCTGCTGGTGATCCTTGGCCTGCTGATGTGACGGCCGGTCTGCTGACGTGACGGTCGGCCTGCTGACGTGACGGCCTAACGGTTGCGGCCCCAGAAGTCCAACAGCGCCGCGGCGAGCGCATCGGGATTGTCGAGCTGGCCGCTGTGACCGGCGTCCGCAATCACCGTGGGGCTGATGCCCAACCGTTGCGCCTCCGCCCGGTAGACCGCCTGAGGCCACACGAGGTCGTTGGCTCCATAGACGATGGAAATGGGTATCTTGGTGTCCTTCAAGGCATTGGTGACGTCGTTGTAGTCAATGAGAATGTCGGAAACCGCCAGGAGATTGTCCAAACTGGTGGCGTGGGCGCGCAGCCGGCACATCTCCGTGTAGGGATCGTCCTGCGGCATGTCCTCGCAATCCGGGAAGTTGCCCTTGAAGACAACCATCGAACCGTAGCGTTGCAGGAGTTCCTTGGCGGAGCGGGTGATTTCGGATTGTCCGATTGGCACCGCTCCGGTGGAGAAGAGTGTCACAGAACGCACCAGATCGGGTCTGGCGATAGCCATGCGCCGCGCCACCAGACCTCCAAAGCTGTGCCCGACCAGATCAATCGGGTGATCGCCGGTGGCAAGCGATTCCATCACCGCACACCCGTCGGCAACAAAATCCGCAAGTCGATACGCCCCCTGTCCCGTCGGCGCCGCGGAATCCGCCTGTCCACGCTGGCTGTAACTCACCAGTGCGCAGTCGGCAGAATCATCGAGCTTGGCGTACAGCCGCGGGAAAAAGCTCAGGAAGTCCTCTTTCGACCCCGAAAAACCGGGAATGAACATGGCAACACGGGAGGCTCCGGCGAGTCCCGGCGTCGCCATCGCGGTGAGATCGCCGATGCCCACGGGAATGGCGAAGGAATGCGTCAATCCACCATCGAGTTGCGGACCGAAGCCCGGAATCGTTTGGAAATCAGTGGATCGTATCGTGTCATTGCTGGTCTGCATGGGCCCCATCCTAATCCGTCCCGCTCTGATCCGCGTGGCGGAGGTGGCGAGAAAATCGCCATTGAAACCGCAAGGTTCCGCGTGGTTGCTTTTTATGTATACGAACATTCGATACACTGGTTTTCCAGTGGTGAGGGTTCCATGGAGAGGGCGGTATCATGCCGACAGATACACATCACACAGAAAGTCCACAGGTCTCGGTCTCTGACGACGAGCACCGTGCCAAACGCTCTGTCGTCACGCCGAAGCAGGGCACCAAGGGGGAACGCACACGCGAACGCATTCTCGACACGGCGCTCGCTCTCTTTGCCCAATCGGGTTCGAATGCGGTTTCCCTGCGCTCCATCGCCGCCAAGTCAGGTATCTCGCATTCCGGTCTGCTGCGATACTTTATGAACAAGAATGCCCTCGTCCTCGCCGCCATAGAACATCGAGACATACTGTTCATACGAACAGCTGGGATGCCACTCGACCATTTCACCGGCCGCAGCGTCACCGATGACAACGCCATCTCGCTCCTACTCGATGCCATGCGTTACAACACACAGACACCGGGAACGGTGGCCATCTTCGTCAAGCTCTCCGCAGAGGCCACTGCCCCCGACCATCCCGCACATCAATATTTCGAACGGCGATACGCCATTCTTGTGGATAAGCTCTCCGGCAACTTCGCCCAGAGGACCGGCGCTACACCAGACCAAGCCGAGCGCATGGCCCGGCAGTTCATCGCCTTCACCGACGGCATACAGATACAATGGCTGCTCGACCCCAAGGCCACAGACATGCAATCCCTCGCCCTGGATTATCTGCACCAGCTGGGTGTCAAGACCACCGATCTGTAAATCAGACATGCGCCAATCGGACATCTGTAAATCGGACATGGACGTGTGGCACCCCTGGGAGCACCCCGTGCGGTGCACCCCGTGCGGTGCACTCCGTGAACCGCCCGGTATGCGGCTTCGTAGTTCTGGGGTCAGATCACATGATGTAGCGACCAGTACCCCTGGATATGCGATTCCTGGGAGCGCACGGCATCGCTGTGTTTGACGGCGGCGCGCACCGCACGCATCATCGACGACTCACCAGCCGCCCAACAGTCCCATGTCATACCGGGCCGAGTCTCGGTTTTCCCTTGATTGCCGGTGGCACTTCGCCGTTCGTCATCAAGGCCGCGCAGCATCCGCTCAAATCCTCGCGCCGCACGCCTCGCCGGCATATACCGCACGTCAAGGCCCGGACGAGAGGGAATAAACTCCGT
The DNA here is from genome assembly GCF_000741285.1 of Bifidobacterium mongoliense DSM 21395. Lineage (GTDB taxonomy): Bacteria > Actinomycetota > Actinomycetes > Actinomycetales > Bifidobacteriaceae > Bifidobacterium > Bifidobacterium mongoliense. Next base: position 63,295 of record NZ_JGZE01000013.1, on the reverse strand, counting down.
GAGATCATGCTCGCCCGTCAACAGCACATGCGCACGAACACCGTCCGGCAGGCCGGAAAGAATCGCGCGAAGCGCCGGGAACGCGGTCTCATCGCCCAGGAGCACCACGCCGTCGTCGTGCTCATTCATGTGGAAGGGCCACGAGCCCAACACGCTCACGTCGAGCGTAGCCCCCGACTGCACCCGTTGCGCCCACGAGGCGGCGGGACCGCTGGTCTGGTGCAAGTAGAAACTGACATCGATGGTGCTGTGATCGGGGGCGAACCCGGCGACCGTGTAGGCACGCTGCACCTCCCGGCCCGTTTCGGTGCGGAACCACAACCGCATCCACGCAGCCGGCTCGAACAAGGCATCAGGCAAACGGCCACAGCTGGAAAACGTGACGCGCTTCATCAGCCCGCCGCATTCAAGCGCGGTGGACACCACGCGCAACCGGAACTCATCGGCGTGCAACATCCGAAGCACGGCACCCTGCAGACCTTTGCTCATGGCCGTCACATCCACCTTTCCACCCATAACCGGGCAATACCGACCCCGCAGGCCAACACTCCGACGCCAGCGATTACGACGGCTCATTCAGGCATGAACCACACAACGCTCCGCCACCATCAACATGCCAACGTACGAACGTACGAACGTACGGAGTCACCGTGATGTCGTGATGTCGTGAACTGCCGACACACATACAGCAAACTGCAGATACTCTTGACAATCTACCAACAATGGCGGCTAAAGCATAACCACAGCGAGATAATGCACCATTCATTGGGCACAGCAGGCAGGCCCTGCACAGCGCACGGCGAAGAAAACGAGGCCCGTCGCAGCGCGCAAACGCAGACGACGGGCCTCATGCTTAAGCTTGATACGTTGATATCATAGGTGGCCGGTATGTCTCCATACCGGCCGATGCACTACTCCGCGATCACCTTGACGATGAAGGAGGAGGAGATTTCAGGATGCAGCGCCACGGTGGCCGGGAATTCGCCGGTCGACTTGATGGCGGCAACCTTGATGCTCTTGGGATCGACGGCGGCCTTGGGAGCCAAAGCGGCAGCGATCTTCTCGGCGGAGACACCGCCGAACAGCTTGCCGGATTCGGAGACCTTGGCGGCGATCTCGACGATCGTACCCTCGATGACGGCCTTGGCGGCCACGGCGTCCTCGCGGGTGGCGGCGCTCTTGGCGAGACGCGCACGACGCATGGAGTCGATCTGTGCCGCAGCGCCCTTGCTCCACGCGAAGGCGAGGCCCTGCGGGATCAGGTAGTTGCGTGCATAGCCCGGGCGAACCTCGACGACGTCACCGGAGTGACCGAGGTTGGAGACGGATTTGGTGAGAATAACCTTGATTTCTGCCATGTTCCTATCCTTCTATCAGCGACCGGAGGTGGCGTAGGGCAGCAAGGCCATTTCGCGGGCGTTCTTGACGGCCTGCGAGATCTTGCGCTGCTCCTGGATGTTGACGCCGGTGATGCGACGGGAGCGGATCTTGCCGCGATCGGACACGAACTTGCGCAGCAGCGCGACGTCCTTGTAATCGATCTCGGTGATCTTCGCCGCCTTCAGGGGGTTCGGCTTTTTCTTGAACGGTTTGACCGGTGGTTGCGGCCTCTTGCGTGACATTTCGATGTTCTCCTTGGATACTGATGTTCTCGTTATACGTATGCGTGTTGCACAGGATGCGGCGATGCGTATCCGCCCCTCAGGGCGTGGCGGTCGGCCGCACGGAAGGCAGGCCTAGAATTCGGGTTCGTCCGAATCCCCGCCGAAGTCCGAACCGGAGCCGAAGGACGAGAATCCGTCGTTCGACTGAGGCTGTGAGGACCCCCAGGGATCCGCCGCCGGCGCCGACTGCTGGGCCGGCTGCTGGCTTGCGCCACCCGAATATCCCGCTCCGCCCTGGTAGGCGCCGCGGCCACGGTTCCCGGCGTTGCCGCCGTTGCCCGCGTTACCGCCGTTGCCGGAATTCCCACCGGAGAATCCTCCGCGTGAGCCTCCCGAGAAGCCCGAACCGGAGCTCTGGCGCGTGACCTGAGCGGTCGCGTACCGCAGGGAAGGACCGATCTCGTCGATCGTCATTTCGACGACCGTGCGGTTGGACCCGTCCTGGGCCTGGTAGGAGCGCTGGCTGATCCGGCCCTGTGCGATGACCCTCATGCCCTTGGTCAGGCTTGAGGCGACATGGTCGGCCAGTTCACGCCAGGCGGCGCAGCGCATGAAGAGCGCCTGGCCGTCCTCCCACTGACTGGTCTCGCGGTTGTACGTGCGCGGCGTGGAAGCGATGGTGAAATTCGCAACGGAAGCACCGCTGCTGATCGTCCTCACCTCCGGATCCGCTGTGAGATTGCCGATGATGGTAAGAGTGGTTTCACCTGCCATGACGCTACCTTCTTCTCCGTTATATCGTGCGCGTGCACCCGTCGATCGTTATCGACGAGACGGTGGCGCGACGACATCGTGCGAACGCTTTACTTGGCGTCCTTACGAATGATCTTCGTACGGACGATGGATTCGTTGAGGTTGAGGACACGGTCGAGCTCGGTGCTCACGGCCGGCTCGCAGGAATACTTCACCACGACGTAGTTGCCCTCGTTCTTGCCGTCGATCTCATAGGCGAACTTGCGGCGACCCCAATAGTCGGGCTCTTCGAAGGAACCCCCCTCTTTGGTGATCAGTTCCAGGTACTGCTCGGTCAATTTCTTCAGACCGCGCTCGTCGAGCTCAGAATCGGCAATGAACATCAGTTCATATTTGTGTGCAGACATCACCCACCTCCTTTGGACCAGATGGCTGCGGACGTTCCGCAGCAGGAGTGTGTATGCAATGCACATGGGCGAACCACATGCAACCTCACCAGCCTAACCGGCGCACGGGACACGCCTTGGGGGATCGGCCGGTCCGCCATGGTCGCGCCAACGCCCAAGAGGCCGCACCCCGGCCTACCGCAGCTGGACGGCGATGCAGTCCTTGCTGCTGTAGCCGTTCGACGAGCACCAGCCATTCGCGGCGTCGACCGAATCCAGGCTCTCGCCGGAAAGCACGACGTAATAATCCGCCGGATTGCCATCCTCGGTGTAATTGCTGTAGGTGGCCGCCCAGATGAGCAGGGCGTTCGGGTGCTTGAGCCGCATCTGGAGGTACTGGGACTCGATGTCGCGATAATGCCACGTCTTGCCCTCGGCCTGGAGACCGTACTTCTTGCTCGACAGCTGGGTGGTGTACTTATCGTAGAGATCCGAAGCGGCCGATGAGTCGTGTGAGATCTGGGACTGCAACGCGATCTGGGCATTGCGCTCGATGTCGGAATCGCGCACGTTGCTGCCCCCGATCGCGCCGCCCGGTGCCTGCACGTCGCCGCCGTTGCCCGCCTCGCCGGCCTGGAACACCACATCGCTGCCCGAGGGGTCGATGCGGTCGTAGGGGCTCCAATATTGGGACAACCCATATGCCAGATGCAACGAGGCCGTCCCGTCCTTGAAGTCGATCGGATGCTTCGAGAAATCGAATACGGCGGCCGCGGCCACGCCATCCTGATCACGGATGCTCACCCTGACGTCGGCCCTGTTGAACCGGGCGTTCGAGTTGTCGCAATTCGTATCGAGATCAAGCACCGCGACGAGCGTATCCCCCTCGTGCGCGGTGGAGGCGAGCTGGGCGCTGGGCGGGGTGGAGCAGCTCGCGACCTTCGGGGCGGAGGTGCGGTTCTTCCCGGCATGCGGTTTCGCGGCGCCGGCGCTTTGCGCCGACACGGGTTGCGGATGGGACGTACCGCTCGCGTTCCCGGCCGGGCGTATGACGAACCACCACACGCCGGCGGCGATCAGCGCGACGGCGATGATCGAGACCACGGCCACCACGACGATCGGCCACCGCTTCCGGCCACCGCCGGGAGCCTCGACCGGAACGGAGCCGGGTGCGCCTACGGCCGCGTCGTCAACCGCAAATCCCTCGAGGGGCGGATACGAGGAGGGTGCGGACCCGGACTCGGTGAGATTCGGCATCGCAGGCGGCATGACGCCGGGCACAACCCCGCCAGATTGAACGCCGCCGTTCACATCATTACTGTCGCCTTGATCTCCTTCGACCCCTTGGGCATGATCAACAGCGACAGGGACCGGAGCCTGGCCATCGGACGACGGTTCATTCCCGGATGACTGCAGCGCCGCACCGCACTGATCGCAGAACCGCATGGAAGGCGTCACCGCCGCACCGCACTGCGGGCACACCGCAGCGCCCGTCACCGCGGTCCGGGCCGCTCCCGCTGAACCGTCACCGGCCGCCGGCGGCTGTTTCTTGCCACACACACCGCAAAACAAATCCCCATCGGCCACATCCGCGCCGCACTGATCGCATCGCCACATGATTCCCCCTCTCGATCGGACCGCCCTGAGCCTCTCACCACGGTCCCCAACGGTTCCCAAGGATAACCCCAGTCGGAGTACCCATGTTTACCCCGCACAATATGGTGAGAGCGAAGACGACCAGTCGACATGAGTCTGAGGGGGCCATCATGTTCTGTTCTCACTGTGGTGCATCGTTGCGTAGTGGGGTGAAGTTCTGTCCGCAATGCGGCACGCTCGTTGCCCGGCCGAAGCCGGCTGCTCCGGCAACCAACACGACGGCATCCATGCCTGCCGCAATCAACGAGCCGACGGCGACGATGCCGCAACCGGCCGAAGCCAGAACCGAAGCCATCGAGATCCCGGCCACCGAACCGACACCGACCGCAGCGACACCGGCGACACCGGCGCAAGACGCTTCCGACACAGTCGCTTCATCCCCCCTTTCCAACGCTCAGCCCGCTGCAGCGCAGCCCGAAGTGCCACAACCGACGGTCATGACGCAACCGGCCATGCCACAACCGGACATGCCACAATTCTCCGCACCACAGGCGTCCACGCCGGCATCACCCAGCCAGCCGTCAGCCACACCGACACAGCCGTCGCTCCAGCAACCGCCGACCGTGGTGCCGCCAACCACAGTGCCGCCAACAGTGGTACCGCCAACCGCCACGGCGCCGAACCCAGTCGTCCAGAAGCTGATGTCGCCGAATTCAATACGCGCCATGGCAGCCTCCACGGGCATTGGCATCGGTGCGGCTATCGCGGTGGCCTTGCTGTCCTCGATCCTGCTCATGATCGCCGGATCCTCGGCACTGCGCCAGCTCAGCTATGCCTTATCAATGCTTGGATCCGGCAATTCGGGCGCATCCGCGGTGGGACCGAACTTCTTCCAGTGGGCGGTGTTCATCCTCATCATGGGGGTGTCGGGTTCGTTCTCGGTATCATCCACCGTCTCAGGCGCCTCCATCGATCAACTCGGCATCAGTTCGTATCTGTGGTTCCCCATCAACCTCAGCGGCCTCGCTCTGGTATTGGGCGCGGCGTTCGGAGCCCATCTGCTCGCACGCCGGCGCATCGCAGGAACCAAGTGGTCACGGATCGCCAGTGCCGCGATCGTCGGATTCGTGACGAGCCTGATCTATCTGCTGCTCGGCGCCATGTTCAAGCTGCCCGCGAGTGCCTCGTTGCTTGACACGACCGGTCGAGCCGTATTGCACGGCACCTCGCTGCGCACATTCGCCATGGCGTTCCTGCTTTCCGCACTGGGCGCGGCCGCCGGCTTCACGCTGGCGGATCTCCTGCCGGACGAATCCAATCCGCTCCAGGCCACCTGGACCTGGCTCCACCGTGCCCACGGATTCGTGCGCACCTGCGCAGAGTCGATGATGGTGTACGCCGTGGTCTTCACGGTGCTGTCGGTGATCGGCTTCGCAGCATGGTCCATCCACATGCAGGCCGCACAACTGTTGTTGTTATTGCCCTTACTGTTGCCCGCCCTGCCGCTGACCCTGTTCACGTTGTCATCCTTCGCCGTGCTTGAGATGACGGCGAACGACCAAGCCTATCGAACACTCTCACTGTTCAACATCACGTCCACGGTAGACTTCGGCTGGATCCTCTGGCTGTGCTTCGCAGCCTTCCTCATCAGCACGTTCTACATCGTCCTACGCGCCAGCACACGCGCCATGTATGACCGCACTGACGCCACATGGAACGCCTCGTGGAAAGCCCCCTTGTGCGTCGGTCTCTTCTGGCTCGTCGGGGAATATCTGTTCGTGAATCTCTCGGGAGGGTTCAACACCGGCACGGTAGGGCGATTGCTGGGAGGCTCGGAGGACAACTCAAGCTTCTCCCTGGCCCCTCAGCCGTGGTACTTCCTTGTTGCGGCCTTGTGGGCCTTCGGCATCGAGGTCATCGCTCTGACGATCGGCTCCACCTTGGTGTCATCGTTGGTGGGATCGGTTCCCGGACTCTGGCGCTTCCTCGTGGCCGGAACCGTCCAAGCGTCTCCTGCAGCCACACCCGAAGCCTCGCCTACGACCACGCCCGCACCAGTCATGCAAGCACCTACGCTGCAGGGGTCATTCCCGCAGACCATGCCCCAGGCAATGCCGCAGACCATGCCCCAGACCACGAATGGCCAGTCCGCGATGAACGCCGGCACACCGGTCACCATGCCCGCGCCACCGGCGATGACCCAACCGGCGGACCCCGCACAGCGGCGTCGCGTCATCACCATCACGGCGATCGTGGGCGCCTGCATCCTGTTGGGCATCGTCTACGGCGTGGTCAACAGCACCGTGTTCAGCGCGAAGTCGGTGGCGAACTCGTATCTGTCCAGCATCGCGGCGGGTCGTTTCAGTGAGGCGACGAACCTCGCCGACCCGCATCTCAACGGCAACAAGGCGGCGCTGCTGACCGATAAGGCCGCAGGCGGCGCCAACACGACCATCTACAACCAGCGGATCACCTCGTCGGCGCGCCAGCCCGACGGCTCGACGCAGCTGGGCATCAGCTACATGCTGGGTACGCGAACCTACACCTCGACGCTGACCATGACGCCGAGCGGCAGCAAGTTCCTCCTGTTCCGCAACTGGCACATCAACACGCCTCTGCTCACCACGATGTCGCTCCAGGTGCCCCAGGCGGCAGGCACCGTGAACATCAACGGCGTCCCGGTCTCCGTCAAAGGGGCCGCCAGCCATAGCGGCAACGACAACAGCAGCAGCACCGATGAGAGCGACGCCACGCTCGAGCTCAACGCCTACCCGGGCGTGTACACCGCCAAGCTCGCCCAATCGGATTACCTGACGGCCAGTCCCGTGGTCATCACCAACGCCAACGGAATCTCCTCGGAATCCGCCAGCCAGAGCCTCGATGTACGGCCCACCCACAAACTCACCACCGCCATACAGGATGCGGTCCGCAAGAAACTCGACACCTGTGCGGCGTCGACTTCCGCCAACCCTCAGGGCTGCCCATTCAGCAACAGCGGGTATTCGTCCTTCTCCACCTCGATGAGCGATGATTATCGCAACTTCGCATGGTCGATCGCCTCGTACCCGACCGTCCAGAACGTCGATGTGAGCGCCAAGAGCTTCGAGACCACGAGCGGGAACGCCAAGGTCACCTACGATGAAAAGTCGGGCGACGATTGGTCACCGGAGAGCGACAGCAACAGCTTCACCGTGAACGGCACCTTCTCGATCGTCAACAACCAGGTCAAGGTGACGTTCAGCGACGAAAGCACCGGCCTGGGATATTAGACCCACCGGCGACGATGCAGGTTCCGGCCCGACCGCCCGGGACTTGCGCCCCGTTCGCGCTTCCGCGTGACACCCGGCGTCGGCAGCCGTTCCGGGCATTCCATATTGCTTGTATATTGGGTGTGGTTCCATGGCGTAGACGTGCGCGGCGTCCGGCCCGCGCATGGGAAGGTATATGATGACGGCGATTCTGCAAGGCACCCCCCACAAGCGGATGGCACTCGTGACGGGTCGGGCCTACCCCGAGCAGGCTGAGGCGACGGCGGCCTGCCTGCACGCCGAAGTGCTCAAATCAACCGCCTACGACTTCGCGAACGGCGAGATGTACGTGCGATTCACCGAACCGGTGCGCGGCGCGGACATCTTCGTGATGCAATCGCATACCGTACCCATCAACAAGTGGATCATGGAGCAGCTGCTCATGGTCGACGCCCTCAAACGCGCCTCGGCCCGTTCGATCACCGTGGTGGCGCCGTTCCTCGGCTATTCGCGCCAGGACAAGAAGCATCAGGGCCGCGAGCCCATCACCGCACGGCTCATGTTCGACCTCTTCCGCAAGGCGGGCGCCGACCGGATCATGACGGTCGACCTGCATGCCTCCCAGGAGCAGGGATTCTTCGACGGACCGGTCGACCATCTCACCGCCATGCCCGTACTGCTCGACTACGTGCGCGGCTCAATGGATCTGGGCAGCACGACGGTCGTCTCCCCCGACGCCGGCCGCATCAAGGTCTCCGAACAGTGGGCCGCCAAACTCGGCGGACTGCCCCTGGCTTTCATCCACAAGACCCGTGACATCACGCGTCCCAATCACGCCGAGGCCCACGGCATCATCGGTGAGGTCCAGGACCGCGACTGCGTGGTGGTCGACGACATGATCGACACGGCCGGCACCATCTGCGAGGCGGTGCGCACCCTGCGTTCGGCCGGCGCCCGCAGCGTCACGCTCGTGGCCACACACGGGATTCTCTCCGGCCCGGCCGTCCAACGGCTCCGCGATGCCGACGTGCGCGCCATTATCCTCATGGACACCGTGCCTGTGCCGCAGGCCAAACGCCTGCCGAACATGGTCGTACTCTCCGCGGCGCCACTGCTGGCGGCTGGTATCCGTTCGGTGTTCGAATCCGGTTCGGTGTCGACGCTGCTCAACGGCCTGCCCACCGATATCCACCCGCGCAACATCTACGCCTGATCGCTTCGTGCGGGCTCTTCGCTCGCACCGCACCCGCACCCGCACCCGCGCCGCACCACACCACGCCTGCTCGGCACTGCGCCGCACCCGCACCCGCTACACCTACACCCGCACCGCGGTACTGTTCAGCGGGAAAGGTAAAGGTTGCCCTCAATGATGTAGCGCCTGCGGCGTTCCACCGCCTTGGAGATGCCGATCCGCTCGGTCGCGTCGACATGCTCGCCGGGCTTGAGGCCCGCCAGTTCGATGCGCAGCGGCGGTCGGGTCAGGTCGTGGCCGTAGAGATCCATATCGATGCCGAGCGCCATGCACAGCTTCGCCGGTCCGTTGAGCGCCGTGGGCCCCCGTTTACCCCGTCGTTCCTCGATGATGCCGGTGCCCTCCAACGGTTCGGCGGCCCGGAGCAGCACCCCGGACCCGAATCCGTCGACGCCGGCGGTGACGTTGATGCAGTGGTACATGCCGTAGGTGAAATAGATGTAGGCGTGACCCGCGAGGCCGAACATGGCGCGGTTGCGATGGCTTTTGCCGTGGAAGGTGTGGCTGGCCGGATCGTTCTGGTCATACGCCTCCACCTCCACGACGCGCACGACGAGCCGGGCTCCGTCGAGCTCGCGAATCAGGTGGCACCCCAGCAGCCGCCGAGCGGCCTCATCGGCCGTGCCGGTCAGCGCGTCGGGGAAGGTAAGATCCGCTGCAACCGACGTGGAGCCCGGCACCGCGGCGGAATCCGCGACCATGCTCATTCCTGCGCCGCTTTCTTGACGTTCTCGTTGTTTTCGCCGTTCTTGACGTTTTCGCCGTTCTTGACGTTCTTGACGTTCTCGCTGTTCTCGCTGCGGTGGGCCAGGGACCGCACGTCGACGCCGAGCAGGTCGGCGTGCCTGGCGGTCAGCCCGTCGACGAAGAGATCGGTGTCACCCAGTTCACCGACGGTTCTGGCGCCGAGCAACGCCATGATGGAACGGATCTCGGCGGCCCAGCGACCGATCTCGGCGGCGAGCCCTCGCTCGCCTTCCCGGTCGAGCACGCCGAGGAAATGGCCGGAGACGCCGACGGCCCGCGCGCCCAAGGCGAGCGCCTTGACCACGTCCAGCGGATTGCGCACGCCACCCGAAGCGAGCACGTCGATGCCGACCGGATCGGGTCCCTGCAACGATTCGAGCAGGCACAGCGCGGTCGACTGCCCCCATTGCCCGAGGGCGGAGAAATCGCCTTGGGAACGGCGGGCATTCTCGATCACACCGAAATCGGTGCCACCCCGGCCACTCACGTCGACGGTGGTGATGCCGAGAGCGGCCAGTTCGCGGACCGTCGCACGGCTCATCCCGAAACCGACCTCCTTGACCACGACCGGCACGTCGACGGCCTGCGCGATGGCGCGGATGCGGTCCGGCCAGGTGCTGAAGTCGCGGTCTCCCTCGGGCATGATGATCTCCTGCGCGAGGTTGATGTGAATCTGCAGGGCATCGGCGTGGAGCATCCGCACGGCCTCGACGGCCTGGTCCGGGCTCACCGTGGGGCCAATGTTGGCGAACACGAAGCCCGTGGTCTGCTCGCGGATCACCGTGAAGGTCGGGGTCAGGGCGGGGTCTCGCAACGCGGCGTGCTGTGAACCGGAGGCCATGGCCACGCCGGTCTCGCCCGCCACGTGTGCCAGGGCGCGGTTGATCTCGCCCGTACGCGCCGACCCGCCGGTCATCGCGTTGATGTAGAAGGGCTGCATCCACTGGCCGCCGCACACCCGTACCGATGTGTCGACCTGGGAGACGGAGACGCCATGCAACGCGTGATGAATGAAGCGCAGGTCGTCGAAGGCGTTGGCCCCTTCATGCTCATGCTGACGCAGCGCCAGCCGGACATGGTCGTCCTTGCGCAGGGAACTGGCATCGTGCCATTCGGGGGTGTCGGCGAGGGGCTGGCCCACGGTGAGTTCGAGCGGCACGATGCCTTGCGCCGCCCACTCGCGCCGAATATCCGCGGCGCGCAGCGCATCATTGGTGATGGCGATGCCGCAGTCGCCGCCGCCGGCGCCCGAGGTCTTCGCTGCCGCATCATGTTCGAGCGCGATATCGATCAGCGCGGTGAGCTCGGGGGTCTCGATGAGCGTGCCGGTGAGGCCGGAAAGGCCGGCCAACAGGTCCCGCGCCTGACCGATATGGCGCCGTATGCCGTCCATATCCGCATGGGTCAGTGCCGTGGCCAGCTCATCGACGCAGCGGTCGCTGGCGTCGAGGAAGCGCTGGTAGCGTTCGTGATGATCCTCAGCGTTATGCCGATGCACGTGGGTGACGAGATCTTCGGTGGATGCCGGACGGCCCGTCCACCCGACCAGCAGCGACGGGGCGGGCGCAACCCCCGCCGACCCCCCGTGCGAACGGTCGCCGAACACCCGCAACCGGGTGATGCCCAAGCCCGGCCAGGGCATGGCGATCAGCGCCGACACCTCGGTGTCGGCCAGGCGCTGCTTGACCCAGGCGCGGTCCACGGCGCAGAACCTGATGCAGCCGCCGAAGAGACTGGCGGCAATATCACCGCCGGACCCGACCTTCTGGGCGCGGCTCGAGGCGATGAATGCGAGTTTGTATTGCATCGTCGGCTCGAGGTCGAGATCGTAGAACCCGAGGAGCGCCTTGACGCTGGCCACAGTGACGGCGGCGGAGGACCCCAGACCGTATTTGCGGCCCGAATCGTCATCGAGCTCGCTCACGATGGCGATGTCGAACACCCGCACCGCGATGCCGGCGTGCCTGACGACCTCATCGACGGCACGTATCGATTCAAGGATGAAGGCCGCCCCCGGCCGCGGTTCATCGACCACGCACACGCCGTCGGGGCTGCGATGCCATGTGGCATCGGCCTCGGGGTGGCCCTCGGATCGGATGCTCCCGTGACCGTCGGCGGATGCGGCGGGACTGACGCGGACGGTGACGAAACGATTCACGGCCACGAGTATGGCGGGGTGGCCCGATTCGACCACGGCGTACTCACCGGCGATGTACAGCTTGCCCGACGCCTGGGCCTCGCTCGACGGATATCCGTGTTCCTCTGCGCCCATCATGCTTTCGTCCTTACTCGTAACCGTTCTCCATCACGACACCCGGCCCACGCCGATGCACCTGAACCGCGCAGCCGGGCAGACGGTCTCGCAGTGCCTGGGCCACGCGCTGGGCATGCCCAGCATCGGTGAGGACCTTGACGTTCGGGCCCGCATCCATCGTCGACCAGGCGGGCAGACCGCTCGTGCGTACCGCCTCGACCGCATGCAGTGCGGCCACGGTCTGCGGCATCCAATAGAGCACCGCGGGCCGCGCCGCGATCATGGCGGCGTGCATGCCGAGGGCGTTCGCCTCGCTAACCTCGCCGAGCTTCTCGAGATCCTGCCGGGCCACGGCATCGAGCGCCTCGCGCATATCGCGTTCGCCCGCATCGATCCACGCCGGGTACAGCGGCGAAGTGTCCACCGTGCGCCGCATGCCCGACCGGCTGGAGAGCTTCTTCTGTCCGGTGGATACGGCGATCACGATAATGGCGAGATCCATGGCGCAAGGCACCGGCTCGGCGTAGGACGACTCGTCGTCATGCCCCGCATGCCATTGCACCAGACCGCCGAAGACGGAGCGGCAGGCCGAACCCGAACCGCGGCGGGCGAGTCGGGAGAGCCCACGTGGACTGAGGTCGAGGCCTGCGGCGCGCGAACCGGCCGCCGCCAGTGCGGCGAAAGCGGAGGCGGAACTGGCCAGACCGGCGCCGTACGGCACGGTGTTGCGCGAGACGATGCGGACAGGCGTATCGATACCCGCCATGCGGCGCACCAGATCCATGAACTTCGCGACCCGTTGCAACGCCGTGCCTTCGTGGCGCCGGCCGTCGATGATCAGGGTGTCGCCCGAGGTCGGGGCCACCGTATCGGTATCCGCGGCGGCGGCATCGGCACCGTCGGCAACACCGTTGTCAGCACCGTCGCAAGCATCGTTACCGAACGTCACCGTGGTGGTGGTGCTCAACCCATCGAGCGTGAGCGAAAGGCTGGAGGATCTGGGGATGATGAGCCGTTCATCGGCCTTGCCCCAGTATTTGATCAGTGCGATGTTCGCATGCGCGGTGGCCGTGGCCCGCCGTGCGTGACGCGTCGCGCGATCATCGACCGGCTCGGTCATAGGGCACCGCGCTCTTCCACCGTGTTTCTGGCGTCACTGGTCCTGGCACCGCTGATATCCCTGTCATCGGCGGTATTCCTGACATCGCCGGCTCCCTCGGAATCCGGGGTGTTGAACCGGGTGTTGCCGACGCTGGGATTGTTGCTCAGCTCCCGGTCCACCTCCACATCAAGCTGGTTGAGCGGATGGATCCACACGGCCGGCACCCCGAGCGCCAACAGGTCATGCCGTATCGTGCGCGCCGAGGAGAGGTCGGCCGCAAGCGCGATGATGCAGCCTCCCAGACCGCCTCCGGTCATCTTGGCGCCGACGGCGCCGCTGCGACGCGCCTGCTCGACCATGGCGTCGGCCTTGGGATGGCTGATGTGCAGTTCGCTCAACAGGGCATGGGCGCGGTTCATGCGCCGTCCCAACGAGTTCAGACCCCCGTCGCGCAGGTCATCCGCGGAGTGGGCCGCCAGATCACCGAGTCGTTCGAGGATGTCGTGGACACGGTCGTAGTCACGCTCGTATTCGCGGCGTACCGCGTCGACCGCCTCCTTCGTGCTGCCGGCGATGCCCGAATCGGCGATGACCAGGTAGGCGGGCATGCGCACGTCGATGGAGGTCATCGTGCCATTGACGAACCGAACCGGATCGTCGCCGCAGATGGTCACCGCATCGAGCCCGGACGGGTGACCGTGGGTGACGACCTCGGCGCTGTTCGTCATCGCCACGATGTCGTCATGGCCCGCCTGCACGCCGGCCGCATCGACGATGGCGCGGATGACCGCGCCGGAGGCCGCCGCCGAGGATCCCAGACCGCGACCCGCGGGGAAGTCCGAGCGAGTGACGATGTCAAATTCCTGATCCGGGTAGCCGGCGAATTCACGGGCCACCTCGACCGCCTTGAGCACACCCCCGAACTGGTCCGGTGCACCGGCCAACGGCCCGTAATAGCCCAAGGCCCGCAGGGTCCCCGGACGGCCGTTCCTGACCGGCACGGCCCACGCCCGCATCCGCAGGCTCATGATCGGCACCGCGATCGCCGGGTAGCCGTAGACCACGGAATGCTCGCCCATCAGAATGGTTTTCGCCCATGTCTCACCGTATCCGCGGTGTGGTTCCGGTGCCGCGCGATGCTGTTGATGTTGTTGAAGTGCCAATGCCGACCTGCTGTTTCTCCTCTTGATGTCCTTTACGGATTCTAATGGAGACACCATCGACCCACTCCGCATCGGCGTAGAGATAGTGCGCAGATTGCATATCGTTCCAAGCCGTAGGATGGAGGTATGAACGCTTGCAGCGAGCCTTGGCGGCCCCGTCACATCCTTGTGACCGGTGGTGCCGGATTCATCGGCGCGAACTTCGTCCACTGGGTGGCCCAGCACCATCCCGAGACCCATATGACCGTACTCGACCTGCTGACCTACGCGGGCAAACGCGAGAGTCTCGAAGGAGTCCCGAACAACCAACTCACCTTCGTGCGCGGCGACATCTGCGATGCGGCGTTGGTCGAATCGCTGGCAAGCCCGACCGGCGGCATGGTTGGGCGCGGCGTGCCGCCGGTCGACGCCATCGTCCATTTCGCGGCCGAATCGCACAATGACAACGCGATCGCGGATGCGACGCCCTTCCTGCGCACCAATGTGCTCGGCACCCATGTACTGCTGGAGGCCGCGCGCCGCCACGACCTGCGCTTCCACCACATCAGCACCGACGAGGTCTATGGCGATCTGCCGCTTCCCGGCGAATCCCCGGACCCCGACACCGACCCGTCCCGCGCCACACGGTTCACCGAGGAGAGTCCCTACCGTCCTTCGAGCCCCTATGCGGCATCGAAGGCGGCGGCCGACCATCTCGTGCGCGCCTGGCACCGGACCTACGGCCTGCGCACGACGATCTCGAATTGCAGCAACAACTACGGCCCCTACCAGCATGTGGAGAAGTACATTCCCCGACAGATCACCAACATCCTGTGCGGCAGACGGCCCCGTCTGTACGGCGACGGCCGGGCGATACGCGACTGGATCCATGTGGCGGACCACTGCTCGGCCGTCTGGGCGATCCTCACCCGCGGTGCGATCGGCGAGACCTACATCGTCGGCGCCGACGGCGAGCGCAGCAACCTGGAGGTACTGGGCGGCATCCTCCAAGTCATGGGGCGTCCTGCCGACGACTTCGAACATGTCACGGACCGCCCCGGCGCGGACCGTCGCTATGCCCTGGCTGCCACGAAACTCAAGCGGGACCTGCAGTGGCATCCGGAGCACACCGATTTCGCCAGGGGCCTGGAGGAGACGATCCGCTGGTACGCCGATCACGAGTCGTGGTGGCGCGGCGACAAGGAGGGCACCGAGAGGCGCTACCTGCGGCAGGGGCACTGATCGGAGCGGTCCGATCCGGGCATCTCCCCCGCGTCGCCGACGCAACCGCATCGGCGAGACATGCGGCAAGGCCATCATGGTCGGCGTCGCCGCATGTCCCTAAGGTAGTGGGGTATTGATCACCGAAGACCTACCAAGGAAGCCACGCGGCACTATGATGCGCCATTATCACCGTCCACCCCACCATATGACACCCGTTCCGGGGGGCATCACGCCGGCAGACACTGATGACGCTTTCGATGGCGACACCACCACCCCCTCACCTGCACCGACACCAACTCCGACCTCCCATCGGCGCATCCGCCACGCACAAGCCGGCAGACGCATCGTGCATCGCAGGGTCTCATCGACTCGGCATATCGTCGACGGCAGGTCGCAAGGCCTGGCACCGACGGAATCCGACACCATCGATGGGACGGCCCTCCCGGTCGGCACCGGCGACGACGGCATGCCCGCGATCATCCCGCCGTCCGCCGCACCATTGCTGGCCACGCTGCGGGCGTGGAGCATGCACGCCGCCTCCGGCATCAGTGCCGTGTGGTCCCGTCGGCCCCGCTACTCCTATGTGCTGTACCTCGTCGTCTTCGTGCTCATGACCCTCGCCGCCACCCTGGCGATTCAAAGCAGCGTGTACGTCGAACCAAGTTACGCGCCCGACGCCCAGGTGGATGAGGCGACACGTGCCGCACAAAGCATTCGGGGGCAACTCACTGTATTCGTAACACAGACCTGGCTCACCCACCGTTACCAGTTCCTGCTCAATCTGCTGATTCTGGCGATTGTCTACGCAGCAGTGATTGCCCTCATCAACCGCTTCTGGGTGGCAACCGCGGTATACGGCATCGTGATGGCCATATACGCGGTGGCAAGCAAATTCAAGATCCAAATACGCAAAGAACCAATACTCTCTGCAGATCTCAACTTTCTCACAGGCGGCAACACCGGCGACATTCTCACCTTCATCCCCCAGGACGGATTACAACAGGTCCGCACTGCCATCGCCTGGCTCGCCGTGTTCCTGGCGGCCTGCATCGCCCTGCAGTTCCTTGATGCCCGTCAGGCGTTCATCCCCACTTACTGGCGCAAGCCTTCGCCGGTCCGAAGCATATCGCCGGCAACCTGACCCGTCTGACCGCCGTGCTCAGCACCATCGTCTTCTTGTTCTCTTTCACGTGGAACTTAAGTTCACCTGACTCTTGGTCGGCACGCATGGCCGCATCCTTCGGAGACGAGCCCCATCTCTGGGATGGCTGGGGAGATGCCGCCACCAATGGCCCGGCCATGACGTTCCTTCGGCTGGCCCACACCAATGCGATGGACAAGCCCGAAGGCTACGACCAAAAGGCCATGGCGCAGATTGCGCAGCGCTATGCGCACGAAGCCGACACCGTCAACGCCACTCGATCCGGCAACCTCACCGACAGCACCGTCATCCTCATCCTCTCCGAATCATTCTCGGATCCCACACGGGTGCCCGGCGTATCGTTCAGCGAGGACCCGATGCCCAAAATCCGCGCCATCAAGGGCGCCACCACCTCGGGCTACATGCTCTCCACCGGCTACGGCGGCGGCACGGCCAATATGGAGTACCAGGCGCTCACCGGTCTGGCGATGGCCAATTACAACCCATCGCTGACCATCGCCTACCAGCAGCTCGTGCCGCAGGAACGCTGGGTGGCAACCTTCAACCAGATGTGGAACGCCAAGCACGGCGACACGGCATCGCAGGCCACGCACACCTTCATGGACAATATGTATTTCCGTGCCCGGAACTACAAGAAGTTCGGCTTCTCGCAGTTCTGGACGTTAAACGGCGAGCACAAGATCACCGGCTGCTCACCGATTGACCGCGCGTGGTATGTCTCCGACCAATGCACGTACCAGCAGGTCCTCTCGCGTCTCAACCACGGCAGTGACCCCAGCCAGTTCCAGCAAGTCGTCACCATGCAGAACCACATGCCCTACAACGATTGGTACGACAACAATCAGTTCAAGCAGGCCGACACCTCGCAAGCCCTCACGGATGCCGAACATGCGGATGTGCAGACGTACGCGAAGGGTGTGCAGCACACCGATGACGCCACCGCCGAACTGCTCACGCAACTCGACCAGGTCGACCATCCGGTCACGGTGATCTTCTACGGCGATCACCTGCCGGGCATCTACCCGACGGCATATGCGAATCCGGACAACGTGCTCGGCCTGCATGAATCGGATTACTTCATCTGGTCGAACGCCGCTTCGCCTTCGCACACTGCCAAACTGCCGGACGACGCTGCCCGGTACACCTCGTCGAACTACTTCATGGCCCAGGCCGCGCAGCACATGAACGCCAAGGTCTCGCCGTACCTGGCTTTCCTCACCGCCATGCATGCGCAGATCCCCGCCATGTCGATCCCCGCCGCGAGCGGCCACAGTGACGGCAAACCCGTGTATCTCAACGCCGCGGGAGAACAGGTGGCGCCGAAGGACCTCACCCCGGAGGCCCAACGCATGCTGCGCGACTACCGGCTCATCCAGTACGACCTGAGCGTGGGCAAGCACTACCTCAAGGACACCTCGTTCCTCACGGCCCGATGAGGGAAATCGCACACTGTCGCACGATGGAGCGACGCAGCAGTGCCCTGTCCGGCGCACACCGATGCCGGCACTTATACTGGGAACCATGCTGATCTCCGTCACCGCCGTGGTCGTGTCCTACAACCGTGCCGGCCTGCTGCGTGAATGCCTGGACGGGCTGTACACGCAGACGCGCCGCCCAGACCGCGTCATCCTCATCGACAACGCGAGCACCGACGGCGCGGTGGCGGTCGCCCGCGCACATCCACTCAAGCCCGAGATCACCGTGCTGGACCATAACGTGGGCGGCGCCGGCGGGTTCTGCGCAGGCATCGCCCTGGCCCTAGGGTCGAACGACACGACGCACGTATGGCTCATGGACGACGACACCGTGCCCACCCCCACCGCCCTGGAGCGACTGCTCGAAGCCGGCGAGGAGGCGCGCGAGCGCAACGCCGTCTGGCCGGCGGCCCTGGGATCAAAGGCCGTGTGGACCGATGGCCGAGAACACCTCATGAACAAGCCGCGAGAGCGGACCTGGCTGGCGCTGGGCGGGCGGCACCTTGTCCGTTCTGCCGGCGCCTATCAGGTGCGATCCCTGTCGTTCGTCTCCTGCCTGCTCAGCGCCCGCGCGATACGCGCCGCGCACGCCCTGCCGCGCAGCGCCTTCTTCCTGTGGAACGACGACTACGAGTTCACCACCCGGCTGCTGAGGCGGGCCACGGGCTATTACGTGCCCGACAGCGAAGTGGTGCACAAGACCAAGGTGTTCGGCTCAAGCGACGCCGACCCGGGCCCACGGTTCTTCTACGAAGTGCGCAACAAATGCTGGGTGCTGCGCCACTCGGGCGGCAATTTCACGCCGGCGGAATACGCCGAACTGCTGCTCAAGACCCTGCGCCGATGGGCGCTGACCATCATGCGCTCGCACGACCGA
The DNA here is from genome assembly GCF_000741285.1 of Bifidobacterium mongoliense DSM 21395. Lineage (GTDB taxonomy): Bacteria > Actinomycetota > Actinomycetes > Actinomycetales > Bifidobacteriaceae > Bifidobacterium > Bifidobacterium mongoliense. The sequence goes on along the minus strand of NZ_JGZE01000013.1, from coordinate 44,473 downwards.
AAACTGACGTTCTCCTGCCTTGGGCGCGGCCTGCGGGAAGGCCTCGGCACGAACCCACGGAGCAACGCCGTGCTGCTGGCGGGCAATCCGGAGGTCGTCGCGGCCATCAGAACCGTTGAACCGAGTGCCGTCGAACGCTAGCGCGGCATCCCACACGCGACGATGCGGTAGAGCACGGCCCTCCCCTGGCGGGCGACGGGTTCCATGGCCCCGGGCACCGGGCGCATACCGTCGAACATGACGTGCTGGGGGTCGTGGGGGGCGAAGGACCCGCCCATGTCGAGATACCAGCGCAAGTCGTTGCGTTGGATGATCGCGCACACTTCGGGGTCGGTGTCGATGGCATGCAGATTGCGGGCCAGGTAGTCGTGATCATGGTCCCACATCATGCTCAGATGCGGGTAGAACGGCGTACGCCAACCCACGGCGAGCAGGAATCCACTGCCGTTCCACGGATCCGACACCACCCGCTCGCCTTCGGGCACCAGCGCGCTCATGCGTTTGAGCATGAGGTATTCGTCACGCGAAAGCATGGGGGAATCGGCGTCGCCGGCCGCGAACCCATATGTGCGCCCCACCGCACGACCCATGCCGTCCAGCTGGGGGTTGATCGCGCAGGCCATCAGGGCGAACGCCACGACGAGCACGGCGACGATGGACCGCGTCCACGGCCGTCGGGCGACGCACCGGGCACCGTATGTGGTCACGAGATGGCCGACCGCCCAGCAGATGAGGGCGGCGGCGACGATGGGCCAGGCGGCGAAGGGCCGCCGCTGATCCTTGTACCACAGCGCGGTGAGGACCTTCGCCCAGTCGGCATGCGTACCGGCGCTGCTGACGAAGATGACGCCGAGCAGCACGAACGATGCGACCAGCATCAACGACTCGCGGCTGTGCACCACCAGAGCCACGATCAGCGCCCCGACGATCAGCACCGCGACAGGCCAGAAGACGGCCAAAGGCGTGTTGGAGGAGTCGATCGGGCGGCCGAGCAGGAACCGCATGATCGCCGAGGGAATATGCTCCGTGGGTTGCGCCGGCCCGCCATTGAGGTGGGCGGCGATGGGCCGATCCACACCACGCAGATACATCAGCACGAAGACCCGAACGCCGAGCGCGAGCACCGCAGCGATAACCAGCGCGCCCCCGACGATCAGCGCATGGAACAGGGCCTTCGACGACCGGCGCACGGCGCGCAGCACATCGAACACCCACACGACTAGCACGGGCAGGGCGAGCAGCAGCCCGGTCATCATGACACGGAAGTGGCATAGGGAGACGGCCAGCACGGCCACGGCGATCCAAACCAAGCCCAGCCCCGCGTCGCGCACACCGCGCTTCCAACCGCTGGCGCACCACGTCCACACGAGGCCGAGGGATACGGGCAGCACCACATTGCCGGCGAACATGGAGTACAACGTGCCCCAATCAAGGAGCAGGAAGGGCCCTGCGGCGCATACCGCAGCCAGTAGAGGGGCGAGGAAGTCGGTGATCGCATGGGCCCCGCAGATGCGACGCACGAGGAACAGCACGGCGGTGGGCCACAACAGCGCCGCAAAGACCAGCCAGGCGCTGGTGATCGCGGCCGCGGCGGTCGTGCCGCGTACGGCGAGCGCACCGAGTGCGGCGAACTGTTGGAAGGCGATCGGGTAGACGTCGCGGATCGGGGGCAGGGCATGCAGCGACGAGGCCTGCCCGGTGACGATGATGCGCGCGACGATGTTGTCGTGGAACACGGAATCGTAGTTCTGGGTGATCTGGTCGGGTGAGGGCACGGCATGGATCAGCCGGACCGCCGTCGACACCGCGGCGAGCACCACCCCGGCGAGCGCAGGGGTCACGCGCCGCCACCAGCACCGGCACCTGTGGCCCGTGCCAACGCAGACGAAACGGCGGACTCGTCGTATCCCGAGACCCGCGCGAAGGATTCGAGCCTCGTAAGCAGATGCGTACATACGCTGAGGTAGTAATCGACCTGGCGCTCGTCGTAACCCTTCTTGCCCTTGCGTTGAGTGAAGACCTCGTGCGACACAGAGGCGGCACTCACGCCCTGGTCATCGGTGTCATGATGCTGAGGCTCCTCATATGCGGTGTCCATGGCTTGCAGCTCGGACGACACATGGGCCACGATGCGGTCGACGGCGGCGTCGACCTGAGCACGGTCATACGACGGCATCTTGGCTTTGCCGGGTGCGAACCGTTCGCCCATGGATCGCTGCGCATGCTCGGCCACCTGGGCGAACAACGCCTCGATCTTGGCTCGCGAAGCGACCCGACCGCCCTGCGAGATCTCCCATGCGGTCTTTTTGTCGACCACGGCCCGTTCCAGGCGGTCAAGCGCGGCATCGACCTGCTTGTATTCATAGCCACCACGCCGCATATCGAAAGACGCACCCTGGATGTCCTTGGATGTCAGTTGCGCACCCTCACCCTCGTACAGGGAATGCGCCCGTTCGAGAAAAGCGTCCACCTGAGCGACGTCGTATCCCCACTTGCGCTTGCCGACACGTGCTATGCCGAACGCATCCCGCTCGTCTTCGGGTTTATGAGCCATGGAACCTGACCTCCTCAACACAATATATCGACCCTCACTGTACGCGATTACTCAGACGCTGGGGCCCACGCAGCGATGCGCGTTCCGTGGGTGAAGACCGGCGCGGCCCTGTTTCGTTCCTGCCGACGCCCACACTTTGCCCTGTTCCGTCCCCTCCTGCGCCCCACGGACATATGCATGCCGATTCTCGCCCAAACCCGTACACCTCCCCTCGCCGATCGGCGCCACTGCGTGCGTCGCGGTCCTGCGATGGGCTACACTGATGCGGTGCGGGCGATTAGCTCAGTTGGCTAGAGCGCCACCTTTACACGGTGGATGTCGGGGGTTCGAGCCCCTCATCGCCCACAAACCCCTCAGCCCAATGATTCCAACACTTCCACTGTCTCCGTGAACCCACGAAACACATAATCAGGCACAAATCAGGCACAATTTTCCGCAGGCACACCAACAGAAAAACTCCGATCGGTGTGAGTCTCCACATCCACTGTCGCATCCACCATCCTGGCCACATCATCAAGGTCCGAATCAAAAAGGTCTGCATACACGTCCAACGTCATCGATGCGCTCGCATGACCAAGCATCCGCTGCAGTGCCTTGACGTTCGCCCCGGCATGCACAGCGATACTCGCCGCAGTATGCCTTAGATCATGCGGTGATGGCATATCATCCCACGCGTATCCCAACCGTTTCAACGCCGAAACCCACCACGTACGATTATTACTCCTGTCCCCCACCGACTGCGGACGAATCGGCGCACCCGACGCATCAGAAAACAATCGATCCACACTCCCCCGCCCGGCACAGATCTCACGCAACGCCGACTCCACCACACGCGGCAACGGAACCGACCGCGTCTCCCACGACTTCGGAGCCCCCTGCACATACCCTGAACCCACACGCACCAAACTCGACGCAACCCGCACACGATGCGCACGAAAATCAACATCCCCTACACGCAACGCCGCAGCCTCACCCCAACGCAACCCACAAAACCCCAACAACAACACCAACGCCCTGCGCTCGCGGCCCATGGATTGAGCGTTGGCACATTCGTCCGCGAATGCGATGACCTGTGAGGCTGTAAGATAAATCCTCCTGATTTTTCTCCTGTGACGTTTAGGGACTTCAACTCCGTTCAGCGGGTTCGAGGGTATGCGTCGGTCAGTGACCGCGTCGTCGAGGATCCCACGCATGATGTTGACCGCCTTGAGGGTCGTGCTGGCGCTGCGCTTGGATGACAGTCTAGCCACCCATCGTCTTAACCCGTCTGGATCAACGTCGGATACCGGCACCTGCTCCCATTCTGTTTTCACATGTGTGTTCCACACGATGGAGACCCTGTGCGACCATGATGGCTTCCACAGCGGCTCATGCGTCGTGTACCAGGTCATGTATAGCTCGCCGATGGTGATGCGTCCACGGCGCGGGTCCACGTAGAGTCCCTTGGGGATGGCAGTGGTCACGTGCTCCGCCACCCATGCCTCGGCGTCTCTCTTGCGTCTAAACCCGCTTTTTCTGGCAAGGGAATGGTCGGGTTTGCGGTAACGGACCGTGTACCGGACTCCTTTGCTTGTCTCATATGAGAGTATGCTGGCCATGCCGTTGCTCCTGTCCATCTGCTTCGCTGCTATGATGGACGGCGAAGCGATCGAGTCTCATTGATTCTCGTTTCATCAGGCCCCGCGCATCCCCCTAAAGATTGGCGGGGTCAATTAATTCATTTCAGCGCTATTGGTTGGGCGTCTACGCTGATATTTTGATACCCATCACCATCCTGAGTAAGCATCCAGGACAATTTCGTCGCTTTTACCGATTGTGTATTGGCAATCTCGTCAGGGGCGAGGATATATTCGAGATCCGCGCTTTGCCCCGGCTGAAGATCACTATCAAGTTGCGGATACGTTTCTTGCAGAATCTTGCCCGACGCATCTAATTCCGCAACAGTCAAAGACACGGCTTTCAACGGCTTGTCGCTATCCGGTTATTTGAATAGATCCCAGAAGCTGAACGTTGTCTTCCTGTAGGCCTTGTTGTACGCGGCTTTGCGTGGGTTCTTGACCCAGCCCATGCCTTTCTTCCCGTATCCGGGGATGATGGTCTTCTTTGCCTGACGTTTCCACTTCGACGTGGTTCGAGCCTTGATCGAGCGTTTCAGACTCGGCGTGCGCATTCCAAACCTCATGATTCCTCGATTCCCTTATATGAAAAAGCCCCGCCGAAACGAGGCCGGTGGTCTCATCCTACGATGGTTGACCCGTGGGGAAGTTTGCTGAAGGTCTTACCACATTTGTTACATACGAACTGTGTTTTGGTCTTGCCGAGACCGGCGCCACCAGCGACGGCTCCGAGCGGCCCGAGTACGAGACCCCCAACTATGCCCTTCGTAAGGGAGAGCTTCTTCTTCTGTCCGGCCACTATGACCTCACGATGACTGCAGAACATGGGATTCCTTTCCTCGAGTAACAATGCTGATTGAATGATAGCGCGGTAGGATCTCACGCGTATTACCTGCGATCGAGGACTAGCTTATTACTTACGTGAGGGAAGCATCAGCTCAAGCTCGAATTTCTTTGGGCCTTGTTTGATGTGCGCCAAACATGAGCAGGGGAGTCTTCTTTTGACGTAGATGAAATATCTTTCGGATTGAGTCGCCGATATATATCCCACCGATTCGCCGTCAACACTCGCCCAGATGGTTGGTGCATCCTTGTACTTTCCCTTTGGTATGGTGCCTGTGTCCAATGTTGCCCATACCCATGATTCATCACCGTATTTGGCGAGTATCTCTTGGGCGTTCTCTTCGCCATTGACGGCTATAAGCCAGTCCGCATCCAGAATTCCGACACCCGGGAATGTATTTTTGGTTGGTGGTGCAGAGGGGTCTGCCTTAAGAATCAACAGGTAGCCCCCATCGTTTTTAAAGTATACTGCCGCTTTCGCAACGGCAAACATGCCCCGGGATTCCAACGGCTGCAAGAATTGCTGCCATTCATTGGTTTTTTCAGACGGTATGTACCCAACGATGAGACCGTTGATCGTCACTACAACTGCATTCCTGTCATGGGTGTTGTTCGGCTGCCTTCTGACTTCCGCATCAAGCTCGAGCGTCCGATCCCACTGTCCGGCCGGCATGACCTCGCCCATGCGGTTGCCTATGACGGTGGTGATTTCTCTATCGTGGTAATAGGGTCCCGCAACCGTTATCCTTCCCACGGGGAGCATTCTGCTGGGAATGCCGCCAGTCGGAATGATTAGATTCTGCCTTTCATCATCCATGGACTGTTTACGGGTCTTGCCGCCCTTATCTTTATTCTGTTTGGCCCCTGCACCAATGAGAAAAATGACGGCAATAACGATGAGCAGCAAAATCATTTCTTCTCTTTCCCCCTAACAACGATGCTGAAAGAATATCACCGAATAATCTCAGACATACTGCCGCCTGTCGAGCACGAGGGCTTGGTAGTCTTTCACCACCTGCTCGGTCACATCCAGTTCCAGCGCAATGAGGGCCGCATCGCCCTCATATATATTCTCGGCGCTCGCATACTCTACTGGGTCCAGCAACAGTGTCGCCGTCTCGCGTCTGGTCCTATGCTCCATTCTTGCACCCATAGTGCCTCGGCAAGTGTTGTCCCCATATACCCAGTGGATAAGCTCATGGGCCAACGTACACCGTTTCATTGTGTATGTCATATTCCGGTGAATGAGTATCAATTTTCGAACATCGTCATAGAGACCGTAGTAGCCGTGTGGGAGTATCGCGCTGCGCACCTCGATGTCAAGATTATCCACCACGTGCCGCATGGCCCCGTAGGAAAGGCCACGCAGCACGGGTAGGTCATGCGCCCTGGTCGGCGTCATACTCCGCCTCAATATCACGATCCTCGTTATACGAGGCAGCAAGACCTAAGTCACTTTGTTCAGCTGCTTTAATGAGTATTGCGAAGGCGTTGGCACCTATTGCTTCGGCAATTCTGCTTACGTCGTTTGTGTTAAATGGCTTTTCCCCTCGCATACGCGAGTAGAAATAATCTTGCGATATGTGTGTACGACGCATCACTTCAGCGTTCGATATTCCCGCAGCCTCTATAGCACTCTGGATTTCCCGTGCCACTTCGTTTGAAAACTCATCTGATGTGTTCATTCCTTTTCTGCCCATGCCTACAATGTACGCCATTTACGTACTACGACACGCCGTAGTACGTATTTGAGTTGACATATGCTCCGTAATTACGTACAGTTTGAACCATGATCAAACAAACAAAGCTTGATGAGCAGAGCATCGCAATCGCCGATGCGGTCAAGGCTGAGGCAGCGAGAGTCGGCGTGAGTGGTAAGCGGCTTGCGCAGGATATCGGCCGCGATCGTAATTACATCTATGAGCGGTTCCGTTATGAAAAGCCCTTCGATACCAATGACCTTTCCATCATCGCAAAGAGTCTTGGCATTTCACTGGAGTCGCTCTTCCAGTCAGCAACATTTGGTCAACAGATCCATCGGGCCTTCGCTCCCACTCAGGTGCGTGCGGCATGATTTGGTTTCTTGCTATTTCTGCTGCGTTTTCTGCCGGAATTGCGGCACGTCCGCTCATTGAGGATCTTGTTTTTGCGATTTGGGGTTATCGCTCCGTAGAGGTGGGAACCGCTTACGTATCCACGAAGCCATCTTTGAGTGAGAAATCCTGTACCAAGTCAGATTTGGGGCGTGGTCCCGCGGTTCTGGAATCGGGCGTCTCGGTTGATCCTCAAACTCCCCTTTGAGAGGCATCTGATGGTATACGCGTTTGCCGAGTCTCGTTGGCTGAAGCGTCCAGTGTATACAGAGGGCGGTTCTATCTGACTCCTCATACCAAAGAACAGCACGGAAAGTATCCCCTGGTTGCACCAGATGAATATTTGGAGATTCCATAATGATGCTCTGGCCCTGTGAATTTTCGGTTTGCTGGATGATCCTCACGTCAGCACCAATCGCATCTAAATCGACGTTGAAAGCCGGGCCATCGCCATCGTTGTGGAGTATAAGCACTTCATCGGGATCGGTTTTCCCATCGTGTGTGTGCCACCCGAATAACCCCGCGAGTCTGGCAGGGCTTGAAGGTCCGTCGGTTTTCATGATGTACCAACTTGCCTCTGGCTTGTTTCGCATGGGCCACCAAACAGAATAGACGGCTGATACGAACGCGACGCAAGCAGCAATCCATGTAGCCACATCGCCGATTTGAATTCCAGTATCCATACTCAGATTTTCCCATAAATATAAAGCCCCGTTGCACCGGGGCTCAGATGAAAGGTCAGTAATGAACAGTCTAATCAAACCCTTCGATTTCAAGGGTACACCGGTACGGACCATCACCTATGAAACGGGCCTGACATGGTGGGTGCTCAAGGACGTCTGCGACGCACTTGATCTAAGCAACCCATCGAAGGTCGCCGCACGTCTGGACGATGACGAAATCGCCAAGTTCGATTTAGGCCCTAACTCAGAGTTAGGGCGTGGGTTGAACACCGAAGCCAACATCGTCAACGAAGCCGGTCTGTACAAGATCATCCTTCGCAGTGACAAGCCGGAGGCAAAGGAATTCCAACGTTGGGTCACCCACGAGGTGCTTCCCTCGATTCGCCGGCACGGTGGTTACATGGCCGGCCAGGAGAGCATGACGCCGGAGCAGATGGCGCTCGCTTCCATGAGGTGGCTGAACAGCAAGGTCGAAGAGCAAAAGGCGCAACTCGTTGCACAAGCTCCCAAGGTTCTGTTCGCCGATTCGGTGGCCGCTTCCAACAGCAACATCCTGATCGGCGAGATGGCGAAAATCCTCCGGCAGAATGGCGTGGAGAACATGGGAGCGAACCGTTTCTTCCAATGGCTTCGCCAGAATGGGTATCTCATCAGCCGCAACGGCCGCGACTACAACATGCCCACCCAGCGCTCGATGGAGCTCAAACTCTTCTTCGTCAAGGAGACCACGATAACCCATTCGAGTGGCTACACGACGGTAAGCAAGACACCACTGGTGACCCCGAAGGGTCAGATCTACCTGACTAACAAGTTCCTCGGCGCGAACGCCATCAAACGACTGGAGTTGGCGAAATGACCACGGATACGTTCCTCACGCCGAAGCAGGTGGCCGAACGGCTGGGTATCAGCGTCGGGACGCTGGCGCAGTGGCGTTATCTCGGGCTGAACCTGCAATATCACAAATTCGGTCACAGTGTGCGCTACGACCAGCGCGACGTCAACCGGTACATCCGGGCCAGCGCTCGGCAGGGGACGGGGGAACCGCGATGAGTCTCATCGAATGGATCCACGTCATCGTCATGGCCGTGCTGGCCGTCCTTATCATCATCAGCCTGTTCTGGTGGGTGTTCGCCCTCGCCAACGGCATCTTCGCGATGGGCCCGTTCATCGGTCTGATGGCCGGAATCGCCGTGTCCGGCATTCTCTCGGACAGGGAGCACACCAAATGAGAATACGAAACCCGTTCCGCAGGAAACCGCGTCCCGCCGGCATCGACACGGAGATATGGCGAGCCGTGGCGCGAAGCCCGAAGGCGATCGTCAAACCCGTGAGCCTGCTCACTCCCAACGATATACGCGACAAGACCTTCACGACGCATCGTCTGCGTGAGGGTTACGACATGGGTGAAGTCGATGACTACCTCGATGAGGTCCAGGGCACGGTGAACCGGCTCGCGCGCACGTGCCGGAGCCTGTCGCAGGAGCTGGCGGCCAAGCAGCTGGAGGTCTGCAGGTACCGGCGCATGGTGATGAGCCGCGGCAGCTATACGAGATGGTTAAAGACACATGAGGGAGACAGCAGATGAGCGATGAGTTGACGATGACGATGACGGGGAACCTGACGGCGGACCCGGAGCTGCGCACGACGTCGAAGGGCATGTCGGTGGTGAATTTCACGATCGCCCACACGACGCGGAGTTTCAACCGCAGCACCTCGCAGTGGGAGGACGGGTCGGCGACGTTCATGCGTTGCAGTGCGTGGCGTGACCTGGCGGATCATATCGCATCATCCCTGTCGAAGGGCATGGCGGTGGTCGCGACTGGTCGTATCTCCCAGCGGTCGTATCAGGTGCAGGACGGGTCGACCCGGACGGTGATCGAGATGACGGTCGATGACATCGGCGCCTCGCTGAAACGTGCGACGTCGCAGGTCACGCGCATCCAGTCAAATAACCACGGTGCTATGAGCACCGCGCCGCAGACGTCGTCACATAACGGCAATGGCCAGGGCTTCGGGATACCCGAGGATGACCCATCGGACCCGTTCAACCAGCCGGCCGAATTCTAGGAGGGAATACGAATATGGGTACATCACAATCGAAGTACACGGACAGCGAACTCGCCGACCTGGCCACACTACCGGAATTCGAGTTGAGTCCCGGTGAGAAACGTGCGGTGACCAGGTGGAAGAAACGCATGGTCAAAGAGAACACCCCGGTCATCGCGAAACCGGTGGAACGGGCGCTCGCCGAGTCGAAGACGGACGTGTCGGTGGAACCCGAGCGCGCGTTGGAGACGGCGAAGGAGTTGACCTGGTATGGCGAGCAGTGGCCGAATGGCGCTGAAATACCGTTGGCCGAGCATGGCGGGAAGTTCTATCGCGAGGCCCGTGCCTTGCGTGAGTTCGCGGGTCGCGTGGCCCGTATCGACAAGGGGTTGACGCGTCAGCAGGCAGTCAAGGTCCGGTTGCGTGTGATCAAAGGCGAGTTCGCAGCGTTCAAACCAGCCCACACGTTCGACGCGCGTCTCCTCGTGGAGAACGGGTCGTACAGCGTGCTCGTGAAGTATGTGGGTGGTGCGAAGTGAGCGACATCGTGAGCATACCGGTCATCGACCTGCACCCGCACCCGTCCAACCCCATCAGCGATGAGGAACAGGCAGCACTCAACGGCAAATACCAAGAGGAGGAATCATGAAACTACCCTCAGGGCCACGCATACTGGCCACCAAACCCGACAGCAACAGACAAGCATTCCACGTCACCCGGCAACCAGTCAGCCAAGAACAACAAGAAATCATAAGCCTGGCGCTCGCTGACACGGAGTACATCAATCAGTGCCGGCAGGCGAAGACAACGGGGATGTCGCCCAATCACCTGCGGTGGCGTTCGGACAGGTTAAAGGGGTCGGTATGACCGGGTATGCGCAGTTGGATAACGGGTTGTGGAGCAATGAGAAAATGCGTCGTATTGCCGAACGGCACCCACGTGAGTTCGCTCTTTGGGTGTTCTCGATTAGCTTTTGCTCGGACAAATTAACCGATGGGATGCTCACTCAATACGCGATTCGGAAGATTTTATGTGTGAAATCGGCTCAGGAGCGGCGCATGATCGAGCTGAATTTGTGGGAAAAACGAGGTGATGACGTGTATGTGCATGACTATTTGAAGATGCAGAACAGCCGTCAGGATATTGAGGATTCACGGGCCGCGAATGCTCGGAGACAGGCGGAATGGCGCGGTAGACACCGGGGAAGTGGGAACGATGGTAACGCGTTACGCGATGTGTCACATAACGCGTTACGTAACGCTGATGTAACGCAGGCAAATACAAATACAAATACAAATAAAGAGAGAGAAGAGAAAGACTCCACTCTCTCGCAGGATGATGTCGTGAATTGGGAGCCGAAGCGGGAGCATTTCGCATCGGCCCGCGACTTGTCGGAGCGTGGATACCCGCTGGTGGACGTCACTGACCTGGGCACGGAGTTCAGGCTGAGTCTCCAGGCGAAGGGTGTTGACCATTACGGTTATCGGAATCTTGACGCTGCGTTCAGCCAGTGGATTAACAAGCGGGCGAGGAGTCTGCGTGACTCGCGCCAGGTGCCAGGCTTCGCCCCGCTGCCGGACATCCCTGCGCCGGCGAAGACGTGTCATCACACGTGGAAGTGCCGGCATGTCCTTGATCTGCTGCACAGAGAGGAGGCCACCGCAGGCCCGGACCTGTTGGCTCAGCGGGCAGCTGAACTACTCAACGCCGGTAAGACACCCGAGGAGGCGCTCACCGTATTGGGGTTGGCCATGGATGAGACGGAGGCGGTCGCATGAATTGGATGGATAAGCGTCCCGAGGATCTTGATGGTCACCGGTTCCGGGCTGCTACCAGGAGTGGGGGCGTACTCGAGGGCACGTTACGCATCATGTCTCCTCACCTGCTCAAGGATGGGGATGATCTCGCTGCCGTCATCTATCAGACTCCCGACGGGAGCATGCACCTGAACGACCTGCTCTTCAGCAGCATCGAGGTGAAAGCATGAGCCAGCCCACACGGCGGACCTGTGACCTGGTGGACGCCCGGGATGAATGCCGCTGCGTGTGCTGCGGCAAAAGCCTGTACTTGGTGCTGACGTTCAGCCGCCACCACCGGCACATGCGCTCACATCCCTTCTCCGGATTGCATGAGACGAGCAATGTCATCGACGTGTGCGGATCAGGCAGTACGGGATGCCATGGGTGGATCCACAAACACCCACGGGAGGCCATGGCCAACGGCTGGTTGGTGAGCGGTTACGACGACCAACCGGAGACCGTCCCCATCCTCACCGCACAACACGGATGGGTGCTCCTGGATAACGACGGTAATTGGACACCATATGAACAACCGACGGAGGAATCATGACACAGCTGGATATTTCTTTCACAACCGAAGACACCGGGGATATTTCCATGGCATTCGTGACCGAAGCACTGGAAAAGGTCGGTTTCAAAAACGCACGTTGCTACTCAATCGCAGTCGATTTAGAAGAGGAGGAATCATGGCACAGGAATACGAACCGACAGATCAACAGGTAATTGATGACTATATGCCCGACGAGGAGGACATAGGTTTTGACGCGCGAACGATGTCGATAGGTGAATGGAAGAGGTTGAAGATCGCCGCATTCGACCGTTGGCTTGCTGCTCATGATACTGAGGTCAGAGACAAGGCACTCACACTCACCGACGATGAACTTGCTATCGCAGAGGGCGCATATGAGTCATCCATCATGAAATATGAGGGTGATGGTGTCGGTGCCATGAGCATCGCGCTCAAGGCCGTCGCAGAAGACAGGGGGAAGCAATGAGTATCGCAACGTATGAAGCCGAAGAGTGGGCGCAATCACGGTATGTCGGTTCCTCCCATATCGAGCGTCATGACGGGCATGCCGAGTCTGTGCCGGATTACCCGCAGGAGATGCAGTCTCAGGGCTGAGGGGTATGTCGCCGGTCGCACGGCCGGAATAAGCACCTTGGAGGTGGAGGAGGCCGCTTACGCGCTGTGGAAAACCGAGGTCAACGCGGTGGGCCTGCCCCCGACGGAAGCCGAGTACACCGACGCTTGGGAAAAATTGAGCATACAGACGCGCGACATGTACAGATCAAAAACAAGAACAGTGCTCGAAGCAGCACGGAAGGTGGTGATGGAATGACGCGCAGTGATATTACCACCATGCTGAGCGAGCTCGTGGAAAAACGGCTGCGCTCGCGCTACCGCTTTGACTGCGAGGAATACTCCGCTGGCCGTACCGCGAACCCGACCGAAGCGGTGCTTGAAAAGGCGGTGTCGGAATGAGGATTGAATTGACGGTCGATGTACCACCAGCCCACTGGGTCACCGAAAACGGGCCACACGGCTCCCACTGGGCATTAAGCAGGAAGCGCAGAGCGTTGAAGGAGCTCGGCTACCTGCGGTGCCTCAACGGCGCGCGCGGCGTGCATATGGCGAAGGCGCATGTGACGGCCTACGTGCAGTATCCATCGAACAACCGGGCCGACCCCACGAATGCGGGTCCCACGGCGAAACCCATCATCGACGGGTTCACGTGGGCGGGATTGTGGCTGGACGATGATTCCGCGCATGTGCTGGGGCCGGACTTCCGCAGAGAGCAAGGAACCACGGGCGTCAAAGGCTTGCATCGTATCCGATTCGTGGTTGAGGATGCGAGCGCCGTGGCGGTTGGGAGGGAAGCATGAAGGGACGTAGCGCATTGATCGCGGTGGTTGTGATGATGGCAATGCTTTCGGGGTGCGGTGGTGTCGCTGGTAGCCAGGAAAGGCAAGAGCAGGATACACAGGTTTCGTTTGTGACGTTGAAACGTCCCGATGACGGGAAGGTGTTGTGTGCCGTGTACAGCAACGGCCAGCAGGGTGGGTTGTCGTGTGATTGGGATGATGCGCAATGACCACCACACGCGGCGAAGCCGACCTCACCGTCGAACACCAGCCCGACCGGGTGAGAATCACAGTGGACCAGTCCGGCAGGCAGACGGTCATCGCCATGCCCGCCACCACAGCCATGGAACTAGCAAGAAGAATCACCGCTTCAGCGGCGCTCGCCATGACGGAGGAAGCATGAGCAGGCATGCACTCCCCGTCAAATGGGACGGGCATCCCATCGTCTGGGATTTGGACGTCGGGTGGACGCCGGTGGGCGATTTCACCTTCGGCGGAGGAGCAAGCCGGCTCGGATGGCGTGGCTGCCGTCAATGCCACACGAAGATCCTGCCGCGCATGATAAGCGGCCGGGTCATGTGCCCCGGCCCGCGCAGGCTCGTGCTCTACCGGTGCATGACCTGCGGGTACACCACCGTCAGCGAACTCGACGACCACGGGTGGCACGAATGGACCCTCGACGACAGCGACTACGGCGACCAGGGAAGCAACTACATGGAACAAGGAACACTGATATGACCAACACGAAACCAAACCAGCGCTCGCAGGACGTGCTGATATGGACGGATATCGAGACCACGGGATTGGATCCCGAACTTCATTCGATCCTCGAACTGGGCATGAAGGCCACCGACTGGAATCTGGAACCGATCTCCGGCGTGAACGACCTGCACGTGGTCGCGCGACCGGATGTCATGGTCATGCGACGCATGGAGGCGATACCACTGCAAATGCACACGGACAACGGGCTGATCGACGAATCCAACAAATCCATAGTCCGAGAGACCGACCTCACCACCTACATCATCGAATGGACCTCATGGCTCCGCACGAAAACCGACGGCAGGATCATCCTCGCCGGCTCCTCCGTGCACTTCGACCGATCATTCATCGAAAACCTCCCACACCCGTATACACGCCCAGCGCTCGCCGGGGTCGAACACCGGATGCTGGATGTGAGCACACTCGACGAGATCGCCAGACACCTGTACCCCGACACATACGAGCACCGGCCCGAGCGCACCACGGACCACCGAGTAATGCACTGCCTGGCCGACAGCATGCACCTCTACCGGTACTACCTCGACAATCTCATCGGAAAGGACCCATCCAAGTGACCCAATGCAAGCAATGCGGCGCACAGACGCCCGGCATCGACTACTGCCACAACTGCACCACCGCATTCACCAACAACCTGCGGTCACTGGCCACGGGACTGCCGGAACTGCGATTGATAGCCGCCAGAAAGGCATCGGTCACGGCCCGCCAGCACGGAGGCGGCAACAGAAGCGTGGCCCCCATACCGCTGAATATGAGCGCCTATCAGCTGCAGACCGACATCATCCGATTCGCCGGCATGCTCGGTAAGGCCCTGACATTGCGGTACAACCGTCATATGCCCGCTGAAAGCATCCTCACCGCCGCCAGCCGGCGCGCACCCGCATTGCTGCAGCGTCGCGACGCCGCCAGCATCACCAGCATCACCAGACGGTACGAGCACAAGCTCGCCATGCAATTGACCCCGCCCGAGGACAAGCGACTCATCGGCACATGCCCATCATGCGAGCGCGACCTATGGTGTACGGACACCGAGATAGCCGGCCAGTGGATCGTCTGCAAATGCGGGCAGACTCTCAAAGTCAGGGATGTGCAGGAGCAGCACCTGCTCACCTGCGCCCTCGCATCGGGAGACCACGCACAAGGCACGGCAGCCGCCATCTCCAAACTCCTGAAGACCACCGGCATCGATGTTAAGCGCAAGACCATCAATGAATGGCGACGGCGCGGCATCGTGACCCCAATCAGCATGGACCGCAAATCCCCCATCTACCGGGTATGGGACATCTGGAAGGCAAGTACAAGAAACGTTTAGTAACTTTGTCAACGTACAATGGTGAATTGATATTCCTTATACAAATATGGTGAAAAATGGAGGCAGGATGTCTGCAGATTGGAAATATGCGAAGCTGGCAAAAGCCGCGTCTTCATTCGGCGGCCCAAAACAATTTGTCGCAGTACTGATAGGCGTGGGCGCGGCAGGTATGGCTGTGATAGAAACCGGCGCCATATGGATAAAGCATCAACTTTCAAAACCGAAAGATCCTCCAGAGGCCGATGATACCGAGGAGGCAGAGTCGTGAGTGGTGGGTGTGGCCAATATTTGCAACATTCAACTGTGGCCGCCATACTGTCTATAGTTTGAAGAATTCCATAAGCAGGGTCCGGGAGCAATCCCGGGCCCTTCGTGGACGTAAGATGATTCTATGGCTAATAGAATCTGCTGGCACTGCCAACACGACGCGCATATGACGCAGGAGAAGGCGGCGTACACGGTTGACGGACGTTGCCGAATAGTGGCTTTCTGCCGCTGTGATTCATGCGGTTACCCAAACGTAGTGATAGCTCGAAGAAATAACGCCAACCCGCCCACTTCGGCAGAATATGACTTCACCAACAATGAGGACTCGGTTTCCGAAATGGACTGGCTCCCGGAGAAATCGAAGTGGAAGGAGTATGAAGACGTGCCCACAGACATTGCCTCCGCTGCTTCCGAAGCCTATGCGTGCTTCTCGATCAACGCCAATCGAGCCGCGGTCCTACTGGCAAGGACGACCGTTGAGGCTATAGCCAAAGACAAGGGCGTGTCAAGCGGCAATCTAAAAGCCAAAATTGACACAATGGCCGAACAAAACATCATCACCGACCAGCTTAAGGACGAAGCCCACGAGATCCGATTTCTCGGCAATGATATGGCGCATGGGGATCTAGGAACTCCAGTGGTTGAGAGTGATGCTTCAGACATCCTCGGTTTCCTTGATACTCTGCTTGATTACGTCTATCAGCAACCCATCGCTATTCAGAAACGGCGTGAACTGCGACAGCAACGTAAAGCAAGGGTGGAATAATGCCAGATGATGCTTTCCGCCATCTCTCGATCGCATTACAGGGGCAACCGGAGGATATTAAGCTCTACCCGTTGGCTGAGCGTTCTACTGCCGAATCTTTATATGAAATGTTTCAGGAACTAAAAGATGGGTGCATAGATAACACAGATTCACGCCCAGATATCATATATCCAGAAAAGCAAATTTTCTTAGAAGAGTTCAGCCTTAATTTGCAGTCAGGATTTGAAGCTGACGGGAAAATAACTACTGAGCTAATTCGCAACAAGGAACAGCGGAAGCAACTGCCTCTAGTGCATAGTGCACAACTCGATGCTATTGTCGATGACGACATCATTGAAGAACTCAGCAATCAATTCCTCAGAATTTTGAAGCAGCATAGTCTAAGAGACTATAAACAGCAGTTCCCTGAATTTACATCAGTACTACTTGTATCAGATTTCACCCCAGCCTATCATTACCCACCAAAGCAAGATGGACTCGACCACCTATTCATGCCGGATATGTACTTTCATCAGCCAGTACAAAAAGCTGGCTGGGATTATCTTTTCTGGCATTACTGCGACGTTCCAAAGGAATATGTCCATCCAGAGAGCAGGGATTCACTGCACATGTACGAGCGCTCTTTCTT
The DNA here is from genome assembly GCF_000741285.1 of Bifidobacterium mongoliense DSM 21395. Taxonomy (GTDB): domain Bacteria; phylum Actinomycetota; class Actinomycetes; order Actinomycetales; family Bifidobacteriaceae; genus Bifidobacterium; species Bifidobacterium mongoliense. Next base: position 27,223 of record NZ_JGZE01000013.1, on the reverse strand, counting down.
TGGATTGAATCATTCCAACTAATATTGTTACATTCAAGATGGTTGTGACATGTCACGAAAGAACAACCGCCGTGCCAATGGCTGGCGCAGGGACAAGGTAACAGCTCGTGTGCGTGCGGCCTACGACGTGTGCTGGCTGTGTGGCCAACCCGTTGACAAGTCCCTTCCTGCAGGTCTTCCCGGCAGCCCCGAGGTAGACGAGAAGATCCCGGTCAGCCGAGGCGGCTCGCCATACGACTTCAGCAACTGCTTCCTGGCCCACCGCTGGTGCAACCGCATCAGGTCGAACCACACCGTCGAATGGGCACGACAACGCATTAGTCAGCTCAACTCCACCGGTCACGCTGACAACATCAGACCGACTTCGCTGCCATTGTCGACGAGCGGCGACTGGTAACCCTGGGTAGGTGACCCCCGTCACCCGATTTATAGCCGCCTCGGGTGCAGTGCTGTTCTCTCCCCGCGTGCTGGAAACGTTTCACGGTATTCTTCCCTCTCTTTCTGAAACGTTTCCATTCCCATGAAAGGACTGCGGCGACTGGGTTTCAGACGGTTGGAACTGCTTGAAACGTTTCGGAGGTGATCGGCCTTGAGGTGTGCAGAATGTGGGGCCCGGATACCCGACGCCGCCCGGCACGGGAAGCCGCAGAAGTACTGCTCGTCGAAATGCCGGCTGCGCGCCTGGCGTCGCGAGAAGAAGGCGCAGGATGAGACTCCGGCAAAGCGACCGCCGAAGACAACGGAGTCCAGGAAACGAAGGACCGCACATCACGAGCCATGTAAAAAAAACACGGTCCAAACAGAACCGGAGTCGGAACCTTATGACGTGCTACTCAAACGCACCCAGCACCGGCTCCAGACCGCGATGTTCGATCCACGGACGCCGTCGACCAGTCTCTCGGCGTTGTCCAAACAGCTGCTGACGGTGACGAAGGAACTGGAGTCCCTGACCGGAGACGACGGGACGCCCGAGACAGTGAGCCTGACGGAGGTTGTTGATGACGCCTTCGACCCCGAAACTATCTGAGGCCGCCCGACGACTCGTGGTGCCGTCCGGCATCGTCTCATCGGATTGGCCCAGGGTAAGGGCATTGGCCAGACGCCTGTGCGGCATCGAATACGACCGCTGGCAGGACGGGCTCGGCATGGTCATGCTGGGCAAACGACGCGACGGATCCTACGCCGCGACCGTCGGCGGCATTCTGATCAGCATCTGCCGGCAAGCGGGCAAGACGTTCCTCATCGGCACGATGATCTTCATGCTCAGCATCCTTACACCGAACCTCAAGACACTGTGGACCGCGCACAGAAGCCGCACCTCGGACGAAACATTCGCGTTCATGAAAGGCATGAGCAACCGCAAAGGCATCAGACGCTACATCGCCGACGTGAGAAGCGCGAACGGCCAACAGGAAATCGTGTTCACGAACGGTTCCCGGATCATGTTCGGTGCCCGCGAACGCGGTTTCGGACGAGGCTTCGATGACGTCGACATCGAGATATTCGACGAGGCGCAGATCCTCACGGAAAACGCGCTCGACGACATGATCCCCGCGATGAACACCGCATCCAACGGTCTGGCGATCATGCTGGGCACGCCCCCGAAGCCATCGGACCCCTCGGACGTGTTCTCCACTCGTCGGAGCGAGGCGCTGAGCGGGTCGGACGACGACAAGATATACGTCGAGTTCGCCGCCGAACGGGACGCCGACATCGAGGACCGGGAGGCATGGAGGAAAGCGAACCCCAGCTACCCGCATCGGACTCCGACCTCATCGATACTGCGTCTGCTGCGTCAGCTCGGCCCGGACTCCTTCCGTCGTGAAGGATTGGGCATCTGGGACAACACCGTGACCGCGTCGGCCATAGACACCAAACGGTGGAAACGGGCGGCCGTTGACCGACCCGACACCAATGGTCTGATCGGCTACGCGATCGACATGCCACCGGACCGCAGCTCCCTCGCCATCGGCGGATGCATCAAACACCCCGATGATACGGCGCACATCGAACTACGCCGGTTCGAGTCGACCCAATCCAACGGTTCAGCCTGGGCCGTGGATTGGATCACGGAACGCTGGCCCCGTACCGCGGCCGTGGTCATCGACAACCAGTCCCCCGCCATGGCGCTCCTGCCCGACCTGAAAAAACGGCACGTGAAGGTCATCACCACCAACGCCGCCGACATGGGCCGCGCCTGCGGACGATTCCAGGACATGCTCCGCGACGGCACCCTCACCCACCTGTCCGAAGGAGCTCAACCAGCCCTCGACATCGCCGCCGCCAACGCGACCACCAGAAACATCGGCACCTCCGGCGCGATCGGCTGGAACAAACTCGGCACCGACATCGACATCAGCCCACTCGTCGCCTGCACTCTCGCCCTGTACGGCACATTCATCACCAAAAGAGATCCGAACAGAAAGCAGAGGATGATCCAACTACCATGATCACATTCCCCCAAACGATCTCCGGACTCACCACCGACGAGACCAACCTCTACCGCCGACTGCTCGCACGACTCCTCAGAAAACGCTCCAGAAACCGGATAAGAACCCAATACTACGACGGAAGAAACGCCCTCAAGGACATCGGATACTCCCTACCGCCAATCGCCAAGGACATCGAAATCGTCGTCGGATGGCCAGAAAAAGCCATCCAGGCGCTCGCCAACCGAGTCGTCCTCGACGGGGTCACGACAAACGATGGTTCCGAACTCAGCTCGCGGGTAACGGACATCATGGACGCCAACGATCTGAAGAACACCGCAGCCTCCGCGCACACTGACGCACTTGTGCACTCCTGCAGCTTCCTCGCGGCCTTGGCCGGGGATACCGAGTCCGGCGAATCGGACGTCATCATTCAGGAGTTCACCGCGGACACCGCGACCGGAGAATGGGACAAGCGCAGGCATGGGTTGCAGGATGCCCTGCTCTTCGATGTGACCGATGACGGCAGAGCCATCACTGGCATCTACCTCATGACCTACTCGCAGACCGTGAGCATCGTGCCGTCCAACCCCGGGTACCAGGTGTATTCCAGGGCGTCGAACAACGGACGCATCCCCTGCGAACTGCTCGCGTACAGGCCTGACTCGAAAAGACCGTTCGGGAGAAGCAGAATCAGCCGCGCGGTCATGAGCCTGACCGATAGCGCGGTCAGGACGTTCCTGCGAAGTGAGATGCAAGCGGAGCTGTATTCCGTACCGCCCAGATATTTCCTCGGGGTCAGTGAGGACATGTTCAAGGACGACTCTGGAAACATGATCCCCAAATGGAAGATCATGCTCGACCAGGTCCTCGCCCTGCCAACCGATAAGAACGGGGAGAAACCGGAAGTCGGCCAATTCCAACAGTACAGCTTCGAACCACATTCCGCCCAGTTGCGGCAGACGGCGACGATGTTCGCTTCGGCCACATCCCTTCCTCCCGACGAGATGGGAGTGCTCACCGACAATCCCTCGAGCGCCGAGGCGATAGACAAGTCAGCCAAGGAACTTTGTCTCGCCGCCGAACAATGTCAGGGATGGTTCGGCCGGGCATGGGGACGCATCATCGAACGCGCCCAGACCATGGCAGGGAGCGATGGCACCGTGCAAGCGGTCTCCTGCCAATGGAGGAACCCCTCCACTCCAAGTCGCGCAGCCGCCGCGGACGCCGCTGTGAAACTCGTGTCCGCCGGGATCCTTCCCGCGGACAGCGACGTCACGTACGACATGCTCGACCTGAGCGATCGACAACGCCGGACCCTGCGCATGGAGCAGCAGAACGCGCGGTCCCGGGACCGCATAGCGCAGTTGAAGATGCCGGCACCTGCAAGCGAGGCGACACATGAAGGACAACGGGATACCGGAGGCGCGGCAGCGGGAACTGCAGCGACTGCTGGACAAAGCGCATAAAAACTACCAGGCCAATCTCGGCAACCTCAGGGACGCGGCCACCGATGAGATGGAAACCGTACTCCAACGCCATCCCCTCGATGTCCGGGAACTCGTCGAAGAGTATGCACGTGACTCCTCCCAGCTCGCCAACGACTACTACGACGACATTCGGTCCCTCTGGAGCGAATACGGGATCAGGGATATGCCCGAATTCGACCACTTCGATCTCATCGATCCGGATCGCATGCTCTGGCAGGTGCAGGGCGGATTCAACGATTCCGATTACGCCGGTCTGACGTATCAGGAGGTTCAGGCAGGAAAATCACGGGCGGGAAAGACCATCGCCGACCTGTGGCCATCCTTCGACGACCTCGATGACGCGCAGCAGTTCATAGCGGATATGATCTCAGCCGGTTCGAGGTTGACCATGCAGCGCAACCTGCGGACCGACCCCACCCATCCGCGATGGGCGAGAGTGCCCCGAGGTGCGGTCACATGCGCGTTCTGTCTCATGCTCGCTTCGCGAGGTTTCGTGTATCTCAGCGATGAGTCCGCCGGGCTGCACAACGCTTTCCACACCCATTGCGACTGCGACATCGTCCCGAGCTGGGGCAGACAGACGCTCATCGGCTACGACCAAAGCCAATACGCAGATATGTGGCATCGGGCCAACTCAGATGGCGGTGACTACCGGAAGTCACTCGAAAGACTCCGCCGGCTCTTCCCCCAACAGGTCAAGGACGGGGTCGATACCGACTCCTGACCTCAACATTTCGCTGACCCGCGTGCAGCGTTGTTAATCACGCGTCCGACAATCAAGGAGAACCAATGTTCAAGTTCCGCAACCATATCCGCACGGTGGTCACAACGGATTCGACAGCCGGCGGCGGCGACGCCGGTCAGCAGGATCCGGATAAGCAGCCGGACGAGAAGAAATCCGATGAATCCAAGGATTTCAGTCGCGCGTTGTCCAAGCGTGCTGCCGAAATCGAATCCAAATACTCGGATTACGCGGATCTCAAGGCCAAAGCCGTGAAGTACGACGAAGCCCAGGAAGCCGCAAAAACCGAAGCGCAGAAACTCCAGGACCGTTTGGCGAAGGCCGAAGAGGAACGGGATGCGCTCAAGGCGGCTGCGGAACACGGCAAACTCGTGGATTCGATCTGCGAAGAGACAGGGCTCGACCGGAAGGTCGTATCCATGCTCTCCGGTGATGGCAAGACACTCGCCGCCAACGCCAAGACCATCCAGGAGATCATCGGAAAACAGAAAACCGACAACCAGAAAAAGCAGGGGCGACCCCTTGCCGTACCGACGAACCGTGGGAACGACACCGTGACAACGGCGAAACAACTGCTCTCCCAAGCGTACGCGGAGAAGTAAAGAAAGGCTGAAAATGGCACTCACACTAGACGAATCGGCGAAACTCTCGGAGGACACCCTCACCCGGGGCGTGCTCGAGACGTTCGTCCAAAATAGCCCGATCCTCGACCGACTGCCCTTCATGGACATCGAGGGCAACGCTTACGCGTACAACGAGGAGGCAACCCTCCCTGGCGTAGCATTCCGCGGTGTCAATGAGGCGTACAGCGAATCCACCGGCACCGTGAACCAGAAAAGCGAAACGCTCAAGATCCTCGGAGGCGACGCCGATGTAGATCGGTTCATCCAGAAGACCCGCAGCAATCTCAACGACCAGCGCGCCGAACAGACCGCACTGAAGACCAAGGCTCTGAGCTACAAGTTCCAGGATGCGTTCTTCAACGGCGATGTCGCCGTCGACCCGAAGGGATTCGACGGTCTGAGGAAGCGACTCATCGGCAATCAGGTCGTCGAAGCCGGGCCGAACGGCATCCCGATCGTCGGGACCTCCAATACCGACATCCATACCTTCCTCGACTCGCTCGATAACCTGCTCGCCGCCGTACCGGGCATCAACGGCACGAACGGGGCCATCTACGCGAACTCCGCGGTGATCCGAAAGATCGGGTCGGCTCTGCGGCATGTGAGCCTCGATGCGGTCCTCGAGGAGGATATCGCCGGAAAGCGGAGCATTCAGTGGAACGGCATCCCGATTCTCGAGGCGGGACAGAATCCCGACGGAAGTCAGATCCTGACGGTAACCGAGACGGAAGGTACCGCAAGCAACACCACATCCCTCTACGCCGTACGGTTCGGCGAAACCGAGGGTGACCAGGCAGTCACCGGATTGACCAACGGCGGGGTCACCACCGAGGATCTCGGCGAATTGCAGGAGAAGCCCGTGTACCGCACGCGCATCGAGTTCTACTGCGGTCTCGCCGTGTTCGGCGGCAAGGCCGCGGCCCGACTGAAGGGAATCATCAATGACTAGCGCAAAACCACAGGCGACACCCGAACCCAACGAAATTGCGGAAGAGGGGCCCACGGATACGTCGGTTGAAGAGGAGACATCCTCCGCAGTGGACCCCGTCGACGTTGGAACGGGACGCACCGAAATCTACGAAGCGACCCGCCCCGACGGAGTACGGTTTCGCATCACACGCAACCTCGACACCGGCCGGCAGCACATCGAAGAGGTCTGACCATGTCTGACTCGTTCGCCACAGCGCAGGATCTTTCCGACCGTTGGCGAAAGCTCAGCGATGCGGAAACAACCACCGCTGAAGTGCTGCTCGCCGACGCCAGCGACAAGATACGCAACCGTGTGAGTCAAGCCGACGACGAGAACTGGTGCGCCGCGAACGCACGGACCCTGACCCGGATATGCTGCTCGATGGTCAAACGGTCGATGCAGCAGTCCTCCACCGGCATGCCGGAGGGAGCGAGCCAGTCAAGCACCACGGCCGGCCCGTTCACGGATGGATATACGTGGTCCAATCCCGACGGCAACCTCTACCTCACGGCGGAGGAGCTCAGGGACCTCGGCATCTCCCAGGGCCGGGCGTTCACGGTGGGGATGGTCGGCCATGGAGACGATTGACGTCTACCGGGGATCCGAAGAGAAGGATGAAGACGGCAACGTCATCCAAGGCGCGGTGAAACTCTGGAATTCGTTCCAGGGGCTCATCGCCCCCGTCACCGTCCCGGAAACCCCATCGGAGATCTCCCTGGGCGTGACGTACGACCACACCATCTACATCCGCTCCACGGCTCCGACCGGCATCCTCGACACGGATCTGATCGGCGTCAGGGGGCGAACAGTGCCCGTCGACGGTGTGGTGGCCGTGTGGAACGACACGCATGGCAACCATATCGGAGACGTCATCAACGTGAAACTCAAGGAGGGCTGATGAGCAACGTCAAGGTCGTGCTCAACCGCGACGCGTTTCGACAGCAGATCCTGCACAACGACACGCTGTTGGATGATGTGCAGGAGCAGATGGAGGGCATGGCTGAGGTGGATCGTGCCGTCACTGTGTACCGCAACGACGACCGTGACACCGGCAACGTGGTCGCCACGGCCCCCGCGCGGTTCGAGGCGGCGCATGGTGTCCTCACGCAGATGCTCGGCATGGTGCGCGTATGAGCGTGTATCATCCACCCGTCTGCCCCAGGCGCGTCGAACCCGTCATCCTTGACCTGCTGCGGCGTGAGCACCAAGACGTGACGTTCGGCTCGCTGCGCTCGCCCGACAACCCGATAAGGGAATGCGTGGTTGTCGGCGAGCCGCAGGGGCCGCAGTCACCCGTGACCCAGTACGTGCGTCTCAGAGTGAGCGTGTGGGTGCGTAGGGATGACATGACCGGGGATATCACGGCCGCGCAGCATCTGGCGAACGACGTTATCTCCACGATCACCTCGAAAGGGGCCATCGACCCGATCGTGTCCGCCGAACTATCCAACGGCCCCATACGGATAGCGGACGACGCTGACCCCATCTACATGTACGCGATCATCCTGCTCGCGGTCCGCACGGACTGACCAATACGCATGCCGCCACATGCCATGAACACACAACAACGAAAGGCATATGGCAATGGCAGACAATGACTACATCACGAGCGGCAACAACGCGGACCTCGCAGCCCTCATCAAGGATTACGCGCTCTTCCTGTTCAAGAAAGGCGAAACGTACACGTTCCCCTCCTCGGCGCAGTGGACGCCTCCCACGGGCAAGCGTCCCGTGGGCTACAACTCGGAGGACGGTTCCACGCTGCACCCAGAACCCGGTGATACCACCGAGATCAAGGGACACAACGGCGACGTCGTCGTATCCGAGACGGAACCGGGCTACTGGACCATCCAGTTCGCCGGCATCGAATGCCGCAAGAGCATCGCCGAAGCATACTTCGGCGTGGAGGCCGACGAGTCCGGCGCGTTCCATGTCAAAGACGCGACCACGCCGCTCGAGTACGGAGTGGTGCTGGCCGGTCTCGACCAGCACGGCAATCCTATCGTCTTGGGAGCGGCGAAGTCGAAGGTGTCCGACCGTGACGACATGACGTTCAAAAGTTCGGACACCATCAAGTTCAATCTCACGATGAAGTTCTTCAAGGCACCTGACGGATTCCAGTTCCACGTGTTCGGTCTCCTCGCCGCCGAAAAGACGGCGACCGCCGGCGCTTAACCATTCTTCCCGACGCCGCAGGATGGCGGTCCGGCGACGCCGGGAACCCACTTGCTTCCAAGGACCGCCCCCATAAACCTCTAAGGAAAACCAGCATGAGCGACACCAACTACGCGACCGTCCAACCGGAAATCGACGAGAACACGCCCGAATACCCCGACGTACACCTCGAGGCACTCGACATGAAATTCGACCTGCCCAACCTGAACAGCGCCGACCTGCCCATCGAACTGATCAACGTGATCCTCATCGTGAAAAGCAAGATCGTCCTCTCCGAAGAGGAGAACTACCACGCCATGGCCGTATGCCTCGCCTACTTCGAACAGATGCAGCCCAACCTATGGAACAAACTACGCAAATCAGGCAATCCACTAGGATGGCTCGCCGGAATCGTCAAGACCTGGGCCATCGAATCAGGACTCGACCCAAAAGCGTTCACCTCCTCATCCTCCTCCAAACCCACCAGGGCGCGCTAGACCACGACTGGCTGAAAAACTACCAGCACACCTACCGGCCACCACACCTCGAACAATGGCTCGACGCCCCCAGAAACCACAAACCAAGATCAGCCATCAGCTACGGCACCGCCTGGCAGCTCACCCGCGAAATCCTGCGCGACCACACCAGCGCCAGCTACGCGGCGCTCGCCAACTGGTCATACACGCCGACCGCAGCGGAGATCAGCCTCTGGGACCAGTTCGAGCTCGAGGGACGGCTCAAACGCAAAGGATGGCGGCCATGGACCGACCCACGCACCGACCAGTTCCACCAGACCCGACAGGAAACCGACCGGGAACATAAGGCGCGCATGGAACGACGCCACCGCCTCAACGAGGTGTTCCACATCACCGAATGACCCCACCGCCATGGGATCCCAAGCACAGCAAGGAATCCCATGGCGCAGGACATCGGCACCGTATACGTCCAGGTCAAGCCCTCCGGCAAGGACTTCGGCAAAACCCTCGAAGGCCAGATCACCCCCAGCATCGACAAGGCCGGGGCAAAAGGATCCACCAGCCTCACCAGCCGACTCGGCAGCGCGTTCGGAAAAATCGGCAAAATCGGTCTGGGCACGATCACCACCATCACCGGCGGCATCGTCGCCCTCGCCGCCAAAGGCGGATTCAGCCGCGCCCTGAACATCGAGAACGCCAAAGCCAAGCTCAAGGGCCTCGGACACGACAGCGCCTCGGTCAGCGAAATCATGAACGACGCGCTCGCCTCGGTCAAGGGCACGGCTTTCGGTCTCGGCGACGCGGCTACGGTGGCGGCCAGCCTCTCCGCATCCGGCGTGAAGCAGGGCGGTCAGCTGACGAACGTGCTCAAGACCGTCGCGGACACCGCGCAGATCTCGGGCCGTTCCCTCACGGACATCGGCACGATCTTCGGGTCGGTCGCGGCCCGCGGCAAGCTCCAGGGCGACGACATGCTCCAGTTGATGAGCAGCGGCATCCCGGTCCTGCAGATGCTCGGCAAGCATCTCGGTAAGACGTCCGGCGAGGTCAGCGCCATGGTCTCCAAGGGGCAGATCGACTTCCAGACGTTCGCCGACGCCATGCAGGAAGGCATGGGGGGCGCGGCGCTGTCCGCCGGCACCACCTTCACCGGCGCTCTGGCGAACGTGAAGGCCGCGCTGTCCCGTCTCGGCGAGCAGGTCGCCACGCCGATCCTCGATGGTCTGCGGGGACTGTTCAATCAGGCGATCCCCCTCATCGACGATTTCACTGCGACCGCCACGCCGATCATGCAGAAGGTCGGGGCGGGGCTGCAAAGCGGGTTGGAGAACGCGATTCCCTCGATCCAACGGTTCGCGGGTAAGTTCACGGCCCTGTTCCAGCCGCTCGTGCAGCCCGTCAAGGTCCTGTGGGAGCAGATCGGATTCGTGTTCGACCAGATCGGCGAATACGGCACGGACATGGCATCCTCCCTTGAGACCATCTTCGGCGGTCTCATCCGCATCATCGGCGACCTGACCGGCTCCTTGGGCTACGCATTGGGAGAGCTGACCGGCTACTCCGCCATCAGCGCCATGGCCTCCACCGTCGCCACCGCGTTGAGATTGCTCGGCGACGCCGTCAAATTCGTCGCCGACAACATGGATTGGATCAAACCCCTCGCCACCGGCATCGCCGGCATCATCCTCGCATCCAAAGGGCTGACAGCCGTAACCAGCGGACTCGGGGCACTCGCAACAGGAGCAAACGGAGTCGCAGCAGCCGCCACCGGCATCTCCAAATGGGTAGACCTCACAATGCAACTCGGCGGCATCCTGCCGGCATTCAAACAAATGGCCTCCGGCATGGAACTCATCAAAAACGCCCAACTCGCCTGGTCTGCTGTGACCAAAGCCGCAACCTCCATACAAGTCGCATTCCAGGCCGTCATGGCCACCACACTCGGACCCATCGCGCTCGCCGTTGCGGCGATCGCCGCGGTCACCGCGGCCGCGGTCTGGTTCTTCACCCAGACGGAGGTGGGGCGCAGGGCATGGTCATCGTTCACCTCATGGCTGGTGTCCGCATGGCAATCCGTGTCCTCCGCGGCTGTGGGCATTTGGAACGGCCTGGGATCGTTCTTCTCGGGACTGTGGTCATCGATCACGTCGGCGGCGTCCTCGGCTTGGAACGGATTCGCTTCATCACTCACCGGAGCATGGCGGGCGACGGTGTCAACCGCGTCCGTGGTGTGGAGCGGCCTGATGTCGTTCTTCTCCGGGCTCTGGTCGGGCATCACGAACGGGGTATCGACGGCGTGGGACGCTGTCGTGTCCGTGTTCACGTCGGTCGCATCAACCATCGGCGGGATCATGGCGAACATCGTCACCGTGATCGGCGCGGTGCCCGTGTGGATCGGCCAGCAGCTCCTCTCCGGCATCAACGGACTGTTCTCGTCGCTCATCAACCTGCTCACCGGATGGGCATCCAACAGCACAGGCATCGTGCACGCACTGCTCGAGGAGATCATCTCCTACATCACCACCATATGGACCGTCATCAGCGGCATCGTGAGCACGGGCGTGAACCTCATCCGCACCATCGTCGTGGCCATCGTCGACCTCCTACAGGGAGACTGGCAGGGCGCATGGTCGGCGATCAGCGGCTTCTTCCAAGCCACGTGGAACGGGATCGTCACGTTCTTCACCCCGATCATCACATGGCTGCAATCCATCGTCACGACCGTGATGTCAACGGTGCAATCCGCGTGGAACACCATATGGTCGGCCATCAGCGGATTCTTCGATGGAATCTGGAACGGCATCGTCACCGTCGCTACCGCAATGGGTACTGCGCTCTCCACGGCCATCACCACCGCCGTGAACACAATCGCCGGGGTGTGGAATTTCGTTTGGAACGCAGTCTCAGCATTCTTCGCCGAGGTGTGGGACGGCATCGTCAGTTTTTCGGGACCGATCCTCTCCAGCCTCGGAGGGATCATCACCGGGGCGATTAACGGCATCCGTGGCGTGTGGAACTCCGTCTGGTCCTCCATCAGCAGCTTCTTCGGCGGCATCTGGAACAACATGATCGGCATGGCCAGCTCCGCGGTCAACGCAATCGGCGGCGTAGTTGGACGGATCTACGGCATCGTATCCGGTGCACTCTCCGGGGCTGGCCAATGGCTCGTGAATGTTGGCAGCAACATCGTCAGTGGATTGATCAATGGCATCACCGGGTCGTTCGGATGGCTGAAAAAGACCATCACGGATCTTGGAAACAATGCGCTCGACTGGGCGAAGAGCGTGCTCCACATCCACAGCCCCTCCAGGGTATTTAGAGATCAGGTCGGTTTCATGATCGGTGCCGGCATGGCCCTAGGCATCGATGACAGCGGCAAGGTCGTTCAACGATCACTCAAGAACATGAACATGAAGCTCTCTGACGGGATCAAGATCGGGCCCTCGACGCTGGCTATAGCGCAGCCGAACGGTGATGCCCCATTCGAACCCGACAGCAACTCATCGTCCATGGCTCAAGTGTATGCGCCGGTTTCGGTGGATGCGCGTGGTGTGGATGGCGTGACCGCGGTGGATTTGATGGCCGTAAAGCTTGTGCAACGGTTGAGGAGGCACTAATGGTTGACGTGGATCGACTTTATATCGGTGATGTGAGATTCGACGGTGATGGCATCAGCCTGATGGATGTGGTATCGAGCAGAACGGCATCAGCGGATGGCGTGATACCCCTGATGACAAGACCGCATACCAGGAGCGCGCTACCGGCTATGGGTCCTTTCCAATCACCGGGCTTGATATCCGTCGCGGCGACAGGATCGTGGATGCCTCACTCGTGTTCGGGCGGATGGATCGGACCGCTCTGGCCGCGTTGTCAAATCGTTTGGGTGGTATGCAGGACACGGTGCAGCCTGTACGTGTGGTCGACGGCGATGATATGACGGCTCTGGCTGTCGTATCGTTCGATTGGCCCCGCACGTGGAACGTGAGCGGGGGAAAGTTCAGTGCGACCCTGCATTGCACAGATCCTAGGAGATACTCATTCCAGTCTCACGAATGGTACCTTTCCGGCTCCTATGACGTTGGATCGGGTTTCGACTACAGCTCACCCGAAGGAGTGGATTACCCGATCTCATATGGCGACGACGGTGTGACCGCATCGAACAGCGCGACTCTCACGAACGAGGGTAACAGCGTCGCATACCCCACGTTCACTACTATCGGCGACTTTCCCGGCGGCTTTCGCCTGCAGGCGGCGGACGGGTCGATTTTGGAGTGGTCAGACAGGGTAAGCTCGGCCGCCCCGGTCATGATCGACACGTTCAATCACCGATGCATGATTCTCGGCACCGAGTATTCCACGCCGCTTTCACGGCGCGAATGGTTCACGGTCCCGAAATTCGGTTCCCTAGGGGTGTCACTCGTCCCTCTGCAGTTATCAACCGGCATGATGCGCGTCATCATGCATGACACATACATGTAATGGAGGTCGGAAAATGACAGGTGTGGGCATCCCCCGTGCAGGGGGAAAGGGGCGTACCGCTCTGGATGATCGTCTGATCACCGCATCCGAGTATTCGATAGGAGTACTGCGTGGGTGCGCCATCGTAACATCATCGAGCGGCCTGTCTTACCGGGTGAGCCGTGGGAATGACCCGGCGAACGTAGCGGTCGGATCGGCGTCCGCTGCGGACGGGAACGTGATATTCCCCATTACGGACGGGGCGTCCGTGCTCACCAAGGCCGGGGACAGCGCACTGCCACGCATCGACTCGATCTACGCGGTGCAGCACAACCCGGGAACCGGAGACACGGACAACGACGTGGTGCTCATGGTCGTGCAGGGCCTCCCATCCTCAATACCATCCGAGCCAGCACCGCCGGCCGGGATCTCGGTGAAACTCGCGTCGCAGACGGTGCCCGCGGGCATGACCACGACCAGCGAGACAACCCCGTACGGAGACATACAATACTCGATACCCTACGGCTCACTCCTAGGGGAACTGGGATACGGGTCGAACAGTGGGTCGCAGAAACAGAACTGGACCCCTGGACAGTGGTGGCCACAGGCCCCTTGCACCACCGCGTATCTGCCAACAGATCGTCTCGTGACGGTCAACTTCGTGAGTCGCGCGAGCATCGAGGGAGATACCCCATCAAGCTTCTATGCACGTCTCATGGTCGATGGAACGCCGGTGAGCGATGGACTCGACGAATGCCCGGTGTTCTCGGTATGGGCACGCCAGCCGGTGTCGTTCCGCACAACGCTATCCGGTGGCAGGGCCCACAACATTGACGTGCAGATTAGTCCGAACACCAACCGTCAGCAGTTCCAATGGCGCGGGCTACGCTACGTGGAAGTCATAGATGGGGGGGTAGCAGCATGAGCGAACGTCTCGACCTGGTCGACCTCACGACCGGCAGACTACTTCGGGAACTGCCCGACGTGGATTTCTCCTGGGACCGACAACTGCGGGACTCCCAGATCAACGCGCGGCGACAGAACATGAACGAGGACGGAATCACCTCACTCTCTCTGCCATGGAACGCGTTCGACGACGAAACGAACTACGAACAACTGTTCATGCCTGGGTACCGTGGGGTGCTCTACAGTCTTGACGGGGTGCCGCAGGTGCTCTCCGAGATATCCGACACCGTCGACGATGGCGACACCATCCAAATCACACTCAACTCGATACGCGCAATGCTCGACCGTCTACACGTGATACCCGAGCAAGCAGTCCAAGATCAGATGCGAGGAGACCCTACAGCCATCGCTCATGCCGTGCTCACCATCAACGGAGTGGACCTCGGCTCCATCGGCAAACGCGAACTCATCGCGGTAACCCAGAAGGGCCACGCGCTCCCCCCGATCTCATTTGACAACGACAGGCCGGGAAACACCAACGACCATGAACGCAACGTTCGCGGGTTCAACCTCGCAAACATCACCGCAGGACATTTGCTCGACAATCTCGCGAATCTCGGGCCGGACATCGACATCCGCCCGGTCATGGTCGACGACCGGACGATCAGACTGAACTACACCTGGGGCCACCCACAACTCACGCAACCGAGGATCTGGACGTTCGACTGGAAGAAAGGCGCACCGGGAGGTGACGTGCTTTCGTGCAGCTTCCAACGTAACGCCGACAACCTCGCCGACCGTGTGTACGCGACCGGCGGCGGCAGCGACGAGCAGACCCTCGTCGCCGTCGCGCAATCCCCACGCATTCCATCCGACAGACTCATGCGCGAGAAGACCGTGTCCGACACCAGCATTGAGGACCAAGGGCAACTCCAGAACCTAGCGGACAACGAACTCAAAGTCTCGCAGGACGTGCAGGGCCAGTTGACGATACGACTCGCCGTCCACGGCGTAACCCCCGTGTCAAGGATCTGCCCGGGAGATCTCGCGGACATCACGATCGCTGGACTACCCAGCATGAACAACGCTCGCGCCCGCACATACCGCATGCGCTTCATGAGACTTTCGGGCGAGAAAGGCAATCCCATCGCCACGGCCCTCATGGACGTGGTCAGCGCCACCAGCTACGACATCTTGGAAGAGTGAACATGAAACACGTTGACCTGACGGATTTGATCGGCGCTCTGTCAGCGGCAGTTGATTCCGCCGGTCAGAACCTTACCCGTCCCAGCGTGGGCGACGTGTATCGCAATGGTGACGGCTCCAAGACCATTATCGGTGGCGGCACACCCACTGGCGTGACCCAGTGGGTGGGGGACACAACCGCTCCCGGCAGACCAATCGGCATCACGGCCACGTCACGTAATGGTGCGGTCTGGGTGACGTGGGATGGCACGTTAGATGGCGGTATTCCAACTGACTTCTCGCACGTTCAATTCACTCTGGCGGATGATGGTAGGACTATCGATCTCGGCTCGTTAGCTAAGGCGGGCACGTTGACCGTAGCCAGCCTGACACCCGATGATGTGGTGATAATCACCGCCACTGCGTATGACGATGCGCATGACGACACCGGGAAAAGTACACCAAACGCATCCACGCCTTCCGACCCGGTACAGGTGACGGTTGCCTCCGCTGTAGACCCGGAGACCGTGGAAAGGGCGCAGCAGGATGCGCAAACCGCGTTGAATCAGGCCGGTCAGGCTGCTCAGAATGTGGTACCCCAGTATGCGGTGTCAGGCAGTGACACTGATCCGCCCGATACCGGTTGGAGTACTGATACCCCGAGACCGTTGGCAAACCAGTACACGTGGATGCGCACCGTGACGACGCACGGGGATAAAACCACAACAACCTCGGCTCCGGTCAGGACCACTGGTAACAGTGCCATACTGATCGATATTCATGCTACGCGTGGGATCGCGTTTCATAACAATGACATTGATACCACGTTACGGCTCACAGTGTTGTGCGGCGCGAGACGGGTGACGACGTTGGACGAGCTGCATGCCGTGCTGGGATCCAGCGCGTATATCCAATGGACCGCGCTCACCGGATCGGCACGCACGCCGGTCATTATTAGCAATTCTGATCCCATGGTCACCGACGATGGGTTCTCGCTCACGTTGTCTCCCGACAATGTGGACGTTTCTGTGACGTTCACTGCGGACGTCATGTCGTAAATCATGTCAGTAAGTGAAAGAAGTCATTATGGCTGTTATTGCATCCGCACAAACCACTGTTGTCGATCTGACCGACGGGTATAGCGTCATTCTCTCCTCGGAGGTATACACGTTTCAGGGGACGACTACCGCTGCGAAAGCCGGGTCGACCACTACGCAGGTGATTGCCCTGCAAGGATCCACTCAGATACCTGCTTCAGTAACCCTGTCGGAAGTCGTGTCACCCAGCGGCGTCACGGTTACGAAAGACTCGAATGCGACTGCCCCCACGCTGACTATCGCGGTTTCCTCATCGGTTACTGCTCCGGGCAATGTGGACATTCCCGTGCATGTTGGTGACGATATCGTGGTCCATAAGATTTTCAGTTTCGGTATCGCATTCACCGGCACGACCGGCAACAGTGGTAAGGGGATTAGTGGAACGCCTGCTGTCACGTATCAGGCGTCTGCGAGTGGCACCACCGCGCCGACGGGCACTTGGTCTGCGACTATCCCAGCGGTTTCGGCTAGCCAGTATTTGTGGACGCGTACCGTCACCACGTATACGGATTCGTCGACGACCACCGCCTACTCCGTTGGCATGATGGGGGCCAAGGGTGATGCTGGCAACAATGGTAAGGGCATTAGTGGCACGCCAGCGGTCACCTTCCAGGTGGGTACGTCGGGTACGACGCCGCCGACTGGCACATGGGGTACTTCGGTGCCGAGTGTTCCGGCCGGCCAGTATTTGTGGACTAAGACGGTTACCTCCTACACGGATTCGACGAGTACTACCGCCTACTCTGTTGCCTACGCGGGTACGAATGGGTCGGATGGTGCCGATGCCATTACGTTGACGGTCACCTCATCCAACGGTTTTATTTTCCGTAATACGGGTATTGAAACCGTGCTCACGGCCCATGTGTATAAGGCTGGTGTCGAGGTGACGGGTACTGCACTCACCGCGCTGGGAACCGTCAAATGGTATCAGGATGGTGGCAGTACGTCAGTTGGTTCCGGTGTCACGTACACGATTGACGCTGGCGACGTGAGTGGGAAGGCGTCGTACACTGCACAATTGGAGACGGCATGACGGTAATAGCACGCGATGATGTGACGCTGGCACTGGTTACTGATGTCGCTTCGACGGCGCACTACTTCCAGCTGAAGGCTAGTACGGCGTCGGCCCCTACCGCACCGACCGTGTATCCGGCACCATCCCCGTGGGTGACTACTGAACCGACCTACACGGAGGGTGCCACCAACAGCCTATACACGGTTGACGTGACGGTGTTCTCGGATGGCATGTTCGACTATACGCCCGTGAGCCTGTCCAGCTCGTACGAGGCAGCGAAGGCCGCATACAACAAGGCCAAGCAAGCTCAGTCCGCCGCTACCGCCGCGCAAACCACGGCTGACGGGAAGAACAAGATATTCAGTAGTGCGAGCGAACCATCCCATACCGGTCTGGTAGCGGGTGACCTGTGGTTCCAGTTGGACACGAACAAGAATGTGACCGGCATCAAAGTGTGGAACGGGACGGCGTACGCCAACTACGTGCTCATGGCCCAGCAAATCCTCGTCGCCGGTAGCATAGGCACCATCAGCCTGGCGAATGGCGCGGTCACGGCTGACAAAGTGACAGCCAGCGAAGCCCTGCTGAACAAGCTCCTCGTCAGAAAAATCAAGGCCGACGACATTGACGTGGGATCACTCGCGGCCGCGATCATCACATCCGGGGAATTCCAAACCGCATCGTCTGGCGCTCGCGTTGTCATGGACACCAAGGGCATCAGAGCATACGATGCCGCGGGCAACACCACGTTCCAGATCGAAGCGGCAACCGGGAAGGCTAGTCTGGTCGGTGGTATGCAGACCGCGCTATCGGGCAAACGTATCAGTATCTCGCAGTCTGGTGATACGGGGAAGGTCGCACTGCTCAACGACGGGTCGGAACTTTCGAGTCTGACATTCATTGACGACACGGACAAGAGTGGTTATGTGTACACCGGGCTCTACACCGGGCAGTCTGGTCAGTTCATGCAATTCGCTACCCTGGTCGATAGCGTGAATCATCAGCCGGATCCGAAAGTGTACGATGTGTCGATAACCGCTCGCGGGAAAATGCTTCTTGACGCGAGCAACGCGATAAACGTGAACGGTACATGGTTCGCACATGATCTAGCATCTCTCCCCACTGCACCTCAAGTCGTCGGTGGTCAGGGGACGAAGGCCTTCGTCGGTGGGATCGAGTACGCATTCGATGGTGGCGGCGCGTGGGTTTCCCAAACCCACACATGGGACGATGCCGTGTGTGTGGCAGTGCCCACATCAAGCTCAAGCACGGTAAACGGCACTACAAGCGTGCGGATGGACACCATGACCGGTGATTCAGCTGCGTACACGCGAGGATCAAATTACATACAAGTCGCCCATGCAGGAACATATCTCGTGAGCGGTGCGGTACAAGTGTCTGGAGTGTCGGGGGGATCTCATCACGCCAATGTGGCAATCGGCGTGGACGGTTACTCCTCGTCCAACCGGTACATGAGTAAGGAGGTTGGTGGCGGACCTGGTCTCGACGGTGCGTGGATTACGGCGGTGTACCCTGCTGTACCTATCGCGCTCACTGCAGGGCAGCGAGTGTATCTCATCGTCGCGTGCGACGTTGCTGGGGCCGTCATACAGCCCAACGGCTGCTTGCTCTCCATTACCCGAATAGGCGACTGACCGATATCCTTCTGCAGTGGTTATGCGCCTACCCACATGCCATGGAATATGGCATCAGTAGCATTGTCCTGTTGGGGGCCCCAGACGATGTGACCGTCAGGCCTAACATAGAATGCTGGACCGGTATGCCCATAACTGGTCTGATCCGATTGAATCATCGTGACCACGGTTGGACGGTACGCTTTCGGGATCATCTCACCCATGTCGCTGTTCATCTGCACAGTTCCACCGACTGTAATTCGCCCCATGAGTTCCACAATTCCCTGTTGTTTGCGTACCGATAATGCCTGTATTGACCCTGATGCCGTTGGTTTGTAATATCCAATAGCCGCATTGCACACAATCCAACTCGGCTGGGTTTGGGAATGCTATTTGACGATGAGATGCTCCCAGTCGCGTTGCGCCTCCCGCAGGATGGCGATGTCGGGTCGTAGGTAGTATCTGGCGGTGGTGGCGATGTCCGAGTGCCCGAGCTGTCGGGCGACGACGCTGATATCGACTTTCGCCTGCAGCGCGGTCGTGGCCCAGGAGTGACGCAGATTCTTCGCGGGCACGTAAGGCAGCCCCTGCCGTTCGCACCATGAGCGGTAGTGTCGGGCGACCTGCTGCGGGTTGAGGTCTCCCGTCACCTGCCCCGTGCCGCGCAGTTGCCGTAAACGCACGAGCGCGAACCTGGGCAGCACCACGTCCCGCAGCGACAGATCGGTCTTCGGCCGGTCGACGACCACATGTCCGGCAACCCATTGCGCGCCACGACGAATGTGGACGATACCACTCCTGTAGTCGATATCCTCCCACTCCAGCCCGCATGCCTCCTCCCTGCGTAACCCCAGACATACCGAGCAGATCAGCCATGCCTCCAGCTCGTGCCCGTAAAACCCCTTGAGTAGTCGTCTTATCTGTCCGGCGTCAAGCGTGATGGCCATGTATCTGGCGGCATGGGGCAGTTCCGGCTCAATCGCGGTCATGGCTGAATCGGCGTGCCCGAGCACGACGGCGCGCCTGAGCATGCCACGCATCACGGCCCACGCCTTGCGTGCCGCGCCAGCCTGCGTGAAATCGTGTAGCCAGGCACTCACCTCACGCACGTCAAACGCGGCGGACAGGTCCCATGCCTCCCACCGGGGGGCAATATGCCGTTCCCACGCGGACCGGTACCCCACAAGGGTGCACTCCCGTAACGTGGCGCGGTCATGCCAGTAGATGCTTTCAACAAACTCACCAAACAACATGCGTATTCCTCCCTGGAAACCCACACGCCGCACGGCGGATGCATGCGAATCATCTGTGTGGGTTTCCCTCTGTCAATAATCGTCCGTAATCAGCCGTTATCTGGGTGACGGTAATAGAAAGCAGGTCCCATGGCCGATAACATCGATACGGTCTCCGCGCAGATCGTGGATTTGGAGAAGCTAATGACGCAACGTTTCGATTCGGTCGAAAAACGGCTCGACGGGCTGGAATCGCAGGAAGTGCATGAAAGCGACATCAAGCACGTGAACCGACGTATCGACGACCTGAAAGCATCCGCCGACTCCGATCACGCCGATCTCAAGGCCAGTGTCGATGACATCAAGGGCATGATGTGGAAGGCGGTGGGGGCCACCGGCACCATCGTCGGCCTGATAGTCGGCTTGCTGGAGTGGGCGATCCCACTCATCATGCACTAGCCGCGTCAAACAATTCTTTCCAGCCACCCGTACGGGTGGCTTTTTCATATCCATAAGGAGGATAATGCGAAAACGTAAACGTTTTTATGGTCTGATGGCCTTGCTTACAGCTGTGATGATGCTGGTCGCGGGGACTGCCTACGCGGATGTCGGTTTCGACGCGGCCAGCTATCAGGGTTGCTACAACGCGCACGCAGCGGTCAATGCCGGTGCGAGGTTCAGCTTCATCAAACTCTCAGAAGGCACTGGCTACACCAACCCGTACGCGGGCTGCCAGCTCACCGCATCGCGCAACGCTGGACTGCGATTGGGAGCCTACCATTTCGCGGACGTAGCAGGACTATCCCCACAGGCCGAAGCGGACAACTTCCTCAACGTCGCACGCAGCCAGGGGCTCATCAACGCGGGCGTCATCCCCGTGCTCGACTGGGAGCCAGCAGGCAATCTCAAAGCCAATGTCGCGTGGGCCAAGACATGGCTTGACACCGTTGCTGCAGCATGGGGCACGAAGCCGTTGATCTACATGAGCGCCAGCACCATCCATATCGCAGACTGGACGCCGGTATCCTCGTCCGACTATGGCCTGTGGGTGGCCGGATACCCCAAGGGGTACGCGGGTGACCGTCTGCGCGACCCCGGTTCCGTTCCCTACTCCGTATCGCCGTGGGGCTTCGCCGCCGCATGGCAGTACAGCTCCTCTGGCTCCGTCGCCGGAGTCGGCAGCGCGGTGGACGTCGACTGGTTCTACGGTGATGCGGTGACGTGGGCGAAGTATGCGAACGCCCCCATCGACACGGTGACCAAGCCAGCCGTCGAGACGCCGACCACCACGGTCAAGCCTGTGCAGACCACCACGACACCAACCGGTGACGCGAACGCCCTGGCGACCGCTGTGATTCAGGGATTGTATGGTAATCAGCCGCAGCGCGAGAAGCTGCTCGGCAGTCGGTATGCCGAGGTCATGGCTATCGTCAACCAGCGGCTCTCCGGCGGGGCATCGACCGCGTCCGGCTACTACGTGGTCAGGTCGGGCGACTACCTGAGCAAGGTGTGGCCCAACAATTGGCGGACCATCGCCTCGCTCAACGGTCTGCGCAGCCCCTACACCATCTATGCCGGGCAACGGCTGAAGACCAGTGGCACATCGGGGCGCAGTTATGTCGTGCGCTCCGGCGAGACGCTCGGCTCCATAGCCCGCAGGCTCGGCGTCAGCCAGTCGAGCATCCGCGGCTACCGGTCCGGCAACCCCAATCTCATCTACCCCGGCGAAATACTCAACTACTAAGGAAGGTTTATATGACAGACACCACTACGACTCCATCCGTAACCCAGCATCATGGACGGCGTGGGCAATATTCCACCAACGACGCCTACAGTTGTCATCAACTCCGTTCTTCCCCCGGCGAAGGAGAACATCGACGTCGAATTGCCAAGCGGTCTGATTTCCAATCGCACCTACGACATTTTGAAGTGGGGGGCAATCATCGGCCTGCCCTCCATCGCCACGTTCATCGTCGGACTTGGCGGCATCTGGGGCATCCCCTATGCCCAGCAGGTCGCCTATACCGTCACCGCCGTGGGAGTGCTCCTCGGAGGCTTCCTCGGCGTGAGCTCGATCAAATACAACAGCAAATAACATCGCTGTTGCCAAGCGTCGTTAATGCGATTAACAGCGAAAACGCAAGTAACGCCCTCATCTCCTTCGGAAGGTGGGGGCGTTTTTCGCGTTTCTTGCATCTGTCAGCGGACTGCACATTTAATGCGAACAAGCAACTTCTGCATGCACGTACTACATTCGCGCCTCAGTCCCCCACGGGAGGCGGTGGACAATTCGGATATATATAATTAGCGTGTATTGTTCTGAAGTATGCCAATTTGTGACGAAGCTGTCTTCCGGAGTAAGCAAGTGCTCCCCTATCGTGGCCCGTTTAATCCCTATCTGGCCAGTGATAAAGATATAGAGGATTTACTGCTTTTTACGCAACGGAGAGAAATTCTGTGGAATAACTTCCTCCGCTGGCGCACGGAAATCAAAAAAATGCTGGGAGACTCGACCTTCTGGGTGAATGGTAGCTTCGTGACCACCAAACCTGATCCCGAGGATATAGACGTAGTGGTACTTGTATCGTTTCAGGCATACAAACAAGCAAATATTAGCAATCCGTCGAAGCTTTCGGCACTGAAGACGATTTTTCGACAGAAACGGGATGGATCCAAGGAGAGGGTTCAGCCGTACGGTGGACTCATAGACTCTTTCATAGTACCGTGCGACAATATCGATAAAGACGATGTAAACCTGAAATATTGGGATCGTCAGTGGAGTGGAATTAACGAGTCTAAGCACTATCTAAGTACATCACTTAGCCAGAAAGGGTTTTTGGAGGTGAGATGACCACCATGGATACAGCACTTTCACAAGACTTAGCAATGTCCTTTCGTGATGCAATAAGAAACGCTCTGATGCAGGAAGACCCGATTATCCGTGAGGGGCTTCTCAACTCACTGGAACTCTCCACAGAGGGTAACGAGAAGCTGAACGCGATATTTCGCAGTGAAACAGCTCCCGCACAGGCAACAGCCATTGTGCATATCGTTGAGGCTAAAACACGAGAGCACTCTGCAAACGCTCTCTCCGTTTCGAAGTTCCTTGGCAAGTTGGTATCAGCGGTTAATGAGGTAGCCAAACAGAAACTCGGGGCAGAACGTAGGGCACCGCAACTTTTGATCACAGGGACAGCTCCGGGATCCTTGGAAATAACGATTCAAGCGCCAGATGATGTCCGAGCTGGTGATTTGCATAGTCACTATGCAGAGAACGACATCGAGATTCCTGAGACCGCTGAAAGCGCGGCCCTGAAAACCGTCGGTGCGTTGCTGACGGCGGCCTCTTCGGAAGAGCTTGATGATAGAGAGTCGCCAATTTCCGCACAGCTCGCGCAATTGACTATCAAAGCTAGGAAGAACATCTCATCCATGACCAAAGAAGTTCGCAAAACGGACTGGACGATTCACGGGGAGATACTCCAACGAAGGCAACAACCGCTACGGATTCAATTTACTCAGTTGGGTGCTCTAAGGCTTGAGCACGAGCTCGGCTCGGTTCCCGAAAAACCTGATAAAGAAATCATACGTGGGTATTTGGATGGGTATCGGCGCAGCGAAGGCATATTGTATGTGAAACGGAGCCTTGCTGATACCCGTGCATTGCCGATTTCGGTTAGCGATCCAGATCTTATTCAACAAGTTGCCGAATACTCAATTCAATCAGAGCGCTTGTACCGGCTTGACATCCTGAAATATGAAAAACTAAATACGCTAGGTGATATAGCAACCACGTCTCGGTCATTGCAGGCAATAGACATCGACCTCGGCAACGGGATTCAAGGGACTGTGGATTTCGCCCTGCATGGCAGCGAAAACACTTGACATGACCACGATTCGCCCCGGCTCTCCTCTGGAGGGTCGGGGTGTTTTGTTGTTTGTGGTTATTTTGTGTTGAGGTATGCGCTGAGTTGTGTGGTGGCGTTGCGGTCGACGCCGCGGCGTCCCATGTCGTAGTAGTCGATCATTTCGGGTGAGGTCCAGCCTCCGGATGCCATGATGTCGCGGTCGGTTATACCAGCGTCGCCAACGGGTCATGAATCTGATGCAAGCCCGAAAGGACCAACTCCTAGATTTGCTGAACACGCCAGTACCCATTGAAGATCGTCGTCGCCTGTCTGCCGAACTAGCTGATCTGAAACAGGACATTGTGGCGCACCGGCATGACGACGACGAACGTGTCTGGGATGATATGCGCCGCAAATGGGGTCAGCACATCAGTAGTCAACGTGGAAATCAGGCACAAATCAGGCACACTTTATTGTGAAAAGCAGTGAAAAGCAGTTATTAGTGTGATGTCGCAATGTTTCATAACACTTACTCCCTAATGCGTTTTCGGCTTATTCAATGGTGACGCAGCAAATGAAGTAGCAGGGTTCGAGCCCCTCATCGCCCACTGGAGACAGTGGTTCAGTAGACCACGACTCGCAATACTTAACCAATATCAATAATGGTCTCGCACGGAGTAGAGATGGATGCCTCGACCATCCACACTATAGATAAGCCGGTGTTCTTGTGTAATACGGCGACTCCACGTGCCCGATAGGTTATGCCGCAGTGGCTCCGGCTTCCCCAGCCCAGTGAATGGCTGTTGATCGATGGCCACAATCAGTCGCTGGATACGTTCGAACCGCTTCGGATCCGTTCTTCGCCACTCGAGATAGTCGTCATGCACCCCACTCGCCCACAACACATGGCGGGTGAGCTGATACCGAATCCCGCCAATGACGACAACAGGCAGAGGCCTAGAGCTCGTCATACTCTTCCTCGGTTCCTTCGACACTCTGACGCATGCCGGAAAGGACGCGGCGGTGAAGGTCGGGATTCGATTGCACACGCAATGTCTCCATGAGCGATTCGTAATCGTCCTCACTCATGACCACGACATTGTCGGCCGAATCACGATTCGTGACCAGCATCACGTCGGCATCGTCATGGATCCTACGCATGGTTTCCTTCATGCTCTTGCGAAATGTCGTATACGGCAGAGTAAACATGGCAACCTCCAAGTAGTACCATTAGCTGTACGATAGTACCATATATAATCCAACACCTGCATGGATACTTCCTGATTCACGCCCTCTTTCCCCGATTGACGACTGCGTCGCCCAATGGTGACGGCCCGGTCACATCATCGACGATATGACACTGGGAATTTGGGAGAAACATACCGAATGACCGCTCACCGGCCTGTCCGTGGCTTTCGTGGCCATATATTCCTGGCAGATTCTGGTGCAGCCCACCGGCGTCTGGAACGGTGCCGCCGAAGCAGCACTGAACGTCATATGGATCTGCTTCGCCTCGGACTATGTCATCTCACTCTGGCTCACCAGCGACACCTGGACGTGGTTCAAACACCACCTATTCGAGCTGGCAGTCGTGGTTCTGCCCATGTTCCGACCCCTTCGTATGCTACGGGTCGTCACGGCGCTCAACTCGCTGCAGCACACGGGCGGCATGGCGCTGCGCGGCCGCATCGCCGCATACGTGGCCAGCTCCGTCACCCTGGTCGTTTTCATCGGCTCATTGGCCGAACTCGATGCGGAACGCAACGCCCCACACGCCGTGATCACCAGTTTCCCGAAGGCGCTGTGGTGGACTTTCGTGACCATCACGACGGTGGGTTATGGCGATTATGAGCCGATCACTGCCACCGGCAGGACCATCGCCTTCGTCATCATGCTCGCGGGCATCGGTCTAATCAGCGTGGTCACAGCAACCATGGCCTCATGGATTGTCGACGAAGTGAGCGCGGAAGACAAGAAGAACACCGAGATCTCGCATGATCAGGTCGAACGACTGGGCGCACGTCTCGCGCATATGGAAGCGATGCTCGCCGACATGCAGGCCCGCACGGGTACCGACCTCAAGGAAGAGCGCCACAACCTGGTCGCGAAGGATGATCCCCTACAGTGACGCACCCCATCTCACAGTCATTGAGAAGCACCGACCCGGGCTCCCCCGGCACAGCCCGCGGACCTCCTCGCGTCGTCTCAATACCAGTTGCAACACCTTTGGATTGGAGATGGTCTGGAGGGCATTCGTTGAACAGCCCAGGCATATACTGGGTGGATGTACACAACGTGCCGTGATAAGGACTTCACCTTGGCCTTCGTTTGCACAAAGAATGCATGTCGCAGTCAGATAGCGCAAGCCTGGGCACGCAAATATGCGCCTCCCGGTCTGAGGGCGGTCTCGGCAGGCACCCATCCGGCTGCCGAGATAGATACCGAGGTCGTACGGATCATGAAAGACCAGTTTAATATCGACTTATCGGGACAGCAGCCCAAGACACTGACTGCAGTGGGGAGAATCGACGTGCTGGTGACCATGGGATGCGGTGTTTCATGCCCCTACGTTCCCGGCGTGCATCTTATCCCGTGGGACATTCCCGATCCCATGGGTGGTGGTGATGATGGGTATCGAGAGATCATCGATATGCTACGCAGAAAAGTTCATGAGCTCGTGTCATCCGCGCATATCCAGAATACCATTAACAGATATTGACAGATATTAACGCCCGTTGTCTAGATTGAAGTGCAACACTGTGGCTGGTGGGGTAAGTTTAGCAGTTCCTGCTGGTAGGCTTCGGCGGGTGTCTGGTAGCCGAGCAGGCGCATGGGCCGGTTGTTGATCTCGTTGACGATCGCCTGCAGCTCGTCGGCCATGTCCGGGGTGATTCTGCCGCCTTTGGGCAGGTAGCGGCGTAGCATGCCGTTCCTGTTCTCGTTGCTTCCGCTGCTGCCAGGAGC
>NZ_JGZE01000012.1 GCF_000741285.1 Bifidobacterium mongoliense DSM 21395 | reverse complement strand
AAAGAGGCATCATCATGCAGACCACTGTTCGCMTCGRRCGCKWCGCGGAACCGGTGAGGGAATCGACGATGTCGACGGGGACGGTGAGTTTGACCCGACGGTTGTTCATCTCGATGACGAAGGACTCGGTGGACGGTTTGGCGTCGGCGTCCTCCGGCTTACCGGCGGCCAGCGACGCGGGCTGGCCGCTGCCGGCGCTGGCCGGCTCGCGGTTCAGGTAGGTGCGTTCGAGCCATTTGGTCGATACGGAGAACGGATGGTACTCAGCCGTGAAGGCGGGGTCGTTGAAGATCGTCTTATACAGACCCGCGGGGGTCGGCACACCGGTGATGGACAACTCCTCCAAGGCGCGCCGCACGCGGGCGACCGCGCACGGGCGGTCCTGGGCGGAGACCACGAGCTTGCCCATCATGGAATCGAACTTCGGGGAGATGGTGTCCCCCTCCTTGACGCCGGAGTCGACGCGGATGCCGGGGCCGGAGGGCCAGCGGATCTCGCTGAGCGTACCGGAGCTCGGGGTGAGATTCGTGGCGGGGTCCTCGCTGGTGATGCGCAGCTCGAAGCTGTGGCCACGCGTCTGGTTCACCTGTGTGAGCTCGCCGCCGCGGGCGATGTTGAGCTGTTCGCGCACGAGATCCAGGCCGCAGACCTCCTCACTCACCGTGTGCTCGACCTGCAACCTCGGGTTGACCTCAAGGAAGTAGACCTTGTTCTTGCCGGTGACCATGAACTCGCAGGTGCCGAGCCCCACGTAGTTGACCGCGTCGAAGAGGTTGCACGAGAAACGGTGGAGCTGTTCGTCGACCTCCTCGGAGAGGAACGGCGCCGGGGCCTCCTCGATGAGTTTCTGGTTGCGGCGCTGCACGGAGCAGTCGCGCGTCGAATACACGGTGAAGTTGCCGTGGCTGTCGCGGCCGCACTGGGTCTCGACGTGCCGGGCCTGGTCGATGAAGCGTTCGACGAAGTACTCGTCCAGATCGCCGCCCTGCAACGCGTCGTGGTTCATATAGAAGCTGCGCAGCTCGTCGTCGTCGTGCACCAGGGTGATGCCGCGACCGCCGCCGCCGTCCGTGCGCTTGAGCATGAGCGGGTACCCGTGGGTGTGGGCGAATTCCAGGAGCGTCCTGATATCGCGCACCGGATCCGAAATGCCCGGCACCGGCGGCACCTTCGCCTTCTTGGCGACCCTGCGGGCCGTGATCTTGTCCCCCAGATCGGTGAGCGCCTCGGGATCGGGGCCGATCCACACCGCGCCCGCCTTCTGTACCTTGTCGGCGAACTCCGGCACTTCGGACAGGAAGCCGTAGCCGGGATGCATGGCATCCGCACCGCTGCGGTGCAGGATGTCGATGAGACCGTCCTCATTGAGATACGTGTCGCGGTAGGTGTCCCCCGGCAGCAGATATGCCCCGTCGGCCATGGCGACGTATTGCGCGTTGCGGTCCTGATCCGCGTAGACGGCGACGGTGGCGATACCCATCTCGCGCGCGGTGCGAATGACGCGCAGCGCGATTTCACCACGGTTCGCCACTAATACTGTATTGACCCGATTGACCATACTTTCCAACGTAACGCCGCGAAGGCCCGCAGGTCAGGGAGAAAACTACAAAAGCGCGGCGGCCCTTTTGTCGGGTTCCACAAACGTCACCGTAAGTCGGCGTTCCATGCCGATCTGGGAAACGGCCACGCGGCCGGTGCGACACGACAGGATCCGCCTGCCATCGCCGGAACGGCGCGGATTGGCGCCGTCCGGGCACGGGCCCCGCACAACGCGCACCCCGGTATCTTGTAGATTCCCACCAATGCCCGCCGCACCACCGCCACGTACCATGATGGGCGTCGACGCCTCGGACGTCGTAGCAATCATGTCAACGAATCATGTCGATGAAAGGTCGCACCATGCCATCACTCATGCCATCACAAAGCGCTCAGGCTCATCTCCCGCTCTCACGCCGTCTGCTCTTCTCCGGTTCACGATCGGTGCTGTTCGCCGTACTGCTGTGGCTCGCCGCCGCTGCCGGTGAGATCGCGATTCCCGGCACCCCGGTGCCGATCACGCTGCAGACCTTCGTGGTCATGGTGACCGCCCTGTCGCTCAACTGGGCCGAGGCGGGCAGCGCGGTGGCCCTGTACCTGATCGCCGGAGCGGCCGGTCTGCCGGTGTTCGCCGGCGGCACCTCGACCATGGCCCTGATCGGCCCCAGCGCCGGATTCCTGCTGGGCTTCCTGCCCGGCGTGATCGTCACCGCATGGCTCAAGGGCCGCGCGAACACCGACGGTCTGCGCGGATACGCGATGACGGCCGGGCGCTACCTGTTCGCCAGCATCATCGGCTGCGGCGTCGTCGTCTACGCCTTCGGATTCCTCGTCCAGTCCGCCATCACGGGCGTGCCGCTCGGCACGGTCGCCCTGGCCTCCATGACCTTCGTCGTGGGTGACGTCATCAAGGCCGTCGTGGCCTCGCTGGCGGTCTCCGGTCTCGCCAAGCTGTTCTGACACACCAACCACACTGACGCGCACGGGGCGCCCACCGGTCCATAGGCCGGTGGGCGCCCCGTCGTATCTGTCTCTTGCTCTCACACCGGCAGCACGCCGACGT
Organism: Bifidobacterium mongoliense DSM 21395; assembly: GCF_000741285.1. Lineage (GTDB taxonomy): Bacteria > Actinomycetota > Actinomycetes > Actinomycetales > Bifidobacteriaceae > Bifidobacterium > Bifidobacterium mongoliense. Next base: position 104,598 of record NZ_JGZE01000012.1, on the reverse strand, counting down.
CTCCGGTACTGACGACATGCGTCGCACCCTCGGCGTCACGCACCGTAAGCGACGCATCGGCGTTGACCGACAACGCCTCGCCGCGTATGATCCCGCCGTCCGCGAGCTTGACCTCGACACGGCGACCTAGGGTGTAGGACTCCTCGAGCACCCGCGTATGCAGTTGTTCCATCTGTTCACGTGGCGCCTCGCACAGACGATGCAGCGACTCCCGCAGCGACGTCACCATGGCCGCGGCGATGTCATCACGCAGCGGACCGGTCGGCGCCAGGCCCGGATAATGCAAGTGCAGGGATGTCGATTGCGCGGTGGGCAGGCGATCGGCGGGAACGCGAAGATTGATGCCCACGCCGACCACCACGCCGACCAGGTCATCCATGTCCGCGGCACCGGCGGAATCGGCCGCGGCACCGTGCCTGCCCAGAGGCACCAGCTCGCACAGGATCCCGCCGAGCTTATGACCATCGCAGAAGATGTCGTTGGGCCATTTGAGCTGCAAAGGGGCGGACTCCCCCGACGTCGACGCGCCACACTCACCCAACGCGTCGCGCAGCGCGTCGATGGCGGCAATCCCGGCGGCCATCTGCACCCAACCGTTGACCCCTGGGTCGGTGGCCAGAGCGCGCGGCAGTGCGGTGGCGAAGGAGACCATGAAGGAATCCCCGGGACGACCGAACCAGAACCGGCCCAAACGACCATGCCCGCTGCGCTGCAGATCGGCGGCGACGACGATCATCGGCTCCTCCCCGTTCTGCGGGGACAACTCCTCCAATGCCCCCTCGGAGAGCAGATGGCGGGCCCGGACGTTCGTGGAATCGACGACGGCGAAGGTCTCGATGCGGTCCGCGACGGCCGCGGTCCGGGGCATGGCGGGCGGCAATGCGGACGTCGCCACGCCAGCGGCGTCGGGTGGGGTGTCAGGTTCGGTTTCGGAGTTCGTGTGCTTGGATGTGGTCATGATTCCACTCTAGCCGCTGACATCCGAAGGGCCACCGCGACGCGACCGGCATTCGGGTGCACCGGCTAGAATCCATGACATGATCGATCTCGCGCGAGGCCCCCAATGCCATGCCCACGGCCGAGCCGAAATCACCTCCGAAACCGGCGCCAGACCCACCCCGCGAACGTCATCGCCGCGCGGGAAACGCGGTGGCGATGTGGCGGCGTGGTCCCTGGCGGTGGCGGCATGCCTGTGGATCGGCCTGTGCACCGGCATCGGCCCGTTATATTGGGCCCAACAAGGTCTGGCGCAGTTCTCATGGCTCAACGCCGTGATCATGGTGCTCGCCTTCGGCGTGAGCTTGGGCGTGGTGGTGGCTCTGGTCAGATGGTCGCGGGGCCAGCGGGTGTGGCCGCAGACCTGGTCTCGCGCACGGTTCACCCGGGCGGTCGGCCGTGCGGCGCTGCGTCTCGTACCGTCACGCCTGGCGAACTCACCCCGGTTCCGTACGGCGATACGACGGATGGAACGTTGGCGCATCGTGGCCACCCGACATCTGGGCTATGGCCTGGTCCGCATCACCGACCGCCGTTGGAAGATCGGGACCATCCTGTGCCTCGGATGGCTGTGGGTGCCCGTGACGCTGCTGAGCGCCTTCGGCGCCGACATCCGCTCGCAGATCCGCGAATTCAGCTGGGCCTACAACCAGTGGGCCGGCATGCGGCAGCCCTACATCGGCTTCTTCTCCTTCGTCCCCATGGATATCTACCCGACCGCGCATTACATGTGGCCGACCGACCCCACCTATCTGACCGATCAGCACAACATCGTGCTCACCGTCCTATACGGGGCGGTCGCGGGGGTTTCGCGCTTCCTCAGCGGGTCCAACGATCTGGGCATCGTCGTACTGTCGCTGGGCCAATGCCTGTTCGCGGCGTACTGCTGCGCCTCCTGCGCCGATCGATTCCTCAACCTACCTTGGCGGCGTGAGGCACGGACCGTCGCGAGCGTTGAGGATCCGAGGGTCGAGCGGTTCACGCCGCGCGACCCGATGCGGCCGGAACGCGGCATGAGACCGCATGGAGCGCTCAGCGCGCACGAACACGACACCATGACCCAGACGACGCCCGCCGGACCGGTAGCCCGCTGTGTCATCATGCTCTTCTTCCTGACCTGCCCTTTGGTGCTGTTCTCCACGATCTCGCTGACGAAATCTCCGGTCTTCGCCTTCGCCTTCGTCTGGTGGTTCTCGCTGGGATACGAACTGCATATGACCCAGAGGCCCGCGCACGGATGCCGGGGCCGCATACGCCCTCGCACCGGAACCGTCGTGGCCATGGCGGTCAGCACCTGCGTGATGATGATCTCGGCCAAATACGCCTGGTATCTCATCGTGATCCAGGTCGTGCTCCTCGTCATCAGCGACCGTCGGCGTTGGCGGACCTACCTCGTCGCCCTGGCGCTGCCCGCCCTCCTGATTCACGGGGCGATGGCGCTGCTGTTCTCCAGCGGCATGGTCATCCAAGGCGATCCGATCGAGTCCCGGGGCATACAGTTGCAGCAGATCGCCCGGGTCGCGAAACTGAACCCAGCGGGCATACCCGACTCCGCCCGGGAACTGCTCGCGCCCATCTTCAATCTCGATCAGATGGGCGACTCGTACTTCCAGCAGGACGCTGATCCCGTCAAATCCTCGGGCATCCAGTCCAAGAAAGTGAGCTATCGCTGGCGCTCCGTATCCAAGGATGACATGCGCGACTTCAACCGGGCATGGTGGCAGATCGTGCGCGCCAATCCGCGCATCGCCACGGACGCCTTCCTGGCCAAATGCTTCGGCTACTTCGACGTGAACGACCAACCATACGTTCCCATGGCCTACTACCTGACCAACGACTACGTCACCGATTGGTCGACATGGATCAAATACTGGCAGCCGGGTTGGCGCACCACCGTGGCACAACGGGCGCCGGCCGTCGGTGCGATACCGGTGCTGGGCTGGATCGTGCATGGCAATTTCTACGTCATCCTCACGCTCCTGCTGGGCGCGGCGGAGGTCATCGGGCGACGGTGGCGTATCCTGGCCTGGCATGTGCCGCTGCTGCTCCTTATGGGTGTGATGATCACCTCCCCCGCGAACAACTTCGAGCGGCATATGCTGCCCGTCGCCTTCGTCTTCGGGTTCGTGGCGCTGACCTACTGGCGCGAATCCCAGCCACGCACAGCGCCGTCGGCTAAGCTGGAGGCATGACCGAATCTCAACCAGGGCACAACCCACGACACGAACCGCAGGACGCGGCGGATGGGGAGCACGACGACGTGCTGGACCTGTTGGGCATGGTACGTAGTACCCCCGCACGGACCGAGGACCGGGAGAGCAACCACGGCGACAACCAGGTGGACACACACGAAGATGGCGGCGCAGACGGCTGCGAAACGGTCGAGCGCGATGAGGCGTTGACCGGTCATATCGAGACGATAGCCTTCGAGGCGCTCTGCCACGGATTGCACGACTCCCGAGTGTCCGCGCTGCTGCATGTGCTGGGGTGGCCGGAGGACTTCTCCTGCTTCGTGGTGGCGGGCACGCCCGCCGCATCCTACGCCACCGTGCACAGGACCATCCTCGCCGGCATACGCAACCTGGGCGGCAAACTGCAGATCATGGGACGCCACGGCTCCCGCGTCGCCGTCCTCGTGGCGGTGCAGGGCGCGGCCACACCCGAGGTGACATGCACGGCGGTATTGGGGGCGTTCGACGAGCAACACCCCGTGTGCCTGGTTCCTGCGAACCGCGAGGTCGCCGGGGCCTGCCGGGGGCTGCACGCGGCGTTCAGCGCACTCGACGCCGCCGCCGCCGTGCATACGCTGCCCCGGCCGATGCGGGCCGACGACGTCCTGCCCGAGCGAGCGTTGCTCGGCGACGCCGCGGCCAGGGACGAGCTGTACACCGCCGTCTTCTCCAGCTTGCTCGGCGAAAGCCCGGACGACCCCACCCTCAGCACCATCTCGGCGTTCATCGATTCCGGCGGTTCGCTCGACATGACGGCCCGCGAGCTCAACGTCCACCCCAACACCGTGCGATACCGGCTCAAACGCGCCGCCGAGACGACCGGCTGGGACGCGACCGACCCACGCGAGGCCTTCGTCCTGCGCACCGCCATCGCCGTCGGACGAATGCGCGACGCCTCGTAGTGCCGGCGCGTTCCGGATGTGATGTCATGCCAGCGCTTCGGATGTGATGTCATGCCAGCGTTCCTGGTGCGATGCAATGCCGGCGCTTCGGGTGTGATATACGAACGACCGAGGGGTCGCACCCATACGGATGCGACCCCTCGGTCGATACGACGATATCAATCGGCTACATGGTCCACGTCACATGATCTTGCTCATACGGCGTACGGCGCCATGCGTCCGGCAGGTGCGTCAGGCGAGCGTGGCGATGTCCAGCGGAACGCCGGGGCCCATCGTAGAGCTCAACGTCGCCTTGGCGATGTAGCGGCCCTTGACGGTGGACGGACGCAGACGCTTGATCTCGTCGGCCACGGACTGGAAGTTCTCGGTCAGATCGTCGGCGGAGAACGACATCTTGCCGATGATGAAGGAGAGGTTGCCGTTCTTGTCGACGCGGAAGTCGATCTTGCCACCCTTGATGTCAGACACGGCCTTGGCCACATCCATGGTCACGGTACCGGTCTTCGGGTTCGGCATGAGGCCACGGGGACCGAGCACGCGGCCGAGACGACCGACCTTGCCCATCATGTCCGGGGTGGCGACCACGGCGTCGAAGTCGAGGAATCCGTCCTGGACCTTGGCGATCAGATCGTCATCGCCGACCATGTCGGCTCCGGCCTCGGTGGCTTCGGTGGCCTTGGGGCCACGGGCGAAGACGAGGACGGTCGCGGTCTTACCCGTGCCGTGGGGCAGATTGATGACGCCACGGATGAGCTGATCGGCCTTGCGCGGGTCGACGTTCAGGCGGTACACGGCCTCGAGCGTCTCGTCGAAGCCACGCTTCGGCATGCTCTTGAGCAGGGCCACGGCCTCGGCGGCGGTGTACTGGTTGTTGCGATCGACCTTTTCGGACGCTTCGCGATACTTCTTGGAATGCTTAGCCATCTGTCCTTCTCCTCTCAGTCCGTAACCGTGATGCCCATCGAACGGGCGGTGCCCGCGATGATCTTCATCCCGGCCTCGACGTCACGAGCGGAAAGGTCAGCCATCTTGGTCTCGGCGATCTCGCGAACCTGGGCCTTGGTGACCGAACCGACCTTGTGCGTCTGGGGGTTGTCGGTGCCCTTGTCGATGCCGGCGGCCTTGAGCAGCAGGGCTGCGGCCGGCGGGGTCTTGAGCACGAAGGTGAAGGAGCGATCTTCGTAGACGGTGATCTCAACAGGGACGACCTGACCCATCTTGTCCTTCGTCTGGGCGTTATACGCCTTGCAGAAGTCCATGATGTTCACGCCGTGCGAACCGAGCGCAGGGCCGAGCGGCGGGGCGGGATTCGCCTTGCCGGCCTCGATCTGCAGCTTGATCAGCGCTGAGACTTTCTTCTTGGGAGCCATGGTGATGGTTCTTCTTTCTCTACAGCGGTGCATGCGGCCGCCGTCCACACCCGTGGCCGACAACCTCCCGCAGTGAATACTTACCGTCGCATCCGCAATACTGGACCGCGGACACAAGCTTCACCAGTATGCCCGGAGAACCGGACAACGGAGCCCACCCAAGACCGGAACGTATTGCACACCCCGCCCCACCCCGGCTGCACTGACCGGACTGTCGACAGGGGCACGCATGCTTGCCCGCGTACCGGGCGCCGTCGGTGTTGCCGCATCCGTCACCATTGGCATCACCGTCACCCCATCCGTCACCGTGGACAGGTTAGCGATTGCTATGCAAGAGTCGACGATTGCCCGACATAAGTCGGAGATTCACCGACACAAGTCGCCGATTCACCGACAAGAATCGCAACTTCGCTGACATAAGTGGACGATTCACGATCCAAGATGGACGGTTGCCTGACACAAGTCGCCGATTCACTGACACAAGTCGCCGATTCACAGACGCAAGTCCGAGTTTCACAGACACAAGTCGACGGTTCACCGCCCAAAGTGGACAGTTGCCCGACACAAGTCGTCGATTCACGTAGACAAGTCGGGTGATACGAAAATCGAGGGGCCATATTCCGCAGTTGCGTTTCGCTATCACCCCAGTTGCCTAACGGGTATGAGGCGCAACGTTCCATTTATCCGGCCATTTGCCGATCGAACCACCCATTTGCCGACCAAACGAACTATCCGCCGATCGAACCAGCCACTCGCCGACCAAACTAACCATCCCCCCTACGCAAGGGCCACTCGCCGGCCGAACCGGCCACTCGCCGACCAAACCAACCACTCTCCAAGAGCACCGACCGTCAACCCGGCACATCGCATGGCCACTAGCCGCCGAATGCCCTGAGCACACTGCCCCGGATACGCCTGTGCCCCGGGACGCACCCGGGGCACAGGACAAGTACATAAGAGGTCATCGACGATTCGAACACCGCAAACCGGATGACCACACGGCGCGACTCCTTGTCAAGCCGCGCGACGCCGATTCAGACGAGTTTCTCGACCTGGTCGAAACCAAGCTCGACAGGTGTGTCGCGGCCGAAGATGGACACAAGCACGGTGAGTTTCTGCGTGGTCGGCTCGACATCGGAGACCATGGCGGCCATCGTCGCGAACGGACCATCGGTGACGGTAACCTGATCGCCCACGGCGTACGACACTTCGACGGTACGCTTCTTGGCGACGGCGGGTTTGTCCCCCGCCTCTTTGAGCGCCTCCGAGGCGATCATCGGGGCCATCATGCGCACGACTTCCTTGCGGCTGAGCGGCGCAGGGTCCTTGGTGGGGCCGACGAAGCCGGTGACGGCTTCGGTCTCGCGCACGATGCGACGCGCGTTTTCATCGGGCCACATGCGAATGAGCACATAACCGGGGATGCGCACGCGGGTGACGACCTTCTTGCCCTTGTCCGTGTGCTTCTCGACCTCTTCCATCGGCACTTCGACCTGGAAGATCTTGTCCTCGAGCCCGAAGCTCTGGACTCGGGATTCGACGTTCGTCTTCACGCGCTTCTCATACCCGGAATATGTATGAAGGACATACCATTTGCCGTCCAACGTACGCAGGCTCTTGGAGAATTCCTTGACCGCGCGTGCACCGGCATCATCCCCGGAAGCAGCATCAGCGTTATCCGCACTATCGGCACTTGCGGCGGTTTCTCCATCATCGGCCTGCTGGGCATCGGTATTGGTGTCAGCGGTCTCAGCGCCATCAGCGGCATCGGCACTGACGGCGGCCGAATGAGCACCATCCGTCAGGACATCATCCGCAGCGGAAACCTCGGCATTGGAATCAGCATTGGCGGAATCGGTATTGGCAGAATCTGCAGTATCGGCAGTATCGGAATCAGCAGCGGCGTCAACCCCGGCATCCCCAGTGGAGGAGTCCGCAGTGACGTTGGCCGCGATATCCGTGGAAGTATCCTCAGCCTGCGTATCCTCAGCCTGCGTATCCTCAGCCTGCGCGGCGCCATCGGCCTGCGCGGCATCGTTGTTCGCGGCATCGCCTTGCGCGTTGCCGTCACTGACCGTGCCGTCATTCACCACGTCACCACTCACCGTGTCGCCATTCGCGGCGTCGGCCTTCAACTCATCGTCATTCATGCCTAAATCCACCTTCACAGTCTCGTATCACCCTCGTATCACCCAAAGATCCACAGGGTGAGCTTACCCAGTCCGAAGTCCATGCCCGTGACCAGCGCCATCAGGATGAGGACGAAGACGAACACGGCGAAGGACCAACCCAGCAGCTCCTTGCCGGAGGGGGAGACGACCTTGCGGAGTTCGTCGATGATCTGCTTGATGAACAAGCCGATACGCATAAACACATTCGGCCTCACAGCCTTGTCACTCTCGCGTGTCTTAGCCATTCCCGTCCTTCGTTCGGCCTTTGGTACCACTCAGGTATTGGCAGGGAAGGCGGGACTCGAACCCACAACCTACGGTTTTGGAGACCGTTGCGCTACCAATTGCGCCACTTCCCTAAGCTGACATCCACCGCGTCGCCGATATGCAGGCACGCGGAAAACCGCCAAGTAGTCATAGTAGCGAAACCCCTTGATTTCGTCCAGTCGGGTGTTCGCGCCACACGAACCGCCGGCTGGACGTGTCGGTCATGAGGAACCTACCGGGCCGCCCCAGCCCACGCGGCGAAGCGGTGCATGCCGAAATCAAGCTGGTCGTCAGCCAAGGCATAGGAGAAGCGCAGATACCCGGGGGCGCCGAAAGCCTCGCCGGGCACGGCGGCGATATGGGCCTCGTCAAGCAGCAGCTCGGCGAGCTGCGCGGAGGTCTCGGCGTTCGAACCGTTCGGCCCCAGGGCACGGCCAAGCAGGGCGCGCACATCCGCGAACGCATAGAACGCCCCCTTGGGCGTGGGGCACACGACACCGTCGATGGCGTTGAGCGCGTCGACGATCGCGGCACGGCGTCGGTCGAAGGCCCGGAGCATGGCGACGACGGCATCCAGGTTCCCGCCGACCGCGGCGATCGCGGCACGCTGGGAAACGTTCGAGACGTTCGAGGTCAGATGCCCCTGGAGCTTGGCGGCGGCCTTCGCGACGGGTTCGGGGGCGATCATCCACCCCACGCGCCATCCGGTCATCGCATACGTCTTGGCCACGCCGTTGAGCACGAGCAGCTGGTTCCTCAGCTCCGGAACGCCCGCGCCGATGTAGGTGGTATCGACCCCGTCGTAATGCAGGTGCTCGTAGATCTCATCGGATATCACCCAGATGTGGTGGTCGAGCGCCCAGCGCCCGATTTCGGTGATGGTCCGCTCGCTCCACACCGCCCCGGTCGGATTGGAGGGGGAATTGACGATGATCGCCTTGGTCCGGGGCGTCCGAGCGGCCTCGATCTGGTCGATATCGGGTTCGAAGCCTCTGTCGGCGCCGGCGAAAACCGTGACGGGCACGCCGCCGGCCAGACGCACGGCCTGGGGATACGTCGTCCAATAGGGTGCGGGGATGATGACCTCGTCGTCGGGATCAAGCAGGATCTGCATCGACTCGTAGACGGCCTGCTTGCCGCCATTGGTCACCACGACCTGCTCCGGAGCGACCGCATAGCCGCTGTCGCGCAGGGTTTTGTCGGCGATCGCGCGGCGCAGTTCAGGTAGCCCGGCAGTCGGGGTGTAGCGATGGTTCTTCGGATCGCGGCAGGCCTGGGCCGCGGCGTCGACCACATAATCGGGGGTCGGGAAATTCGGCTCCCCGGCACCGAAACCGATGACGTCGATGCCGGAGGCCTTCATGGCCTTCGCCTTGGAATCGACGGCCAGCGTGGCGCTGGGCTCCACATGTCGGATACGGTCACTGAGCATTTGCCAATCAGCCATTGTCATGCCTACCAATCTAGTAGGGGCAAGGGAAAACAGGGGCACGGGAAAACACCGAGGGGAGGACTTCGGGGAAAGAGACGTGAGGGACGGCCCCGCGTGAGGGATCACCGGGGACGGACCCCGCGGGACGAACGGCAAGCAGACGAGGACGAGGTTCGTCCCCGTGCACCATCGCACAAGGAAGAGTTAGTCACGATGCACGATCAGACAAGGACGAGGTTATCGCGATGCACGAGCGGATGGGCGTAGGCCTCGCCGAGCAGACGACGCAGCTGCGTCGTGTTGCGGCCCAGCATATGCGGGACCTCCTCCGAATCGTATCCGGCCAGACCTTTGGCGATGTGCTCGCCCGCCTCGTCGCTGACCCAGATCGGATCCCCCGCCGAGAAATCACCGTGGGCGCCCACCACACCGGCGGCGAGCAGACTCGCCCGGCCGCCACGTATGGCCTTGGCCGCGCCGGTGTCCACCGCGAGCCCGCCCCGCGGTTCGGCGGCGAAGGATATCCACAGACGCCGTGACGAGCCCCGGTGACGCACGGGGGCGAAGATGGTGCCCACGGCGTCGCCCATGAGCGCGGGTCCGGCGTTGTCGGCGCTGGTCAGCACGGTGGGGATGCCCGAGACGGCGGCGATGCGCGACGCCTCGAGTTTGGTCACCATGCCGCCGGTGCCGACACCGGAGACGCTGCCTGAGACCTTGACGTGATCCAGTGCGTTGACCACATCGGGCACATAGGCGATGCGCCGGGCCCCGGGCCGACTGGGCGGCTCAGTGTACAGGCAGTCGACGTCGGTGAGCAGCACCAGCGCATCGGCCCGCACCATGTTGGCGACCAACGCCGACAGCCGATCGTTGTCGCCGAACCGGATCTCGTTGCTGGCCAGGGCGTCGTTCTCGTTGACGATCGGCACGACCCCGAGCTCGAGCAGCCGGTCGAGCGTCCTGCGGGCGTTGCGGTACTGGGTGGCTCTGATTGTGTCCTCCGCCGTGATGAGGATCTGTCCGACGCGCAGACCGAAGCGGCCGAACGACGATTCGTAATGGGCCATGAGCAGCCCCTGCCCCACGGAGGCGGTGGCCTGCTGGGTGGCGACGTCGGACGGCCTCTCGTCGAACCCCAGCTGTCCGAATCCGGCGGCGATGGCACCCGAGGAGACCAACACGAGCCTCGCGCCCATCAGCGAGGTGTGGGCGATGGCCGAGACGAGGGCGTGCAGGCGCTCGACGTCAAGCCGACCGGAGGCGTGAGTCAGCGAACTGGATCCGACCTTGACCACGATGGTGCGCGCCTGTGCGACGCTGGAGCGCACCTGAGACTGCGATGGGGTGTTCATTCCTGACTCGATCGTCCGATCTTCGCCTGGGTGTCGTGACGATCGTCATCGACGCCGGGATCGGCCCAATGCCCGACCTCGCGCTCCTCTTTCATCGCCTCGCGCACCGCCGCCTTCGCATCCATCATCTCGTGATACTCGCGGCGGCGTTCCTCATTGGTGCGCCGACGAGTGCGGCCTTCCGGATCGCCGAGCCGCAGGTCCTTGCCGCGGGCGCCCAGCTGAGCTCCGTCGAGCATCTCGGCACCGGCGGCGATGGTCGGATCCCATTCGAATTCGACGGCACGGTCACCTTTGCCGATCCGCACGGTATCGCCGGGCCGGGCGCCATGGGAGCGTAGTGCCTTCTCGACACCGAGCTTGGCCAGACGGTCGGCGAGGTAGCCGACGGCCTCGTCATTGTCGAAATTCGTCTGCAGCACCCAGCGTTCCGGCTTGGCCCCGGTGACGATGAACCACGGCTCACCGCTGCGGCGCTCGCGGCGCTCGATGGAGAAGTCATGGCCCGAACCGCCTTCGTCGTCGCTCCTGCGGCGGCGTTGGGGTTGCTCCAGTGGCTTGATGACCACACGGGCGGCCTCCTCGTCACGGGCACGTTCGGCGATCTGCGCCTTGCACTCGGTGACCATCTCGCCCAGGGCATAGGCCAGCTGCTGCAGTCCTTCATGGGAGGCGGTGGAGACCTCGAAGACGCGCAGCCCGAGCTTCTCGAATTCGGGACGCACGAAATCGGCCAGCTCATGGGCCTCGGGGACGTCGACCTTGTTGAGCACGATGACCCTGGGGCGTTCGGGGATGGGAATGGCGCCCAACGGCAACTTCAGCTGGCTCGCGTACTGCGCCAGCTCGTGTTCCAAGGCATGGTAGTCGGCGACGGGATCGCGGTCGGGCTCCAACGTCGCGCAATCAATCACGTGGGCGATGATCTCGGTGCGTTCGATGTGGCGCAGGAACTCCAACCCGAGTCCTTTGCCCTGCGAGGCGCCGGGAATCAGCCCCGGTACGTCCGCCACCGTGAAGCGGTATTCGTCGGCCATCACGACGCCGAGATTCGGCACCAGGGTGGTGAACGGATAATCGGCGATCTTCGGCTTGGCGGAACTCATCGCGGCGACCAGGCTCGACTTGCCCGAGGACGGGAAGCCGACCAAAGCCACATCAGCGATGGATTTGAGCTCCAGGATGACGTCGCGCTCCTCGCCCGGCTCACCGAGCAGAGCGAATCCGGGTGCACGACGTGTCTTGCTGGCCAGCGCGGCGTTGCCCAGGCCTCCCATGCCGCCCGCGGCCGCCACGAAACGGTCGCCGGGATGACTCAGGTCGGCCAGCTGGGCTCCGGGCTGCTTCTGCTCGCCGACGGCGCCCTTGGCTTCGAAGACGATGGTGCCCGGCGGCACCGGCAGGATCAGGTCTCCACCTTTCGAACCGTCCTTCGTGTCGCCCAGGCCCATGGTGCCGCTGCCCGCGATGCGGTGAGGCATGAAGCGGTAGTCCAGGAGGCTGTTCGCATTCGACTCGGCGACGAACACCACTGATCCTCCGTCACCGCCATTGCCCCCGTTGGGGCCTGCGAGCGGCTTGTACTTCTCGCGGCGGACTCCCGCCGAGCCGTTGCCACCGTCGCCGCCTTTGGTGTGCACGGTCACGCGATCCACAAAATCTGTCATATCCCCATCTTACTTGCCGGGGCCCCTGCGCCGCCGGGAGCGAACCCCGGCACACGAAGGTGGCCGTATGAATGCAGAAAGGGCCGTGCTCGAAACGAGCACGGCCCTATGCTACGCGAAACGCGTCAGGCGATGACGTCGACGACCTTGCGGTCACGACGAACGGCGAACTTCACGTTGCCCTGCGCGAGGGCGAACAGCGTGTGGTCCTTGCCCGTGCCGACGTTCTCTCCGGCGTGGAACTTGCTGCCACGCTGACGCACGATGATGTTGCCGGCCACGACTGCTTCGCCGCCGAACTTCTTGATACCGAGGTACTGGGGTCCCGAATCGCGACCGTTACGTGAGGCGGATGCGCCCTTCTTATGTGCCATGTCTGTTCCTTTCGGTCCTGTTGACGAGCCCGATCAGGCGATCGCCGTTACCTTGACGGCGGTCAGCTGCTGACGGTGGCCCTTACGACGAGTCACGCCCGTCTTGTTCTTGAACTTCATGATGTTGATCTTGGGACCCTTGGCCTCGTCGTCGACGACCTCCGCCTTGACGGAAAGCTGGGCAAGATCCTTGGCGCCCAAGGTCACCTTGGCGCCGTCGACAACGAGCGCGACCGGGAATTCCACGGCATCGCCCTTCTTCGCATCGAGACGGTTGACCAGGATGACGTCACCGACCTCGACCTTTTCCTGATGGCCACCGGCCTTCACAATCGCGTACATAATCGTTCCTTGCTATTTTGGAAAGCTAACTGCCCGGCACGGTTGAGCATCGCGGCCAGACACCAGCTATTTAGGCTACACCGACCCCTCCACCCACGTCAAGTCGAAACGACGACGTGTGTCAGGGCCGTAGCCGCCCGGTCCTCACCGAACCGGACCCCGCCCGATCGAAGCCCGGTCCACGCCCAGCGTCAGGGCCTATTGAACAGCGCTCACTCGTCGGTATCCGTTGAGGAGACCGCGGCCGCGGCGATCTGCGCGAGTTTCGCTTTGACCTCGGTGCTCGAACCCTTGGGCGCCGAAACCTCGACGGTGCCATGGCCGTGCTTGTTGGTCTTGACGAAGGGATCCCCGCCGCGCATGGCGTAGGGGTCGTCGTAATCGGACGAGATGGTCGGCTCGTCATGCACGAGGAAGCCACGGCCCTTGCAGGTCGGGCACTCCTCGGAGAAGGCCTCGACGAGTCCCTGGCCGATGCGCTTGCGCGTCATCTGCACGAGGCCCAGCGACGTGACCTCGGCCACCTGATGCTTCGTGCGGTCTCGTGCGAGGCATTCGACCAGCCGGCGCAGGACCAGATCGCGATTCGCGGGCATGACCATATCGACGAAGTCGATCATCACCATGCCGCCGATGTCACGCAGCCGCAGCTGCCGGGCGATCTCCTCGGCCGCCTCGAGGTTGCACCGGGTGACGGTCTCCTCCAGCGATTTGCCGCGACCGATGAACCGGCCCGTGTTCACATCGACCGTGCTCATGGCCTCAGTGCGGTCGATCACGATCGAACCGCCGGACGGCAGGTAGACCTGACGTTCCATGCCCTTGCGCAGCTGGCTGTCGATCTGCCACTTGTCGAAGACGTCCTTGCCGTTATGCTCGCCCGGGTCCCAACGCTCGAGCTTGTCGCGCAGATCGGGGGCCATGGTGTCGAGATACTGTTCGATGCGGTCGTACACGGTGCCGCCCTCGACGACGAGCTTGGAGAAGTCGTCGTTGAAGATGTCGCGCACCACGCGGATCGCGACGTCAGGCTCACCCTGCAACAGCTTAGGACGCTTGCCGTGGCGGTACTCCTCGCGCTTGGCGACGATGGTCTCCCACTGGTGGGTGAGGTTCTCGAGATCCTTGGTGAGCGCCTCTTCGGAAGCCCCCTCTGCCGCCGTGCGGATGATGACGCCCATGTTCTTCGGGGAGATCTTCGACACGATGGACTTGAGGCGGGAACGCTCATGGTCGGAAAGCTTGCGGCTCACGCCAGTCATGCCGCCGGAGGGCACGAGCACGAGGAAGCGCCCGGCGAGCGTGACCTGCGAGGTCAGACGCGCGCCCTTGTGCCCGATGGGATCCTTGGTCACCTGCACGAGGACCGGATCGCCCGAACGGAAGGCGAGCTCGATGCGTCGGGGTTGGCCGTCCAGTCTGGTGGAGTCCCAGTTGACCTCGCCGGCGTACAGGACGCCGTTGCGCGGCTGGCCGATGTCGACGAACGCGGCCTCCATGCTGGGCAGCACGTTCTGCACGCGCCCCAGATAGATGTTGCCGACGGTCGCGACCTCCTGGATGTCGGAGACATAGTGCTCGACCAGCACGTTGTCCTCGATGACCGAGATCTGCGTGTGGTGTCCGCGCTCACGCACGACCATGAGGCGCTCCACGTTCTCACGACGGGCGAGGAAGTCCTGCTCGAATAATTGGTTCTGACGGCCGCGCTCACGGCGGTTGTCGCGCCGGCGCTGCTTCTTGGCCTCAAGGCGCGTGGACCCCTCGACGTCGGTGATCTCGTCGATGTACTGCTGCTTGCGGGAGTGACGGGAACCGCGCTCCTCCTCCTGGTCCTCGGAACCATGCTGCGAACGACGACGGCGACGGCGACGCGTCAGCGTACCACTGTCCTCATCCTCGTGACGGTGACGGCGCGATGACGTCTCGCGATCCTGCGACTCCTCGCGGCGCGAGGAGGATTCACGACGCTCGTCGCCATCCTCGTCACGCTCGGAGTGGCTGCGGCGGCGACGCCGACCGGTCGTGTGGTCCTGCGACTCCTCGTCGTCGATCGGCGCATAGGTGATGGCGTCGTATTCGAGATCCTCCTCGATGCGCTCCACCTCGCCGGCTGCCATGCGCTCCTGCGCATTGAGCCTGCGCGAACGCGAGCCCCGACCAGAGGACGAACTCTCATCATCGCCGTCGCGGTCCTCGCGCTCGTCACGCTCGCGATCATGCTCAGGTTCGTCGTGTCGAACGGTTCTGCGCCGACGGACGCGCGTCGGTCGCTCATCGGGCTCCTCGAAGCCCTCATCATCGGAGGATGAGCGCGACGAATCATCCTCATGCTCCGCACGACGTCCGCGACGATCGTCCCGATCGTCGGTCGAACGACCACGACGGGTGCGGCCGCGACGCGAACCCCGTGTGGACTCGCCCTCGCGCTCATCATCATCGGTATGGTCGTCGTCACTGCGCGACCGACTACGCGAAGACGTCGGTTCCTCGTCGTCATCCGGGGCATTGACCGGCAGCACCGGCTCCTGGAACAGCAACGAAGCCATGGGACGGCCGGCATGTGCGGACCCGCGATCGCCACGATCCGAGGCCGAATCCTGCTCGGTCGACCTGCGACGCGACGATGAGCGGCCCTCGGACGACCTGCCGCGACGTCCGCGACCCGTGAACGATGCGCCCTCGTCCTTGGCATTCGCGGTGGACTCGGCCGACGTCTCCGACTCGCCTGTAGAGGCGTCATCGGCCACGTTCGTCGCATCATCTGACTCGGCGGCGTCTCGCGTACCAGCGGCACGCCGCCTGCCCCTGACCGTGCGACCGGTACTGCCGTTCGACTTACGCCCGCCCCTCGGCGAACGCGATGCGTGCGACGCCGGGGCATCCGCCTCCCCCGAGCCGTGCGTCGCGTCGGCGTCGGAGCGGTCGTCGGACTGGACATCGGATTGGTGGAGACGGGGCTCCTCGAAGATGGAGGGACGGTCCTCGACGTGCAGCTTCACGGCGGCACCCGCGGCACCCGCGCCGCGCACCACCCTGCGCCCGCCGCGCTTATGGCGGGTCGTGGTCTGCGGCGTTTCGTCGCGGCCTACATCGGGCGAGGCTCCTGCGGAGAAGGTCGTTGCGTGCTGCTCTGCCGCATTCTCGGAATGACTGGTATTCATATCGGGCACAATGCTCCTTGGTGTTGCGCTGCAATCGCACCACCGCTACGGCTCCGTCAGGTCTCACACCACGCTCTCACCGCGGCCGCGCATCTGCTGCGCCCTTCGAAGCAACCGAAAAGTCCTAGCTGATCGACGACGGACACCGGCGCTCGCGTGACTATGCGAGGGGATCGACGTCATCGATGCTGCGACGGCTTGCAGAACCGCCACTGCTAAGTATGACACAAAAAACGCAAACTCGTGCATCCGGCCTGCGCCCGACCGCGATGAACCGGTCGGTATGACGCACCCGAGGACCAGTCGTCACCGCCCTAGGCACACCGATCCGGACACGCCGCCGTGGCACGCGACACGGTCGCGCGACGACGATCGGTTATGCGCGGGAGTCGCCCTGACCGGGCTGACCAACCTGACCGACCCGCCCGGTCAGCCAATCGCGCAGCAAGGATTCCATGCGCGGCAGGTCACCCATGGCGATCTGTTCGTCGGCCTTGTGGGCGAACAGCGCGCTGCCCGCGCCAAGGTTGACGGCCGGTATGCCCAACGCCGAGAACCGGGCGACATCCGTCCACCCGAGCTTGGCATGGGGGTCCGCACCGGTGCGGGCACGGACCAGCTCGACCAGCGAACGCGACAGGGGCGCGTCGAGACCGGGTCTCGCGGCCGGCGATTCGTCGCGCATCTCGATGCCGAATCCGCGGAACATGCCGCCCGTCGCCTCGTGCTCGCCGTTGCCCAGTTCGGCGCCGGCGTCCTCCCCCATCATCAGGGCCTTGGCCTGTGCCAGGGTTTTGTCGGGTGCGAACCGATAGTTGACATGGATCCGGCATTCGTCGGGTATGACGTTGGTGCCGGTTCCGCCGGAGATCATCGTGGCGTTCACGCCCTCGCGATACGTGAGTCCGTCCACCGTCACGTCCTGCGGCGTGTAGGCGCGCAGGCGGTCGAGGATCTCCCCCGCCGCGTGGATCGCATTGCGCCCCATCCAAGCCCGTGCGGAGTGGGCCGCGACCCCGTGGCTGACGACGTCGAACCGCATCGTGCCGTTGCAACCGCCCTCGATGGCCCCGCCGGTGGGTTCGCCGATGATGGCGAAATCGCCCCTGATCCAATCGGGATGGTCCTGCAGCACCTTGCGCAGGCCGTTATGCTCGGCGGCCACCTCCTCGTGGTCGTAGAAGACGTAGGTCAGATTGAACTGCGGTTCGAGCACCGTGCAGGCCAGATACAGCAGCACGGCGTCGGAGGCCTTCATGTCGGTGGATCCCCTGCCCCACATCACCGGTTCGTCCGGATGCTCGCGGGCGACCCCGGGGTCGATGCGCCCGTCGCCCGGGCGCAGGATCATCGGCGGGAAGTTGCGGATTACGGGCACGGTGTCGATGTGCCCGGCGAGGACCACGCCGTGGTCGCGCCCCGCATCGTGCACCGCCACAACGGTATCGCCGTGACGGCGTACCTGAAGATGCGGCTGCGTGCGCAGCATGCGTTCGATCCGATCGGCGAGCGCCCCTTCCTCGCCGCTGACGGAGCGCACGGCCATGATGTCGGCGAACAGACGGGTCAGCTCCCGTTCGCGGGGCAGGCAGGGATCGGCGGGGGCCAGGGCGCCATCGGGTTCGGGCAGCGTGCCTCCGATCGCCTGCAAATCGCTCAATGCGGTCAGGGTGTCGTTCGACGGGTTCACAGGGTTGTTCGAGGAATGGACGGGGTCGTTCGCAGGCATGCTCATATTCGCCATCCTAGCCGGTAACGGCCCCGTGTCCCGGCAGCGGCACGGGATTCTGCGGACATGAAGGTTCACGGCTCCGCGGACATCCGCACGGTCGATGCCCGCATGCCGTGGCACACTGGGGAGGTATCGCGTGCATCGCAACGGAAAGGACACCATGCCGGGTCTAGTAAGCGCCATGCAGGGATTCTGCGTCATCGGAATCGTCATACTCGTGGGCTATCTGACCGCGCGGATGCAGATCGGCGGGCCGAGCGCCCAGATGGTGCTCAACCGCGTGAGTTTCTTCATCTCCAGCCCATGCCTGATGTTCGCCATACTCTCGAAGGAACCCATCTTCGAGATCTTCCACCCCTCGATCATCGTCGCCTTTCTCTCCGCCATGGCGGTCGGCGTCGCCTTCCTGCTGCTCAACCGGTCGTTCTTCCACCTCGGTGCGGCCGACGCTACGATCGGGGCCCTCAATTCGCTCTACCTCAATTCGAACAACATCGGCCTGCCGATCGCCACCTACATTCTCGGCAATCCGGCTCTCGTCGCCCCCATTCTCGTCATGCAGCAGGCGGTGTTCACCCCCATCGGCCTGACCACGCTCGACGTGACGACGAAGGGCAAGGCCTCGCTCAAGGCGATTGCCTCGCAGCCCCTGCACCAGCCGCTGCTCCTGGGCAGCCTCGCCGGCATCCTCGTCTCGGCGCTCAACGCACGCATCGGATGGTATCCCGTCCCGAACTTCATCTTCGACCCGATCAAGATGATCGGGGACTCCGCCGTGCCGCTGATCCTCATGGCCTTCGGCATGTCGCTGCGCGGCAGCAGGCCCATGAACGAGCGCAAGCGTCGCGACGCCACCATCGCCGTCGTCCTGCTCAAGAACGTGGCCATGCCGGTGATCGCGTTCCTGCTCGCCTACTTCCTCATGGGCTTCCGCGGCGCCACGCTGTACGCCTGCGTGGTGCTCGCCGCACTGCCCACCGGACAGAACGTCTACAACTACGCGTCCCGCTACAACGTGGGGCTGAGCTTCGCCCGCGACGGCATCCTCATCTCCACGATCAGCAGCCCGATCATCATCGCCGTCGTCGCCGCGCTCCTGAGCTGAGGCCGTCGCCCACGCCGCATCAACCGGTATGGACGGCGACACCCGTGGGACCTCAGATCGCCAGCGTGTCGACGACACCGTTCAGTCGTCGACACGGGGCACCGCATGTTCGCCGGGATCGGTGATGCGGTGGGCCGCGCGGTTGGCGCAGAGCACGCCGATCATGACAAGCGCATAGCACAGGGCGATGCCGCCGAGGAAGGACACCAGGGCCGCCGCACTCACCATGGCGGTACCCAACAGGGGCAGCATGAGTAGCATGGAGCACCCCGCCGCGATGACCACCACCGTGTTGAGCGGGGTCAGCACCTCGATGAACCGGGCGCGATCCAACGTCGCCGCATCGGTGCCCTCCAGCATGAGCATCCGGTACTCGCGCTCCTGATCGGCGACGTTGCCGGCCTGCATGACGCCGCAGCTCACGGCGGCCAGCACCGAGGCGAATCCGAGGGTCAGCATGCCTCCCGTGGCGATATCGCCCATGATCATCGCCGAGGACGCATCCGCATCCCTGACCATGGACCCAACATAGCCGGTCACCGACGTGACGCCGGCGATGAAGACCGCCAATGCGATGCCCGAGACGTTACGCCAGGCGCGCTTCGGATCGTCGAGGATGCGACGGGCAGCGATGAGTGACGCGGCTCGACGCGGATGCCGGGCCATGCGGCGCGCACGCGCGGCGACGGCCCAGACGCCGACGAGATTGACCAGGGCGAAACACCCGATGACCACCGCGAAAACCACGATCACGCCGGCCGCGGCGGCCTGGGGGGGCACGCGAACGCAACAGGCCGACGGCACCGGCCAACGCGGCCACGAACGCGACGACCCTCCACGCGCCGGGCAACGGCCGTGCCGCGCGCTGCATGACGCCAAGCGGGGTGACCGAGACCCGGCGCAGGGTGACCAGCGAGGACACCAAGGCGAGCAGGACCATGCCGGCCGCCACGGCGAGCAGCGTCGGCACACCGACCCAGAGCTCCGATACGCCGAAATGCCGTCCTTGGAAGCTCAGCAGCCCCACCGCCGGCATCATGGCGACATACCCCACCATGCCCGCCAGCACGCCGATGCCAGCCTGACCGGCGGCATCAAGCGCCGTGAGACGAATGACCTGGCCATTCGTGGCCCCGGCCAGACGAAGACCCGCCAGACGTGCATCCCGACGCGACGCCGCCAGACGCGCCGCGGAACCCGCCAACGCCACGAAGGGCACGGCGAGCAGCAGGCAGGCGAAGATCGCCAACATAAGGTACAGCTCGTTGTACATGGCGGCCCCCGAACCGCCGGAACCAGCCGGGGCCTGCCGCACGACGCACGATGCCTGGTCGAACAGGCATCGTAGGCCATGGTCGGGTGAGGCTCGCCACAGGAATCCGTGCACGCCTCCCAGCACGGTGAGGAATATGGCCGCGGCCGCCGCAAACGCGACGATCGCCAGCACCGAGGTGTCGCGGAGGTCGCCCCTGCCACGACGATGGAACAACCGCCACAGGCTCAGGGTGCTCATCGACTCACCTCCGGCGTCTGAGAAGGCAGCAGGCGGCCGTCCCGCATCATGAGGGTGCGCTGACAGCACCGGGCGACGTTGGGGTCGTGGGTGACCACGATCACCGCGGCGTCGCAGGACCGCGCCGCACGCATGAGGATGTCCATGACCTCGCGTCCGGTGGTCTGGTCGAGGGCCCCCGTGGGCTCGTCGGCGAACACGACGTCGGGGTGAATGCACAGGGCGCGGGCGATGGCCACGCGCTGCATCTGACCGCCGCTCATCTCCCCCGGTCTCTGGGCGGCCAAGGCGCGCAGCCCCAGTCGTTCCAACCACAGCATGGCGGCATCGGTCGCCTGGTCGTAGGGCGCGCCGTCGAGCATCATGGGCAACGCGATGTTCTCGACCGCACCAAGTTCGGGCAGCAGTTGCCCGGATTGGAAGACGAATCCGAAGGAGCGCCGGCGCAGGGCCGTGCGGTCACGATCGGTCATGGCGCCGATATCACCACCATGGTAGAGCACCTCGCCTCCCGTAGGCCTGATGATCCCCGCCATGGCGTGCAGCAACGTCGATTTGCCCGAGCCGGAGGGCCCCATCACGGCAATGGATTCGCCGGCATGCAGGACGCAATGCACGTGGTTCAGAGCGAGAGGCTGTTGGGCGAGCGCGTCGGCCATGGGTGCACGCGGCGCACCGGTGACGGTGCGGGCGGTGCGGGTGCGTGCGAGGTCATGTCGATAGTCCATGACCAGATCGACGGCCTCGAGGACCGATGACGACGGTGCGACGGGCGCGGTGGTTGCGGTGGAGGCCGTGGTTGCCGGAGGCGCTGCGGATGCGGAAGATGCTACGGATACTGGAGATGTCATGCCGCCAGCCTATGGCCGCCGGCAAGGCCTCACCATCGTGCCCATGGATGATTGGCGCGACGATGATACGGCGGCCTCATCCGCGGGAATGATGCGACGGCACGGACGCCGCCAGCTCCTCCAGCCGCACGGCGAACCTCGGCCAATCGGCACGCATCGCGGTGAGCAGACGGCGATGCGGCACCTCGTCCATGGGCACCCAGGCGATCTCGAGGCTCTCGTCGTCGTTGGCGCGGGGCGCGACATGGTGTCCCGGCTTTTCGAAGGCGATCACCGTGGTGTAGGCCCAGGGGCCGTGGTCCTCGCGGTAGGCGCCGACGACCTCGATGTCCCGGGCCGCGATGTTGGCTTCCTCGAAGCTTTCGCGCAGAGCCCCTTCGATGGGGCTCTCCCCGTCGGCGATGGCACCGCCGGGAATGCCCCACGTGCCACCCTCCGCACTCCAGATCGCGCGGTGCTGCATCACCACATCCACGATGCGGCCCGTGGTCTCGTCCCGCCGGGCCAGCAGCACGCCAGCCGCGCCGTTGACGCCCCAGTGTCTGCGGCCGCAGGCGCACTCCACCCAGCCGTCACCCGGCTGGTGCACGTTCTCCTTGGGCGGGGTCTGCATCTTCGCCTCGCGTTTGCCGACGGGCTCGGCGACATGCGGCGTCACATTCCACAGATCGGTCCACTCGACGCCCAGCTGCCTAGCCAGATGGCGCAGCAACGGCAGGCTCACACCCATGACGCCGTGCGGGTCGCCCTCGACCCCGTCGATGAACGCGGCACCGAAGCCCTCCAACGTGAAGGAACCCGCGACCTCCAACGGTTCGCCGGTGGCGATGTACCGTTCGATGTCACGGTCCGAATAGTCGCCGAACGTCACCCGCGCATGGCTCGTCCCCGCCACCTGCCGGCCGGTGGCGAAATCGATGACGCAATGGCCCGTCCACAACTCACCGGTGCGAGAGCGCATGGCCCGCAGCCTCTGGCGCGCGGTATCGGGATTGTGGGGCTTGCCATAGCTCACCCCGTCGAGGCAGAACATGGAATCGCAGCCGATGATCAGGGGCCCGACCTCGCCGTGCCCCAGCCCGTTACTCGTCGACGCGCTGCCGCTCAGCGGTTCGGTACTCATGGGCAGATGGGCCTCCAGGAATGCACGCGTGGTGGTCGACATCCGCACGAACCGCCGTTCGGCAGCGGGGGCCGCATGTCCATCGGCCTTCGCGGACCTGGACGTCTCGGCGTCCAGAGGTCGGGCCGTCACCTGTTCGCCACTGGCCTCGCCGGCCGTGCGTGCCACGTCGCGATAGGCCTCGTATACGGCCTGGGCCTTGGCCTGCGCGAGCACGGTCACACGTTGGGACGTGTCCAGCTCGTCGACCGCGACGTCCTGACGATCCGCATAGGCTGCGAGCGCCGCCGGCTCATCGACGTGCGAGACCCTGATGATCGGGCACACACCGGCCGTGGTGAGGACGTTGCGCCGGGAGACCGACTGTGAGGCGAGTACGACTTGGATGGACATGCATGCTTCCCGTCCGCGTCGATGACGACGCTTGTTGCGCACCCAGACGGATGCGTACTACTGGTGTTCTACTTGGATAGGTATCACGGGAATATGCAGCACACGGATATGTACCGCATGGCTGCGCCCCGTGAACCGTCCGGACCGACGTCAGGCGACGTCAATGGCCACGCCCCGGTGATCGATGGGCAGGTGCAGCACGCGCCAGCGCCCCGAATCCAGCTGCTCGCGGGCCTCGTGGTCGATGACGTCCTGCGCCCGGCCGTAATGCAGCACCAGCACGCAGGGCCCGGCGCCCGACACGGCGGCGGCGAATCCACGGGAGCGCAACGTCTCGATAAGTCTCCACGATTCCGGCATCAACCCGCGACGGTAGGGCTGATGGAGCCGATCCTGCGTGGCGGCGAACAGCAGCGCGTTGGGGTCATCGCCCGCACCGGCCAGGCCGGGATTGAGCGCGGCGGGCAGGAGCGCGGCCCGGGAGAGGTTGAAGACGGCGTCGGCGTAGGGTACGGCATCGGGCAGCGCCTCCCGTGCCCGCTCGGTCGAGAGCTCGAAGTCCGGTACGAAGACGGAGACGGTGATGGCGGGATCCACCGCATAGCGCGCCACATGGAATCCGCGCGAGAGCGGTTCGGAGCCGGGTATGGTCATCGACCCCTGGCCTTCCGGTAGGTCAAGCCGCCAGGAGGTCGTCAGACCGCCGAACACCGCAGGGGCAACGTTGTCGGGGTGCCCTTCGATCGTCGCCGCCATATCGAAGATGGCCTGCCGATCCGGATCGCCCTGCACCATGGCCATGGCCGCGGTGATGCCGGCGACGATGGCTTCGGCCGACGACCCCATGCCCCGGGCCTGGGGAATGCGGTTACGGGCGTGCAGACTCAGCCCCACGCGCCCCAGCCCCAACGTCCGGCACGCCTTGCGGAACGACGAGACCACGAGGTGGGTCTCGTCCCGGGGCAGGGTGTCGGCGCCCTCGCCCTCGATGCTCACGTCGACGCCGTGATCGGCGGGATCGTCGTGCGCGGTGAAGGAGAGCTCGTCGTGAAAGTTGAGTGCGAGGCCCATGGTGTCGAACCCGGACCCGAGGTTCGCCGTGGTCGCCGGCACCTGCACGCTCACGTGACGGTATCTCGATGTCATGCGTTGCTCCTTGTCCGTCTGGGCGGCCATGCCCGCCGCCTTAGGCCAACACCCGGAGCACCGATGGTGTCCCGGTTACGAAATCGAGTCCCTGCACCGCCTTCACGGTGGTGCGCAGGGTCTGTTCGTCGCATTGGTGCGTCACGAGACGCAGCTGCTGGAGCTCACCGGAATACCCCGGATCGTGCCGGGTGGGGGTGAGGTCCTGATTGACGCCGTTGATCGAAATGCCGTGGTCGGAGAACTCCCGTGCGATGGCGGCCAGCACACCGGGCTTGTCGTGGATGACGAAGCGCACGGCGAACGCGGCCTTGGCCGCATCGAGCGGCGCCTTGGGCAGGTCGAGATACATGGGGATGCTCGGTCCGGTGCAGCCCTGGGCGATGTGCCGGGCTTCGGTGACGACGTCGCCCACGACTGCCGAGGCCGTCGGTGCGCCGCCCGCGCCGCGCCCGTAGAACATGAGGTCGCCGGCGGCCCGAGCATGGATGAAGATGGCGTTGAAACTGCCGTGCACGGAGGCGAGCGGATGGCGTTCGTCGATCAGCGCGGGGTACACGCGTGCGGAGACCCCGGACTCGTCGTTCTCCATGACGGCGAGCAGCTTGATGACCTTGTGCTCGGCGGTGGCCGCCTCGATGTCCTCCGCGGTGATGCTGGTGATGCCCTCGGCGGTCACGTCGCGGAGGACGACGTTGGTGTGGAAGGCGAGCGTCGCCATGATGGCGGCCTTGTTGGCCGCGTCCTCACCCTCGATGTCGCCGGTGGGGTCGGCTTCCGCATAGCCCTGTTCCTGTGCCTGCTTCAGGGCCACGTCGAAATCGAGCCCTTCGGTGGTCATCTGGTCAAGGATGTAGTTCGTGGTGCCGTTGACGATGCCGAGCATCCACTCGACCCGGTCGCCGGCGAGGGATTCGCGCAGCGGGTGCACGATGGGGATCGCGCCGCCCACGGCCGCCTCGAAGTACAGGTCGACGCCGTGCGCCGCGGCCGTACGGTACAGTTCGGGACCATAGGTGGCCAGCAGCGCCTTGTTGGCGGTGACCACGCTCGCCCCGGATTCCATGGCCAGGGTGACCATCGTCCTCGCCGGTTCGAGCCCCCCGAAGAGTTCCACGACGATGTCGGCACGGCGGCACAGCGCCTCGGTGTCGGTCGTCAACAGACCGTGATCAAGCCAGGGGAAATCGACGTCGTCGGGATTGCGGCACGCCACGCCGACGAGTTCGATGGCCCTGCCGACGCGCGCGGAAAGCTCCTCGCAATCCTCGATCAGCAGACGCGCGGTTTCGGAACCCACCGTCCCGATGCCCAGCAATCCGATGCGTATGGGGTTCTCGTTGTCAGATGCCACGTGTGCCCTCCTTGAGGTCATATCGATGCAGGGTGCGGCCCGCATGTCTAGGCTAACTGTACGTCATCGTGCGCCCGCGCCCCCGGACTATCCGAGATCGAGGCCAAGCAGGTCGTCGATCGTCTGGCGACGGATCATCACATGGCTCCGGCTTCGCCGACGCCGACCACGGCGGGGATGAGCGCTTGATTGTAGTTGCTGGCCATGGTCCGACCGTAGGCGCCGGTGACCGGGATGGCGAGCACGTCCCCGCGGCGCAGGTCGGCGGGCAGGGGGCATTCGTGCACGAGGATGTCGCCGGATTCGCAGTGCATGCCGACCACGCGCGCCGTCATCGATGTCTCGGATCCTGCCCTGTTCGCCAGACGCGCGGTGTATTCGGCGTCGTACAGGGCCGGGCGGATGTTGTCGCTCATGCCGCCGTCGACCGACACGTACACGCGTTGCGCCAACGGCCGACCGGCGCGATCCAGCGTCCCGGCCGGCAACGCGACGTGCTTGACGGTGCCTACCGTGTAGAGCGTGACCCCTGCGGGCGCCACGATCCACCGACCCGGTTCGAAGGAGATGTTCGGTTCGGGCATGCCCAGCGCGGTGTTGGCGTCGGTCACCACGGCGGCCAGACGAGCGAGCTCGCGCCCGACGTCCATGGCGTCCTCGTCATCGGTGTAGGCCACGGAGAAGCCGCCGCCCAGATCGACCTCGGGAAGCATGTAGGCGGTGGCGTCATAGCAGGTGCGCCGCAGCAGCATCATGCGTTTCGCCGCTTCGATGAAGGCTCCGGCATCATGGATCTGCGAACCGATATGCGAATGGATGCCGACGAGCTCCAGATCAGGCTTCAGGGCCAATATGGCCCGGAGCACGCCGAGCGCCGGACCCTGCGAGACCGCGGTCATGGCGGCGATCAACCGATGCTGGTCCTCGTCCACGGCCGACCGGTCCAGATCGTAGGGATAGCGCATCCGATAGCGCGGCGCTGATCCGACATCGCCGTCCGGCCTGCCGTCGGCTTCACCGTCGCTCTGGCCGCCGTGACCCCCATGATGGTCGATGAGCCGGTCGATGACGTCGATGACCGACGGATCGACGCCCGCGGAGAGCAGCCCCACGCCGAACTTCTGATCCTCGTGGGCGGTGGAGATGTATTCGTGGCCTCCGGCGTGGATGCCCACGGTGACGCGGAGCATGACCTTGGCCCGCTTGCCCAGTCGGTGGGCGATGGCCGCGATCCTGGCGGGTTCGTCGGGCGAGTCCACGACGATCTTGGCGAAGCCTTCGCGCACCGCGAGCTCGATCTCGGCGTCGCTTTTGTTGTTGCCATGCAGCACCAGGCGACGGCCGGGCACTCCGGCTCCCAGGGCGATGCGCATCTCGCCCATGGTGCAGGTGTCCACGAACATGCCCTCGCCCGTGACCAGGCGCAGGACCTCCTTGGAGATGAACGATTTGGCCGCGAAACTCACGTGGGTGGTGGTGTGCGCAAAGGCCTCGGCCGCAGCCCGCACGAATCGCCGGGCGCGGGTGCGGATCTCATCGGTGTCGACCACGTACAGCGGGGAGCCGAATTCCCGCACCAACGACTGCGCGGTATGCCCGTGGAAGGTCACCTCGCCACGCTCATCCACCGCACTCGCCTCAGGCCAGATCGATGTCACTGCCATATCGTCGCTCCCCCATCATCCCGCGGCATCATGGGCCGCGTACCGTTACCTCACCCTATCGTCGGCGACGCCCATCGGCACATGCCATCGTGCAGGACACAGCCAAGCGGGCATAACCGGGATCACATATGTTCGGGCGCTTGGACGCCGAGCAGATCGAGACCGGCCGCGATCGTCATCCGTGCGGCGTCGTTGAGCTTGAGCCGTGCCGCGGCGCGGGACGCCTGCGGGGCCTTGGACCGACGCAACGCCTCACGACGCTCCTCGGGCAGCTCCTCCTCCTGGCCGGTGAGGGCCATGGGCACGACGCGCTCGAGGTTGTACCACTTGTGGTAGGCGCCCGCAAGCTCCTCGAGGTAGTGGGCGATGCGATGCGGGGCATGCAGGTCGCCGGCCTGGGCCACGACGGCGGGCCACTGCGCGAGTGCGGCGAGCACCTCGCCGTCGGACGGCGAATCCAGGAGGGCCAGATCCGCCGCCGAGGCGTCGATGCCTGCGGCCTGTGCGTTGCGATCGACGTTGCAGGCGCGCGCGTGGGCGTACTGCACGTAATAGACCGGGTTGTCATTGCTGTGCGAGGCGAGCAGGTTCAAGTCGATGTCGACGCTCGTGTTGTAGTCGGTGCGGGCCAGCGAATACCGGGCGGCGTCCACGCCGATCGCCTCGAGCAGATCGTCGATGGTCACGACGTTGCCGGCGCGCTTCGACATCCGCACCGCCTTGCCGTCCTTCATCACGTTGACCAGCTGCCCGATGAGAATCTGCATGTTCTCGCCCGGCTTGTCGCCGAACGCGGCGCACATGGCCATCATGCGGCCGATGTAGCCGTGGTGGTCGGCGCCGAGCATGTAGATCGCCACGTCGGCGGGCTTCACGGCACGATGCCGCTTGTTCCAGTAGTAGGCGATGTCGGCGGCAAAGTAGGCGTAGTCGCCGTCGGATTTGATGATGACGCGGTCCTTGTCGTCGCCGTGCTTGGTGGAGGCGAACCAGGTGGCGCCGTCCTTCTCGTAGATGTCGCCCTGGGCGCGCAACACGGCGAAGGCCTTCTCAACCTCGCCGTCCGCGTACAGGCTGTTCTCATGGAACCACACGTCGTACGCGACGCGGAACTCGGCCATGGACTGCTGGATCTCGGCGAACATCATGGGCACGGCGCGCTTGCGGAACTCCTCGCGCTGTGCGGAGTCGCCCTCGCCCAGCGGCTCCCCCTCTTTGTCAGCTCCGGCGTCGATACGCGGCAGCGCGAGGATGTCGAGCCCGTCGGCCTGCGCCTCCTCGATGACCCGCTGGGCGATCTCGTCGATGTAGGCGCCCTTATACCCGTCCGCCGGGGTCGTTTCGCCGTGCGCGGCGGCGACCAACGATTTGGCGAAGCGGTTGATCTGCTCGCCGTGGTCGTTGAAGTAGTATTCGCGCACCACCGTCGCGCCGTTGGCCTCCAGCACCCTCGCCATGGAGTCGCCGACCGCGGCCCATCGCACGCCGCCGATGTGGATCGGCCCGGTGGGGTTGGCGGAGACAAACTCGAGGTTGAGTGTCCGGCCCGACAGGTGCGTGTTCCTGCCATAGTCGCCGTGCTGCGCCAGGACTTGGTCGACCACGGCGGCCGCCGAGGCGGAATCCAACGTGATGTTGATGAAGCCGGGGCCGGCGACCTCGACGCCCGCGACGCCCTGGGCCCCCTCGAGCTCATCGGCGAAGAGCTGGGCGAGATCGCGCGGCTTCATGCCGGCCTTCTTGGCCAGCTGCATGGCCACGTTGGAGGCCCAATCCCCGTGGGCACGATCGCGTGGCCGCATGACGGCCAGTCGGTCCACACCGGGGATGAGCTCATCGGTCAGCGCGCCGGCGGCGCCGCTGGCGACGAGATGATGCGCGATGGTTGCAATCAGTTCACTTAATGCTTCAGGACTCATTCTTCACAGTCTACCGGCGCAGGTGACAGGCCGCCGCGCGGCGACGCCCCCGACCACACCGGCGTGTGGCGCACACACCGAAGGCACGTCTGGGCGAACCGATCAGGCCCCCGACCACACCGCGGTCGACAGCGAATATGGCGGCAGGTTCACGACCCATCGGCGCCCCGCCTCCTCGACGACGACATCGCGCGCCCCGGCGCGGTCGTTGATCATCACCAGCACCCGCCGGTCCGTAGGCGTCACGAAGGCGACGTGCGCCGGCACGCCATCGCGGGCGTCGTCCCTGGTCTCGACCACGAACGACCCGGCCGGCACGAACCGGCTGCAATGCCCCAGCGCATAGTAGTCGGCGTTGGCCCGCCAGGTGCCGTCGTCGAGCACGGTGAGCAGACCGCGGTTGAGCGAATGCCCCTCGGCGCTGTTGCGATAGTAGTAGTCCGGTCCACCACGTTCGTCGAGGACGACGTTCCAGAGGATCACGGCCTGCGCCCAGTGGTTGAGCATGGCCACGATGCGCCGGCCCATGGTCAGCAGTGCGTCCCTCCACAGCCTCGGCCCCCATTCGCCGCCCGAGGCCTCCGTGACCCAGATGCCGTGGTCGGGCCAGTACCGGTGGATGGCGGTCATCGTCGCCGGGTCGCCGCCGTAGTAATGCCACGCCGACCCCGCCAGGGCGGCCTTAGCCCGCTCGTCGGCATACAGCGACCTCACGAACCCGCCGTCCGGGTAGCGCGGTGTGGCGTAGTTATGGTCCCAGCCCATCACGCGTATGCCATCCAGGTTGGCCTCGCGCAACCGTGGCGCGAGATACCGGGAGACGAACCGGGCCTGTTGCGCCGGCGTCATAGCCATCGACGGCCATATGGACTGCGCGTTATCGGGCTCGTTGACGGGCGTCAGGCCGAAGACGTCAAGGCCGCAATCCCGGTAGTGCGCACAGAATGCGGTGAGATAGCGTGCATAGGCGTCATAGCAGGACCGCCGCAGGTAACCCTGCACGTGCGGCCATGCACGCCACTGGCCAAGCACGCTGCCGTTCGTCTTCATCCACCATGGGGCGCTCCACGCCGAGGCAATGATACGCAGACGCTGATGCGTGGGGCGCGGTTCGGTGAGACGCGGTTCGGCAGGAGATGACTCGGTGGGGTGCGGCCCATGGCCCCGCTCACCTTCCGCGGATTCGAACACCGGTGCCACTCCGGCCGCCATGCGGCCTGTGTCTCCTCCCGCCACGGCCCGTGCGGCCGCGAGCACCATCGGCAGGATGCGGCGATCCTCCTCACCGAAATCCAATGAGTGCAGCCGTCGGTCGGGTAAACGGCGCAGAAAACGGTACGGTGCCGTGACATGGTCGGATGGGCCGATCGGCTGGCGCAGCAGGGACAGTCCGATGCCGTCATGCGGATCGAACACGGCTCGTATCATGCCCTCCCGGTCCCGCACACGGTTGGACCACAGCCATGCGCAGGCTTCAGTGATCGAAGCGCCGAATCCGTCGATGCGTTGCCGTCGGCGGGAAGGATCCACATGGATGCAGGGCAATGCAGACCGGTGTTCGGCCGCGGTATCGCGAACCGCCGCATCGGCAACAGACCGTTCCGTCATGGTGTCGAGCAGCCCGGAGTCGTCGGGCGCGGCCCGGGTGCACCACAGCTTCATCGAGGATGCGGGGTCGGCACTCATGGCGTTCAATGCGGTCGAAAGGGGCAGCGAAATATTCAGGCCAGGGCGATGGCGTCGATCTCGACCAGCGCACCCTTCGGTATGGCGTTGCCGCCGATGGCCACCCGCGCGGGACGCACGCCCGAGTCGAAGACCTCGGCGTAGACGGCGTCGACCTCGCTGAAATCAGCGATGTCGGCCAGGTAGATCGTCGCACGCACGACGCGGCTCATGTCGGATTCCGCCGCACGCAGGATCCCGGCGATATTGCGCAATGCCTGCCGCGCCTGCTCACCGGCGCTCGGCCCGGCCAGCTCCCCCGTCGCCGGGTCGAGGCCCAGCTGTCCGGAGACGAAGACGAACCCGTTCGCCTTCACCGCCTGGCTGTACGCACCCAATGCCGCGGGGGCCTCATCCGTGGCCACACGCTGCTGCGCCTGGTTCGTCGTTTCGTTCCCCATATTGTCCTCCTGAGTCCGGGTCTGAGTCCGATGTATCACGTCGGGCGTTCCGGCCGTCACCCGTATCGAGTCATATGTGACGGCCTACGCCCGATGCCTAGCCGTTGCCTATGCGCGCTCCGGCGACCTACTTGATCGGGTCGGCGATCAGATCGTCCGTGCGATGCTCGCCATCGGCGTCGCTCCACCGCAGCGAGATGACCGAATCGGTGTCATCGGCGCCGAGACCGCGGGCCGGATCGAAGACCAACGTCGCGCTGGTGTGCTCGCCCTTCCAAGAGAGCTCGATCGGCGCGGACTGCGCATCATGACCGGCGTCGTCGACGCGGTACGAGAACGTGCCGTCGAAGGCGTCGAGGGTGTTGCGCAGACGGCACAGGGCATTGAGTGCCTGAACCACGGGGCGCTGCAGGTTCTCGTCGATCTCCGCCGTGGAATAGTAGTGGCGGTTGATGTCACGACCGTTGTTCGTCCGATGCAGCAGCTCCATGTCGTTGGCGCCGACCATGGCCCCCACGTAGTACACCTGCGGTATCCCCGGCACGAAGAACTGCACCGCGCGCGCGGCGAGGTAATGCTGGTCGTTGCGGCCCAGCGCGGAGTAGTAGGTCGAATTGACCTGGTACAGATCAAGATTGCTGGCGGCCGCGCCGGTCGCCGCTTCGGACTCGCCATGGGTGTTCGCGTGGATGGTCTTGACCAGGGAGTCGACCTCCTCATCGGGGATGAGCCCGGTGAGGCTGCGGTCGAGCTGATCGGAACCGATATCGATGACGCCGATGCCGTCATGCGTGTCCAGCACGGTGACCGCGTTGTTGGGGCGTGCATCGACCCAGTGCGCGAGTGAGGCGGTGTGCCCCGTGAACAAGGAGTGCAGCAGTAACGGCGGCAGGGCGAAATCGTAGACCCGGTCGACCTTCGAGGCGATGTTGATCTGCTTCTTGTAATGGGAATGGACCTCGATGAGCGTCTCCAACCCACGGTCCTGGGCGGCCTGCCGGATGCGCTCGATCAGACGGAAGGTCTTCGGGGTCATGAAGCAGCTGGAATGGCGCTCCTTGGCGCCATAGCCGACGGCATCGAGCCGGATGTCCTTGACGTGGCTGCGCGACAGGGTGTCGAGAATGGAGGTGAGATACTGCCAGCCCTCGTCGGAATCGGTGTCGATGTCGACCTGCTGGGGCGTGAACGTGGTCCATACCAGGCGGGTCTTGTCGCCCCACCGGTAATGCGTGAACGGCAGGCCCGGACGCGGGCGGTAGATGCCGGCCAGCTCCTCCTCGGTGGCACCTTCAGGGAAGATGCTCGCCATGGTCAGGAACATGCCGTGGTACGGGCTGGACTCGCCGTTGGCCATGACGTCCTGGAACTGCCGGGACTGCCACGACATGTGGTTGACGATCGTGTCGACCATGATCTCGTGGGTGCGGCTCAGCTCGCCGATGTCGTCCCAGGATCCCAACCGGGGATCCACCGTGGTGTGATCGACGGGGTCGAAGCCCGCGTCGGCGCCGTCGAACGGCGTGAAGAACGGTAGGATGTGCACGCCCGTGTACACACCGTCGAACCTGGTGCGCAGGACATTCGTGAACGAGGCGAGGTCGCCGTCGCCAAACCGATTCGCATACGCGATGAGCTGTACCTGATTATGCATGAGACCCCTTTGACGTCATGAGCGGGCAAATGTTGACGAATCGCAGACTCACATCATACGATATCGAACCGGTTTCATACTATCGCACGCATTCGAGGGGCACAACTTACCCACCCTCTCAACGCGTCGTCATGCCAGGCACCATGGCGACGGGGATGACGGCCTCGTGCGACCCGTCGACGCCATCCGGTGCAGCGCCCGCCGCACCGACGCCGGCGGCCGCCACCGGGTCCGAAGCCGACTGTGAGGCGGTTGTCGGAGACGGCGCTGACAACGGTGCACCGCGCGCGGCATCGGCATCGATCGCCTCCAGCATCCTGCGGCCCATCATGGCGGCCATCGCATCGAAGTCCTGCCGCACGGCGGTCATGCGCAAGCCTGCCGTCTGGGTCACATATGTGCCGTCATAGGCGACGACCTGCAGGTCTTGGGGTATGCGCACCCCCCTTCGGAGCGCCTCCTGCACGCCATAGGCCGCACCGACGTCGGGGGCCACGATGGCATCGGCGTCTGGGTACCGTTCGAACACCGCACGGGCGGCGTGTGAGTATCCGGCGAAATCATCGACGTCACCCGACTCGAGGTACGCGCAGCGCACCCCCTCCGCTCCGAGCCGACGCTCCAACTGCAGATAGCGATCCACAGTAGGGAACGTCGTACCGAAGGTACCGCCGACCGGGTCCACGGCGTGCCCGGACGAAGAACGCCCCGACCAATCATGGAACTGCTCCCGCGGACCGCCGATCGCCGCAACGTGTCGGGCGCCCGTACGCAGCAGCAGGTCCGCCACCAGCTCGCCCTCCTGCCGGTGATCCGCCCGAACGACTGGGATGCCCGGCCCCAGATACCGGTCGAAGGCGACGACCGGCCGGCCTATCGACGTCCAATAATCCTTATCATGCGTGGTGTGCGCGGCCATGATGATGCCGTCCATCATGTGGCGGCGCAGCATGTCGACGTACTCCGCCTCGCCGTGACCGGCGTCCGCCGTCGAACACAGCATGGTGCGCAGCCCCTTGTCGGACAGCGCGCGCTGGACGGCGGCCGTCAGCGTGGCAAAGAACGGATGACGAATGGTGGGCACGATCATGCCGATGATGCCGGTGCGACCACGATACAGATTGCGCGCCAACTCGTTGGGGATGTAATCGAGGTCCGCCATGGCGCGCTCGATGCGCCCGCGCATCTCCCTCGACACATACCCGTTGCCGTTCACCACCAACGACACCGTGCTCAGGGAGGCTCCGGCCTTCTTCGCCACATCACGCATACCGACCATAAAATCCCGTATTCTCCTCACATACCACATACCACGCCGACGAGCAGCGCGTCCATTGCCGGTCGTCATGGGCCTTCACGCATGACCTCCGCGGGCGCCGCAGCCGTCATGACCGCGGGCGAAGGTTCATCATACGCACTCGTGACAGCCCCGTCCATCGTGACACTGAGCGCTGCACCTGCCGGAGAGCTCCGTTCCAGAGGACCGGCGGACGAATGTGGGTTGCCGCGGGACGCGGGACGCCCGGGCCCGCGCATGAGACCCCGGTCACGCCGGGCCATGGGTGCTCGCACGCCCCGCCGTGCGCACCGTCGAGTGCACCGTCGAGCTCCGCGCCTAGTCCGGCCCCGAAATGCTGCGTCGGACACATCCGGAGCCTGTATTTGAGCCCACTCGCGGCGAGCGTGCAAGTTTTGAGAACTTGCCGAAGTAGCAACGCCCCAAATCCTTGGAAAACCGACCGGAATGAAGCCGAAAACGGACCGTCCTACTTCACCAAGTTCTCAAAACTTGCACGCTCGGCTCAGAATCCACTGCAATCCGATCATCACCGCAGAAAACCGGCTTGGCCAAGCCTGCTATTACGCCCCTGAAACAAACAAGCATCAGCATTATATGGGATGATGGGTGCACAAGGTCGGCATCGGGGCGTCCCCAAGTCGTCACGGCGCCGGCACCCGATACCACAGGGAGGCAATCATGACATTGCAACAGCTCAACGACCTGGATCTCGACGCCTTGCGCAATCAGCTCGGCGATCAGTTCACCGGTCAGGCGGACAACCTCAAAGCGGCATGGCGCGACGTCGCGAAGACGGCACAGGCCAAGAATCCGTTGCCCCTGTCCCAACAGGACAAGGAGCACGTCGGCAGCGCACTGGTCGCGTTCGCCGTCACCTCGGTGCTGATGGTCTTCGTGTTCCTCTTCTACCGCGCGATTGTGAAATCGGGCGTGAAGGCCGCGCTCAACGAGCATCACGACGAGATGGTGCGCGAGTGGTCCCGTCATCGCGAGCGCGACGATGCCGGCTCTGACTATACCGACGAGGAACCAGACGATCCGAACGACTGAACGCTCTCGCGGGCGCCGGAACGCGCCGGTTCAGTCAGCCGACTCGTCACCATGCCCGCCAGCAAGAACGACCGCGGGCGATACGACGTGGCCGGTGTCCAAACGGCCGTTTTCCATGGTATAGATATGGTCGCAGACCTGCCTGATCTCGTCATCGTGGTGGGAGGCGATGATCACGGTGGCCCCGCCCTCCCGCTGCCGACCGATTTCCTCGAGAAACGCTGTGACCGATGCGCGGTCGAGCCCGTTGGTCGGTTCGTCGAGGAGCACCAGTCGTTGGTGCTCCATGAGCGCCTGCACGATGGCGAGCTTCTGACGCATGCCCAGTGAATAGGATTTGACCTTTTTGTCGCGGTGTTCGTACAGATCGAACAGGCTCATGAGCCTCAGCGTCTCTCGTGGATCCCAGTCGCCGTCGAGCCCGGCGAGATACTCGAGGTTCTCCATCGCCGTTCTGCCCGCGATGAAGCCCGGCATCTCGATGATCACGCCGACACGCTCGGGCAGGCTTTCGTTGAACACGACGGGCTTGCCGGCGATGGATACGCCTCCGGCGGTGGGGCGTATGAACCCGCACAGGGCCCTCAACAGCATGGTCTTCCCGGAGCCGTTGGGCCCGACGATGCCGTTCACCGTACCTTCCTCGAACCCCACACGAATCGCGTCAAGCACGGTTTTCCCGCCGATGGTCTTCGTGAAGTCGTTGATCTGCACGTACATGTATGCCTCCTACAGCAATTCCTTGTGGTTGAAGATCGTGACGTTGACGCCGGTCAGGCCCACGACCGACACGACGATGATGATGGACCAGTTCGGCACAACTCCCAACGTGTGCCCCACGAATGCATGCTGGACGTCCCCGACGCCCGAATAGCCATATGCCACCACCAGGCATATGAGATACCCCACAGCGCGGCCATCCAACATCCTGGCGATGTTGGCGACCAGGAGCAGGACGATCACCATGCCGGTCGAACACACGAATCCCTCCAGAACATGCCCGTTGAAAGACCCCCGGACCGCCCACCAGGTAATCGCGAGCTGAGGGAACAAGAATGCCAGGGCGTATGCGAGCACCACCGCCAGATAGCGCATGAACCTGCCCAACCCGCGACGTCGCCGGATGTAGACCATCCAGTTGTCCGCAAGCAGATAGTCGCTCGGCTGTTCCAGGGAAAGCAGCACACCGAACATGAGAAAGGCGAATGATGTCATATCGAAGGGAAGCGCCGTATACGGCGTGGCATCCGCCCGGGGCATCATGCCGGGAAACCTGTCGGCATCGGGCACTCCCAGCACATAGGCCAGCAATATGCAGATGTAGATGGAACCCAACGCCACGCGCAGCGCGAGACGATCACGCAGTTGCGCACCGAGGTCAAACCATGGCCGTCGCATGTCAGTCCGTCAATCGTTCATGGTGATCATAGAGGAACCGGTTGGCCATGAACCAGCAGCACGACCGCCCCCACGAACGGCGGCAGTTTTGCGGACGCCAGACCGTCGAACGTAGGCGGCACCAGAGGCAGGAAGTAGAACAACGTCTCCGGTATGATCTCCGCCCAGTTGTGAAACACCCAATTGCAGACGAGCAGGAACAGCAACATGGCGGACATGGCCTTGCCCCATGACACGCCGGCGTTGATCGGCAGAAACTGGACGAACCCGATGACGATGAGTTCCATGAAAGTGTTCATCAGCATCTGCGCGAACACCGCCACGCTCACACCCAGGGGGATGTCCCATGTTCTTCCGGAGAGGAGGAACTCGACCCCACACCATGAGAGCAATC
Source organism: Bifidobacterium mongoliense DSM 21395 (assembly GCF_000741285.1). Taxonomy (GTDB): domain Bacteria; phylum Actinomycetota; class Actinomycetes; order Actinomycetales; family Bifidobacteriaceae; genus Bifidobacterium; species Bifidobacterium mongoliense. Next base: position 67,605 of record NZ_JGZE01000012.1, on the reverse strand, counting down.
CGAACAACGCCACGGCGGCGGCACACTGCACCATCCAGATGACATTGGCCCCGAGTTCGTGATGCGCCGAAACCCTTACCCGTTCAAAGGCCTCATACCGCGTGGCTCCTGCGCAGAACACAATCAGAAAGGGGCAAATCTCGGGAGTGGCGAACGCATTCACATTGAGGAAATAATCGATGGAGGACGCCGCTGTGGGCACATTGGGATCCACGAACTGATACACTCTCGTGCCGACCGAGAGCAGCACGAACGTCAACAGAACCAGCTTGGCGATGAGGTTCATCCGTTGCCAGCGCATCATCACATCAGAACGCATCCCGGGCACGCTTCCGCATGTATAACGCGGCCACGATCGCGGCCAGCACCGGCAGGGTGAGCGCGGCGCCGAGCTCGTTGGGGGGTCTGTTCGCCACGCCGAAATGCAGGAAATTGATGTAGCACAGTCCATACACGTCGAACACCCCCGCGAAACCCCACACCGCCACGGTGAGGATGATGGGCGCCAGCACCTCGATGTAGCGTGTACGCGTGAAGAACGAAACGCTAACGGCGACATCAGCCATGAGGCCGGCAAGGACAAACACATAGATGACCGTGAGTACAAGCAGCAGAATCTGATTGTATCGGTATATGCCATACACCCACGAGCGACTGTCGATGAGCGGATAGTTGTAGGCATTGAGGACGCCTTCGACGAACCACATATGGGGGCGGTGAATCACGGCGATGACCAGACTGACCATGAGCGGGGTGATACCCGCACAACCGCCGAGGATGAATCCCGAGAGCAACGAGGTGCGCGCAATGCGATCATGGGGGGTGCGCGTCTGGATCAGGCCGAGCCGCCCGCTGAGGCGTTCATCGGAGTAGATGCTGCCTCCGATGAACGCCGCCAGGAACGGCAGCACCACGAGATAGATATTCGATCCCCGTCCGAAATAGCTGAACAACAGCATGTAGTTGAAGAAATTCGGGTTCGGTTGCAGCAACTTCCATGGCATATAGAATGCGGTGCGGTATTGCAACAGCAAGATGAGCACCGTCGCCACCGCGACGACGCCCCACTTCCAGCTGAGGAACCCCGATCTCAGCTGTCTTCTCAGCAACGCAACCATACGCCACCCTCTGTCGACATTGACGTTATGAGCTATCTTCGATGGCTACAGTACCCCCCTCTTACCATCGCAACCAGAAGGCTCTGCCCATCCAAATCAGGCGGTCGAGCAACGGCCTTTCACCGTTCACGGCGTCACGATATGCACAGCCACTGACGGGACCTGCATGCGTCCCGTCGGCACATGCACGACGGTGCCGTGCCGAATCCTCATAACCATACGAGTGGCGGCCGGGACACGGAATGCTCCGCGCCTCAGCCGCCATATCGGTATCGACTCACCTGGCTCAACGCCACACGGCGCCGAGTGCTGGGATCATCGGCGAAGGCGCCGGTAGCCGATCACCTCGAGCGTCACCGTGCCGATGATGACCAGCGTGACCAGCAAGGTGGCGATCGGCGCGAGGCTCGAACCGGTGGTCGCCAGGCCGGCATGCTTGGATCCCACGGTCTTCGTTCCCGTCGCGGAACCATCCTGGGCGGTCGGCTTCGGCTTCACGGTGTTGTCGTTGTGCGACGGCTGCTGACCCGCAGACTGCCCGGTATCCCCGGTGTCTCCAGGATGCCCGGCATTCCCGCCGCCGGTCGTCGCGCGGACCACCGAAGCGGTGGCCTGCCCGGGTTCGACGCTCTTGATCTTCGTGCCGTCGGCGCTGAGCGTGACCTTGGCGCTGTAGGCCGCGGCCAGATCGATGCGCGCCCAGCCCTGGCTGGAGGCGTCGAGCGGGTAGCCCGAACCACCTTCGGTCGCGGCCAGCACGGCCTTCTTCTGATCCTTGGTCAGCGCGGAGAAGGCAGTGACGTTGTCCAGTAGATTGACCGCCTGATCCGGCACCACGGGAGCGGCATCCGCCGCACCGGTCTTCTCGAATCCGTAGGACATGCGGGCCTTATAGGCCGCGATGGCGGAGGTCCGGTCGGTTACCGGCTTGGTCGAAACCTCGTCGACGAAGGCGTTGGCGTAGCCCTGGTTGGCATTGGCACCGGTGGTGTCGATGCACTGCTGCAGGGTGTCGCCGTGCTTGTCGGCCTTGCACTGCGCGGTGAGAAGCGAGACCAGCTCGGCGCGGGCATCGGCGTTCTGCTGGCGTGCGGTGTCGTCGTTCAGCGCGGTGGCGACCCCGTACTGCCCGGCGATATGCCCGCCGAGAATATCGAGCGGGTAGTGCACGCCCAGCACGATGCGGTTGTTGCCCGCTTCGGAGACTCGCGTCATGATCTCGGGACCGAGCTCAGGCAGGATGCTCGCCAGACCGGTGCCCTGGGTGAACGCGAACGTGGTGTGTCCGGAGGGGAACGAACCGGAGTTGTACAGGTCGGCGTATTCGTCGACGTTGGCCGACCCATCGCCCCAATTGAAGTCGGAGTACGCCGGCACCTTGTCGATGGTGAGCGTCTGTTTGAGCCCGTTGAGGTTCAGCGTCGTGCCCACGTAGTTCTGACGATCGATGTAGGGCCTCGGGTGCTGGTAGGTGGCCTTGGCGTTGCTTGTGGAGGCGGACTTGTTCATCGCCGCCAGGTATTGGGCGGTCTTCGGCAGCTTGCCGGCGTCCATGGCCTTCTTGTAGTAGCTTCCCAGCACCGGGCCGAGAGCGTCGTACAGGGTGTTGGTGGAATTCATCTGCGCGTCGGATACGGCACGGGCGCCCTGACCGTCCTTGCCCTCGGCGAAGGCCTTGTTGTTGATGGACTCGGTCAGCTCGTCGTCATGCTTGAGCACGGCCTTGCTGGCGTCCGTCACGCCGACGCCCGCCTTCCAGTAGGTGTTGAAGTCGGTGAGCAGCGAGGTGACGCCATCACCGCTGTTGACGACCGTGGTTAGTGGTGCTTTGTTGCCGAACGTGAGGGACAGGATGGTTGACTTGTCGGCGCTGAGCACCACCTTGGCGCTGAATGCCTTGGCGAGGTTGAGCCGCTGATATCCTTGCGAGCTGGCGTCCAGGGGGTAACCGGAGTCGCTTTCCGAAGCGGCCAGCACCTGACGGCGCTGGGCATCGCTCAGATCGGGGAACGCGGTGAGCAGCAGGTTCTCGGCGCCCTGGGGCACCACGGCGGCCTGTCCGGCCTTGGCGGCATCCTGTGCGAATCCGTAGGACATTCTGGCGGTGTAGGCGTCGATGGCCGAAGCGCGGTCCGTGACGGGCTTCGTGGATACGGCGTCGGTGAAGGCGTTGGCATAGCCCTTGGCGCCGTTGGCACCGAGTTTGGCCACGCACGCCCCAACGGTGTCGTAGTCGCTGGACTGCTTGGACACGACGTTATTACTCACACATTTGTTCGCCATGTAGCTCTGGAGCTCGTTGTAAGCGGGCATGAGCTTGTCGGCACGGAATTGGTCATCCGACCATCGGGCGGTGTTGCCCGCCTCACCATCGATGCGCCCGCCCATGATATCGAGCGAGTAATGGACACCAAGCACGATGCGGTTGTTGCCCGCCTCGGAAGCACGTGTGACGATTTCGGTTCCCAACTGCGGGAACAGCGTGGCCAGTCCGACACCGCCGGAGAACGCGTAGGTCGTGTGCCCCGAGGGGAACGAGCCCGAAATCGTCATGCCATCGTAATTGGGGTTGTGCTTCCGGCCCTGCTCATCGGTCCACGCGGGAACTCGCTTGATGTCCAGCGTCGTGTGCAATCCCGCCGCCGGATATCCCGCCTCAGTACGGTCGACGTAGGGGCGCGGGTGATTGAACGTGGTCTTGGCGGTGCCGGTATCGAGATAGTCAGCGACCAAGGAGTTGCCCCTGCCTGAAACCGGGTCGGTACGAGTGAGCAGATCGGCGGTCTTCGACAAGGTGCCGTCGCTGAGACCTTGCGAAAACCACGCTCCCAACTGAGAACCCAGAGCATCGGGGAGAGTCTCGCTCATTTTGTAGTCGGAATCAATCAGCGCACGCTTCTGCTGCTCAGTCGGGGTCACACCATCGCCGCCGGCGGCGGCCGCATTGTTAATCTGCTGTGTGGATTGATCATTGTGGCCGAGAACCTTCGCATCAACCACGGTCCCCTTGCCGAATGATGACGGATCCTTGCTGTTGAATGCATTGGATGGGTTGTAGTAGTCCTTGTACTGCGCAAGCAGATTGACCAGATCGGGTTGGTTCTTATCCGATGGATACGCTGCCTCCGCATGGGCGCTCACGGCTCCGCCCATGATCATCGCCAGGGAGGCGACGGCCACCGTGGCGATTCGCCCGAAGGCGTGACGCGACTTCTGTGTACTCATTCTCTGTCCTTCCGAATTCCATATTCGGCTATCCTCATGAGGCTCCCACCCACGCAACGGGTGTCGGCCATCCTCCTGCGCCCATCGCTCCAATCACATACATACCGACGGGCCTCATCTCATTTGTACGGCCGGAACGAGCCTGCCGACACCGGTTTCAGCTACATATCATCATGAGTTCATGTGCGGTTCATCTGTGATGTGCGGTGTACGGCCAACGACGCTCACAACGCGCGCCAGGCCGTCGACGGACGGTGCATATGCGCGCGATCACCCAACGCCGTCCCACCCCACAGGTCCACATAGTGACCATGAGCTGGCCTCATCGCGATGACGTCCCATAATGGGAGCCACGGAATACCACATACATCGGTGTTCTACTGATGGGTCGAACGAACTCAGTCGGGAAGAGGTCTCCATGAAGCGCAATGCCATGCTGCGAGTCGTTACACTGACGACCGTCGCGGAGCTGCGCCGAATTATCGTCGCGTCCTCATCGACGCGCTGATCCCCCGTATAACTGAACCGTTCGACGTTGCGCATCACTCATTGACACAATCAGTATTGATGCCATCATTCGCATAGACCCCACGGCACGATAGCCTGCATACCTACACCGTATGAGGCCGGGCGCCAAGAATCCGTTCACGGCGCGATAGCCCACGCTATCGCCATCGCGAAATCTCCGGTCATCGCACGTCCCCACAAAGGATATCGCCCCAACGCCGTTCGAGCAGTCCCATACCCATATACCGCACGGTTCCATCGACCCATTGATAACACCCTCCCCCACCGCCGAGAACCCTGGAGGAGTCGTACACCAAGAGAAGAAGACAACATGACCAGCACATTGACCTCGACGGCGGTAAGCGCCCCGAGAACCCGAGACTCACTGGGAGAGATAATGAGCGCCTCGATGGTCGGCACCGCCATCGAGTTCTATGACAACTACTGCTACAGCATCGCCGCCGCGACCTATTTCTCGGCGGTGTTCTTCCCGAAATCAGATCCCGTGGTCGGCACCCTGCAGTCGCTGCTCACCTTCGCGATCTCCTTCCTGGCCCGGCCCTTCGGCTCCCTGCTCTTCGGACACTTCGGCGACAAGCTCGGCCGTAAGCAGACGCTGGTGGTCGCACTGATGGTGATGGGCACTTCGACCTTCGTGGTCGGTCTACTGCCCGGATACGCCAAGATCGGCATCTGGTCGGTCGTGCTCCTGTGCCTGTGCCGCGTCTGCCAGGGTCTGGGCCTCGCCGGTGAATGGTCCGGCGCCGCGCTGGTCGCCACGGAGAACGCCCCGAGGAACAAACGCGCGCTGTACGGATCATTCCCGAACCTCGGCGCACCGATCGGATTCCTGCTCTCCTACGGCCTCAACCTCGTGCTGACCAGCGTGTTCACGCAGGAGCAGATGCAGGCCTGGGGCTGGCGTCTTCCCTTCCTGCTGTCGGCGGTGCTCGTGGTCGTCGGCATGTACATGCGCATCCACATGAGCGAGACACCCGTCTATCGCAAGGCCTCGCATGAGCAGCGCACCGCGCATCACCCCCTGTTCGAGCTTCGCCATTACTGGAAGAACGTCGTGCTCGGAACCTGCGCCATGGGCATCACCTACACCATCTTCTACATACTCGGCACCTGGTCGCTGTCCTATGGCGTGAAGAGCCTCGGATTCACCCAGCACGAGTACCTCTTCATGCAGGTGTTCTCCGTATTGTTCTTCGCCGCGTTCATCGTGCTCAGTTGCCTGCGTGCCGATGCGGTCGGCCGTAAGCGCGTGCTGCTCGCGGCCACCGCCGCCACCCTGGTCTTCAGCTTCCTGGCCCCGGGCTTGCTCACCGGTCAGCGCAACTTCATGGGCGCGCTCGTGTTCCTCTGCGTCGGCTTCGTGCTCATGGGCAGCCTCTTCGGCCCCTGCGGCGCCTACCTCCCCGAGATGTTCCCGATGAAGGTGCGCTACTCCGGCGCCGGATTCGCCTACAACCTGGCGGCCATACTCGGCGGCGCCTTCGCCCCGACCCTCGCCACCTGGCTGGTGAGCAATTACGGCATCTGGGCGCTCGGCTGGTACCTGGGCGCGATGTCCGCACTCGCGCTGGTCGCGCTGCTCGCCTTCAAGGAGAGCAAGGACGTCGACTTCGCGAGATAACCGATAGTTTCCATCATCACCGCCACGCCGGGGCGTGGGGATCGCCGATATCGATATGATGTCGCCGCGGTTCCTGCGCCTCGGCGTTGGTATGTGCGGATGTGGCGTGGGTATGTGTGGATGCGGATGTGCAGGTGTACACAGGTGGACGCGGATGTGGGTGCGGATGTGCAAGTGTGCACCTGCCTGTGTAGGCGGACGTGCAGGTGCACACACCCGACGTGTGCCGAGCCCCTCCGGTGGTCGACATCAAATCCCCCGGTACACGCGACGATAGAATCAAGGCCATGGCGACTCACAACGATTTCTCCAATGGATTGCCGGTCGACGTGCCCGCCGCCACCGCATGGGCTGCCTTGGAGCACATGGAACACTGGCCGCCGAACCTCGCCACGGTGCGAAGCGTCGAGGCCGATGCCGATGCCGCGAACTTCTCGCGTAGTTCCGCGGTCTCTCCGACCAATTCCGTGGTGCTTAAGACCGGACACCGCTATCTGGTCCGAACGAGCGAGGGCCCGGTGATGCACTGCCGCATCGCCGAAGTCGACACGGGAACCGGTCTCGTGCACATCGAGGCGCGGCTCGGACCACTTCGATCATGTCTGCTGTGCTCGGTCGAACCCACAGGTCCTTGTGCCTGCGTACTGCGTCGCCGACAGACCTATCCCGGAATGATCGGCCGCCTGTTCACGTTATGCTTCGGCCGGCGCGAGGGCAATGAGACCACCGCCTACCTCCGCGCGTGGGCCGACTACGCACGAGATTTGGCTGACCGCCGCTAAACGGGGAGATCAGAGGACCGGCACGCAACAACTTCGCGCGACACCCGAGGACCGGCACGCAACAACTTCGCGCGACACCCGAGGACCGGCACGGAACAACTTCGCGCGACACCCGCGGCATCGTTCTCCACGGTCTTCCATGAAATGCGTATATGACGGTGCAGACAAAGAAGCGCAACGGGAACGCTCTTCTTGCATCAAGACGGGCACAGCGTGACACATGGAGCAAAAGCCGGAAACACAACGGGAGTGCGTGGCGCCTATCGACGTCACACACTCCCGCATGGCACTTCTGGTGGGCTTAATGGGATTCGAACCCACGACCTTTCGCTCCGGAGGCGAACGCTCTATCCACTGAGCTACAAGCCCGCAACACCACACCACTATACACGCCCGCCCGACCACGCGAGGGGTGCGACGTTGGGCCCCGGCGGACTGAGAGCTCGCGTTCTACGCCGCTGATCGCGATGGCAGGAACATCGGAAAGGCGTGGACTCACGAGCATCCATCGTCTTTCCCTCTGGATATGCCCGTGTCCAGGTCAGTCCGGGTCCGATATCCGGGTCCGCGTCCATGTTTCTGTCCACATATCGGATCGATCCACGCGACACACCCGGATTATCGTAGGCAAGTCGGGCAATACAAATATCGAGGGGCCATATTCCGCGGGTGCGGATTTGTATCTATCGACTTGTCTATAAAAATCCGGGCGTGTCGGCGAACGTTGACCCCCACCACGAAACGCGTCCATGCGTGTCGGCGAACGTTGACCCCCACCACGAAACGCGTTCATGCGTACACTGGTGACATGGATAATCCGATGAACGACTTCGAATACGAGCGCCGGTTCTTCTGCCGTCAGATGCCCGACGAATTGGACGACGGGGACGCGCCCACGCTCATCATCCAGAGCTACTACGTGCACGCCGACAACTACGCGTTGCGCATCCGCCTGCAGAGCAACTCCGTGCGCATTCCCGTGGACGCCGACACCGATCCGATGGCGGTGCTGAGCGAGTACCGCGACTCCTTCACCCAGGCCTTCGTCACCATCAAAGGCCCCTCGGTGGGCGGCACCCGATACGAGGCGGAGCGGGAGGTCGACCCGCATATCGCCGGCGAACTCATCCGCCGCGGCGGGGTGCCCATCATCAAGAACCGTTTCTCCGCGTGGCTGGGCGAGGATGGGTGGAGCATCGATGTATTCGGCGGCGACAACGCCCCGTTGATCGTGGCGGAGGCCGAGCGCAGCAGCCCGGTGACGAATCTGGTCATACCGAACTTCTGCATCACGGAAATCACCGATCAGGCGCGCTTCTCGAACGACGGCCTGGCTTCGCACCCCTTCTCGCAATGGAGCGAAGCCTTCAGCCACCAACTCGCCGTCGAAGGCACGCATTTCGAACAGGTCTTCGGCCGTAACCGCCACGAATAGAACACAGAACACACAGAGCGAACGGAACGAATCGACAACATCAGTACATAAGCGACGCCAGACGACGCCGGGCATGGCGCAGCCGCTCGTCGGTCGCCTCGGGAATGGCGAAATATTCGAGCAACCGGCGACGCACCGGATCGATCTGGGCACGATGACCGGCCGCGATGTAGTCCAGCAACCGTTCGAACGCGTCGTTGATCTGTCCGCCGATCATGTCGATGTCGGCGACCGCGAGCTGAGCCTCGACGTCGTCGGGCTTATCGGCCGCTGCCGCTCTCACGACGCGGACGTCGGCCTTGCCTGAGCGGGCCAACAACAACGCCTTCGAGCGTTCGCGCGCGGCCAAGGCGTCGGAGGGATCCTGTTCGAGCACCTGCTCGTAGGCCACCGCGGCGCCCGCGTAGTCGCCCTGTTCGGCAAGACGTACGGCTTCGGCGTGCTCCGGAGGAACCTCGGGTTCCGTACCGGCGGCATCGTCTTCGGACCGCTCGGCCTTTGGATCTCCCGAATACGGCGCGGTACCGGTCACGCCGGACTTCTGCGCGGCCTCGATGATCTGCGGGATGACCTGTTCGACGATCTGCTTCACCTCCTGGTCGCCGGGCAGACCCTGGATGATCGGAATGGGCCGACCCCCGACCAGGCCGAAGAGCGCGGGCGCACTTTGCACCTGCAACGCCTGGGCGATCGAAGGATTCTCCTTAATGTCGATGCGAGAAAGCTGGATCTTGCCGTCCAACGCGTTCACGGCATCGCCCAGGCTCTTCGCGAGGGCGAACAGACGCTCATCGGTGGGCACCCACAGGAGCAGCAGCACCGGGAAGGTCGTCGAGGTCTGCACCATCGCCTGGAACGTGTTCTCGCTCGTGTCGATGACGTACCCGCCGGCCCGAGGCGCTCCCCCGGCCTGCCCCGGCTCGGCCTTGACCTGGTGCTTGAGTGATTCGAGATCCACGGCGCCCGCGAGGGACACCCCCGGGTTGAACTGTTGTTTGTCTGCCATCATGCCTCCGTAGTATTCATTGCTCGGTCATCAGTTGCTTGGCGACCCGCTGCGCCCGCCATGGCGAGGCACGTCGACGGCGACGCACGCCACTCGCCCTGCGGGACCACGTGATCGCACGATTCGTTAGACCGCCTCGACCTTGACCGGCTGCCATTCGGCGCCGACCGCGGTGATGGGCTGCTTGTCCTTCGCCGGCGGGATGTACAGGGCGACGACGTTGACGTAGGTGACCCGCATCGTGCTGGTGGGCTTGCCGTTGCCGAACAGCGCCTTCTCGGCGTCCGAGGCCGGCTGGGACTCGCGGCCTTCACCGGCGGCACGGGTCCACTGGGAGTCGATGCGCGCGACGACCAGGTCGCCGCCGTCCGAGGAACGCATGACGCTGATGGCGTCATTCGCGGGCGTGAACACCTGCTGCTGGGTGCCGTTGTTGCGCTTCATGCCCTCCTCGACCGTTTTGGTCAGATCGCCAAGGCTGTCACGGAAGAAATCATCGGAGAACCCTGAGGCGTATTGGCTGGACGCGCCGTTCTGCAACACGTCCGCGTACCGCCGCACCGCCTCCTTGGGTGTGGCGACAAGACCCTTGTCGTTCTCGTTACCCATCTCGGCCCCGAGATCGGGGATGGCGAACTTCGGCAGCTTAGCACCCTGGAACAGCCTGGCGACGCCCCACAGCTTGTAGTTGCTTCGGGCGCTGTCCTGCCGCAGCACGAGCAGTCGCTTCGACTGCTGGTCCTCGGTCGTGGTGGTGATGGTGTAGACGAGCCTCGGCCAACCCGAATCCGTCGGCACGACCGTCTGGGTCATGTCGGTGGGGATCGCGGTCTTCGCGTCGAGCTTGCCGGTCACCTTGGCGATGTTGATCTCGCTCGTGCGTATCTCCAACGCGGGCCCGGACATGCGCTGATCAAGACCATCGGTGTTCTTGTCGTCATTGGCCTTGTCCACAACCGTAAGGATGTTCTGGCGGATCCGCTTCTCCTGGGCCTTGGTCAGATCCGGGGTCTGCGTACTGCTCGTTTCGGGTTGCGCAACGGGTACCTGGCCCTCGCAGGCGGCCAGACCCGCCATCATCATGACGGCAAGGCCCGCGGCGGCGATCTTCGTGGTCCACGTACTCATCATTGCTGCCCTTCTTTATCCGCTTCGTCGTCGTGCTCGGCATCGGCTGGCTTTGAGTCCGATGTGTCCTCGGCGCCATCAATATGTTCATCCGACGATTGCGAGGCACCTGCATGCGGACTGTCTGTATTCGCATCATCAGATCGCTCTGCCGAACCGGACGCTTCTTCCGCGTCGTCCCCATCATCAGGCGCGAACTCCTGGGAGAGTCGAGCGAAATAGGCCTGCAGTTCGTTGGCGGAAATCACCGTGGTCTCGGCGTCCGCGTCCGACGACCCAGCATTCGACAACCCACTGCCCGGGCCGTCGGTCGAGCCGCTCTGAAGCTCACTGCCGCCTTCCCCGTTCATATCGGTGGAGCCGGACGCATACGAGGAACCGGAAAGCGCACCCGTAGTGGGTTGCGCACCCTGCACATCGGCTACGAGATTACGGTTCATGGGATCGATGACGGCGGGAGACGCTGGCAGGGCCCCGTTCGAACCGTCGGGTGGGGCGCCGATACCGAGAACGCCATCCTTCGCCGACGAGCCGCCATTCGTCACCGCCTCCGCCGCAGCGCGGTCAGAGTGACGCTTATGCCTGGAGCCGCCCTTGGGTTTGCGCACCGCTGAAGTCAATCCACGTATGCTGCCGGTGAAGGCCTCGCTGATGGCCACCTCATCCGCCGACTCGACAGGCTCGCTCTCCACCATCCGCTTGCGCCGCTTGTGATACGGCATGGCGAAGACCGATGCCGCCAGCACCGTCAACAGGGCGAGCAACCCACCCACGAAATAGAACGGCATCGCGAAGTCGGGCGTCTTCTGCCGAACGGCACGCATGGCGATGGTCGCCCGTGCGTCATCGGCACCGAGATCAACCAGCGCCACATCGCCGGACTGCCCCTGGTCGGCACGTATCGTCGCCTCGGAGGAACCGCAGGAGACCTTGGACCACATATCGGAATCCTTGATGTCCACGTCGGCATCGCCTTGCCCCGTGGGGCCTTGCGCCTTCATGCGCTCGACCGACAATGTGGACCACGATCCCAGCCCCGTGATTCTGCTCACGGCCTGACCGGCTACCCAGCCGGCCACATCCTTGGGGCTGCCCAAAGCGATGCAGACATCGTGATCGCCGGCACCCGAGACGCGCAGCCGAGCATGGTCATCCACGATTCGCAGCACCCCTGGGTCAGTGACCACGTAGCGGGTCGCACTGACACGTGCCGCGGCATTGACATGGACATCGGGCTTCCATATGGTGGCGTTCAATACGCCGAAGACGATGCTCGCGACCGCCAGCAAGCCGAGCATCGGCGCGACGACACCGCGCATGATGACGGCGTGATGTGAGGGACGCGGTGCGCTGGCCCGCTCCTCGGGCTGTTCCTGTGCAAATGTCATAACGCCCTCCATTCTACAGGTAGTTCCGAACGCTTGCTGAACGTAAGCAAATCAGGACGCGGCGGTACTGTGGTGCCCATGCATAGCATTTCCACGCCATCACCATCATTCAAGGCTCTGGCCGCCCTCTGTTCGCTCGTCGTCTGCCTGACGCTGGGTGCGTGCGGCGGCGCCGCCACGGCGAAGACGCAGCCCTCTTCTTCTTCGTCACCGACCACGACCATGAAGCAGATCCCCGGCATATCGGCCACGGGGACCCCGGGCAGCAAACCGAAGATCTCCTTCCATCACCCGATGAGCGTAGAGAACGACACCTACGCCGTACTGCAGCAGGGCAAGGGCGCGACGATCCAGGATGGCGACCGTGTGTGCGCCCAAGGCATCGCGCTCAACGCCAAGGACGGCAGCGAACTCATGAGCACCTGGGAGAAGAACACCCCGGACTGCACACTGACCATACAGAAGGGTTCGACCACCAGCGGCTACTACTCCGTCATCAAGGGCCAGCGCGTCGGCGCGACCCTGGCCTTCGGCGTCAACGACAGCAACAGTTCGGGCACCTCGTACATCATGGCGCTCACGCTCATCTCGCGGCAGAAGGCCCTCACGCGCGCCCAAGGCGAGAAGGTGGCGAACGTGCCCGCCAATCTGCCGAAGGTGACGCTGGACAAGAACGGCAAGCCTTCGCTCGATCTCAACGGCTACAAACCCGACGGATCACTCGTGGCACAGCCCCTCATCACAGGCAAGGGGACGACGGTCAAGGAGACGGACACCGTCGACGCCCAGTACACCGGCTGGACGCTTGACACCAAGGGCAAGCTCACCCAGTTCGACTCGTCGTGGGACCGCGGCCAGTCGGCGAGCTTCCCGCTCAGCTCCGTCGTCACCGGTTGGAAGAAGGGCCTGACCGGACAGACCGTCGGATCGCAGGTGCTGCTCGTGGTCCCGCCGAACGAAGGCTACGGCAGCAAGGCGCAGGCGAAGATTCCTGCGAACTCGACGCTCTACTTCGTCGTCGACATCCTGTACGCCTCGTGACCGCCGCATACCCCGGCCACCGAGGCCACCGCGTCTCCCGACCGTAGGCCGGGAAGCCACCAGGCACCGATGAGGGCCGCCTTCAGAACAGACGAAGGCTGCCGTCGTCGGTGCCTTTCATATCGTCATAGTCCAGCAACAGGCATTCGAAGCCGCGGTCCTGCGCCAACGTCCTGGCCTGCGGCGTGATGGTTTGCGCGGCGAAGATGCCACGCACCGGGCTGATCAGGGGGTCACGGTTGAGCAGCTTGCAGTATCGGGTGAGCTGCTCGACCCCGTCGATGCCGCCATGCCGTTTGATCTCGATGGCCACGTGCTTGCCTTCGGCATCGACCGCCATGATGTCGACCGGGCCGATGGGCGTGGGGTACTCCCTGCTCACCAGCCGCGCGCCTTCGCCGATCCGCTCGATCTGCTCGGCGAGAAAATGCTGGAGATGATCCTCGACGCCGTCCTTGACCAACCCGGGGTCGAGACCCAGATCGAAGGATTCGTCGCTGAAGACACGGTACAAGGTCACTTCGAGGACGTCGTTCGACTTCGCTGCCGCGACATGCAGGATGCGCACGGGACGCGGCGCGGGTTCGATTTCAGCGCCGTCGGCATCGGCGCCCGGCTCGATCTCGGCGCCGCTGTCCTCCTCAGAACCCGGCTCGATCTCGTGGATGGTGCACGGGGCAGCCATCCAATTGAGCGGTTTGAACGATCCCAGTTCGGAGAAGATGAGCAGGCTGTTGTCGGCCTTGACCAGCAGCACCCGTCGTGCGGGCGGCAGTGTGGCCTGCAGGCGTCCGGAGTATTGTGCCGAGCAATCGGCGACTATGATACGCACGGCAACCCACTGTAGCAGCCATCGCTTCGGATGGCCGCCATACATCCTGGGCGGCATCGCCCACGCAAACACCAACGGCAGCAGCATGAAGCAAGCCATCGCCGCAACTCACCGATACGAAACGGGCGGCCTTCCGAAGAAGACCGCCCGCCATGCGCCGAACCGCGGAGCCACACTCCCGGTTCAGCGAGGAGATGGCATCAGTCACTGTCCTTGGTAATCACGACGTCCCTGCCCCGTTCGACCGCGATGGTCAAACGGTTCGAATCGAACGAGATGAAACCGTCCGTGACCTCGAACATGTGCCGCACGTTCTCGGCGTCGACGAGGACGACCCGTCCCGCATCGATGAGCGTGAGTACAGGCTCGTGATCGGGCAGGATGCCCATGACTCCGTCGGCGGCCGGAATGGTCGCCGACTTCGCCTTGCCCGACCACACGGGGTGATCGGCGGCGACGAGGTTCACTTCCAACAGCGTCGCGTCACTCATCACTCACCGTATTCCTTCTGCATGTCGTGCCACTTGCGCTCGAGATCCTCGATGCCGCCGATGCCCGTGAAGGCCTGCTCGGAGACGTTGTCGTACACGCCGTCGCAGATCCTCGTGAAGGCCTCGATGGTCTCGTCCGCGGGGACATAGGAGCCCTCACGTCCGGTGAACTTCTGCGCCACGTAGAAGTTCTGGCCAAGGAACTGCTCGATCTTGCGCGCGCGGTTGACCGTGGTCTTGTCCTCTTCGCCGAGCTCGTCGATGCCGATCAGGGCGATGATGTCCTGCAGCTCCTTGTTACGCTGCAGAATTGCCTTGACGCGGTTGGCGCAGTCGTAATGGGCCTGACCGACGTAACGCGGATCGAGGATTCGCGAGGTCGAGGCCAGCGGATCGACGGCCGGGTAGATGCCCTTGGAGGCGATGTCTCGCGACAGCTCCGTGGTGGCGTCCAAGTGGGCGAAGGTCGTGGCGGGGGCCGGATCCGTGTAATCGTCGGCGGGCACGTAGATGGCCTGCAGCGATGTGATGGAATGGCCTCGGGTCGAGGTGATGCGCTCCTGGAGGGCGCCCATCTCGTCGGCCAGGTTAGGCTGGTATCCCACTGCGGAAGGCATACGCCCCAGCAGCGTGGAGACCTCGGACCCGGCCTGGGTGAACCGGAAGATGTTGTCGATGAAGAGCAGCACATCCTGGTTCTGGACATCGCGGAAGTACTCCGCCATGGTGAGCGCGGTCAGCGGCACACGCAGACGCGTTCCCGGCGGTTCATCCATCTGTCCGAAGACCAGTGCGGTCTTCTCGAGGACGCCGGCCTCCTGCATCTCGCCGATGAGGTCGTTGCCCTCACGGGTACGCTCGCCGACACCGGCGAACACGGAAACGCCGCCGTGGTTCTGCGCCACGCGCTGGATCATCTCCTGGATGAGCACGGTCTTGCCGACGCCGGCGCCGCCGAACAAGCCGATCTTGCCGCCCTCGACGTACGGGGTCAGCAGATCGATGACCTTGATGCCGGTCTCGAACATCTGCGTCTTGGGTTCGAGCTGATCGAAAGCCGGAGGATTGCGGTGGATGGGCCAGCGCTCCTTGACGGTGATCGTCTCGCCATCCTTCTTGTTGAGGATGTGCCCGGAGACGTCGAAGACGTGTCCCTTGGTCACATCGCCGACCGGCACCTCGATGGGGCCGCCGGTATCGGTGACCGCGGCGCCACGCACCAAACCGTCCGTGGGCTTGAGGGCGACGGCGCGAACCGTGGAATCGCCCAGATGCTGCTCGACCTCCAACGGGATCTCATGGAGGGTCTCGCCCTCCGTGCTGCCCACGTTGGTGATCTTCACGGTCAGTGCATTGTAGATGTCGGGCAGGTGGCCGACCGGGAATTCGATGTCGATGACCGAGCCCTGAACGCGTGTGATGCGCCCGAACGTCGGTTCCGCCGTCGTCTCCTCGGAAGCCGCTGTGGTCTGATCTTCAGCCATATGCGTTCCTACTCTTCCTCTTTGTTCAGCGCATCAGCGCTGCCGATAATCTCGGTAAGTTCCTGGGTGATGGCGGCCTGGCGCGAGGCGTTGAGCTTGCGGGTCAGATCGTCGATCAGGTTGTTGGCGTTGTCGGTGGCCGTATGCATCGCGTTCTGCCGGCTGGCGGTCTCCGAAGCGGCGGCGGTGAGCAGGCATTCGTGGATGCGCGACTGGATGTACTTGGGCAAAATCGCGTCAAGCACCTTGTCGACGCTCGGTTCGAAGGCGTACAGGGCGCTCACGCCCTCCTTCTCGCCGGGGTCGTCGGTCGCGGAATCACCCACGATCGCTCCCTCGCTGTCATCCGCGGTGTTCGTGCGAATCAGCTCGACCGGGAGCATACGCAACACGCGCTGCCGCTGCACGACCATGTTCTCGAATTCCGTGAACACGATGTACAGTTCGCCGACCCCATGCTCCTCGGTCGGACGCATGTAGGCGTCGAGCAACGTCTTGGAGATGGCCTCGGCCACGTCCACGCCCGGATGATCGCTGTCGCCCTCCCATGACTGCATGAGCGGACGGTCACGGTAGCGGTAGTAGCTGGCGCCGCGACGGCCATAGACGTAGAGGTCCACTTGCTTGCCCTGCTGTTTGAGCCGGGCGAGCAAGGCTTCGGTCTCGCGAAGGATGGACGAGGTATAGGCCCCGGCCATGCCGCGATCCGCGGTCAATGCCAGCACCGCGGCCCGTTTGCAGTTCGGGTCCTGCGCCTTCATGATCGGGTGATCGATATCGCTGTGCGCCGCCAGCGCCTGCACCGCATCGAAAATCGCATCCGTGTAGGGCTTGGCATTCAACGCCACGGTGCGCGCCTTCGCGATATGCGAGGACGCGATCATCTCCTGGGCGTTGAAGATCTTACCCAACGACGTGGTGGAATTGATCCGTGATTTCAATGCAAGTTGGGAGGCCATCGGCTACTTCTTCTCCCCCGCGACGAACTGCTCCTGTTCGACCGTGGTGGGCTTGACCACCGCGGGCTGCTTGTCGACGAGCGGCTTGCCGGCCTTCGTGACGTACGTGGAGCGGAACTCCTCGACCGCCTGGTCGAGCGTCTTCTCCGTGTCCGCCGTGAAGTCCTCGGTCTCCGCGATGGTCTTGAGGATCGTCGTGTTGTGCGCGAGGTAGTCCAGCAGGGCCTTCTCGAAGGGCAGCACGTCGGCGAGATCGAGATCATCGAACTTGCCGTGGGTGCCGGCCCACACCGAAACGACCTCCTGCTCCATGGCATACGGGGAGAACTGAGGCTGCTTGAGCAGCTCGGTCAACCGCGCGCCCCTGGTCAGCTGGGCCTTGGAGGCCGAGTCGAGGTCGGAGGCGAACATGGCGAAGGATTCCAGCGAGCGGTACTGCGCCAGCGAGATCTTCAGGGTGCCCGATACCTTCTTGAGCGCCTTGGTCTGCGCGGCTCCACCGACTCGGGACACCGAGATGCCCACGTCGACGGCGGGACGCTGGTTGGCGTTGAACAGGTCGGACTGCAGGAAGATCTGCCCGTCGGTGATGGAGATCACGTTCGTGGGGATGTACGCCGAGACGTCGTTCGCCTTGGTCTCGATGATCGGCAGACCGGTCATCGAACCGCCGCCCAGATCGTCGGACAGCTTGGCGCAGCGTTCGAGCAGACGGGAATGCAGGTAGAACACGTCGCCGGGGTAGGCTTCGCGCCCCGGCGGGCGACGCAGCAGCAGGGAAATCGACCGGTAGGCTTCGGCCTGCTTCGACAGATCGTCGAAGACGATGAGCACGTGCTTGCCGTGGTACATCCAGTGCTGGCCGATGGCCGAACCGGTGTACGGGGCGATGTACTTGAATCCTGCGGAGTCCGAAGCGGGGCTGGCCACGATCGTGGTGTAGTCCATGGCGCCGGATTCCTCGAGGCTCTGTCGCACGGAGGCGATGGTGGAGCCCTTCTGACCGATGGCCACGTAGATGCAACGCACCTGCTTGCTCGGGTCACCGGTCTCCCAGTTGCTCTTCTGGTTGATGATGGTGTCGATCGCGATGGCCGTCTTGCCGGTCTGACGATCGCCGATGATGAGCTGACGCTGGCCGCGGCCGATCGGCGTCATGGCGTCGATGGCCTTCAGTCCGGTCGGCATGGGCTCGTCGACGGGGTGACGGTGCATCACGTCTGGCGCCTGGGCCTCGAGGATGCGTCGTCCTTCGCTCTTGATCTCGCCCAGTCCGTCGATCGGCTTGCCCAACGGGTCCACCGTTCGTCCGAGATACCCGTCGCCGACGGGCACGGACAGCACTTCGCCCGTACGCCGGACCTCCTGGCCCTCCTCGACTCCTACGAAGTCGCCGAGGATGACCACGCCGATCTCGCGGGCGTCAAGGTTGAATGCCAGACCCAGCGTGCCGTCCTGGAAGGTCAGCAGCTCGTTGGCCATGCAACCAGGCAGCCCCGTCACGTGCGCGATGCCGTCACCGGCCGTGGAGACGTATCCCACCTCCTGGGTGGGGGTGTCCGACGGCTTGTACGACTCGACGAAATCATCGAGCGCCTTGCGTATCGTGGCGGGATCAATGGTAAGTTCTGCCATGATCACTCCTTATTGATTGATTGTTCTTGTGAAGTCATGTGCGTGCATCAGGCCGTGGCCTTGATATGCCCCTCGAGATGCCGCAACTGGTTGACCACGGTGTTGTCGGTCACTTCGTCGCCCACCTGCGTGCGCATGCCGCCGAGCACCGCCGGATCCACCACCGAGTTGATGTGGATGGGACGCTGCAGCTTGGCCGTATACAAGGCCACGAGCTTGTGCATCTGCTCCGGAGTCAACGGCGTGGCCGTGGTCACGGTGATCATCGACTCGCCCATGTGGTTCGACAGCTTGCGGATGAGCCACTGGATGGTGGCCAGATAACGGCGCTTACGGAGATTGGCTGTGCCGTGCTCCGCCAGGATCATCGTCACCTGATCGAAACCGCTGTTCGCGAGCAGCTCCCGCAGGAGCTTGACGCGCGCCTCAGGCGTGGCCAGATCGTCATACAGCTTGGAGCGCACGACGGGCAGGTTGAGCAGCGACGAATGCAGCTGCGCGAGCTCGATCGAGACCTTGAGCGTCGACTTGGTGAAATCCGCGTAATACATCAACGCGTCCACACCGAAGTCCTCCACCGCATTGGCGATATCCTTCGGTCGGCTCCACTTGCGCTTCACCAGATCAGTGAGTATCTCCGCGGTCAGCGGATCAGCCTTATCGCCGAGCAACGTGCGCAGGAACGCCGACTTGTCGTCCACGGGGCGTGAAGGATCAGTCAGGGCCGCTGCGATGGCCGGATTGCCATCAAGCAGTGCGGTGATATCGAACAGCTCACGGCCGATACGGCACGCACGCTCCCCAGCGTCCTTCAATCGGGCCGCCATGGAGTCTCGTGATGCCCTGTCGGATATACGCGATGCCTCTCCTCGCATGATCACCTCCTAATTCCTTGTATCCGGGTTGGGCGTCGAACCACTACCGGATCTCGACTCACTGCTGATCGGACTGCTGCTCCGAGGACAGATTGTCGATCATCGTATCGAGCATCGAGGATTGCACGGATGCATCCTGCAACTTGTCGCCGAGGATCTTTCCCGCCAAAGCCGCAGCCAGCGTGCCGACGTCGCCCTTGAGGGAGACGAGCGCCTGCTGACGTTGTGATTCCAACGAACGCTGCGCGTTGGCGGTGATCTGAGCGGCCTCACCCTCGGCACGCGAACGCGCGTCGGCGATGATATGGGAAGCTTCGGCACGGGCGTCGTCACGTATCTTCGACGCATCGACGCGGGCACGGCTGAGCTGCTCCTGATAATGCTGCTTGGCATCTTCGGCGTCGCGCTGAGCCGCATTCGCCTTGGCGATGCCGCCCTGAATCTTCTGCGCTCGTTCATCGAAGACCGCCTGGAACTTCGGTATGACGAGTTTATAGAACACCGCCGCAACGATCACGAGGATGACCAGGGACCACACGACGTCGTACAGGCTGGGGATGAACAAATCAATTCCTGAACGGGCTGACTCTACCATGGACGCCTCCTTTCCGATTACCTACTGATATGACGGGCACGCCCTTGCGGGCGAACGCATCTCAGGCAAGCATGAAGGCGACGAAGCCGAGCAGACCGAGGAGCTCGATCATGCCGAGGCCGATGAACATCATGGTCTGCAGACGGCCGGAGACCTCGGGCTGGCGAGCCGTGCTCTCCAACGCCTTGCCGACCAGGATGCCCATGCCGATGCCAGGACCCAACGCGGCCAGGCCATAACCGAGGACGCTGATATTGCCGGAGACCTCAGCGAGAGTAACGATATCCATATGTTGTCCTTTCCTACCGAAAACATGCGGTACGCGAACCCGCGGCGCGGGAACGCACAATTCATTGATACTACCCCAGCTCGGGATAGCTCTGGCTGATGTAGACCGAGCCGAGAATGGTGAAAATGTAAGCCTGCAACGCGGCGACGAACATCTCGAACAGCGTGAACACCATACCGCCGACGAACCACAGCACACCGGCGCCCGCGAGCAGCGCGTTCTGCGCGTCGACCAGATAGTACTGGGTGAACGCCAGGCATGTGGCCACGAGCAAATGCCCTGCCACCATGTTCGCGAAGAGTCGAACGGTAAGCGAGAACGGGCGGATGAGCAGGACCTCGATGAGCTGGATGGGTGCGATGAGGATGAGCAGCAGCGGCGGGACCCCAGCGGGGGCCAGCTCGGAACGCAGGTACTTGAAGAAGCCCTGCTCTCGGCAGGCGGCGACCCAGTACTGCGCGAAAATCCACAGGGCGAAGACCAACGGCATGGTGATGCTCGCGGTCGCAGCCATATTGGCGCCCGGAATCACGCTGCACAGGTTGAAGATGAAGATCGTGAAGAACAGGGTCGTCATCATGGGCACGAAACGCTTGCCGCGTTCCTCGCCCATCACCTGATAGACGACGTTCGTGCGCACGAAATCGAGCAGCCACTCGACCGCGCTCTGCCAACGTCCGGGAATCAGCTTGGCCCGGGAAGCGGTGACGGACATCACGACCAACAGGACGATGGTGGCGACGATACGGATCAGGATGATGCGGTTGATTGCGAACGGCGTGCCCTGAAACAGAATCTGCGGGGGAAGGAAGTCCTTCATCGCCGGCAAATCCGGACCCGCCTTGGCGGCGAGCAGCATGCCCGCACCCTGGAATCCACTCATCTACGCCTCCTAGCTCATTCACGCTCAAGTCTAAGCCCAACCACGGGACGGAGGTAACGCGATGGTTACATCACACCCGACAGATTCGAGGGGACGCGCCGAGCCGGACCCGAGAGCCGGCCGACACTCCGCCTCGAATGACTCGGTGCACATTCTACGTCGGCAAACTCCAATGCTCCGCCAGTCTTGGCGCGCAAGGCCTCCACGGCGTTTCCCGACGACGTGCGGTGTGCTCCATGCGACACATGGCACGCTCACCCTGCCTCAGCCCTCGGATCGCACCCCGTAGCCGGTGTTCCTGAACGGCTCGAACCCGTCGTCACGCGGGCTGCCGGGCCGGTGCCGGATCGACCGATCGGTACCGAGGCGCTTGGCGGCGCGTAACGACGGCACTTCGGCGAGGTCGTAGGGCGTGGTCTGGTAGACCCAGTTGAGCCAGTTGCGCCACAGCAGATTGGCGTGGGCGCGCCATGCGAACAACGGCTCCTTGGTGGGGTCGTCGTCGGGGAAATAGTTGTAGGGCAGCGGCACGTTATCCATGCCCTTGGCTTTGTCCCGCTCGTACTCCTCGGCGAGGGTGTACTTGCCGTACTCCCAGTGCCCCAACGCGAAGACCTCCGAAAAGTCCTTGGTCGCGATGAGCCCGGGTCCGCTCTGCGGCCCCCAGGTGAGGACCTGCAGATCAGAGTGGCGTGCCACATCGCCCTCGTCCACGCCGGCCAGGCGCGAATGGGGTTGGAGCGCGATCTCGTCGAAGCCGTTGGTCAGGAAGCAGTACTCATCCTGCAGATACTGCGGGAAAACGCCGAAAATCTTGGTGTCGAGCATGTGCTTGCGCACGCCATACCGGTAGCACAACGCACCCATGGCGCCCCAGCATAGATACATGGTCGAGAACACGTGGCTGGAGGACCAATCGAGGATCTGCTTGAATTCCTCCCAGTAGTCGACCTGATCGAACTCCAAGTGCTCCACGGGTGCGCCCGTGATGACCAGACCGTCATAGTAATTGTCGTGCAACGCATCGAGGCTCTCGTAGAACTTGACGAGATGATCCGCGCTGACGTGTTTGGACTCGTGGGTCGAGGTGGTCATGAAATCGACGTCGACCTGCAGCGGGGACTTCGAGATGAGCCGGAGCAGCTGCGTCTCGGTCTCGATCTTCTTCGGCATGAGGTTGAGTATGACCAGACGCAGAGGGCGGACACGCTGACGCTCGGCTTCGGGCTGTTCCAACGCGAAGATGCGCTCCGCGTCAAGAATGTCACGCGCCGGCAAACCACGGGGAATCTTGATAGGCATACCGGTATTATCGCATCGCGGTGGATATCGCGCATGCTGCGCTCGCTCAGGGCCCAGCGTTGGGGCGTGCGCGCGGGCGGTGGGTGAGCACCTTGCCGGCAGGGGTCGAACACCTCGCGGGCAACGGATGAATGTCTTGCGAGCAGGTGTGAACGTTGTCCCAGGAGCGTCTGGTCAAGGGTCGCGAGGTGAACGTCTCGCGGGGGCAGAGGGTCGAACGTCTCTCGAACGTCTCGCGGGCAGAAGGCGAATGCCTCGCAGGTGGATGAGTGACGGGACGGTGGATCGTGAGGCGCGTGCCGCGACCCGACGGCCGAGCGGTGATCAAATGCATTCATATGGCATTCATATACATGGTGATGAAACTGGAGCTCAGTCGTGGAACTCTACCGTTCATCCACTATCGTCTGCAGGTGAATCCAGTGCTGTGACACGCGGTGCTTCGGGAATATCCGCCCCAGGCTTGACATTCTCGATTCTGCCCTTAAGATGTATTGAGCTGCCTTACAGCAGCCGTCGCGGGGTGGAGCAGCTCGGTAGCTCGCTGGGCTCATAACCCAGAGGTCTCAGGTTCAAATCCTGACCCCGCTACTAAAAGGGCGTCATATCAACGATATGGCGCCCTTATTTTTTTCTTCAAGGCGCATAGTACGCACAACAGTACGCACAGTTGCTGAAGGCCTGAATCTTCATGGTTCCGGGCTTTCTACTTTCCAAACATCAGTTCAATCAGCTGAAGAGGCAGCGGAAACGAATCCTCAAGCACTGCGCGGATACATTTCACGGCTTATATCCCTTTATGACCCATCGCCCTCACTTTGTGTAGCACTTTCCAAGTAGCCTCGAAAAGCGGAAAACGAGAAACGGCCATATACCGCCAATCTGCAGGACCACGACGGGTCAGGCACCAGCGCACTCCGCACCATTCACTACACAACGTGTATGACGCGTCAAGGTCACCGACTTCATGCGTGATGCTCGCCTTATCATGGGCCGAAAACGCCCTGAAATGCCATGAAATACCATGAGAGAGCTATCCAACAACATGCTTGTCCGGCCATTGGTCAGCGTGGCCGAAGAATGGACGGTCAGGTCTCCATCCGTCAGGCAAGTCGGGCGATAGCGAAAAACAACCGCGGAATATGGCCCCTCGTTTTTCGTATCACCCGACTTGTCTATGCGAACCGTTGACTTGCGTCAGTCAATCGCCGACTTGCGTCGGTCAACCATCGACCTATGTCAGCGAATCGCCGACTTGCGTTCACGAACCGCCGACCTATGTCAGTCAATCGCCGATCTGCGTCAGCGAACCGTGGGTCTATCTCATTAAGTGTGTGACTGGCGGTTTTCGTTGCTGTTCCTTGCCGTCCGGCCAGCGGTCGGCGAAGGTGATGGCGAACGCGTTCAACGCGGGCTTCCATCGTGTCACCCATCGTACCTGGCCCTTGCCTGTGGGGTCGAGCGAACGCACGGTCAGGTGGAGGCATTTCAATGCGGCCCGCCCGCCCAAGGAAGTGCCCACGCGCCCGGATGGAGCGGCGGAACCTGGCGTTCAGACCCTCGATCGCGTTCGTGGAGCAGATGACCCGGCGGATCTCCACGTCGTAGTCCAGGAAAGGGATGAACCGTTCCCATGCGTTGAGCCACAAGCCCTTGACCGCCGGGTACTTGCCCGCCCAGTGTTCGAGCATCTCGTCACGCGCATGTTCGGCGGCGGCCGGTGTGGCGGCCGTGTAGATGGGTTTCACGTCACGGCGAAGCGCTTCCCAGTCCTTCCTGGACGCGTACCTGAACGTGTTGCGCATCAGGTGAATGACACAGGTCTGCACGATCGACAGCGGCCAGACCGTTCCCACCGCGTCGGGCAGGCCCTTCAACCCGTCGCATAGAGGCACGAACACGTCGCCCACGCCCCGGTTCTTCAGATCGGTGAGCACGGAGAGCCAGTACCTGGCGCCCTCCGAAGCGGGGGAACCCCAGATGCCGAGCACGTCCCGATTGCCGTCCGGATCCACGCGATGGCCGCGCGGAACGCCCGGTTGGCGACCTGACCGTCCCTGACCTTGACGTTCGAATGGCATCGATGAAGATCGCCGCATATACCGCATCCAACGGCCTGGACGCCCATTCGTCCGTCTCCTCGATGACGCTGTCCGTGATCCTGCTGACCGTCTCCTTCGATACCGAAGCGCCGTGGACCTCCCGGAAGTGCGCACTGATCTCGCCCGTGGTCAGTCCCTTCGCGTACAGGGAGAGCACCACCTCGTCCACGTCATTCAAGCGCCGCTGACGCTTTTCCACGATGACCGGGGCGACGCGAGGCATCACGATCACTCGGCACCGCGATATCGACCGGACCCATCGCATGGGTGATCACGGTCTTCCTCGTGACACCGTTGCGCGCGTTTTGCGCCCGACCGTCCTTGCTCTTCTCGTGCTTGGCGCGGCCAAGATGCTCGTTCATCTCTTCGTCCAACGCGGTTTCCGGCACGGTCTTGGTGAATTGCTTCGGGAGGCCACCCGGCCCGGCCGACGCCAGGCCCTGTTGTTTCGCCAAACGCTACCGGCTCGACGGCGGCGTCCATCTCGGCGGAACGCCCCCTGTCGGGTTCCTTGTCTTTGGCTGTCATACCAGCCATCGTCCCGGTCGGCATGTTCACCGGCTCCTTCCCGCCGATCCAGTGGATCGGCGATCAAAGCCAGTTACACACTCTTCAAGACAGTACCCGAACCGTCGACCTGAGTCGGTCAACCATCGACTTGTCTATTCGAACCGTAGACTTACGTCAGCGAACCGTCGACTTACGTCAATCAATCGTCGACCTTTTCATTATCATCGCGCTGGCGTCGACGCCGCAGCGAAGCGTTGAGACGCTCGGTGAGCAGCCAGCCGTGCAGCACGACACCAACCCAGATGAGTATGTAGATGACGGCGAACAATGCGGCGAAACCGGCGAAGTGCCCCGAGAAGACCACGAACCAGCGGTTGATCAGCAACCACCCGGTCACCAGCCCGAATGTGAGCAGGCAGTGCATGAGCAGGGTCGCCCCATAGGGAAGCTGCAAATTGAACAGCAGGCTCAGTACACCAATCAGCGCGGACATCACGAACAACGTCACCACGCTCAGCGGCGTGATGGGTATCTGCTGCAGATCCAAGGCCTGCACGGCCAGGAACACGAAGGAGCCGACGCCGACGCCACCCATGGCGTTGATCCCCGCTTCACGCAACGCATGCACCGGGAACGATCGCCGCACTGATGTGCGGGTCCGCACCGCGGTCCGGTCACGCCCGGAGATCTGCGACAGGAGCCGTTCGCGCCTGAGGTCATGCTCGTCGACATCCGGGGCGCCGGATCCGTCCGTATGGATGTTCGGTTCCATGATCACGCCTCCAAGGCTTCACGCAGCGCGGGCACGTACCTGCGACTGACGGTTTCGCGGATGTCGCCGGACAGCCGCGCGGTCATATTGCCCGAATAGCTCGCCTCCAGCGATTCGAGATGACGCAGGTTGATGACGACCTGACGGGAAATCTGCACGAAATCGCGGGGCGAGAGCTTCGCCATCAATCTGACGAGTCGGTTCCGGGTGGTCAGGGAGTGCGTCGTGGTGCGCACCAATAAATCGTCGCCTTGCACGGCGATGGCGACGATCGCGGATTTACGAACGATTTCCAGACGGTTGGAGGTCTCGATGGCAACCGACCCCGAGGCGCTCTGGCCGATGGCCTCCACCGAGCGCATGAGCTCGGCGACCGCGGGGGTGGGCGCCGCCGCCTCGACGATGACGTTCACCTCGCCATCCTCGAGCTCAGGATTCGCTTTGAAGATGATGCTCACTGCGCCGCCGTCCCTGATTCGCCATGGGTACATGTCTCGACACCCATCGTACGAGCAGGATGGCGGATACGATAATCACCGTGATGCCGGCAAGCAGCGCGAGCTCCTGAACGGGGGTGGTGAGCACGCCGCCGATGCCGTATCCGATCCCCATATCCTCCCGGAACCGCTCGGCGACGGATGCGGGCGCCCGGCCGAAGGCGCGCGATACGGCATCCCCCAGCAGCAATCGTCGGAACAACGCGGCGGAGTAGGCGCCCGGCCAGAGTTTCATCACGTGCTGGGCGCCGGCGGGCACCGCCCCGATCGGGACATAGACGCCGCTGAGGAATCCGGCCGCCGTGCCGACGACCGTGTTCAGTCCCGAATTCGCGCGCTGGGTCGTGATGGATACGGTGAGGGCGAAAGCCAGCGCCGCTCCGAACACCGCGCTGCACAGCATGATCCCCGCGAGTTGCACGTCGGCGGCCACATCGCGCCACGGAAGGGTGACATGGTCGACCACGCTGAAATACGTTCCCGTGACGACCAATACGATCAGCTGCATGACGACGCTGATGATCGCCGAGCCGGCGAGGTACGAGGCCTGGATGCGCCACGTCGAGCGACAGGCAAGACGGAAGTCGTCGATCAGCCCGTTCTCGCGGTCGTAGACCAACTGGCCCATGCCGGCCAAGGCGGTGGTGATGGCGGTGATCGACAGGATGCCGCCCATGAGCCACGGGTCGAGCAGGTCGCTGACGGTGACGGGATCCGCGGCAGTGACGGCAGATGTCCCAGCCGGACCTCGTGCGAGCGCCGCGACGGCGTTGCCGGCCTGCAGCGCATCGGTCCAGCTTCCCTCCAGCGTCTGCTTGAGGAAGACGATATAGAGCAGGAAGGCGATGAGCGCGCCGAGCAGGGAGAACAGGACGTTGCTGCGGTTTCGGATGAACAGCAGGAGGTTGCGTGTGGTCAATGCGATCATGATCGGGACCCTTCGGTGATGATACTGTCTGCAACGGCCGCAGCGGCTGGGTCGGTTCGAGCGGTCGGAACGGTTGAAGTGAGAGTCGCACCGTCGCAAGCCGAGCCGGCGGAGGCACTCGCGCCGTGCGCATCGCGTCCGGTGAGGGTGAGGAACACATCGTTCATCGTGCCGCGCAGGCATCGGAAATCACGCACATACGGGCGCATCACCATCAACAGTTCGATGCATGCGTCGGCGTCGGGCACGCTCAGGTGCATGCGGTCGCCGTCGATCACGACCGGGTTCCCGGATACGCCATGACCGCCGTCACCACCACGGGCACCTTCATCACCACGACCATCGCCCGCATCGTCAGGACCACCGCCCCGACCGTCATCGCCTCGGCGAACCGCCCCCGGCGCATGCTTCACACGACCGCGCACCATCGACTCGATATCGCTCCGGCGGTTCGGTTCGAAGGTGATCTCGAGAGTGTACTGCGTGTAGCGTGCGATGAGATCCCGCGCGGAACCCTGCGCATGGATCCGCCCGTGGTCGATGAGATAGACCTGTTGCGCGATGTTGGCCTCTTCGAGATAATGCGTGGTGAGCAGGATCGAGAGGTTCTCCCGCCGACGCAACCCATCGAGCATCGTCCACAGCGACCTCCTGGTCGCGATATCCAGTCCGGTCGTAGGCTCGTCGAGTATCAGTAACGTCGGATGGCTGATCAACGCACGGGCGATATCGACCCTGCGTCGCTGGCCTCCCGACAGCGAGCCGTAGCGCTGATCCGCGAAGTCCGTGGCATCGACGAGCGCGATGACTTCGTCCACCCGACCGCCGGGTACCCCGTCATACAACCGCGCACGAATCGACAGGTTCTCCCGCACGGTGAGCGGCCCATCCAGCACGCTGCCCTGGAACACGACGCCGAGACGGGGCGCCCCGGCCCGCGACCGAGGCAGCGCTCGCGGCGTCGGCTGCGCTCGCGTCCCGCCGTACTCGATGACGCCGCCATCGGGCCGGACCACACCGGTCAGCATGCCGATCGTCGTGGATTTGCCGGCCCCGTTGGGTCCGATCACCGCCGTCAATGCGCCGGGCGCAATGTCCAGCGAGACGTCGTGGACCGCCTCGTGTGTGCCATACCATTTGGACAGATGCCGTGCCCTGACCATCGTGCTCATCGCCGTCTCCTTCATATTCACCGGGACCCTCGTGCGCCGGAAACCGCCGATCTGCAACGAGTTCCGGACGGACGACCGACCCCGTCACGTATCCGTGTGCACATATCCGTGTGTGATGCCATGATGCGGCCGAGATCCAGCCCGGGAAAGCCCGGGCCGCCGAGCGGTAGGTATGCCATGGTGAGACGCCGCAGCGCGGTGGCGACATGCACGGCGCAGTTGAACATGCAGCACAGTTGAACATGCATTCAGTTGAACTTGCACAGCGCGGTCACAGACAACACCAAATCGACGGCACGCTCGGCGATACGGCCCGCAAAATCAGCGGAACGACGAAGAGGACGACGAGAGGGACGGGACTGCGAAGGGCATCGGCGACGACATCGGCGCCCATGAGGCGGCATGCGGGTCGCGGATGTCGTTGAACTCATAGGTCAGGCGGGTCGGTGTGTCGCTGCTCACCTGGATGCGCGTGTGGTCATCGGCCGTGTACCGCGCCATCGAGTAGGATCGGCCGCTGCTTTCGACGTAGAACTCGACGCTGCTCTGATCCTGCACGATATGGAAGGTGAGTCGCTGCGACGCGACGACACCGCTGGAAGCCGCTATGGACTTTTCGTATTCGCGCGACCCGCCGCTGTCACCGATACGGCTCGTCTCCCGCGTCACCTCGTATGCGCCGGTCGCCGCGACGTACCGTATCGTCTCCGTCGCATCCCGGTGCAGCAATCGCACGGTGATGGTGCCGCTCAGCGCGCCGCCGCCATCGCCATGGCCATGGACCCTACTCCAGCCGTCGCCGGCATCGCCGCCGCCATCGCCATCCCCACCCTCACCCGGCGTGAACGTAAGCACGGTGTTCTGCCTGGTCGATCTGCTCACGTCGAGCATCGTGTGGCGACGCCCGGTGCTCGATGAGATGCCGGCCACGGCGCCTTGGTACAGGGCCTTGGGCTCGATGATCGTGTTGACCAGAGAGTAGTCGCCGGGCTTGCCAGCCAGAGTCAGATGGTGCGCCAGACTCAGCGAACCGAGTTTGTAGACCGGTCCGTGGTCGTCGCTGATCGGCTTGTCCGAATACCCCCAATTGCCCATCCAGGCGAGGGAGGTCAGGAGCGTATCGCCGTTCTGCATGACGTTGGCGCCGTAGTAATCGGACCCGTCGTCCACGCGCGACGGCCGCTGCTCGGGTACGAACACATGGTGGCCGTCCAGATGCCCGACCATATAGTAGGTGCCCGTCGTCTGACCGTACCGATAGCCGTTCGCACCGAAGAACAGTATGGATTTGGTCTCGCCGGTCCGCGGGTCGCGCAGGGTCTTGAGATTCGGACATTCGATGAGGCCCAGGTCACCGTCCTCCAAACCGAGGTCGGCCAGCGCGCCATCGTCGAGCATGGGGGCGCCGACGTGATGGAACCCTACGCCGTCGGCGCTCTCATACGTGCCGATCCGGTCGCCCTCCGCCAGATACATGACCAGCGTCTTCGACCGCGCGTCGTAGGTGACGTATGGGTCCCGGGCGTTGGTCTCGGCGTGGGGCGCGCTCATCACCGCGGTGTCGCGATACGGCAGGAAGGTCCTCCCCTCGTCGCGCGAGTAGGCGACGAACTGCCGCTGCACGCCGTCGATGTAACTGGTGAAATACGCGACCAGGGCGGTGCGGGGCAGATCGGCGAAGAATCCGCTCTCGTTGGTGATGACCGACCCGGTCGCCATCCATTGCCACACGCCGTTGAACTTCGGTATCGATACGCCGACATCCGTATAGTGCACGAAATCCCTCGTCTTGACGTGGTACCACTCCGTGCCGTCGCCGTCGTGCCGGTACCGGGCGTTGCGCAGGTAAAGGAAGTGATAATACCCATCGCCGCCCTTCCAAATGGTCTGTACGTCGTTCATGAACCCCTGCGAGGTCTGGTAATGGTAGGCCTGGTCGAACTGGCTCGTGGTCATGCCGCTCACTGCCGTCGTTGCGGATCGCGGGTCGCCGGAACCCGCGGCGACGGCCCGTCGAGGCCAACCGGCACCGATGACGAGTGCCGTGGATGCGGCGGCGGCCACCACGAGGGCGAGCCACCGCATGCCGTGTCGCCTCGCCCTCGCCATGGCCGTCTCAGGTCGTGCCGTCCCCGCCAGGCCGCCGCCGTTGCAGGCCGACCCATCCGCATTGCCGCAGTTCGCATATCGTTACGCATGTGCACCCCCGTAACCTCATCGTTACCGCCACTGCTTCGTACACGGCACACGATAAAGAGTCAACCGGTTGACGTCAAATGACGCGAACGCGCTCCATAATCGCCTGCGCCTCACCGACGCATCCGACGACGATCCCTCGCACCACGCCGGTCCACTCCCCATCATGACATTCCTCACATATCGCCTTGTCGTCCGCATCGTGTCGCCTTGTCGCCTGCTGCGCGACTTCGACCCGCGGCACCGCACAAGGGCGCCACGGCCCATCGCACCATCGCTACGGCACGCGCGGGGAGATGCGAAGACACGCGGGGGCGCCGTTGCCGACGCTCCGTTTCGGCGTTGCCCATGGCCGCGCATGCTCGGCGGGAGAGCGGCTGCACCCATCCCCAGCCCGTATAACGAACGACGCGAGAATGTCAAATCAACTACATGTTGCATTAATTGATGAAGTTACTACTATATCTAGTGGTTTTGTATGATATGTAGCGGTTACTAGGGAGAAACAGGACAATGAACGATCAGCCAGTCATCACGCTTGACGATGACACCATCGCACAGGTGCGCCAGGACGTGCAGCCGCATTGGGGCCCGCTCGGATGGGTGACCTACAAGCGCACCTACGCGCGGTTCCTCGACGAGGAACACCGCACCGAGGACTGGGAGGAGACCGTCAAGCGCGTCGTCGAAGGCAACATCAACCTTGACCCACGGCTGCACGACATCGACCCCAACGCCGTGAGCGAGGATGACCGCAAGATCGTCGACGGCCTCCAGGACGAAGCCAAGCGGCTGTACTCCCTGATCTACGGTCTGTCGGCAACGCCTTCTGGACGCAACCTGTGGGTCAGCGGCACCGACTATCAGCGGCGCCACGGCGATTCCCTCAACAACTGCTGGTTCGTTGCGATCAGGCCGCAGCCCTATGGGAAGTCGGCCCTCGTGCCCGACTACCTCGAGGCCAAGCAGCCCGCGGTCTCCATGCCCTTCGCCTTTATGTTCGACCAGCTCATGAAGGGCGGCGGCGTCGGATTCTCCGTCACCCGCGATAACACCTCGCGCATACCCGCGGTCGCCCGCACCACCGATCTGACCATCGTCATCGACGGCGCCAATGGGTCCGCCGAGGAATCACGCGCCTCGGGTGCCGTGGACCGCGACGAGTGGCTCGCGCAGCGCAAGGCCTCCGGCACCGACAGCGCACGGTCCCCCTTCTTCTCCACGATTCCCGACACGCGCGAGGGCTGGGTACTGGCCCTCGCAGCTGTCATCGATGCGCACTTCGGCTACTTCAACGGCGACGGATCCTCGCTCGTGCTCGATGCCTCCGACATCCGCCCACGCGGTGCACGCATCCACGGCTTCGGCGGCACTGCATCCGGTGCGGCGCCCCTGATCGAGATGCTTCGCGACGTGAACGAGACGCTGAACGCCTCCCTCGGGCGCGGTCTGAGCGCCGTCGACGCCACCGACATCGGCAATCTCATCGGCAAGGCGGTCGTGGCCGGCAATGTGCGCCGTTCCGCCGAGCTCGCCTTGGGAGATTGGGACGACGAGGGCTTCGTCACGATGAAGCAAGATCAGACCAAGCTCTATCACCATCGCTGGGCCTCGAACAACTCCGTGGCGGTCTCCGGCGACCCCGAGCAGTACGAACGCATCGCCGACGCCATCCGCACCAACGGCGAACCCGGCATCGTGGACCTCGACCTCTCCCGGCACTACGGCCGTCTGGCCGACGGGCGTTCCGAAACCAGCGACGCCCACGCCGAGGGCACGAATCCCTGCGGCGAGATCACGTTGGAGAACGGCGAGCCGTGCAACCTGTTCGAGGTATTCCCCAACATCGCCGAGCAGCAGGGCTGGGATCTCAACGAGGCCTTCTCGCTGGCCGCACGCTATACCAAACGCGTCACTTTCGGCAGCTACGACTGGGAGGTCTCGCGCAACGTCATCGAACGCAACCGGCGCATCGGCATCTCGATCTCCGGCATCCAGGACTGGTTCCTCACCCGCTTCGGCCACCGCGTGGTCGTCGGCACCGACGAGAACGGCCGGCCGCGGTACGACCAGAACGCCGTCACGGTGATGAATGGGCTCTACCAGGCCGTGGTCGACGCCGACAAGCGCTACTCCGCGGAACTCGGCTGCTCCCCCTCGCTCAAGCACACGACCGTGAAGCCTTCCGGCACCGTGTCCAAGCTGGCCGGCGTTTCGGAGGGCATGCACTTCCACTACGCCCCGTACCTCATCCAGCGCATCCGCTTCCAGGAGGACGACCCCCTGCTGCCCGCGCTCAAGGCCTGCGGCTACACCATCGAGCCCGACGTATACACCAAGCACACCATGTGCGTGGAATTCCCGGTGCGTGCGGCGAACGCCGACGCCAAGGACTTCGCCTCGGCGGGTTCGGTCTCGGCGCGTGAACAGCTGGCCACCCAGGCCTTCCTGCAGACCTATTGGGCCGACAACGCCGTGAGCTGCACCGTCACCTTCCGTGACGAGGAGAAGCCTTCGCTGCCCGCGGTCCTCAGCCAGTATGCCGGCTCCATCAAGTCGACATCGATGCTGCCGTACACCGGTTCGGGCTTCAAGCAGGCTCCGAAGGAGCCGATCAGCAAGGCTCAGTACGAGGAGATCCTCGCCCGGATCAGCGGCGATGCCCAGGAGGTGTTCGCCCGGATGAACGGCAACACGGACCTCAAGGATCTCGAACTCGTGAACCAGACCGACTGCGCCGGCGGCGCATGCCCGGTGCGCTGAGTCACTGACGAAAGACCGTTGAACCCATGGTGAAGGCGTGCCGCCGCATGCGATTGTTCGGCAGGACCGCCTTCACCAGGCTGTCGCTTGCAGCAGTGCTCTGGCACCATGTGGCGGTGCTGGTCGCCGGCGGCACCAACGGATCCATCAGGCTCGGCCTGTGGATCATGCTTCTGCTCGTGGCACTCGAACTGGCGTTCGGAGCACTCCGACGTCTCCTTGTCGGCCTGTGGACCGGTGCCTCCATGGGGTTGTTCATCGTGATCTTCACGGCGATATTCCACACCCAGGGTTCGGTCAGACTATTCACCATCCACGGATGGGGGCCGACGAGCGAGGCCCTGTACGCCGGCGCGCTGAACGCGATCTCGTTCATGATCCTCGTGCTCACCGCCCTCTCGCAGACCCGTAATGACACAGGCGTGATGACCGCCGTGTCCTCACGACGCGCGCCCCGTCTCGTGCTCACCATGGGCATCTGCATGGCCATGATTCCCGCGCTCATGTCACGCTTCGCCTCATTGTTCCCGCTCGCCCGGCGTGCGGTCGAAACCGGTGCGATTGCGATTGGTGCCGACGCAATCGGTGTGGGCCCAGTCGGTGCCGGCGCAATCGGCTCGACCACGACCGGTACGGTGTCGCCGGACCCGATGTCGATGGGAGCCGCCGCGTCACAATCGTCCGATCCACGGCGCGGGAACCCGACGGGGCACGCCGTCATGCGGCGATTGGTGCTCCTGCGGGCATTGCTGTACGCCATGTTGGCCGAGACGATGGAGGATGCGTCGTCGAAGGCCGCCGCGTTGACCATCGCGACCGCCCATACGGGTGATTCCGCTGACCCGGGCGATACCGGTAACTCCGAGTCCGGTAACGCCGGTAGCGCCCCAAGCGCCAACTCCGCCGCCGACGCGAACAATCCGTACGAATCCGCCGCACCGATCCGTACGGGCAGGTTCCACGACGCCCGAAACCGGCGGTCGTGGCGCTTGATCGTCTGGTCCGCCGCCATGCTCGCCGTACTGCTTATCCATCCGTGGGGGATGTACTCCCCCGTCATGTTCCTCGTGGCGTTCCTCATCGTCACGTTGCCGTATCTCCAGGAGGGAGGTGACCTGCTATGGTCGAGATTGCACGCCTGACCCATCTGCGCTTCACCTTCGCCGAGGATCCCATGATGGCCGCTTCCGAGACCGGCACATCGACCAACGGCGCTGACGCCGCAACCGCCATCATCGCCACCAACGATCACTCCGATCTGGGCGATCCCCATTCCCCGACCCTGGCCCCGGAACCGCAAACGGAACCGGAACCGGGGCCGGGGCCTGAACCGGCATTGGACGACATCGACCTGACCATCGACGCCGGCGAGTTCGCTATCATCTCCGGTTTCACCGGCAGTGGCAAAACGACACTGCTGCGCCATCTCAAACCGGAGCTGTTCCCGTCAGGCGAGCGCGGCGGCAGCATCGAACTGTTCGGCGGACCGGCGAACGCATGTCTGGGATCGACGGACATCGGATACGTGCCCCAACGCACCCAGGACGTCCTTGTCGCCGCCACGCTGCGCGACGACCTGGCGATTCGGCTCGGCAACGGCCCGACAATGCACGGACGGTCATGGCACGGGCGCTCGTCGGTGGATCGATCATCAGTGGATCGGTCGGCGGTAGCGTTGCAGGCGAACGACATCATCGGATTCCTCGGCATCGCCGCGCTCATCGATACGCCGATCGCCGCGCTCTCCGAAGGGCAGCGCCAGCTGGTGTGCCTGGCGGCCATACTGGCCACCCGCCCGCGGCTCCTGCTGTTGGATGAACCGACATCGGGTCTCGATGCGGTCACCCGCCAACGCACCCTCGACCTCTTGCGTCGACTCAACCGCGACGCCGGCATGAGCATCGTGATGGCCGAGCACCGTCTCGATGGCCTGTTGGATACGGCCACCCACCTCATCGCGATGCGACGCGGCCGCATCGTGGCGGACGGGACGCCTCGCGAGGCCGTCACGATGCTGCATCGGACACAGGAGTGCCGCGATCTGATCCCCGACGTGCCCCGGCTGTTCCTCGATGCGCGAAGCGGCGCCGGCGCCATGCCGTCGGCGCGGGGTTCGGACACCGTTACCCCGTTGCCCATGACCGTCGCGGAGGGCCGTGCCGCACTGGCTGAGCTGCCGGCGGCCGTGCCGGCGCACGGGCGGGCTTCGACCGCCACGGAAGGCTCATCCCCTCGCCGCGACGACGATACCGCGGTCGGAAGGCACCCACATTCAATCCGCACATCCCCCGTACCCTCGGCGACCCCCGCGACTACGGCTACGCCTGCACTGCGCATTCACAACGTGAGCTATACCTACCCGAACGCCCAGGCACCCGCGGTGCGCGATGTCAGTGTGGACGCCCGATTCGGCCAGATCATTGCGATCAGCGGACAAAGCGGCAGCGGCAAAAGCACGCTGCTGGACATGCTGTTCGGCACCACACGCCCCCAGTTCGGGACGATCTCGCTATGCCCCGAGGCACGGGGCGGGGAACCGATGGACCGCCCGAACGGTCGACGCCCCGGCATCGGCGACATGCTGCGCCGAGTGTTCGGACGGCCCGCGAGGGTGAGACCATCGAGGAGCGCGGGGCTGGTGGGCTACGTGCCAGCCGACGCCCGGGCCGTGCTTGAGCTGCACGCCGGCATGGACCCCTACGACCTCTCGCGCCAGCGGATCATGGCATCCAGTCTGGGCGAGCAGCAGCTCGCTGCGGTCCGTCAGGTGTTGAATGAACGACGTCCGATCACCCTGCTCGACGAGCCGACGAAGGGCCTCGATGCCCCGGCATCGGCGGAGGTCGGCCTGGCGATGCAACGCCGTGCGGCACAGGGTGGACTGGTCATCTTCTCCTGCCACGATTCGGAGTTCTGCGTGAGGTACGCGACCATGAACGCCGTGCTCATGAACGGCGAACTCGTGGCCTATGACACCCCCCGGGCCATCATCGCACGACAGGACTATTCGACCACCGGCGTGCACCGATTGCTGCGGGAGCGCGATCCGG
This sequence comes from Bifidobacterium mongoliense DSM 21395, assembly GCF_000741285.1. GTDB lineage: Bacteria > Actinomycetota > Actinomycetes > Actinomycetales > Bifidobacteriaceae > Bifidobacterium > Bifidobacterium mongoliense. The sequence goes on along the minus strand of NZ_JGZE01000012.1, from coordinate 30,998 downwards.
AGGCCCTCGTGCCGGAGGATACCGGGGTGGGGCCGTGACCCCATGAACCCGGAACAACGTGTCGCGATACCCATCGCGACCATAACGCGCCTGCCGACGCATCAGCGCCGACGGGCCATACGAATGAATAAGAGGAATGAAGGAATCCATGAACACCACACCAACATCCGACATGCATCACACCGGGACCACCGGCGAATCGGCCGGCGCGCCGACTCCCGACGCCACACCCGAAGTGGCGGCCCGAAGCGCGGCGGAGGCCTCCCCCGCATCCGTCGTATCGGCGAGCTCGGCCAAACCGGCCGGACGGCTCACGGCCTGGATGGGCGGCGTCATCGGGTTGTGCCTTCTGTTGCTCATGATCCAATCGGGTTTGGGCGCGAACAACCTGTTCGCTTTCGCCACGGCGGTCGCCCCCATGATCGTGGCAGCGGCGTTCTGGGTGATTGAACGCGGTCTGCCCGGGTCGGCTCGCTCGGCGAGATCACTGCGAGCGCGGCGTTCGCCGCCTTGGCCGTCGTCTCCCGCATCGTCAAACTGCCGATTCCCGACGTCGAACTCACAAGCTTCATCGTGATCCTCGCGGGCCTCTCGCTTGGCGCGGAATCCGGATTCCTCATCGGATCGCTCACCGCTCTCATCTCGAACATCTGGCTCGGCCAGGGCGCCTGGACACCGTGGCAGATGCTGGCCTGGGGCCTGATGGGTGCCGCCGCCGGCTGGATTCGCCATACCTCCTGGAGCCGTAATCGCATCGTGATGGCCCTGTGGGGCATCGCATCGGCGTTCGTCTACGGTTGGATCCTCGACATCTGGACCTGGCTGGCCTACACCCGCATCTACACGGTTCTGGCGTTCTTCGGCACGCTCGGCGCCTCCGCACCCTTCGACGCCATCAACGCCGCCTCGACCGCGGTGCTGCTGCTGATCGCCACACCGTGGGCCGTGGATCTCATCCAGCGCACCCTGCATCGCGGTGCGCTGAACACCGCCACCTCCACGGCATCACCTACCGCATCCAACGCCGGCACAAACGGCGTAGCGACGCACTGAGGTCGGCACCATGAAGATCTACACCAAGAAGGGTGACGGCGGCCAGAGCCGTCAGATGGACGGTCATTTCATCTCCAAAACCGACCCGCAGATCCTCGCCGTCGGCGCACTCGACGAGACGCAGTCGTGGCTGGGTCTCGTGATCGCCGACCTCTCGGAACAGACCGTCGGCATGCGCGATGACCTGCAGCATATCCAGCGATTGCTGTATCGGTTCCAGGCCGACGTGAGTATCGACGGCAGCGCGAACATCCACGATGACGACGTCATCCAGCTTGAGACGTCGATCGATCGGATCATGGCGCAAGTCGACCGCATCCGTGCGTTCATACTGCCCGGTGGCGGCCATACGGGAGCCCAATTGCAGGTCGCCCGGGTGCTGGCCCGCCGAGCGGAACGCGCCTGCGTGGCTCTGCACGAGGCACGACCGGAATGGGTGCGACCCGAAGGGCTGCGTTTCATCAACCGGCTGTCGGACTACCTGTTCGCCATGGCGCTGCTCGCGAACCATCTGGACGGGGTGGCCGAGACCCCCGCGAAGGAATCCTGACGGGTTCGCGGTTCGCACGGTCGTTGCGCGAGCTCCCGTTGTCATTGCCACAAGGCCAACGGGAGCTCGCGCAATCCTGACCACCGATCCGTCTCACCGAGAATCAGGGCGATCGCATTCAATTGTGGTAGCGGTTGACGAAACTCGAATCGGGTATGTGCGTCGATAGATACCGGTCATCCTTGAGCGAGAGATTGAGGTATGCGTTGGGATTCGCGTCGGAATCGTTCCATGTGGGATCCACCATCTTCCACTCCCGGTTCACCTTCACATAATTCCAGGCGTGCATCCCACCACTGGTCTGCCCGGTGATGTAGGCGCTCTCCAAACCCGATTGGGAAGCCAGCAACTGGAACGCCGAGGCGTAACTCGCGCAGACCCCCTTGCCTTTGAGCAGCACGCCCTCAGGTTTCCATGCATACCCGTAGTTGAGGTCCATGTCGTCTTTGGCCTTAATCGCCTCACGTGAATCCTGGCCCTGCTGGTCCGCTATCGCCTCAGCGGCATTCTTCTTGTCCAACGCCTCATAATCATACTGTGCATGGTCCGCGATATAGCGATTGATGGCATCCACCTTCTTTTCGTCTCCCATGCCGTCCTTGATGATTGCTTTCTTGATTGCGCCGACTTTGGAGATCAGGGTTGTGGTCTGCTTCAGCGCATCCTTGAGGTCGCCATAGCGCAGCTCCACCAACTTTTTGGATGGCGAATAATAATAGGAAATCACCGCCGGAAGGATGGGGTTGCGCTGTCGGACCAAGTCCATCGCCTGCCTCAGGACGCCGTCATCCCCGACCTCGGGGAAGGCCTTGAGATCGAGATATTCCTTGCCTGCCGCCATGTTGGCCCCGAGGTATTCCTCAAGCGCATTGTCGGCCTCGACGACGTAATCCGTGGATGGTATCGAATCCGAATACGCGTCTTTCTTGGTCGCGACAATATTTCGAGTCTCCATGGGGGTGACGGTCTGCACCGAACCCGTGGCCCGCGCGGCCAATGCCTTGCGATTATGGTCGGCGAGCTTCCCGCGGTAGTCCTTCGACGACGCCCTGACATAGAATTCGTCGGTCAGCTCCGTGCCGATGACACGAAATGGAATCTTGACCCATTCGGTTCCATCCTGACGATGGACATACAGCTTCGCCCCTTCCTCATCCAAGTGGACCGGGAATCTGCGTATCATGCCATCGGCCATGGTGACCGGATAGGTCACCGGGACATCATCGATGGTCCTTGGGGACAGGATGTTCTCCTTCTTGAGCGTCTCACCGGCCCGCATCAACGGAATCTTGTAGGCGATGTCGCGTCCGAGGATGTGATCGCTCTCAAAGGAGGGGACGTAGTCGTCGTCGAGGGCGAGGACGAACAGTTCATAATCCCTCAGCTTGCCGTAATGCTCCTGCTGCCACAATGTTCCGCTAGTGCCGTCGGCCAGGTCATCGGCCCTGACGCTGGCGGCATCGAGAGAGGATCGGTTCCTATCGCTGGTCGTCCACGATGTCGCGGTCGTGGAGGCCAGCATCCTGCGTGAAGTGGCGGTGGTGGTCACGTCACCGTCGCGATTGGGCCACTTCTCCGCACCTCCGATACCCACCTGCATGATGACATAGCCTGCCGCGCCACGCACCGGCTTCCAGCTCAGGGTGAGGTTGCCGTCGTCGCCGATCCGCATGGTGGTCGACGGGCGTGCCAGCTGTCCACTCGAGGGCTTGATCCTCATGAGGTGCACCAGCGGCTTCTTCAACAACTTCCCGGTCTTCAGATCGTTATACTGGGCCAGATACAATATCTCGCGCGTACCCCACCGGTTGCCGCTGGACAGCTTGAGCCGCAGGATCTTCCCTTGGTCGTCTCTCTGTACGCTGCCGTACTCGTCCGTCCACCTGACCTCTTCGTCATACTGTTCCTTGGGGGATATTGTCAGCGTGCCATCGCTGCGGATACTGGCCGTCGAATACACCTGCTCCACCGTGTGCAATTCAGGGTCGCGATAGAGCACGAATGGCGTTGCTCCGTGTGACTTACGGAACCATGGCTCGTAGGTGACGGATGAGTCCATGTCGGCCAGTTTGAAGGTGGTACCTTCGCTCTGACCGAGGACGATCTCCTTGTTGGCGACATCGTAGGGCTGTGAGGTGGCGTATTTCTTCCGAGCCGAGGCGACGCTCTCACCGACTTCCTTAGGCTGCTCGGCGGATTTCGCACCGCAGCCCCCGGCGAACACCAGCACCACCGCCAGCACCGCAGCCCAGATGGCATGGCCGACAATCCACCGGTGATGGCGAACCACCGTGATATGTTTCTCGGCCATCTCGAACGGGAATCCGGTTTCGGTCACCATCGTGTGCTTCATGGTCATCACCCCGCAGTACGTCATAGTGCTCTCGGCTATCGCGCCCGCCGTCAACAGGTTCCCAGCGCAGTCCCCTCACTGCAGACAATGGGCATATGCCATGCCCCCAGATTATGGGACGGCAAGGATAATTCCATCTTGCATTGGTTTCTTGAATAGATAGTCGCCAAGCGATATCATCGTGGTATGACGATGATTAACGACGATATATCCGCTGCCGCGAGCGGAGGATCGAACCCCTCCCCCGACACGGCCCATCAGCCGGTCAGGCGCTCACATCGGCACCTACCGGACCTGTCTCACGCACGACCGATACGGCGGCCGGCCCCAACCCCACCACAAGGAACCTGGATGACTCCTACGGCGCCGTCGCCGGGCTCCTGCGGTCGCTGGCCGATCCCACTCGTCTGCGTCTGCTCGCCCACCTGAGCCTGGGCGAACACCAGGTGGGTGAACTGGTCGACCATATCGGACTGGCGCAGTCGACCGTGAGCGTGCATCTGACCAGACTCAAATCGAGTGGGATTATCACCAAGCGAATTGAGGGCCGCGCCTCGTATTACGCCATCCGCGACCCCGAAGCGGTCATGCGCATCCTCGCGATGGCCCGCACGCTGCTCGCGCACCAGCCCGCCGCCGCGGCCGCCGAACCCATGACATCGCGGGAGTCCTGATGCACACGCACACGCCACGTTCGACGCACGACACCACAACTGACGACAACGACAGCACATTCACCGCGAGCCTACGCAGGCAGCGCCGTCGCCTGACGCTCGCGTTCGCCATGACCACGACGATCATGATCGCGCAGATCGTCGGCGTCGCCCTGACCGGCAGCCTCGCCCTGCTGACCGATACCCTGCACATGCTCGTGGATTCATCGGGCCTGTTCATGGCGTTGATCGCCGCCCATCTCATGGGTAGCAGGCCCTCGGCGAGAAGAACATGGGGCATGCGCCGCATGGAGGTGCTGACAGCGCTGTTCCAATCCAGCCTGCTCCTGGCAGCAGGTGCCTATGCGATCATCGAAGGTATCGGACGTCTGGTGTCACCGCCGTCGGTGCCGTCGAACGAACTGGTCGTCTTCGGCGCAATCGGCCTGGTGTGCAACGTGACTTCGGTGTTCATCCTGGCCGGAGGCCGCGCAGAGAGCATGAATCTCCGCGCGGCGTTCCTCGAGGTGCTCGCCGACACCCTGGGATCGGTAGGCGTGATCGTGGCGGCCATCGTCATCACAACCACCGGATGGGAACAGGCCGATCCGGTGGCGGGACTCTGCATCGCCGCGCTGATCATCCCGCGGGCCATCCACCTGCTGCGCGAGACCCTGCACATCCTCATGGAGTACACACCCGAAGGACTCGACCTGGAGGAGATCCGGCGACGGATCCTCGCCGTACCCCATGTGACGGCGGTGCACGACCTGCACGCCTCGACCATCGCCTCGGACCTGCCCACCATTTCGGCCCATGTGACGCTGGCGGACCAATGTTTCCGTGACGGCCATGCACCGATGGTCCTGGCCCGGATTCACGAACTGCTCGACCACGACTTCGGGGTCCACCACACCACGATCCAGCTGGAGGACCCATCGGCGCAACGCTCGGAGAGCGAACTGCACCGATAGCCTCCACTAGTGGATCACCAGTCAGTGGCCCAACCGGTCGCGCGTTCACGCGCTCCTACGCGTCACTTCGAACGCCGCCGAATCACGGCCAGCATGCATCCTCCCGTGACCACCGCCGCTATCCCGATCACCGTGAGCGGTGTCATGGCCGAACCGGTATGGGCCAGCTTCGGCCGCTCGAGCACCGGTTTCGCCGGCTCCTCTACGGTCACCACCTCACCGGGGACACCCAACGCATGGGTGGCGAGGACATCGCCATGAGGGCCGATGACCGACGCCTTCCAATAGACCAGACCAGGTTTCGACGACTTCACCTTCGACGACACCACCTCCTGTTCGGCCTTCTTGTGGTCGACGGCCACACGATCCCGGTCTAACAGTTTGGGACCCGTGCCTGGCGTCTCATCCTTGTCGACGGCCTCGTAGGCCGTGAACTCGACATGGGCACCATCCTCAAGATCACCCTTCACGATGGCCGTATCACGGAACTCCTCATCAACCTTCACCGTGGCCGGGTCGACCTTCGTCGTAATGCTGGGGGCCCGAGGCGAAACGACCTGTTCCACCCGTGTACGTTCCCATGCATCGTCATAGGCACTGGTCGCAGGCATGACCCGGTCATCGCCGGTGAAGGACCATACGAAGACATACCAGCCGGGCCGGTCCGCCTTGATGGAGACCGGGTTCCCGTGGGCGTCCTTCGCCCCGGCCCCCACCTTGATGACCCCGTTCTTCGCGGGGTAATCCCACTGTCCGATCAGCCGGTGGTGTTCGTCCTCCTTCGGCTCTTCGGCCCCCTGAGGCCGATACCGTTCGTTCTGAGCCGCATCACCTTCGTCGCCCGCCCACCACACTCTCATCTGCGCCAACGGCACATCGGCCATGAACCCGAACTTCTCGTCCCCGGAGAACAGTCCGTGATCATCGGGGAATCCTGATACCGTCACGGTGTCACTCAACTCGGAGCCCACGGTCGCGCTGTGCTCCGTGACCGTGGATGTGACATGCAGCGGTCCCCGATGCGTGTTGGTTTCGGTGGCGTCCGGGAATCCGGTGACGACGTCGGCCGTCACGAATCCTTTGGCACGCTCGCTCTGCCGCTCACGCTCGAAAGCCCACACCCACGTGCCGAACCCCGAGGATTCAGGTGCCCGGTATGGCTCACCCCCAGGCTTCGTCACCGCGCGAACCTCGGCCTGTTGACCCGGGCCGGTGAATCGCGCCGTGCCGTAGGCGGCCGGCCGATGCCCATGATCCTGCAGCCGACGCAGGAACTGGGATGCGCTTTCCCGGGCGAGCGGGGCCATCGGCTGGCTGAGGGCCGCGGCATCCAGACGGTCGAAATACCAGCCGCTCGCCACCAGTTCCAGATCCGGCACCCAATGGTCCTCGGCACCGCGCACACCGGATCGCACCACATCGTCCACCATGCCACCGGCATCGGCCACTTTGGGCTTTACTTCGGTGCTCAGCGAGGGCACGAACTCCTTGCGTACCGAGAAGTTGACGCCCCTGCCTCCGACCTGACGGCCGCCCGACAACCGAATGAAATCCTGTCCGCTCGCCACATGCTCCAAGCCCTGTCGCAGGTAGGTCACGGTCGCTTTCACCTCACCCGATCCGGTGGCGCGCCAGGCATGTGAGACGACCCCGGTACCGGACGCGCCCGATATGCTCGCCTGGCCGTTGTCGAACACCGCCGGCCCCTCGAGCGTGACCGTATACCGTTCGCCTGTTGCCGGCGCTCCGGACGCCTCCTTCACCTCGATATCGACCACGCCGCGGCGCAGCCCCTCGACCATGCGCACCGATGCGGCGGCCGACACCGGCAAGCGATCCGACGCCTCCTTCCACAACGCCTGTGCCCGGGCCTCCAACTGCGGGTAGGCCTTGACGATGACCTCACGGTGCCTCCGCCAGACTTCCGGATGCTGGTCGTATCGGTCATGGGTGAGCACTCCGATGGCCGCCTGGGCCTCACGGTCGACGCTCTCGCGATAGTGCTCCATCAGCCACGCCAGGCGGCGCGCATCCTCGGTGTCATCCATCGACGAGGTCCCTGTCACCACATAGTCGACCGGCACTCCCGCTTCGATGCAGTAGTAGTGGGATCCCCGCGGGTCAACGGCCACCACACCGATGAACAGCTGCTCTCCGTCGACCCGATAGGTCAGATATTGGTCCGGCTCGGCCAGTTTCAAATCGGCCGCGTGGGCCGTCACCGGGGAGCCGACGGCCATCAGCACCGCCGCCATCAGGGCGATCAGCGCGACGACACGATTGCGTAACACCGCTTTCATGGTTGTCCTTCCGTCATCGATACGCACCGATCCAGCGCCGCCGCGTATGACCACGAGCCTGACACGCGGACCACGCCCCACGGGGTCAGCACCGAATGCTGTGGTCGAAGGGTCTACCTGGCGTGTCGGGCGGAGTGCCATCAGGCGCCGGCACATCGAGGCCGCCCCTTGGCCCGATATACGCCGATACCGAGCATCAGGCCCTACAATGGCTATATGGCAGCGAAAAGAAGCGCCAGTGGGCGCACACACAGCATGCACACGTCACATAGAACACGGCGGCCAAAGAAGGACGCCGTACAGGGACCAAGCGCCGGCTTCGTCGCCGACAGCCCCGCACTCAGCCTCGCCATTCACGCACCCGGCCAGTTCGGCAGGGTGGCGATCATCGACATCACGCCCCAGGCCGAGGATGGTGTCTTCCCCATGCGCGTCGAACTGGGAGAGACCTTCGACGTCTCCGCCCAGATCTTCACCGAAGGCCGGTCCACCATCGGCGCCGACGCGGTGTTGCGCACTCCGCATGGCCGCATCACGCAGCGGTTGCCGATGCACTGCGTCAATCCGGGTCTCGATCGTTGGTCGGTGCAGCTGCAGGCCGGGGAGCACAGCGATGCGAAGCCATGGCAGAGCGACTGGCCCTCGATCAAACGCCAACTGGGCAACTGGAGCCTGACCATCGAGGGATGGCGTGACGTCTACGCCTCATGGCTGCACGATGCGCGCATCAAAGTGGCGGCCCGCGACGACATCGAAAACACGTTGCAGACCGGCGCCACCATACTGCGCCGTTGGGCGCAGAGCACCGACTCCGGCCTGCACGCACGCAATCGCCGGGTATTGGAACGAGCCGCGGAAACCGTCGCCGACTCAGGCCAGGACGAGAACGCCCGTCTGGCTGCGGCCGACACCCCGGTCATCGAACAGCTGCACACGACGCATCCGTTGCGCGAGGCAGTGTCGACGGTCAGCAGGCCGGTTCATGTGCAACGCCCGAAATCGAGCTTCGCCGCGTGGTACCAGTTCTTCCCCCGTTCCGAAGGGGCCCATCTCGATCCCGAGACCGGCGAGATCGTGCAGGGCACCCTGCGCTCTGCGGTCTCGGGCTTGGAACGGGCCGCCAAAGAGGGTTTCGACGTGGTCTATATTCCGCCGATTTTCCCCATCGGCACCACGAATCGCAAGGGGCGCGACAACGCCCTCACCGCCGGCGCGCACGACCCCGGCTCACCGTTCGGAATCGGCTCCGAACTCGGCGGCCACGACACCGTGGATCCGCTGCTCGGCACCATGGACGACTTCAAGACGTTCTGCCGCCGCGCGCATGAGCTCGGCCTTGAAATCGCGCTGGACTTCGCCCTGCAGTGCTCGCCCGACCACCCCTGGGTCAAGGAACACCCCAACTGGTTCCTGCACAAGCCCGACGGATCGATCGCCTTCGCCGAGAACCCGCCCAAGAAGTATCAGGACATCTACCCGATCGACTTCAACGAGGACATGGCGGGCATCGAACGCGAAACCGAACGCATCATGGGCCTGTGGATCGATGCTGGCGTGACGATCTTCCGCGTTGACAACCCACACACCAAGCCCGTGAGATTCTGGCAGGACGTCATCGCAGCCGTCACACGCAAGCACCCCGAAACCCTGTTCCTGGCCGAGGCCTTCACGCGACCGGGCATGATGAGGGCGCTGAGTTACGCCGGATTCACGCAATCGCACTGCTATTTCCCCTGGCGCAACAGCAAGAGGGATCTGAGCGATTACCTACCGCTGACCAACGGCGATGCGGCCTTCTACCAGCACAACACCTTCTGGCCCACCACCCCCGACATCCTCACCGACTACATCCGGGATAACGGTGTCGCCGGCCACGCGATACGAGCGGTCCTCGCCGCGATGGGATCGCCGTCATGGGGCATCTACAGCGGCTACGAGCTCATCGAGAACCGTCAGCGGGCCGGCTACGAGGAACAGGCCGGCAACGAGAAATACGAAGTCAAGGTGCGCGACTGGAGCAAGGCCGAAGGTTCCGGCATCGCCGAGCTGCTCACTTCGCTCAACGCAATACGCCGCCGGCACCCCGCAACCACCAGCTATCACAATCTCAGCGTGCTGCGCACCGACGACCCGAACATCATCGCCTTCTGCCGTCACACGCCCGCCGAATTCACGGCGACGGGCAAACCCGACACCCTGGTGGTGGTGGTGAACCTCGATGGCCACAACGCCCATCAGTCCATGGTCCATCTGGAACTCGGCGACTACGGCCTGCCGACCGACCAGGCGATACCCATGCATGACGAGTTGACGGGGCGTTCGTTCCAGTGGGGCTGGGATAACTTCGTGTCACTGGCGCCCTGGTGCGACGTGGCGCATATCCTCAGCGTCGAATACTGAGCGTCCCGGCCTCATCCACGCGCTCCTTCATCACCCCGCAGTGGGCCGGAACGGGTATGCTGGAGGCCAGGGCGGTACCAGCCCGATATCACAGTCGTCAAGGAGTTATGAAATGGCAGAATCGTTCAACGTCGTCGTCGAAATACCGCGGGGTTCGAAGAACAAGTACGAGATCGACCACGAGACCGGCCGCATCTTCCTCGATCGCACGCTCTTCACGTCCATGGGTTACCCGGATGACTACGGCTACATCGACGGCACCCTCGGTGAGGATGGCGATCCGCTCGACGCACTGGTCATGATCCCGGATTCGGTGTTCCCCGGATGCATCATCTCCTGCCGCGCCGTGGGCCTGTACCACATGGTCGACGAGGCTGGCGGGGACGACAAGGTCCTGTGCGTGCCCGACGATGTGCGGTATGCCGACATCAAGGACATCGATGACGTCAGCGAATTCCACAAGGCGGAGATCAAGCACTTCTTCGAGCAGTACAAGGCGCTGGAGCCCAACAAGAAGGTCGAGCCCGGTGACTTCTGGGCCGGCGTCGACAAGGCCGAACAGGACATCAAGGAAGCCCGCGAGCGCCTCGCCGCACAGCACTAAGCATCACCCCGACCGCGACGATGCGCATGCCGGTCGGGCATAGTTGGCGTGCATCATCTCCATATCATGATGGCCCGGATCGATTCGCTCGATCCGGGCCATCATGCGTCATCCGATGGCGCTCCGGGTCAGACGCTCCGTTCGGGCCAGACGCCCAACGCGGACGGTCACGACGGAACAACGCGACGGCCGGTCACGGCAAGGTCATCCACGGCACGAGGTCATCACGGCGACCGGCCGCTCGAAGGCCCCCCTCCCGGTCGCAAGCTCGCCCTCAGGCAATCACCAGCAGACCGGCCGTGGCGAGGAACGGCAACAATCCGGCGCACATCATCGGCAGGAGACCGAATCCCAACCAAGCCAGAGACGTCCTTGGTCCATGACTCACCCACGCCCACCAGCGGCAGGACGCCACGAACAGGGCCACCGCCATCAGCACGACCAGGATCGACCACAGCGCCACCGGGAGCGTGGCGAACCCGATCTGGGTGGAACCGTTCACACTCGCGGTATGCCATGCCGGCCAGAACCGTGCGACCACGACCCAACCGCCCAGCGAAATGGCCGCGATGCCACCCAACAACGAAGTCGACAGGAACCGGATGAGGTGATCGCGCCGCTCACGTGCCATCTGTCGAATAAAGCCGATGACGACCAACACGACGGCCATCACGATGAACGCGAACGCCCAGAATCCAACCATGGTATCGGCGAACCACACCAGTGCGGGCGCCACGGGTCCCCACCCGGCATTGCGCGGACCCGGGCCCGCCAAGCCCTGTCCGGCCCCCGCCCAGGATGCGATGCCTATCGACACCAGTCCGAACACGGCGGTCGTCACACGTTCCGCCAGACCGGCACGGGGGCCGAACGTCTCAAACGGCCAACCCACCACGAAGACCGCCAGTATCACCACGGCGATCACGCTGACGCCCAACTGCGGCAGTACACCCCACCAGCAGGCGGCCAGTGCGGCGCACATCAGCGCATAGGCGACAATCTGAGCGGCGACCATACGGCCCCACGGCCGTCCGGGACGCGAAGCCTCATCGCTTCCAGCCATATCCGTCATGCGCCATCCCCTTTGTCGTCAAGGCCCACTTGACGCCCGGCGACGTGCCGCCCGGCGTCATGCATGCCTTCAATCTAACCCCACATACCCCCACACGCGCCGGGCCGAGTGCCGCGGGGATCATGACACACATGCGACGGGGGAATACGAGCCGGCGCCGGGTAGGCGCAGGGTCGGTGCAGAGTAGGCGCAGGGTCGGTGCAAGTTCACCCCAAATTCCGCGCAAGGCCAACACAGGGCCAGTGCGGAGCCCGCACAAGGTCGGTTGCATAACCGAGATGCAATCATCGGGACCGGCCGGTTGCGGCACGGCTGTACACTGGTGTCCATAAGGCTTGGAGAGAGGAGCTACGTGACCGATCTTACGCTGATGACGTCAGCGAGTGACCCCGCCTCCGTGCTGCCTTCGCTTGCCCTCCTGTCGCACCGTGTACGCGTGCTGCCCATGGATGCCGCAAGCCTGGTCAAGATGCCGGAGAACACCATTCTTTTCCTCGACGCCCGAGACGATCTCGCCATGGCGAAGACCTTGTGCCGCCTCGTTCAGGCGACCGGACTGAGCACCCCCATCATGCTGATTCTGACCGAGGGCGGCTTCACGGTGGTCAACCCACAATGGGGCGTGGCCGACGTCGTGGTGACGAGCGCCTCCCCCGCGGAGGTCGAAGGCCGACTGCGGATGATCGCCGACGGCGGGACGCGTCAGATGACGGCTCCACTGCCCGGCGACCAGCCGGCGCAGCGCGATGCGGACGGACACATTCGCAGCGGCGATCTCGTGGTGGACACCGACGGCTACACCGCGAGCCTGCACGGCCGCCCGATCGATCTGGCCTATAAGGAATTCGAGCTGCTCAAGTACCTCATCCTGCACCCCAACCGGGTCTTCACCCGAGCACAGCTGTTGCAGGAGGTATGGGGCTACGACTACTACGGCGGCACCCGAACCGTGGATGTGCATATCCGCCGTCTGCGCGCGAAGCTCGGCGGCGAATACGAGCACATGATCGGCACCGTGCGCAATGTCGGATACCGTTTCGACCCGCCCGAGCCGCCAGCCGAGCAGGAGACGCACGAACCGGAGTCGGACGATGGCGACGCCGAGGGCCGACGGGCCAGCCGCCGAGCCAGCGACGCGGCCCAGGCATCTGAAGGCCACGCGGCCTCGGCCGATACGAAGACGAAGTAGGCGGCAGGTATGCCACGCGAATCACGGCGTCATCGTCTGGAACGCATGCACGCCGAATACGATCTGCTGTGCGAGGCCATCCCCACCCCGGCCTGCGCCCTGCATTTCAAGACGCCGTTCCAGCTGCTCATCGCGACCGTGCTCAGCGCCCAGACGACCGACGTCCGGGTCAATTCGGTGACGCCCGAGCTCTTCGACCGCTACCCCACGCCGGCATCGCTGGCGGCGGCCGACCCGGAGGCAGTGGAGGACATCATCCATCCGCTCGGGTTCTTCCGCTCAAAGAGCGCCCACATCATCGCGCTCTCACATGATGTGCACACCCGGATGCACGACGCCGTGCCCCCTTCGATGGACGATCTGGTCACGCTGCCCGGTGTGGGGCGCAAAACCGCCAATGTCGTGCTCGGCAACGCCTTCGGCATCCCCGGATTCCCGGTCGACACCCACGTGATGCGCGTCACCGGCAGATTGCGGTGGCGCACCGACTGGCGTTCCACCCACCCCGATCCGGTGGCGATCGAACGCGAGATCACGGCCTGCTTCCCTCCCGAGACCTGGACAAACCTCTCCCACCGGCTGATCCTGCACGGTCGGGCGGTATGCCACGCACGTAAGCCCGATTGTGCGAACTGCCCACTCAACGCCACCTGCCCCAGTGCAGCGCTGTTCTGAACGACGAAGGTGAGGCATCATGGCACAGCATCAAGGTCGTAGTCCATGGCGGTGGGCCATCTTCCTGGCCGTGGCCGTATCCCTCTTCGCCCTCCTGTGGGTCGCATGGTCGCTGGCCGATCGCCACGTGCCGGCACCGTGGGGCGAGGACGTGCGTTCGGACAGCACCGTGGCCGTCGGGCTGCGCGATGCACCGAAATCACTGGATATCCGCACTGAGCGCGATAGGCCAGTAGGCCAAGCCTTGCTCGACAACGTCTATGAGACCCTCGTGGGCGTCGATGGCCGCAATCGGCTGCACGCCTCGCTAGCCTCATCGTGGAAGACATCGAGCGACGGCCTGACCTACACCTTCACGATGCGCCGGGCCATCACCTTCTCCAACGGCGACGCGCTCGACGCCTCCGATGCCGTGTGGTCGCTGCAGCAGGCGATACAGCAGCACCGCCCCGGCGTCGAGACGCTGGGCAAACTCACGAACGTGGCCAACCCCGACGCCCATACGCTCGTCCTCACCTTGGGAGAGCCCAATCCACGGCTCCTGCGTGCGTTGAGCGGCCCGATCGGGATCGTCTTCGATCGTGATGCGACCATCAACTACACCTCCCAGGCCATGGGTTCGGGGCCCTTCGTCGTTGCCGCATACACGCCGGGATCCTCGATCACCCTGCGCCGCAACCCCAAGTATGCCGGCCCCGACCCCGCCTCATCGCAGGTGACGCTGCGCTATTTCGCCACGGATGACGCCGTCGCCGCGGCCTTGCACAAGGGTGAGATCCAAATGGGTCTGCCCGACACCATCGATCTCGAACGGCTGCGGGGTAACGACTCCTCGCTGTCCATCGCCCAGGACAACGGCACGAGAACCGTGCTCATCGGATTCAACGCCGACCCCTCCTCAATCTTTTCCGACCAGCGCGTCCGTCAGGCGACCCGCCATCTCATCGACGTGCCGGCGGCGATCAACGGCAGGCATGATGTCGCGACTCGGCTCGGGGGGCCGATCGGACCGCTCGAGCCCGGCTACGAGGATCTGACCGGTCTGTTCCCCCACGACAGCGCGGAGGCCCGCTCCATGTTGTCCTACTTCTCCTCGCAGTATCTGGGCACCGTCGTGTTCCTCGTGCCGCAGGAGTATCGCGATCTCGGCGAAGCCCTCACCCAACAGTTGGAACAGGACGGCGCTTTCGGCGTCGATATGCAGGTCGTCGACGACGCGACCATGGCCACCCGCCTGACCGACGGCAACTACACCATCGCGCTCACCACGCTGGAGGGCGACGAATCCGCCGGGACCTTCGCCAACGCCGATTCGGTGTTCCGCTACACCAACGGCACCGCGCAGCGCCAATACCGCGATGCCCTGGCCTCGACCAACGACAAGGACTACCAACGCCATCTTCGGGAATTCGCAAGGACCGTGAGCCAGGACGCCGCCGCCGATTGGTTGTATGTGAGCAAGGACCAGGCTCTGGTGAAGTCACGGCTCGAGGGATACCAGGTCGCGATGAGCGGGGCCCGTCTGCGCGTCGAAAATCTGCAAGTGAAATAACGGTCGGCATGGCCGTCGCGATGGGCATGCCCATGCCGGTCGGATGGCGACGCGATGGCGGCACGTGGCTCACCCGGCTATGGTGGCCGAGCCGACGATCGTGATCAAGCCGGCGACGGCGCTGTCGGCTTGATCCGTGAGACACCGTATGTCACCGTTGGTTTCTAGACTGAAACCCATGACTGATCAGGATACAACCGGCAACACCGGTGCCATTACGGCGAATCTGAGCCCCCTCCCCGACAAGGTCGGGGTCGACGGCCTCGAGGATATCTGGCGTAAGAACTGGGACGATTCCGGCGTCAACGCATTCCAAGGCTCACGTGACCGCAAGGCGGTCTTCTCCATCGACACCCCGCCGCCCACCGTGTCGGGATCGCTGCATGTGGGACATGTCTTCTCCTACACCCACACCGACGTCATCGCGCGATTCAAGCGCATGCAGGGCTACGACGTCTTCTACCCCATGGGATGGGACGACAACGGGCTGCCGACCGAACGGCGTGTGCAGAACTACTACGGCGTGCGCGTGGACACCTCGCTCAAGTACGACCCCGACTTCAAGCCCCCGTTCGAAGGCACGACCGGCAAGAAGATCGAGGCGCGCGACCAGGTGCCGATCAGCCGCAAGAACTTCGTGGAGCTGTGCGAGCGGCTCACCAAGCGTGACGAGCAGCAGTTCGAGGAACTCTGGCGCGCGCTGGGCCTGTCGATCGACTGGTCGCAGACCTACCACACCATCGGCGAGCACCCGCAGCGCGTCGCCCAGAAGGCGTTCCTGCGCAATCTCGCCCGCGGCGAGGTCTACCAGCAGGACGCCCCCGGACTGTGGGACGTGACCTTCCAGACCGCCGTCGCGCAGGCGGAGCTCGAAAGCCGCGAATACCCCGGCTTCTACCATAAGATCGCCTTCCATTTCGAGGATGGCACCCCCATCTACATCGAGACGACGCGGCCCGAACTGCTCGCCGCCTGCACCTCGCTCATCGCCAACCCCGACGACCCGCGCTACCAGCCGTACTTCGGCAAGAGCGTCTACTCCCCTCTGTTCCATGTCAAGCTGCCGATCCTCGCGCATCCGGCCGCGGAGATGGACAAGGGAGCCGGCATCGCCATGTGCTGCACCTTCGGCGACGTGACCGACGTGCAGTGGTGGCGCGAGCTCAAGCTGCCCACCCGACCGATCATCCAGCGCAACGGACGCATCGTGATGTCGACACCGGATTGGATCACCGACCAGAAGGGCCGCGAGATCTTCGCCATGACCGAAGGCAAGACCGCCTTCTCCGCGCGCAAGATCATCGTCGAGCAGCTGCGTGACAGCGGCGACCTCGACGGCGAGCCCACGCCGACCAAGCGTATGACGAACTTCTACGAGAAGGGCGACAAGCCTCTCGAGATCGTGACCTCACGCCAGTGGTACCTGCGCAACGGCGGCACCGACGAGGCACTCAACGCCGAGCTCATCAAGCGCGGCAAGGAACTGCAGTTCCACCCCGACTTCATGCGCGTGCGCTACGAGAACTGGGTCCACGGCCTCAACGGCGACTGGCTCATCTCGCGCCAGCGCTTCTTCGGCGTCCCGTTCCCGCTGTGGTATCGCCTCGACGAGCAGGGTGAGCCGGATTACGAGCATCCGCTGACGCCGAACGAAGACGAGTTGCCGATCGATCCGACCAGCGACGTGCCGCACGGTTACGACGAGTCGCAGCGCGACCAACCCAACGGGTTCATGGCCGAGCATGACATCATGGACACGTGGGCGACCTCGTCTCTCACCCCGCAGATCGTGACCCACTGGGCCGAACCCGACGAGGCCAGCAAGGCCCTGTTCCAGGCGACGTTCCCCATGGATCTGCGTCCGCAGGGACAGGACATCATCCGCACCTGGCTCTTCAGCTCCATCGACCGCGCGCACCTCGAGAACCACTGCCTGCCGTGGTCGCACACGACCCTGTCGGGATGGATCCTCGACCCCGATCACAAGAAAATGTCCAAGTCCAAGGGCAACGTCGTGGTCCCCAACGAGCCGATCAAGAAGTTCGGCGCCGACGCCGTACGATACTGGGCGGCTTCGGCCAGGCTCGGCCTCGACGCGACCTACGACGAAGGACAGATGAAGATCGGCCGCCGCTTGGCCATCAAGCTGCTCAACGCGACGAAGTTCGCGCTGGCCATCGGGCGCGAGGACGATCAGCACCACGTGGCCCAGGCCGCGACGGCGCAATGGGACCCGCAGCAGATCACGGAACCGCTCGACCGCGCGGTGATGGCCTCCTTGGCCGCCGTGATCGACGAAGCCACCGAGAATCTCAATGCGTACGAACATTCCAAGGCGCTCGAAACCATCGAGACCTTCTTCTGGCGGTTCTGCGACGATTACATCGAACTGGTCAAGAACCGTGCCTACGGCACCGCCGACGCGACCGGTCATGTGCCCAGCGCCGAGGCGATCCAATCGGCTCGGACCACGCTGGGTCTGGGTCTGGACGCTTTCGCGCGTCTGTTCGCCCCCTACCTGCCGTATGCCACCGAGCAGATCTGGTCTTGGATGCACGCGCCGCAGGGCTCCGTGCACCGCGCCCCGTGGCCCACCTCGGCTCCTTACGCCCAGGCCGCGCACGGCACGGATCCGAATCTGCTGCTGTGGGCCGGCAACGCGCTGGCCGAGTTGCGCGGACTGAAGTCGCAGGCGAAGGTCTCCATGAAGACCCCGATTCTCCACGCGACGCTCACCGCGACCACCGATGGTGTGGAGGCGCTGCGTCAGGCGCTCGACGACATCGCTGAGGCCGGTCGCGTGACCGGTGAACTCGGGCTGGCCGAAGCTGGGGCTGGTGCGGGTGCTGTTGGTGCTGGTGCGACTGGCTCGGCTGGGGCTGCTGTGGCTGGCTCGACTGGCTCGACGTCGCCCGCGAACTCCACGCCCGGTGACACCACTGGCACAACCGGCACCAGCTCGGATACGACGACCGGCGCCGAGAGCGCCGGCGAGGTGCCCGAGTTCAGCGTCGGCATCGCCGATGATGCCGAGCTCGGCGAACCTCCGGCCAAGAAGCCGAAGCACAAGGGCTGAATCAGAAGCAACCGAAGAATCGGGTTTCCGAGGCGATGAGCCTTGGGAACCCGATTCTTCTAGGAAGTCGAGTTCCGGGGTTGCAAAGCTTTTAGGTTGCGACTCGCCGGGAGTCCGGAACGGGAGTCGACTTCTCCGGGGTGCCGACACCTCCGGGGTGCCGACACCTCCGGGGTGCCGACTCCCAGTTGTCAACTCTCCCAGTCCGGACTCCCCACGTCCCAACTCCCGCCCTCGACTCCTCTCACCCCCGACTCCTCGCGTCCCAACTCCCGGTTTTGACTCGCACAGTCGTCAACCCACGGGTCCGGACTCCTCAGGTCCGGGCTCCCGGTCCCGACTCGCCCGAGATTTGATAGACAAGTAGGGTGATAGCTTTTTCGAGTGGCGGAAAATGGCCCTTCGAAAAAGCTATCACCCTACTTGTCTATGTGAACCGGCGACTTATGTCAGTGAACCGTTGACCTATGTCACGCAACCGTCGAGTTGCGTCTGGCAACCGCCCATCCTTGTCACGCAACCATCGACTTACGTCAGTGAACCGACGACTTGCGTCAGCGAACCGCCCATCCTTGTCGGGATATCGCCAACTTGCGTCAATCAATCGTCTAGTTGCGTCACCAAACCATCGACTTGCACCACGCGTAAACCTCGAACATGGCCCGCGCAGCCAGTCGTTTAGGCTCTAGCGACCAACCCGTCCTTCGGCGATCTCCTGATGCCGGCGTTTGGCCTCACTGACGACGAACTCCATGTAACGCCGCGCGATGCCCGCATCCAACCCCGCATGCTCGGCCAGATCACGGAGTCGTGACGCCTGTTCCCGTTCACGTTCGGGGTCCTCGGGACCGAATCCGGCAGCCGCTTTCGCATGCCCTATCTCGTCCGTGGCTCGGAACCGTTCGGCCAGGATGGCCACCATCGCACCATCGAGATTGTCTATGGAGCCCCGCAACGTCTCGATCCGCTCGACCTCATGCTCGACTTTCGGATCCCGTCGCATCTGTGCGGCATCGATGACAGTGCCGGACCAGTCACCCTCGATATCGTCGTCGTGCGCTTCATTCTTCACATGCATGGACCCCACTGTATCGCCCGGCGACCCCACCGACCCCACAACGCGCTCACTTGCCGAAATAGGTCTTGAGGATCATCGTCGTCTCCGTGTTCACGGGCACCGTGCGATGAATGAGATTAAGCAGCTCCTCCAGCGCCGCAGGCGAAGCCACCCGCACGACCAATACGAAACTGGGAGCTCCGGCCACCGAATGGCAGGACATCACCCCGTCGAGGGTCTCCAGTCGCTCCGGAATCGTCGATTCCTGCGAATAATCGAGTGGCGTGACGGAGACAAACGCCCGGATGGGCAACCCGCGCCGTTCGTCATCAATCACGGCACGATACCGCATGATGACGCCTCGCCGTTCGAGTTTCTGCACCCTCGACTGCACCGCCGACACCGAAAGCTTCGATATCTCCGACAGATCGGACAGTGTGGCTCGGCCGTCGCGCTCGAGCGCATCGAGTATCACGGCGTCGGTTGCATCGATCTGTTCCGCATCGGCCGCGGCACGCCCCTGTGCCTTGCGAACTCGGGCTTCCCCATCCTTCATGCGGGCGTTCCTTTCGTATTGACTCGTATCGACTCGTATCGACCACAATCCCATGGTTCAAGAATTCTGATTCAAGGATACGTCGGTGACGCCCGTCACGCGATGCCTGTGCCCGCCAGAATCACGCACCACGAGTGCACCACAAGCCCACCAGGGGCCGCACCACCACGGTCCGTATCCCCCAAGGTCCGCGTCACCACCACGGCCGCACCACCGCTAGGGTCCGCGTCACCGCCGAGGCATGCACGCACCACCATGACACTCAGACAAGCAGAGGATCCTTACGCCGTATATTTTACCAATAGTTAATTTGTACAGAGTAATTTTTATGATGATTATCTATTACATACTCGATTCTTCCGAAAGTGACGACCATGGTTACTCCTCGCCTTCCTCAAGAGCGCCCGACCCCGCAGAGCTCGTCTCTACAAGGCATATCTCCGCAGGGCCCGTCTCTACAGCGTGCGTCTCCGCAGGGCATATCTCCGCAGGGCTCGTCTCCGCAGGGCTCGTCTCCGCAGGGCTCGTCTCCACAGGGCTCGTCCCCGCAGAGCCAGCCCCAGCTTCGCCTGCCCGAGCAGAACCAGCATGAGCAAAACCAGCCCAAGCATCGCCTATCCCAGAGTGCGCTCGATATCCCCCGTTCCGGCATCCGCGACGTCTTCGATCGCGTGGACGCAGTGCCCGACGCGATATCGCTGTGCGTCGGTGAACCGAGCGACACCGCAGCACCGCATATCGTGGAGGCCGCGTGCGCATCCATGAGGAACGGCCAGACGAAGTATACGAACATCCTCGGCATCGAGGAGTTCCGCACTGCGGTCGCGCGCTACAGCGCCGAGGTAAAAGGGCTGCGTTACGACCCACGAGCAGAGATCCAGGCGGTCGACGGCGCCACGATGGGGCTGTTCCTGGCCCTCAAGACGGTCGTGGGGCCCGGCGACGAAGTCATCATCCCCTCGCCCTTCTTCACGTCCTATGATGCCGAGGTGATGCTCTGCGGTGCCGACGTGATCACAGTGCCGCTGCGCGCGCAGCACCATATGCAACTCAACGCCGACGATATCGAGCGTGCGATCACACCACGCACGAAAGCGGTCATACTGAACTCCCCCGGCAATCCCTCGGGCGCTGTCACCCCTGCTGAGGAGTTGCGACGCATCGCGGCGGTGTGCATTCGGCATGATATCTGGGCGATATCGGATGAGGTATATCATCCCTACGTCTTCGGTTCCGCGGCGAACCCGGTCGTTCCGTCGGCGCAGGCGAACCCGGTCGTCCCGCCGCCACAAGAAGCAGCCTTGACCGCCGCCATGCCGGCAGCCCCGTCGATAGCCGGCATTCCGGGCATGAAGGAGCGCACGATCGTGGTGGAGAGTCTGTCGAAGACCTTCGCCATGACCGGTTGGCGCATCGGATACCTCCTCGCCCCCGACGCGGTCATCGAGCAGACGGCGAAGATCGCGGAGCTCATGCATTCCTCGGTGAACGCGACAGCGCAATACGGCGCGGTAGCGGCACTGACCGGGCCTCGCGACCATATCGAATCCATGCGCAGGCATTACGATCACAACCGGAGCATCGTCCTCAACGCGCTACGTGAGACGAACGGGCTCAACGCCATTGACCCCCAAGGGGCGTTCTACGCCTTCGTCGACATCCGCCGCACGGGTATGGACAGCGAGACCTTCAGCACGCGCCTGCTGCATGACGAACACGTCGCGGTAGTCCCCGGCAATGCCTTCGGCGCGGTAGGCGAGGGGTTCATCCGTCTGTCGTACGCCGGCGACACCCAGGAACTCACCGAGGCCATGATGCGGCTGCGACGATTTGCAGCCACGCATACACCACCGGTTTTCGCCCGGCACACCCGCGCCTTCCACCCAGTCGAGATGATGGCCTGAACGAATTCGACGGTACGGCCCCGCGAGCATCACCATGCATGCTCACGACACCATACCGTCGTCATCCACACCCGCGAGGTGCGGGTTTGGGGAGTTTGTCGGGGTGAATGTACAGGTTGCCGCGATCCCCGACCGCGAAGGACGGGTACTACGTAACCGCTGTCACTTCACGGATGCCCCTCGCCCGGGAAAGTGCAGGCGCACCAATCAGTCGAGTGCAGGCAGTTCCCGCCCCGCCGGCGATCCACCACCAACAGTCAGTGCGTCCTCAAGGTCAGCGAACTACGCCGTCGACCCGTCACCAGCCGTCAGTGCACTTCGCGGTTGAGTCATCCCCGCCGTCAGTACACTTCGCGGTCGGTTCACCCTCGTGGTCAGCGCACTGCGCCGTCAGTTCATCTTCATGTTGGTCGGCTGCACGATCGTACCCAGGAAGTCACGATTCGTGGGCGCCTTCTTCAGACGCGACACGAGCGTCTGGTAGGCCTGCTCCGGCTCGAGGCCGCCCAGCAGACGACGCAGACGGTAGACGATCATCAGTTCGTCGTTCGGCGTGATGAGCTCCTCGCGGCGCGTGCCCGAGGCGTTGATGTCGACCGCCGGGAAGAGGCGCTTGTCCGCCAGCTCACGGCTCAGGCGCAGCTCCATGTTGCCGGTGCCCTTGAACTCCTCGAAGATGACCTCGTCCATCTTGGACCCGGTCTCCACCAGCGCCGAGGAGATGATGGTCAGCGAGCCGCCGTTCTCGATGTTGCGGGCCGCGCCGAAGAACCGCTTCGGCGGGTACAGTGCCTGCGCGTCAACGCCACCGGACAGGATACGGCCCGATGCGGGGGCGGAGATGTTGTAGGCGCGTGCCAGACGCGTCATGGAGTCGAGCAGCACGACCACGTCCTGACCGAGTTCGACCAGACGCTTGGCGCGCTCGATGGCGAGCTCGGCGACCGTGGTGTGGTCCGAGGCCGGGCGGTCGAAGGTCGAGGAGATGACCTCGCCCTGCACCGTGCGCTCCATGTCGGTGACCTCTTCGGGCCGCTCGTCGACCAGCACGACCATGAGGTGGACCTCGGGGTTGTTCGTCGCGATGGCGTTGGCGATGTTCTGCAGCGTGATCGTCTTGCCGGCCTTCGGCGGGGAGACGATAAGTCCGCGCTGTCCCTTGCCGATGGGCGCGATGATATCGATGAGACGGCCGATGATCTTGTTCGGCGTGGTCTCCTGCTTGAGCCGCTCCTGCGGATACAACGGCGTGAGCTTCGAGAAGTGGGGTCGCGCGGAGGAATCCTCCACGCTCATGCCATTGATCGTGTCGATGGACTGCAACGGCACGAACTTCTGACGCTGGTTGCGTCGTTCGCCCTCACGGGGCGTGCGAATCGAGCCGTGCACGGCGTCGCCCTTGCGCAGACCGTAACGCTTGACCTGACCCATCGAGACATAGACGTCGTTCGGGCCGGGCAGATAGCCCGACGTACGCACGAAGGCATAGGAATCGAGCACGTCGACGATGCCGGCGACCGGCACGACATCCTCGGACTTCTCCTCGCGGCGGTTGTCACGACGTTCGTCGCGCATATCGCGCTCGTCGCGGTCCTCACGGTTGTCCCGATTGTCACGGTTGTTGTAGTCGCGATCCCTGCCACGGCCACGACGCTGATGACGATCGTCGCCACGTTCCCCGCGCTCGTGATCACGGTTGCGATTGCGTCGATTGAATTCGCGAGGCTGCCGTTCCTGGCCCTCCTGCTCGTCGTGAGCGTCGTCGCCGTCATGCTCGACAGGCAACGCGGCGAGGATGTCGCTCAAATCGCGGGTACCGGATTCGGAGCCTGCATGCGCGGCCTCGATACGACGGCGACGACGCGGCTGATCACGATCCATGGAATGCCCGCCCTCGCGGCGACGGATTCTCGTGGAACCGCCCTCATCGGTCGCGGGAACGTCGATATGCAGTTCGTCGAGCAGATTGGCTTCGGTCCCCTCGTCATGGCGATCGTCGCGGTCACGACGGTCATTACGGCGACGAGCGCCCGACCGGTCTCCAACGTGGCTCCGGCCCCTCTCGGCGGACGGCTGCTCGGTACGAGTGCGACGCTCGTTGCCATCACCGGGCGCCTCGAACGGCGTGCGATCGGCGGATGTCGCAGCCGCGGACTTCCCCGCGGAAACGGTGCCCATCGCACCGGCATGTGCACCGGCCAACGGTGACGACGAGGCTGCGGGCACGTCGCCCATCGCCTTCGTCACCGTGGTCGCCCCGGTGGTCGGTGATGCGTTCGTTGATGTGTTCGCCGCGACGGGAGCCGTCTTGGGCACGCGCACGCTGACTCCGGCCGGGGCCTCGCCACCGCTCCGGGCCGCCTGCAATGTGGCTACCAACGTGGATTTACGCATCGTCGACGTTCCACGCAGCCCCATGTGCTTGGCGAGCTCCTTGAGCTCAGGCAGCTTCATATCCTCAATATTCTGGCTTGTTGCCACTGGTGTTGCCTTCCCTTGGCCCAACGGGCATACCCGAGAGCTCTATGAAAAAGATGCGGAATAACCGCTATGAACGTTCAGAGCTTCAACCGCTAACTGAACGGTATCAAGTCTATAACGCGACGTGGACGGGCGCAACCCGGACGACGAGACCCCGCCCTGGCACTGCTGCCAAGACGGGGTCCGTGACCGTGCTCGTCGCCTCATCGACACGTGGCCGACCGACGACAAGCGGTTAACGCTTACTTCTTCTCTTGGTAAGACTTCTCGGTGTTCACCGACCACACGTTGCGCTTCGAGGTCTTGCAGTCCTTGATGTTGCCGACCGCCTCGATGGCGCTGGCCATCGAATGATCCTGGTTGTTGTACCGGTGCTGGCCGTTACGACCCACGCAATACAGGTTGCCGAAGGAGTCAAGGTACTCGGCGAGTTCGGGCATGCGATCGTAGGTGTCGAAGTAGGCGGGATACGCCTTCTTGACCAGTTCGCGATGGGAGTCGAGCACATCCTGCGGACCGTTGATGAGCCGCATACGCGTGAGTTCCTTGATCGCGAAGGCGGTGGCCTCCTCATCGTTCATCGTCCAGAACTCGTCGCCCTCCTGGCAGAAGTACTCGAGACCGACCCACACGGTGTTGTCGACGTCCTTGACCAGATACGGGCTCCAGTTGTTGAAGAGCTGCACACGACCGACCTTGTAACCCGGGTCCTGCACGTAGATCCAGCAATCCGGCACGATCGGCGGGTTGCCCAGCGTCGGGATGTCGGTGGTGTTGGTGATGCGCAGGCGCTTGACGAGCAGGCCGATGGTGATGAAGTCGCGGTAGGGCAGGCCGTTCGCCACGGTCACCATATCTTTCGGCACCGCCTTGGCCGCGCCGGCCTTGCCGGACTTCGCGGCGCGATCGTCGACCGGGGCGGCATCCATCGCGTTGAGCAGGTCCTTGAGCGGCATCGAGGAGATGAACTCGTCGGCCTTGAGCTCGGTGGACTTGCCCTTCGCATCGACATACCGCACGGCGCTGATGGTGCCGTGCTCACGCACGATCTCGGTGACCTTCGCATCGGTGATCACGGTGGCGCCCTGGTCCACGCACTGCTGTTCGACGGTTTCCCACAGCTGGCCCGGGCCGAGCTTGGGGTACCAGAATTCCTCGATAAGCGAGGTCTCGACCTGGCTGTTGTCGCGCTTCTTCGGCATGAGCTTAAGGAAGGCGTTCTTCAGCACGGCGACCACGTCGAGGCCCTTGACCCGCTGGGCGCCCCAATCGGCGGAGATCTCCTTCGGCGGGCGTCCCCATACCTTCGCGGTGTAGCCCTCGAAGAACATCGAGTAGAGCTTGCGGCCGAAGCGGTTGATGTAGAAGTTCTCGAGGTTGTCCTCGGGCAGCTTGTGCACCATCGAATACAGATAGCTGAATCCCACCTCCATGGTCAGCTTGAAGCCCAAGGCCTTGAGCAGGCCGGGGGTGAGCGAGATGGGGTAGTCGAGGAAGTGGTGGTTCCAGAAGATGCGGCTGACGCGGTGTCGCTTGAGCATCACCTTGTCCGTCTGCTCGGGATCCGGACCGCCGGGCTCGAGGTCGTGGTGACGGCCGAGCTTCTTGTCGTCGTACGAGGGTGCACCCTGCAGCGGCAGGATGTTCTTCCACCACCGCATGATGCGGTCGTCCTTCGAGAAGAAGCGGTGCCCGCCGATGTCCATGCGGTTGCCGTTGTGCTTCACGGTGCGGGAGATGCCACCGAATTCCTTGGTCGCCTCGAGCACGGTCACGTCATAGCGCTCGGCGCCGCCATCCTTCGTCAGTTCCCATGCGGCCGTCAGACCGGCGGGGCCACCACCGATGATCACGACAGATTGCTTCTGTGCCACTTGTCCTCCTCATACCACTCCACTGATATCCATCAGCGATTAATCAACAGTTATAGTAACAGTCACACGGCCCGCCACGATGCGGCGCCGTGCATATTCACGTACCCGCCCCAGAAACCCGCACGGGTGCGCCGCGTCGCCTACCCCAGCGTATCGGGGATATCGATATCCGACTTCTGCACTTCCTCGACGTTCACATCCTTGAACGTGACGATACGAACGTTCTTGACGAATCTCGAGGAACGGTACACGTCCCACACCCAGGCATCGGTAAGCTGGACGTCGAAGTAGACGTCCTGCCCGGCCGAACGGACGTTGAAATCCACTTTGTTGGCCAGATAGAACCGGCGTTCGGTCTCCACGACGTAGGTAAACAGCTTGATGACGTCGCGGTATTCCTTATAGAGCGCCAGCTCGGCATCGGTCTCGTAGTTGTCCAGATCCTCGGCCGCCATGGCTATTCCCCCTTACCGTTTCTGTGTCCGCGCCCGAAATTGCGCCACCACGCCTGCTTGGAGCGTTTCGGGGCGCTGGGGGCATACGGCCAGCTGTCCGGCTCGACCGGATCGGTACCGTCCGGCACCGTCAAAGCGGTCGAAGCGGAGCCCTCCGATTGACCACTCGACGGCTCCGCGGCCACCGCATGCGACGCCGCCGATACCGCCCCACCGTCACCACGCGTGCCGGCATCGACGTGTTCATCGCGCGGACCCACGCCCTGCACGTCCAGCCAGTCGAAGGACTCGGTGATATCGGACGATGTCGGATTCACCGAGACCCGCGGATCACCGTTTCCCGACACGCCACGACCGCTCTCCGGTGCCGCACCGTCTCCGACCGACCGGTCGGCCTGGACCCGCTGGCCATTCGAAGCGGCACCGTCGGGGATGACATCCCCGGTCCGCACGCCAAGCCGCTGCTCGATGGCCAACGAATGCTCGCGGGCGCTGAGCGCCTCACGCACACCGGGGTTGTGTTCAATGACATGCATGCCGAAGGCGTCGAGCGAACGAATCGGGTCGTACTCGTCGACCAGGGTGTCAAGCACGTTGAGATCCTGGTATTTGCCGTTCTCGGCGTCCCAGAGGGCGTCACGCGATATGCCGCTGTGCTCGAAGCCCAGCGATTGGTAGACGGAGAGGGAACGGGTGTTCTTCTCAGGCACGGCGACCCAGATACGGTGCATGCCCAGTCCCGATGGTTCGGGGGCGAAGCCGTAAGTCATGACCCGTGGCATGGCGTCACGGGAATAGCCGCGACCCCGGTAGTCCTTGCCCAGCACGACCTGGATGCGCGCCGAACGAGCCCACCCATCGATGTCGATGAGGAAGATCATGCCGATGACGCCATCGACCGGCGTGCTTCTGTCGTCATCGTCAACGCCACCCGACGTGCGTGCGGAGTCAACGATGATGGACCATGCGATGGTGCGACGGGATTCGGGATCGCCCACACCCGACTGATCCGCCGCCACGCCCTGACTCCAAGCAACAGAACGACGGACCCATGCCGCCACAGCGGCGCGTTCGGACTGCTCGTCCTTGCCAGTGATGCCGGAAGCATTGTAGAAGGCCTCGAGTCGATCGAGCTTGTGCAGATCGTCGAGACCCGCGGGCCGCAATTTGAGCATCTCCCCGTCGATCGGTGGAATGGTGAGCTGTTCAGGCAGCTCCCGAGATGCCGTCTCGTCAAGCGGGGGTTCGGACTTCCCAGTCATACGTCACATCCCTTGTCTCAGGTGTTCACCGTTATTCGCCACGTCACCATGCTACTCTGGCCACCTTAAATGGTGCTGTACGGTCACCGACCGGCGGCCGTGAGCATGAATGGACGCCTTCGAACATACGACCGCGCCCCAGCGGTGTCCGTAGTGTTCCGACGTCCGGGATTGATTCGACCAGTGGTTCGGGTCGATTCCGGACGTTCGCCAGGTGTTTCGGCGGTCGGAGCGTCGACACGCTGGGGCGCGGTTGTCAAGTGACGGCTTGGCGCCGGACGGTGTGCACGGTCGTACCAGTCGCGTACGGAAGTGTACGGACCGGTCGCACCGTCAGGCCTATGCGGCTAGGCCGCTAGGCCGCTAGGCCGCTAGGCCGCTAGGCCAGCTGTACCGCTAGGCCAGCTGGACCACTAGGCGCGGATGCGAGCCATGACGATCTTGGTGACCGCCTTGGCGTCCGCCTGGCCCCTCGTCGCGCGCATGACGGCGCCGATGATGGCACCCATGGGCTTCATGTTGCCGCTCTTGAGCTTCTCGACGACGTCGGGATTGGCGGCCATGGCATCGTCCACGGCCTTATCCAGCGCACCGTCGTCAGAGACCACCTGATAGCCGTGCTTCTTGACGACCTCATCCGGCGTCCCCTCCCCGGCGAGCACGCCGGCGATGGTCTGCTTGGCGAGCTTGTCGTTGAGCTTGCCCGCCACGACGAGCTTCTCGACCTGCGCCACATCCTGCGGCGTGATCGGCATCTCCTCGAGGGACAGGCCACGGGCGTTGGCCTCGCGTGAAAGCTCGCCCAGCCACCACTTCTTGGCGGCGCCGGCCTCGGCTCCCGCGTCGACGGTCTGCTCGACGAGATCGAGGGCGTCGGCGTTGAGCACGTCGCGCATCTCGAGGTCGCTGAAGCCCCATTCGGCCTGCAGACGCTTGCGTCGCTCGTGCGGCATCTCAGGCATCTGCTTGGCCATCTCCTCGATGTGCCCCTTGGTGACGTGCACCATGACCAGATCGGGATCGGGGAAATAGCGGTAATCGTTGGCGTCGGACTTCAGTCGGCCGCCGGCCGTGGTCTGCGAGGACTCGTCCCAGTGACGGGTCTCCTGCAGGATATCGAGGCCGTCCTCCAGCCTTGCGGCCTGACGGCGAATCTCGTATTGCAACGTGCGTTCGATGCCGCGGAACGAGTTGACGTTCTTGGTCTCGGAACGGATGCCCAGCGGATCGCCGGGGTGACGGCGCAGTGAGATGTTGACGTCGGCGCGCATATTGCCCTGCTCCATGCGGGCGTGCGAGATGTTGAGGGCACGCACGATGTCGCGGATCGCGCGCACATAGGCGCCGGCGATCTCCGGCACACGGGCTCCCGCGCCCTCGATCGGCTTGGTGACGATCTCGATCAGCGGCACTCCGGCGCGGTTGTAGTCGACCAGGGAATGGTCGGCGCCTTCGATGCGGCCGTCGGCACCACCGATATGCGTGTTCTTACCGGCATCGTCCTCGACGTGGGCGCGCTCGATCGGCACGCGGAAGATGCTGCCGTCCTCGAGCTCCACATCAAGGTAGCCTTCGCCGTTCAGCGGCTTGTCGTACTGCGAGATCTGATAGTCGCGGGGCATGTCGGGGTAGAAGTAGTTCTTGCGTGCGAACTGGCTCCACTCGGCGATCTTGCAGTGCAGGGCGAGGCCCAGCTTGATTGCGTAGTCGATGGCGGTCTTGTTGACCACCGGCAGCGACCCGGGCAGGCCCAGGCTCACCGGGGTCAGCTGCGTGTTCGGTTCGCCGCCGAACTCGCTGTGCGCGGGGCAGAAGAGCTTCGTGTTGGTGCTCAGCTCCACGTGCGTTTCCAAACCGAAGACCGGGTCGAACTTCTCGACGGCATCGGCGTATTTCATCAATTTCTCAGCCATGATATCAATCCTTCCGATGCGTTACTTGGCCAGCCAGGGGGTCTTGAGCGAACCCCAGATGGGCCCGCCACGACGCTCGTCGAGCGCCGCCTCAAGTGCGGCCGCGGGCTTGTACATCACATCGTCGCGCTTCTGGGGCGCGATGAACTGGAATCCGACGGGCAGCCCGTCGTCGCTCAGACCCGCGGGGATGCTCATGGCGGGGGTTCCGGCCATGTTCGCAGGAATGGTGTCGATGTCGTTCATGTACATGGCCAGCGGGTCGTCCATCTTGGCGCCGAACTTGAACGCCGTGGTGGGCGAAGTCGGGGAGACGAGCACATCGGCCTGTTCGAACGCCTTGTGGAAGTCCTCGATGATGAGCGTGCGGACCTTCTGCGCCGAGCCGTACCACGCGTCGTAGTACCCGGCGGACAGTGCATAGGTACCCAGGACGATGCGGCGCTTGACCTCGTCGCCGAAACCGGCCTCACGCGTGGCGGCCATCATGTTGGCGGCCGTCTGGGGCACACCGTCGGGCGGCATGACCCGCAGCCCGTACCGCATGCCGTCGTAGCGGGCGAGATTCGAGCTCACCTCGGAAGGCATGATGATGTAGTAGGCGCCGAGGGCGTACTCGAGGTGCGGGCAGGAGACCTCGACGATCTGCGCGCCCATGTCCTTGAGCAGGGCGACCGATTCGTCGAACCGCGCTTGGACGCCGGGCTGGTACCCGTCGCCGCTGAGTTCCTTGACCAGACCGATTCTCATGCCGCTGAGGTCGCGCTTGGCGCCCTCGCGTGCGGCGGCGACCATGGCCGGGACCTTCATGGGGATGGAGGTGGAGTCACGAACGTCGTGGCCGCCGATGACCTCCTGCAGCAGGGCCGCGTCGAGCACGGTGCGCGAGACGGGGCCGATCTGGTCGAGCGAGCTGGCCATGGCGATGGCGCCGAAACGCGAGACCGCACCATAGGTCGGCTTGACGCCGACGGTTCCGGTCAGAGCGCCGGGCTGACGGATCGAACCGCCGGTGTCGGTGCCGAGGGCCAGCGGCGCCTCGAAC
>NZ_JGZE01000011.1 GCF_000741285.1 Bifidobacterium mongoliense DSM 21395 | reverse complement strand
CCATCGTCTCCGCCACCAACTCCCTGGACTCGAACGCCTGGCGGGCATCTCCCAGCAGTACCTGAGCATGCTCACCGCCTCGTTGAGCTATCTGGGCCCATTCCCCCGTATACGCCGGCATCGGCGACGCGGGCGCCACGACGCTCGCCAGCGGCGTGACCCGACCGGGCGACTACAACATCAACCTCGGCACCTCCGGCTGGATCGCCGCAGTCTCAAACGGGTCCATCACCGATCGGCCGGGTGTGGCCAACCTCGCCTACCTGACGCCCGACACCGTCATCAACGGCGTGCCGTTCCTCAACGCCGGCAACGTCCACCGCTGGTCCACTTCGGTGTTCGCGAAGGACTACCCGTCCATGACCGAGCTGCTGGCCCGCAGCGTTCCGGGCAGCAACGGCGTGCGCTGCCTGCCGTACCTGGCGGGCGAACGATTTCCCGTCATGAACGAGGCGGTGAGAGGCGCTTTCGTCGGCATCACCCCGGAGACCACCGCGGCCGACCTGGCGCGGGCCACGCTCGAAGGCGTGGCGTTCTCCATAGCGCAGGGACTCGCGTCGTTGCCCGACCCGCCGGCGGAGATCACACTGGTCGGAGGAGGCGCCCGCGAACGCCTATGGTGCCAGATCATGGCCGACGTCCTGGATCATGAGGTCACGGTGGTGGACAACGCCGACATCATGCCGGCCATGGCGTTGAGCGCCTGGTGCTGCGTGAACGTGGCGCGTTGCGTTCCCTGGACCACGTCTCACGGTGGCTGCGGGAGCGTCGCACCGGGGAACGCTACGTCCCCGATCCGCAGGACGCCCGCGCATACCGTGCGCTCGCCGAAGGACAGCGTGCGCTCTACCCGGCCACGGCGGGACTGTATGCCCGCCCGGACAGTCAAGGAGCGAGCCGATGATCGACCATCTCACGCTGCACGTGCGGGACGTCGCACGCAGTGTCGCCTTCTACTCAGCCGCTCTGGAACCCCTGTGCTACATGGTCAAAGCCCATCACGAACCGACCCTGGGTCTGGGGGCTCGGGACGGTACCGCGCACGCCGATTTCTATCTCTCGCCCGCACCGGGCGGGGCGTGCCCCCCGCCGACGCACATCGCCTTCCGCGCGCGTGACCGGGCACAGGTCCGGGCTTTCCACCGGGCCGCACTCGCCGCCGGCGGCACCGACAACGGGGCCCCTGGTCCACGCCCGTACCATCCGGGATATTACGCGGCGTTCGTGCTCGACCCCGACGGCAACAACATCGAGGCGGTGACCGATTGGTCCCATCCGGTGGACCCTCGCGGCGCAAGCGACCCGGGGAATCCCGTCCCGGCGATGGACCGAGCTGCGGCGACTGCAGGTGCAACGACCGAGTCGTGACCCAAGGCTTGTCGTGACACGGCGTGTCGTGGGACATGCGGCGGTGGACATACGTGGACGGGCGTGTGATGATTCGCTATATGGACTCGCCCAACATATCCGGCATATGCGGGCGGTAGTCTGTGCGAACATCGTTCCCATACCGGCAGGTCTTGTTCCTGCAACTATCGAAGGTGGTACCGTGACCCGTCATGCTCCGCTCGATTTGACCATCCGCCCCGCGAAGGGCCTGTACGACCCCGCACAGGAGCACGATGCCTGCGGCGTCGGCATGGTGGCCACGCTCAGGCGCCGACCGGAACGCCGGGTCATCGAATCGGCCATCGAAGTGCTCGTCAACCTCAACCATCGCGGCGCGGTCGGCGCCGAGGAAAACACCGGCGACGGCGCCGGCATCCTCATGTCGATGCCCGACGAGATGCTGCGTTCGACGGTCGAGGCGACCCTTCCTCGGGCGGGAGGATATCTGGCCGGTATCGCGTTCCTGGACCGGGACATGGCGGCCATGGGCGGCCAACAACAGCAGATCGGCGACATCGTGGCCCAAGAGGGGCTCGAGGTCCTGGCCTGGCGCACGGTGCCGACCAATCCCGACGGCCTGGGCCTGCAGGCCCTGGCGTCCATGCCGTCGTTCATGATGCTCGTCGCGGCGGATCCCTCGGGCCGCATCAACGGTCTGGCGCTCGACCGCATCGGCCTGCGCATCCGCAAACGCACCGAACATGAGGCCGGTGTCTACTTCGCCTCCTTCTCCAGCCGCACCCTGACGTACAAGGGCATGCTCACCACGATGCAGCTCACGCCGTTCTTCCCCGACCTCGGCGACCCCAGGATGAAGGCGACCGTGGCGGTGGTCCATTCTCGTTTTTCAACCAATACCTTCCCCAGCTGGCCACTCGCGCAGCCGTTCCGCCTCATCGCCCACAACGGCGAGATCAATACGATCCAGGGCAACCGCAACTGGCTGTCGGCCCGCGAGGGCCGTCTCAAGGCCCCGCTGCTCGGCGAGCTCGCGCCGCTGCTGCCGATCGACACCCCGGGATACTCGGATTCCGGCACCTTCGACGAGTGCCTGGAACTCCTGCATCTCGCGGGGCGCAGCCTGCCGCATGCGATTCTCATGATGATGCCCCCGGCGTGGCAGAAGGACGAGGAACTCGACCCGGACATCAGGGCGTTCTATGAGTACAACAATTCACTGATCGAGCCCTGGGACGGCCCGGCCGACATCATCTTCACCGACGGCACCCAAGTCGGCGCCCTCCTCGACCGCAACGGTTTCCGTCCCGGACGCTGGCAGATCGACGACGATGGCCTGGTCGTGCTCGCCTCGGAATCCGGCGTGATCCCCGAGATCAAGCAGAGCAGGATCACCGCCAAGGGCCGGCTCGAACCGGGACGCATGTTCCTCATCGACACCGCCGAAGGCCGCCTGGTGCCCGACGAGGAGATCAAACGCAACCTCGTCGCACTGCATCCGTATCGACGCTGGGTCGAGGGCAATTCGGTCGAACTGGCCGACCTGCCCGCCCGCGAGCACGTGAGCCATTCGGGACAGTCCGTGCAGCGTCGTCAACGCGCCTTCGGCTACACCGAAGAGGATCTCAAGCGCCTCCTGACCCCCATGGCGAACACGGGCAAGGAACCCTTGGGTGCCATGGGCAACGACACCCCGATGGCGGCGCTGTCTCGTCACGGCCGCATGCTGTTCGATTACTTCACGCAGAAATTCGCCCAGGTCACCAACCCGCCGCTGGACTGGGAGCGCGAGGAGATCGTCACCAGCCTCGAGTCGGCCATCGGCCCCGAACCGAATCTGCTGGACGACACCGAGCTGCACGCCCGCAAGATCATCATCCCCGGGCCGGTCGTCGACTCCGATGAGATGGCGCAGCTCAAACGCCTCGATCGGGCGAGCATCCTCGGCGGATACTACCGCACGTATATCGTCAAGGGCCTGTACCAGGTCGCCGGCGGCGGCAAGGCTCTCGAGGAGCGGCTCGAGGAGATCTTCGGCGAGGTGGACCGGGCCATAGCCGACGGCAGCAACTTCATCGTGCTCTCCGACAGGGATTCCAACCACACGTGGGCCGCCATCCCCTCCTTGCTGCTCACCAGCGCGGTGCAGCACCACCTGCTCAGGGCCCATACCCGAACCCAGGTCTCCATGGCCGTGGAGGCGGGCGACGTACGTGAAATCCACCATGTGGCCCTGCTCATCGCCTACGGCGCGGCGTGCGTCAATCCGTATCTGGCCTTCGAATCCGTGGAGGACCTCGCGCGCAAGGGATATCTCGCCGTCGACGCCCGCACCGGCGTACAGAACCTCTCGCATGCCCTCTCCACCGGCGTCCTCAAGATCATGAGCAAGATGGGCGTCTCCACGATCATGAGCTACCGTGGTGCGCAGCTCTTCGAAGCGGTCGGCCTGAGCCCGCAGGTCGTTGACCGGTACTTCACCGGCACCGTGTCGCGCGTGGGCGGCGTGGGCCTCGACGAACTGGCCCAGGAGGTGCAGATGCACCACCGGGTCGCCTATCCGAACCAATGGACGGCGAGTCCGCACCGCAATCTGCGCACCGGCGGCGACTACCAGTGGCGGCGCACGGGGGAGGACCATCTCAACGACCCCGAGGCCGTGTTCCTGCTGCAGCAGTCGACGAGCCGCGCCGACTATGCGATGTTCAAACGCTATTCCGCCCACGTGAACGACACCTCCAACCGCATCATGATGCTGCGCGGACTCATGGAACTGCGCGGCCACCGCCCTCCGATCGACATCAGCGAGGTGGAACCGGCCAGTGAGATCGTCAAGCGCTTCTCGACCGGCGCGATGAGCTACGGCTCGATCTCGCAGGAGGCCCACGAGACCCTCGCCATCGCCATGAATTCGATCGGCGCACGCTCGAACTCCGGTGAAGGCGGGGAATCCGACGACCGCATCGCCGATCCGAGGCGCACCAGCCGCATCAAGCAGATCGCCTCGGCGCGGTTCGGCGTGACGAGCGACTACCTGGTGCACGCCACCGACCTGCAGATCAAACTCGCCCAGGGGGCCAAACCCGGTGAGGGCGGGCATCTGCCCGGCGCGAAGGTGCCGCCGTGGATCGCCACGGTGCGTCATGCGACTCCCGGTGTGGAGCTGATCTCACCGCCGCCGCACCACGACATCTATTCGATCGAGGATTTGAAGCAGCTCATCAACGACGCGAAGATGGCGAACCCCAAGGCCCGCATCCACGTCAAGCTCGTCTCCGAATTCGGCGTGGGTACCGTCGCCGCGGGTGTGGCGAAATGCCATGCCGACGTCGTGCTCATCTCCGGCTACGACGGCGGCACCGGCGCGGCACCGCTCAACGCGATCAGGCACGCGGGGACCCCGTGGGAGATCGGGCTGTCCGAGACCCAGCAGACCCTCGTGCTCAACGGTTTGCGTTCGCGCATCGTGGTGCAGTGCGACGGCGAGCTCAAGACCGGACGCGACGTCATGGTCGCCGCCCTGCTCGGCGCCGAGGAATTCGGGTTCGCCACGACCGCGCTCATGGTGGAGGGCTGCGTCATGATGCGCGCCTGCCACAAGAACACCTGCCCCCAGGGCATCGCCACCCAGGATCCCGAACTGCGGGCTCGGTTCCGCGGCAAGCCCGAGGACGTCGTCACCTTCTTCATGTACATCGCCCAGGAGGTGCGTGAGATCCTCGCCGAACTCGGCTTCAGGACGCTCGAAGAGGCCGTCGGACACGTCGAATGCCTCGACCAGCGCACCGCGGTCACCCGGTGGAAGGCCGAAGGTATCGACCTGTCGAAGGTTCTCATGCAACCGGGGCCGACACCCGGCACGGCCTTGCACCAGAGCGTGCCCCAGAACCACGAGCTCGACAAGGCGCTCGACAACAGGCTGATCGAATTGTCACGCCCCGCGCTCGACCGGGGGGAGCCCGTCCGCATCGAGATGCCCATCCGCAACGTCAACCGCACGGTCGGCACCATGCTGGGCTACGAGATCACCATCCGACACGGGGCCGAGGGACTGCCGGCCGACACCATCGACATGACCCTGCACGGTTCCGGGGGCCAATCCACGGGAGCCTTCATCCCGCGGGGCGAGACCCTGCGCATCTACGGCGACGTCAACGACTACGCGGGCAAGGGACTGTCGGGGGGGCGCATCGTCATCCGACCCGAGGACCACATCGCCTTCGATCCTCACACCAATGTGATCGCGGGCAACGTGACCGGCTTCGGCGCCACCTCCGGCGAGATGTTCGTGGCCGGACGCGCCGGTGAACGTTTCGCCGTACGCAACGGCGGCGCGACCTTCGTGGTCGAAGGCGTGGGCGACCACGGCTGCGAATACATGACCGGCGGCACCGTGGTGATACTCGGCCCCACCGGACGCAACCTCGGCGCCGGCTTCTCCGGCGGCAACGTCTACGTCCTCGATCTGGAACGTCGACGGATGAACCCCCACGCCATGGCCGACGGCAGCCTGCTGCTCGGCGGGCTCGACGCGCAGGGGGAGCGACTCGTGCACGACCTGGTCAAGCGCCACGCCGAGGAGACCGGATCGGCTTTCGCGCGGGACCTCCTGGACCGCTGGGCCGAAACCCGAGCACGGTTCACGCATATCGTGCCCCGCCAATACGTCGCCATGACCGCCGCCATGGACAAGGCCAAGCAGGAGCACGTCGACTTCAACGCACCCGGATCCTGGGAAAGGGTCTACGAACAGGTTATGCAAGGAGCAGCGAGATGAGCGATCCCAGAGGATTCCTCAAGGTACGGACACGTCGCGAACTGGCCGAACGGCCGGCGGCCGAACGGGTGGCCGACTGGTTCGACGTGCACAGCGAGCATGGCGCCCAGCCATGGACCGCGGCGCAGGCCTCACGCTGCATGGACTGCGGCACCCCGTTCTGCATGACCGGGTGCCCGCTGGGCAACATCATCCCCGAATTCAACGACCTGGTCAGCCAGGGCAAGTGGGAGGACGCCTATCATCGCCTGTCCCTGACCAACAACTTCCCCGAGGTCACCGGCAGGGTATGCCCGGCGCCCTGCGAACACGCCTGCGTGCTGGCCATCCACCAGCCCGCCACGACCATCAAGAACGATGAGCTCACAATCATCGACCAGGCCTTCGAGCTGGGATACGTCACTCCGATGCCGCCCCAGCGCCTCACCGACATGACCGTCGCGATCGTGGGCTCCGGTCCCGCCGGACTCGCCTGCGCCCAGCAGCTGACCCGCGCCGGGCACACCGTCGTCGTGTACGAACGTGACGACGCCCCCGGCGGCCTCATGCGCTACGGCATACCGAACTTCAAACTCGACAAGCACCTCATCGACAAGCGCGTCGAGCAGATGACGGCCGAAGGCACCCGGTTCCGCCTGAACACGGAGATCGGCAAGGACATCAGTTGGGACGATCTGCGCTCGCGCTACGACGCGGTCATCGTGGCCATCGGTTCGGGAGTGCCGCGCGACGTGGCCATCCCCGGACGCGAGCTCGAAGGCATCCACTTCGCCATGGATTTCCTGCCCGACACCACACGGCGGCTCTCCGGATCTCCGCTCAAGCACGACATCAGCGCGCAGGGCAAGCACGTGGTCGTGATCGGCGGCGGCGACACGGGATCCGACTGCCTCGGCTCATGCCTGCGCCAAGGCGCCAAGGACGTCACCGTGCTGCAGATCAACGACCGGGAACCGGTCGAACGGCCCGAAGGACACCCGTGGCCGACCTATGCCCGCACCTACCAGAAAACCACGTCGATGGCCGAGGGCGGCACGTATCTGTACGACACCGACTCGGTCGCCTTCAGCGCCGCACCGACGGACGCCTCACACGCCGACGGGGACGAACCGGCCGGTGTGGCCATCGAACCGCGACTCGAGGCCTCCGGGTTCCTGGCCGATGCCGAGCACCACGTCACCGGCGTGAAGGTGGTGACGGTGGGACCCGGAGCCGATGGCCCCCGTACCCGGCAACCCGGCACCGAACGGATCCTGCCGGCCGACCTGGTGCTCATCTCGATCGGATTCGCGCACCCCGACACGGCGAGTCTGCTCGACCAGATGCCCGTTGAGCTCGACACCCGGGGCAACGTGGCGCGCGACGATCAGTTCGCCACGACGCAGGAGGGCGTCTTCGTGTGCGGCGACGCCGGACGCGGTCAGAGCCTGGTCGTCTGGGCCATTGCCGAGGGGCGCAGTTGCGCCGCCGCCGTGGACCGCTATCTCAACGGTTCCACGGAGCTGTCCTCGCCCATCGCCGCCACGGACCGGCCCATGGCGCTGCCCAGAACCCGATAGTCGCCCGACGGCGAGGCCGTCCGCACGACGTCCTGGTACGGCGCCGTCGCATCCAGCCCGGACCCCGTAAGGTCGGCGGCATCATGCGGCGGCGCCGTTCGGGTACTACACTGGGGAAGCGTCAGTGTCCGAGGTTCATGGAGGAACATATGCCGAATCGTGCAGAACGCAGAGCGCAGTCGAAACGCAGCAGCACCGTGGGGCCGCCACGCTATGACACCTCCCGCCGCAGCAACGTCGGCCTCAGCGATGAGCGTGCGTTGCAGGAGCGTTCGCGTCGCCTTGCCGAGCACCGCTCCGCCACATGGACTCCGGTATCCTCGACGCAGGAGGAACGCATGGAGGAGGCCTCGACCCCTGTGGCCAGAGCAGGTTCATCGCTGCGTGGCGTCATGCGGATCATCAGCTGGACCCTCATCGTGCTCTCGATGATCGCCTTCCTCACCGTCATGTGGCTGTCGAGCCATCCGGCGTGGCTCATCATCCTCGTCTCCGCCGTATTCGTGATCGGTGTGCTCTCGCTCTTCCTTACCGCCGAGGATGCACGCTTCAACACCCACGTCGACGAGCACGGCACCGCACTCTGAGCAGACGCGAACAGTAAACTGGTAACCATGCGATCGCCGCGTTTCGGGGCGGCAGGGAAGAGGGATCATGAAGGTTGACATACTTACACGCGAATATCCTCCGCATATCTATGGGGGAGCAGGGGTCCATGTGGATCAGTTGGCCAAAGTGCTGGCGGAACGCATCGATGTGACGGTGCGCGCCTTCGACGGGCCACGCACCCCGGATGAGGTTCCCGCGATCGCCTCGACGCACCCCAAGGGCTCGCTGGCGGTGTCCGGGTATGACGTGCCCCACGAACTCGCCGACGCCAATCCCGCGTTGAGTACCTTCGGTGTGGACTTGCAGATGGCCAATGACGTGGACGCCGATCTCGTGCACGCCCACACCTGGTACACCTGCCTGGCCGGACGCCTGGCCCAACAGCTGCACGGCGTTCCGCTGGTCATCACCGCGCACAGCCTCGAACCGTTCCGACCGTGGAAACGCGAGCAACTCGGCGGCGGCTACGAACTGAGTTCGTGGGCCGAGCGGGATGCCTATGAGCATGCC
Source organism: Bifidobacterium mongoliense DSM 21395 (assembly GCF_000741285.1). Lineage (GTDB taxonomy): Bacteria > Actinomycetota > Actinomycetes > Actinomycetales > Bifidobacteriaceae > Bifidobacterium > Bifidobacterium mongoliense. The sequence goes on along the minus strand of NZ_JGZE01000011.1, from coordinate 127,879 downwards.
GATCGGGTCATCGCCGTCTCGGCGGGCATGCGCCAGGACATCCTCACCGCCTACCCTGCCCTCGACCCCGATCGTGTGAGTGTCGTGCACAACGGCATCACGCTCGCCGATTTCGAGGAACCCGCCGAGGACGACGATGGTTGGAAGGTCTTCGACCGCTATCATATCGACCGTACCAAGCCCACGTTGCTGTTCGTCGGGCGCATCACCCAGCAGAAGGGACTGCCTTTCCTGCTCAAGGCCCTGCATTTGGTCGATGCGGGCATCCAGGTCGTGCTATGCGCCGGCGCACCGGACACCCCCAGGATCGGTGAGGAGGTCAAGCGGGCCTTCGCCGAACTCGACGAGGAACGCGGCAACGTGATCTGGATCGAACGCATGCTGCCGAAGAACGAGCTCAACGCCCTGGAACACGGCTGCGACGCCTTCATCTGCCCGAGCATCTACGAACCGTTGGGAATCGTGAACCTCGAGGCGATGGCCTGCGGACTTCCGGTCATCGCCAGCGCCACGGGCGGCATCCCCGAAGTCGTCGACGACGGCACCACGGGTGTGCTGGTGCCGCTCGACCAGTTGCACGACGGCACCGGAACCCCGACCAAACCCGAGGAGTTCGTCCACGATATGGCCAAGGCCATCAATCGTGTGATGGCCGACCCGGAGCGGGCCAAGGCCATGGGACGGGCCGGGTACGCCCGGGCCCGCGACCTGTTCAGTTGGGAACGCATCGCCGACCAGACCATCGACGTCTACCGTTCGGTCCTGTAGCGGCAGGATGACACGACGGCCCATCACCGATGGGCGCAATAGCGGGACCGGTGTGATTCGGTCCCCGGAGAACGAAGGGAATACCATGGCGCGACGGGGTGTTTTGCGACCCGGCGAGAAGGTGCAGTTCACGGATCGACGGGGCAAACGCATCACCGACCAGCTGCGCGAGGGCGGAGTCAGCCAGACCGAGCACGGACTCATCGTCCACGACGACGTCATCGGCTCCACCGAAGGCACGGTCGTCACCACGGTGCGTGCCCTGCATCGGCAGGATACCGATATGTCCGCTGCGGCGGCGACGGACGACCCATCGCCAACCGATCCGGGAACGCGCGAGAGGCCATGGAAAGCGACACGGGCGATCGGCGGCTGGCAGTATTGCGTCATGCGCCCCCGGCTGGCCGACTACGTACTGTCCATGCCTCGCGGGGCCCAGATCATGTATCCGAAGGACATCGCCCAGGTCATCCAGCTCGGTGACATTCGCCGCGGCATGCACGTGGTGGAATCCGGCGCCGGATCGGGCGCGATGAGTCTCAATCTGCTCGATGCCATCGGTCCGGAGGGACGTCTGACCAGCATCGAGCTGCGCGGGGAGTTCGCCAGGGTCGCCGAGGCGAACGCCACCCTGTATTTCGGCGTCCGTCCCTCGTGGTGGGACCTGCGCACCGGTGACTTCGACGGCGTGGCCGCGGACCTGCCGCCGCACGACGCCGACCGGATCGTGCTGGATATGCTCGACCCGTGGAACCGACTCGAAGCCGCGCACCGGGTCATCAGGCCGGGCGGCGTGCTCATCGCCTATGTGACGACCACCACGCAGATGGTCCGCCTGACCGACCGGCTGCGCGAGGACGGCCGGTGGACCGAACCGGAGATCGGCGAAACCCTCGAGCGCGCGTGGAAGGCCGAGGGCCTCGCCGTCAGGCCGGACCACCAGATGATCGGCCACACCGGTTTCCTCGTGGTCTCCCGCGCGATGGCTGAGGGAACCGTCGCGCTCAAACGCCACGAACGCGCCACCAAAGACGTGCACAGCGACATCGACGCGCTGACGCCCGAGGAACGCGCGGCCCGGCTGGCGGAGCTCGAACTGAGGGACATTTCGGACCGCAAGCTGCGCAAGGTCCTGCGCGACCTGGATGTGCAGACCGCCTTGCTGCACGATGCCACGGATCATGATGACCAGGCCGTACGTGATTCGAGTTCTCATGCTGCGACATCCAACGATGAGACGTCCACCGATGTCACATCCACCAAGGCGCCATCCAACGATGCGGAACACCATGCCTAGCGACGCATCACCGAACCGGAAAACGGCCGCCGCATGGATGGTGACGTGCGTGCCGTCGCCCTGGGGGCCTCCCGTCGCGCGGATGCGACGGGTGACCTGCGGGACGGCGAAATCGGCGACACCGGGAAGGCGAGGATGACGCCATGGCGATAGATCTGAAGGACGTGGCCGCACGGGCGCGGCGATATGGGCACCTGGTGCTGATGATGCGCCACGCGAAGACGGAATCCTCTCACGCCGGAGGGGACGCCAAGCGTGAACTGACCGACAAGGGCCTCAAGCAGGCCAAGGCGATCGCACGGGCCTTGGCGGGCATGGATCTTGTGCCCGACCGCATCGCCTGCTCAAGCGCCAGGCGTGCCGAGCACACCCTGGAACGCATGCTCCGTACCTTCGGCGACGCCCCGCACGTCGACTACCGGCGCAACCTGTACGATCAGGGGCTCTCCTCGGTGTTCGACGAACTCTCGACGACCAAACCGAAGGTCCATTCCCTCATGATCATCGGCCATGAACCCACGATATCGATGGCCTGCCAATGGATCGCCGATCCCGAGGAGCCCGCGTTCGATGAACTCAACCTGGGGTTGTCTCCTGCCTCGGTGGTGATACTGGGTGCGGATGAGCCCATCGCCGCCTGGCGCGAACACGGGGCGCACATCGTCGCCGTGCTCAAACCCAAACACCTGCCCTGACACCCGACCCGCGGTGAGACAATTCCGAGTTGAGACGATCCGACCGTGCATCGGCCGCGGCGCCACAGGGCACGCACCGATACACCACGCACTCCGGCACGACCATCCCGACCATGTATAACGGCAGGTTATAACGACACCCAGCCTGAACTGATGCCTCGAAACAAGCAAAAGTTGCTACGCTGAATCCCACCACATCACCATGGTTGGAGGACGCATGCCGACACTTACTTCCGTTTCAGGATTTCCCCGAATCGGTGAACACCGCGAGCTCAAACGGGCCATCGAGGGCTATTGGAAGGGCTCCCTGGGACTCGATGAGATGCGATCCACGGCCCGGTCCCTGCGCGAACGCCATTGGCGGCTTCAGGCCGACGCCGGCATCGACCTGATTCCGAGCAATGATTTCAGCCTGTACGATCAGGTGCTCGACACGGCCATGCTGCTGGGCGCCGTTCCGAGACGCTTCGACCGCCTTGCCTTCGACCACGGGGAGGACCTCGCCTTCGCCATGGGCCGAGGCTATCAGGGGCCGCGTGGCGACGTCGAGGCGCTGCCGATGAAGAAGTGGTTCACCACGAACTACCACTATCTCGTCCCGGAGATCGGGGAGGACACCCAGATCGCCCTGTCCGGAACCAAGCCCTTCGATGAATACCGAGAGGCCGAGGCGATCGGCGTGCACACCAAACCGGTGCTCGTCGGCCCCTACACCTTCCTCAAGCTCGCCCGGGACCCCCAGGTGCGGGAACTCGAACTCGACCGTGGCATCATCAATGCCATCGCCACGGCCTACGCCGAAATCGTGCGGACCTTCGCGGATCTGGGGGCGAGCTGGCTGCAATTCGACGAACCGGCGCTCGTCTTCGACAAAACACTCGAGGACACCTCGCTGTTCAAGAGCCTGTACGCCAAGATCCTGTTCGCCCGGACTAACGGGGTGCGCATCGAACTCAACACCTACTTCGGTCATATCGCGGACATCTACGACACCGTGAGACTCATGGGATTCGACGGCATCGGCCTGGACCTGTGCGAGGGACGCGACGCCAACCTCGCCGCGCTGCGACGTCACGGCGTACCGCAGGACACCACCATCTTCGCCGGGGTGGTGAGCGGCCGCAACATCTGGCGCAACGACTATGCCGACACGCTCGCCCTGCTGGACGACCTCGCATCGATCAGCGACCGCGTGGTCGTGTCGAGCGCCTGCTCGTTCCTGCACGTGCCGTACAGCACCGCGGGGGAGCGGGAACTGCCGGCGAAGGTCCTGGATCATTTCGCGTTCGCGGTGGAGAAGCTCGGTGAACTCACCCAACTCGCCTCTCTGGCCGGACTGCCTGTGAGCGAACGGGACGGGGACGACAGGTATCAAGGCAATCGCGCCCTGTTCGACGGCACCCGCGTCACCGCCGATCGTGGGGTCTCTCGCCGTATCGATGCCCTCACCGACGACGACTTCGTGCGCACCCCGCGGCGCGATGAACGCCGGATACGCCAGCATGCGGCGCTCGGGCTGCCCGTACTGCCCACGACGACCATCGGGTCCTTCCCCCAGACCAAGGCCGTGCGCGCCGAACGCGCCGACCTGCGGGCCGGACGGATCACACGTGAGGCCTACGACGCCTCCATACGCCGACGCATCGATGAGGTCGTGGCCCACCAGGAACGCATCGGACTCGATGTCCTGGTCCACGGCGAGTTCGAGCGCAACGATATGGTCGAGTATTTCGGCCAACACCTCAACGGCTTCCTCTTCACCTCCCAGGCCTGGGTCCAGTCCTACGGCACCCGCTGCGTCAAGCCGCCCATCATCTGGGGTGACGTGTCACGGCGCGAGCCCATCACCGTGAGATGGAGCACCTACGCGCAGAGCCGCACCACCCGGCCGGTCAAGGGCATGCTCACCGGCCCGGTGACCATACTCAACTGGTCGTGGCCCCGCGAGGATGTGCCCCGTTCCCGGCAGGCCACCCAATTGGCGCTCGCCATCCGCGACGAGGTCCTTGACCTCGAACGGGCGGGTATCCGCATCATCCAGATCGACGAGGCCGCCCTTCGCGAAAAGCTGCCGCTGCGACGATCGGACTGGCACACCGGATACCTTGATTGGGCGATACCGGCCTTCCGGCTCGTACATTCCGGTGTGGGCCCTACCACCCAGATCCACACCCACATGTGCTATTCGGAATTCAACGACATCATCGCGGATATCGACGCCATGGATGCCGATGTCATCTCCTTCGAGGCCTCACGTGGCGATCTGGTCGTGCTCGACGCACTGCGTGAAAGCCGGTTCCGCACCGAAGTGGGCCCGGGCGTCTACGACATCCACTCGCCCCGCATTCCCACGGAACGGGAGATCGAGGATCGCCTCGACCGGATCGTCGCCACCCTGGACCCCGACCGGGTGTGGGTCAACCCCGATTGCGGGCTCAAAACGCGGGCCGAGGCCGAGACCTGGCCGAGCCTCGAGCATATGGTCGAGGCCGCGGCCGCCGTGCGCACACGCCTGGGACGCCACTGATGCACAGGCCCGCATTCTCCCTGGAGGTGTTCCCTCCACGACGCCACGCCCCGATCGGCACGATCTACGACACGCTCGACGGCCTCGAGGACGTCGATCCGGACTTCATCTCGGTGACCTACGGCACCGGCAGAAGCGCCGACCGCACCGCGACGCTGCGTATCGCCCGCACCATCCACGACGAATACCGCATACCGGTGGTCGCCCATCTCACGGCGCAGTATCTCGATCGGAACCAGGCCGATGAGACGCTCGATGCGTTCGAGGCGGCTGGTGTACATGCCGTGTTGGCGCTGCGCGGGGACCGCGACCCCGATCGCCCTCCGACGGACGTCTTCGCCCATGCGAGCGATCTGACGGCGTACATCGCCGACACCCACCCGGACATGACCATTTACGGGGCCTGCTATCCCGAATGCCACCCGCAATCGAAGAACCGCAAGGATGACATCGGGGCCCTGAAGCTCAAAGTGGATGCGGGCGCCAAGCGCCTCATCTCGCAGTTGTTCTACGATGACGACGATTTTCTCTCATTTCTTGAAATCGCCCGCGCCTCGGGCATCGCCGTCCCCATTGAGGCGGGCATCATGTCCGTCACCGATGCCGCGCAGGTCGGGCGGATGGTCCGCCTCTGCTCATCGCGCGTGCCACGGTCGCTGTCGAGGATTCTGGAACGGTGGGGCGACGATCCGTCGGCGCTGCGGGAGGCGGGCATCATCTACGCCTCCCAGCAGATCACGGATCTCGTGGCTCAGGGCGTCGACGGCATCCACCTGTACACCATGAACCGACCGGCGATCACCCGCCGCATCTGGGCCAACACCAGGGGACTGTTCGCCACGGGCACGAACGCCATCGACTGAACCGATGCCGACGACGACGGACGCCAAGCCGGATGCGCGCACTAAGCCGTCACCGGTTCCGATTCCCCATCCGCGATGCCGATGCGCTCCCCATCGGCGCGACGCCGACTGATGAGCGCGCTGCGGCGGGCGGACACATCACGCCTCATGCGTCGAGCGAGATCGTCCTGCATGTCGCCTCCCTCGGCGACGCCGGCGATTTCGGCGATGATCTGTTCATAACTGGTCTGCGCGGTACGGTGCACGCCGTTGATCCGTCCGTGTCGCAGGACGACAATACGGTCCGACACGGCGAAGACATCGGGCAGATCATGGCACACCATGATCACCGACCGACCTTGGGAACGCAGTTTTTTGATGTAAGTCAGCACCTCCGCGGTCTGGATCACGGACAGCGAGGCCGTCGGCTCGTCCAACAGGACCAGGGCGGGATCATGCAGGAGTGTGCGCGCCAACGCAACCGTCTGCCTCTGGCCGATGGACAGCGCCGCGATGGGCTGCCCGGTGCCGATCGTGGTGGCGAAGGCGCCAAGCACCTCCCGCGCACGGGCGATCATCGTGGTGTCGTCCCGTATGCCGGGCGCCTGCCGGATCTCCTTGCCCAGGAAGATATTGGCGGCCACGCTGAGGTTCTCGCAGAACTCCTGCCCTTGGAACACCGAGGCGATGCCCATCTCATCGGCGTCACGTACGCTCGACAGTTTCACCGTGCTGCCTCTGAATGTCATGACGCCGGATGTGGGCTGCTGCAACCCGCCAAGAATCTTGACGAGCGTCGACTTGCCCGCCCCGTTGTCACCGACCAGGGAGACCACCTCGCCGGGCTCGATGACGAGATCCACCGACTTGAGCGCATCGACGAACCCGAAGCGCATCGAGATGCCGCGCAACTCCAGCAACGGCGTCTTCTCCCGCATATTCATCGCGTATCCTCCAGGCCTGTCATGGCATCATCGTCCACGACCTGCATCCTTATGACGTGTATCAGCATATTCCAAAGCCGCTATCGCCGCGCCCACGGCCGGACCCGTCATCGGGTACCGGGCCGCGAAGACCTGGATCGGCGTGAGGGCGTTGGGGAACAGCAGGCGTTGCAACGCCTGCTGGAACGGCTCGGTGAAGATCTCGCCGCTCATGGACAGCGCACCGGACACCACCACGATCTCGGGGTCTATGGCGATGCACAGATCAGCCGCAACGGTGCCGATTCTGACCGCCGCGTCGGCGATGACCCGTCGGCACCCGGGGTCGCCATCACAGGCCGACGACACCAGATCGTCGAGGTTCATATCGCCGTGGGTCACCGACAGAAGGGATACCAACCGTTGCTCGTCGACGACCGTGTTGAGGCACCCCCGGTTGCCGCAGCTGCAGATGCTACCCAGGGGATCGACCTGTACGTGCCCGATCTCGCCGGCCAGGCCGGTCACGCCGCGCAGGAGGTGTCCACCGACCATGATGCCGGCCCCCACACCATCGCTCGTTCCAATGCACAGAAAATCCGAAGTCTCCTGTGCGGCGCCGATGGCGCCTTCGCATACCGCCGCGAGGTTCGAGTCGTTGTCGACGATCACGGGAACATGGAAGGCGGTCTCGAACGGGTGCCTGATATCCACGCCGTCCCATCCCGGCAGGATACCCGGCACCGCGATGGTCTGGGTACGGTGGTCCACGGGGGCGCAGACCGCCAGGCCGACGCCCTTGACCTCGTCCGCCGAAGCACCCATGGTACTGAGTGTCTCGTTGACCAGCACCAGCGCCCGTTCCATGGTCGTGTCCGTCTTGTGATTACGGGCCAAGGGCAGTACGTGCTCGGCGAGCACCGCGTTGTCGTAGTCGACGATCTGCAGACGCAGTTCGCGACGCGCGATCGAAATCCCGACGCCCAGGCCCTCCCTGCGGGCCAACGCGGCCAGTGTGGCCCTACGGCCGTTGCGAATGGTGTTCTGGGTGACGAGTTTGCCCTCATCGACGAGCTGGCGTACCAATGTGGACACCGTGGCGGGGGAGAGCCCGGTCGATTCCGCGATTTCGATCTGCGTCATGGCGCCGGAGCGGTGGATGCATTCGAGCAGCATCCCGCGGTTCGCCTGCCGAAGCGCGGTCTGTGAACCGAACAGTTTTCCCATGCCCCTCAGCATAACCCGATGAACGCACTGGGACCGGCGTGCCGTGAGGTTGCCGGCGATTGTATTCACCATGCAAACACATAATGACCGTATTCGCATATTTGGATTTGACTTGTGAACGCAATACCGTACTATAGTGCCTGTGCTTCGGTTACGAAGCGCCGCCGGACACGGAAGCCCGGCAATCCCTCGATGAAGAAGGAGAATCAGATGCAGTGGAAGAAGACAGTCGCAGCCCTCGCGGGGGTGGCCCTGACCATAGGCCTGGGCGCCTGCGGCGGATCCAGGGGCGGCAGCTCCGCGCAAGGCGGCGGCACCACGATCCAGAAGGGAGACACCATAGGCGTGTCGATGCCCACGAAGTCAGAGGAACGCTGGAACAAGGACGGCGCCAACCTGAAGAAGAAGCTCGAGTCGGCCGGATACAAGGTCGTGCTCTCCTTCGCCGACGACAAGCCGGCGCAGCAGAACGCCGACATTGAGAACATGGTCAACAAGAACGCGAAGATCGTGGTGGTCGCCGCCAAGGACGGCACCGCCGTGGGACCCGCCGTCGAGAAGGCCCGCGACGCCGGTGCCAAGGTCATCGCCTACGATCGCCTGATCATGAACACCAAGGCCGTGGATTACTACGCCACGTTCCAGCTCGAACAGACCGGCGTGCTGGAGGCCAATTACATCATCGACAAACTCGGACTGAAGAAGGGGGCCAAAGGCCCGTTCAACATCGAGCTGTTCACCGGTTCCCCCGATGACAATAACGCCAAGTACTTCTTCAAGGGCGCCTGGGATCTGCTCAAGCCCTACTTCGAGTCCGGGGTGCTGGTCTCCCCGTCCAACCACGGCGGTGGAGTCAAGAAGGACTTCGGCGTGAAGGACTGGCAGCGCATCTCCGTGCAGGGATGGAAGGCCGAGCAGGCCCAAAAGGACATGGAGTCGATCCTCGATTCGACCTACGCGCACGGTGAGCGCCTGCACGCCGTCCTCAGCCCCTACGACGGCATCAGTCAGGGCGTCATCAACGCCATCCAGTCCAAGCGACCCGACATGGTTCCCGGATCGGACACCTGGCCGCTGATCACCGGACAGGACGCCATGGAGCTCGCGGTGTCGAACATCGCCAAGGACATGCAGGGCGAGACGGTGTTCAAGGACGTGAACAAGCTGGCCGACGCCGTCTACGAGATGATCATCGAGATCGCCCAGGGCAAGAAGGTCTCCGGCATCAACGGCAAGTTCAACAACGATCAGATCGACGTGCCCTCGAAACTGCTGGACCCGCAAAACATCACCAAGGACAACCTCGACGACCTCGTGAAGGCGGATTACATCACGCAGGAACGTTTCGACCAACTCACCAAGGGCAACGACTAGGTCGCCGCCTTGCGCCGGATGCGGAGCCGCCACGGCGAGCCCCGCATCCGGCGACCACACGGGAAGTGATGATATGTCAGAACACGACACCATACTCACGATGGATCACATCACCAAGACCTTCGGACCGGTCAAGGCGCTCACCGACGTCAACCTGTCGGTGCAGCGCGGGGAGATCCATGCGATCTGCGGGGAGAACGGAGCGGGCAAGTCCACCCTCATGAACGTGCTCTCCGGCGTCTACCCCTACGGCAGCTATCAGGGCGACATCCGCTTCGACGGCAAGGAATGCCGGTACCGGACGATCAACGACTCCGAGGCCGACGGGATCGTCATCATCCACCAGGAGCTCGCGCTCAGTCCGTTCCTCTCCATCGCCGAGAACATCTTCATCGGCAACGAGCGGGCGAAGGGCGGCGTGGTGGATTGGGACCGCACGCGTTCCGAGGCCAACGCGCTGCTCGAACGCGTGGGCCTGCACGAGGATTCCTCCACGGCGATCATGGACATCGGCGTCGGCAAGCAGCAGCTGGTCGAGATCGCCAAGGCCCTGTCGAAGAACGTGCGCCTGCTCATCCTCGACGAGCCCACGGCGGCCCTGAACGACGAGGATTCGGCCCACCTGCTCAATCTCGTGCGCCAGCTGCGCGACGAGCAGGGCGTGACCTCCATCCTCATCACGCACAAGCTCAACGAGGTCGCGGCCGTCGCCGACAACGTGACCATCATCCGCGACGGATCGACGGTGGGGGAGATGTTCGTCACCCCCGAGACCCCGATGGACCAGAACGAGCTGATCCGCAAGATGGTCGGCCGGTCCCTGACGAATCTCTATCCGACGCACCGGACGAATACCGGCGGCGCCGAGTTCCTGAGGATCAAGGACTGGACGGTCCACCACCCGCTCGACAACGAGCGCATCGTCGTCGACCACGCCAACATTACCGTGCATGCGGGCGAGATCGTGGGACTTGCGGGTCTCATGGGCGCCGGGCGCACGGAGCTGGCGATGAGCGTGTTCGGCCATTCCTACGGTTCGAACATCTCCGGCGAGGTGTTCGTCAAGGGCAAGGCCATGGATCTGCACGACGTCCGGTCGGCGATCAACGCCGGCCTCGCCTACGCCACGGAGGATCGCAAGATCTACGGCCTCAACCTCCTGCAGAACATCAGGGAGAACGCCTCGATGGCCTCGCTGGGCCATCTGAGCAGGCACGGCGTCATGGACGACAACCTCGAGCGCAAGCAGGTGGAGGAGTACCGCAGGAATTTCAACATCAAGGCGCCGGACATCGACGTCAACGTCGGCAAACTGTCGGGCGGCAACCAGCAGAAGGTGGTCCTCGCGAAATGGGTGATCTCGGATCCCGACATCCTCATCCTCGACGAGCCGACACGTGGCATCGACGTGGGCGCGAAGTACGAGATCTATGAGATCATCGATCGGCTCGCCGATCAGGGCAAGGCGATCCTCGTGATATCCTCCGAACTTCCCGAGCTCATCGGCATCTGCGACCGCATCTACACGGTCAGCCAGGGCGTCGTCACCGACAATGTAGAGCAGCAAGGGTTCACCCAGGAGTACCTGATGAAGGGTATGACCAAGGAAAAGGAAGTGGCAGCATGAACAGCTCGACCGCAACGGCTTCGGCCAAGAAGGGCGCCAAGGAGGCCGGCCTGTTGGCCACCGTGGCCAACAACGCGAGGCAGTACGGCATCGTGGCCGCGCTGCTCGTCATCGTCATCGTCTTCGAGATACTGACCAAGGGGGTGCTGCTCAAGCCGAACAGCTTCGTCTCGCTCATCCAGCAGAACGCCTACGTCATCATCCTGGCGATCGGCATGGTGATGGTCATCATCGCCACGCATATCGATCTCTCCGTCGGCTCGCTGGTGGCGTTCATCGGCGGCGTATGCGCCCTGCTGATGGAACGGCAGGGCATGAACTGGATGCTGGCCATCGGCCTGTCGCTGGTCGTCGGCCTCCTCGTCGGCGTCTGGCAGGGCTTCTGGGTCGCCTATGTGGGCATCCCGGGCTTCATCACCACCCTGGCGGGCATGCTCATCTTCCGCGGTCTGGCCACCGTCATCGTCGGCGAATCGGTGCCGATCACCTCCAACGACTTCCGCGGCATCGCCAGGAACTACCTGCCGAACATCCTCGGCTTCTGGGGACCGTTCGACGCGTTGACTCTGGTGGTGGGCGTGCTGTGCATCGCCGGATACGCGTGGAGCCAGCTGTCCAAGCGCAAGCGGGTCGAAAAAGTCGGGCTTGTGGCGGAGCCGATGAACCTCACGATCCTCAAGATCGTCATCATCTCCGTGGTCATCGCCTTTGTCACCTACCTGCTGGCCTCATCCGGCAACGAGGATCAGGGCGGCATTCCGATCATGCTCGTCATCGTGGCCCTCCTGGTCGTGGCCTACAACTTCATCCTTACGAACACCGTGTTCGGTCGTCACGTCTACGCCGTGGGAGGCAACCGCAAGGCCGCCATCCTCTCGGGCATCAACACCAAGCGCGTCGACTTCACCCTGTTCGTGCACATGGGGCTGCTGTCCGCCATCGCCGCCATCTGCATGCTCTCGCGACTCGCCTCGGCGACCGCCCAGGCCGGCATGGAGTTCGAGATGGACGCCATCGCCTCCTGCTTCATCGGCGGCACCGCAGTCACCGGCGGCATCGGCACCATCCCCGGCGCCGTCGTCGGTGCGTTCGTGATGGGCATCATCAACCAGGGACTCTCCATCATGGGCGTGGACACCGCCGTGGTCAAGACCATCAAGGGCCTGGTGCTCCTGCTGGCCGTCGCGGTGGACATCATGTCCAAGCGCAAGAAGAGCTGACCCACACACCAATCACGGCCGATGCCGCGCCCCCGGGCCCGGCATCGGCCCATCCGCATCATTACCCCTGCACAGGAGGTCGCACACCATGAACATGGAACTCTCCACACGGGTCCGGGCCCGACTCTACGCGGTCACCGCGGTGGCCTGCGTCGTATGGCTCGTCCAATCGACCATGCAGTCGAACGCCGACGGATCGCTCTGGCACTGGACGACGATCGTCTTCTCGCTCAGCCTGCTCATCGTCATCGGATACACGGCGTATCGCGCCGTGAGCGACTGGAACCACGACGATGCCGCCGACCGGCCCGACCGGCAGGTCGGACAGGCCCCGGATCAGGACGGCAACGACACGGCCCCCGCGCACCAGCCCGGCATCCGCCCCTGACCGGCATCGTGTATCGTGGTCTCATGGCCTCCCCGAACTTCGCACTCACGATGCACGACATCATTCACGCGGGCCTCGAGGATATGGACGACACCGTTGCCGCCATGGACTCCCTGGTCGACTCGGGTTTGGACGCGGTACGGATCCACCCCCTGCTCAACGCCTTGTCGCACGCCTGCGACCCGAACACGGCCCTGCATACGCTCGTGACGCTCGTTGGTGCCTGGCACCGGGACGGCGACGACCTGATGCCGGCACTGTCCGACGGCAGAGCCATGAACCGTCTCATCGCGGTGCTGGGCGGATCCGAAGCCATGGGCACCCTCATGCGCAGCAGACCCGATCTGGTGACCGCCGCGACGTTCGACCCCCTGGCCACCGGCGCCTATGACCGGGGAGCAAGGCGCCGCTGCATGCTCGCGGCCATCGGCGCGAATCCGGACGACCCCATGCCGCGATCCACCCAGCCATTGGCACAGGCGACCTCGTCGCTGCGCCGCTGCTACTACACCCAGCTCGCCGCCATCATGGCCGAGGACCTCACCCACGCCGACCCGATGGGCGCGCAGCCGGAGATCAGCGGCAAGCTCTCCGACCTCGCCGACTGCGCACTCGAGGGGGCGCTCGCCATCGCCCGGCATGAGGTCGAGTACGACGATGGCTGCCGGTTCACCGTCATCGCGATGGGCAAGCTGGGGGCCCGGGAGCTCAATTACGTCTCCGACGTGGACCTTATCTACGTGGTGGAACCGGCCAACCCCGAGGACGAGAACGAACTCGGCCGACTGACACGCGTGGGCACCGTCCTGGCCACGACCATGCAACGCGTCTGCCAATCGGCGATCGCGGGCGTGGGGGAGCCCACCCTGTGGCAGATCGACGGGGGCTTGAGACCCGAAGGCAAGGACGGCCCCCTGGTGCGACGCCTCGACGCCCACCGGGAATACTACGACCGTTGGGCCCAGAACTGGGAGTTCCAGGCATTGCTCAAGGCCCGCCCGGCGGCCGGCGACGCCGAGATCGGCGCCACATACATGACCATGACCAGGCCGTTGGTGTGGTCGGCCTCGCATCGCGAGAATTTTGTCAACGACTGCCAGCAGATGCGCCGTCGGGTCGAGGACCTCATCCCCGCGCCCCTGCGCGACAGGGAGGTCAAGCTGGGCAAAGGCGGACTGCGCGACGTCGAGTTCACCGTGCAGATGCTGCAGCTGGTTCACGGCAGGACCGATACGAACCTGCGCTGCAGCGATACGCTCACCGGACTGCGCGTGCTGTCCCAGGGCGGATACATCTCCCGCAACCAGGCGGCCCGACTGGCCCTCGACTACCGGTTCGAACGCGTCATCGAACACCGCCAGCAGATGTGGGGGCTCAAACGCACGCATCTGTTCCCCGACATCGCCGCTCACGATCAGGATTCTCCGTCGCGCGGCCGGGAGCGCACGGCCCTCGAACTTGGCCGGAACCCCGAACTGCGACGTCTGGCCAGGGCCTTCGACATGCGGCCCGACCAGCTGGTCGCCCGGTTCCACGACGTGCTCAACGAGGTGCGTCGCCTGCACATGGACATCTACTACCGTCCCATGCTGCCCATCAACGCCCAGTTGGACGACGATCAGGTCCAACTCAGCGAGTCGGCCATGCGCGACCGGTTCGCCGCCATCGGATTCGCCGACCCCGATGCGGCCATCCGCCACGTCAGGGCGTTGAGCGTCGGCGTGTCGCGAGCGTCGAGGATCAACCGGATCCTGCTGCCCTCCGTCCTGCAATGGCTGGGCCATGGGCAGAATCCCGACATGGGTCTGCTGCACTGGCGACGGCTCGAGGAACGATTCGGCGAAGGCAGCCCCTATCTCGGTCTGCTGCGCGATTCCCCGATGGCCGCACGCCGGTTGTGCCACGTCCTGTCGAATTCACGCTACCTGGGGGACGCCCTGACCAAATCGGTGGAATCGGTGGGCTGGCTCAGCGACGACGCCATGCTCCGGGCACGAAGCCGGCACAGCCTCGACGTGCAGTGCCGGGCGACGAATGCACGGTACGCCGAGGACCTCACCGGGTTCGCGACATCGCTGCGGGCCATGCGGCGGCGGGAGATCGAACGCATCGGCCTGGCCTGGGCCAACCGGACAATGGATGACGACACCTGCCTGCATGCCATGACCGACGTCTACGACGCGCTCATTGACAGCGCGCTCGCATGGTCCATCCGCGCATCATGCCGGGCGCATGGAGCAACCGACGCCCATGCGACACTGGCGGTGCTGGCTCTGGGCCGGTACGGGGGAGCGGAGGTGAACTTCAGCTCCGACGCCGACGCCATCGTCATCTACCGACGGGCGGACGGCGTCGATGAGGAACACGCCAACCGCTTCGCCCAAAGCGTCGTCGACCAGCTGCGGGCCGTCCTGCAAGGCCCTTCCACCCTCGAACCACGTCTCGAATTGGATCTCGATCTGCGGCCGGAGGGCCGCAACGGGCCGTTGGTGCGCTCCTATGCCTCCTGCGAGGAGTATTACGCCCACTGGGCCAGCACCTGGGAGCACCAGGCCCTGCTGCGGGCGCGACACGCCGCGGGCGACGGCGTTCTGGCCACCGACTTCCTGGAGCGCATCGCCGATCCGTTGCGCTATCCCGACACCCCTCCCGGCGATGTCGAGATCGGCGAGATACGCAGGCTCAAGGCCCGTATGGAGGCGGAACGACTGCCGAGAGGCGTGCGGCGCGAGCGCCATCTGAAGCTGGGCAGGGGAGGGCTGTCGGACGTCGAATGGGCCGTGCAGTCCCTGCAATTGTGCCATGCCGGTCGACACCCCGAATTGCGGGTCACCTCGACGCTGCCGGCCTTGGCGCAACTCGAATCCCTCGACCTGGTCGACCACGCCGACGCGGACGTCCTGCGCCGGGCATGGCGGATGTGCACGGCAGCCCGCAACGGCAACTACCTGTGGAGCGGCAGGCCGTCGACGGCCGACATCATCCCCGACGACCTGGAGTCGCTCGGCGGCGTGGCCGTCTATCTGGGGTATCCGGCGCACCGTGGCCAGTATTTCGACAATGACCTGCTGGCGGTGATGCGGCAGTGCCGCGAGGTGGTCGAACGGCTGTTCTACGGCGATGCGGGGCGCACATGGTCGCGGCCAAGGGTATGATTGGCGAGGTCACGTCAGGTGGCCGCCTTATTCGTGTGCAGAGAAAGGTGAGCCGTTGCCCGTTGTACATCCCTCCCCATCAGGATCCCCGTTATCCGATCTTATCGGTTCCAGCGTCGTCACGCTGGATGACGTATCGACCGGTCAGATCCTTGAATTGCTCCATCAGGCGCAATACATCGATGCGCACCGTTCCACAGTGGCCCACATCTGCGATGGCAGGGTGCTGGCCACTTTGTTTTATGAGCCCAGCACCAGGACCCGGCTGAGCTTCGAGACCGCCATGCTGCGATTGGGCGGGCAGGTGATCGGTTTCGCCGGCGCGCAGCTCTCCTCGGTGAGCAAGGGCGAATCGATCTCGGACACCCTCAAGACCGTCTCGAACTACGTCGACGTCGTCGCCATCCGCCATCCCAAGGAGGGCGCCGCGCTGGTCGCCTCCCGCGCCGCCACCGTACCGGTCATCAACGCCGGGGACGGCGGGCACATGCACCCCACCCAGACCCTCGCCGACCTGGCGACCCTGGAATCCCGATTCGGCAGGATCACGGACCTGACCATCGGTCTGTGCGGTGACCTGACCTTCGGCCGTACG
This sequence comes from Bifidobacterium mongoliense DSM 21395, assembly GCF_000741285.1. Classification (GTDB taxonomy): domain Bacteria; phylum Actinomycetota; class Actinomycetes; order Actinomycetales; family Bifidobacteriaceae; genus Bifidobacterium; species Bifidobacterium mongoliense. The sequence goes on along the minus strand of NZ_JGZE01000011.1, from coordinate 111,241 downwards.
GTGCATTCGCTCATCGAGACGCTGTGCCGATTCGGCCATGTGCGCTTCGTGCTCATCAGTCCCCCGGAACTGCGCACGCCGCGGTATGTGCTCGACCGCATCGACGCCAACCCGACCTGCTCCTACACCGAAGTCGACGATCTGACCGCCGCGATCGGCGACCTCGACGTGCTGTACATGACACGCGTGCAGAAGGAACGGTTCTTCAACGAGGACGATTACCTGCGGCTACGCGATACCTACATCCTCGACGAGGACAAGCTGCGGCTGTCCAAACCCCACATGGCCGTCATGCACCCGCTGCCCCGCGTCAACGAGATCGCGGCGGAGGTCGACCGTGATCCCCGGGCCGCCTATTTCGAACAGGTCAAGAACGGCATGCTCATGCGCATGGCCCTGGAAAGCGCCGTGGTGGGCGATGCCCTGCCCGGCTACGAACCCCTCGAAGCGAAGGAGGTGCGCGTCTGATGGAAGTGACGAGCATCAACAACGGCATCATCATCGACCACGTCCCGGCTGGCCAGTCGCTCAAGGTCCTGGAGTATCTGCGGATCGATCCGACGGACACCCGTCTGGCGTTGATCATGAACACCACGAGCGACCGGTTCGGCTCCAAGGACATCATCAAGATCGAGACGCGGCACCCCGTGAACGTCGACGTGCTCGGCTTCGTCGCCGGACAGGCCACCATCGACGTGGTGCGCGGCGGGCGCATCGTGGACAAGATCACCCCCACGCTGCCCGAGCACATCGTGAACGTCATTACCTGCGGGAACCCGCGATGCGTGACGACCAGCGAACCCGGACTGGACCAGATGTTCCACCTCGCCCGACGGGACCCGCCCGAGTTCAGGTGCGACTACTGCGACGAGAAGGCGAAGATCTGAGATGCCCACCCTTCATGGCGTGCGGCTCTGGGACGAGGACCGGACCATCGACCTGCGCATACCCGACGCCGACGGACCCTGCCTGCACGACGAGGACGCCCTGACCGATGGGGACATCGACGCCGAAGGCTACATCCTCGCACCCGGCCTGGCCGATCCCCACGTCCATTTCCGCGACCCCGGGCAGACGCGCAAGGAATCGATGATCTCCGGGGCACGAGCGGCGGCTTCCGGCGGATACACTCAGGCGCTCGTCATGCCCAACACCCTGCCGGCACTCGACGGGGCCCCCGCGCGCCGCGGCGAAACCGGTGCCGACGAGGTGCTCGACGCCGGGGCTCGCGACGCCATCGACTATCTGCAACACTACGAGACCATCCACGGGCTCGACCTGCCCGTCCACTACGATCTGAGCGTCTGCGCCTCGGCCGACCGGGCGGGGGAACGCCCCTCGGATCCTCGCGACTGGAGCCGGTACCTGGTGGGCGGCGAGGCCGAGCACCAAGGCTCGCGACATCCCGTGACGGCCATGAGCGACGACGGCTCGGCCGTCAGCGACACCGTGCTCGACGCGGCGCTCGCCCATGCCAGAGGCGCCCATCTGAGGTTGCTCGAGCACTGCGAGCACCATGAGGCCGGCGTGATGAACGAGGGGAGCGTCAACCGGAAACTCGGGTTGCCCGGCATCCCCGCCTCCACCGAACTGACCATCGTCGAACGGGACATCGATGCGGCGCGCCGCACGGGCACGCCCATCCACTTCCAACACGTGAGCACCGCCAAGGCCTTCGACGCGGTGCGCGGGGCGAAGCGCGAGGGACTGCCCATCACCTGCGAGACCGCACCGCACTACCTCGCCTTGTGCGACGAGGATGTGGCGCGCTACGGCACGTTGGCGAAGATGAACCCGCCGCTGCGTTCCCGCGGCGATCGCGAGGCCACGCTGAGGGCCATCGCCGACGGCACCGTGGACATGCTCGCCACCGACCACGCCCCCCACACGACCCTCGAGAAGCAGGGGACCTTCCTCGAGGCCCCCAACGGCATCATCGGGTTGGAGACCGCGTATGCGGTCTGCAACAGCGTCCTGGTCGACGGGGGGATCATCGACGAGCGCCGACTCATCGAACTCATGGCGGTCGCACCGACGCGATTCATGGGGCACGCCCCCACGGACGTCCACGCCCTCGCGGCGCAGGCGCACGGGCCGTCGCGCGTCGTGGACCTTGGCGGCCTGAGTGACCTCAGCGTCGACGCACGGAATCCGCAGGGCGCCAACCTGGTCGTGCTCTGCCCCGGGCAGCGATGGACGATCGATCCGGAACGCTTCCATTCCATGGCCCGCAACACACCCTTCGGCGGATGGCATGTGAGCGGACTGCCGGTCGCCACGATCATGGATTCCCGACTGGTCTTCAGCCGCATTCCCCGAACCCGCCGCCAAGGAGCCTGATATGGACCGTCTCATCGACGCGATCGAACGCATGCACAACCCCAGCGTGGTCGGACTGGACCCGACGCCGCAGCTCGTCCCCGAACCGGTCATCGCCTCGTTGCATGACGAGGTGGCCGACACCGTCGAGGACGAACGGGAGATCGACGCCGTGCAACTGGCCATGGCCTACGTCGTCTTCAACCAGGTGCTCATCGATGCCGTCTGCGATATCGTACCCGCGGTGAAACCACAGATCGCGATGTACGAGGCATTGGGACCGGCCGGCGTGGACGCCTACGCCATGACCTGCGACTACGCGCACGAACGGGGCCTGTATGTGGTCGGGGATGTGAAGCGCGGCGACATCGGCTCGACCGCCGCGGCGTACGCCCATCATCTCAGCGGCGTCCCCGCCCTGCCGGGGACGCGTCAGGACACGGCATCCGTTCCGAACCGCTACGATCCCTGGCGGGAGGACGCCATCACCGTCAACCCATATTTGGGCGTCGATGGCATCGCGCCATTCGTCGAAGCCGCCGACGCCTGCGACAAGGACCTCTTCGTCCTCGTGCACACCTCGAATCCCTCGAGCGTGGACCTGCAGGAGCTTGAACTGGGTTCCGGCGGCCGGCTATACGAACACGTCGCCGGCCTCGTCGAGACATGGGGCCGCGGCACGGAAGGGGCGTACGGATACAGCCGCGTGGGCGGGGTGTTCGGGGCGACCTTCGGAGCCGACGCCGCCGCGCTGCGACGGTCCATGCCGCACACGATGCTGCTCGTTCCCGGATACGGGGCGCAAGGCGGCACCACCGACGACGTGGCGGGCATGTTCGACGCCGAAGGCCGCGGTGCGGTCATCAGTTCGTCACGCGGCATCATCGGCGCCTGGCGATCCGCACCCGAACGACAAGCCTCGATGGGACAGGACGACGCCCTGGAGCTCGTGGCCCATTCGGCGCGACGGGCCGCCATCGACATGCGTGACGCACTGGACCAGGCCTCGTCGCGCTAGTCGAGGATCGGCGGCGGTCCGATCGATCGTCCTTCCGCCCCGCCCACCACGCTGAACCCCACTGCATGACGACCACCATTACCACCTGAACACCATCGTCATGAACACCATCGTTATGGCCGCCACCGTCATGACCACAACCCAAGGAGCATCATCACCCCATGACCAACCAAGAACCGTTGGACGAACGTTTCACCTCATTCCTGCTGCATGCCCAAGCGCTGCGCTTCGGGGATTTCACCCTCAAATCCGGCAGGCGTTCGCCCTACTTCATCAACGCGGGCGCGTTCGACGACGGCATCACGATCAGCACGCTGGGCGCCTTCTACGCCGAGAAGATCGTGGACGCCATCCGGGCCGGCATCCTGCCGCGCGACATCGACACCGTGTTCGGACCGGCCTACAAGGGCATACCGATCGCGGTCTCGACGACGATCGCGTTGACCTCGCTGCACAGCGTCGGGGTGGGCTACACCTTCGACCGCAAGGAGGTCAAGGACCACGGTGATGGCGGCATCCTCGTGGGGACGCCGTTGAAGGACGGCATGAAGGTCCTGCTCGTCGACGACGTCATGACGGCGGGCACCGCCGTGCGGGAGGTCGTGCCCAAGATCCGCGCCTGCGCCGACGTGGAGATCGTCGGGCTGGTGCTCGCGGTGGATCGGATGGAACGGTCCGGTGAGGGCGACGTCTCCGCCGTCGACGCGATCGCGCACGAATTCGGTTTCCCCGTCCTGGCCATCGCCACCATGCGCGAGATCCTGGCCGCGGCGGCGCATATGACCGACGCCCGCGGCGACACGCTCATCGACCACGACACCCACGAGCGAGCCGCACGCTACCTCGACGAATACGGCGCGTCCCGGAACTAGCGGATGAGCTCGTAGCCGTGCGAGGCGACCACAGTGGCGAGCTTGTCGAGATAGGCCTGCGCCGCACGGGTCAACCGGGCGCGCTCGTTGGTGAGCCATCCCACCAGCATGGTCTCGTCGCTGTCGAGCGGCACGGTGACGATACGCTCATTGTTGAGGTCGCCGTTGTCGATGCCCGTGCACACCGTGTAGCCGTTGAGGCCGATGATGAAGTTGAGGATCGTCGCCCGATCCGTGACGTTGATCCGCTTGGGCGGGTTGTCGGGCCAGACGGCCTCCTCGGCGAAATAGAAACTGCCCTCCTCGCCCTGCTCGTACTGGATGAAGGGATACGGGCGCAGATCCTCCATGGTCACCTTGGCCCGTGAGGCGAGGGGGTTGTCGCGTGAGATGAAGACGTGCAGCGGGGCGCGGAACAGCGGATGGAACTCGAGATGCTTCTCGCGCAGCAGTTTGCCGATGACGTCCCGGTTGAAGTCGGACAGGTAGATGATGCCGACGTCGGCGAGCATCGAGGACACCTGGTTGATGATGTCCCTGGTGCGCGTCTCCCTGATGGTGAATTCATACTCGTCGGCATGCGCGTCGTCGATCATCTCGACGAAGGCTTCCACGGCGAACATGTAGTGCTGCGTCGACACGCTGCACAACTGCTTGCGGGGCGTGGCGTTCCGGTACCGTTCCTCGAGCAGCGCCGCCTGGTCGAGGACCTGGCGTGCGTAGGTGAGGAATTCGGCGCCGTCGACGGTGAGGGTGATGCCCTGCGACGAACGGGTGAAGATCTCGATGCTGAGCTCGTTCTCCAGTTCCTTGACGGCGGAGCTCAACGCGGGCTGGGAGACGTACAGTTCGTGCGACGCCTCGTTCATGGAGCCGCACTCCACGATCTTGACAATGTATTTCAGCTGCAGCAGGGTCATATCGTCATGTATAGCAGTCGTGGACTACCGGTCGTCTGGGTTCGTCCGGGTTCGTCCAGGGTCGCGCGTTCGGAGCCGAACAGATGATCAGGCGCGATGCGCGGGCAGGGCGCCAAGGGATACGAGTTCCTCACGTGCCGACTGGGCGTCGGTGAACCTGCTCGCCGGCATGCCGATCGCCCGGGCCCCTTCGACGTTGGCCGCCGTGTCGTCGAAGAACAGGCATCGCGCCGCGTCCAGTCCGAAACGCCGCAGCGTCAGCTCGTAGATGTCCGCATTGGGCTTGTGCATCTTCTCCACGCCCGACACGACGACGCCGTCGAGCAGTTCGGCAAGCCTGGGAAACCGCTCGTAGGCCACGGGGGAATGTTTCGTGGGACCAGTTCGTCAGGCCCCACACGCCGGTGCCTGCGGCGTGCAGGTCCTCGAGCAGCCCGCGCATTCCCGGGACGAGACGGGGCAGGGCATCCCCGTAATGGCGGATGTAGTAGTCGAAGATGCGCGCCATGTCGTCGCCGAATTCATCACGGTACCGGGCGAGCACGTCGGCGAAGTCCTGTCCGCGGTCCATGAGGTCCTCATAATGGAAGAAACCGTACGGGTCGTCATCGGCGCAGATGCGCTCGACGAGGGCATCGGGCAGGTGACCCCGCAGGCACGCGGCGCATTGCCAGTCGATGAGCACGCCGCAGAAATCGAAGACGACGTCGGTGCAGCGGGGGGATGCGGGGGTATCGGTCATGCGTTCATCATCCCAGCAGCCCCGAGACAACGCGGGGGAGGGCCGCGATGAGATCGTGAGCCACGATCGGGTGACCGACGGGCACCTCGTCCATCCCCAGGTCGTCATCCATGTCGCTTCCGACGGCATCGACGGCATCGTCATCGCTCAGGTCGTCGATGTCGACGGCGCCGACACCGAGGCCGGCGTCACTGAGAGCGGCGTTCATCGCGGGCGCCGGAACGGGGATGCGGACGATTGTCGGCTCGCTCCAGCCGCGCTGGCCGCTGCCGCTGGCCAGGGCAGCCGCGCGTCCGTGGATGTAGCAGGCGGCAGCGGCCGCTTCGACGCACGCGTCGGCGTCCTCCTGCAGCTCGCCGTCCTGTTGGGCCAGCAGGGCTCCCATCGTGCCGGCAAGTACGTCCCCCGCACCGGCGGTGCCCAGCCACGCCGGGGCCGCACCCGATACCAGGGTGACGACGCCACCGTCTTCATGATCGCCAACGACGAGGGTGATCGCACCCTTGAGCACCACGGTGGCCCCGGTGATCTCGTGGGCACGCTTCGCCCAGGACCAGGGATCGGCCAACACATCGGCCGCCGACAGGGCCTCGCCGCGCAAGGAGAGCAATGCGGCCAGCTCACCGGCATGGGGGGTGATGACGACCTGGGGCGGCACGCGGGAGGGCAGTATGTCCAGTGCGCCCGCATCCACGCAGATCGGCGGCATGGCATAGCCTGCGGATCCGTTCGCGAACGGGGCGTCACCATCCTCGGCGTCGCCGCCCGGGACCTCATCGTGCAATCCGGCGTCATCCGCGTCGTCGTCGTTTGGATCTGCGTCACGGGGATCGTCCGTGGAGTATTCACCGACATCATAATGGGCCAGAAGCGCCGTGATGATCTCACGCTGGGTGTCGGCATGGGCTTGCGGATCCTGCGCGGAAGGCACTCCGGAACCCACGACCCATGATTCCACGCGCCCTTTGCCGAGCACCGCTTCGGGCACGCGGGTGAGGACCATGTCCTGGACACGGGAGGGACCCATGTAACGCACCATGCCGATATTCGCATGGGCGGCGGCATCGGTCGTCAGCACACCCGCCCCAGGGTACCGGGTCGAGCCGGTGATCAGTCCCGTGACGCCGCGGGAATATTTGGCGTCCTGCAGCCGGGGCAGACGCAGCGATCGTGCGGCGAGGGCACCGTCCATGGCGCGCACCGCGGGATCATGCCCATGCAGGTCGAACCCGAAGTCCGCCAGATACACCGTTCCACAGGCATAGGCGGCCGGCGGCAGCATCGCGCACGGTTTGAGCGCCCCGCACATCACGGTCATATCCGCGGGAATGTATGGCCCCGGCAGGGTACCGTCGTCGACGCCGATGCCCGAAGGGGTGTCCATGGCCACGACCAGCGGCGCATCATCGTCGTCATGCGCCGCATCGCCCATCGCCGGGCGGTCCGGGACACCGCCATCGCGGCCGAGCGCCTTGGCTAGCGCCGCCGGAATGCCGCGCAAAGCCCCGCTTACGCCGATGCCGGTCATCGCATCGATGAGCACATCGGCGTCCTGAGCCAGTCCGATGGCGGTGTGCAGGCGCTCGCCCGCCTCACCGGCGCCGAATCCCGAAGCACAGCCGGGTATGGTCGAGGCCTGATCGAGGACCAACACGCTGCCGCCGGCACGCACGAACGAGGAGAACGCGGCCGCATGCGCGCTTCTGCCCACGGTCACCGCCGTGACCGCCACGCCCTCGCCCAGCAGCCGCGCACCCGCGAGCAGACCATCGCCGCCGTTGTCCCCGGCACCGGCGAGCAACACGACGCCTGCCTCATGGGTGTCGACATCCATATCGTCGAGCAACGCCAGCACGACACGTGCCGCGGCCGCGGCCGCCATGCTCATAAGCGGCACGCCGCTGCGCAACAACGGCGCCTCCATCGCGCGCACCGTCGCCACGTCGAAGGCGGCATGGCGCAAGGCCCGCCGCCGGACTGAATCCCCATGGTGTATCATATCGACCCCTTTGGTTGCGTGCCTTCATTCTAGTCGGCTGCGCAACGAAGGTGCGGCGTGCGGATCCCACCGTCGGGGTGTCCGGTGGCCGGTCTCACTCCTCGGCCACGAGGTCGAGGTATTCGTCGTTCCACAGGTCCTCGTCGCCGTCGGGCATGAGCAGGACGCGCTCGGGATTGAGCGCCTCCACGGCGCCCTCATCGTGGGTCACCAGGATGATCGCGCCCTCGTATTTCGCGATGGCCTTGAGGATCTCGTCGCGAGACACCGGATCGAGGTTGTTCGTCGGCTCGTCGAGCAGCAGGACGTTCGCCCGCGAGGTCACCAAGGTGGCGAGCGCCAGACGCGTCTTCTCACCGCCCGACAGGACACTGGCGGGTTTCATCGCGTCCTCACCCGAGAACAGGAAGCTGCCCAGGATCGAGCGGGCGTGGGTGTCATCGAGCTCGGGGGCCACATGCTGCAGGTTCTCAAGCACCGTGGCGTTGAGTTCGAGGGTGTCGTGCTCCTGAGCGAAATAGCCGATCTTGCAGCCGTGCCCGTAGACGACGTCGCCCGTATCGGCCGTCTCCTCGCCGGCGAGGATGCGCAACGTGGTCGTCTTGCCGGCGCCGTTGTATCCCAGGATCACCACGCGCGACCCCTTGTCGATCGCGAGGTCGATCCCGGCGAACACGATGTTGGATCCGTAGGCCTTCGAAATGCCCTTGGCGGTGATCGGTGTGCGTCCGCACGGCGCCGGTTCGGGGAAGCGGATGTCGGCGACCTTCTCCTTGCGCTCGGCCTCGCTCGTCTGCGACAGGAGTCGCTCGGCGCGACGCATCATGTTCTGCGCGGCGACGGCCTTCGTGGCCTTCGCATGCAGGCGTATGCCCTGCTTCATCAGGCGATCCGCCTTCTTCTCGGCCACCTCGCGCTCGCGGCGTCGGCGCTCCTCGTCGACGACACGCTGGTGCAGATAGGCCTTCCAGCCGAGGGAGTACATGTCGATCGCCCCGAGCTGGGCGTCGAGATGCCACACCTTGTTGACCACCTCGTCGAGCAGCTCCGTGGAATGGGATATCACAAGGAACCCGCCCTCGAAACGCTTGAGATAACCACGGAGCCATTCGATGGAGTCGGCGTCCAAATGGTTGGTCGGCTCGTCGAGAATGAGGGTATCGGCGTCGGAGAAGAGGATGCGTGCCAGCTCGATGCGGCGGCGCTGGCCGCCCGAGAGGGTGCCGAGCTTCTGCTGCATCACGCTCTGGGGCAGGCCGAGGCTGTCGGCCATGGAGATGGCCTGGGACTGCGCGGCGTATCCACCAGCCTTCTCGAAGTCCTGCATGGCTTTGTCGTAGCGGTCCATCGCCTTGGTCATGACATCGGAGTCGGGGCTGGTCATGTCCTTCTCGGCACGACGGAGCCGCACGATGATGGAGGCGATGTCACGCGCGCTCATCATGCGGTCGAGCGCCGTCTGCTCGGGATCGGCCGCATGGGTGTCCTGCGGCAGATAGCCGAGATGGCCGGTGACGCGCACCTGGCCTGATGCGGGGAGCATATCGCCGGTGATCACACGGGTCAGCGTGGTTTTGCCTGCACCGTTGCGACCGACCAGACCGATCTTGTCGCCGCGGACGACATGGAAGTCCGTGGGGTGCAGCAATGTGCGAGCGCCGATTTGAATCTCAAGCCCTTGTCCTTCGATAGCCATGCCCTGCCCAATCGTCCTTCCGTATGATGGCTGTCCGCCGAAGCACGCGACGCCGTGCGCCGCATCCGTCCGGCGTATCGCCGCAATTGTGCGGCCGGAGACCCGGCCGGCACAGAATCCAAACGACCATGATACGCATGGGGTGCGAATCGGACCACGGAACGACCGGAATCGAACAACTGTTCGAACGTTGCCTCGATATGCGGTATCCTGAGCACGATGGATATCGAAGCGGAGGCAGCGGTGACGACAACAGCATCGACGGCGGAACGGCCGGAGCAGGCGGCTCGGGCGAGTATGGACGTGCAGGAGCGGCGCGAGGAGGGCGAGTCGCTCATCGCCGGACTCATCGAACGGGCGCCGCTTGTGGGGGAGAACGGTTCGCTCATAGCGGATATCTCGAAGGTCCCGAACGACATGAAGATCACCGTGCAGGGGGCCCGCGAGCACAATCTCAAGAACGTCGACCTGCAGATACCGCGCAACCGCATGGTCGTGTTCACCGGATTGTCGGGATCGGGGAAATCCTCCCTGGCTTTCGACACGCTGTTCGCGGAGGGCCAGCGGCGCTACGTCGAGTCGCTCAGCGCCTATGCCCGGCAGTTCCTCGGCCGGATGGACAAGCCTGACGTCGACTTCATCGAAGGACTGAGCCCGGCCGTCTCCATCGACCAGAAGACCACGAACCGCAACCCCCGTTCTACCGTGGGCACCATCACCGAGATCTACGACTACCTGCGGCTGCTCTTCGCCCGCACGGGCATCCCGCACTGCCCCGTCTGCGGCGAGCCGGTGAGCTCGCAGACCCCGCAGCAGATGGTGGACAGTCTGTTGCACCTTGCCGAACGCACACGGTTCCAGGTGCTGGCACCGGTGGTGCGTGGCCGCAAGGGCGAGTTCCAGGACCTGCTTGAGCTGCTGCGGTCCGACGGGTACGCCCGTGCCCTGATCGACGGCGAGATGCGTCAGCTGTCCGATGACATCACACTCACGAAACAGAAGAAACACACCATCGAGGTCGTCGTCGACCGTCTGGTCATCAAGGACGGTGTCCGCCAGCGGCTCACCGATTCCATCGAGACCGCGCTCAAGCTCGCCAAAGGGCGCATCGTCGTCGATTTCGTCGACCTCGACGAGCACGACCCCAAGCGGCGCCGTCCGTTCTCCGAACGCCGCGCCTGCCCGAACGGCCACGAACTCGAGATCGACGAGATCGAGCCGCGCACATTCTCGTTCAACGCACCGTATGGCGCCTGCCCCGAGTGCACCGGCATCGGCTACAAACTCGAAATCGACCCCGAACTGGTCATCCCGGACCCCGACAAGAGCCTGGCCGACGGGGCTATCGAGCCTTGGGGCATGACCAAGACCTCGGGCGAATACTACCGGCATGTGCTCGAGGGCCTCGCCGAGGACATGGGATTCGACATGGCGACCCCATGGCGCAAGCTGCCCGAGGCGACACGCCATGCGATCATGTACGGCCATGACTTCAAGGTCAAGGTCTCCTACCGCAACCGCTGGGGACGGCTGCGCGAGTACTCCACGGGATTCGAAGGGGTGGTGCGCACCCTCATGCGCCGCCACGACGAAACCGATTCCGAGCAGATGAAGCAGTACTACGAGTCGTATATGCGCGAAGTGCCCTGCCAGTCATGCCACGGCCGCCGGCTCAAGCCCGAGGTGCTCGCCGTGACCGTAGGGGACCGGTCCATCGCCGAGGTGAGCGAGATGCCGGTCCAACGCAGCCTGCAGTGGGCCACGGACCTGCATCTGGACGGCGCAGCCGCGAAGATCGCCGGCGAGGTGCTCAAGGAGATCCGCTCCCGACTCGGCTTCCTCAACGACGTGGGGCTCAACTACCTCACCCTGGCGAGGGCGGCCAAGACGCTCTCCGGCGGCGAGGCGCAGCGCATCCGCCTGGCCACCCAGATCGGTTCGGGCCTCGTGGGGGTCATGTACGTGCTCGACGAGCCGTCCATCGGCCTGCATCAGCGTGACAACGAACGGCTGATCGCGACCCTGCACCACCTGCGCGACCTGGGCAACACCCTGATTGTCGTCGAACACGACGAGGAGACCATCGAGCGGGCCGACTGGCTCGTGGACATCGGGCCGGGCGCCGGCGAACACGGCGGCGAGGTCGTCTACTCCGGCCCGGCCCGACACCTCGTGGAGGCCAGCCGTTCGATCACGGGGGACTACATCGCCCGTCGGCGTCGCATCGAGGTGCCCGAACACCGCAGGCGCGTGCGCAAGACGAAGCAGCTTAAAGTGGTGGGCGCACGAGAGAACAACCTCAAGGACATCGACGTCAACTTCCCTCTCGGCGTCATGACCTGCGTGACCGGCGTCTCGGGTTCCGGCAAATCGACGCTCGTCAACTCGATCCTGTACCCCGTCCTGGCCAACAAGCTCAACGGGGCCCGCATCGTGCCCGGCAAGCACCGGCGGGTGGACGGGGTCTCCGCCTGTGACAAGGTGATCCACGTCGATCAGAACCCCATCGGACGCACCCCGCGTTCGAACCCCGCGACCTATACGGGGGTCTGGGACAAGATCCGCACGCTGTTCGCCAAGACGCCCGAGGCGCAGGTGCGCGGCTACGGGCCCGGCCGTTTCTCGTTCAACGTCAAGGGCGGCCGCTGCGAGGCGTGCCACGGCGACGGCACGCTCAAGATCGAGATGAACTTCCTGCCCGACGTCTACGTCGAATGCGAGGAATGCCACGGCAAACGCTACAACCGCGAGACGCTCGAGGTGAAGTACAACGGCAAGACCGTCTCCGACGTCCTCGACATGCCCATCGAGGAGGCGGCGCGGTTCTTCAAGGCCTATCCCTCGATCTCGCGCTACCTCGACACCCTCACCCAGGTGGGGCTCGGCTATATCCGCCTCGGCCAGCCGGCGCCCACCCTCTCCGGCGGGGAGTCTCAGCGCGTCAAACTCGCCACGGAACTGCAACGGCGGGCGACCGGCAACACCGTGTACATCCTCGACGAGCCGACCACCGGTCTGCATTTCGAAGACGTGCGTAAGCTGCTCATCGTGCTGCAGGGCCTGGTCGACAAGGGCAACACGGTCATCGTCATCGAACACAATCTCGACGTCGTCAAATCGGCCGACTGGCTCATCGATCTGGGCCCTGAAGGAGGCGACGGCGGCGGAACCGTCGTGGCCGAAGGCACCCCGGAGCAGGTGGCACAGCACAAGGAGAGCTGGACCGGCCGGTTCCTCGCGCCCATGCTGAAGGAGGGTACGCGGCGATGAGCCACGGCGTCTTCGAACGGCACAGCCCGGGTGAATGGCGCAAGACCGCCAAACAACTCGGCGATTCACGCGACCTGTTCAGACCCAAGACCGGCGACATCCCCGCCAAACCAGGCGTCTACAAGTGGAGGGACGCCGAGGGCCGCGTCATCTACGTGGGCAAGGCCAAGAACCTGCGCAACCGGCTGACCAACTACTTCCAGCCGCTGCAGCAGCTGCATCCACGCACCCAGACCATGGTGCTCACGGCACGCAGCCTGGAATGGACGGTCGTCGGCACCGAGCTCGAGGCGCTCACCTTGGAGTACACGTGGATCAAGGAGTTCGACCCCCGGTTCAACGTCGTGTTCCGCGACGACAAGACCTACCCCTACCTCGCCGTCTCCGTGGGGGAGGAGGTGCCCAGGGTGTGGGTGACGCGCAACCGCAAGCGGCATGACACCCGGTACTTTGGCCCCTACGCGAAAGTGTGGGACCTGCGCCATTCCCTGGACATGCTGCTCAAGACCTTCCCGGTGCGCTCCTGCACCCCGGCGGTGTTCAACCGGGCCAAGCTGTCGGGTCGCCCGTGCCTGCTCGCCTCCATCGGCAAGTGTTCGGCACCGTGCGTGGGTCGCATCGGACTCGACGAGCACCGCCGCGACTGCGAGCGGCTGGTGGGCGTGCTGACGGGGCGGCTCGGACCGAGTTTCATCCGCCAGCTCACCCAGGACATGAAGCGGGCGAGCGCAGACCTCGAATTCGAGCGCGCGGCGCGCCTGCGTGATCAGATCGCCATGCTGCGAACCGTCGGCGAACAGAACGCCGTCGTCTTCGATTCCGACACGGACATCGACGTCTTCGGCCTGCGCAGCGACGAACTCGAGGCCTCGATCCACGCGTTCTTCGTCAGGGCGGGATCGATACGGGGGGAACGCAACTGGAGCGTCGAGCGGGTCGAGGACATCGCCGACGCCGATCTCATGGCCGATCTCATCGTGCAGGTGTACACCGATCTGACCAAGGATCGCGACGCCGAACGACCGGCGTTGCCGCTCAACATCCCCTCGCCGCCGCCGACGCCACGGCCCCTGTACCAAGACGCTGCCGTCACGGACGACGCGAACCTCCCGGACGACCGTGACGGCACCGCACAACAGGGGAACGGACGTGATCCTGACGCCAGCATCGACCCGAGCCCGGCGCTGTCCACTCCCGGCACCATCACCATCTCCCAGCAACGCGACGCGGTCGGGTCCACGCAATCCCTGACCGCCACCGACGCCACGGCCCGGGCCCAGGCGACCAGGTCACGGCGCGAACGCCAGGAGCAGACCGGACGCGCCGACCTGCTCGCCCCGATATCCCCGGTGCCACCGGAGATCATCGTGCCCGTCGAGCCCGCGCACCGGGCCCAGCTCGAACAGTGGCTGCGCGGCCTGCGCGGGGCCAACGTCGCCATCCACGTCGCGAGCCGGGGGGAGAAGCACACCCTCATGGAGCGCGCCAACGAAAACGCCGCGCAGGCCCTGCAACGCAGCAAGATGAACCGCATCGCCGACCTGGGCGCCAGGACCGAGGCCATGAACGACGTCGCCCGGGCCCTGGGGCTCAAACAGGCGCCGTTACGCATCGAATGCTACGACATCTCGAACACGATCGGCGGCGCCTTCCAGGTCGCCTCCATGGTGGTGTTCGAGGACGCCGTGGCCCGAAAATCCGAATACCGTCGTTTCGCCATCCGCGGCGAGGACGGCAAGGGGGCGCTCGACGATCTGAGCGCCATGTACGAGACGCTGACCCGACGGTTCAAGCACGGCAATATAGCCGGTGATTCCGGTGAGAGCATCGGACACGGGGGGTCGGCGCCCGAACCGCGGCGTGCCAACGGTGGCCCGGCGGCGATCGGCACGGCGAAAGCCGCCGCATCGCCCAGCGTGACCAGTGACGGCACAACCGGGAACGGCACAACCGGCACAGTCGCTGCCGGCACCGGAGTTGTCAGCCACGGGAATGAGCGCACAGAGCGATCCACAGCGGACGACCGGAGGCGAGGCCACGGCGCGGAACTGGGCGACAGAGTGGTGGCCCAGAACGCCGCCCCGCATCACTTCGCTTACACCCCGAACCTCATCGTGGTGGATGGCGGCAGGCCCCAGGTCCTGGCGGCGGCCCGCGCGTTGCACGACAGCGGCGTGCACGATGTGGCCGTATGCGGTTTGGCGAAGCGTCTCGAGGAGGTGTGGGTGCCCGATGACGAATACCCGATCATCCTCAAACGTCAGTCCGAAGGCATGTATCTGTTGCAGCGGGTCCGCGACGAGGCGCACCGGTTCGCCATCACCTACCACCGTCAGGTGCGCAGGAAGGGATCGCTGCGATCGGCGTTCGATGACATACCGGGCATCGGCATCGCCTACCAGAAACGGCTCCTGGCCGCTTTCGGCTCCGTCAGGGAGTTGCGTAAGGCGAGCGTGGAGGACCTCGAGCGGGTCGACGGCATCGGCCGCAGCCGGGCCGAGACGATACATCAGGCATTGCATCGCGCCGAGTAGCATGGGGCCGGTGGAGACCACGGCTCTGGATGCCGTGGGGAGAGGAGCGCGTCATGCCCATTGACGAAAACCGTCGTTGCGCCGTGCTGGGCAAGCCGATTGGGCATTCGTTGTCCCCGGTCCTGCATCAGGCCGCGTACCGGGTGCTCGACCTGAGGGGATGGCGCTACGATCGCATCGAAATGGACGAGGATGGGCTGCCCGCCTTCCTGTCGGCGCTTGATGACGGGTGGGCGGGGCTGAGCCTGACCATGCCCCTCAAACGCACCGTCATGACTCTTGGCACCCCATGCGATCGATGGAGCAGCGAACTGCGCGTGGCAAACACCGTGGTCCTCGGAGGGGATGATGGGCCGCTCCTGTTCAACACCGATGTCGACGGGATTCGTCTGGCCCTGTCCCATGCCCGGGAACACAGCCGGGGGAGCGTACAACCGGTCGGCGATCGCCTTGACGTGGTCATCCTCGGCAACGGCAACACCGCCTTGTCCGCCTTGGCCGCCGTCAGCATGATGGCACGCGACCTGCATGTCGTCGTCGCGGCGCGGCATCCCGAATCGAGGACGACGCTGCGCGACTTCGCACGGCAGCGCTCGGACCGGATGACGCTGGAAACGACGGTGCTGGACGGGTCACTACGATGCATCGCCGAAGCCGATATTGTCATCAGCACCCTGCCCGCCCATGCGGCGGACCCCCTGGCCCGGCGCGTCGCCCCTGAGACGACCGGGAATGTGACCGCACAGGACGGAACGGCTCCCCTCACACCGAAGCGCGGCGCGATGCTGCTGGACGTGGCATACGACCCCCATCCCAGCCTGTTGGGCCACAGGTGGTCGCAGGCCGGCGGCCTGAGCATTGGCGGCGAGGAGATGTTGCTGTATCAGGCGATCGGTCAGGTGCATCGTATGACGGCGACGAGTCGCGGCGGGGATCCGAGAACCGTGTCATGGCCCCGGGAGGGATTCTCACCGACGGATGGGCACGAGGTCGACGTCGTACTGGAGAATGCAATGAGAACAGCGTTATGGGAGGCAATGTGAGCATGGCGGATGCAGGGAAGGAACGCGGCACCGGAGCGGTGCGGCGTGGCGAGCGGCCCGACGACCCGAAACCGGCCGATGAATTCGAGGTGCTCCTCATCACGGGCATGAGCGGGGCGGGGCGATCGCGCGCCGCGGACAGCGTGGAGGACATGGGCTGGTATGTGGTCGACAACATGCCGCCGAAACTGCTCGTACCGCTGGTGGACATGATGACGGCGTCCGCTTCCAAGGTCCACCGGCTCGCCGCCGTCATCGACGTGCGGTCACGCAGCTACTTCGACGATCTTTCGGCCGTGCTCAGCCATCTCGACGATCTGGGCGTCAAGACGCGCATCCTGTTCCTCGACGCCAGCAACGAGGTCCTCATCAAGCGCTACGAATCGGTACGACGCCCGCATCCCCTGCAGCATGGCAACCGCCTCATCGACGGCATCATGGAGGAGCGGGAGCTGCTGTCCAACCTCAAGGAGCGCGCCGATTCGGTCATCGACACCTCCAATCTGAGCATCCACCAGCTCTCGACGACGTTGTACGAAGCGCTGCTCGGTTCGGGTCCTTCAACCGTCGCCGTGCATATCTTCAGCTTCGGATTCAAATACGGCGTCCCTCTGGACGCGGATTTCGTGGCCGATGTCCGGTTCCTGCCGAACCCCTTCTGGGTACCCAACCTCCGTGAACTCAACGGTCAGGACGCCCCGGTGAGCGACTACGTCCTCGGCAGCGAGGGGGCCACGGAGTTCCTCGACGCCTACGAGAAGGCCGTGCTCATCGCGATACGAGGGTACGCCCGCGAGGACAAGCATTTCGTGACGATAGCGATCGGATGCACCGGCGGCCAGCACCGCTCCGTGGCCATGAGCGACGCACTCGCGAAGCGGCTGCGCAAGCATGGCCTATCCGTGACCGTATCGGCGCGGGAACTGCATCGGCGACAGCATCCGGACGTCGCATGAAGAACGTGGGCGGGGTCGGAGCGTGAGATAATCATGTTCGTATGCTGGATGCTTACGATGGTCTTGTCCAACACATTCGATATCACAGAAAGCCGTGGCAAAAGCCCGGTACGGCGTTTCATGAATCAGTCCGGGCACGGAATATAAGGGAAGTAGGAGGTCGGTTCTTGGCACTTCTCGACGATGTCAAAGACGAACTCGCTGCAATCGACAACGATTCGCCGGCTGCAAAAATGGCGCAGGCCTCGGCGATGATGCGTTTTGGCGGCGGGTTGCGACCCGTGAACAACCAGGCGATCATACGGGCACAATTCGATTCTCCCGCGGCGGCATCCTGGCTCGAGCGAACCATCACGGCGTACTTCCAGAAGGAGGCCGTGGTCCGGGAGGCAGCACGACAGACACCGGGCGGCGTCGTCCGGCGCTATGACGTCTTCGTGGAACGGGGGGCCACCGCACTGGCCCTGCAGACGGGGCTGCTCGACCGCCGCATGCGTCTGGTCAAGGGCCTGCCCGCCGATATCGTGAGCGGTAACATCGCACAGATCAAGGCAGCCTGGCGCGGTGCCTTCCTCGCTCGAGGCGCCATCTCGGACCCGGGCAAGGCCAGCTACCTGGAGATCATCTGCCCAACCCACGAGACCGCACTGGCCCTGCAGGGGGCCGCCCGCAGACTGGGCATCAGTGCGAGGGCCCGACAGGTACGCAGCTCGGAGCGGGTCACGTTACGCGACCCCGACGCCATCGAACGCATGCTCATCATCATGGGGGCCTCCCGTTCGGCGCGAGAATGGACCGGCAAGCGTTCGGACGGCGAAGCGAGAGGCAAGGCGAACCGCCTCGCCAACTTCGATGACGCCAACATGCGCCGCAGCGCCAAGGCCGCCGCGGAGGCGGGGGAGAAGGTGCGCAAGGCTTTCGAGATACTGGGCGACGACATGCCCGACAATCTCAAGAACGCCGGTCAACTGCGTCTGAACCACCCCGATGCGAGCTTGGAGGAACTCGGCCGCCTCGCGGATCCGCCCATCACGAAGGACGCCATCGCCGGCCGCATCCGGCGTCTCCTGCAGCTGAGCGACAAAACGCGCAAGGCACGCATGCAGAACGACTGAACCGACGAACACCGCTTGCCCCAGGCGCCCGTGACGCATCCCGCGCCGCGGGCGCCTTGTTCATTGCGGCTTGTATCATCAGTGTGGCGTACATCACGTCGGACTCTTCCCGGACGGTCAGCGGCGACGCTCGATCGGACGGTTAGGAAAGGATATCTATGAAGACTCTCAAGGATCTCGGCAATCTCCAGGGCAAGCGTGTGCTGGTGCGTGCGGACTTCAACGTCCCGCTAGACGGCACGACGATCACCGATGACGGCCGCATCAAGGCCGCCCTGCCTACGATCAAGGCATTGCGCGAGCAAGGTGCCAAGGTCATCCTGATGGCCCATCTCGGCCGTCCGAAGGGCAAGGTCGTCCCCGACCTTACCCTGGCACCCGTCGCGGCCCGCCTCGGCGAATTGCTCGGTATCACGGTCCCGCTGGCCGCCGACACCTACGGTCCGGCCGCCCAGGCCGCCGTGGCCGGCATGGCCGACGGCGACGTGGTCATGCTCGAGAACGTCAGGTTCAATCCCGAGGAGACCAGCAAGGACGCCGCCGTCCGCGCGGGCTACGCCAAGAAACTCGCCGCTCTGGCGGACGTCTTCGTCTCCGACGGCTTCGGTGTCGTGCACCGCGCCCAGGGATCGAACTACGACGTGGCTGCCGACCTGCCTTCGGCGGCCGGACTGCTGGTCGAAAAGGAGGTCACGGCACTGTCCAAGGCGACCGACAACCCCCAGCGCCCGCTGACCGTCGTGCTCGGCGGTTCCAAGGTCTCCGACAAGCTCGGTGTCATCGAGAACCTGCTCACCAAGGCCAACCGCCTCATCATCGGCGGCGGCATGACCTACACCTTCCTCAAGGCCAAGGGCTATGAGGTCGGCACCTCCCTGCTCGAGGAGGACCAGCTCGAGAAGGTCAAGGGCTACATCGAAACAGCCGAGCGCAACGGCATCGAACTCGTACTGCCCGTCGACATCGTCGTCAACGCCGGGTTCCCGGCGGGCGACACCCCGGTCAACCCCGAGGTCGTCGACGCCGCCGCCATACCCACCGACAAGATGGGACTCGACATCGGACCGAAGTCCGCCAAGCTCTTCCACGACAAGATCGTCGATTCCCGCACGGTTGTCTGGAACGGGCCGATGGGCGTCTTCGAGGTCCCGCAGTTCGCCGAAGGCACCCGGGCCGTGGCCCAGGCGCTGGTCGACGCGACGGCCGCAGGCGCCTTCACGATCGTCGGCGGCGGCGACTCCGCATCCGCGGTGCGCAACATGCATTTCCCGGAGGACGGCTTCTCGCACATCTCCACAGGTGGCGGCGCCTCGCTCGAGTTCCTCGAAGGCAAGACGCTCCCGGGCCTGTCGGTTCTGGAGTAGCATAAGCGACCGGCGTAGCCGGGTCACGACCGGGGCTTCAAGCCTTCGAGGTTGCGACCCGGCTACGCCGGTCTGCTAGCATGATAGTCATATCGCAGGAGCGATACGGCCGCGGTACAGGAAAGACAGGGGCGGGGCATGAGCGCGACGCGCGTTCCATTGGTTGCGGGTAACTGGAAGATGAATTTCGATCATCTCGAGGCAACCTATTTCGTGCAGAAGTTCGCCTGGCTGCTTCGCGACGCGAAGTTCGACTACCGGCGTTGCGAAGTGTCGCTGTTCCCCGCCTTCACGGCACTGCGCAGCGTGCAGGTGCTCGTCGAGGCCGACCATCTGCATATCACGTACGGCGCCCAATCTGTCTCCGTAACCACCCAAGGGGCGTTCACCGGGGATGTCTCCGCCGATATGCTGGCTCGTCTGGGATGCCGCTACGTCATCGTGGGGCATTCCGAACGCCGTAAATACCATCCGGAGGACGACGCCAACATCGTCGACCAAGTGCGCGCCGTGCTCGCTGCCGGCATGCAGCCGATCCTTTGCCTGGGGGAGAGCTTCGAAGAACGCCGCCAGGGCATCGAACTGGAGTTCGCCGTGGGCCAGGCGCACGACGTCACGCGCGACCTGTCCGACGAGGAGGCCGCGCGCCTGATCGTTGCCTACGAACCCGTATGGGCGATCGGCACGGGGATGGTGGCCACTCCGCAGACCGCACAGGACGCGGCGAAGGCGATACGTGACGATCTCAGGGATACCTTTGGCCCGCATGTCGCCGAGGTGGTGCGCATCCTCTACGGTGGTTCGGTGACCTCGAAGAACTGCACGCAGATCATCGCCGAACCGGATGTCGACGGCTTCCTCATAGGCGGGGCCTCGCTCGACGTCGAGGAATTGGCGCGCATCGCCCGCCTCACCGTAAAGACCACCCGCTGATGTCGTGCATCCCGTGTGAAACATGCCGCACGAATCACGCCGGGTCGGCCCGTTGGTCCGGCACCTTGGGGTATCCTTGCAGAAGTATCGTCGTTATGGAGGTTCGTCCGTGTCAGCCATGGTCATAGTGAAGCTGGTGCTTCGCGTCGTAATCGTTATCTTCAGTCTGCTGCTCACCTTGTTGATTCTTATGCACAAGGGCAAGGGTGGCGGCCTGTCCGACATGTTCGGTGGCGGGCTCACCCAGAATGCCGGCACGTCAGGCGTCGCGGAGAAGAACCTCAACCGCTGGACTGTGATCATCGCGGTCCTGTGGGTGGCCGTGGCCATCGGGCTCGATCTCATGTCACGGTTCAATCTCGGGTGATTATCCAGTTAGCTGATTAACTGATTATCCACTCAGCTAATCATAAATCAGTTGATTATCACTTCAGCCGATTTATCCACTCCATCGGCACTACTATGGCGGGCATCGACGATATCGATGCCCGTTTCGTTTTGTGTATGTCGTCGTGTGAGCGGTGTGAATCGCTGCGCCGTATGCATCGTAATGCTTCGTGCGATTCACGTGAGTCTTATGAACGTTTCGAGTCGTGGAGTCCCGATAGTCGCGTGAACCGTCGCGTCGCGTGAACCGTCGCGTCGCGTGAACCGTCGCGTCGCGTGAACCGGTAAGTCACATCGTCACCCGCTAAGTCCGCGGCAATATGCACTCCGCCCTAAAAACCTGGGATCCCACCCCGGCGGCGCGAACCTATTCCTGCATCTTGCCCTGTGCCTGCGCCAACTCGGCCCCACCCCGGCGGCGCGAACCTCGACATATGCGTTGACGGCATCTCTTTCGTTCCCCAGGCCAAGGACTGTGTTCCGTTGTCCGTCGGGGTGTCCGGAACATGGAAGGCCGCGTCTCATACCGATCAGACAAGTCGGGTGATAGCAAAAAACAACCGCGGAATATGGCCCCTCGATTTTCGTATCACCCGACTTGTCTATGCGAACCGACGACTTGTGCCACTGAATCGCTGATCTTTGTTCGCGAACCGTCGACTTGTGTCGGCTAACTGACGATTTTGGTGCGCGAACCGACGACTTACATCAGTCAACCGAAGACTTGCGGCGCTCAATCGCCCATCTTTGTCACCCAATCGTCGACTTGTGACGGTGAATCATCGACTTGCGACGCTCAATCGTCGACCCTTGTGCGGTAACCGACGACTTGTGTCAGTGCAGCGAAGACTTGCACCAGCCACTTATCGACTCGTTGCACACTCACCGATCCTCGTCGCTCGCAGACGATCCTGGTATCACTTTGACGGACCAACAATACAGGCGGACCGCTGGTGGATGCGATGTTCGAAGGCCAGCGCAGGACGTGCTCCCAAGTCTCACCATGCCGGAAACGACGACCGGAGGCCGATCTCGTGCCGACAGATGCGATCGCGTCTCGGTGTCTTGACATGATGGGCAATCAGGAACAGTACACCATCACCGACGTATCGTCACTGGGGGAGCAGGTATGACCACGAAACGACCCATGCCCCGGCTTCTCGTCGCCGACCTTGACGGCACGTTGCTTCACGATGCGGCGAGTTTCGAGGAGCGCTTCCTGACCGGCCGCTGCGTCGCGGCCATCGAACGCGCACATGACCAGGGCATCAAATTCGCAGTCTCCACCGCACGGCCGGTCAGCACGGCACTTCCCATGATCAATCGCCTCCCCGTGGACGCATGCGCCTACCTCAACGGTGCGCTCATTGACACCAAACCGTCGTATTCGGACGAGGCGATGCTCATCGGCCCCGACACCCCCGACGACGGTCATCTGTTGCGAGTGGGCTTCCCGGCAAGCCGGGGCTGCGCCGTGTGCCGTGATCTGCTCGATGCGATGCCCGGGCTGCGCTTGGGCATCGTGATGCACGACGTGCGCTATACGAACTTCGATGTGCGTGTACTGTGGCAGACGCAGTCGTATCGGCTGACGGATTTCACCGATGTGCCTGATGGCATGGCCGACAAGATCATTATCCTGCCCGATGCATCGCAGCGAGACCAACTCGCCGCGCTCATACCATCCGATTTCGCCGTCAGCATCAGCGAAGGCATCATGTGGATGCTCTCCAACCCCCGTGCGAACAAAGGTGACGCCCTCGACACCCTGTGCCGCCGTCTTGGCGTGTCCGAACACGACACCGTGTCTTTCGGCGACGACACCATCGACATCGACATGCTTTCCCGATCCGGATACGGCGTGGCGGTCGCCAACGCCCATCCGGAGCTCAAAGCCATCGCCGACGGGATTTGTCCCTCCAACAACGACGACGGCGTGGCCCGCTGGATCGAAGCCTTGCTCTAGATACGTGCAGGCCGTGTGTACCGTGACATGTAAGGGCCGTGTGCGGAGGGGGCCATGGTACGACAAGAACCCGATATACAAGGTACGTGCACGAGTGGGGCCGTGCACAAGGGAAACCGGTGTACAGGACCGTATACGAGGGAAACCGGTGTACAAGGACCGTATACGAGGGAAACCGGTGTACAGGACCGTATACGAGGGAAACCGGTGTACATCGTCCGTGTGCACTGTGCCGTACGCACGGACGATGCATGTGGACCAGTATGCACGGTGCCGTGTTATGGCACCGTGCTATGTTCGCCGGCCGTTGCCCACTTGGCCGTTGCCCACTGAGCCGATGTGCACTGAGCCATTCCCCAAACGCAATCGTCCCCCGTACATGCCACACGGACATGTACGGGGGACGATTCGCAATGCGAGGTACCGCCGATCAACGATCGGCGATGCCGGGAGTCATTCAGGCGTTGACGCGATCAATGCCGGCCTGGGTGTCGGCGAGCACCGAATCCCAGGAGTTGATGAACTGGGACACACCGGCGGACTCGAGCTGATCGGTGACGTCCTTGATGTTGATGCCCAGCTCGGCGAGCTTGTCCATGACGGCCTTGCTCTCCTCGTAGGTGCCGGAGATGCTCTCGGCGCCGTTGCCGTGATCGGCGAGGGCGTTGAGGGTCTTCTCAGGCATGGTGTTGACCACGAACGGGGCGACCAGCTCGTCGACGTACTTGCAGTCGGAGTAAGCGGCGTTCTTGGTGCCGGTGGAGGCCCACAGCGGACGCTGCTTCTTGGCGCCCTTGGCTTCGAGATCGGCCCAGCGCGGATCCTCGGCGAACTTCTTCTCGAAGAGCTGGTAGGCGAGGCGGGCGTTGGCCACGGCGGCCTTGCCTTCCAGAGCCTTGGCGGCGTCGGAGCCGTTCTGCTCGAGCAGCTTGTCGACGGCGGTGTCCACGCGGGACACGAAGAAGGAGGCGACAGATCCCATGTGCTTGAGGTCGTGGCCATTGGCGGCGGCCTGGGCGATGCCCTCGATGAAGGCATCCATGACCTGCTCGTAACGCTCGAGCGAGAAGATCAGGGTGACGTTGACCGAAATGCCCTTGGCCAGCGTCGCGGTGATGGCCGGCAGGCCCTCGAGGGTCGCTGGGATCTTGATCATGGCGTTCGGACGATTGACCTTCTCCCACAGCTCAACGGCCTGCTTCTTGGTCGTCTCGGTGTCATGGGCGAGGCGGGGGTCCACTTCGATGGACACGCGGCCGTCCACGTAGTCGCTCTTCTCGGCGACCTCGCTGAAGATGTCGGTGGCATTGCGCACATCGGTGGTGGTCAGCTCACGGACGGCGGTCTCGACGTCGACCTTGCCGAGCTGCTTGAGCTGCTCGTCATACGGACCGACCTGGCTCAGTGCCTTCTGGAAGATGGAGGGGTTGGTCGTCACGCCGACGACGTTCTTATGTGCAATCAGATCCTGGAGAGAACCGGACTCGATGCGGGTGCGGGACAGGTCGTCCAGCCAGATCGAGACACCGGAATCACTGGTGCGCTGCGTTGCTTCACTCATATTCATGTACTCCTTATTGATGGAAATTTCAGATGATGCATCCGGTCGGGACGACATCGGTAAAATGTGCGTCCCGACCGGGATGGTCTCAGGCCTTGGCTTCGGCGATGGAGGCCTTGGCGGCCGCCACCACATGCGCTTCATCGATGCCCAGATCAATCATGTTCTGCGCACCGTCGCCCTGCAGGCCGAACTGCTCGATGGAGACGGCCTTGCCATCCCCGCCGAGGTACTTGTACCACGGCATCGCAACCCCGGCCTCGACCGAGACGCGGGCCTTGACGGAGGCCGGGAGTACGGACTCGCGGTACGCCTTGTCCTGCTCCTCGAACCACTCCATGGACGGCATCGACACGACGCGGGCCTTGACGCCCTCACCGGCCAGTGTCTTCGCGGCGGCCACGGCCCACTGGACCTCGGAACCGCTGGCCATGATGATCACGTCGGGGGTTCCCTCGACATCGACCAGCACATAGGCGCCACGCTTGACGCCATCCTTGGCCTTCTCGGCGGTCTCGGCGAGCGTCGGGACACCCTGGCGCGTGAGCACCATGGCGGTCGGCAGCGTGTTGTCCTTCTCGAAGAAGTGACGATACGCTTCAGTGGTCTCGTACTCGTCGGCCGGGCGCACGACCTCCATCTGCGGCATGGCGCGGAAGGTGGCCAGATGCTCGATCGGCTGGTGCGTCGGACCATCTTCGCCCAGGGCCACGGAATCGTGGGTCCAGACGTACAGGTTCGGGACCTTCATGAGCGCGGCGAGACGGACGGACGGACGCTCGTAGTCGGAGAACTGGAAGAACGTGCCGTTGAACACGCGGGTGTTGGAGCCCAGCAGGATGCCATTGGTGATGGCGCCCATGGCGAACTCACGCACGCCGAAGTGCAGCTGACGGCCGTACTCGGAGACCTCGGGCCAGGTGCGGGTCGCATCGGCGTTCGGGCCGAAGGACTTGGCGCCGTCGATGTTGGTCTTGTTCGAACCACCGAGGTCGGCGGAGCCGCCCCACAGTTCGGGCATCACGGCGGCGATGGCGTTGATCACCGCACCGGAGGCCTTACGGGTGGCGACCTTGGGACCGGCCTCGAAGGAGGACTCAAGATCATCGATGGCCTTGTCGAAGCCTTCGGGCAGCTTACCGGCGACGAGACGCTCGTACAGCGCGTACTTGTCGGGGTTCGCCTGCTTCCACGCATCGAATTTGGCGTCCCATTCACGGTGCGCTTCGGCGCCGCGATCGGCGACCTTGCGGGCGTGGGCGAGGGCTTCGTCATCGATGGCGAAGTTGACGGCGGGATCGTAGCCGAGAACCTTCTTGAGGCCCGCTACGGCTTCCGTGCCGAGCTTCGATCCGTGGGAGGACTCATCATTCGTCTTGCCCGGGGTCGGCCATGCGATGAGGCTGTCGACCTTGATGAACTTCGGACGATCGGTGACCTGCTCGGCCTTGTCGATCGCGGCGGCGAGAGCCTCCGTGTCCTCCTTGTAGGAGCCGTCGGGCTGGACGAAGCTGACCTCGTCCGTGTACCAGCCGTAGGCCTCATAGCGCTTGAGGATATCCTCGGAGAAGGTGAGCTTGGTGTCGCCCTCGATCTGGATGTGGTTCGCGTCGAAGATCACGGTCAGGTTGCCCAGACCCTGGTTGCCCGCGAGCGAGCTGGCCTCGGAGGAGACACCCTCCTCGACGTCGCCTTCACCGCAGATGACCCAGACCTTGTGGTCGAAGGGCGAGGTGCCGGCGGGGGCTTCGGGATCGAGCAGACCGCGCTGGAAACGCTGTCCGTAAGCGAATCCGACGGCGGAGGCCAGGCCCTGGCCCAGCGGACCGGTGGTCATTTCGATGCCGTCGGTCAGGCCATACTCGGGGTGACCCGGGGTGCGCGTGTCGGCGCCGCCACGGAAGTGCTTGAGATCGTCGAGGGTGACGTCATAGCCCGAGAAGAACAGCTGCACGTACTGCGTGAGCGAGGCGTGGCCACCGGAGAGGATGAAACGATCGCGGCCGGCCCATGCGGAGTCCTTGGGATCGTGCTTGATGTAGTGCTGGAACAGCGTGTACGCCACCGGCGCCAGCGAGATGGGGGAGCCGGGATGGCCACTGCCCGCCTTCTCGACCGCGTCCGCGGAGAGGACCTTTGCCATCTTCACTGCACGTTCGTCCAGTTCAGACCAGGTGAAATCGGTCATATGTGATCTACTTTCCTTCCAATACTTCGGGCCCGACGCCTCCGGCTTATGCCGTGCTGTCCATGCCCTCACATTGCACCTCCATGCTAGCTTTCGCAGCCGACTTGGATTCCAGTGATAGGCGTGTTCGCGCACACCTCACCGGTGAACGCTCACAACCGAACATCCGAGACGTGCGGAATTCTCCAGGAACGAACGCATTAGCACTCCGTAACATCGAGTGCTAATACAATAGCAAGGTATAAGGCGCCCTCGAGCGTGAGCGCCGACGCATTCGAGGCAATCCGGGAGAGGAGCATGGCCATGGTCCATTCACGTCGCATGCTGGTCTTGCGCGCCGTCATCGAAGACTATATCCGTTCACAGGAACCGGTGGGCTCATCGGCACTGGCACACCACCATGATCTCGGAGTGAGCTCCGCCACCATACGCAACGACATGGCCGCCCTCGAGGATGAGGGGTATCTGGTCCAGCCGCACACCTCCGCCGGCCGTATACCGACCGAGCACGGCTACCGGTACTTCGTGGACCGGCTGTCGACGCTTGTGCCGCTGACCCAGGCGCAACGACGCGGCATCACGCGCTTCCTCGGGGGGTCGGTGAGCCTGCAGGACACCTTGCAACGCGGGGCCCGGATCCTGGCCGACATCACGGGACAGGTAGCCGTCATCTCCTCGCCTTCCTTGTCGAAATCCACGCTGCGCCACGTCGAACTCGTCCCCTTGTCGGACTCGCGTCTGCTCGCCGTCGTCATCACGGACACGGGAGGCGTGGCCCAGCACACGCTGACGATGCCGGAGCCCTGCACGCAATCGGATCTGGACGACTTCTGCTCGCTGATCAACGCCGATTGCACGGGCCTGCGTCTCTTCACGGCGGCGCAGCGGATCAGAACGTTGGCGCTCGACACCCTCTCGTCGCCGAGACGACGGCTCGCCGGGGCGTTGGCCGACGCCCTGACGAGCATGGCCGACGACGAACAGACCAGCGACCTGTATATGGCGGGCACGTCCCAGCTCGCGCACCAACGCACCATCGGAGACCTCGCGCCCCTGTTCGACGCCCTTGAGGAGCAGGTGGTGCTCATGCGTCTCATGAGCACGCTGGGGGAGGACCAGGGCGGCGTCGGCGTGGCGATCGGTTCCGAGACGCACAACCCCGGTCTCATCCACGCCTCCGTCGTCAGCAGTGGCTATGGACGCAGCCCCGAGACGGCGGACGAGACCGGCACCGATACGGAAACGGGCTCGGAGCGCCAGGCCAAGGGCGAACATGCGGATCCCGTGGCCTTCGTCGGTTCCATCGGACCGACGCATATGGACTACGGCGCGACCATGACGGCGGTCAGGACGGTGGCCCGATACCTGACCGGCCTACTGGCCCAGGATGAGGACGACGACGGGCACTGACCCCGGTTCATGGCACAATAACTCCCGAACGACAATATGAAGGACAAGGCATTGGCAGATTATTACGAGGTGTTGGGCGTCGAACGCACGGCGAGCGACGAGGAGATCAAAAAGGCCTATCGCAAGATGAGCCGCAAGTATCATCCCGATATCGCGGGCCCCGAATTCGAGGATAAGTTCAAAGAGGTCAACAACGCCTACCAGGTGCTCTCCGACAGCGACAAGCGGCGGATGTACGACTCCGGCGTCGACCCCAACGACCCGAACGCCGGCGGATACGGCGCCCAGGGCTTCGATATGGGCGACATGGGGGATATTTTCGGCCAGTTCTTCGGCGGGGCGTTCGGCGGCGGCTCCCAGGGGCCGGTCCCACGCACCCAGCCGGGACGCGACGCCCTCGCCGGCATGTCCATCGATCTGAAGACCGCGGTGTTCGGCGGCACCGAGCACGTCACCATCAACACATTCGTGCTGTGCCCGCAGTGCGGCGGATCCGGTTCCGCCGACAGCAAGAAGCCCTCGACCTGCCCGGATTGCCAGGGCCGGGGCACGCGCCAGAAGGTCGTGCGCACCATGCTGGGCCAGATGATGACCACGGCGCCCTGCGAACGTTGCGAGGGCCACGGCACCATCATCACCCACCCGTGCCAGACCTGCATGGGTCACGGTCGGGTGCGCAGCCAACGCGAGGTCGGCGTGAACGTGCCCGCCGGCATCGCGGACAACTCTCGGTTGCGTCTGTCCAACCAAGGTGAGGTCGGTGAGGGCGGCGGGGCCGCCGGCGACCTGTACATCGACATCCGCGTCAAATCGGACAAGCGGTTCACGCGTGAGGGTGATGACCTGCACTGCTGGGTTCAGGTCCCCATGAGCTGGGCGGTGCTCGGCCACGACGTCGACATCGACACTTTCGACGGCGAAGAGACCATCGCCATCCCGGCGGGTTGCCAGCCCGAGCAGACGGTGACCGTCCGCGGCCTCGGCGTGGCGCGGATGCGTCGCAACGAAGAGCGCGGTGATCTCATCGCCCACGTCAACGTGCTCATCCCCACGAAGCTCAACGACGATGAGCGTGGACTCATCGAACGGTTCGCGCAATCACACGACTCGGGGGCGGGCCGCATCGCGCAGAGTTCGAAGCCCACGGTGGGCAAGAAGGGCTTCTTCAGCAAGCTCAAGAGCGCACTGGGTTAGACGCCTCTCCTGTTGTATGGCGGGCACGACGCTGCGTCCGCCATACAACAGGACCCCACTACACGGTACCGCCCGGTTCAGCGTTGTTCGAGCAGCGCCCGGCACATCGAGCGGTATTCACTGACGTAGCCGCCACCGAAGAAGACGCAATGCCCCGCGATGGGATACAGCTGCCAGAGGGTGATGCGGTCGCGATACCCGGACTTCAACGGGTGAACGGACTGGTAGCCATCCATGATCTGGGACAGATACGACATGCCGAACAGATGCAGCATGGCCAGATCCTCCTCACGATGACCGCCGTGCGCGGCCGGGTCGATGAGCACCGCTTCGGTGCGGCCCCGGTCGGCCGTCCACATGACGTTGCCGCTCCAGAGATCGCCATGCACGCGCGCCGGCTTGTCGTCCGCGGCACGCCCCAGCAGTTCGGGCAGGCGGTCGATCACGCGCTGCGTCAGTGCCAGGTCGGAGTCGTCGAGAGACCCGCGCCGGATGCCCAGACGCACCATCGGCAACAACCGCCCCTCGGCAAGATAGGCGGCCGCATCCTTCCAGGATCCCGTGTCCATGGGCACCGGATCCTGCAGGGGGCCGAAGTAGCACACCCCGTCGTACCCCTCGGGCGGGGCCCCGAAGGACGGTGCTCCCGTATCGTGCATATGGGCCAGGGCAGCACCGAATTCATACGCCGCCTTGGGTGTGGGGGAGCAAGACTCGACCCGTTCGATGTCGAGCCAATCGTCGGACCAATCGAAGACCTTCACGACACGGGGACCTCCCGAAGGCTCCGCCTGGGCCATCCACTGCAGGCCCCGCCCCTCGCATTCGAAGAACCCCTGGGGCGCGAATGCTCGACTTTTGCGATACCGTTCCATAGTCCATCCTTTCCTCGGGCCACATCACCTCATGCGGAAAGAATCCGGGACGATTCCCGCCGAGATGACCCGCCCGGAACCGTCACCGGGGACCGCAAGCCGCGCGGCGTGACCACCGGCTCTCATTGTGTGTGGGCTGAGGGACAATCGCACCGTGGACGAGTGTGGTTATGCCGGGCGATGAGTATGGTGGAACCGTTGTACGACACAAATGCAGTCCTCCCAAGCGGCGGACACAAAGAGGGGTGTTATGAATTTCTTCCAGGCGGTCCTGTTGGGCCTGGTGCAGGCGCTGACCGAATACCTGCCGGTCTCGTCCAGCGCGCATATCCGAATCATCGGCGACCTCATGCTGGGGTCGGACCCGGGCGCGGCGTTCACCGCGATCATCCAGATCGGCACCGAATTGGCGGTCATCCTGTACTTCCGCCACGACATCGTGCGCATCCTGTCCCACTGGGGTTCCCGACTCTTCTCGAGGAACGCCAAGGATTGGCGCGACCGCATGGGGGCCGGCGATAAGGACGCCCTGCTCGGTTGGTACATCATCGTGGGCACGTTGCCGATCGTGATCGCCGGGGTGCTGTTGAAACACACCATAGAAACGACGCTCCGGAACCTGTGGATCACCGTCACCGTCCTGCTGCTCTTCGGCATTCTCCTGTGGATCGCCGATGCGCGCTCGCGCCAGATCAAATCCATCGATGACATGACATTGAAGGAGGCCCTGGTGTTCGGCATCGGCCAGATGCTCGCGCTCATCCCCGGCGTCTCGCGTTCCGGCGGCACCATCACCTTCGGACGTGCCATGGGCTACACCCGTGAGGCGGCGGTGCGGGTGAGCTTCCTCATGGCGATACCCGCCGTGTTCGGAGCCGGCATCTTCGAGGCGATCGATGCCGTGAAGAACTACCGCACCGATGTCATGTTCCCCGGCTGGGGTGCCACGATCGCCGCCACGATCGTCAGTTTCGTCGTGGGATACGTCGTCATCATCGGCTTCCTCAAATTCGTATCCACGTTCTCCTATAAGGCCTTCGCGATCTATCGCATCGCCTTGGCCGTCGTCGTGGCCGTGCTGATCATCTCCGGCGTGCTGCCGGCCGTCGGGGTGGTCACCGGCGCGTAGCACCGCGACATCACACGGTCACCTATGGTTTGGGTCGGATTGCATGCCGACGGGCCCAAACCATAGGTGAATCATGGATATCCGTGTCTACTGCGTCATTGGAGAGACACGCATGGCCACCGGAGTACGGACGGCTCTCAGCGGCGAGGCCCGTCTCCCATATTCGAGAGATATTCCTCGGTCTCACGCACCAGTTGCTCGGCCTGTGGAGCACCGAGATCGGCGACGTCGTGGGCGACCTTGGCCAGATCGTATTCCCGCTCCAGATTGCGGACGTAGGAGGAGAGCTCGTCGTTGCAACGGGTGAGGACCGAGGCCTGGGCCTTCCACTGATTCGCCCGGTCCGGCAGATCGCCGACGTCCAAATCGACCCCGAGCAACACGGACAGCCGGTCGAGGATCTGCAAGGTCGCCTGCGCGCACTCGTCGCCCCCCAGATACTGGGGGACCGAGACCCAAAGGCTTGTGGTGTCCCATCCCTGCGAACAGGCCATATCGTCAAGCACCGTGGGAATACCCACGGGACCGTTATATTCGCGGTCCATATCGCACTGGCATCCCCGGTCCGACTGATCGAGCGGCAATGGCCGCGTATGCGGGCAGTCGGCGAACATGGCACCCATGGTGACGATGTGGTCGACGTCGAACTCCTCGGCGATGCGCAGGCTCTGCCTGCAGTATTCCTGCCATCGGTAGTTCGGTTCGGGAGCGATTTGAGCGAAGATGCGGACTCCGGGGGCCACGGTGATCTCGTAGAACGTCGTCTGAGGCCACAGGATCTTGCGCCGCCCCGTCACGGAGCAGGCCATGGGCCGCACCGCCTGGTAATCGTAATACCCGTCGCAGCGAATATGACGCACCTCACGCCCATCGTAACGGGATACCAGATGATGGATCACGTTGGTCACCGCCTGCCCCGCGTCGTTCCAACCTTCGAACGCGCAGAGCATCACGGCTCCCGGTGATGTCGTCTCTTGTGTCATGCCTTCTAATGTAACCGGCGGGCCCGGACCCCGATCCGCGCTTATGCCACGGGTGAATGGGCTGTGGGATAACGGCGTCGTTAACCCTGGAATCCCGGGGAGCACGACGATTCACAACGACGCTGACACGCCCGGAACACCCACGATTTGCAAATGTCATGGATGTGGTTATAGTAGTTACTCGTGCTTCGGCGGCGGGTTTTCCACTGAAGAGCACATATGCGGACATAGCTTAGTTGGTAAAGCGCGACCTTGCCAAGGTCGAGACCGCGGGTTCAAGTCCCGTTGTCCGCTCGAGGTCCGAAAGAGTTGACGACCTATCGGTGGGTTAGCCAAGCGGTTAGGCAGCGGCCTGCAAAGCCGTATAGACGAGTTCGACTCTCGTACCCACCTCTTGCGTGATGCGATTGATTCCATCGGTTTCATCCACGTAAGCATGACCCGGGCGGTTGGCGCAGTGGTAGCGCACTTCCCTGACACGGAAGGGGTCACAAGTTCGAATCTTGTATCGCCCACGCTAGCTGAAGCAATTCGGCTGTGACGTCGTCTGGGTTCCAGGTGTCGTCGGTTTAGGGTGATTGGCGCAGCGGCTAGCGCACTTCCTTCACACGGAAGGGGTCGCAGGTTCGATTCCTGCATCACCCACGGTATTCTCCTTTCCTTCTCATCTTGTGTGTCGTCGCTTATGGATTTTCCGTGGGCCGTCCGCCATCTCGGCTTCTTCTGCATCGTTCATGGCCGGCTCCGGCGTCCCTCTTGACTTCGGCGACCTCCGCGGCCGCGTCTCGCCCAGAGCGCAATACATCGCGAAGCAAGGCTCCCAACGACGGCTTGTTGATACGCTTGACGGTGAGGTCATTCGACACCCGTTCATGGAAAGGACGCCGCTATGTCCACGTACACCCTTCCCGACCTTCCCTATGATTACTCCGCTTTGGAGCCGTATATCTCGGGCCGCACCATGCAGCTGCATCACGACAAACACCATCAGGCCTACGTCACCGGGGCCAACACCGCCCTGGAACAGTTGCAGGAGGCTCGTGACCGCAACGACTTCGCCAACATCAACCGCCTCGAGAAGGATCTCGCCTTCAATCTGGGCGGCCATCTCAACCACAGCGTCTTCTGGAAGAACATGTCGCCGGACGGGGGAGGCGCCCCCGAAGGCGAACTCGCGTCGGCCATCGACGACGCCTTCGGCTCGTTCGACAAGTTCAGGGCGCAGTTCAACGCCACGGCGCTGGGCGTGCAGGGGTCCGGCTGGGCCATCCTGGCATGGGACCACACCGGCGGCAGGCCCGTCGTCTTCCAGCTCTTCGATCAGCAGGGCAACGCACCCATCGGTGTGACGCCGCTGCTACAGCTCGACGTCTGGGAGCACGCCTACTACCTCGACTACCAGAACGTGCGCGGTGACTACGTCTCCGCATTCTGGAATGTCGCCAACTGGCAGGACGCCGCCGAGCGTTTCGCCGCCGCCACCGCCTGAGCCCGCTAGCGCCTGTCCCAACGGCACCACCCGTGGATTGTCCCGTTGCATTCCTAGGGTGGTGCTGTTGATTCACAGTCCAGGCCTGCACCTTGTAACGCGGGCCCCATAGCAAAGGACATATCTCATGGCGGAACAGACCATCTCCATCAAGCTCGACGGCGAAGCGAAGGAGGTGGATGCACACCAGACCGGAGTGGAACTCTTCTCGCAGGACAAGGACATCATCGCGGTCCGCCTCAACGGTGAGCCACGCGACCTGTACACCCCGTTGCACGACGGCGACGACGTGGAGTCGATCAGGCTCGAAAGCCCCGACGGCGTGGCCATCATGCGCCACTCGGCCACCCATGTCATGGCACAGGCCGTGCAGGAGATCCGCCCCGACGCCAAGCTCGGCATCGGACCCGTGATCGAGAACGGCTTCTACTACGACTTCGACGTCGACACCCCCTTCACCCCCGACGATCTCAAGCAGATCGAACAGCATATGCGCCGCATCGTCAAGCAGTCGCAGTCCTTCCGTCGCCGCGTGGTGACCGAAGCGGAGGCCCGCGAGGAGGAGCGCGACCAGCCCTACAAGCTCGAACTCATCGGCAAGAAGGAAGCCGAAATCGACGACGAGGCGGCCACCGAAGTATCCACCGGCGAGCTGAGCATGTACGACAACATCGACCGTGACGGCAAGGTCGTATGGACCGACCTGTGCAAGGGGCCTCACCTGCCGAACACCCGGTACATCAAGGCGTTCGCCATCGAACGCTCCGCCGCCGCCTACTGGCTCGGCGATGAGCACAACCCCACCATGCAGCGCCTCTACGGCACCGCGTGGCCGAACAAGGACGAGCTCAAGGCCTACCGCACCCGCATGGAGGAGGCCGCCAAGCGCGACCACCGCAAGCTCGGCCAGGAGATGGATCTCTTCTCCTTCCCCGATGAGATCGGACCGGGCCTGCCCGTGTTCCACCCCAAGGGCGCCGCCATCATCAACGCCATGGAGGACTACTCGCGCGAGATGCACCGCAAGGCGCACTACAGCTTCGTGCAGACCCCGCACATCACCAAGGCCGCGCTCTACCAGACCTCAGGCCACCTGAGCTGGTACAAGGACAGCATGTTCCCGCCGATGCACCTCGACGAGACGAAGGACGAGCAGGGCAACACCACCCGCCCGGGCGTCGACTACTACATGAAGCCCATGAACTGCCCCATGCATAACCTCATCTTCCAGTCCCGCCAGCGCTCCTATCGCGAACTGCCGTTGCGACTGTTCGAATTCGGCATGGTCTACCGCTACGAGAAGAGCGGCGAGGTCCACGGCCTCACCCGCGTGAGGGCGCTCACCCAGGACGATTCGCACATCTACTGCACCCGCGGGCAGATGAAGGACGAGCTCAAGAGCATCCTCAACTTCATCCTCAAGGTGCTCAAGGACTTCGGCCTCAACGACTTCTACCTCGAGCTCTCCACGAAGGACCCGAAGAAGTTCGTCGGATCCGACGAGATCTGGCAGGAGGCCACGTCCACCCTCGAGGAGGTCGGCAAGGAATCCGGTCTCGAGCTCGTCTCCGACCCGGGCGGCGCCGCTTTCTACGGCCCGAAGATCTCGGTCCAGGCCCGCGATGCCATCGGCCGCACCTGGCAGATCTCCACGATCCAGCTCGACTTCAACGAGCCCAAGCTGTTCGGCCTCGAGTACGTCGCCGCCGACGGCAGCCATCAGCAGCCCGTCATGATCCACCGCGCCCTCTTCGGCTCCATCGAACGCTTCTTCGCGATCCTGCTCGAGCATTACGCCGGCGCGTTCCCGGTGTGGCTGGCCCCCGTGCAGGTCACGGGCATCCCCGTCGCCGATGAATTCACCCCGTATCTCAAGTCGTTCGTGGAGGATCTCGAAGATCATCTCGTCCGTTGCGAGATCGATTACTCCGACGACCGCTTCGGCAAGAAGATCCGCAACGCCTCGAAGTCGAAGGTGCCGTTCACCCTCATCGTCGGCGGCGATGACGTGGCCAAACAGGCCGTGAGCTTCAGGTTCCGTGATGGCAGCCAGCTCAACGGCGTGCCGCAGGACCAGGCGAAGGCCTGGATCCTGGACATCATCGCACGGCGCGCGCAGGTCAACAGCGCGGACGACTTCGCCGCGCTGACCAAGTAGCGCACCACCCCGGACCAAGGACGACATGCTAGAACATCTTCGCGCCCCGTTCAAAAGGCTCATCGCACCCATCGCCCGTCTACTGGCGGGCCTGGGGGTGACGGCCGACATGGTCACCGTGGTCGGCGCGCTGGGGACGACGGTCGTGGCCATCGTCACCGGCGTCACCGGATGGCTGCTGGCGGGGGCGATCGTGCTCACGGTGCTCGTCGTCTTCGATTCGCTCGATGGATCGGTCGCGGCCATCACCTCGGGAGGCACACCGTTCGGCGCCTTCCTCGATTCGACGCTCGACCGTATCGCCGATTGGGCGGTGTTGCTGGCCGTGGTGCTGTTCTTCTACCTGCATCACGACTGGTGGTACGATGCCGGCGCGCATGCGGGCCCCGACTACATCGGCATCATCGGGATACTGGCGGCCCTCTACGCGATCATGACGTCGTTCGTGACGTCCTACACGCGCGCCAGGGCCGAATCGGTGGGCTACGAAGCCAAGAACGGCATCGCCACGAGATCGGATCGGCTGGTCGTCATCCTGGTCGGCATGGCGTTGGCCGGTGCCTTGCACAACGGGATCGTGCTCATGGTGGCGATGCTGATACTCGCCGTGCTCGGCACGATCACCGTGTTCCAGCGCGTGATGACGGTCCACGGTCAGATGGCCCGCGACGGTGCGACGGAAGCCTCCGCGCAGGAGACCGGCACGGACCCCGTCCGCCCCGACCCCGTCACCCGACGGGTGCGGACGACCGACGCGCGACGCCGCTGAAACCGGACTCGCGATGCTCGACACCATTGTGATCGCCGTGATGCGTGGCGCCTCCCATATGCCCGAAGCGTTCGTGCGGGCACCGTTCCTTCTGGCGGCCGACGCCGCCTGGCTGGCGCGGACCACAGGGGTACGGCAGCTGGAACGCAATCTTCGTCACGTCATCGCTCACCGCGATGGTACCGATGCCGTCGACCGAGCAGGAATACGACGGCTGTCCCGCAGGGCCATGCGTTCGTATTTCTCCTATTTCTCCGAAGCACTGTCGGTCGGCGCCCGCAGCCGTGGGGAGCTGCTCGCCCGCATACGACCGGACGGAGACGGGTTCGCTCCACTGCGACGGCTGATCCACGACCATCCGGGATCCGCCCCCATGGCCATGGGACATCAGGGTAACTGGGATTACGCGGGATTCTGGGCGCATGACGCGCTGGCCCCCGTCACGACCGTCGCGGAGCGCCTGTCCAACCGGGCGATGCTCGACGCCTTCGTCGCCATACGGGAGCGGCTCGGCATGACGATCCTGCTCACCGGTCAACAGGGCCTGACCGAACGCCTGAAGCGTGCCATGGCCGAACCGCATGTGCTGGTGCCGCTCCTCGCCGATCGTGATCTGGGGCCCGTGGGGAATTCGTCAGGGCCTTCGGATCGACCATCCGCGTGGCCCGGGGCCCGGCGACGCTGGCCTACGACCTGCACACCCCGCTGTTCGTCGCGAACATCCACCGGGAAACGCTCACCGGCGAGCGCCGTAGCCGGGCGTCCTCGTCACACGGCTATGTCATTCGTATCACCGGACCGCTTGACATCGACCGCTTCCGCACACTGCCGAGACACGAGGCCATTGCGGCCATCACCCAGGCGTGGGTAGACCGGTGGGCTGCCGGCGTCGAGGACCACCCGGAGGACTGGCACATGCTGCAACCGATATTCCTCGAGGATCTCGATCTCGACCGATTGCGCGACGTCCCC
Source organism: Bifidobacterium mongoliense DSM 21395 (assembly GCF_000741285.1). Lineage (GTDB taxonomy): Bacteria > Actinomycetota > Actinomycetes > Actinomycetales > Bifidobacteriaceae > Bifidobacterium > Bifidobacterium mongoliense. Next base: position 73,379 of record NZ_JGZE01000011.1, on the reverse strand, counting down.
GCGGACGTGCTCGCCCGTGTCCGCGACAAGGCCTTGGGCTCCGATGCGTGTGCGGACTGCGACACCCGGGAACGGAGCGTCGGAGCATGACGACGACATCACGAATCGACCAGGTGGCCATACGCCGACCGTCGACATTCGCGTCGCGGCCCATCGCCGACGGTGATCCGCTGCACGGACGGAAGTTGCGCATCGGCATCATTTCGCCCTATTCCTTCGAGACCCCCGGCGGCGTCCAGTTCCATATCAGGGATTTCGCCCGCCAGTTGCGCTCCCGAGGACACCACGTCGAGGTGTTGGCACCGGGGCGGCGCACCACGGATATGCCCCTGTGGGTCGACACCAACGGCACCTCCTTCAGCATGCCCTACAACGGTTCGGTCGCCAGACTGAGCTATTTCGGTTTCGCCGGCGCCCAGACCAGACGATGGGTGGAACAGGGCGGCTTCGACATCCTGCACCTGCACGAGCCCGAAGCCCCCTCATTGAGCCACAAACCCCTGGTCATGCGTCATCACCCGCCGCTTGTGGGCACATTCCATTCGGCCTTCGACACCTACCCGCGGGCCCTGCGCTGTTTCGAACCGTACCTGCGCCGCTATCTGGCGCCTCTGGATCAGGCCATATGCGTCAGCGAGGCCGCGCGGAGCATCGCCCGGCATTACCTGCCCACCGCAGTCCCCACCCAGGTGATTCCCAATGGCGTCGACCGGGCGGAATTCCTCGGGGCGCACGCCAATCCCGCTTGGACGGGCACCTCCACACGCCCCACCATAGGATTCCTGGGACGGATGGGGGAGGAGCGCAAGGGGTTCGCCGTATTCGCCGAGGCGGCCAGGACTGTTCTCGAACGCGTGCCGAACGCCCGTTTCCTATGCGCCGGCGACGGGTCTGAGGCGGGACGTCGTATCGTGCGCCACCACGATGCCGGCGGCCGGCTGTCACGCCATTTCGAATTCCTGGGACGCCTGAGCGATGCGGACAAGGCCCGTTTCTACCGTTCCCTCAGCGTCTATGTGGCCCCTCAGCTGGGCGGTGAGAGCTTCGGCATCGTGCTCGTGGAGGCGATGAGCGCTTCATGTCCGGTCGTCGCCTCCGACCTCGATGCGTTCCGCGCCGTCGGCGGCGATGACCACACGGTGTCCCTGTTCGAGACCGGTCACGCTCAGGCTGCGCCGGGGCCATCCTCGCCCTGCTGAACGACGACGAGCGGCGCACGGCCCTGGGGCAGGCCGGGGCGAGCCGTTCCGAGGCCTTCGATTGGAGCAGCGTCACGGATGCCGTGCTGGGCGTATACGCACGGGCATTGTCGTGAAAGGGCTCTAGAATCATCACGTTTAACGTATCCGTATACCTGCTAGGAGCATTATGTCAGGGCATTCCAAGTGGGCGACCACCAAAAACAAGAAGGCCGCCATTGACGCCAAGCGCGGCAAGATGTTCGCCAAACTCATCAAGAATATCGAGATTGCCGCCCGTATGGGCGGTGGCGACCCCGACGGCAACCCGACGCTGTATGACGCCATCGTCAAGGCCAAGAAGAGCTCGATGCCGGCCGATAACATCAACCGCGCCGTCAAGCGCGGCTCCGGCGAGGAAGCGGGCGCCGCGAGTTACGAGACCATCGTGTACGAGGGCTACGCCCCTGCCGGCGTCGGTCTCATCATCGAATGCCTGACCGATAATCGCAACCGTGCCGCGGCCGACGTGCGTTCCACGCTGACCAAAAGCAACGGCTCCCTGGCGACCACGGGTTCCGTGAGCTTCAACTTCGAGCGCAAGGGCCAGATCGTCGTGCCGTCCGAGGGCGTGGACTTCGACAAGCTGTTCGAGGTCGCGGCAGAAGCCGGCGCCGATGACGTCAAGGACGAGGGCGAGGTCTACACCGTCATCACCGGTCCGAGCGACATGGTCACCGTGCGCGAGGCGCTGCAGAAGAGCGGCATCGATTACGATTCAGCCGATCTGGTGATGGAACCCAAGTCGGAGATCGACCTGTCGGCCGATGATGCCCGCAAGGTCGTCAAGCTCATCGACAACCTCGACGATCTCGATGATGTGCAGAACGTATACAGCAATTGGACCGCCTCCGACGAGGTGATGGCCCAGCTGGACACGGAGGAGTAGTCCCCGTGATGATTCTCGGCGTGGACCCCGGACTGACACGGTGCGGGGTCGGCGTGATCGAAGCCGGCGCATCGCGTCGGCTTTCGTTTATTCACGTCGACGTGGTGCGTTCCGATCCCCAGACATCGCAGGATCTGCGTCTGCTGGCCATATACAACGGCCTGGCGGAGAAGATCGAACGGTTCGCCCCCGACACGGTTTCGATCGAACGCGTGTTCGCCCAGGAGAACCACAACACGGTGCTCGGCACGGCGCAGGCCGCGGGCATGGCCATGCTCGCGGCGGCCCAACGCGGAATTCCGGTCGCGCTGCACACCCCCACGGAGGTCAAGCTCGCCATCACGGGTAACGGACGCGCCGAGAAGATCCAGATCGAACGCATGGTGGCCCGGATCCTCAATCTCAACGTCCTGCCGAAACCGGCCGATGCGGCCGATGCGTTGGCGCAGGCCATATGCCATGCGCTACGGCCTGCGGGGGCGTTGGCGGGCGGAGAGCGCGAACAGCATCTGACCACCGCGCAGCGCCAGTGGGCCGAGGCCGCGCAGACAAGCAAGCGCCGCCACAGCGTCGACCGAGGCATGTAGGATATCGAACAGTTGTTCGAATGACGTCTGACGGGGGAGAGCGGGCATGATCGGAATGCTCAACGGCCGTGTGCATGCGGTGGATGCGTCCATGGCGCTCATCGAGGTCGGCGGTGTGGGATACGAGGTACGCATGCCCGCCGCGGATCTCAGCCATCTGCATGCCGGGCAGGACGGCACGGTCTATACGTCGCTCAGCGTCTCACAGGATTCATTGGCTCTGTATGGGTTTCTCACCCAGGCGTCGAAACGCATGTTTCTGCAATTACAGAAGGTCAGTGGCATCGGGCCACGCGTCGCGCTGTCCCTGCTCTCGACGCTGAGCCCTTCCGCACTGGCGAAGGCCGTGGCAGACGGCGACGCCGCCGCGCTGGCCAGGGCCCCCGGTCTGGGCAAGAAAGGCGCGCAGAAGATCATTCTCGAACTCAAGGGGTCGATCAACCTGGAACCGGACGAGACGTCACCCGAGGCGGCGCCCCCGGTGGACACGGGCACCGCGCAGGTCGTGGAGGGACTGATTTCGCTGGGTTGGCATGCCCAGGACGCCGAGCGGGCCGTGCGTGACGTCGTCGGGGATCACGATATCGCCGAGCCTCTCACCCCTCAGGATGTTCCCCGTGTGCTCAGGCTGGCCTTGGCCGCGCTTGACCGGGGCCGATGACGCGCAGGAGCCAAACGCGTCGCGGCAGAACGCACCGGGGGAAGGACGCGGGTCGCAGTGAGTCGGCGGCCCGTACCGACGACGAGACGTGCATACTTGATGGAAGATCCAGAACGATGGGAGCAGGATGGTCGTGGCAATGAACGGGACGCCGCAGGACGCGGCCCGCAGCAACAGCGACAGCGCCGAGGAGTCGCTGCGCATGGTGTCGTCGCAGCCCCAGGGCAACGAACCGATCAGCGACGAGGAACTGCGCCCTCAGGTGCTCGATGGCTTCATCGGCCAGCCCCGACTCAAGGCCCAGCTTCAGCTGTTCCTCGACGCCGCGCGCAAAAGGGACACTCCGCCTGACCACATTCTCATGGCGGGTCCTCCCGGTTTGGGCAAGACCACCTTGGCGATGATCGTCGCCAACGAATTGGGTGTCGCGATACGCGTGACCTCCGGCCCGGCCATCCAGCATGCGGGCGATCTCGCCTCCATCCTCAGTTCGCTCGACGTGGGGGAGGTGCTGTTCATCGACGAGATCCACCGCCTGCCCAGGCCCGCCGAGGAGCTGCTGTACATCGCCATGGAGGATTTCCGCGTCGACGTCATGGTCGGCAAGGGTCCGGGGGCTTCGTCGATTCCGTTGACCCTGCCCCGTTTCACGGTGATCGGAGCGACGACCAGGGAAGGCATGCTGCCCTCGCCGCTGCGCGCGCGGTTCGGATTCACCGCCCATTTGGACTTCTACCCGAGCGACGAGCTGGAGAAGCTCATCGAACGTTCCGCCGCCGTACTGGGGCTGAGCCTCGACCCGGGGGCGGCGCGGCAGCTCTCGTTGCGGTCCCGCGGCACGCCTCGTATCGCCAACCGCCTGCTGCGCCGTGTGAGGGATTGGGCGACGGTGCATGAGCTCGACTCCATCGACACCGACGCCGTGCACGATGCCCTCGCGCTGTACCAGATCGACTCCGAGGGACTTGACCGCCTCGATATCGCCGTGTTGCGGGCCATCGTGACCAGTTTCAACGGCGGTCCGGTGGGGCTGAACAACCTGGCCGCGATGGTCGGGGAGGAGGCCGACACCGTCGAAACGGTGTGCGAACCGTATCTGGTGCGCGAGGGGTTCCTGGTGCGCACCCCGAAGGGCCGCGTGGCGACGGCCAAGGCGTGGGAGCATCTCGGTCTCACACCCCGCGATGATGTCAGCCAGCTAACCTAACATCGGTGTTTTGGATGTTCATTTATTGATTGTGCAGGGTTCCTTGAGCCCGTACGCGTTAGGAGTTCCTCACATGGAGTCGATCTTTCTCATCGTCATCGTCATCGCCTTCGGCGTCATGATGTGGTGGCAGTCCCGCAAAGCGAAGCAACAGCGCAGCGAGATGCAGGATTTCCGGGCCAATCTCGCCCCCGGTACCATGGTCGCCACCATTGGCGGGGTCATCGGCAAGGTCGTGTCGGTGGATACCAAGTACGAGGAGATCGTGATCGACTCCGAGGGCTCCCTGCTGCGGTTCAAGTTCGCCGCCGTGAACAAGACCTATGAGCGTCCCGCCTTCATCGATGACGATGACGTCGACGAGAACGGCAACCCAGTGGACACGCAGGATGATGGCGTCGCCGACGTCGATGCCCCGGCAAAGCTCTCGGCGTCCGATACCAGCACCGCGGACGAGGCCGCCCAGCAACCGTACGAGCAGACTCCGGACGAGGCCGTCTCCTCGACGGGCGAGAACGGGAGCGACGAGGTCCCGGCGAAGGCCTGAGACCCCGCGCCCATTCGACGACAACGATCGGCCGCGGGGTCGTCAACCGCCCCGCGGCCGACACTCTGACCGTTTCCAGACACGAAGGTGTATTTTCATGGCATCATCCGACATCAGCATCGAAAAACTCGAATGCGTCGGTGAACAGGACGCTCGGTATCTCATCTCACTGATCCGCTCCGTCCCCGGTTTCCCCAAGGCAGGGGTGTTGTTCCGCGACTTCATGCCGGTCATCAATGATCCCCGCGGGCTGAGGATCATGCTCCGGGCGCTGCGACTCGCCTTGCCGGTTCCCGAGGATTCCTTCGACAGCGTGGCCGGTCTCGAGGCTCGCGGCTTCCTCTTCGGTCCGGCGTTGGCCGCCAACCTGGGCAAGGGCTTCATCGCCGTCCGCAAAGCGGGCAAATTACCTCCTCAGACGGTACGGGAGGAGTATTCCTTGGAATACGGCCAGGCCCAGGTCGAGGTCGAGGTTTCGGCGATCACCCCCGGTGAGCGTGTGCTCATCGTCGACGATCTCATCGCCACCGGCGGCAGCGCGAAGGCGGCGGCCGATCTGGTGGAGCGCTGCGGCGGCACGGTAGCCGGCTTCAGTTTCGTCATGGGATTGGATGGTCTTGAAGGCACGGCATCATTGGGGCCCATCCCACGAGCACGCTCGTGACGATGCCGGCGTAGGGTCGGCGAAGCACAGACATCAGCCCGCATTCGGATTGCGAAAGGATTCTCATGGATCTGTATGAATACCAGGCACGACAGTTGCTCGAGGAGCACGGCATCGCGACGCCACGGGCCATATTCGCCCAGAACTCGCACGAAGTCGCGCAGGCCGCGGATGACATCGGCTACCCGTGCGTGATCAAAGCACAGGTGAAGATCGGGCACCGTGGGCAGGCCGGCGGCGTCAAGCTGGCGAAGGACCGCGATGAAGCGATTGTGAACTCCGAGCAGATCCTGCCCATGAGCATTCATGGCCACAAGACCAGCGGCGTGCTGGTGGCGGAAGCCAAGAACATCCTGCACGAGTATTACCTGTCGATCTCCTTGGACCGCGCCTCGCGGGACTTCGACGTGCTGGCCACCGCCAACGGCGGCACGGAGGTCGAACAGGTGGCCAAGGAGCATCCTGAGGCCGTCAAGCGTCTGCACATCGACGCGTTGGAGGACTTCGACCTCGCCGCAGCCCACAAGATGGCCGCCAGCATCGGCTTCTACCACGCCGACGTCGACCAGGCCGCGACCATACTGCTCAACATGTGGCGCTGCTTCAAGGACAGCGACGCCACGCTCGTCGAGATCAACCCTTTGGCGAAGATCGGCGATCCCGACGACGAGTCGTCGAAATCGCTGTGCGCGTTGGACGCCAAGATATCGCTTGACGACAATGCAGCGTTCCGCCACGACGGGTGGAAGCGTTTCGTCGATCCGATCCTGCCCGACCCCTTTGAGTCGCGCGCACGGCAGCATGGCCTGCATTACGTGCATCTGCGCGGTGAAGTCGGCGTCATCGGCAACGGGGCGGGTCTCGTGATGAGTTCGCTCGACGCCGTCTCCGACGCCGGTGAGGATCAGGGCAACGGCATCAAACCCGCGAACTTCCTGGACATCGGGGGAGGGGCCTCCGCAGAGACGATGGGGGAAAGCCTGTCCATCGTGTTGTCCGACCCCCAGGTCGAGTCCGCCTTCGTCAACGTGTACGGGGGCATCACCTCGTGCGAGCAGGTCGCCCGGGGCATCCTGTTGGCCGCCAAGGATCTGGTGGTCACCAAGCCGATCGTCATCCGCTTCGACGGCAACGCCGCGGCCGAAGGGCTGCGGATTCTCGACGAGGCCGGAAACCCGAACCTACATGTCCGCGCATCCATGGAAGAGGCGGCGGCCACGGCCGTCACCCTCGCCGCTGCGGCAAAGGAGGCACGTCGATGAGCCTGTTCATCGCACCGCATACACCCGTGATCGTCCAGGGCATGACCGGGCGTCAGGGCATGACCCACACCGCCCGCATGCTTCTGGCGGGCACCCCCATCGTCGCCGGGGTCAACCCCCGCAAGGCCGGCACCTCGGTCGCGTTCCCACTCGCCGACGAGGCGGGGACCATCGACATCCCGGTGTTCGCCGGATGCGCCCAGGCCAAGCAGGCCACGGGCGCGAACGCCAGCGTGATCTTCGTGCCGCCGAGTTTCGCGAAGGACGCCATGCTCGAAGCCATCGAGGCGGGCATCGCGCTCATCGTGGTGATCACCGAAGGCATCCCCGTCGCCGACACCGCATACTGCGTGGAACTCGCCTTGCGCAAAGGCATCCGGATCATCGGCCCCAACTGCCCCGGACTCATGACCCTCGACCGGCCCGACGGCCAACCTGGCGCGAACCTGGGCATCATCCCCGAAGGGATCGTAGGCTACGGTCCTCTCGGTCTCGTGTCGAAATCGGGGACGCTGACCTATCAGATGATGGGCGAACTGAGCGATATCGGATTCACCGCCTGCATCGGCGTCGGCGGCGATCCCATCGTCGGCACCACCCTGCAGGAGGCTCTGGAGGTCTTCGAGGCCGATGATGCCACGAAGGCGGTCGTGATGATCGGCGAGATCGGCGGCAACGCCGAACAGGACGCCGCCGATTGGGCCACGCAGCATATGACCAAGCCGGTCGTCGCCTATATCGCCGGATTCACCGCACCCGAAGGCAAACAGATGGGCCACGCCGGTGCCATCGTCTCCGGAGGCAAGGGAACCGCACAGGCGAAGAAGGAACACCTCGAGGCCGTAGGCATCAAGGTCGGCCGCACCCCGGGCCAAACGGCGCAGATCATGCGCGATATCCTCGACGGCGCCGCCCGCCGATGAGGGGCCATCTCAAAGCTTGGTGCATGGGGGCCATCGCCGCGATGGACTCCATGGCGATCTATGCCATCGCTTTGGGATTCTTCCTCGCGCTCACCCTGCTCGTCGCCTCGATGGAGGAGGGTGGAGGCAATCTCTCCCAGGCGACACCGGAACTCACCGCAGCCATCGTGCTGCTCACCCAGGGCGTGGGATTCGAAGCCGGAAGCCTGAAACTCACCATCATCCCCCTGCTGCTGACCGTATTGCTCATCGCGTTGCTCGCCTCGTTCGTCAGACGTCGCGTCCCCTGCTCCTGGCACGGGTATATCCCGGGAGCGATCGTATGGCTCGTCGTCGATGTGGGCATGGCCCACGGCGTCCCGCTCGTGCTGAGCGATTCGCTCTGGCTCGTGGCGTGCAAGGGCGCGCTCGTCTTCACCATCGGATTCGCACTGGGTGCGGTTCCGGGCTCCACCATCCTCGAGCGGGCGCGCGTATGGTGGCATGCGAACGTATCCGCCCGCCTGCGAGATACCCTGCGTCTGGGCGCACTGCTCGGATTGGGACTCATCGCGTGGTATCTGCTCATCGGGACGATCACGACGCTGGCATGGATCATCGCGAACCACGCAGCCATGGGGCGCGTCTTCCACATGTCCGGTATGGGCACGGGCTCGAGGATCCTCACGACCGTGTGCTCGCTCGCCTGGCTGCCCAATCTGTGCATCTGGGCCATGTCATGGGTGTCGGGCGGCGGCTTCTCCATAGGCGACCTCGCCGCGTTCTCCCTGTGGAACGGCGGATCCTCGTCGTTGCCGCCCCTACCGGTCTTCGGTCTGTTGCCGCAGGCGATTCCCGACGACCGCCTGCGCCTCACGCTCATCGCGATGCCCATCGTCGTGTCCGCGATCGCCGGTGGACTCACCCTGCTGCTGCATCGTGGATTCTCGATACGGACCATCGACCCGGATGTCCCCGAACGTTCACCCCTCAACGTCGTGGTCTCGATGGTCTATGCCGCTGGTTCCTTCTGCCTGGCCTGCGTCGTGCTCATCGTCGCGACCGTGTCGCTGTTCGGCCTGTCGAGCGGGGCCTTGGGCCGCGACCGACTGGGCCACGTCGGCGCCGACGCGATGGCGTCCACCAGGGTCCTGGGCCATCCCACCGCCCTGGGGCTCATGACCGCCTGGCTGGTCACCGCGGTGACCATAGCCGCGGTCCATGGGTTCCGTCTCCTGGCGCAGCGATACGGAACCCATATCGACGATACGGCACCCGCGGCATCCCTCCCCGAGGAGTCCGCCGCGGCCGAGACGGGGGATGCCGCATCCACGCCACGTGTCATCATGTCCATACCACATACCAAGGAGGTCCACGATGACGACAACACATCGACCGATACGAAGGGTTCTGGTCTCCGTCTTCCATAAGGACGGACTCGAAGACCTCGCGAAGGCCTTCATCAATGCCGGAACGGCGGTCGTCTCGACCGGTTCCACGGCCAAGACCCTGCGCTCTCTGGGCGTGACGGTCACCGACGTGAGCGACGTGACGGGATTCCCCGAATGCCTCGATGGCCGCGTCAAAACGCTCGACCCCCATATCCATGCGGGCATTCTCGCGGACATGACCAACGACGACCACGCGGAACAGCTGCGCAGGCTCGACGTGCAGCCCTTCGACGCCGTCATCGTGAACCTCTACCCATTCGCCGACACGGTGCGATCGGGAGCGGATGACGCGTCCGTCATCGAGAAGATCGACATCGGCGGCCCCTCCATGGTCCGAGGCGCCGCGAAGAACAGTGCAAGCGTCGCCGTCATCACCGACCCGGACGACTATGCGCTCATCGCCGCCCGCGTCGCCGACGGCTCCGGTTTCAGCCTCGAGGAACGGCGCTGGCTCGCCGCGAAGGCGTTCGCGCACACGGCGGCCTACGACGCGACCATCAGGGAATGGACGGCCACGCACTGGCCGAAACCGGCCACGCTCGGTGAAATCCCCGCAACCGTGGGCACGGCTTCGGACGAAGGCCACGCTCCGGCGGGTGGGCAACCCGACAACGACCTCTTCCCGGCTGCGTTCACCCGCACCTGGGACCGGGCGCACCTGTTGCGATACGGAGAGAACCCGCATCAGCAGGCGGCACTCTACGTCGATCCGCTCGATCAGCATGGCTTCGCCCACGCCCGGCAGCTCGGCGGCAAGCCCATGAGCTACAACAACTATGTGGATGCGGACGCCGCATGGCGCGCCGTATGGGATTTCGCCCCCCATATCGCCGTCGCCGTGGTCAAACACAACAACCCCTGCGGTCTGGGATTGGGCAGCGATGTGGCCGAGGCCCACCGCAAGGCGCACGCCTGCGACCCGATGAGCGCCTACGGCGGGGTCATTGCGGCGAATACCACGGTCACCCTGGCGATGGCCGAGCAGGTCCGACCGATCTTCACCGAGGTCATCGTCGCCCCGGACTACGAACCCGAGGCCCTGCATCTCCTGCAGACCAAGAAGAAGAACCTGCGCATCCTGACGGTCGACCAGCCACCCCACACGGCCATCCAATTCCGGGACATCAATGGCGGCATCCTCGTACAGAGCACCGACCGCATCGACGCTCCGGGTGACGACCACGCCAACTGGACCCTGGTGTCCGGCGAGGCCGCAGACGAGGCGACGATGCGCGATTTGACCTTCGCATGGCGGGCCGTGCGCTGCGTGAAGTCCAACGCCATTCTCCTCGCGCACGACCAGGCCACCGTCGGCATCGGCATGGGCCAGGTCAATCGGGTCGACTCCTGTCATCTCGCGGTGGACCGGGCCAACACCCTCGCCGACGGCGCCAACCGCTCACAGGGATCGGTGGCGGCATCCGACGCCTTCTTCCCGTTCCCCGACGGCGCCCAGGTGCTCATCGATGCCGGTGTGACGGCCATCGTGCAGCCGGGAGGCTCGATCCGTGACGAGGCGGTGTTCGCCGCGGCCCGAGAGACCGGTGTGACCATGTACACCACCGGAACCAGGCACTTCTTCCACTGAGTGACCAGTGCCCTCCCGTACCGTCTCCCGCTCGATACACCGACAAAACAACGAGCGGAAGAACGGATGGACAAGTCCCGCGGGGCACCGGGCCAAGTGGTCGATCGCCACACGACGGTCACCGTCAACCATGAACGACACCGTTCGATCATCATGGTTGCCCGATATCGATTGGCCGTCATCCTTGACGGCAGGAGGTCTCATGAGCATCAAGCATCCGTTCGTCTCCGAGACGCATGAGGGCCGTCCTGCCTTTGAATGGATCGTGGCGGCGCTGGCCGTCATCACGGTTGTCGTGGCGGCGCTGGGATACGAGATGGCCGCCACGGCGATACTCGCCGCGACGGCCATCGTTACCGGATTGCTGCGCTTACTCTTGCGTGAGCGCAGTCCATGGAAGGTGCGTTCAGTGCGTTTCGACGCCTTCGTCGGCATCGGACTCGGTCTGGGACTGCTGCTGCTCTACTTCAGCATCCATCTGCTCTCCTGAGCTCATCTCCGCGCCGTTCCGCTGCGCCCCATACCCCTGAGCGTCATACTGGTCATCCACACCGGCGACCATGCCCGCATAGGCCTGGGGATCCTCGGAGTCATACACTTTGACGTCTTCGCCGTCATCGTGGGACTCGGTCTCGATCCGTCCACCGGAGACGATCTCGCGTCCGACGACGACCAACGAGACGATGGCGGCCGCCAACACCGGAGCGACCCAGAAGACCCACAGCTGGCCCAGCGGTTCGGCGCCGAGACCCTGGCCCTGCGCGAAGACCGCGATGCCCGTGGCCCGCGCGGGGTTGAGGGCGGCGCCGCTCACCGGGAAGGTGATGGCCGCACCCAGACCGTAGGCCAGACCCATGCCGGCGGCGTATCGTTGCGTGGAACCGTCCTCATCGTCGGTGCCGCGCATGAACATGGCCACGATGATCAGCGAGGCGACGAGCTCGACGACGATGGCGATCATGATGCCGAAATGGGCGCCCGCACCATTGAGTGCCGTGGCCGACACGGAGCCCTTGTCAAAACCGTTGACGGCAAAGGCGAGCCACAGCTTGCTGGTCAAGGTCTGCGACAGCGGCAGCAGGCCTCGGAACAGCGCGCCTGCGGCGAGCGCTCCGATGAGCTGGGCGACGACGTACAGCAGACCGTCGAGCGGGCGGGTGCGTGAACCAAGCACCGCGGCCAGCGTGACCGCGGGATTGAGCTGCACCTTGCTGAACGCGCTGAACACCAGCGTCACCACACCGTAGGCCACACCGGTGGCGATGGCGATGAACGCCAGATTGGTGCCGTACAGCGGCGTACCGAACACATAGGCCGTGTAGATGGCGAAGCAGACGAGGAAGCTGCCGAGCAGTTCCCCTCCGGCAGCCATCCACATCCCCCGGCCACCCGACCGACGGGTGGGGGGCACCGGCGTCACCGTCGGATTCGTATCATCGTCTTGCCCTGTCGCGAGACGTTGTGCATCGATTTGCGTCATCATCATCCTTCGTCTGAATACCGGCGGATAGTCCTCCACCGGGCAAACCCACATACTAGCAGGCCCCGCTCCGGCCATCCGGTGAGCACGACGGGGGAGTGCACCAGGGTGTTCCCGGGTCGGCGGCGCGCACCGGCTCGACGACATCGTTCCCGCCCAGGGGATGCGATATGCTGGTGAGTGGCCCATCGACCCGGTTCGACCGCGGCGTGCCGGCCATCCATTTGTTGTTATTCACAGCCGCACGTCTCCCTGGGGAAACGTGCGAGCCCAGGCCACGTTGGGAGAACGATGCCGAACGCATATGAACGCGCCGAAAAGACGCATGCCCGCAATAACGAGGGAATCAGACTACAGAAGCTGCTGGCGCAGGCCGGCTTCGGTTCCCGTCGCAAATGCGAGGAGATCATCCAGGAGGGTCGCGTCGAGGTCGACGGCGAGCTGACGACCGAATTGGGGACCCGTGTCGACCCGGGTCAGCAGCAGATCAGGGTCGACGGGTCGCGCATCCGTCTCGACACCCGGCATATCACCCTGGCGCTCAACAAGCCCAAGCGGGTCCTGAGCACCATGGACGACCCCAAGGGCCGTTTCACGTTGCGCGACATCGTGGGGGACCGCTACGAGCGCATCTTCCATATGGGTCGCCTGGATTACGACTCCGAGGGACTCATCCTCATGACCAACGACGGCGAGCTCAGCCAGCACGTGATGCACCCGCGCTACGAGGTGGAGAAGACCTACATCGCGACCCTCGAGGGCCGCATCGGTGGCAATGTGTGCCGTCGTCTGGTCTCCCAAGGCGTGCGTCTCGATGACGGGCTGATCAAACTCGATCACTGCGCGATCATCGACGGCAATCGCGACACCACGATCGTCAAGGTCGTGCTGCATTCGGGAAAGAACCGTATCGTGCGCCGCATCTTCGGCGCCATCGGCTTCCCGGTCAAACGGCTGGTGCGCACGCAGATCGGTCCGATCAAGCTCGGTGACCTCAAGCCCGGTTCCTACCGCGTGCTGTCCGTGACCGAGGTTCGCTCACTGTCCAAGGAGGTGGGACTGTGATACGAGTCGCCATCGACGGCCCCGCCGGGGTCGGCAAATCCAGCACGTCCCGGGCCTTGGCCTCATACTTCGACTTCGCCTACCTCGACACCGGCGCCATGTATCGCGCCTGCGCGTGGTGGTGCCTGCACCAGGGCATCGATCTCGACGCGGGGGATCTCGACGAGCAGGCCGTCACCGAGACGGTCGGTGATTTCTTCACCGGAGGGCACTTCGAGATCAGCGTCGACCCCGGCGACCCCAAGGTGATGGCCGACGGCACCGACATCAGCGAGGCGATCCGTTCGTCGGAGGTCTCCTCCCGGGTGTCGGCCGTTTCAGGCATCATCCCGGTGCGCCACGTGCTCATCGCCGCGCAGCGCGCGTACATCGAACGGGAACGTACCGAGGAATCGTATTCGCACGGCGCGGGGATCGTCGCGGAGGGCCGTGACATCACGACCGTCGTGGCGCCCGAGGCCGAGGTGCGCGTACTGCTCACCGCCCGCGAGGAGGTGCGTCAGGCCCGGCGTACCGGCCAGGCCGTGAAAGGCACCGGGGCCGACAACGTCGCCGCGCGCGACAAGGCCGATTCGCAGGTCACCAGCTTCCTCAAGGCCGGTGACGGCGTCACCACGCTGGACAATTCGGATCTGACCTTCGAGCAGACGCTCGACAGCCTGATCTCGCTCGTGCGGGACGCCATCGAGGAGCAGGACTACCACACCTACGCCGCCAATCTCGAGGGCTACGACCTCGATGACGAGGATCGCCAACTGGTCGCCTCGCCGACGCGTATGGGCGGACAATCCGGGACGGGGCCGAAGGCCGTGGGCGTCCTGGCCGTCGTGGGGCGGCCCAACGTGGGCAAATCCACGCTCGTGAACCGTATCCTGGGCCGCCGCGTCGCCGTGGTGGAGGACACGCCCGGGGTGACCCGGGACCGGGTGAGCTACGACGCCGAATGGGCGGGCAACGACTTCAAGCTCGTGGACACCGGCGGCTGGGAAGCCGACGTCGAAGGGATCGAATCCGCCATCGCCGACCAGGCCCAGGTGGCCGTGCGTCTCAGCGACGTCGTGATCCTGGTGGTCGACGGCCAGGTGGGCGTCACCGCCACCGACGAGCACATCGTGCGCATGCTGCGTGAGGCGGGCAAACCGGTCATTGTCACGGTCAATAAGATCGACGACTACTCCGGCGAATACATGGCCGCGGAATTCTGGAAGCTCGGCCTGGGGGAACCCCACCCCGTCTCCGCCATGCACGGGCACGGTGTCGGCGACCTGCTCGATGTGGCCTTGGAGACCCTGAAGAAGGCCGAGCGGACCTCCGGGTTCCTCACGCCCGACGGCCTGCGTCGCGTGGCGCTCGTCGGCCGGCCCAACGTGGGCAAATCCTCGCTGCTCAACGAGTTGGCCCACGAGGAACGGTCAGTCGTCAACGATCTGGCGGGCACGACGCGCGACCCCGTCGATGAGGTCATCGCCGTGGACGGCGAACAGTGGCTGTTCATCGACACGGCCGGCATCAAGCGCCGCGTGCACAAGCTTTCGGGCGCGGAGTACTACTCCTCGCTGCGCACCGAGGCCGCCATCGAACGCTCCGAACTCGCGCTCATCCTGTTCGACGCTTCCCAGCCGATTTCGGATCAGGATCTCAAGGTCATGAGCCAGGCGGTGGACGCCGGCCGCGCGATCGTCCTGGTGTTCAACAAATGGGACCTCATGGATGAATTCGACCGCCAGCGGCTCGAACGCCTCTGGCAGACGGAATTCGAACGAGTCACCTGGGCGCGTCGCGTCAATCTCTCCGCACTCACCGGATGGCATACCAACCGGCTCGCCGAGGCGATGCGGGAGGCGCTCGACTCCTGGGACCAGCGCATCCCGACAGGGAAGCTCAACTCCTTCCTGGGCACCCTGCAGTCGGCGCATCCCCACCCCCTGCGCGGTGGAAAGCAACCCCGCATCCTGTTCGCCACACAGGCCTCCACCCGCCCTCCGCGCTTCGTGATCTTCGCCACCGGGTTCCTCGAGCACGGGTACCGTCGATTCATCGAGCGCTCACTGCGTGAGGAGTTCGGCTTCGCCGGCACGCCCATGCAGATCTCCGTGCACATCAGGGAGAAGAACAAGCGCTGATAGTCATACCCCGAAGAGCGCACCCGCAACCGGCGCGTCGTTTGCGTGATGGCGGGCGGGT
This sequence comes from Bifidobacterium mongoliense DSM 21395, assembly GCF_000741285.1. Classification (GTDB taxonomy): domain Bacteria; phylum Actinomycetota; class Actinomycetes; order Actinomycetales; family Bifidobacteriaceae; genus Bifidobacterium; species Bifidobacterium mongoliense. The sequence continues at coordinate 57,654 of NZ_JGZE01000011.1, read as the reverse complement.
GTGCTAAGTTGTCTTCTCGGTGCGTACAGCACTGTTCGGGTCGTAGCGCAGTTTGGTAGCGCACTTGACTGGGGGTCAAGGGGTCGCGGGTTCAAATCCCGCCGACCCGACGAGAGTGGCCGGAATCGTTGGTAGTCCAGCGGTTCCGGCCTTTTCATATTGCGATCGCCCACCACGAAGCGGGCAGGAGATACAATGGTGGCCATTGACCTATCCAGAAGGGACTGAATCATGGCAGATGAGGCCTTCCAGCGTTCTGCGGACAAAATGCGCGAACGCGGCATGAGCGAATTGTCGATCAACCAGTTCAAGAATGTGTACCACGAGTGGCGCAATGACGCCCAAGGCGCATGGATACGCGAACACGACGTCGAACCGCTGACCGATGTGCCCAGCTTCCACGATGTCTACGCCACGATCGACCACACCAAGGCGATCAACGCCTTCGCGAAAACGGCCTTCCTCAAGCTCAACGGCGGACTGGGCACCTCCATGGGATTGGAATCGGCGAAATCGCTCATCCCGGTGCGCCGCCACAAGGCACGCCAGATGCGGTTCATCGACATCATCATCGGACAGGTGCTCACGGCGCGTCAGCGACTCGACGTCGCGCTGCCACTGACCTTCATGAATTCGTTCCGCACCTCCGATGACACGATGCGGGTGTTGCATCGCAATCCGGCGTTCGTGCAACGCGACATCCCGATGGAGATCCTGCAGCATCAGGAACCGAAGATCGACGCCGAGACGGGGGAGCCGGCGACCTGCCCCAAACACCCCGATCTCGAGTGGTGCCCGCCCGGGCACGGCGACGTCTATGCAAGCATCTGGGAATCAGGGCTGCTTGACACGCTCCAGAGCAAGGGCTTCAAATACCTGTTCATCTCGAACTCCGACAACCTGGGGGCCCGCCCGTCGCGCACGCTCGCCCAGCACTTCGAGAACACGGGAGCCCCGTTCATGGTCGAAGTGGCGGTGCGCACCGAGGCCGACCGCAAGGGCGGTCACATCGTGCGAGACACGCATACCGGCCGTTTGGTGCTGCGCGAGATGACGCAGGTGGCCGACGAGGATAAGGCTGCGGCTCAGGACATCGTCAAGCACCCCTACTTCAACACGAACAGCATCTGGATCCGCATCGACGCCCTCAAGGAGAAGCTCGAGCAGTACCAGGGCGTGCTGCCCCTGCCCGTGATCCGCAACTACAAGACCGTCGATCCCACAGATGACACCAGCGACAAGGTCGTGCAACTGGAAACCGCGATGGGCGCCGCGATCGGCTTGTTCGACGGCGCGATCTGCGTGCAGGTGGACCGCATGCGTTTCCTCCCGGTCAAGACGACCGACGATCTGCTCATCATGCGCTCGGACCGCTTCCATCTCACGGACTCCTACGAGATGGAAGACGGCAACTACCTCTTCCCGTCCGTCTCCCTCGATTCCCGGTATTACAAGCGCATCAACGATTTCAACGAGCGCTTCCCGTACTCCATACCCTCGCTGGCGGCCGCGAATTCCGTGACGATCCATGGCGATTGGACCTTTGGTCAGAACGTGGCCTTCTACGGCGACGCCGTCCTCGAGGATCAGGACCGTCCCAGCTATGTACCCAACGGCGAGTTCGTGGGCCCGCAGGGCGTCGAGCCCGACGACTGGTTCGAGTAGCCCCGCGCCGGACACCCCCGTCAACGCGCGGGGTTCAGCCAAGCACGGAAAAACGTCGAATTTGATAAATTGGTGTCATCGCCTGCGAAAAGCACCTAGTATAGAGAGAAGTGCGCATCACTTGGCGCGCACTATAACGAAACGATAACGATACGTGAGGACCAATGGCAGAGGGAAGTAATGGGAGACGGCGGTTTTCCGACAAGTGGGGCAAGCACGAACTTGACGTGTTGGCCGTATTGTCATCCGCATTCCCACAATGGCTGACCTCACGCCAGATAGCGCAGCGCGTCAAGGCCTACGCCGACTCCTACGGCGAGTTGGCCGATCAGGCGGCGAAGGCGGCATTCGCGAAGCAGTTCCAGCGGGACCGCGCGAAGCTCGCCGCCATGGGCATCGCCATCGAATCGCGCCAGCCCGAATACTCCTCGAAGTCCGAGGGACAGGATTTCGCCTCGTACCGTCTGCAGCTCGGTGACGAACCCCGGGTGAGGCTCAGGTTCAACCAGGAAGACCTGCCGGTGCTGGCGGCGGCGAACTATCTGGCACGATCCATGTCCATCTCCTCGTCCGCTGCCCGGCGTCAGGAACAGCCGCAAAGCCAGCGACACGTGTCACGTACTGCGCCGCGTGTGCCGCAGACCCCGATTCCGGGACTCGGTCTGGATTCGATCGCGCCCGGGCTTGGGACGCAACCCATTCCCGACGCGCTCGTCAAAGTCATCGATTCGAGACGTTTCGCCGCGACGGTCGAGGTGGACGGCGAACATCTCAACGTCGCCTATACGGATTCCGACGATCTGGCGATGTTCGTCCTCGAGCACCCCGGTGCCACGGTGCTCAACCCACCGGAGGCCGCGGCCGCGTTGCGCCGCAGGCTGTTGGCCGCAACCCGGTTCACCCTGGCCGACACCTCACGGGGCGAGGCCGGGGCCACCGTCGTGCCCGCTGAGATCAGCCGAGGGGCGAACGGCTCCACGCAGGACGACGACAAGGACCAGCAGAAGAAGTCCTCCGCCTTCCAGACGGGCAGCGAAGTCGACCGTCGGCTGAGGCTCATGCTCTTCCTCTCCGCCCATCTGGGCGAGGAATACTCGCTGGACGACCTGGCCGAACGCTTCATCGGTGCGCCCGTCACGCCCGAGGAACTCAAGAAGTACATCACCGTGCTGCGCAAGGACATCAACACGCTGACCACGGTTTCCGACGACGGCGAGATGGCCGGCAGCCAGTTCTTCGACATCGACTGGTCCCTGCTGGACACCGAGGGCATCGTCTCCGCCACCAACTCCCTGGGACTCGAACGCCTGGCGGGCATCTCCCAGCAGTACCTGAGCATGCTCACCGCCTCGTTGAGCTATCTGGCCCATTCGCCGATCCTGCCCGACGCCCAGCGCACCCAGGCGCAGTCGCTCTACATGCGTCTTCGCCAACATGTCGAACCCGGCCGCACCCCATGGCTGAGCCTGACCGGGTTCGAGATGGAACCGCGCAGCTTCACGATCGTCAAGCGGGCCATCGACACCGAATCCCTGCTTGATATGGAATACACCGACGGCGCCGGACGCACGCACCGCAAGATCGTGGCACCCGCCAAGATCTTCGTGGACGAGGGTGTGTACTACGCGGCCGTGTGGACCGACGTCGCGGCCGCCATCCCGGACGACAAGGCGGATCTCATCAAGACCGCCGTGCGCTCCACGCGCGGGACCGGACGCCATCTCGCTTGGCAGGTGCTGCGCCTGTCCAGGATCGAGCACGCCGACATCATGGAGTCCGCGGCCAAACTCGACATCCCGGACGCCCCGGTCGCCGAACTGCGCGCATGGGGCTTCGACAACGGCACCGCGGCGGTGTTCATCACCGATCGGCCGCACCTGCAATTCATCAAGAAGCTGCCCGACGCCACCGTGGAACCGTGCGGCGAGGGGGAGAAGGTCCACCTGACGGTTTCCTCCGACTCCTGGTTCGTCGCCTTCTGCATCTCCCACGCCAGGCGCATCACCTCGGTAGCCCCCGAAACCCTGCGCACCATGATCGTGGCACGGGCCGAACGTGAACTTGCCGTGGAGCAGGCCGACGGCGAGCGAACCGCGGAGGAGTGATCATGATGAGCTGGTGGATCTGGCTGCTGCTGGTGGTCTTCATGCTGGTCATGCTCATCGTCGGCGCGGTGTTCGTCGTGTGGCGGGGGCTCGCCCTGATGCGGACGGTATCGAGTCTGGGCGCCACCATCGAACGCCGGTTGGCACCGGCATCCACGCAGGAGGAGCGGGCCCCCTTGCCGCGCCCGGTATTCACGGAACCGCTCACCGTCGCGAGCGACCGATACACCGACGCCCAGGCCGAGGTGCTCGCACGCCGCGAGACCAAGCACCGCCGCCACATGGCACAGTGGGAGCGGTGGCTCACCATCAATCACCAATAGTCGAGGATCATGACTCATCATCGTCATCATCAGCACAACCGGGCGGCATCGCATATCGACGACCGCACCGCGGTGACGGGGGATACCCCCGTCACACCATCATCATCCGATGGCGGCGTGCATGACCATGCCGAACGCCAGCGGCGTCGGGTATCGCGCCATGCTCATGCTTCCGAGCCATCGTCGACCTCGGAACGCAGCCCATCGCAGCGCTATCAGGACTTCCGCGACCGACTGCGGCACGACGATTCCGCCTGTGGCCGCTTCGAGGCCCAGGCCCCCTTCGAGCTCGATGACTTCCAACGTGAAGCGAACGAAGCGTTGGAATCCGGGGACAACGTCCTCGTGGCGGCCCCGACCGGGGCAGGTAAGACCGTCGTGGCCGATTTCGCCATCTTCCTGGCTCAGGAGCGCAATGTCAAGGCGTTCTACACCACGCCCATCAAGGCGCTGAGCAACCAGAAATACCACGATCTCGTGGACCGCTACGGCGCCGACCGGGTGGGTCTGCTCACCGGGGACATCTCCATCAACGCCGAGGCGGATATCGTCGTGATGACCACCGAGGTGTTACGCAACATGATCTACGAGCGTTCCACCACGCTCCAGGCGCTGCGCTACGTCGTACTCGACGAGGTCCACTATCTCGCCGACCGTTTCCGCGGGCCGGTCTGGGAGGAGGTCATCGTCCAGCTGCCCAAGCAGGTACGCGTCATAGGCCTGTCGGCGACCGTCTCGAACGTCGAGGACTTCTCCTCCTGGATCGCCTCGGTGCGGGGGAGCACCCATCTGGTCATCTCCGAGCACCGACCGGTGCCCTTGCAACAGCATGTGCTGCTGCAGGCGGACGACCACACCGAACCGGAACTCATCGACCTGTACCGCCACGAAAACCGCGACGGGGTCAAGGACGCGGTCAATCCCGCGCTGGCCGGGCGGCTAGAACAGCTGGACCCGCAGGTGACGCGTCGGGCCAGGGCCGTGCGTCCTGAACGCTCGCGTCACGGCCGGCATCCGCATGGCCGGGAACATGAGCATGCGCCGGTGGCGCAGCGTCACACGCCGCGGCGGTGGGCCGTCGTCGACGAACTCAACTACATGGGCATGCTCCCGGGCATCTACTTCATCTTCTCGCGCAACGGCTGCGACAAGGCCGTGGAACAGTGCCTGGACGCAGGGCTCGAACTCACCACGCATGACGAGGCGTTGCGCATCCGACGCATTGTGGATGCGATGGTCGAGGGCCAGATGTCCCACGACGATCTCAAAGCGCTGCGATTCTCCCGATTCCGGTACGCGCTCGAGGAGGGTTTCGCTCCGCATCACGCCGGTCTGGTCACCCTGTTCCGCAGCATCGTCGAACATCTGTTCGAATTAGGCCTGGTCAAAATGGTCTTCGCCACGGAGACCCTCGCCCTGGGCATCAACATGCCGGCGCGGACGGTGGTCGTCGAAAAGCTTGAGAAATTCAACGGCAGCGAGCATGTCATGCTGACCCCGGGGGAGTTCACCCAGTTGACCGGCCGAGCCGGCAGACGGGGCATCGACACCCTGGGTCATGCCGTGGTGGTCGACCACCGAGACTTCGCGCCGGCGGCGCTCGTCTCGCTGTCGAGCAAGCGCGTCTACCCCCTGCATTCGAGTTTCAAGGCGACGTTCAACATGGCCGCGAATCTGCTGGCCAACAGCGATTACGCGACGGCGCGCGCCACCCTCGACCAATCCTTCGCCCAGTGGGAGGCGAACGAATCCTCCTGGCAGCTCGAGTCCCGCATCACCACCCTGCGCGATGCGGTGGCCGGGTACGAACGGGCGTTCCATTGCGAATACGGCGATTTCAGGGAGCTGCTGCTCATCCGGCGCCGACTCCACGATCTGGAGCACGGGGAGCGCCAGCAGCTCAAGCGGCAGCGGTTCTCCTCCACCTCCGCACGCACCGAGGCGCTGCGTGACCTGGATCGGCGCATCAACACGCTACGTGCCGAAGATCGCGATCATCCGTGCCACGATTGCCCCGACCTCGCCACCCATATGACCTGGGGCCACCGTTGGAACCGCGAGGAGTCGGAACTCGAACGCCTCGAGGAGCGCTACCGGACCCGCACCGGTTCCGTGGCGCGCCAGTTCGACCGTATCTGCGAGATCCTGTCGTCCTGGGGGTATCTCGAACGGCACGACGCACCCGACCATGCCTGCACCAAGCCGGACACGGCACCCGGGGATATGACTCGGTCGGATATGACACTGACACCGCGGGGGGAGTTGCTCAGACGACTGTTCGGCGAGCATGATCTGGTACTCGCCCAAGCGGTCACCACCACCGTGCTCGACCATCTCAACCCACGCGAACTGGCTTCGACCCTGTCCTCGCTGGTCTACGAGGCGCGCCGCGGTTCGGGTGGGGAACCCGACGGCTATCCGGGCGGCCCGACCGGCCGGGTGGCATTGGCCTGCGAAGGACTGCGCGACATCGCGGGGAGGGTCGCGGATCGTTGCCACGACGCCGATCTGGAGGTCACGGGCACGCTGGACTTCGGTCTGGTGTCGATCATTCACGCGTGGGCCGGGGGAGCGGACCTCACCGATGTGCTGCGCGACAGCGAACTGACCGGCGGTGACTTCGTACGGTGCGCGAAACGTCTCGCCGACCTGCTCCAGCAGATCGCCGTCGCGGCGCCCTACTGCCCGCAGGCTTCGCCCACACTCGCCGACACCGCCATGGCCGCACGCCGACTCGTCTTCCGCGGCGTCGTCTCGTATTCAGGCGTGGAGGATTGACGTGGGGTTTCGGCTCGGAGCGGGACCCGGGAATACCGGCCTCGTCCGAACTGTTCTGTAGCGTGGTAAGGAATAATGCATGATGGGGAGCACATCGCCCAAGGAGGCAATGATCAATGGCTGAACGCAGTTTGCGTGGTATGAGCATCGGTGCGAAATCGTTGGAGTCGGACGACAATGTCGATTTCGCAGCACGTACGGATGTGGCGTATGTATGCCCCAAAGGTCACCGTACGATTCTGCCCTTCGCGCAGGACGCGGAGGTTCCGGACGAGTGGGAGTGCCGTTGCGGCTTGACCGCGCACCGCGAGGGTGAGAATGACCGCGAGGCCGATGAGATCACCAAACCGACCCGCACGCACTGGGACATGCTGCTGGAACGCCGTAGCGAGTCCGAGCTCAAGGAGCTGTTGGTCAAGCGGCTGGACATGCACCATCATGGGTGGATTCCGGATTACGAATAATCGATCATGACCACCACCACATCACCGCGCAACGTCGTGCTGCTGGACTTGGACGGCACGTTGACGAAGTCCGATCCGGGTATCCTGGGCAGCGTTGTCAAGGCCTACGAGACGATCGGCATACCGGTACCGGATGACGCGGAGCTGCGCCGGTTCATCGGTCCGGCGATCATCCAGTCGTTCCGACGCAACCACATACCCGATGATCTCCTGCCCAAGGCCGTCGACGCGTATCGCGCCTATTATTCGACGATTCCGGCCTTCGACGATCCTCAACATCCCGGCGACAAGGTACCGGGGCAGTTCTGCAACGGACTCTATGCGGGCATACCCGAGCAGCTCGCGTCGCTGAAGGATGCGGGGTACCTGCTGGCCGTGGCCACGGCGAAGCCTGAATACCAGGCCATGCCGGTGTGCGAGCACTTCGGCATCGACGCCATGGTGGACGGCGTTTACGGGGCCAGCAAAGACGGTTCCCGCATCGACAAGGACCAGGTCATCAGGTATGCGTGTCGGTCGATCGCGTTCGACGCCTCACGTGGCGATCAGGCGTTGATGGTCGGTGATCGCTGGACGGACGTCGACGGCGCGAAGACCTGCGGATTCGATTGCCTGGGATGCCGTTGGGGGTACGCCGAGACCGGCGAACTCGAATCACATGGTGCGGTTCGTATCATCGACCATGTCGACGAACTCGGCAACGCCGTCGCAGCGTATTTCTCCCGCTGATCACATCACGGCGACCGGCCTGAAGGCGAGCCGGTTCAACGGATCGGTATGACATCGAATACGGATCGGTATGGCATGGGCATATACCCATCCAGTAATTAGCCGATAATGTACGTTATGTCAGATTGGTCATCTCGATATGCCCTCACCTCGCCCCCATCACTGGTCGCGTGCATCGCGTGCGTCACCAGCATGATGTGTGTCACTGTCATCGGTATCGTCACCAGCGTCGCCGTCGCCGCCGTCGTCGACATGGTCGTCAGCGGCCGTATGTCGTCCCACGGCATCAAGCTGGGCCCGCATGGCCAGCTGCGCCTGCCGATACATCACGACGAGCTGCGTCACCGCCAGGACGATGACCACGGCGGCCGACCACCAGCCCATGCGCATATAGAATTCCAGGAACGGCGCGCCGATCGTACGGTGCAGCTTGGCGACGATGAGATACGGCGCCATGGCGGACACCAACGAGATGAGGTGCAGGACGATGACCGGCCACGACACCGCGTACACCGCAGTGCGTCGACCCGAGGTACGGCTGCGCACCAGGCATATGACGATGACCGCCGCCGACAACAGTACGGCAACGGCCCAGGCGCCCGCCGGAAGAATATCGATGCTCAATTACCACTCCTCTGCTCTGTGCACGTCTGTGCACGTCAGGACCACGCACATACCCGTGTCGGTACCGGCGTTCATGTCCATCTCGTTCGTGAACGGCTCAGGCATGCCGACGCGAGGCGCGCTGCGCGTCCAGTTTGAGCCGCAACCTCGCCTCGGTCAGTTCGTCGATGGGACGCCCCGGAACCGTGGCCGAACCCGTGGCGGTCAGATCGACGTAATCCTCATGTTCCAGATCGTCATGCACCCGACGCCACAGCGCATCGACCGACACCGAGAACATGGCACGGCCGCTCTTCACATAATCGACGATCTGCTGCGGGTCGATGCACTGATGGACCTCGTTGCCGTCGGACATGATGATCACCCGCTCCAGTTCCTCGGTGTCATATTGCATGAGGAACCCGATGGCGGTCGTGACGTTCTGCAGATTGACACCGGCGTCGAGCAACCGCTTCGACACGGCGAGCACGACCACGTCCTTGAACGAATACAGCCGTCGGGAACCCGAACCGTGCGACGGCGTGATCGAGGGCTCGACGATCTGCTTGCGGGCCCAGTAATCGAGCTGTCGGTAGGTGATGCCGGCGACCTTCGAGGCGATCGTCCCCCGGTATCCTCGCGAGACATGCTCATCGGGGCCGGTGGCGAACAGCTCCCCCTGCACCGCATCGCCGGTGAACGCATCATCATGCTCGTCGAACGGGAGCGTAGGGGGCGTGGACCGGCCGTCATCGTGTGCCATCGTCAACCCCTCCCCCGTTATCGTGAGACGATCATCGCGCCATTCCCGCCGCACCGTCATCATTCGACGGCCCATCGCCTGTATCAGTCGCGCGGCACCGACGGCATGAAGAAGACCAGCCTGAACTTGCCGATCATGATCTCGTCGCCGTTCTTGAGTTGCTGCTCGTCGACCCGCTGGCGGTTCACATAGGTGCCGTTGAGACTGCCCGAATCAACCACGGAGAACGTGCCGTTGTCGCGACGGAACACCGCATGGGCCCGAGAGACGGTGGAGTCGTCCAACAGGATGTCGGCGCCGGGGTCGCGGCCCACGGTGATCTCGTCCTCGTCGAGCAGATAGCGCGAGCCGGACACCGCTCCTCGCGTCGAGATGAGCAGTGCCGTGTGGGGCGAGAGCCTGCTGATGGTGTCAAGGTCCTCCTGCGTGAGGGGACGGTCCCCCGTGCTGGTGACCGGGATGGTGATTGCGGGCATGCCGATGATGGTCGTTTCGCCTGCGCTTGGAATCGGATCTGTCATACTCGTCATTCTACCGTCTTTGCGTAGGTATAGGTCCGCGGGGCGCGTATCTCGTTGATAATCACCGTGTCGGGCGTGCTGACGCGTACATTCGAGCCGAATTTGACCTTGAGCCGGGACCCCACGCCGCCCGCGATGTTGACCGCATTCTGGAGGTTCTGCGGATCGCCGATGGCCTTGACCGTATAGGGCGGCTTGAGGGCCACGCCATCGGCCTGCAGACCGCCTTTGATGTCCACGACGTAGGTGGAGGTGACCACCCTGACGCTGTTGAGTGCCATGACCTCGACTCCCGCGTTGCGCAATTCCTCGATGAGCTGGAACAGCGTCGCCGCATCGACCGGGGTCTTCTGCCCCTGGGAGATGCTGATCACCACGCCCTGCCCACGTGCCGGCAGGCGGCCCGAGAGCAGTCCGCTGGTCTCCTCGTTCTCCTTGGCGATCCTGGCGGCCTCCTGCTGTTTGTCGGCTGCGGCCTTGAGGGCGTTGAGCTGACTGGTCAACTCGCTTTTGCGCTGTTCAAGATTCTGCACCTGCGTGCTGGTCTCGGAGATGAGCCGCGTCAGCTCGTCCTCGCTCATCGCCTCGTACGACGATGTGGGATTGTTGAGCTGGATGGCGTAGCCGAAGCCCAGCATGGCGCACAGCAGCGTGATGAGCAGGCCGGTGACGAACCGCGTTCTCGCCGACCCGTCCGAACCGCCGCCGTCACGGCGACGCCGGCGCACGACCGGGAACGACCCGGTCTCCATGCGGTCGTTCTCCTTGTCGTGAGCATGCTGCTTATGCATCGTGCTCAGCAGGTCATGCGGCTCCTGATTGAATATCATGATGGGTCAGCTCTGGAAGATGAAGCGGCGTATGGATGAGACGTTGGAGAAGATGCGGATGCCCAGGACCACGATGACGGCGGTCTGCAGCTGTGATCCCACGCCCAGCTGGTTGCCCAGCAGCACGAGCAGGGTGGCGGTGAGCACGTTGGAGATGAAGGATATGACGAAGACCCGGTCGGAGAAGCTGCGCTCGAAGAACGACCGCGCGGCGCCCAGCAACGCGTCGAGGGCGGCCACGACCATGATGGGCAGGTACGGCTGCAGGACGATGGGGATGTCGGGTCGGATGAAGATACCGACGACGACACCGATGATGAGACCGAGTACAGCAGCCATCTATTCGCTCCTTTTCGCAAAGCTCACATCGCCGGAATCCGCCGGCTGCAGGGTCATGGAATCCGCTTTGCTGACCTGCGGATACATGCCCGACGCCTGGTAGGAAGCATACAGCGCGGGCAGGGCCTTCGCGCTCATGGCGTTCGCCAGGGCGTCGCCGTCACCGATGGCCTGGATCTTGTACGGACTCTGGATCTGGTTCACGCCGATGAGAATCGTCTGACCCGCCGTGCGTACGGAGGTCTGCACGCCGATGCGGTAGCCGTTGATCGCGATGGATTCGGCGCCGGCATGCCAGAGCAGCGAGACGAACTGCTGCAGATCCAGATCGGTGACCACACGGATGCGGTTGGATTGCCCCTCACGGGGGGTCGACCCGTCGGAGCCGCCGTCGCCTGCGGCGATGGGGTTCGCCAGCGTGAGCGTGATGCCCGGTCCGGTGACCGTGCCCAGTCCCGTGCCGATGGTGTCCCGGTCCATGGTCCCGTCATCCTGGGAGGAACCGAGTTTATTCGACTGCACGTCGACCTGCTCGCGTATCGCCCTCGTGTCCTTGACCAGCGAGTCGACGCGCGAGTTCTCGGCGTTGAGCTGGCTGATGAGCGTGTCGCGCACCTCCTTGCGGGGATCGGAATGCAGTTGGCGCACGATGAGCGAGCCGGCGAATCCGACCGCCAGGCATATCGCGAAGACGATGACGCGCGAGAACCAGATCTCCACACGGCCCCGGCTCCGTGGAGCCAATCGGGCATCGGAGAACATGGGGTCCACGGAACGGTTCGTCAGATCATCGATCAGTCGCAGCGCATCGTCGCGCATGACGGCGCGGCGGCGTCCGCGGCCACCATCCGGCACGTGTTCCAAGGCATGGCGACCCTCCAGCCCCGCAGCCTGCCTGGAGAAGACGGCGCGCCGGCGATCCGCGGGCCCCTCGGGGTCCGCCGGCGGGATGGAGGCGGGCATGGGATGGCGGTGCGACGATGCACCATCGCGCCCGCGCCCGCCTTCCCTACCGGTCGTCATGGCGTTCACCGGTCGGTTCGGATCAGATCCTGGCCCTGGCGCAAGTAGATCAGTCCCGCCAGCCAGTACACGGCCACGCCCCAGATGCCAATGGCAAGACCAATCGTATGGAGCATCAAGAACGCCGGCCCGCCGATCAGATCGGCGATGATGAGCACGATGATGGACACCATGAGCATTGCGGTGCCGGTCTTGCCCACGAAGTTGACCGGGAGCGGACCATAGTCGTGCTGGGCGAGCACGAGGATCTGAATCCCCATGACGAAATCGCGCAGTCCCACGATGACGATCATCCACAACGGGATGATGCCGGCCATGCCCAGGGCGAGCACGCTGCACAGGATCAGCAGCCGGTCGGCGACCGGGTCGAGGATCTGGCCCATCCGCGTGACCTGGTTGAACGACCTGGCGATGAACCCGTCCACCCCGTCGGACAACGCGGACAAGGTCAACACGACCAGGGCCAGCGCCATGCGGTGATGCACGACGAGCGCGGCGATCACGGGAATGGAGATGATCCGCAGGACGCTGATGAGGTTCGGAACGGTCAGGTAGACGTTCCTGGGTTCGGGGCTGAACCGCTCCCGGCCATGTTCGTTCATACCCGCCGGCTCAAATCCTCGAGGCCTGCAACGCGGTGACGATGATGCCCCGCGCACCGACCTCATACAACTCGTCCATGAGCCGGTTGACTTTCTCGCGGGGCACCATGACCCTGATGGCGACCCACTGCTTGTCGTGCAGCGGCGAGATCGTCGGGCTTTCGAAGCCCGGCGTCACGGCGATCGCGCGGGCGACATCGCCGACGGGGATGTCGTAGTCCATGAGGACGTAATGCTGCGCCGTCAACACGCCCTCGAGACGACGTGAGAGCACGGTGAGCCGCTCGTCGTCCTGCTGCACCCTCGGCGATGCGATGAGCACGGCCTGGGAATGCAGGATGGGGTCCCCGAACACCCGCAGCCCGGCATTGCGCAGGGTCGTGCCGGTGGAGACCACATCCGCGATGAGGTCGGCGACACCGAGCTGCACCGAGGATTCGACGGCCCCATCCAGATGGATGATGCCGGCCTTGATACCGTGCCCGGCAAGATAATCGCCCACCAGCTTGTCATAGGTGGTCGCGACACGCTTACCGTCGACGTCCTCGAGATTGTCGATCGGCGAACCCTGGGGGGCGGCGAACCGGAAGGTCGAGGCCCCGAAGCCCAGCGCGAGCTCCTCGCGAGCCTCCGTCTCGGAATTGAGCAGCAGGTCCCTGCCGGTGATCCCGACGTCGATCGTGCCGCTGCCCACGTAGACGGCGATGTCGAGCGGCCGCAGATAGAACAGCTCGACGTCGTTGTCCGGATCCTGGACGACCAACTGCCGCGGATTATGGCGCAGACGGTATCCGGCTTCGCCGAGCATATTCCACGCCGGCTCTGACAGCATGCCCTTATTTGGTATTGCGATTCGTAACATGTGATCTCCTCGCCACCGAATGGCTTCGGTGTCCTCTCGTGGGAATGCGGCCTACAGGTTCTTGTAGATGTCCTCCAGCGTGATGCCTCGGTCAATCATCATGACCTGAATGTGGTAGATGAGCTGGCTCATCTCCTCGGCGGTGCGCTCCGCGCCTTCGTATTCGGAGGCGATCCAGGTCTCCCCCGCCTCCTCGACGATCTTCTTGCCGATGGCGTGGGTGCCCTTCGCCAGTTCGTCGACGGTCAGCGAGCCCGGTGCCTTGCTCTGGGCCTTGTCGCTGAGTTCCTCGAACAACGATTCGAATGTCTTCATCTGCTCTGCCTTCATCTGCTGGGTTGGCGGGATTTGTGATGCGGGCGCCACGCTGATGCGTGTTCGGCGCCCGGTGGGTAATGCGACCGTCTTCGGACTGCGGCGGACCGATCAGGCCCGGTACGCCTCCTGGGCATGGTCCCGGATCTCGTCGATCGCGGTGTTCGGCGAATCGGCGCCGAACACCGCCGAACCGGCCACCAGCACGTCGGCGCCTGCCTCGGCGACGGTGCGCGCCGTCGAGGGGTTCACGCCGCCATCGACCTGGATATGGGTATCGAGTCCACGCCGCGTGATTTCGTCGCGCAGGCGCCTGACCTTGTCCATCTGGTTGGCGAGGAACTTCTGCCCGCCGAAGCCGGGTTCCACGGTCATGATGAGCACCATGTCGAACTCGTCGAGGATGTCGAAGATCGGTTCGACGGGCTCGGCCGGGCGCACCGCGAAGCAAGCCTGGCAGCCCATGCCCCGCAGCTGGCGAGCCAGGCGAACCGGGGCGTGAGTGGCGCCCATGTGGAAGCTGACCGATTTGGCACCGAGCTCGGCGTAGCCGGGAGCCCAGCGGTCGGGGTCCTCGATCATGAGGTGGACATCCACGGGCATGGCGGACACCTCGCAGATACGGCGGACGATCGGCTCGCCAAGCGTCAGATTCGGCACGAAGTGATGGTCCATCACATCGACATGCACGAGGTCGGCATGGGAGATCCGTGTGAGGTCACGTTCCAGATTGCAGAAGTCGGCGGATAGGATGCTCGGTGCGATTCGTATGCTCATGCTTGTCATTCTATGAAGTGCGAACGACGAAGGCCATCATGCCTGCGGATGAGAGCCGGCGACGTCTGTGTCGGCACCCTCACGCTGCCCCTCGGCCTCGGTGAGAGTCCGCAGCTTCTCGGAGAGCAGCGCCGTCGCCGCACCACGGCGCTGCAGCACGATGAAGACGATGGCTGCGGCGACGAATACCGCAATCGACACCCATACGTTGATGCGGACGCCGAAGAATTCATGGGCGAAATCGATGCGCAGCATCTCGATCCAGGTGCGTCCTGCCGTGTACCACAGCACGTAGAGCACGAAGGACGAGCCGGCCTTGAGCCTCGTCGCGGCCATGCGCGAGATCCAGACGATCAACGCCGCGCCGATGAGGTTCCATATCATCTCGTAGAGGAACGTGGGCTGGAACAACGTGCCGACGGGGCAGGTGTCGCCGTCGTAGCACTGCTCACCCTGACCGATGGCGGTGCCGGCCGTGTTGAGCTTGAGTCCCCACGGCAACGTGGTTGGGGCGCCGTACAGCTCCTGATTGAACCAGTTGCCCAGACGGCCCACCGCCTGGGCCACGAGCAGGCCGGGCGCCAACGCATCCATGAGCAGCGCGGTGGGGTATCCGCAGTGACGGCACCACGCCCAGGCGGCCAGGGCGCCGAGCGCGATGCTGCCCCAGATCCCCAGCCCGCCGTGCCAGATGCGGAACATCTCCACCCAGTCGCCGTTGGGCCCGAAGAACCGCTCGGGCGTGGTGATGACGTGATACAGCCGCGCCCCGACGATGCCCGCCGGCACCGCCCACAGGGTGATGTCGAGGAACTGGTCGAAGGTGCCGCCCCAACGCTTCCACCGGGTCGACCCGATCCACACCGCCAGCACGATGCCGACGAGGATGCACAACGCGTAGAAATGGATGACGACCGGGCCCAAGGTGACCTGGGAGACCGTCGGGGACGGGATGTAACTGAGGTTCATGATTCCCCGATGGTACTCGATTACGGCGATATGTCACGGTCTGACCGGTCGCTGGTTCGGGGAGCCCCCGCCCGACCGCACCGGGCGCTGACTCGTTGCGGTCGGGCACGGGCGACATCGCGACCATCGACGACCGTCACACGCGCCCCGGCACCGGTGAGGGCGATCTAGCGACGCGCCCCGTGAATCGCCTCGGCCAGACCTTCCGTCGTGGCGGCCAGGGCATCAAGGGAGTTGGGCCGTGCGGATGCGGCGTTACTGTCGTGGCCGTCGAGCAGCGTGTGCACCAACGCCGAACCGACGATCACCCCGTCGGCGTAGGAACCGACTTCACGGCCCTGCGCGGGGGTGGACACCCCGATGCCGACGCAGACGTGATCGGCGCCCACGGCTCGGGTGCGCCGGACCAGTTCCCTCGGGGACGAGGACAGGGTGGCACGCTCCCCGGTCACGCCCATGCGAGAGGCGGCATAGACGAAACCGCGACTGTTGGCCGCGGCCACACGGATACGTTCGTCGGTCGAATCGGGGGCGACGAGGAAGATGCGGTCGAGCCCATGACGATCCGACGCCTCGATCCACTCTCCGGCCTCGTCCGGAATCAGGTCGGGGGTGATGAGTCCGGCCCCGCCCGCATCGGCGAAGCGCGCGGCGAACCGCTCGACGCCGTAATGGAAGATCAGGTTCCAATAACTCATGACCAGAGGCACCCCTCCGGCCTGGGCGACGGCCTGCACGGCCCGGAACACCCCTTCGATCCGCTCACCGGCGGCGATGGCTTGGCGCGAAGCCGTCTGGATGACGGGGCCGTCCATGACGGGATCGGAATACGGCAGACCTATCTCGACGATATCCACGCCGTGACGCACCAGGGTCTCGAAGGCACGTGGCGACGTGTCGGGATCGGGGAAGCCATAGGGCAGGTATCCGATGAATGCCGGCTCATCGCGCCCCGCGAGGGTCGCGAGCCGCGAGCCCGTCGGGCTGGGCCTTGCGCTCAGGCCGAGCGGCTGCTCGGGTATCGACGGGCCCGCCGTATCGCCGCCGCGTGCCGCCATGCTGTCCATAACCGTGTTCGCACTCATGCCTGCTCCTCGTCCTGTGATGTGCCGTGGGCGCCGTTGGCTTCGAGCGAACGGCTCTGCTCGTCGGTCAGATAGCCGAACCACTTGCCCGCGGTGGCCACGTCCTTGTCCCCTCGGCCGGAGATGTTGACCATGATGACCGGGTCGCGATAGCCCTTGGCTTTGAGGTCGGCCGCGGCCTTGTAGGCGCCGGCGACGGCGTGCGCGCTCTCGATGGCGGGGATGATGCCCTCGGTCTCGCACAGATCCTTGAAGGCCGACATGGCCTCGCCATCCGTGGCGTACGAGTACTGCACGCGCCCCAGGTCCTTGAGCCAGGCGTGCTCGGGGCCCACCGAGGCGTAGTCGAGGCCGGCGGAGATGGAATAGGTGTCGAGCGTCTGGCCCTCGTCGTTCTCCAGCAGATACGAGCGGGCGCCTTGGAAGAGCCCGAGCTGCCCCGTGCCGGGCGTCAGCCGGATGGCGTGTTCGCCGGAATCCAGACCATGACCGCCCGCCTCGAAGCCATAGAGGTTGACGCGGTCGTCGTCGAGGAAGACGTTCATGGCGCCGATGGCGTTCGAACCGCCGCCCACGCAGGCGCAGATGGCGTCGGGATGATCGACGCCGTACTCCTCGCGCAGCTGGCGCTTCGCCTCCTCGCCGATGATCTTCTGGAAATCGCGGACCATGGTCGGGAAGGGATGCGGACCGGCGACCGTGCCGAGCAGATAGTGCGTCGACTCCACATTGGTCACCCAGTCGCGCAGGGCCTCGTTGATGGCGTCCTTGAGGATCCTGGTCCCCTGGGTCACCTCGACCACCTCGGCGCCGAGCAGGCGCATGCGGGCGACGTTGAGCGCCTGGCGGCGGGCGTCGATCTGGCCCATGTAGATACGGCATTTGAGATTGAACATCGCGCACACGGTGGCCGTGGCGACCCCGTGCTGACCGGCTCCGGTCTCGGCGATGACCCTGGTCTTGCCCATCCGTTTGACGAGTAGGGCCTGACCCAAGGCGTTGTTGATCTTATGGGCGCCGGTGTGGTTGAGATCCTCGCGCTTGAGGAAGACCCTCGCGTTGAGCCCGACGCGTTCGTTGAGCCGCGCGGCGAACCGCGGGGCCTCGGTGAGCGCGGAGGGGCGGCCGACATACTGCCGGTTGAGCCGGGCGAATTCCTGCTGGAATTCGGGATCGGCCTTCGCTTCGGTGTACACGCGCTCGAGTTCGTCGAGGGCGCCGACGAGGGCTTCGGGCACATAGCGTCCGCCGAACTCGCCGAAATACGGGCCTTCGTGCGTGCTCAGCGGCATTCGCGTCGAGGCCGCCACACGGGCACCGGTCGCCACGAGTCGTGCGACCGCCTGTTCGGGATCACGGGCGGTGGCCACGCCCTCACCGACCAGTATCGCGTCCGCTCCGGCCCGGGCGTAAGCCTCGACTTCGACACTGCCGAAGACGCCCGATTCGGCGACGCGGATGACGTCCCCGGGCAGATCGACGGCGAGGTCGTCGTACGTGCCCACGTCCACGTGCAGATCCTTCAGGTTCCGCGCGTTGATGCCCAGCACCCTCGCACCGGCGGCCAACGCCCGCTTGATCTCCCCGCGGTCATGGGTTTCGACCAGCGCCGTCATCGACAGCTCATGGGTCACTTCGAGCAGGTGGCGCAACGTGTCGTCATCGAGCGCCGCGACGATGAGGAGCACGAAATCGGCCCCATGGGCGCGCGCCTCCCATATCTGATAGTCGGAGACGATGAAGTCCTTGCGCAGCACCGGTATGCGCACCGCCTCGCGCACGGCGTCCAGATCATCCAACGACCCCTTGAACCGCCGGCCTTCGGTGAGCACGGAGACGACGGAGGCGCCACCGCGCTCGTATTGCCGGGCCAACGCCGCGGGGTCCGCAATGTCCCGCAGATCGCCTTTGGACGGCGAGGCCCGCTTGATTTCGGCGATGACGGCGACGCCGTCCGCGCTCCTGAGCCATCGCGTCGCGTCGAGGGGTTCCGGCGCCGACTGGGCGCGCTTCCTGACCTCGTCAAACGGTACGCGCTCCTCGCGCTCCCGCAGATCCTCACGCGCTCCCGCGACCAACTCATCGAGTACGGACATGCTGCCTCCTCCTGTGATGAAACACGACACACTATACGGTGCGTCGGCCGGCGCACCGTCCGACGTCTTGCGATCCGACCGGCATCAGACCGTGGTATGCCGCAATCGCGCGGCCATACGAATGGCCTCCACGCTGGACGCGGCCTTGTTGCGGGTCTCCATCCATTCTCGTTCAGGCTTCGAATCGAGCACGATGCCCGCACCCGCCTGGACCACGGCCCGATGGTCGTGCAGGTATGCCGTGCGGATCGCGATGGCCATGTCGAGGTTGCCCGAGAAATCGAAATATCCCACAGTACCGCCGTAGATGCCCCGGTCGGCGGGCTCGAGCTCGTCGATGATCTCGATGGCCCTCGGACGCGGCGCTCCCGACAACGTGCCGGCGGGAAACGCCGACGTGAAGACGTCGAAGGAGGTGAGACCGGGATCGACCCGCCCCGACACGCTCGAACACAGGTGCATGATGTGGCTGAACCGCTTGATCTCCATGAGGGTGACCACGTTCACGCTGTCGGGCACGCACACGCGGCTCAGATCGTTGCGGGAGAGATCCACGAGCATGATGTGCTCGCTGCGTTCCTTGGGGTCCGCCGCGAGTTCCCGCGCCAGGCGTTCGTCCTCCTCCAGCGTGGCCCCGCGGGGTCTGGACCCGGCGATGGGGAACGTGAGGGCATGCCCGTGGTCGACTTTGATGAGCGTCTCGGGACTCGAGCCGATCACTTGGAAGTCCGCGCCACTCGCATCGGTCAGCGCGAAGAAATACATGTAGGGACTGGGGTTGAGGGTGCGCAGCACACGATAGACGTCGAAGGGGTCCGCAGGCGAGTCAAGTTCGAGACGCTGGGAGATCACGACCTGGAAGACGTCGCCGTCGATGATGTGCCGTTTCGCACGTTCCACCGACCGCTCGTACTCGCCGCGTTCCGTGCGATAGCGCAGCTCGGGCTGCGGGGCGAGGGGATCGAGCGACAGCACTTCATCGCCGACGCCGCCATCCCCGTCCTCGACGGCCGCGCGGCGCATCGTCCGCAGGCGCGCCACCGCGTGGTCGTAGGCGGCCTCGGCGTTGGTCGGGCGGTCGTCGACGTTCACGGCGTTGGCGATGAGCCACAGCGATCCGGTCATGTGGTCCATGACCGCCAGATCGGTGGCCAGGGCCAGGGCGAGTTCGGGCTGGCCGGTCTCGTCGGGCGCCTGGGCGCGCAGGGTCGGCTCCCAGTGCCGCAGGGCGTCCCATCCGACCGAGCCGACCATGCCTCCGGTGAGATTGGGCAGTCCCGCCACTTCCGGTGCACGAATGATCGAGAGGGTCGACCGAAGGACGTCGATGACGTCGCCCTCGCGGGGCACCCCGACGGGGACCTCGCCGAGCCAGTCCGCCTGGCCGTTGCGAGATCGCAACTGGGCCAGGGACCGGGCTCCGATGAAGCTGTACCGGCTCCATCCGCCGCCGTATTGGGCGGATTCGAGGATGAAGGTGCCGCTGCGCCCTCCGGCGAGACGACGATACAGTTCGACGGGTGTCAACGTATCGGCGAGCAGACGTTGCACGACCGGAATCATGCGGTACCCGGCGTCCGCCAGTGCCAGGAACCGCTCACGATCGGGCCAGACCTCGCCCCAATGCAGGTGTTCGACGCTGCAGGACGTCGAAGTGCGCTCCTGCCGGGGCGAACCCGGCATCATCCCCTCGATGGGCTGACGTTGATCCTCCGGCCGCATCATGGCCTCCTCCCCACCACCACAGGCAGGGGACCGCCGGCATCGAAGCAGGAGCGGGCGCCGGTGTGGCAGGCCGCTCCGACCTGGTCGACCTCCACCAGCAGGGCGTCGCCGTCGCAGTCGAGGCTGACGGCCTTGACGTACTGGACATGACCCGAGGTGTCGCCCTTGCGCCAGTATTCCTGCCGCGAACGTGACCAGAAGGTGACCCGACCGGTGGACAGCGTGCGTCGCAATGCCTCATCGTTCATATAACCGACCATCAGCACCCGATGATCGTCGTATTGTTGGATGACCGCCGCCACCAGACCCATGTCGTCGTGCTTGAGCCGTTCGGCGATCCCGGCGTCGAGGACGGGCCCCTCTCCCCCGCCCACGCCTGAGCCTTCGGCGCGCGATGCCGTGTCGCTCCGCCCCATATCGGCGGCCGCGGGCCCCTCGATGGTAGTGTCCTGATCCTGCATGAAACTCACCTCATATGTTCCGTTGTTCGGTATCCCACACGCTCGATATCCGCATATCCGCCGCGTTCATGACCACACCAGCGGATGCCCTGGATTCCCGGCACTCGCCACGAGTCAGGTACCGGCCGGGAACCCCGAAGGCCTCCGGAGGCCCGGCACGCCGGCCCGGGTATGCTCAACGGACCTCGTATCCGGCATCCTGCAACGCCCCTTTGACCTCGGCGATGCTCACTTTGCCGAAATGGAACACCGAGGCGGCGAGCACCGCGTTGGCACCGGCCTTGATGGCCGGCGGGAAGTCCTCGACACGCCCCGCACCACCACTGGCGATGATGGGGATGTCGACCCGCCGTCGCATGGCCGCGATCATCTCGAGGTCGAAGCCCTGCTCGGTGCCGTCGGCGTCCATGGAATTGAGCAGGATCTCACCGGCACCCAGGTCCTGGGCGCGCTTGGCCCACCACAGGGCGTCGATGCCCGTGGCGTGTCGACCACCCATGGTGGTCACCTCGAAACCGGACACGGTGTGGCGTTCGCCGCGCTCCCGCCTGGCATCCACCGACAGGACCAGCACCTGGTTGCCGAATCGGTCGGCGATCCGGGAGATGAGTGCGGGATCGGCGATCGCGGCGGTGTTGATGCTGACCTTGTCCGCCCCGCATCGCAGCAGCGAATCGACGTCCTCCCAGCTCCGCACGCCGCCGCCGACGGTCAGGGGGATGAAGATCTGCTCGGCGGTGCGCGTGACGACGTCGAGCATCGTGGCCCGACCCGAACTCGATGCGGTCACATCGAGGAACGTCAGTTCGTCGGCACCCTGCCGATAATATTCCGCCGCCAGCTCCACGGGGTCCCCGGCATCGCGCAGATGCTCGAAATGAACGCCTTTGACCACGCGTCCGGCATCGACGTCAAGACATGGAATCACTCGGACGGCCAAGCTCATGGTGAGCCCCCTATGCGTTGGTTGGTTGCATTCTGGACTCTAGGCTAGCGGTCGGAGCGGCCAAAGGCCGGGCGGCGTCTTACGTTTCGGCCGATGTCCCGCACGAGGCCGGGCAACGGGGACCCTCAGCGGTGCTTCGCGGCGAGTTGGCCGCAGGCACCGTCGATATCGGAGCCGCGGGTGTCGCGCAGGGTCGCGGCGATCCCGGCCCGGTGCAGGATGTCGAGGAAGGCACGTTCGTCCTCGGGTTTCGAAGCGGTCCACTTCGATCCCTCGATCGGGTTGAGCGGTATGGGATTGACGTGCACCCAGTCATCGCCGTAGTGGTTGAGTCGACGTGCGAGCTCACGGGCGTGTTCGGCCTGGTCGTTGATGCCACGCATGAGGGCGTATTCGATGCTCACGCGCCGTTTGGAGGCGAGATAGTAATCATGGGCGGCGTCGAGCACCTGCGTGGTGTTGAACCGGCGGTTCATCGGCACGAGTTCATCGCGCAACGCATCGGTCGGGGCGTGCAACGATACGGCGAGCCGCACCGGTAGATGCTCCTTCGCGAGCTTCCTGATGCCGGGGACGACCCCCACGGTCGAGATGGTGATGTTCCGGGCGGATATGCCGAATCCCTGCGGGGGCTCGGCGCAGATCTGCCGTACGGCGTGCAGCACGGCCCGGTAATTGCCCATAGGCTCGCCCATGCCCATGAACACGACATTGCTCAGGCGCCCGGGGCCTCCGGCTATGTCGCCATCGCGAGCCGCCGCAGCGGCGACCCTCACCTGCTCCATGATCTCCCCGGTGGACATGTTCCGCGTCAGCCCGAGATTGCCCGTGGCGCAGAACGGACATCCCATGCCGCATCCGACCTGGCTCGAGATGCACAGGGTGATGCGTTGGGGGTAGCGCATGAGCACGGACTCGATCTGCGCGCCGTCGAACAGACTCCACAGCGTCTTGATGGTCGTGCCTTCATCGGCCTCCTGTCGGTCGACGGCGGTGATGAGCGTCGGGAAGAACGCCTCGGCGGCCTGTGCACGCTGT
Organism: Bifidobacterium mongoliense DSM 21395; assembly: GCF_000741285.1. Taxonomy (GTDB): domain Bacteria; phylum Actinomycetota; class Actinomycetes; order Actinomycetales; family Bifidobacteriaceae; genus Bifidobacterium; species Bifidobacterium mongoliense. The sequence goes on along the minus strand of NZ_JGZE01000011.1, from coordinate 34,635 downwards.
GACGCGGGAAAATCGCTGAATCCCATGGCATCGACATCGAAATGCGCGAAGTAATGGTTCGCAAGCTGTGCGGCACGGAAGGGCTGCATACCCAACGCCTTCATGCGTGCGCGACGCTCCTCGTCGGTCATGTCGGTCAGATGCAGCGGCGGCTTGCCCCGGCGAGCGTGATCGACCGCGAGCACATCGCGAAACCCCCCGCTGGTGCCACCCGCGGTGATCCCGGTTTCCGGGGCGTCCTCATCGGTCGTACCCGTACCGTAAACACCGGTGTTGGTGATGTCGTTCAATGGTTCCGTCATGCTCCGCCTCGTCATGCTGTGGTTGGTGCCGTACTGATTATAGGGTCGCGATCATAGTCCCGTGGCCCACAGCAACAGGGTGAGGAACGGGGCGCACATGAGAATGGAATCGACGCGGTCGAGCACGCCACCATGGCCTTTGAGCAGATGCCCCATGTCTTTGATGCCGATGGCCCGCTTGAGCATGGACGCGCTCAGGTCACCGAGGGTGCCGACCACGCCGACGATCACGCCCATGAGCACGGGCACCCACCCGCGGGTCGACCACATATCCCCGTACGTCAGGGCGAAGATGACGTAGGCGCCGATGATCGACGCGAGCACCGAGCCGAGCAGACCCTCGACGGACTTCTTCGGCGAGATCCTGGGGGAAAGCTTGTGCTTGCCCAACCAAGCGCCGGCGAACAGACCGCCCGTGTCGCTGATGGCCGGCAGGAAGATCAGCATCACGGCGTGGGCCACCGGATGGCCGTTGAACGTCAGGGGAAGCACCAGGAACGAGGCGAGCAGCGGGATGTACAGCACGGTGAGCACCGATACGGACACATTGCCCAGATACTGATGGAACCGCTTGGAGCCGTCACCGACCGGGACCTGGGGACGGGCCCCGGGATGGCGGTCCTTGCGGGCCGTCGCCGCGGCGATTCTGTCCCCCATCCCCATATCGAGGCTCGCGCTGAGCGCGGTGAGCACCACGGTGGCCATGACGCACATCGCGGCGGCAAGCAGGGGAACGGACGCGTAGAACGTCGCGAACAACGTGAAGGCGGAACACACCCAGAGCGCGAGCAGCGGAATGCGCAACCCGATGACGGCGAAATCGACGCGAAGCTCCCAAAGCCCCAACGACATGAAGATGACGATCAACGCCACGAAGGCGTCGAGCCGAACCAGCAGACACAACACGATCACCGCGATGAGCAGGACCGCCGTACCCACCGCCTGGGGCATGTTGCGCCCGGTCTTCGCGTTGATATCCTGTAACGCCTCATCGGCGTCATGCGCGCCCTGCCCATGTGTATGCATCATCATCCGTTCGTCGCCCGACGGTCATCGACCGTTCAGACCTCCATGATCTCCTTGCGCTTGGTCTCCAGCAGGGCGTCGAGTTCCTCAGTGACCTGCTTGGTGACCTTGTCGAGGTCCTTAAGCAGCCGATCGCCCTCGTCCTCGCCCATATCGCCGTCCTTGACGGACTTGTCGATGCCTTCCTTGGCCTTGCGCCGGATATTACGCACCGCGACCTTGCCGTCCTCGGCCTTGGTCTTCGCAAGCTTGACGTACTCCTTGCGACGATCCTCCGTCAGCTCGGGCATCGTGACGCGGATGATATTGCCGTCGCGGCGTGGGCTGACGCCCAGATCGGAATCACGGATGGCCTTCTCGACGGCGTTGGCCTGTGAGGGGTCGAAGGGGGTGATGGACAACGTGCGCGGTTCGGGCACGCCGATCGATGCGACGGCTTTGATCGGCGTCGGGGCGCCGTAGTAGTCGACCATCAGACCGTTGAGCAACGCCGGGTTGGCGCGTCCGGTGCGGATACCGGAGAAGTTCTCCTTGGTCGATTCGACCGATTTGCCCATTTGGGCCTTCGCCTCGTCAATGCGTGATGCCATGTCGAGCTCCTTAGCTTCGTTTCTGTGGATGGAATACGGATATGTTGGTGGATCGGCGGCGATCAAGCCGCGATGGACGACTCCCGGGAGGAGACGATGGTGCCGATGCGTTCACCGACGAGCGCACGGGTGACGTTGCCGTCGTCCTCAAGGCCGAAGACGCGGATCGGCTTGGTGTTGTCCCGCGCCATCGACAGCGCCGCAGCATCCATCACCGCGAGATTGTCGACCAACGCACGGTGATAACTCAGGCTGTCGAAACGACGTGCGTCGGGGTCCTTGCGCGGATCGGCCGTATAGACGCCGTCGACGCCGTTCTTACCCATGAGCACCTCGTCGCAATGGATTTCGAGCGCCCGCTGGATGGAGACGGTGTCGGTCGAGAAATACGGCATTCCTGCGCCGGCGCCGAAGATGACGACCCTGCCTTTCTCGAGATGCCTGATGGCCTTCAAGGGGATGTAGGGCTCGGCGACCTGTCCCATGGTGATGGCGGTCTGCACGCGTGTGGCCTGATGCTCCTGCTCGAGGAAGTCCTGCAGGGCGAGGCAGTTCATGACGGTGCCGAGCATCCCCATGTAATCGCCGCGGTTGCGTTCGATGCCGGCCTGCTGCAGTTCCGCCCCGCGGAAGAAGTTGCCGCCGCCCACGACGATGGCGACCTGCACGCCCTGGCGCACCGCGGGAACGATCTCCTGGGCGATGCGACGCACGACGTGGGTGTCGATGCCGACCGCCCCTCCCCCGAACGCCTCGCCCGACAGTTTGAGCAGTACCCGCCGCGGGTTCGACTTTGCCTCTTCAGCGTTCATGGACAGCCTTTCCTCACTGATCTGCGGATTCATCGCAGTTCACTGTATCCGCCAACAACGACAGTGGGCGCCGGCATCGATGATGATGCCGGCGCCCACTACGACGTCAGGAACGGCAGGCGTGATTCCGCGGCGTTCCGGACGGACTCACTCAGACGTCACTCGTCGGACTTGCCCACTTCGAGACGGGCGAAGGAAAGGGCCTTGCCGCCGACCTTGGTGAACAGATCGCCCACGGAACGCGAGGGATCCTTGACATACTCCTGCTCGAGCAGCACGTTCTCCTTGAAGAAGGCGTTGAGGCGGCCTTCGACGATCTTGGGGATGATCTTCTCGGGCTTGCCCTCGGCCTGCGACTTCTCGGTCGCGACGCGGCGCTCGGAGTCGACGATGTCGGCCGGGACGTCCTCGCGCTTGAGCCACTTGGCCCCGAGCGCGGAGATCTGCAACGCCGCCTCATGGGCGACGGCCGAACCGGCTTCATCGGTAGCGACCATGGCGACGATGCTCGGGGGCATCTCCGCGGAGCGCTTGTGGGCGTAGATCTCGACCTTGGGGCCTTCGACCCGGGCGAAACGACCGAGCTTCACGTGCTCACCGAAGAGCGCCGAAGCCTCCTCGACCATCTCGTTGACGGTACCTTCCTCGGCCGGAGCCGCGAGCAGCTCCTCGACGGTGTGCGCGCCGGCCTTGACGGCCAGGGCGAGCACGCTGTCGGCGAACTCGACGAACTTCGGGGTCTTGGCGACGAAGTCGGTCTCCGAGTTCACCTCGATGGCGTATCCGGTCTGACCCTGGGCGCCGTCGACCACGGTGGAGGCGATGGTGCCCTCCGTGGCGCTGCGACCCTCGCGCTTGCCGGCGGCCTGGATGCCCTTGGCGCGGATGATCTCCTTGGCGCGGGCGACGTCGCCCTCGGCCTCGACGAGCGCCTTCTTGACGTCCATCATGCCAGCGCCCGTATCCTCGCGCACCTGCTTGATCAATGCTGCAGTGATTGCTGCCATTGGTTATGTCTCCTCTGATTGCGATGTGGCGCCGTCACGGGGTCCATGCCCCCGCAACGACGCCATCTGAATATGTGGTTACTCGGCCTTCGGCGCGTCTGCCTTGTCGGCTGCGGCGTCGGCCCTCGGTGCGGCGTCTTCGGGAGCGTCCTTGGACAGCAGCTCCTTCTCCCACGCGGCCATCGGCTGATCGTCGGACTTCTCGTCCGACTTCTCGGCCTTGCCCGAGCGGGCGAGCAGCCCCTCGGCGACGGCGTCGGCCATGAGGCTGGTCAGCAGCTCGACGCCACGGATGGCATCGTCATTGGCCGGAATCGGGTAGTCCACGAGCTCGGGATCGGTGTTCGTGTCGACCACGGCGACGACCGGGATGCTCAGCTTGTGGGCTTCCTCGACGGCCAGGGCCTCCTTGTTGATGTCGACGATGAACATCGCCGAGGGGGTGCGGGCCATGTTGCGGATGCCGCCGAGCTGCTTGTTGAGCTTCTCCTTCTCGCGCTGGAGCAGGAGCAGTTCCTTCTTCGTCAGACCGGAGCCGTGCACGTCGGAGAAGTCCATCTCCTCGAGTTCCTTGAGGCGGGAGACGCGCTTGGACACCGTCTGGAAGTTGGTCAGCATGCCGCCGAGCCAACGCTCGCTGACGTAGGGCATGTTCACGCGACCGGCCTGGGTCTCGATGGCCTCCTGCGCCTGCTTCTTCGTGCCGACGAACAACACGGTACCGTTGTGGGCGACCGTGGTCTTGATGAAGTCATAGGCGACGTCGATGAGGTCGAGCGTCTTGAAGAGGTTGATGATGTGGATGCCGTTGCGCTGGGTGAGGATGTACTGCTTCATCTTCGGGTTCCAACGACGGGTCTGGTGTCCGAAGTGAAGACCGGACTTCAGCATGTCGCTCATAGTGATCTGAGCCATAGTGATAACTACCTTTCATGTCGGTTCTTGCCTGGCCATGCGCATCTGCGTGCAACTCCCAGGGGAGCCGACCGACACAGACCGTCGCGGGCATGACGCGATATCGTATGCCTGATAAGGGATACTGCTTGGTTGGATTCACACACCGCACGACCGCGTGCGAATCCCGGCGGCATACAAAGCGAAAGACTACCACAACCCCGCTATGTTGGGCGCCGCCTTCACGCGTGTTCCGGCGTCACCGTGCGCCGCGCAGCTCGCGCATCGCTTTGCGGCGAACATCCTTCTCCAGCCGGTCGAGGTAGACGTGGCCGTCGAGATGGTCGCATTCATGCTGCAGCATCCGCCCCATGATGCCACGGCCCTCCAGCACGACGGTGTGGCCGTCGAGATCGATGCCGCGCACACGCGCGTAATCGGCCCGCCTCGTGGGATACCACAGCCCGGGCACGGACAGGCAACCCTCCTCGCCGTCCTGCTCGCCGGATGTCTCCTCGAGCACGGGGTTGAGCACATAGCCGACCTTGCCCTCGATGTTGTAGGAGAAGGCCCTGAGGCTGATGCCGATCTGATTGGCCGACAATCCGGCGCGGCCGGGATCGTCGACGGTGTCGACCAGGTCCTGGACCAGATGACGCACCGCCGGGGTGATCGTCGAGATCTGGTCGCAGACCGTGCGCAGCACGGGGTCGGGAATCACGCGTATTTCACGTATGGGCACAGCGATATCTCCTCAAGTAGCGACGAGCCCGTCCCGGGCCGCGTCATGGTTGAACATGCGGTTACGGCGAATCAGTCGCCGTCGGCCGGGGTACGTCTGGTCGTGCAGGTCCCGTCGTCACGCGCCCCGCGAGTCTCCGGCACGGAGGACTGTGAGGGGGCATCCCCGGCGTGATCCGCGTCCGCTTTCGCCGGCTCGTCCACCTCGCCATTACGGCCGTCCTGGGCCCGCTTGTTGATGTACTCCTTGGCCTGGTCCAGGGCCTGACGGACCTTGGGGCTCATCGTTTCCGAAGCCTGGCGCACGTTCTCCGAGGCCTGTTTGACCGTTTCGCTGGTCCTGTCCAGGATCTTCACCGTGGCGGAGGGCTGCCTCGCCTGGCCTCGGGGCGCGTACAGCACCTGATCGATCAGTTCTTCGTAGCGTTCGAGGATCTTGGGCCGCACCGGCTTCATGCTCGGCGTCAGCGTGCCGTCCTCCAGGTTGAAATCCTTGTCCACGATGATGAACTTGCGCACCGATTCGGCACGCGACACCCTGGAGTTCGCCTGATCGACGTATTGCTGGACGAACGCCCTGACCGCCTCGTTCTTCGCGATGCGCGCCATGGGCATATCCCCGTCCATCCCCTGCTGGATGAGCCAGGAATAGGCCATGTCCGGGTCCAGTGCGACCAGGGCCGACACGAAGGGCCGGCCGTCGCCGAGGACGACGGCGTGGGACACGATCGGGCAGTTGCCGATCGCGTTCTCCATCGGTGCGGGGCTGATGTTCTTGCCTCCGGCGGTGATGATGATGTCCTTCTTGCGGCCGGTGATGTACAGGAAACCGTCGTCGTCGATGCGGCCCAGGTCGCCACTGCTCAGCCAGCCGTCGGCGTCGAGCACCTCGGCGGTCAGATCGGGCTGCTTGTAGTAGCCCAGGAACACGTTCGCACCCTTGATCAGCACCTCGTCGTCGTCGGCGAGCCTGATGGCGATGCCCGGACCGGGCTTGCCCACCGACCCCACGCGATTGGACTTCGCGAAGTTCACCACACAGGGGGCGGCGGTCTCCGTCATGCCATAGCCCTGGATGAAGGTGATGTCATCGAACCCATTGAAGAAATGGGCCAGATCGGCGTCGATCGGAGCACCGCCGCAGGCTAGGTACCGCATGTTGGGGCCCAGGGCCGAACGGATGGAGGAGCCGATGGCGTTCATGTAGAACGTGTGACGGATGCGATCGAGGACCGAATGGGCCTTGCCCGCCCCCTCGTCCTTGGACCACTGCACGAAATGGTTGAACCCGTTGGCGAAGACACGGCCCTTCATGCCCACGCCGGCCTTCTGCGATGCGGCGTTGTACACCTTTTCGAAGACCCGCGGCACGCCGAGCAGATAGGTCGGCCTGAAGCTCCTCATGTCGGCGAGCAGATGGCCGGCGTTGGGCACATAGCCGACGACGCCGTGCGATCCGATGGCGACGTATTGGATGTATCTGGCGAAGCAATGGGCCAAGGGCAGGAAGAGCATGAGGCGGGAGGGCTGGTACAGCATCTCGTTCAACACGTCGTACCCCGCGAAGACGATGTGGGTGAAGTTGCGGTGAGACAGCATCGCGCCTTTGGGCTTGCCCGTGGACCCGGACGTGTACACAATCGTGGCCATGTCGTCCGCGCTGACCCGGGATATCGCCCTGTCCAGTTCGTCATCGCCGACCGACGAACCGAAATCGGTGACGGCGTCGAGCGCGCCCGAGCGGAAATTGAACACGTATTTGAGTGCCGTATTGTGCTGCCGGATGCCTTCGAAGATCTGCGCATGCGCGTCGTCTCCGGCGAAGGCCACCATCGGTTCGACGTCGGCGACGATGCCCGCGGCCTGCCGTGCGGAATCCGTCTCGTAGATCGGCACGGAGACGGCACCGATCGCGGCGCACGCGAAATCGACGACGCCCCACTCGTAGCACGTCGCCGAATAGATCACGACCATGCTGCCCGGCTTGACCCCCAGACCCATAAGCCCTTTGGCCACGGCCCTGACCCGGCCGAGCATCTCATCCGCGGTGACGTCATGCCACACACGGCGCTCGTCGAGCCATTGGGCGATCAGATCGCCGCCGTCGCGGGCGGCGCGGCCCGACAGCAACGAATAGATCGTATCCTTCTCGGTGGTGGTACGGACGGCATCGACGGCATATTCACGCAACATAGCCTCCACTATAAACCATGCCTCACGATGGCGGCCTGGGGAACGATGCCGTGAACGATGTGAACTACCCCACGTCCAGATGGTTGCACACCCAACGGCTTCCGGTGCGTTCCAGCACGACGCCGACCCAGTGGTCGCGTTGCCCCACCTGCAGGTGCACGGCGGCGTCGATCTTCGCACTCGTCACCAAGGTGCCGTACATCATCTTCGGAATCGCCGGAGGACGACAGATGGACGCGCGCTGCTCGGGATGGGCCTGCATGTGGTGCTCCATCAGGACCGAGAGGATATGGAGTCTGCGGATGCAATGCTCGGCCAGGTGACGGCGTACGGGAGAAGGCAGCGGGCGTCCCCGCGTGGCGTCGAGCGCGACGCAGGCCAGCCTGCACACCGACATCGCAAGCGTGCGATGGTCGGTCTGCGTGCCGCTGTCCCCGTCCTCCCAGGAACAGATGTGATAGGTGATCGGCGCGGAGGACAGCTCGGCCCTGAGTATGCCGTCGACGGATTTCGGCTGCCGCCAGGCGCGAGGGCGGAGACGCTCGTGCGTCTCGCCGTCGGGGCGGATCGGGCCATCATGCCCGTTCGGTTCGGGCCGGGGCGGCGGTGCTGCCATCGGCCGGGCGGCGGGTAAGGACATAGGGTCCTCCTCGACTCTCCATAACGTCTCCATAACGGCGGCGCGGCATCGTCGTCGATGCATCGCCATGGCGTGAACACGGCCGCAGGCGATGGGCCTGCGGTGACGCACTACCAAGAACACCATGACCGGGGCGATGAGTCAAACCGTCGGCCGCAGCCGGTGGATATGTGGACAACACGACCGAGGCCGCGCCGGGATGCATCCCGGCGCGGCCTCGTGGTCATTGCCTCGTGATCATGGCCTCACGGCCACATCCCACGGCTTCACATCACAGCAGATGGGTGGGCGTGACCGCCACCTGGCAACGCTGGAAACTCTTGACGTCCACGTATCCGGTGGAGGCCATGGCCCGACGCAGGGCACCGACGAAGTTCGTCGTCCCATCGGCCTGATGGCTGGGTCCGAAGAGGATCTGCTCAAGGGTGCCCACGGTGCCCACGTCGCTGCGGTGACCGCGCGGCAGAGTGAGGTGGCGAGCCTCGGCTCCCCAGTGCTTCCCCTGACCCGGCGCCTCGGACGCCCTGGCGAGCGGCGCGCCGAGCATGACCGCGTCGGCGCCCAATGCCAGTGCCTTGACGAAACTGCCGGACGTGCCCATGCCGCCGTCGGCGATCAGTTGAACGTAACGGCCGCCCGATTCGTCCATGTAGTCACGTCGGGCTTCGGCCACATCGGCGATGGCGGTGGCCATGGGGGCTTCGACGCCGATGGTGTCGCGCGTGGCCGACACGGCCCCGCCACCGAAACCGACGAGCACGCCCGCCGCACCCGTACGCATGAGGTGCAGCGCGGCCGTGTAGTTGGCCGCGCCACCGACGATCACCGGGACGTCGAGATCGTAGATGAACTGTTTGAGGTTGAGCGGCTCATGCCCGTTGGACACATGCTCCGCGGACACGGCGGTGCCGCGGATGACGAAAAGATCCACGCCGGCCTTCACTACCGTCTCATAAAACTCCTGGATGCGCTGGGGCGACAACGCCGCGGCGACGGTGACACCGGCGTCGCGTATCTCATGCAACCGCTTGGTGATGAGTTCCGCCCGGATGGGCTGGCGATAGATCTCCTGGATCCTCACGGTGGCATCTTCGGCGGGCAATCCCGCGATCTCATCGAGCTGCGGCTGCGGATCGTCGTACCGGGTCCACAGGCCCTCGAGATCGAGCACGCCAAGGGCACCCAACTTGCCCATGGCAATGGCCGTGGTCGGGCTCGTCACCGAGTCCATGGGGGCCGAAACCACAGGGATGTCGAATTCATAGGCGTCCACCTGCCATGCCGTGGAGACGTCTTCCGGATCGCGCGTACGACGGGAGGGAACGATGGAGACGTCGTCGAGCGAATACGCAAGCCGACCCTTTTTCCCCAGACCGATTTCTATTTCCTGAGACATGCCTCTTACGGTAATGCCCGGTTGTGACGAACAACACGGCGTCCCACCCCCCGCAACCTCCTCATGGCCATGGCCCTCACCACCTACGACCCGGCGTGTGCGACACCACGACGCCGCTGTGTGACGATGACGCGTCCACGGGCCGACGATACGACGATGGGGTTCACATTGCAGTGCGATACTGGAAGACATCCGGCGATCATCGGACCACGGTCCCGACGCCGGCGACGCGACGCCACGGCGGCGCATCGCACACACCCACCCGTATGCGTGCGGGTCGCATCCCGACCCCAGGCGACACGATCACGAAGGAGCACCCGATGATGTCCAAGATCAAGGTCGAAGGCAAGGTCGTCGAATTGGACGGCGACGAAATGACCCGAGTCATCTGGAAGGACATCAAGGATCGGCTGATCACACCGTATCTCGACATCGACCTCGACTACTACGATCTGGGCATCGAACACCGCGACGCCACGGACGACCAGGTCACCATCGACGCCGCCAATGCGATCAAACGCGAGCACGTCGGCGTCAAATGCGCCACCATCACGCCCGACGAGGCCCGGGTGAAGGAGTTCGGACTCAAAAGGATGTGGAAATCGCCCAACGGCACGATCCGCAACATTCTGGGCGGCACGATCTTCCGCGAGCCCATCGTCATCTCCAACGTTCCCCGTCTGGTGCCGGGATGGACCAAACCGATCATCATCGCCCGCCACGCCTACGGCGACCAGTACAAGGCGACCGACTTCACGGTCGACCGCCCGGGCCGGCTCACCGTGACCTTCACCCCCGATGACGGCTCGGCGCCCGTCGAACGCACGGTATTCGACTACCCGGGCGAGGGCGTGGCGCAGGTGCAGTACAACCTGGCCGAATCCATCCGTGGATTCGCCCGCGCTTGCTTCAACTACGGTCTGATGCGGCACTACCCGGTGTATCTCTCGACCAAGAACACGATTCTCAAGGCCTACGACGGCGAATTCAAGGACATCTTCGCCGAGGTCTTCGAGACCGAATACCGCGCGCGCTACGAGCAGGAGGGCCTGACCTATCAGCACCGCCTCATCGACGACATGGTGGCCAGCTCACTCAAATGGCATGGCGGCTACCTGTGGGCCTGCAAGAACTATGACGGCGACGTGCAGTCCGACAGCGTCGCGCAGGGCTTCGGATCCCTCGGCCTCATGACCTCCGTGCTCATGACCCCCGACGGGCAGACCGTCGAGGCCGAAGCCGCACACGGCACCGTCACCAGGCATTACCGGCGCTGGCAGGCCGGCGAGACCACTTCGACCAACCCCATCGCCTCCATCTTCGCCTGGACGGGCGGGCTCAAGCACCGCGCGAAACTCGATGGCACACCCCAGGTCGCCGGGTTCGCCGACACCCTGGAGCGCACGATCATCACCACGGTGGAAGGCGGCAGCATGACCAAGGATCTCGCCGCACTGGTGGGACCGAAGACGCCGTGGCTCGACACGGAGGGCTTCATGGACGCGCTCGCCGACCATCTGGCACGAGCGCTGCACGATCAGGCTGAACGCACCATCCATCGGGCCGGTCGGCATCCACGGGTTGCGCACCGGCCCGATTTGTCCCGATGTGATTCATCCGGACTTGATCCGTCCCACCCCATTCAGTGGCGTGGGACGGCAATGGCAGGGTCGCGACATCCGCTTCGCCGCTCCGCATCGGGGCGGAGCGTGGCCTCATGAGGGGCGTCCACTACAATCGTTATGCAGCAACATCGATACCGATCCTAAGGACGAATGTCATGGCAGTTCTACGCACACACCTGGCCCAAGGCATCATGGGGCGTTGCTCGCCATCACGTTGTCGACCGGCGCATCGGCGTGCTCCGGGAACGCCCCCTCCCCTTCGGCATCCGGCAACGCCCATGACGGTGCCGGCTCCGGTACCGTCGCGATCTTCGTGCCCTCCGACGGACTGACCATATCGCAGCACACCCCGCTGTCGAAATGGGCCAAAATGGTGCCGGCCATCACCACCGCACTCGAGCACGAGGGCATGCGCAGCAACGCCATCAGCACGACGACCTCCTCGAGTCTGGACACCCAGAGCCACGACATCCAGGACTTCGTGGTCGGTGCCGTGTCGGGTGACGCGGGCACACACCAATCCCCATCAGCAGACACCTCCTCCCCAACCCATGCTCCGGATTCCCCGTCCGGATCCGGGCGGTCATCGACGTCATCGCAGAGCTCAACGGCACAGCCGACGACTCTGGTCGTCGCCCCCGTGGTACCCGTGCAGGCGACGACCCGGCAATACGGCGACTACACGAGCCACCCGCTGACCTGGTCCACCGCCGACACTGACGACGCATCCCCTTCGGACAACAGCGCCGACACCGACACGACGCAACAGTCGCGGCAGGCCCGACTCAGCCAGGCCCAGGCCGGGCGCAGGCTGGTCTCCGCGCTCAACCTGGCACGCGAATCGGGGATGCACATCATGGTGCTCGCCAATCCGATCCAGGGCTTCACGCCCGACATCTTCGTCCAGATGTCGACCGCACGCCAGATCGGCGCCATGCAGGCCCGGCAGATGGTGACGAAGCTCGACCTGGACAAGGTCACCTCCCGCAACCCCAAAGAGATCGAAATCCTGCTGCCTTACGCGTCCGACGACGACGATGCCGAGGGAAGCTCCGACAGATTCGCGCAGGAATCGTTCTCCGGCCTGTGGAGCGTGCTGGCCCCCTATGTGAAGTCGGGCCGGGTGACGAGCCCTTCGGGCAAACTCGAACGCTCCACCTCACAAGGGGACTGGCGTCGCTTCACGTTCTCCGCTCAGGAATCCGACGCGATCACCGACGAGGTTGACCACCGACTGTCGATGTCCTCCAGGTCGGGAACGCACACTCGGGTCGACGGCATCATCGCCATGAACGATTTCGTGGCCTCGGGGGTCGTCAAGGAGCTTGAAGCACTGAAATACACGGGAAGCTCGGCCGACGTGAACCCCTCGATCTCCGTGTCCGGGATCGTCAACAACCTGGTCGGCAAGAGGGACCTCAACCGCTCCTCGGTCCCCAAGCCGCCCCGACAGTCCACCGATGCGGGCTCAGGGAACGACGCCTCCGAGGAAAAGGTCAACTCGCGGTGGCCGATCGTGACCGGATACGGGGCGTACACGGACAGTCTGCCGCAGATCGTCAACGGGAAACAGTGGATGACGGGCACGGAACCGCGCACGGCACTGGCCAATGACATCGCAGGCGCCTGTACGTGGATGAACGCGGGCAACAGCGCGGCGTCGTTCGCACCGTCGTCCACGATGTCGATAGACGGCGTGCGGACCAGGACCATCACGCAAACGCCGGTGGCCGTCAGTGCCGCCAATCTCAAACGGGAACTGATAGACACCGGTTACATCTCCATGGCCGATGCCGGCCTGTAGGGCGACCCTCGACGTCGGCACCCACGCGGCCCCCGAGGCTCCGACGTCGGATCAGCGCATCATCGACGCATGGTGCGCGGCTTGCGCGGGGCATAGATCACCGAATCGATGAGATTACGGTAATGCTCCGTGATGACCTGCCGCTTGGCCTTGCGGCTCGGGGTGAGCATGCCATTGGCCTCGGTGAACTCCTCGGGCACGATTTCGAATTTGCGGACGGATTCGGCGCGTGAGACCAGTTCGTTGGCCTTGTTCACGGCGCGTTCGACCTCAGCCCGGACAATCGGATTCCTTGCCGCCTGTTCCAGATCGGGGACCTGCGCGGCCCCTTCGGAACGCAACCAGGCGTTGGTCTCCGCCAGATCAAGCGAGATGATCGCGGCGATGAACGGCTTGCGATCGCCGACCAACACGCACTGACCGACCACCGGCGAGGTCATCACGGAGGACTCGACCTCGGCCGGAGAGACGTTCTTGCCGCCTGCGGTGATGATGAGGTCCTTCTTGCGGCCGGTAAGGGTGACGAAGCCGTCCTCGTCGACGGAGCCGAGATCCCCGGTGTGCAACCAGCCCTCATGGATCTGCTGCGCGGTGATCTCGGGATGATTGTGGTATCCCATGCAGATCGCACGGCTTTTGATGCACAGCTCACCCGTGTCGTCGACTCCGACGGAGACGCCTTGCAGCGGTATGCCGATGGTGCCGATCCGATACCCCTCGGTCGGATTGACGCAACACGGCGCACACATCTCGGTCATGCCGTACCCCTCGAGCAGCGGCAGACCCACACCGTTGAAGAAGTGGGCGATGGACGCATCGAGCGGCGCGCCTCCCGAGACCGCGTATTCCACCGATCCGCCGAAGATGCCCATGATGGTCGAATAGACGAAACGACGGTAGAAGGCATGCCTCACGGCCAGGATCACGGGGATGCCATGTCCGGATTGCTGGGCCATCGACCACGCCCGTGCCACCTGGACCGCCTGGGAGAACACCCGGCCTTTCAGCCCGGTGCCCGCCTTCTGCGATGCGGCGTTGTATATCTTCTCGAAGACGCGCGGCACGCCGAGGATGAACGTGGGTTTGAATGCGGCGAAATCGGCGAGGATGGTCTTGAAGCTCGACGATAGGCCCAGGGTGACGTTGCCGGCGAAGCTGAAGAACTGCATGTACCGGGCGAAGACGTGGGCGAGCGGCAGGAACAGCAGCAACCGGCGGTTCGGCTTGAGTGCGATATCGGGCATGGACTGCACGCCCGAATAAGTGATGAACACGAAATTGCCGTGACTGAGCTCGATGCCCTTGGGGGTGCCCGTGGAACCGGAGGTGTACACGATGGTGGCGAGGTCGTCGCCCTTGACGGCCCGTTCACGCTCGTAGAACTCCTCGTCGCCCACCTGGCTGCCGAACGCGGTGATCGTGTCGATCGCACCCTGCTGCATCACATAGACATCGGAGAGTTGTGCGCAGTCCTGACGGACCATCTCGACCTTGTCGCGCTGCGCGTCATCCTCGGCGAACGCCATGGCGACGCGGGAATCGTTGAAGATCATCTTCACCTGGGCCGGTGAGTTCGTCTCGTAGACCGGCACCGTCAGAGCTCCGATCGACATGATGGCAAGGTCCAGCGCCGTCCACTGCCATGAGGTGTGGGCGATGATGGCCACCGCATCGCCGGGCATGACGCCCCGGGCGATGAGGCCCTTGGCCAGGCCGATGACGAGATCCTCGAACTGGCGAGCGCTGAAGGTGCGCCAGTGCCCGCCCTCACCCTGGTACTGGATCAGTGGATCGTCGGGGGCACGCTGGACGCGCTCCTCGAGGATGGAGAACACGTTCCGGTCACTGTCGATCGGTGTGGTCAACGGCTGTGTGAATTCCTGCTTCATGACTCTCTCCCTGCACTCAGGCACCATACGTCACACCCATGCTACCTGCAGGTGGCGGAAAACAGGGGATGCGCGGATACCTCGCGGTCATGGTGCGCGTTTGAGGAACAGGCGGCGATGACGCGTCTGGGCGGCGGGATCGACGTACCCACCGTCGGCCCGTTTCACCCCCCAGTGCACGCAGGTCTCACCGCAGTGGTCGGAAACGCCATCGACGAGGGCGAAGCGCTCGCCCTGGCGCAGGACCGCCCCATGATCGAGCCCACTCACGGCGGGCTCGAACGTGGAGGTCAGGAATCCATGACGAATACTGACGACATCCTTGCCTCCCACCTTGCCCGTGAACGACACGACGCCGTCGGCGGGTGCAACGAGCTCGTCACCCGACTCGGCGGCGAGATCCACACCACGGTGGCCCGCCAACCATGGCCGTTCGGGCGGATCGAACCCACTGATCACCCGGGGGTCGGCCAGTGGCCAGACGAATCTCGCGGAGCATGATGCCGACGACGCCCCATCCCTCCCCGCGGCCACACGAAGGGCGCGGTGCCGTGCCGCCGTCAGGGACGGATGATCCGCGGACACCACGGGGACACGATCTGCAGCGGGAATGCGCACTCCCCCGTACCGCGCCCCCGGATCATTGCCCGCGCGAACGGCGCATCCGGATGATGGGGCGGATGACAGCGCATATTCGACGCTCCGCGCCAGTGCAGATCCCCCGGACGGTGCGGCCATCGCCATCAGGAACATCGGTCCGACGACCATGGCGGCGCCGAACACCCTGACACCGACCTCGCGCAATCTTCGGCGATGCCGTTCGAGCAGCAGCCACCATCGTCGGCGTCGTGCGGATCCGGCCATGGCGCGCCTCCTTCGATCGTCATCGGATACCCGGGTACGGGCACCATCATCGTCGATGACGTCGGCGAGCGCCCGCCGACCTGGGTCGTGTGGTCGAAGGCCGGGTGCCCGCGACACCCGGGCAACACGACCGCTTGCCCACGATCCTACGATCGGCAGCGATCGAGGACGCGGATCATGCGCGATTCGATGTCCCTCCACGCCCGTGCGTCGGGGATGTGCCCGACACCCGCTATCCGCGCGTAGCGCACGTTGTCTCGTCGTTCGGCCAGGTCACGCAGTTCGGAGGGCAGCACATACCGGTCGTACTCCCCCTGCAGATACAGGACGGGCATCGTGGCGCCGGATGCGGCCGGCCACAGATCGATATCCCCCATGGAATCCCACAATGCGGCGTATCGCTCACCACGGCCGTAAGGCAGCGAACCCATGGCGGCGCCCCACAGGTCGCGCAACCGATAATCCGCGGAGGTCACCCAGCGTGCCAGCCAGCGCAGCACCATGCCGTTGCACACCGCCGGGCGCGAGGAGAAGGCACGGGTGTGCCGGGAGATCAGGGTCTCGAGCCGACTGAGATACGGGTCGTAGCGATCCTGGCCGCGCAGGCGGCTCAACCGCCGTGTTTCCGCCGCGGAAACGCGGTCGCTCAGGACGTGATCGAAGTTCGTCAATGTGTCGCGCATGTTCATGATGGGGGCGACGTTGATGACGGCGTCGACCATTCGGGGCAGGCGCCGCGCCACCTCCATGGTGAGGTAGGTGCCGAAGGAGAAGCCGTTGAGCACGATGGGCCGGTGCGGGTATCTGCGATGGATGGCCCTGACCAGATCCACCGCCATGTCGGCGAAATCCCCGATGCGCAGGTCGCTGGGAATGTCGCGCTCGTAGTTCCTGCCGCATCCGTATTGATCCCACCACAGCAGGCTCGCATGGCGGGCGAGCTCGGGATAATACCCGGCGTAGGCCATGCCGTAGATGAACGGCGACCACGGTCCGCCATGGAACATGACCATGACGGGGACCCCGTCGCCCGCATCCTCAAGCGTGATGCGCTGCCGAACACCACCGAGTTCGATGTTCCATCGTTGCGTTTCCGTCACACCGCACATCCTACAACCATCGGATTGCGCCGCGATGGCAAGCCGGATCGTTACGTCGCGTCGTTCCCCGGGCGGGTCACGACGACCTGACGAAGCCCGCGCCCCACCGCCGAGAACGGCGTGGGCACCACGATTCGGAAGCCCGGGCGACCGATCGTCCCCGTATCGTTACCATGTGTGTGTCCGCACCCATGACGCCGTCGCGTTCGAGCCTCGGTGGCATGCGTGGGACATCGGATCGTGCACACTAGACAGATAGGGGTTGTCGTGCGATTTTTCGAGAGGAAACAAGTGGACGAGGTGATCGCCGAGGCCACGCCGCTGCGCCGTACGATGCGCACCTTCGACCTGACGTTGCTGGGCATCGGCGCGATCATCGGCACGGGCATCTTCGTGCTCACCGGCAAGGGCGCGCTCACGGCGGGACCGGCCTTGTCGGTGTCCTTCCTGTTGGCGGCCGTATGCTGCGGGTTCGCGGGCCTGTGTTACGCCGAGTTCGCCTCCATGGTGCCGGTGTCGGGTTCGGCCTACACCTACGCCTACATCGCCTTCGGTGAGATCGTGGCCTTCATGATCGGATGGGATCTGGTCCTGGAATACGCCTTGCAGGCGGCGACGGTATCCGCCGGATGGTCGGGGTATTTCGTTAATCTGCTCGACGGCCTGGGCCTGCACATCCCCGTGCAGCTCACCGCGGCCTACGGCACGACGCCGGGGGTGACGACCTACTTCAACCTGCCTGGCTTCCTCATCGTCCTGGCCATCACCTGGGTCCTGTCGATCGGCATCAACCAGACCAAACGCACCAACGACGTCATGGTGCTCATCAAACTCGCCGTCATCATCCTGTTCATCGTCTGCGTGGTGCGTTTCGTGCAGCCGGACAACTGGAAGCCCTTCTCCCCCTATGGCTGGTATTCGTTCAGGTCCGGCAGCACGACGCCGATGGGCATCATTCCCGCAGCGTCCATCGTCTTCTTCTCCTTCATCGGCTTCGACGCCGTGTCCTCGAGTGCCGAGGAGACCATCAACCCCAACAAGACGCTGCCGCGCGGCATCCTCATCTCGTTGGGCATCTCCACCGTGCTGTACATCATCATGACGCTGATCATGACCGGTGTGGTGCGCTACCCCGAGTTCGCGAAGTTCATCAACGCGCCGGTCGCCGGCGTGATCCTCAAGACCGGCATGGGCTGGCTCGCCTTCATCGTCAACATCGGGGCGTTGCTCGGCATGACGACCGTCATGCTCGTGCAGCTGTACGGCCAGTCACGCATCTGCTACGCCATGAGCCGCGACGGCATGATCCCGCGTTTCTTCGGCACGGTGCATCCACGCTACCGCACCCCGTTCCAAGGCACCTGGTTCTTCGGTCTGCTCACCGCGATCGCCGGCGGACTGGTCAACATCAACGTCCTGTTCGAACTGGTCAACATCGGCACGCTCTCCGCGTTCATCATCGTCTCCGCAGGCATCATCTGGATGCGGTGGAAACATCCGGAGGCCCACCGCGGCTTCCGTGCGCCTGGCGTGCCGTTCACCCCGCTGGTGAGCATCGTCTTCTGCCTCGTGCTCATCGCCGGCCTGAACTGGGAGACCTGGGTGCGCTTCGTCGTCTGGTTCGCCTTGGGCATGGTCGTGTACTTCTCCTACGCCGCCTCGCATTCCAAACTGCGGCTCGCCGACAAGAACCGTGCCGACGACACGCACCGCGATCACCATGAGATCGATGGTTCGCAATCGGCATCGCACTAGGCGTCCGAACAATCCTCTTTCAGGGCCGTCGGGTGTGGGACGTCGGGACCCGGCGCGCCCGCGCCCGACGTATCAGTCGTCCGAGGCCGAAGCCACCGAAGGAGGCAAGCGCGTAGCCGGGCATGAGATACCAGCCCCAATCCCAGTCCCCCCGAGTCAACCGGGCGAGGAACTCACCGGCCGACGCCACCGCGTATCCCCCGTTCACCACGAACCAAATGACCATGATGGCCAGCAGCATGTTGGCTATTGGGAACATCCAGTTCTCGCCCCGCACGGCGCCGACGACGATGCTGAGCACCAGGGACAGCACGGGCCACACCACATACAGATATCCCACCAATGCCTTGTCGTGAGGGTCCCGCGAAACACGCCACATCCACAGCGCGCCGAGCAGGACGTAGGCGGCGATCATGATCGCGAGGCAGAGCACCGCGACGCCATGCCCGGCCAACGGTCCACGCATCCCCCGCGCATCATGCCGTATCCTCCGGTTCATGGCGCCCCCCTTACCTCATGGTGTGTTCGGAACCACCGCTCGGCGTAATCGTCATCGGCCTGATCGTCATCGGTGCGCGCGTGCCGATGCGAGTGCCCTACGCCTTGCCGCCCGCACTCTTGCCCTGTTTCCCATGGGCCTGGGGTACGAGATGGATGAGGTCCTTGATGCCGTTGACGATATGCGAGGGGCGGTAGGGGAAGGTGTCCACGGATTCCCTGCTGGAGATGCCCGTGAGCACGAGGAAGGTCTCGACGCCGGCCTCGAGCCCGGCACGCACATCCGTGTCCATGCGGTCGCCGACCATCGCCGTCGTCTCGCTGTGGGTGCCCAGCTTGTTCAACGCCGTGCGGAAGAACATGGCGTTCGGTTTGCCGATGAAGTACGGTTCGAATCCGGAGGCCTTCCGGATCATCTCCGCCACGGCTCCGGCGGCGAGCAGGTCGCCATGCGAGGACGGTCCGGTGTAGTCGGGGTTCGTGCAGATGAAGCGTGCGCCGCGTTGGATGAGACGCAGGGCCGTGGTGAGCTGCTCGAATGAATAATTCCGGGTCTCGCCGATGATGACGTAGTCAGGATCGCGGTCGGTGAGCACGTACCCGACCTCATGCAGGGCGGTCGTCAGCCCGGCCTCGCCGATCACGAACGCCTTGCCGTGCGGAATCTGTCGGCTCACGAAATCGGCGGTCGCCAAGGCGCTGGTCCAGATGTGGTCCTCAGGTATCTCAATGCCGCTCGCGTGCAGACGCCAGCTCAGATCGCGACGGGAATAGATGGGGTTGTTCGTCAGGACGAGGAACGGCATATCGGCGCGCTTCAATGCCTCGATGAATTCGACCGCCCCCGGCAACGCCTCGTTCTCATGAACGAGCACGCCGTCCATATCGGTCAGCCATGCCTGAATATAGTCCATATGTCCTTGTGATTCCATACTCAACAGGATATCGTATCGGCGTCTTCGGCACACGTGATATGCCTCCGCGCGTAGTCCATGCTGGCGCGGCGGACATCCATGCATTACGCTGGAATCAGGAAACTTCGACGCCTCGAACTTTTCGGTATGATGACGGGACGACCGCCGATCCGAAGCGTTTCCACGGCCCCGGCGACAGCGTTGGCATGGGGCGGTGGGCAGGGCGGATGGCGTGGTCGCCATATCGCCTTGGGTCGGCGTCCGAGGCGCGGATCACGGCATCATCCGAATAGGACCGAAAGGACGTTCATGACGACCGACCACACCCCCACGTCGCGGCGCAGCGCATGGTTGCCGCCGATGCTCGTGCCTCTGCGAATCCTGTGGTGCGCCCTGGTCGCGGCCGCCCTCCTGGTGACGGCCGGTTGCGGAACGTCGCCGCACGCCGCAACGGCCGACAACGGCAAGCCGACGGTCCTCACGACCTTCACCATCACGGCGGACATGGCCAGGAACGTCGCCGGAAACCACCTCAACGTCGTCTCCATCGCCAAACCCGGCGCGGAGATCCACGATTACGAGCCGACGGCCAGTGATATCGTCCGGGCCTCGAAGGCCGATCTGATTCTGGACAATGGTCTGGGGCTGGAACGGTGGTTCGAACGGTTCGTCGCCAACGCCAAGGCGCCCCGCGTCACCCTGAGCGCCGACGTCACGCCCATCAGCATCAGCGAAGGTGAGTACGCCGGCAAGCCCAACCCCCACGCCTGGATGTCGCCGAAGAACGGACGGCTGTACGTCGATGCGATCGTCACGGCCTTCCGCGCCCTCGACCCGGCGCACGCCGACGACTACACCCGCAACGGCGCCGCATACCAACGCCGGATCCAGGCGGTGTCAGACTCGCTCAATGACAGCCTGGGCACGTTGCCCGAAGCGCAACGCACGCTGGTCAGCTGCGAGGGCGCCTTCTCCTATCTGGCCCGTGACGAGGGGTTGCACGAGGCGTACATCTGGCCGGTCAACGCCGAAAGCGAGGGGACGCCGCAGCAGATCGCCAAGGTCGTCGACACGGTGAGGCGCCAACGCGTGCCCACGGTGTTCTGCGAATCGACGGTGAACGGCAAGGCCATGCGCCAGGTCGCCCAGGAGACCGGCGCCGCCTTCCGCCAGGACGAGGACCATCTGCTCTACGTCGATTCGCTCTCCGCGAAGCACGGACCGGTGCCCACGTACCTCGACCTGCTGCGACACGACGCCACGGCGATCATCGACGGCCTGACACGGGGACGGTGACGCGCATGTGGACGATGCGAAGGAACCATGCGGCCGAGACGGGCCACGACCCGACCGGCATCACCGTGCAGGATCTGAACGCCTCCTACGAGGGCGTCAGCGCCTTGCACGACGTGTGCCTGAACGTGGAGCCCGGGCACCTGTGCGGCCTGGTGGGCATGAACGGAGCCGGCAAGTCGACGCTGTTCAAGGCCCTCATGGGCGTGATCACGCCCGACTCCGGCACCATCCGGTTCTCCGGCATGACGGGCAGGCAGGCACGCAGGAGCGGCATGATCAGCTACGTGCCCCAACAGGAGGACATCGACTGGTCCTTCCCGCTGCTGGTCGAGGACGTCGTCATGATGGGTCGATACGGGGTGCAGAACTGGCTGCGCACCCCACGACGTCAGGACCGCGAGGCGGTGCGTGCCGCCATAGCACGGGTGGATCTTGACGACTTCGCGCACCGTCAGATCGGCAGCCTGTCGGGAGGGCAGCGCAAACGCGTCTTCCTGGCGCGCGGGCTCGCCCAGCAGGCCCGCATCCTTCTGCTCGACGAGCCCTTCGCCGGCGTGGACAAGCGTTCCGAATACACGATCGTGGGCGTGCTCAGGGACCTGGCGTCGCGCGGCGCGACCGTGCTCGTGGCCAGCCACGACCTGCATGCCCTGCCCAATCTATGCGACGAGGCGATCCTCATCAACCACACGGTCATCGCCCATGGCCCCATCGACGAGGTGCTCGAACCGTACAGCCTGTCGCGCGCTTTCGGTCTCGAGGACACCGACGACGCCGCACCCCAGGAGCTGACGCGATGAACGACATCCTCACCCTGCTCACCACCGCCATGGATTACGACTTCATGCGCCGGGCGATGGTCACCGGACTCATCACCGCCGTGACCTGCGGGCTGCTCAGCTGCTGGCTGGTGCTCATCGGCTGGTCGCTCATCGGCGACGCGCTCTCCCATGCCGTGCTGCCGGGCGTCGTGCTCTCCTACATCCTGGGCCTGCCGTTCGCCGTGGGCGCCCTCGTCTTCGCGCTCATCACCGTCTGGCTCATCAGCCTGCTGCGCAGCAAATCCACCCTCCTCAAGGAGGATGCGATCATCGGCACGGTCTTCACGCCGATGCTCGCGCTGGGCGTGGTCCTCATATCCGTCACACCCAGCCAGACCGACCTCAACCACATCCTGTTCGGCAACCTCCTGGGCGTCACCGACCAGGACCTCATCCAGGTGGCCATCCTGAGCGCCGTGACCGTCGTCATCGCCTATCTCAAGCGGCGCGACCTGACGGTCTTCGCCTTCGACCCCATGCACGCCAGGAGCGTCGGAATCTCACCGCAGGTCATCGGAGCCCTGCTCCTCACGCTGCTCGCCATCACCGTCGTCGCGGCACTGCAGGCGGTGGGCATCACCCTGGTGGTCTCCATGCTCATCATTCCCGGGGTCAGCGCCCGGCTCTTCACCAGCTGGATATGGCATATGCTCTGGATCTCACCGCTGATCACCATGGCGGCAACCGTGCTCGGCGTCTTCGTGAGCTATGCGCTCGACACCTCCACCGGTGGCACGATCGTGCTGGCCCAGGCGCTGTTCTTCGCGCTCGCCTACTGCTTCGCGCCGCAGGGGCTCATCGCGCGATACCGGCGGCGCCGATGACACAGGCGACCCAACGGCACAGACGACCCCGGTGAACGCCGCACCGAGCCGGCGCCGATGACCATCCGCATATCCGTCCGGATACGAAAAAACCGCCGGCTAACCGGCGGTCATCAAGCTCCCGCAGCTGGGCTTGAACCAGCGACATTTCGATTAACAGTCGAACGCTCTGCCAACTGAGCTATGCGGGAATGTCTCATGCACACGACGCAAGCCGTGCACAAGATGAATATAGTACACGCAAACCACAAGGATGCAACTAGCCGACCGGATGGCGTGTCGTTGCGGGGGTCCGGCCGCACGCCCCGCCGACCACAGTCACACGCTCACGACGTCGAGCGGCATCGAGGAATTGATGGGGAAAGCGGGGTCCGAGGGCGTGATGCCGGCCTCGACCAGGTTGACGCCCAGCATGGCGACCATGGCGCCGTTATCGGTGCACAACGCGATCTTCGGTATGCGCACGATCACGCCGTGCGCCTCACCCACCTCGAGCAGTTTCGCACGCAGCTGGGAATTGGCGGAGAAGCCACCGCCGACGATCAGGGTGCGGGAACCGTACTGCTCGCATCCGGCGATGGCCTTCCTCGCCAGCACGGTGGCCACGGAATCGGCCAGCGAGGCGCAGATGTCGTCGACGGGGATGTCGCGTCCGGCGGCGCGTTGCTCCTCGATCCATCGGGCCACCGCGGTTTTGACGCCGGAGAAGCTGAAATCGTACGGATGCTGCTTGCCGGCCCTGCCCTGGGTCAGCCCCTGGGGGACTCGGATGGCATGGGGATCGCCGAGTTGGCCATGCCTGTCGATGTGCGGACCGCCCGGATAGGGGAAGCCCAGCAGGCGCGCCACCTTGTCGAAGCACTCCCCCGCGGCGTCGTCGAGGGTCGTGCCGACCACGTCGATGTCGCGCGTCACGTCGCGCACATGCAGCAGCGAGGTGTGGCCGCCGGAGACGATGAGCGCCAGGGTGTCCTCGGGGAACGCGCCGAACTGCAATTGGGTGACGGCGATATGGCCGATCACATGGTTGATGCCGTACAACGGTTTACCCGCGGCCCAGGCGAGCGCCTTGGCCCCGGAGACGCCGACGGCCAGGCAGCCGGCCAGACCGGGGCCCGCGGACACGGCGATCGCATCGATGTCGCCCAGGGTCATGGAGGCGTCGGCCAAGGCCTTGGACACAACGGGGGCGAAAGCCTCCGCGTGGGCGCGCGAAGCGATCTCGGGGATCACACCGCCGTATCGGGCATGCTGATCCATGGACGAGGCCACGACGTTCGAGACGAGCTCGCGGCCGCGCACCACGGCGGCCGCCGTCTCGTCACAGGTCGATTCGATGCCCAGCACCACCGGTTCACTCATCGTCGTTCTCCTTCGTCACTTCGTCATTTGTCATCGTGGTCATCGTGGTCATCGCACGGTGCAGGTCGAGGCTCATCGTGTAGGCGTCGACGTTCTCGGGTTGGTAGTATCGGCGCCGCAGCCCCATCCGGGCGAAACCGAATCGCCGGTAGAGCGCCAGGGCCGGATCGTTGTCGACCCTGACCTCGAGCAGCATGCGCCGCGCCCCACGGTCCGTCGCGCGCTCGATGAGGGAGCGGAGCAACGCCGCCGCGATGCCCCGGCGCTGGTGTTCCGGCGCCACACCGATGGTCATGATCTCCGCGTCGTCGCCGCCGTACCAGAATCCGGCGTATCCGCGGATGTCACCGGTCGGTCCGCCCGGACCTTGTGATATGTCGCAGCCCTGAGAACCCACGTGAGCATCGGACCCATCGGGGACGTCGAGCACGTACGTACGGTCGGGCGCCTCAAGCTCCTCCCGGACCATGGCCTCGCTCCATGCGCCGGCACCGAAGAGCCCCCGCTCGAGCGCGGCCAGCCGGGACACCACCTCGTCGCGGTCACGGTCGTTGAGGTCGACGATCACGATGCCGATCCGTTCCCGCGACGCCCGCCGCGGCTCCCCTGATCCGCGGGCCGCCGATCATCCCCGCGGCGCGGACCATCCTTCAGGACATGTTTGAGCGGATTGGGCACGGAGACGTCCGGGCGACGCAGGTACAACGGTTCGACCGCGTGCGACGTTCCGGTCTCGCCGGCGGAGTCCGCGAACAACGCCAGCCCCCATGCGCCCATATCAAGCACCGAGGAGTCGACGACGGCACCGGGCCGTCCCAGATCACGCCAGAGCGACGCATACCGTTCGGCGCCATGCCCGATGATGTCGACGACGACACGGGTGCGCAGGCCCTCGGGCAACGTGGCGATCGCGGCCTGCACGCGGCCCACGAGATGGTCGGGGTAATCGATGTCCATGCCGATGAGCGGTCCATCCGAGGAGAACTCGCCGACCTCGCCACCACGTTCGGCGTGCGACGCGATCGCCGCACGCAGGTCATCGTTCATGAACAGCGCGAAATACAGCTGGCGTCGCCGGGCGTCGTTGACCGCCAGGGTGAGGTGCACGGTCGATTCCCCGTCGCCCGAGGAAGTAAGGGCGCGGAACGCGGCGGTATCCGGCTCGGGGGCCGGATGTGCACTCGTGGACGCCCCGTCTTCGGCAGCGAGGGCGCCGGCAAGACCGCGGACGGCATCGGCCATACGCGCCTGCGGCGTGAGGATGTCGGTGCCGACCAACGCCGCGCCGGTGGCGAGGGATATGGCCTTGGCCGCCACGATACCCGCGCGCAGACCGGTGTACGGCCCGGGACCCACACCCACGACGATGCGATCGAGGTCGCCTGGGGCGAGACCGGCGTCAGCCACGACCTTCGCGATGTCGACCTGAAGCCGTTCGACGTGGGTCCTCGAATTCGTCTCCACGATCGGGTCATGCCCGACGACACCGACGGTGGAGCCGTATGAGGTATCGATCACCAGGGTATTCGTCATTCGTTCTCCTCTATCGGCAACCACGCCACTGTACAACCTCCCGGCGAACGGGATCGGCGGCCCGGTTTACAGGCCGGCCATGGGGCGCTCGCTCCAGGATGGCCCCACGGGCACGAGCGTGACGAGACGCTCCCCCGCGTCGCTCAGCGCATCTCCCGAGGACTCCGTGACCTCGCTCAGGCCGTCGGATGGCGCCAGGGGTCTCGCGATGTGGATCTGCAGGCGGTCGGCCGCGAGCGCCGCGACCATCTGCTCGCCCCATTCCATGAGGACGACGGTGTCGTCGTGGGGATCCTCGAGTTCCTCGTCGAGTCCCAGGGCTTCGAGTTCATCGAGGAGGCGGCCTACGCTGTCCTGCCCCGGCTCGTATCCCTGGCCGCCCAGGCGATAGGCGTCCACATGCACCAGGTGCGCGGGCGTCCCGTCGTGGAACCTGCCGTCGAGTTCCCTGGCTATGGTGAACGTCGGTGAGACGATGGGCGCGTCGATGCCCAGCCCGGCGCCGAACCCTTGGGCGAACGTCGTCTTGCCCGCCCCCAGCGGACCGGACAGGAGGATCACATCACCGCCACGCACCACGCCCGCGATGCGTTCTCCCAAGGATCGCATGGCGTCGGCCGTGGGCACGTGCATGGTCACCTCACGGCAAGCGTGCGCGTCGTCCGATCGCCCGACGCGCGGAGCATCCGTCTCGGGAGATACCGCAGTGCGGGAGACCTCCTTGTCGGCTTCCCGCACGCTTCGTCCCGTCTCCGTATCAGCCGTGGTATCCATCGTCCTATCCGACATCGCATCCTCCATGCTCATTCACCACCGGCCCTTGCCGCCGATGAGCTCGATGCAGCGCTCCAACGCGTAGTCGGGATCGCCGCCGTTCGTCTTGCACTGCTCGTCCGCCCAGGCGAGCATGTCGATGCATCGCCCCAGTCCGGGGGAATCCCACCCGCCCAGCTGTCTCATGGCGTTGTTGAGCACCCAGGGGTTGGTCTTCGCCTCGGCGCGGCTGATGGTGCCGGCCCGGACGGCGGAGGCTTTGGCGATGGCCCGGAGCTTCATGGCCAGTGCGCCGATCATGGCGATGGGGTCGACGCCCTGTTCGATGGCCGAACGCATGGCGACGATGGCTTCCGCGGAGCGACCCGCCAAAGCCTTGTCGGCGACCGCGAAGCCGGTGACCTGCGGGTTGGCGGTGAGATACTGGTCCACACGATCGATGTCGATGGGGTTCTCGTCGAAGTCGAAGCACAGTTGCCCGCACATCGCCGCCAATTCGCCGGTCCTGCCGCCCAACACCGCCACCAGCTCCTGTGCGGCCTGAGGGGAGACGGAGCGCTGTTGGCGCTCGAATTGCTGCATGACGAAGTTGATCTTCGCATCATCGCGTTTGAGATCCGGGACCTGCTCCTTGCGTGCCCCGGCGGCCACCAGGAGACCAAGCAGGCGTTTGCCTTTGACGCCGCCCTCATGCCGCGCCACGACGGTGGCGTACCCGTCGCCGTGGGCGGATTCCTTGCAGAACCGCACGAGGGCGTCACCC
This sequence comes from Bifidobacterium mongoliense DSM 21395, assembly GCF_000741285.1. Lineage (GTDB taxonomy): Bacteria > Actinomycetota > Actinomycetes > Actinomycetales > Bifidobacteriaceae > Bifidobacterium > Bifidobacterium mongoliense. Next base: position 7,212 of record NZ_JGZE01000011.1, on the reverse strand, counting down.
AACGCCTCATCGGCGTTCTGCAGGGCGTCGAGCACGACGACGGCATGGTCGCTGAGCAGGGACGGGCCGACGGCCTCCTCGAACCCGTAGCGGTCGGTATCCGTGGCATCCAGCTCGATGACCTCGGCATCGGGATGCGCGCGAAGCGCTGCAGCGCGAAGGTCACGGGTCGCCTGCCCGTTGAGATACGGGTCTCCCCCCCATCACGATCGTCATCGGCGCATGGGCCCCAGCAGCGGTTGTCATACCATTCAATGTCGCTGCATCGGTGGACAACCACTCACGTCCCGTCGAGCATGGACCGGGTCTCCCCCAGCCAACGCCTCAGGGCCTGCCAGCCGTGCGGCGCCCATCGTCCGTGACCCGCCGCATCCCTGCGACGAAGACGCCTTCGCCACAGCACCAGGACGATGACCACCGCGATCTCTATGACGGCCATGGCCAGGGCGCCCCGGACGCCCTCCGCCCAGGGCATCGTGGCCATGGAACCGTCCGAGAGCCATACGGCGCACCGTTCCATGACGGCGGTCATGACGCTCGACACCCAGATCGGCGGGTAGGCGAGCGCAGGGGCGCACGGCGCAAGGACCATGCCGAGCAGTCCTGCGAGCGTGGCGATGTCGACGAACGGCGCGACCAGCAGGTTCGCCGGAACCGACAGGAGCGGGATCTCAGGCTCCATGAGCAGCTGGATGGGCAGGGTGAACGCCTGCGCGCACACCGTCATCGAGAGGACCTCGGCGAGCGCCCCCGGCATGCGGGCACCCAGCATCCGTGCCATGGGACGCGCGTACAGGGCGATGCCCAGCACCGCCGAGCAGGACAGGGCGAACCCCAGGCTTCTCGACATCCCCGGATCAAGGATCAGCACGGCCACGACGGTCCAGGACAATGCGCTGACGGCCTGAGCGGGCCGCCCCATCAGCCACGCCCATGAGACCAGGGCCCCCATGACCACGGCCCTGAGCAACGAATCCGAGGGGTACATGGCCCCTGCCAGCAACAGATACGCGATGATCTGCAACGGCGCGACCACGTTCCGTGGCAGGTGCAGCGTGGATCCTGTGCGGCGCACCAGCACGCCCAGCACACTGAAATGACCGCCGGAGACCGCCATGAGATGCATGATGCCCGAGCGGCGGAACCGCTCCTCCAGCAACCGTGCGTACGTGGCGTCGACCGGAGGCGCCTCCCCGCGTGACGCGTCGCCGCCGGTTCCATCGCCGACATGATCCTGGCCGAGCAGTCCCATGGTCAGGCCGGGCACCAGGACCCGCCCTTGGTCCGACAACCGGCCCGTGACGGCGAAGAACGCGTCATGCATCCGATTGTTCGCCGAATCCAGCCACGTCGGCCCCTCGCGCAGGCCGATGCCGCCGCCGATGACGGTGAACCAAAGGGGCTGGCGACCGAACCTTGCACGCTCCAGTGTCCCGCGCGCCTCGATGCCGGAGCCCCGACGAAGCACCCCGCAATCCGATCCCGTGGCGAAGAGCAGCGCCGTCGCGCCGCTGGACCGCACCACGCCCCGCACATCCATCGCCCGCACCACCACCTCCGCCTGGCAATCGGACGTACGCCGCATGGACGCCACCGCGGGACTTCTGACCCGAACCGTCACGACCACGGTAACTGCTCCCTGACGGGCGGCAGCGGCGGCGGGATCATGCCACCGAACGACATCGGCGCCCAACGTGGCCAGTCCACCGATGAGGGCCGCCGTACCAAGGACACCGAGGGCGGTCATGACCGTGCCGCACCACAACGGGCGCCACGATCGTGGCCGGGGGTGACGCACCGATCGACTCGGGTGTCGGACGCCATCCGCATTCGCCGCGCCGCGAAGCCGGCGACGAGCCGAAGAGACCCCCATGAAGCTCACCACGCCCAGCGCTCCCAGTACACCCAACACTCCCAACACACCCGTCGCGCTGGTCACGACGGGGGCGATCGGCACCCACGGCGGACGCACCTCGGCGTCATGCGAGGGTCCCGGACGCGCATAGTGGTCCATGACCGCCTCGAACAGGGCGTGCGTCGACAGGCACGACACCCATACCACGATGGCCACCGGCACCATGCGCCGGTCACGCCACCCCGAGCCTTCCGCCGACCACACAGGTTGGCGACCCGCGGACGTCGCAGGCGATTCGACCGGCGGCCCCGTCATGACACCCTCAGATGCGGTCGGATCTTCTCAAGGGTCTTGGCGCCTATCCCCTTCACGTCGAGCAGCTGGTCGACGCTCGAGAACCTGCCGATGGATCGTCGGTGGTCCAGTATGCGTTGGGCCGTGACCGGACCGATATGCGCGATGGCTTCGAGATCCTGCGCGCTCGCCGCGTTGAGGTCCAGCGCCCCATTGCCGGGAGCCGCCGTCGCAGGGGATCCGGCCGCCGGGGCTGCAGTCGTGGAAGGATCGGGGTTGGGGGTTGCGGACGGTTGCGCCGTTTCTCCGGCCGGAGCATCGGCACCCGCCCCCGTACCGGCATGCGCCCCTGTGCCGGCGGAATCCGCAGAAGCCTTCGACCCCGCGCCTTCCCCCGTCCGCCGGGGTTCCGTCGCGCGCTGGCCCGAGCCGACGCCCTGGCCGTGCACGGCATGGTAGTTCATCGACTGCCGGACCAGCATGGTCAGGCTCGCGCATAAGGCGCATGCCAGCAGCAGTATCACGATGACCGCATGCAACGAGGTGAACCGGGTGCGCGGCCCCGCCTCGGCCGCGCCCCGCCTGCGCAGCAACTCCTCACCGCCGCCACCGTCCCCCCGAACGCACCCCGCTGAGCGAGGGCAACGATGCCGGCACTGATGACGGTACGGGTTCCGGCGACGGCGACTGTGCCGACGGCAGGGACGCAAGCAGTGGCCGGGACGCGCCCGGAGATGGCAACGAGGACTGTGCGGAAGCCGCAGGCGAAGCAGCAGGCGAAGCAGCAGCGGTAGCCGCAACCGACTGCGATGGGAGGGCCTCTCCTTCGATGTCGGTGCAGCTCTCCAGGCGACGCGCCATGACCGCGCGCGGAACCGTCGCACGCGGTGCGGCCCACGCTCGCCTGCCCATATCAAAGACGCCCATACCCGCAGTATGCCTGCGAATATGGGCGTCCATCGATCACGCACGGCCACGGTGGTCGGACGCCTGCAACCGGCGTGTCACCGACCCGGCGTCCGGCGCATCACACGGCGGGAACGATCGAGACGATCTTCGGCGCCTTGACGATGACCTTGCGCGGCTCCTTGCCGCCCAATCGTGGGGCGACGGCCTTGAGGGCCATGGCCTTGAGCTCGTCGGGATCGATATCCGGGCTGACCTCGAGCTTGGCCCGGACCTTGCCCTTGACCTGGATGACCGCGGTGACGCTGTCCTGTCCCACGTACCGGGCGTCGGCCTTCGGCCACGGTTCGCGCGCCAGGCTGCTTTCGTGCCCGAGACGGTGCCACAACTCCTCGCAGACATGCGGGGCGATCGGCGACAGCATGAGGATGAGGGGCTCGATGGCGGCACGGGGCACGGGGGTGAGCGAGGTGAGGTGGTTGTTGAGCACGATGAGCTTGGCGATGGCCGTGTTCGGCCGCATATGCTCCATCTCCTCGGTGACCGCCACGATGGTGTTGTTGAGCAGCTTGAGGGTGCGCTCGTCGAGATCGTGCTCGACGACGTGGGTCTCCCCCGTCGTCTCATCGACCACGTTGCGCCACAGACGCTGCAGGAACCGCATGCCGCCCACGACGTTGCGCGTGTTCCACGGCCGCGACTCGTCCAGCGGGCCCATGCTCATCTCGTAGAGCCGGAAGGTGTCCGCGCCGTAGTCGCGGTACATGTCATCGGGCGTGATGATGTTCTTCAGGCTCTTGCCCATCTTGCCGAACTCGCGATGCGCGGGCTTGCCGTTCCACGTGAAGGTCGGCTCGCCATGCTCATCGGGATCGCCCTCCTGCACCTCGGACGCCGGCACGTACTGGCCCCGGTCGTCGGTGTAGGCGTAGGCCTGAATCATGCCTTGGTTGAACAGTTTGTGGAAGGGTTCGGGAGAATCCACGAAGCCCAGATCGTACAGCACCTTGTGCCAGAAGCGGGCGTAGAGCAGATGGAGCACCGCGTGCTCCACCCCGCCGACATAGAGGTCGACACCGCCGGACTTGCCCGCGGTCGTGTTGTGGCGCGGACCCATCCAATAGTCGAACTCGTCGCGTTCCACCATGCTGGTGGTGTTGTCGGGGTCGAGGTAACGCAGATAGTACCAGCACGATCCGGCCCAGTTGGGCATGGTGTTCGTCTCGCGATGATAGGTCTTCGGCCCGTCGCCCAGGTCGAGGGTCACCGTCGCCCAGTCCTCGTTGCGGCCCAGCGGGGCCTCCGGGTTGGATTCGGCGTCCTCCGGATCGAACGTCTTGGGGCTGTAGTCGGGCACGTCGGGCAAGTCGACCGGCAATTGGTTGTCGGGCAGCAGGTGGGCGACGCCATCCTCGTCGTAGACGATGGGGAACGGCTCACCCCAGTAGCGCTGTCGGGAGAAGAGCCAGTCACGCAGCCGGTAGCTCACGCTACCCTTGCCTACGCCGGCCTTCTCGAGCCATTGCGTCATCGCGGCGATGGCTTCGTCCACGCGCAGACCGTCGAGATCGAGGGCGTCACCCGTGGCGGACGTGGCGTCGACGCTCGAGTTGATCACGATGCCGTCGTGGGACACATACGGCGCCGAGCCGATGTAATCCTCGAGCCCATGCTCGTCACCATCCACAGGACGCACGGTGTAGATGACCGGCAATCCGTACTTCGTGGCGAACTCGTAGTCGCGCTGATCGCCGCCCGGCACGGCCATGATGGCGCCGGTGCCGTAGTCCATGAGCACGTAATCGGCCGTGAACAGGGGCAACCGCGCACCGGTGACCGGATTCACGGCGTACAGGCCCGTGAACAGACCGGTCTTCTCGCCGGCCTCGTCGACCCGATCCTTCGCGGTCTTGGCCTCGGCCTGCGCACGGTAGGCGCGCACGGCCTCGATGGGGCTGGCATACCCGCCGGTCCACGATGCGGGCACGCCATCGGGCCAGCGGTCCGGTACGGAGGAGAGCAGGCCATGCTCCGGTGATACCACGGCGAACGTGGTGCCGAACAGGGTGTCAGGCCTAGTGGTGTAGACCTCGAGGTCGCGCGCGCCGGCCGCGGTGGGCACGGCGAAGTGGATGGAGGCGCCGTGGGACTCGCCGATCCAGTTGCGCTGCATGAGCTTGACCTTCTCAGGCCAGTCGATCGTGTCGAGGTCGGCGATGAGCCGGAGCCCATAGGCGGTGATGCGCATGGACCACTGCCGCAGCTCGCGCTGGAAGACCGGGAAGTTGCCCCGCTCCGAACGCCCCTCGGCGGTGACCTCCTCGTTGGCGAGCACCGTGCCCAGACCCGGGCACCAGTTGACCGGGGACTTGGAGATGTAGGCCAGACGGTACGCATTGAGCGCGTCGGCCTGCGCCGCGGCGTCCAGATCTTCCCATCGTTCATCGGCATGACCGGGGATGGACCGGGCCCCGGAGCGGAACTGCTCCACGAGCGTGTCGATGGGCCGGGCCGACCCGCGTCCGCCGTCGGAACGCACGAAGTCAGGGTCATACCAGGAATCGTAGATACGGGAGAAGATCCACTGCGTCCAGCGCACATACCCGGGATCGATGGTGGCGAAGCTGCGCCGGTCGTCGAAGCTCAACCCCATGCGATGCAGCTGACGCCGCATGTTGGCGATGTTCGCCTCGGTGGTCACCCTCGGATGCTGGCCCGTCTGCACGGCGTACTGCTCGGCCGGCAGTCCGAAGGCGTCGTAGCCCATGGCGTGCAGAACGTTCTCGCCCTTCATCCGGTGGTATCGGCTCACCACATCGGTCGCCAGATATCCCAACGGATGGCCCACATGCAGTCCCTTGCCGGAGGGATAGGGGAACATGTCCATGGCGAAGAACGACGGCCTGCCGTCGGCATGACGGCCATCCGCGTCGGTCAGATGTCCCGACACGTTCGCCGCCCAGAACGTGCCCTGCTCGTCCCAGGTCTTCTGCCAGTGCTGTTCGATGGTCTGCGCGAGCGCGGCGTTGTAGCGGAATCGCGGTCCTTCGGGTTCCGACGCGCGTTGCGTCATGGGTGTCTCGTTGCTGCTCATAGTCAAGGATTATCGCGGCGTCGCTGGACACCACCGTCGTCATGCAGTCGTCGCCCTATTCAGCCCACGCCGTTGAGACCGGCCTCGACACGGTACCCGGTCTCCTCCTCGAGCGTTCGCACGGCGCGCGCCCAACTGCCGTCACGTCGCATGGCACGCAGTGCCTCGTTGACTTTGCGGGCCAGACGGGCATTGCCCGCCTTGACCCGGACGCCATGGGCGACGCTGGCCAACGGCCGGCGCACGATACCGAGGTAGTCGCCGCCATAACCGCGAGCCAAACCGGCCAGAACGGCGCCATCGGCACTCACCGCGTCCGCCTCGCCCACCATGAGGGCGGTGAGGCATTGCGGATATGAGGGCCTGGGACGCACCACCACGCCCGGCAGGGCCTTGGTCAGGGCAGCCGCACCTCCACTACCCAGCACGGTGCAGACGACCTTACCGGCCAGGGACCCCATCGAAGCCATCGTCCTTACATCGTCGCGGTGCACGAGCAACTGCTGCGGGGCCACCAGATAGGACCCTGCATCCTCGGCGCCGTCCCGCACGTCCTCCGGGACATCAGACCCGGGGCCCGCCGTCGACGCCGATACCGACCCGGATCGATTCCCGGCCTCGTCCCCCGCATCATTGCCTGTGCCGTTGCCCGCATCACGGGCGTCTACGAAACGACCGGATTCGCCGACGGGCAGGGCCGAGACCAGCAAATCGGCACGACCCTGGCCCAGCAGACCCGAGGCGGTCTGGGGGGTGACGGGGGTGAAGACGATCTGCTTGTCCGCATACCCCAAAGCGTCGGCGACGTATCGGGCGACGGTGACGTCGAAACCGGAAAAGCGGCCGTCATGCCACCAGCCGACCCCGGGTTCGTCCACGGCCACACCGATGGCGATGGTCGGGCCGTCGGGAGCTCCGACATAGGCCGGCGTGGCGCCGCAGGCCGCAAGCRACCGTGAACCCCATCCGACGTGTCAACGGGGTCCGGCCCGATAACACTGATGGGGGCCGGCACGAACCCTGCCGACCCCCATCAATTCAGCGGCACATCAGCGCCACCCAT
>NZ_JGZE01000010.1 GCF_000741285.1 Bifidobacterium mongoliense DSM 21395 | reverse complement strand
CACGGTCTTGGTGAATTGCTTCGGGAGGCCACCCGGCCCGGCCGACGCCAGGCCCTGTTGTTTCGCCAAACGCTACCGGCTCGACGGCGGCGTCCATCTCGGCGGAACGCCCCCTGTCGGGTTCCTTGTCTTTGGCTGTCATACCAGCCATCGTCCCGGTCGGCATGTTCACCGGCTCCTTCCCGCCGATCCAGTGGATCGGCGATCAAAGCCAGTTACACACTCTTCAAGACAGTACCAACAAGCGCAGGGACGCACCAGATGGGCGTGCATTCTGCGGTCGGCGGGTTCACGACGCGGCCACGGTGCGGCCACGGTGCGGCCACGACGCGGCTACGGCCCGTCCACGGGCCGTTTACGGTTCGACCACGGCGCGAACGCGGTTCAGCCGCGGCACGGTCAGCACTTCCGGGGTGCAGTTGGCACGTCCGGGACACGGAGCGTCTATGCGGCATGCGTTTCGGGCGGCGCCAGGGGAATCTCTCATGGTGCTTTTCGGGTCCGTGGAATCCATGATGATTGATGATGGCGTCTTGCGGTGGAGCCGTTCGATCCACAGGATACCGACGCAGTGGCCGGTTCTTATTGGTAGGCGTGTATCGGGCATTGGGTCATGTGCGGGTAATGATGTTGGCTGCGCCGAGGGAACCAGCGGCGGTTCGCCCAGCGCTTCTTGCCGATGTATGTAGTCGGCATGTAGTCGCGTCGGTTTTCGGGCGCACGGAATGGCTTGTGCCGGAACTGAACCCGGACGAGCTCATGCCGGTCGGATTTCCGGGCGCACGGAACGGCTCGTGTTTCAGAGCTTGCGCATGACCGTGACGACCTTACCCATGATCGTGGCGTGGGTGCCATCGATGGGGGAGTAGGACGGGTTGTGAGGAATGAGCCAGATGTGGCCGCCGTCGTCGCGGAAGGTCTTGACCGTCGCTTCGTCGTCGAGCAATGCAGCGACGATATCGCCGTTGACCGCGGTGTTCTGTTGACGTACCACGACGAAATCGCCATCGCAGATGGCCGCGTCAACCATGGAATCTCCGTGGACCTCCAACATGAAAAGATCGCCCGTTCCGGTGAGTCGTTCCGGCAGCCGCATGACGTCGTCGATGTGTTGCTCAGCCGTGATGGGTGCGCCGGCCGCGATGCGGCCGACCAGGGGGATGTCACGTGAACCAAGGATGGATTCGGACATCTCTGGGCCACCGGGAAACCGCAGGATGGTGGCACGTGCCCCCGTATCGGATTCAACACTGGACGGACCTGCCTGGGTGGCGCGTCCAGTGTCGATGCTTCTGGTCGTAGATCCCGTGAGAGTGGTCTGCGCAAGAGTCGTGCCCGGCGCGCGATCGTCCGAGCGGTCCTCGACGAGCTCGATTGCCCGGCCCTTGTTGGCGTTCATGCGGATGAAGCCTTTGTCTTCAAGTACCTGCAGTTGGTGTTTGACAGACGACGGACTCTTGAGACCGGCCTCTTTGCCGATTTCGCGGAACGACGGAGCGAATCCGTATGCGACGACGTAATCGCGGATGGCCGCGAGCACCTTGGTCTGTCGATCGCTCAGCGCCTCGGCCGCGGCGGGCTTGTCTGCTCGCTTCGGATGGAAGGGTATCGTGCTCACGACGGGCTCCTTTTTCTGGGGTTGCTCCCAGCATAACGTGGATGTCCGGTGAAATCAAACATCTGTTCGACTATCCCCTTGCTTCGGTCGAACAACTGTGCCATAATCAAACATATGTTCGATAGAACAGATGTTCGAAAGGTGGTGTGAGATGCAGGCTATGAATCAACGGGTAGACGCATCGGGGCGGCGGATGGTTATGAGTGGATCCGCGGCTCTTGTCGCATCATCGGTGTGCACGCTGGCAATGAATACGCGGGTAATCAATACGCCGGCAAGGATTGCTCGGGTTATGAACGCTGAGTCAATGAATACTCACTCGATGGGCACTGGATCGGTGAACGCTGAGTTGATGAACTTTGGATCGGTGAATGGTCGGGCACTGAATACTCGGGCCATGAATACACGGACAACCGGTACGCGGGCAACCAACGCGGGTATGCCGCTCGTTCGTGAGTCCGTCTCATCGCAGTCGCGGGGGAGGTCCGCTGGTTGGACAGGCAGGTTCATGCTGCGGCGTGTCGTCATGCTGCTGTGCGCAGGTGCACTGGTCTGGTCGGGTTGGAATGTTGCGATGCCGCATCGCGCCGAGTCGGCGACTGGTGCGATTCCCGTGGTGAACTACACGGTGCAGCCAGGCGATACGCTGTGGTCCTACGCGCGACAGGTCACGCCGAGGGGCGCCAGCGTCACCGACACCGTCGATGAACTCATGGAGCTCAACAATTTCGAGTCCGCGTCATTGCAGCCTGGTCAGACGATACTCGTTCCCGAGCGTGCCTAGGGGAGGTCTGCAGGAATGGTGTTATCCATGCCCTGCGGCTATTCTTGGGCTCATGCACTGCCCGTTTTGTCAGAACCCGGATACGAAAGTGGTCGATACTCGCCTTAACGAGGATGGACACTCCATTCGTCGGCGCCGTGAATGCCCCAAATGTGGTCGACGTTTCACCACATTGGAAACCACGATGTTGCTGGTGATGAAGCGGTCCGGGAATATCGAGCCCTTCAACCTAGACAAGGTTGTATCCGGCGTCCGTAAGGCATGCCAAGGCAGGCCGATCCGTGAGGAGGATCTCAAGCTCCTGGGGCAGAAGGTCGAAGAGGACTTGCGGTCCCAAGGCAAGGCGCAGGTCAAATCCGATGAGGTCGGTAAGGCCATTCTCAAGCCGTTGAGGGATCTCGATGAGGTCGCCTACCTACGATTCGCGAGCGTCTATAGGAATTTCTCGGGTCTCGGCGATTTCCAACAGGCCATTGATGAGTTGCGCCACGGCGAGGACAACAGTCAGGACAACAACCAAGGCGACAGCCGGGGCAACGGCACTTCCTCGGAGTAGATGATGAGGGACATTCTCCCTGCATAGGGCTTCTCCGGTACGGAGCGCATCTCCAACATACGGTCGTCTCCCGCGCGAAGGCAATCTTCCTCGTATATAGGGTTTCTCCGGCGTGGAACGTATCTCTCACCGGCGCGTATCTCCCGAATGGAGGGCGTTCTCCCGTATGGAACGCTTCCCCCATACGAGTCGCATTTTTCACATGGAACGCGCCTCTCACATGGAACGCGCCTCCCTCACCTATGACGGTGACTCCGATCTGAACGCCATTCGGCCGTTTCCTTGCCCCGGCAAGGGGTTGGGAAACGGGCCGAATGGGTCGGTGCGTTGTGTGCGCAGTCTACTTCTTTCGCGAAGCGGATCCCTGCAACGTACGTACGCGAATCGCGCCCTTGAAGGCGCACAGCTGCTGCATGCTCGTCTCATCGGGAACCTGGGCGACGTCGGTGACCACATAGCCCAATTCATCCTGCGTGGCCAGCGATTGCGCCGTCACGTTGATGTCTCGCGAACCCAGCATGTGGTTCAGACCGGCGAGGACGCCTGGCATGTTCGCGTGCAGATGGGCGATCCTGGCGGCCGACAGGCACGGACCCAACGTGATCTGGGGGAGATTCACCGACAGCATGGTGGATCCGCGGAACCAGTAGTCCTCGAGCCGCTGCGACACGAAGTGCCCGATTGATTCCTGCGCCTCCAAGGTGGACCCTCCGATATGGGGGGTGAGGATCACATTGTCCTCACGGGCCAGGGACGTGTCGAAATGATTGCCGCTCTTTTTGGGCTCGGTCGGGTAGACGTCGACCGCGGCCCCGGAGAGATGCCCCGAATCCAGATGACGCTGCAGGGCGTCGAGATCGGCGACGAAGCCGCGCGAGAGGTTGATGAAAATGGCGTGGTCTTTCATGGCCTCGAACTGATCCTCGCCGAAGAACCCCGTGTTCTCGGGCCTGCCGTCCACATGGATGGTCACCGCGTCCGAGATGGCGAGCATCTCCTTGAGGCTGCACATGCGATGGGCGTTGCCCAGAGCGAGCTTCTCCTCGATGTCGTAGAAGACCACCCGCATGCCCAAAGCCTCGGCCACCACGGAGAGCTGCGAGCCGATATTGCCGTAGCCGACGATGCCGAGCGTCTTGCCGCGCACTTCGTGCGATCCGGCGGCGGATTTGTCCCACACGCCATCACGCATATGCGCGGTGTGGGCGGGGATGCGGCGCATCAGCCCGATGACGTCGCTGATCACGAGCTCGACGACCGATCGGGTGTTGGAGTAGGGGGCGTTGAAGACCGCGATGCCGTGGTCGCCGGCGTATTCCAGATCGACCTGGTTCGTGCCGATGCAGAAGCAGCCGACGGCGACCAGATCCGGTCTGGCGTCGATCACCTTGCGGGTGACGGCCGTCTTCGATCGGATGCCAAGCAGGTCGACGCCGTCCAACGCGTCGATCAACTCGTCTTCAGAGAGGGCGCCGGGCAGCGTGCGCACATCGAAGCCGTGCTCACGCAATGACTGCGCCGCGAAGGGGTGGATGTTTTCGAGAAGTAATGCTGTAGGCATGTCCCCCATACTAAAACGAGAGCTCGTCTTCGTCCTCGTTGGTCCGCACAATGACGAGCCGCTGGGTGGGTCGGGTCATCGAGACGTAGAGATCCGAGGCCGCCACCAGACGCGAGGGCGCCTCCTGCGCGATGAGTCCCGGTTGCACAAGCAGCACGGCGTCGTATTCCAGTCCCTTCACGGATTCGGTGTCGCATACGTCGATCTGCCGGTCCCAGGGGCGTTGCCCATCCAACCTCGCGAATTCTCGAGGGTTGAGCTCCTCGCGCAACCGTCGACGCAGCGCCGCGCGCAGTGCGTCCCGGCATGTTGCGGGGGCGATCACCGCGATGCGGCCGGTGCCGTCGCTCGAGGCGTAGGCCGCAACCAGGGGCAGGGCGGCGTCGCAGACCGCGCCCTCCAGACGTGGCTGGTTCTCGACGCTGATGAGTTGCACCGAATCCGCGATCGTACGTACGGCGTGGAGCGTGGAGATGTACAGGCCTTCGCGGGTCGCGACACGCGACGCGAGGTCCGAGACCTCCTGGGGGTTGCGGTAGTTGATCGTCAGCTCGTTGAGGTCCCAGCCGTGCTCGCCGAAGAGTCTGTCCATCGTGGTTTCCCACCTTCGTGTGCCGCCGAGACTGGAGGTCTGGGCGACGTCGCCGACGATGGTGAAGGAGCGTGAGGGGCACCGGCGCAGCAGCATCCGCCAGTCCATGGCGGTCAGTTCCTGCGCCTCGTCGACCACGATGTGGCCGTAGGTCCATTCCCGGTCGGAGGCCGCCCGTTGGGCCGTCAGTTCACCGGAGTCGTCGCCCATCTCGTCCAGGAGCCTCTGCGAGCTCACGATGCCGCTGCCGATGCCCGCCTGCGACAGGGTGTCCTTGGCGAACTGCTCGTCCGCCACGCGTTTCGCGGCCTCCGCCGCACGTTGTGCGAGGGCCTTCGGATCGGGTCCCAGCAGCTCCATGGCCTCGTCGAGCAGGGGTATGTCGGATCGGGTCATGGGGGAGTGCGGCGCGCGGGTGAGCGACCGCACGTCATCATCGTCCAGCCAACTCGCGAACCGGCGCAGTTGCCGGGGCTTGCTGAACAGCTGGTCGATGAGCCATGGGCCGGTCATGGGCAACCAGGCGAGGTTGAGTGCCCGACGGATGTCGTCGTTCATGCGCAGCTGCAGGGTGACGTCGGAGAGCTCGGCCTGTTCGGGGGTGTAGTCGAGGTTCTCCACGTAGCGGTTGCGCATGGCGGTGAGCATGCTGCGCACGAAGGTGTTACGCGCCTTGTTGTGCGGTTGGCGCGTGCGCCTGGCGTCATCCAGCGCCTGGTCCACATCGGTGCGGAGCATGGGGACGGTGATCCCGTTGATGCGCGTCGATGGCAGAGTCGAAGGCATCCGCTCGCGCGAGGATACCGCGTTCGCGATGACCGAACGCATGCGATGATCACCCTTGAGCTGGGCGTTGCGGGGGAAGTCCATGGCGGTGGCATGCACCTGGGGGATGAGATCGGCGATGGTCCGGCTGACGACGCCGGTTTCACCCAATGAAGGCAGCACCTGATCGATGTAATGCAGGAACGCCGTGCTGGGGCCCACCACGAGAACCCCGGAATTCTGCAGCCGGCGTCGATGGGTATAGAGCAGGTACGCCGCCCGGTGCAGGGCGACGGCGGTTTTGCCGGTTCCCGGCCCTCCCTGCACGACGATGGCGCGGTCGAGCGGCGCGCGGATGATGCGGTCCTGCTCCGCCTGGATGGTGGCCACAATGTCGGTCATCTTGCCGGTTCGCCGCGAGCTCAGGGAGGCGAGCAGCGCTCCTTCGCCCGTCAGCGTGCCGGCGGCCGAGGCCTGGCCTACCTGCTGGGAATGCACGTCGAGCACCTCGTCTTCGATGCTCGTCACATCACGGAAGTTGAGGGTGATGTGACGTCGCATCACGATGTCGCCGTGGGTGGAGGCGGTCGCCTCGTAGAAGGGTCTGGCCGCCTCGGCGCGCCAGTCGGTGAGCATCGGTTCGTGACGGCGGTCGGACATGCCGATGCGGCCGATGTACCGGTGATTGCCCAGCTTGTCGTCGAGACGTCCGAAGACGAGCCGATCCTCGACCGCCCGCAGTTGCGTGAGCCGGTCTTCATACATGGTGGCGAACGAATCGCGTTCGGTGCGCTGGGTGGGGGAGCCGTGGGATCCGGCCGCGCGCACCGTGTCCAACCGGCGTTTCGTTTCGTCTCTCAGGTCGTCCAGCCGCGCATAGGCGCGGTCGACCGCCTGCTGTTCCTCATGAAGCTGGGAAGAGTAACTCGACATGCTGTGGTGGTCCCTTCGTGAAAACTCAGGCCATCAAATATACCGCTACGGCTCTACGTTTCGGGCGAGCACGGACGGCCTGTGGCGCGTGACGTCGCGGACCCGCGTCACGTGTGCGCGGCCTTCGTCGAGCGCCTCCGTTACCTGCTCAGTACGGGATGGCAGGTTCGGATCGGGAGGTCGGTGGGGACACGGACCGATTTTTTGTGACCAAGTGGGGGATTATGGTGAATCGTGGGGTAGAGTGGGGAAACAGTGGCGTGACGTGACCCGATGGTGAAGGAGGTGGACCAGATGTCGCAGCAATCAGCGAATCAGCGGCCCACCTCGTCCTCCCCGCAAGCGCAGGGGGCCATGGATGCGTTGGCCGGGTCGGCGATGCCGGCGTTCCTGCTCGGCACGTACACCCCCAAGATCGATGCGAAGGGCCGTATGGCTTTGCCCGCCAAATTCCGCGCTCAGCTCGGCGCGGGCATGGTGATGGCGCGAGGCCAGGAGCGTTGCGTCTACCTGTTGCCTCAGGAGGAGTTCCGGCGCATAGCGATGCAGATCCAACGCACGTCCATGGGCAACAAGGCGGCCAGGGACTATCTGCGGGTGTTCCTGTCCGGGGCGGTCGATCAGGAGCCCGACAGGCAGGGCAGGGTATTGGTCCCGCAGATGCTGCGTGAATATGCGCGCCTTGACTCCGACATCGTGGTCATCGGCGTGGGCACCAGAGCCGAGATCTGGAACCGGGAGGCATGGCAGGCCTATCTCGAGGAGAAGGAACAGGGTTATTCCGATATCGCGGACGATGTACTGCCGGAGGTGGAATTCTGATGAACGACCTGAACGCCATACACCAGCCCGTGCTGCTCGAGGAATGCGTCGGGCTCATCGCCCCGGCGCTGCGTAATCCGGGCAGCGTCGTCGTCGACTGCACCTTGGGTCTGGCGGGGCATGCCTGTGCCGTGCTCGCCGCGGCTCCGCAGGCCCACCTCATCGGCATCGATCGTGACGCCGAGGCGTTGGCACTCGCCACTGAGCGCATCCGTGACGCGGGCTTCGCGGACCGGTTCACCCCCGTGCACGCGGCCTTCGACCAGTTCGGCGATGTGCTCGCCGAGCGCGGGATCGCCCACGTTCAGGCGTCATTCATGGATCTGGGGCTCTCCAGCCTGCAGATAGACGAGACGGATCGCGGGTTCTCCTACGCCCACGACTCCCCGCTCGATATGCGCATGGACACCGGGCAATCGCTGACGGCTCGTGCGGTCCTCGCCTCCTATGACGTCGAACGACTGACGTGGATATTCAGAACCTACGGTGAGGAACGGTTCGCCAGGCCGATCGCACGGGCCATCGTACGTAGTCGCGAGGAGGAGCCGCTCGTCAGTTCAGGGCAGCTCGATCGGCTCGTCGACGGCGTCGTGCCACGCGCGCATCGCGCGCCGGGCAATCCTGCCAAGCGCGTCTTCCAGGCGCTGCGCATCGAGGTGAATGGGGAGTTGGATAAACTCGCCGGCACGCTGCCGCAGATCGCACTCCATCTCGCGGTCGGGGGCCGGCTGGTGGTGGAGTCCTACCACTCGCTCGAGGACAAGACGGTGAAATCCTTCATGAACCAGGGTCTCCACGCCGATGTGCCGGTGGGGTTGCCGGTGATTCCCGACGAGGACCAGCCCTTCTTCGAGCCGCTGACCCGCGGCGCCATCAAGGCGGATCCGCGTGAGTTGGCGATCAATCCGCGCGCCGCCTCCGTCCGATTGCGGGCCGTGGCGCTGAGCCGGCCGATACCCCCGCGCTTCATCAAGCGGTTCACCCAGGCCGCGCAGGCTGACGACACGTATCGTGCCGGGATCGGGAGATGAGACATGGCGACGTCAAGTAGAACCATCCGCTCCAATGCGGCACCGGCCGGGCGAACCCACGAGGCGGGTGCACCCCCGGCACGCCCCGATCTGCATGTAGTCACCGGCAACCGCAACCATAGCAGCCCCGTGACCCGTGGCGTGGAGCGGCTGTTCACCTGGACCCGCACACGCAAGGCCCCCATGCTCAATGTCGTGATCGCGATGGTCTTCCTGGCCGTGTGCCTGGTCGGATCGCTGACCCTGCGCACGCAAATGGTGCAGCAGGCGTTCGAGCAGACGCAGGTGCAGGGGCACATCGCGACCTTGACCCAGGACGTCGAGGACGATCAGGCGAAGCTCGACGAATTGCAGGCCTCACTGCCCCGTAAGGCGCAGGACATGGGGATGGTGCCCCAACAGGGGTCGATCGCCATCGATCTGAACGGATACGTCGCCGCCAATCAGAAGGAGCGTCGATGAGACCACGTACGTCACGACCCGCCACCATCCGCGGTTTCGCCTCGAAATGCCTGTCCATCGGGATCATCCTGGCGCTCGTCGCGGTGCTGTGCATCGGGCAATTGATCTCCATACAGCTGCTCAACGGCAAGTCGACCGCCGAGGCGGCCACGGCCAGCCGTACCTTGCCGGTCAAGATCAGCGCCAAGCGCGGCGACATCCTCGACGCCAACGGCACGGTGCTCGCCCAGAGCGTGGAGCGCTACAGCATCATCGGCGACCCCGAGGCCTCGCAGGGCTTCAGGCCCACGACGTGCAGCGCCGCGACCCGTGGCAACTGCCATGAGATCGACGGCAAGCCAGTGGGCACGACTGGGGCCGCCGCCGTGGCGCGGCTCCTTGCACCCGTCCTCGGCATGGATGCCATGGAACTGGGCGCCAAACTCAGCGTCCCCGGCCGCTACGCCGTGCTCAAGAAGGATGTGACCCCCGAGGTCAAGCGTCGTATCGACGCCCTGAATCTCGGCGGATACGTGTACGCGGAGCTCAGCAGCGACCGCCTGTATTCGAACGGCACCACCATCGGTTCGTTGCTCGGTGGGGTCGACGCCAACGGCATGGGCGTGGCCGGCCTGGAGCAGATGCAGAACAAGGTGCTCACCGGCACCGACGGCTACAAGGTGTATCAGCAGGGCGGCGGCGGCGAGGAGATCCCCGGCACGGTGACCGAATCCAAACCCGCCGTGGACGGCGGCAATGTGCAGTTGACCATCGACGGCGACGTGGATTGGTATGTCAAGAAGGTCCTTGCCGAGGGCAAGCAGCAGTATCAGGCCGATTGGGCCTTGGCGGTGGTCCAGGACGTCCAGAGCGGCCAGATCCTCGCCATGGACGACACCGATGAGATACAGGCCGGCAGCGGTGACGCGAAGATGAACGTCGCGCGTGTGGTCAAGGAGACCTTCGAACCCGGTTCCATCGGCAAGGCCTTCTCCGTGGCCGGGATGCTGCAGAGCGGCGGGCATCAGCTCACCGACCGCTTCACCGTCCCGGATCATATCGACAAGAACGGGCAGGTCTTCCACGACGCCACCACCCACGGTGACGAGCACTGGACCCTGGCGGGCATCCTGCAGGAATCATCGAACGTCGGCATGGTCATGGCCGGTGCGGGGTATGATAGCCAGGAGCGCCACGAGTTCCTTTCCAAATTCGGCATCGGCCAGAACAGCGGTCTCGGGCTGCCCGGCGAATCCACCGGCTCGCTCAGCGACTACCAGAATTGGGATGGCCGCACCAAGGACACGGTTCTCTTCGGGCAGGGATATTCCGTCAACGCGCTGCAGTTGAGCAATGCGGTCGCGACGATCGGGAACAAGGGCGTACGCCAGCAGCAGTCGATCATCAAATCGATCACGGATGCGGACGGGCATCGCTCTGAACCGGCCAAGCCGGCGCCCACCCGCGTGCTCGACGAGCAGGTCGCCGCGCAGACGTTGAACGCCATGGAATCCTCCGCGGATCATTACAGCAGGTTCGCCGGCGTCGACGGCTACCGGATCGCGGCCAAGAGCGGCACCGCCGAGGTTCCCGGAGCCGATGGCAAGCTCTCCTCGATCATCAGCGATTGGTCCGGCATCATTCCGGCCGACAATCCCCGGTTCGTCATCACCGTGGTCATGAAGGACCCGAGCGTGGGCGGCTTCGGCGGACTGACGGCGGGTCCGGTGTTCAAGCGCATCGGTGAATTCCTTATGCAGAAGTACCAGATTCCCACCTCCGCGCCCCGCACGGATGCTATTGCGGTGCAGTGGTGAATGTGGTTCGGAAAGGCGGGCGACGATGAGTGCAGTAGGTGAATCCGTGGGCAGGCGGATGACCTTGGGATATCTGACCAGCCATTACGGCTACGACCTCCAGCCCTCCTTCGCGTCGAACGTCACCATCACGGCGGTGGCGGACGATATGGCGTCGGTGCGCCCCGGATGCCTGTATGCCCCCGCGGGTTCGGTGGATGTGCGTCGGCTCGAGGAGGCCCGTTCGCGCGGCGCCTATGCCGCGCTCATTCCGCATGCCATGCGCGCGGTGGTCAAGGACATCGAGTTTCCGCTGGTGTTCGCCGAACCCACGCCGAGTCAGCTCGGCGCCCTGGCGGGCGACATCGCCGGCCATCCCTCGACCTCGTTGGCCGTGTTCGCGGTCTGTGGCGCCGATGGCGATGAGGTGCAGGCCACCGTCGTGCGGCTGGCCGATTTCCTTCATATGCTCGGCAATCCGGTCGGCGTGGTGAGCGCGGCCGGTTCGACCTCCTTGGAGCGTGCCCTCGACGTCCGGCATCCGCTCGGCATCCTCGACGTCCAGCACATCCTGTCGGTATGCGCCGAGGACGGTGCCGCCGCGATCGTCCTGGCGGTCGATGACCAGACGCTGCGTCCCGACGCGCTGCAGGGGGTCGGCATCGACGTCCTGGGCGTGAGCGATACCGGCGATGAGACAACCGTCGCCTCGCGGGTCGAGTCGTACACCCGGCGCTATGGCTTCACGATGGATAAGCAGGCGACGCCGGTGACCAGGAACGAGGAGTCCGACGTCTTCGCGCAGCAATCACAGATCGTGAACGAGGAGGACGGTGTCCGCCGCCTGTCCCTATCGGTTGCGATGGTGTTGGCCGCGGGTGTACGTCGCAATACCATCAAGAGCGCGCTGCGCGTCTCTCGGGAATTGGATTGACGGTCGTGCGATGCCGTCACGTGCACGATGACGGTAGAGGACAGTGGACATTGAAGTGGAGGAGACGGGAACGATGAACCAGGACGAAACCATGCTGACCATGGGAATCGACGAGATGGCGCAGGCTGTTTCCGGACATGTCTTCGGCGCAACGGAACACGGGGTCCGGGCCACGTCGGTGACCACCGACTCGCGGCAGGTGCGTCCCGGATCCGTGTTCGTCGCCATCGCCGGCGAGCGTGTGGACGGGCATGACTTCGTGGCCAAAGCCGCCACCGAAGGCGCGGTCGCCGCCGTGGTCGAGCACGTGGTGCCGGACACGGCCATCGCACAGATCGTCGTCGACAACAGCGTGCAGGCCCTGGGAGCGTTGGCACGGCACAACATCGACCGTCGCCGCGACCTCGGCACGCCGTTTTCCATCATCGGCATCACCGGTTCGGTCGGCAAGACGACCACCAAGGATCTGCTGCATGCGCTGCTGGCCGACATCGGCGCCACGGTCGCGCCCGTCGGGTCCTTCAACAACGACATCGGCCTGCCGCTCACGGCCTTGCAGGTCAACGCTTCGACGCGCTTCCTCATCGCGGAGATGGGGGCGAATCACGTCGGCGAGATCGCGAACCTCACCACCATCGCGCCGCCCGACGTCTCCGTCGTACTCAAGGTCGGCACGGCGCATCTGGGCGAATTCGGTTCCGTGGAGCGCATCGCCCAGGCCAAGAGCGAGATCGTCCGTGGACTGTTGCCGCATGGCCTCGCCGTGCTCAATGCGGACGACGCCCACGTGAGTGCGATGGCATCCCTGGCCCCCGGCGCGATCCGCTGGTTCGGTGAAGGCGAGCTGCCCGCCGACGCGCACGGACTGACCTCCCGCGACATCGCGGCCGATGACCAGGATCATCCCACCTTCGAGATCGTGGACCGCGAGGACGACGACCGGGCCCGCGTGCATCTGGCCATCGCCGGGCGGCATAACGTCTACAACGCGTTGGCCGCGGGGAGCGTGGCCCGGCATTTCGGCATGTCGCTGTCGCGCATCGCCGACATCCTGCGCGATGTGACCATCATCAGCCCGCATCGCATGGCCGTGTCGACCGTGCGTGGCGACGGCTTCGGATTCACCATGATCGATGATTCGTTCAACGCCAACCCCGATTCCATGAAGGCTGGCCTCGACGGTCTGGCGGCCTGGCGCGGCGATGGGGAATCGGAGCATTACCGTATCGCCGTACTCGGCGCGATGCTCGAGCTGGGCGACGACGAGGATCGTCTCCACCGCGAGATGGGCGCCTACGCCGTGCGCTCCGGCGCCGACGCGGTGATCGCCGTGGGCGCCGACCACGACACCCATCTGGACGGCCTGGCGGCGGCGTTGTCGCAGGGCGCCCGGGAGGCCCGCGACGGCAGCGGTGCAGATGTCTCGATAGACTTGGTGCATGATGTGGATGCCGCCGAGCGTGTGATCGGCGAATATGCAGGGGCCCATCATCATGCGGTCGTGCTGATCAAAGGCTCGCATGCCTCGGGGCTGGGCGCGTTGGTGCGGCGCTGGCCTTCCGCCGGCGCACCGTCGAAGGCCTGAGTTCGTGAACGGATACAGAAGAGAATTGGAGCTAGCGCATTGATCTCGCTCATCATAGGAATCCTGGTGTCCCTGGCGGTCATAGCCCTCGGCACCCCTCTGCTGATACGCGTCATTCACCGCCTGCATTACGGGCAGTATATCCGCCAGGACGGGCCGCAGTCCCATCTGGTCAAGCGCGGCACCCCGATCATGGGTGGCTTGGTCATCGTGCTCGCCACCATACTGGGGTGGGCCAGCTCGGCGATTTATCGTTACGTGACGAAGGGCGATATGCCCTCCGCCTCGGCGTTGCTCGTCCTGTTCGCCATGGTGGCCATGGGCTCCCTGGGGTTCATTGACGACTTCGCCAAGGTGCGCAAGAAGCAGAGCATGGGCCTGTCGGTCACCGACAAATTCGTCGGCCAGTTCGTGCTCGCCACGGTTTACGCCGTGCTGGCGTTGGTCATTCCCACGAAGTCCGGCTTCCCGAGCGCGCAGCCGGGCATGAGCTTCATCGAGCGGCCCTTCCTGAGCTTCGACTTCGCGGGGCGTACGGTGGCCATGATACTCTTCGTGATCTGGGTGAACTTCCTCATGACCGCGTGGAGCAATGCGGTCAACCTCACCGACGGCCTCGACGGTCTGGCCGCCGGATCATCCATGATCGCCTTCGCGGGCTACGCGCTGATCGCCTTCTGGGAGAGCTACCATCTGCTGCACTCCGGGCACTCGGGCTTCGCCTACGCGGTGTCCGATCCGCTGGACCTGAGCATCATCGCCGTGTGCGCGGCGGTGGCCTGCTTCGGCTTCCTGTGGTTCAACTCGAATCCGGCGACCATTTTCATGGGCGACACCGGATCCCTGGCCTTGGGCGGCCTGTTCGCCGCGCTGAGCATCGCGACCCACACCGAATTCCTCGCCCTGATCATCGGCGGCCTGTTCGTGGTCGAGACGCTCTCGGACGTCATTCAGGTCGGGTGCTTCAAGCTCACGCATAAGCGGGTGTTCAAGATGGCGCCGATCCACCACCATTTCGAGCTGCTGGGGTGGAACGAGTCGAAGGTCGTCGTGCGGTTCTGGATGATCGAATTGTTGTTCGTGCTCATCGGCGTGATGGTGTTCTACGCCGACTGGGCGAGCAGGTCCGGGCTGTTGTTCTGAGGGCCGATCCTGCAGTGGTGCAATGTCGTGCGGTCCGCGGATAGGTCGGGCCGCGTTGTGGTGACGGGGGCGTTATGGAACTGAGTACGGCGACGGTCGTGGTGGCCGGTCTGGGAGTGTCGGGTACGAGTGCGCTGGAGGTGCTGCGCGGTCGGGTAGGGCGCATCGTCACGGTCGACGAGCGCAAAAGCGAGACCGACCTGCACGATTTCGGCGATATCGTCTGGGATGAGGTCGACCTGGTCGTCACCTCCCCGGGCTTCAACCCCCGCACCCCGTTCCTCGTCGCCGCGCATGAGCACGGCATCCCCGTGTGGAGCGAGGTCGAGCTGGCCTGGAATCTCAGGGTCGCCAACTCGGGCACGGGCCAGCCGGCCGGGTGGATCGGCATCACCGGCACGAACGGCAAGACGTCGACCACGCAGATGGTGTCCGCCATGATGCGGGCCGCGGGCTTCGAGGCACCGGCCGTGGGCAACATCGGCAAACCCGTATCCCACGCCGCCGTGGACCCGGCCAACCAGGTCCTGTGCGTCGAACTGAGCTCGTTCCAGCTGCATTTCACCGACACCCTGGCGCTGGATTGCGCCGCGATCACCAACATCGCCGACGACCATCTCGACTGGCACGGCGGCATGGCCAACTATGCGGCCGACAAATCCAAGGTCTTCCATCGGGCCCGTCGCGCCGTGGTGTTCAACGCCGATGACGCCCGCGTCAGCGCACTCGCCGCCCAGGCGCGCACGGCTCAAGGGTGCCGTCGCATCGGATTCACCCTGCATGAGCCCCAGGCCGGGGAAATGGGTATTCAGAACGGTTGGATCGTCGACATGAGCGGCGTGGCGGGCGGTGACTACGCGGTGCCCACGCGTATCGCTCCGGTGACGTCCTTCACGCATATGAGTGAACCGGACGGCACGGTGTATCCGCATCTGCTCGCCGATGCCATGACGGCCCTGGCGCTGGTGCTGGGATATGGCGCCGATCTGCGGCGCGTGCTGCCCGTGCTGCAGGAGTTCGCCCCCGGCGGGCACCGGATCGCCACCGTCGCCACCGCGCATGTGGGTGCGGGCGTCGTGCGGTTCGTGGATGACTCGAAGGCCACCAATGCATCTGCCGCGCATGCCTCGCTGAGCAGCTACCGGCCCAAATCCGTGGTGTGGATCGCCGGGGGATTGGCGAAGGGTTCGCGGTTCGGGCGTCTCGTCGCCGATCAGCGCGGCACGATCAAGGCCGCGGTGATCATCGGCGTCGACCAGCGGCCCATGCTCGAAGCCTTCCGGGCGAGCGCCCCGGATATCCCGCTGACCGTCATTGACCCCGCGGGAAAGGGGACGATCATGGCCCGCGCCGTGGATGCGGCGGGTGCGCTCGCCCAGGCGGGCGATATCGTGCTCCTGGCCCCGGCGTGCGCGTCGATGGACCAGTTCGTTTCCTATGCCGACCGCGGCGACCGGTTCGCCCGCGAGTCGCAGCGCTGGACCCAGGCGCATGGCGAATAGCAGGAAGCCGTCCCGTTCCTCGGGTTCGGCACCACGCCGCACCCGCACGTCGCGAGGTGGCACCGGCTCCGGCTCGGATGCCAAGGGCGGGAGGAAATCCGGCGGCTCCGGATCGGGCCGTCAGGTGTATCCCGACGCCGATCGGTTCAACAGCTATACCGGCATACGCGCCTTGCTCAATCCGATCTGGTGCTACCACGGCTTCCGCATCGCGGTTCTGGCGCTGACCTGCTTCGGTGTCGTCATGGTGTTCTCCAGCTCCGCCGTGACCATGATCTCCCAGGGTTCCTCACCATGGAAGCAGGCGTTGTCGCAAGGTGTGTACTGCATCCTGGGGCTGATTCTGGGGTGGGTGGCCTCCCGCGTGCCCCACGGGACATACCAGCGATACGGGTTCGGGTTCGTCTGCGGCTCGATCGTCCTGCAGCTGCTGACCATCACCCCGCTGGGCGTCTCCGTCAACGGCAACGCCGGCTGGATCGGCATACCCGGCGTGTTCACCATGCAGCCCGCCGAGATCGTCAAGTTGGCGCTGTGCATCTGGATGCCTTCCGCGATGCTCGTGGCCGTCGAACGGTACGAGCAACTCGGCCTTAAGGCCTATACCAAACCGGTGGGCGTCTTCGTCTGCACGCTGGGTGCGGTCATGGTCGGCAAGGATCTGGGTACCACGATGATCCTCGTCTTCATCGGCGTGACATCGTTGCTCATCGGCGGATTCCCCGGTCGTTGGCTGTTGGGCGTCGGTGCGGTGCTCGCGGTGTGCATCGCGCTGTTCGTCATCGGCAGCCCCAACCGCATGCGCCGCATCATGGCCACCTACCAGCCGTGCACCACCGATGCCCAGCAGGACGTGTGCTACCAGGCGATCCACGCGAAATTCGCCATGGGCTCCGGCGGTCTGCTCGGCGTGGGCATCGGCAACTCACGTGAGAAGTGGAACTATCTGCCCGAGGCCCACAACGATTTCATCTATGCCATCATCGGCGAGGAGACCGGGTTCCTGGGCGCGGTCATGGTGATCGCGCTGTTCGCCGTGCTGGGGTGGAGCCTGGTGTGCGTGGCGTTGCACATGAGGCATCGGTATGTCTCCACGGTGCTGGTGTGCATCACGGTGTGGATCGTCGGTCAGGCCCTCGTCAACATCATGGTCGTCGTCGGGCTGTTGCCCGTGATGGGCATCCCCATGCCGTTCATCTCGGCCGGCGGCTCGTCCCTCATCATGTGTCTGGTGGCCGCCGGGGTCGCCGCCAGCATGATGCGCGCCCAGCCACAGATCAAGGCCGCCACCGCCACGCTCGGGTCATGACGGTCCACGTCGCGCTAAGCTCATGACTATGCATACCGAAACGATCCATATCGTCCTGGCCGGGGGAGGCACCGCCGGCCATGTCAACCCCTTGCTGGCCGTCGCCGACGCCATACGCGCCATCGAGCCGCAGTCCCAGATCAGCGTGATCGGCACCAGCGTCGGGCTGGAGCGCGATCTCGTGCCGCAGGCCGGGTATGAACTCGACACGATCGCCAAAGTGCCGTTCCCGCGACGTCCCAACGCCGCCGCCTTGCGATTTCCCCGTGACTGGCATCGCGAGACGCGCAAGGTGCGCGACATCCTACGGCGCCGCCAGGCCAAGGTCGTCGCCGGGTTCGG
The DNA here is from genome assembly GCF_000741285.1 of Bifidobacterium mongoliense DSM 21395. Taxonomy (GTDB): domain Bacteria; phylum Actinomycetota; class Actinomycetes; order Actinomycetales; family Bifidobacteriaceae; genus Bifidobacterium; species Bifidobacterium mongoliense. Next base: position 205,289 of record NZ_JGZE01000010.1, on the reverse strand, counting down.
CGGATATGCCTCCGCGCCCGTGTATTCCTGCGCCCATCGGCTCGGATTGCCGGTAGTCATCCATGAGCAGAACGCCCGTTCGGGCATGGCCAACCGGCTGGGCAGCCGTTGGGCGACGTTCATCGGCACCGCCTACGACGGCACTGGTCTGAAAACCGGCCGCGGGGGCGAGATCAAACGCGTCGGGCTGCCGTTGCGTCCGCAGATCGCCGCATTGTGCGCGAGTCTGGAACGTGATCGAGGCGAAACGCGACGGGCGTGCGCGGCACGTCTGGGACTTGACCCCGAACGCCCCATCGTGGTCGTGACCGGCGGATCGCTGGGTGCCGCGAACCTCAATCGAGCGGTGGCCGGTGCGGCGGCGCAGCTGCTGCCGCACACCCAGATCGTCCATCTGACTGGTCGGGGCAAGCTCGACGAGGTGCGTGACCTGGTGTCGTCTGCCGTTGGTCCGCAGGCGCTCAGCGACCTGCATGTGGGTGAAGCGGGGGAGTCGGTTGTGGTGAACTCGGCTGGAACGGCGAGCACTGCCAGAACGGCGAGCACTGCGGTTGCGACGGGCGACGCCGGCACCACCCCCGCATCGGCGCATGACGGCGACTATCGGGTCGCCGAGTATCTCGAGCGCATCGACCTCGCCTTCGGTTGCGCGGATCTGGTGATCTGCCGTTCGGGCGCCGGTTCGGTCAGCGAACTCGCCGCATTGGGGCTGCCCGCGGTCTACGTCCCCCTGCCCATCGGCAACGGGGAGCAGCGCTTCAATGCCCAGCCCGTGGTGGATGCCGGAGGCGGGCTCATGGTCGACGACCATGACTTCTCCACCTCATGGGTGCGTGAGCACGTCGCGGGTCTTCTCGCCGATCACGCGCGGCTTGACGCCATGGGACGTGCAGCATGGGGGTATGGCATACGCGACGCGGCCGAGGTCATGGCACGCCGGGTGCTGGCCATCGCTCGTTCCGCTGCGTCGCCACGCGCTTAGGGCCATATCCGGTCATGTGTGGCCGCATGCCCGTATCGGCATGCTTGGGAGAGGGTGCGACCATAATGGAACAAGCCCTCACAGCGATTGTTCAAGGAGCATGTGATGTCCCAAACGGCAAATGATATCCGGTTAACCCCACTCGACCCGACGGTCGACGCCTTCGACGCGCATGCGCACGTGGCGGATTTGGGGCCCACGCATTTCATCGGCATCGGCGGTGCCGGTATGAGCGTGCTCGCGGAGATGCTGCATGAGGAGGGCGTCGAGGTCCGCGGTTCCGATCGGGAACGCAGCGACAAGACGAAGCGGCTCGAGACGCTGGGCATCGAGGTGCGGATCGGCCAACGGGCGGAGAACGTCGCGGGTGCCGACACCGTGGTGTATTCCAGTGCCATCAAGCCGAGCAATCCCGAGATCGTCGCGGCTCGTGCGGCGGGTCTGCGCATCGTGCATCGCAGCGACATCCTCGCATTGCTCATGCATGACCGCCGTACCGTCACCGTGGCCGGCGCCCATGGCAAGACCACGACCAGTTCGATGATCGCCCACATCCTGCACGAAGCGGGTTCGGGCGCGCTTGCCGATCCCAGCTACGCGATCGGCGGATCCATCCAGGAACCCGGCGGAGGCGTCGGCGACGGCGGTCATGCCGGCAGCGGTGACGTCCTCGTGGCCGAGGCCGATGAGTCGGATGGCAGTTTCGCCAAGTATCGGCCTGATATCGCCGTCATCACGAACGTCGAGGCCGACCATCTTGATCATTACGGTACCGCCGAGGCGTATCGCCATGCCTTCGTGGGGCACATCGGCCATGCGCGCCGCCGCGTCATGCTGTGCGGTGATGACGCGGGGGCCCTCGCCGTGCTCCGAGCGGTCGATGCGCAGGTCGCGGCCCGAACCGTCGTGTACTCCACGCACACCGCCGAGGAGCTTGGCGATCTCAACGGTGCGCGGCTCGTACGCATCGTTGCCGAGAGCGAGAGCGCCGGCAGCGGCACCGAGCATTGCACGCTGGAGGTTCCGGCGGGCGTCTTCGACGGCCAGGACGATATGCTGCGCATCGCCATCGGCCTACGGGTCCCCGGGCTGCATAATGCGCGGAATGCGGCCGCCGCGGTGCTGGCCGCGGTCGATCTCGGCATGGAGCCCGACAAGGCGGCCGGGGCGCTCTCGACCTTCCTCGGCGCCTCCAGGCGGTTCCAGATACGCAGCGTCGAAAAGGGCGTCACGGTCGTCGACGACTATGCGCATCATCCCACTGAGATCGCCGCGCTGCTCGACGCCGCCCGGCGCCGGTATCCCGACTCGCGGATCCACGTGCTCTTCCAGCCCCATCTGTTCTCGCGTACACGGTTCTTCGCCGGCGAGTTCGCCCGGGCCCTGGCCAAGGCCGACGATGTGATCGTCACCGGCATCTTCCCGGCGCGCGAACGCCAGGAGGATTATCCGGATGTCACCGGGGCCATCATATGCGATCAGGCGAAGGCGCTCACCCACACACCGCAGGAGGATTGGATCAGGGATGTCGAGGATATGCAGGTCGCGGCGCAGATGATCGCGTTGCGTGCGCATCACGGCGATGTGATCATCACCGTAGGCGCCGGCGACATCACCGCTATGGTGCCCGTCGTGCTGCACGCCCTTGAGGCGCACCGCGACACCTGCGAGGCCTGATGGTCAGGCGTATCGCAAGTTCGGGGGGCGCGCGGAAGCCCAAACGGGATCGACGCGTCGCTTCGGGACCCAAAGCGGTGAAGGGCCGACGGACCGTGGGCCATACGGCGCATTCGAAGGTGGGCTCTTCGCAAGCCAAAGGGTTCGTCGATCCGCGCGAGCTGACCAGCGAGGATCTGGTGACCAAGACCCTGGAGGAGACCTCCGGCAGTCTGGGGATGGCGGCCCGACCCAAGGTCGTCGACTTCAGTGCGAGGTTGCGCGAACGTCGTATGGCCCGCATCCGCGGATGGGCCGTACGTGCGGGTGTCGCGCTGCTGGTTCTTGCGGTGCTCGGCGGTCTGATCTGGACGTTGTTCTTCTCGCCGGTGCTCAGGCTTGAATCTGACCGTATCGAAGTGCATGGCGGCAACGAATGGGTCAGCGGCCAGCGCATCAAGGAGATCGCCGCGAAGCAGTCGGGGCGCTCGCTGTTGCTCGTGTCCACGTCCGAGGTGACCGCCCAGCTCGGTGATATCCCCGGGGTGAGCGCAGCTAAAGCGGACAAACGATATCCGCGGGGGATGAGCGTGACCATCACCGCGCAGAAGCCCGCCGCGATGCTCAAGGCCTCGGATGACGATCTCACCGCCGTGGACGATCGGGGTCGCATCCTCAACTCGGTCAAAGGCGCCTCGGCATCGGGCATACCGGTGATCGAGGTCAGCAACGTGAACGACGGACTGCGCGACCGGGCCGTGCTCGCCGCCTCGAAGATCCTGGGCGATCTGCCGGAGCAGATGAGACACCGGATCAGCAAGGTCAGCGCGCGCACCCAGGATTCCATCACGACCGAACTCGATGACGGGCGTTATGCTGTGCTGTGGGGCGACGCCTCCGATCTCGCCCTCAAGCAGGCGGTCGTCGACAAGATCGTCAACGACCCGACCAAGATCGGCGACAAACATCAGGTCGACGTGTCCGCACCGCTCAGGCCCATCATCAAATAGTGGAGCGACCTACGGTCGGATGATGTGCGAGCCGGGCGTTGCATGTTGTCCTGCCACTGTGTGAGTGGGCCGTTTTGTGCGAGGGACGCTGCGTGAGCGCGACGGTGCGCGAGCTGAACTGGGCGGTTGCCGGACGGGTGTTGGCCGAGCGGCGCCGTGATGATCAATGTGCCGGCATATCGCGGGAGTCCAGACAGATGGTCACCGGTCCATCGTTGACCAGTGACACGGCCATATGCGAGGCGAATCGCCCTTCGTTCACCGTGATGCCTTCGGCACGCAACGCGTCATCGAGCCGCAGCCATATCGCTTTCGCATGCTCCGGTTTGCCGGCGTGGATGAAACTGGGCCGGTTGCCTTTGTGGGTGTCGGCGAACAGGGTGAACTGCGAGATCGACAGCACCGACCCATGCACGTCCAGAATCGACCGGTTCATGGCGTCATGGTCGTCGCCGAAGACACGTAGATGCGAGATTTTGTGCGCCATCCAGGCGATTTCGGCATCGCCGTCTTCGTCGCTCACCCCTACGAGGGCCACGTAACCGATACCGATGTGCTGGGGGTCGAAACTCGGGTCCCGTTCACCGGTCTCCTCGTCCATGACCTCGACCTGACCGCTGGTGACACGCTGCAATACGACTTTCATGGTGCCCAGCATAGCTCGGAGGCGGGGCGGTCCGGATGATTGCGGGGGAGTGCTACTTCGTGGCCGTTCGGACATACGCCGTATCGGCCGTGGTGTTCGGTTCGGCGGGTGAACGGGCTTGACCGCCGCGCTTCGACGATATATACTGAAGAGTCCGCGTAAGCGGAGTTTGATAATTGAATAATGGGGCTGATCGGTTTCGACGGTGACCTGTTCGTCGCAGGGAAGCGTGCCGAGAACGCAGGGTCCACTCGTGGATGACCCCTGCAAATCATCAAGTGCTAAATCTAACCGCACTGAGTTTGCTCTCGCTGCCTGAGCGTTAAGCCAGGAATAACCAGCGAGCAGTAGCTCCGTCCGCTCTCCAGTGTCTTCGGGGAGAGGCCGGGCGTTATAAGAGGACTTGCTTGAATCGTTGCACCACAGGGCGGTTCAGGGACTTTTACTGTAGATATGCTCGCCATCGGTTGTCTGCGATATAGATGGGGGCAGAAAAACTGCCATACGGCCAGCAGGCTACGCACGTAGAAGACTGAGGGTACGGTTACCGGACCGGGGTTCGATTCCCCGCAGCTCCACGAGGTTCATGAGGCCACTCCGCAAGGAGTGGCCTTTTTCGTTGGTGATTCATCATATGGGGTTGCCATTCTTGGGGGTAGGGGCGCAATTCACTGCATATTGATCTTGCGGTTAAGAGCCTTTCTGTGGATCCCGGACAAGGTTAGTTGGGACGTTGGGAGGTTTGCCCTGTTCAGGGTATCTCCTCCTGATAGAGTGCTAATGATTATTGGATAATTATTGTGGGGATGAGATGAAGAAGCTTATTGCGCTTTTGGCTGTTGGAGTGTTTCTCATGGGGTTTGCGGCGTGCGGATCATCATCCGGTTCCACTGCCAGTCAGCAAGTGCAAACGAAGTCGCAGAGTTCCACGGAACAACCGAAGCCAAGTCCAGCACGATCCGGCAGCAAGGCAGCGGTGCCGAAGGCGCCAGAGAACAACGCCGATGCGTTGAAAACTGCTGTCAAACAATATTCAGACGCGTTTTTCAACGGTTCGGGCATGGGGGCATATGCACTCTTGAGTCAGAGATGCCAGGCTGTGAACGACGAAGCGACCTTCGAGACAAGTGTCGTGGCCGCTGGTCAGCAATACAAGGGGGCATTGCCGGTGATGACTTCCATTTCGGTCAACGTCACGGGCAACACCGGGACAGCAACGTACTCGTATGATCGCGGCGACTTCGACCAGGCGAATCAGCCGTGGACATTCGAACGCGGAGGATGGAAATACAACCAATGCTGATACCACGCCGGTAGGCGACTGCTGAGGTTTTCTTGGGAGTAGAAGCTCACTCAGTGAGCAATTGTCTTCAGTGTTTTTTGGTCAGCACTCGATAGATCAGCCACAATGGGATGAATACCACTATCGCTACGATGCCGGTCACGAGCAGGTTCGAACCTTCCGGGTCATGGCAGATTGCACACCTCCGATTGTCGGGTGCCTTCCGGTATGTCACCGAGATCGTTGGCAACGCGGACAGTAGTACGACGATCGCGACCTGAAACGTTCACGTCGAATCAGCGTGCCGCAGCGCGGGCACGGTCTGCCAGCCTGGCCGTACACAGTGAGACTGCGCGAGAAGTAGCCGGATTCACCATTGACGTTGATATACAAGGAATCGAATGATGTACCGCCTTGGGAGAGGGATTCGGCGAAGACCTCACGCACGGCTGCAAGCAGCCGATGCAATGCACGAGTCGCAATGCCACGACCGGCCCGCGCCCAGTAGATACGCGCCCGCCACAACGATTCGTCGGCGTAGATGTTGCCCACGCCGGAAACCAGCCGCTGGTCAAGCAAGAGCGACTTGATGCTCGCCCGCGATGCTTGCATACGGGCGATGACCGCAGCTTCGTCGAACGCCGATTCCAGCGGATCGGGCGCGATGGCGGCGACGCTGCCGGGCACCTGCCGGCCGGACCCGTCGTCGGCAAGCGGTTCTAGCGCAAGCCGGCCGAAAACGCGCTGATCGACAAACGACAGTTCGATAGCTCTCCCGTCCGCCCTCATGAGCTGCAGCCGAGCGCGCACATGCGGCTCAGCAAGGGTCAGAGCTACCCGAGATAACCTGTCGTCACCAAATTCACCGGATATCGTGTCTGCCTTCCGCCCGTCGCGGGCTTGAGCATGGATCACCCCGTCTCGTTGCCAATCGACCGCTGGTATGGGAGATAGCGACCCTCGCGTCGCCGCAGCGCAATCCCGCAGAAGCAGCTGGCCGCTCATGCCCAAGTGCGCCACCAGCGCCACAGCTTGCGCAGGTTGAAGGATGCGTCGCGTCGGCAGCATGCCGTCGGTAAGCGGCATCCACAGAAATTTCCCGCGTCGATCTACGGCTCCAATCCGCTGTCCCAAGAGGCTGTGCGCGAATTCAGCACCCGAGGGATGCGGTGCTGCGGGAGCCCCATGCCGCCGCAGTAAGCGTTCGTCGATTACATCAACGCCTGTGCAGACAGCACCTGTGATATGGGACGCCAATCCGCGGCGCACGGTTTCGACTTCAGGTAGCTCTGGCATGTCCCTACCCTACCGCCCCTCCGATCCTGCGTCTCCCGAACAGCATCGCTCAGTGAATACGGGCCTTTCATCCAACCGAAGGCGGGTCCTTATCAAGACAACGTCCGCAGCCCCTACCCGATTATTTCAACGAGATTGGTTAATCTTCCTCATCCGATACGAAAATTACAGGGGTGATGAGCATAGATTCAAGTTCGTGCATCTCCTACTGCATGGAGTACTCCATGCAGTTATTTGGCCTGCCACGGGTGTAAGTAACAAATATCAACTCGCCGCAGATCCCGTCGTAGCCTCTGTTTCTGACTTGACCTGCAGGATCTCCATGAGTCTGGCTTTCATTAGACGGCGCCGTTCATCGAAGAATTGCTCAAAGTGCATCAGCCAATATGTCTCATCCGGCGGGACACCTGGCAGCGAGTTCGGGAGACATTCGACCCACTGCCTCTCTATTGGATCCAATACCCATGATGCTAATGGACGATCGTTCTTACTCTCATTCGAATGCCCCTCCAACAAATGCAGATTCACTATGGTGTCGCGCTGCTGCTCCCATTTCATTCTTATGTCATCCCCTGTATCGGGGAGTTTCTGCCCACACTGCATCAAGTTATTGAGTTGAACATCTTCAAATGATGAGTGTGGATGCAGATGATCTTGATGAAATTGTTTGTCTCGATATTTCAACCCTTGGTAGAGCAGGGAGAGGATGTCAAAAGTGCGGTTACCTATAGGATATGTGAATAGTTGATCGATATCGGACTCCATAAATTTGAGATCGGTACCGTTTGAGAAATCGATTTGCTGAAGCTTGGTTAGATTGAAGGAACTGGAATCCTCTTTCAATTCATCTCGAAGTAGACGAAGTGGGTTGCTGTCCATGTGGCTGAATGTTTGCTTCAATTGGGCATAGATATAGAACAGCCGCATGTTCTTGTTATCCTGAGCACTGATTGCCGAGGCATGATAGATGTAGTAGACGATGGGGAACAAAGCATTCTGGGATCCCAAGTTCTCTCTCGAGTATCCCCAATCAGCAAGAATACCAACCAAGCTCTTGAACGTTTTTTTGAGATTCCTCCAATTCTCACGGATTTCAAGAATATGGTCTTGTGAGAACGATTCAACTCGCAGTCGCGTCGAATGATCAAAAATATACAGACAGGCTCTGAGAAGGAAATCCGACGAGAACCTAAATCCGTCCCCTACCTCGTTCATAGCGTTAAGCAACTTGTCGATATTCTCACGAGCATCAGGCCACTGGGCGATTACTGTCGAGAATAGCAAATCAGCTTTGGATAGGACGGTTCCACCACTATTCGTTCGTACAAAGATATCGAGCACCTCGTCAATAGAGTCGGATTCCACTTCAAAAAAGCTCAAAGCCTCCTCTACAGACAGAACCTGATGCAAACGATTGATGTTCTTTATCGCTTGCGACATCACTTCCCGTGGAAGTTGAGAGTTATTAACCTGGAAATCAGCCGCGGTATCGTCGTCGAGACCTTTCTTCACGTTGAGCCAGATGTGGTCATTTTCCAGAGATTCGCCCTTGTCCAAATGTGTCGTCACAGTTGTCCTAGCGTCCTCGACAACTTCGTTACGCAACAATTCGAAACGATATATATGCTGCGTGTTCTCCTCATCGTTTTGGTCAGTGTTTGCTATACCGGAGCATAAGTCTAGATAGAGTTCTGTTTCCGGGTACGAGGTCGCAAGCGATCTCCATTTTCCTTTGAGATAAAATGCTAACGTTGAGCTCAATGCTAGATAGATTGAGGTAAGTCGTTGTTGCCCATCGAGTGCGGCCTCAAACTCTTCATGAGAATTAGTGGCTAAGGATGAAAGCTCGTTCTGATAATGATTCCGCTCGTTAAATTGTGACAAAAAATCGTAGAAGGAATAGTTTCGCCTCATGGCGTTCTTACGATCTACCTTCCAAAAAAGGAAAGTACCAATCGGGTAACCCCTCATCATCGAATCAAACAGATTCACAACTTGCGCTGCATCCCAAACATATTTCCTCTGGATAGCCGGCAACAGCAGTCTGCGATCATGAATATCTTGAATAATTTTTTTAACTGTCTTCGAGTGAGTAGCCACTGTTTCACGATAGTACTCTATACATATGTTCCTTGTGAGCCCCACAGCTAGACGCTCACTGTCTAGTATCGATCTCCACCGCCACGTCCACGACCATTGAGACATCCAACTCTCTTTCACTGGCCGCGTCACGGTTCGATGTCAGTACCAACATATGCATGCTCATGGCGTTTGTAACGTAAACCTTCATTTATTGTTACGATCCCCCAAAAGGCAGAACATATATGTGGTGCAATCACTTCACGTGTGCCTTCTGAGCTCCACGAGGTTCACAGGGCCACTCCGCAAGGGGTGGTCTTTTTCGTTGGTATGCCGACTCTCGATAATCGTTTGGCATTCGGATGATGCAAAGAATCCGGGAATGCTGAAGGGTCGTCACTGCGAACATCCGGAACGGTTGATCTGCGGTGTGGTGATAGCACGCGCGTACTCGTTCAGGTGTTACCCCTGAGCGGGTCGGGCAATCACCGGGAGAGGGGTCGGCATTGAAGATCGTCGAATACAGCCAGCGATTTGAAAGACAGATCAACGACTACCAGTTGCAGGATGTCACATTCACCGGGCTGCCGCGGAAGGCGGTCGCCATAGCAAAGACCAACATGGAGTATCATCCGTCACTGGCTGTGACCAGTGACAATGAAGTCCCCACATTTTTCGTCCTTGATTACGGCACGGACAAGTTCCGATATACGAACACCTCCCGGAGCATGCTCCTCAGAAGCTTCGCCACGGATGACCGATACTTACGAAAGGGCTATGCGTCGGAGGCGCTGGCCCTGCTTCCTGCATACGTGAGGGGCTCGTTTCCGGATGTGATTGAAATAGTCCTTGGTGTCAACAGGAAGAACGTGCCCGCGCAAAGACTGTATGAGAAGGCGGGATTCGAACGACGGGCCGATACTTTCGTGGGAAGACGCGGGGAGCAATTCATCTACACCATGGCCATCGGCTAGGTTCCCGGCAGCCATCCGCCATTTCGCCTGCCCGTGCCCAACTTCTGGCTGCGCCTCATGCGAGACTGGCGAACCGAAGAGGGGTGTTTCGCCGTCGGTGTGGGTGCCGGTGATTGCCGATCCTGCGGCTCGATGCGTGCCGCCTGGTCGAGATCCTTGAGACAGACGACATAACGTGGTCATGGTCATGGTCATGGTCATGGTCATGGTCATGGTCATGGTCATGGTCATGGTCATGGTCATGGGCGTGTGGACCGTGTCAGGGTTCGGACGTCTCGTATGTCGTCGACGAGGACGGGTCGAGGGGCCATGAAATTCGGCATGCTAGGCTATGCATACGGTCATTGCGGTACTTGGATGACTTGGGTGCGACGCCACGATGGCGTCGGGAAGCCCGTGGACGGTACCGAGAAGATAACAAGATGGAGGGTATGATGGTCGCTTTTATTCTGGTGCTATTGCTGCTGTGGATCATCGGAGGCGTCGCCGGTCTGGTGCTCAAGGGACTGATGTGGCTGTTCTGGGTGTCGCTGGTGCTATTCATCATCACGGCGGTGTTTGGCTTCATCAAGGGCATATTCACCAAGAAGTAGTTCACTGAACCGCCAAGGGCCTCCGCTCCTCAACTTCGAGGCGGGGGCCCTTCGCATACCCCGATCAGTCGTCGTGGTCGAGGAAGGCGAGCGTCATGGCGATGACCAGGATGATGGCCGGGACGATGAGTCCGGCGTTGTGCAGATACGGGGAGATGGCCGTCATGAGCAGCGCTCCGATCGTGAAGCCCGCCAGCACCCCGACCATGGCCCGCACCCGCCGTTTGGCGGAGGCGTCGTGGTACAGGATAGCGTCAAAGGCACTTACGGTCATGGACCGCAGATTGCCGGTCATCATGAGCGGAGTGAAGGGATTGCCCTCCAGACGGCGAAATTCCTGGAGCTCCGCCGCGGCGGTGAACGACAGCAAGGCGATGACGGCTACATCGGGCAACATGCCGCCGATCGCGGCGATGATGAGCAGCAGCGTCGCCTCGTAGGCGAGCACAAGGCGGCGTCGCAGTGGTTCGTGTTCGCGCAAGCGTGGCAGCCGTTGCAAGACACGGATCACGAGGGTGCCGCAGATGAACGCCAGCAGCGAGACCACATACCGCGCGGACTGCAACACCTCACCCTGACCGAGGCGCACGCCCAGCAGAATGAGGTTGCCGGTCTGAAGTCCGGCGAACACCTGCCCATGCAACAGATACGAGTGCGCGTCGATGCATCCCGCCGCCATGGTCAGCAGCGCTCCGAATACGGTGCTTTCCGTGTGTTTGGTCCTCATGGGCGGTCCTTGGTTCGAGGGGGTCAGGTGTTCGGTTTGGGTGTCTTGGCGTGGATGTGCGCAATTGCGTCGCCCGTCTCTCGCCCCGTGATGCACGGTTGGTGTGATGCAGGGTCGGCGTAGTACAGGGCCAACCGCGCACCATGATACAGGTGGCCCATATCACGGTGCGCGGCATAGCCGATGCGCTTGCGAGCGCCCCGGAAGTGTGCGCAGGCACGTCGCGCCAACGGGCGTCGATACGCAAAACCGCCCGGCGCACTGTGGATTGCACCACGATGTGCCGGGCGGCCTCACTCCGGTGTCGGTGTGACCGACGCCGATGTCACTCCTGTGCCAGCGACAGGTAATCGGTCATGGTCTTCGGATAGACGGGCCATGCGCCATCCTGCGTGCAGACGAACGCGGCGGTGTTCACCGAGGCCCGGTGGGCCTCCTGCAGGCTTGCGCCGGTGAGGATCTTCGCCGTGAAGGTGCCGGAGAAGGAATCACCCGCGCCCACGGTGTCCGTGACCTCGACGCGAGGGGTGGCCAGCGTCGAGGTCTCGCCGGACCTGGCGATGATGGTGCTGAACGTCGCGCCCCCGGTGAGGACCATGTAATCCAGGTTGAACGTGGTGATGAACCAGCGGCATGCCTCGTCGTCGGAGGCGCCGCGGATGTTGAACATGTCGCGCAGCAGCAGCAGTTCGGCGTCGTTGAGCTTGAAGACGGTCGCATATCCGAGCAGCTCCTGGATGAGTTCCTTGGAGTAGTGGTCGCCGCGCAGGTTGATGTCGAAGAACTTCAGGGCGTCCGGGCGGGCGTGCTTGAGCAGTTCGATGATGGTGTCGTGCGTTTCGGGGGAGCGCAGGGCCAGGGTGCCGAAGCAGATCGCGTCCGACTTCTCCACGAGGTCGATGAGCTCGCGCGTGAGCAGCAGATGGTCCCAGGCGACGCCCTTGACGATGGTGTATTCGGGGATGCCGCTTTTGAGCGAGACCTCGACGGTGCTGGTCGGCCAGGCGTTGCGCTGGATGATCGACTTGACCCCGGACTGCTCGATGGCCTTGACGAGTTCGTCGCCGAGGGGATCCTGTCCCACGGCGCTGATGGCGTAGCCCTCGGCGCCGTTCATCGCGGCGTGGTAGACGAAGTTGACGGGTGCGCCGCCGGCTCGTTTGCCGGTGGGGAGCATATCCCACAGCAGTTCGCCCAGTGAGAGAACGATTGGCTTGGACATGGGTTTCCCTTTCCTTAAGGTTGATGATTTTGGGACCACGTTGTTCGACGTCATGATGGCACGTCGAAGAACGTTGATGGATGTTCCAAAAAATGGGTGATGGCGATCGCGGTGCCACCTGAGACCGCGGAATCGGTCGAGAGCTCCGACAGGGAGATCGCCGTGGCGTCGTTGAGTTCGGGGATCGCACGCTCATTGACCACCTCGCGCACCGCACGCAGCAGGCGCGGCCCGGCTTGGGAGACGATGTCGCCGATGACGATGCGGCGGGGGTTGAACATGTTGAAGATGGTCACGCATCCGTATCCCACGTAGCGCCCCACTTCCTGGACCAGTTCCTGTGCCTTGCGATCGCCGTCGTCCGCGGCCGCGAACAACGCGAGACAGGCCTCTTCATGATTCATGGTATCCGCTCCGGCCACCAGGCCTCGGGTGAGTATCTCCTGGTGGATGGCGACGGCGGAGCAGTAGCGTTCAAGGCATCCCACGTTGCCGCATTCGCACGGCCTGCCGTGCACATCTATGCTGACGTGCCCGATTTCGGTCGCGGCCCCGAGCGCGCCATCGATCAACCGTCCATGTTCGATGACGCCCAGGCCCAGGCCTTCGCCGATCAGGTAGTAAGCGAGGTATTCGCAGGTGTTGGTGCGATCGAACAGATAATGGGCGAGTGCGCCGGCGCGGGCGTCCTGCTCGACGAACACCGGTACGCGGAAGCGCTGTGCGAACTCGTGCAGGAAGTTGACCTTGCGCCATCCCTCCATGGAGGAGACGACGGCGGTCCGTCCGACATCGCGCAGATACGGACCCGGTACCGCCATGCCCACGGCGATGATGTGGCGATCCTCGTCCAGCAGATGCTGGATGCCGGTTCTGATCTGGTCCAGCGTCGTCCTGATCGTCCGTTCGGTCACCGGGGGCAGTGTCTGCAGTGACAGCTGCGTGCCGGCCAAGTCGAAGACCGCGATCTGGACGATGCTGCGGGCGAATTTGACGCCGATGACGTGGATGGTGTCGTTCGCCAGGCTCAGGCCGATGGAGCGGCGCTTCTTGCGGCCTTCGATGTCACCGGTTTCCCTGATGATGCCGGCGTCGATGAGTCGTGCGGTGATCTTGGTGATGGCGGCTGGGGTCAGGGCGAGCACCTGGGCGATCTCCGCCCGGGAGGAGACGCCATGGCGGAACAGGTAATCGAGGATGTGCGACCGGTTGGATTCGGACATGGCGGCTTGGGAGGCGGAAGGCGATGGGATGGCATGGCGTGCGTCCATCATGGCCCCCTGTACTCGATCGTATGCACTCGGCGCTGAATTGATACTGTTGTATGTATGTTAACGAGGTTAAGCATGGTGTTCAATACGGCGTGTCGCGCCAGGACGAGACCCCGGACCTCGTAGCGGGAACGGTGGTTTTCGGGGTGTGGCGTGTGCAGACGCGACTAGTACGACGACCGCGCCGAGGTGGGCTGCGTCTCAGTATGCGGGCATGGAATCAAGACGGAAACAATCGATGGTCATAGTTTCGAGATACCGCAGCAACGCCGGTCCGTGTCTGATCGGTGTCGTCCGTTTCCCCGGCGATCGTGATATCCGTCGGTGGAATCGTGTCGGGCCCTGGCCCGGACGGGGAACCGCTTGATAGGGGTTCGTGAGAGCACCGCATAGAAGGAAGAGAGATTCCGTGAAGCATTCCAAGATAGCCACCACGCTGGCGGCGGTCGCCGCCATAGCATCCTTGGCCGCATGCGGCGGGGTGAAGAGCGATGCCGGTTCGGCATCGGGTTCCTCGGTCATCACCGTCGGCACCACCGATAAGATCACCAGCATCGATCCGGCCGGATCCTACGACAACGGTTCATATGCCGCCGAGATTCAGATGTACCCCTTCCTGTACGCCCAGGACTACAACACCTCCAAGCTGAGTCCGGACATCGCGGCCGACGACGGCACGTGGAACGCCGACGGCAGCGAGTTCACCGTGAAGATCAAGAGCGGACTGAAATTCTCCAACGGCCACACGCTCGACGCCAAGGACGTGAAGTTCAGCTTCGACCGCGTCAAGAAGATCAACGACGAGAACGGTCCGTCCTCGTTGCTCGCCAACATCGAATCGGTGTCGGCCCCCGACGCCACGACCGTGGTGTTCAAGAGCGCCGTGCCCTTCGACGTCACCCTCAAGCAGGTGCTGTCGAGCCCGGCCGGGCCCATCGTCGACGATGAGGTCTACTCCGCCGACAAGCTCACCTCGAGCGACGCCATCGTGAAGGGCAACGGCTTCGCCGGACCCTACAAGCTGACCTCCTTCAAGCTCAACGAGGCCGCCTCCTACGATAAGAACTCGGACTACAAGGGGCTGACCCCGGCGAAGAACAACACCGTGCAGGTCAAGTACTTCGCCGATGCCTCGAACCTCAAGCTCGCGGTCCAGGAGGGCCAGGTCGACGTCGCCACGCGTTCGCTCAGCCCGACCGACATCCAGGATCTGTCGACCAAGTACAAGGACAAGGTCAGCGTCGTCAAGGGACCGGGCGGCGAGGCGCGCATGCTCGCCTTCAACATGAAGATCCAGCCCTACGGCAGCTCCCAGCCGAACGCCGATCCGGCGAAGGCCAAGGCCGTGCGTCAGGCCGTGGCCAACCTCATCGATCGCGAGGCGATCTCCAAGAACGTGTACAAGAGCACCTACACGCCGCTGTACTCCTTCATTCCCGACGGTCTCGCCGGGCATGAGGACACGCTCAAGAGCACGTACGGCGACGGCGAGGGCAAGCCGAGCCTCGACAAGGCCAAGAAGCTGCTGTCCGAGAGCGGGGTCACCACGCCCGTCGATCTCAAGCTGCAGTACAACGGCGACCACTACGGTTCCTCCTCGGCCGACGAGTATTCGGCGATCAAGTCGCAGCTCGAGCAGGGCGGGCTCTTCAAGGTCGACCTGCAGCAGACCGAGTGGACCCAGTTCAGCAAGGAGCGTGTCGTCACGAAGGACTCCGACGGGTCCTACCCGGTGTACCAGCTCGGATGGTTCCCCGATTACTCCGATCCCGACAACTATCTCTCCCCGTTCTTCCGGGACGGCAACTTCGTCAACAACGGATACGCGAACAAGGAGGTCAACGACCTGATCGTCAAGCAGGCCGGTGAGAAGGATCCCCAGGCCCGTGAGGAGGTCCTGCGCAAGATCCAGGCGCTCGAGACCGCGGATCTGTCCACCATCCCGCTGCTTCAGGGCGACCAGGTGGCCGTGACCGGCAAGAACGTCAAGGGCGTGGTGCTCGACGCGTCCTTCCGCTTCCGCTTCAGCCCGATCACGAAGTCCTGAGTCTGCGCCCCGCCGGCACGCACCCCACCGGGTGCACGCCGGCGGGGCGTTTCCTCATCTCGTCCACGTACCTCTCATTCCATTCGCGCAAGGAGATATCGAAGTGTCGCAGAGTACCACATCGTCGGTCGTCACCGATGCATCGACCGCCAAGGGCGGCGGCCCGCACGTTACGGCCAGACACAACCGGCTGTCCGGGGGATTCTTCCGCTTCCTCGTGGCGCGGTTCCTGCTCATCATCCCGACCGTCTTCATTCTCGTGACGATCGTGTTCTTCGTCATGCGGGCCACCGGCGACCCCATCTCCGCCGCTCTGGGCGGCAGGCTCAGCCCCGAGGAGCTGCACCGACGCATCCATGCGGCGGGGTACGACCGACCGCTGATCGTGCAGTACTTCGAATACCTCGCCGGCCTGCTTCGTGGTGACCTGGGCACCACGCTCACGGACAACCAAAAGGTCAGCGACATCCTCCTGCGTTACGGCGCCGCGACCCTGGAGCTCTCGCTCCTGGCGCTCATCATCGCGCTCGTCGTCGGCATCGGGTTCGGCCGGCTGGCCGCACGGCATCGTGACCGCACGGCGGATGCCGGCATACGCGTCTTCGCGATCCTGTGCTACGCCACCCCCGTCTTCTTCCTCGGCCTGGTGCTCAAGCTGGTCTTCTCGGTGTGGCTCGCCGTTCTGCCGGCCTCGGGCCGTTCCTCGCTCGAATCCGAGATGCAGTTCGGCCGTCTCGTCTCGCCCACGGGCCTGTACATCGTCGACTCCCTGCAATTGGGCGACTTCTCCGTGCTCGTCGATGTGCTCAAGCACGCGATCCTGCCCTCCCTGGCGCTCGGCCTGCTCACCGCCGGCGTCTTCATCCGTCTGGTGAGGACCAACGTGATCTCGACTTACACTTCGGGATACGTCGAGGCGGCGCGCTCCCGCGGCGTGTCGGAACGTCGGCTGCTCTCGAAGCACGCCTGGAGGCCCGCGCTCATCCCGATCGTGACCGTCATGGGCATGCAGATCGCCATGATGCTCGCCGGTGCGGTGCTCACCGAGACCACCTTCGAATGGAAGGGTCTCGGATTCATCCTGGCCGACTATCTCAAGAAGCGTGATTTCGTGGCGGTCCAAGGCATCGTCATCCTCATCGCGATCATCGTTTCGGTCGTCAACTTCGTCGTCGATGTGGTCAGCGCCCTGCTTGATCCGAGAGTGAGGTACTGAGCCATGCACGAGGACAATGCGAACAAGATCACCGTACCCGGCGACCGTCGGCTCGAGGACCTCAAGGTCAGCGGCTCGAGATCGTGGTTCTCGACGCTGCCGGTCATCCGCGACCTGCGCATCGCGGTCGGCTGGCAGAAGGGCATGCTCGTCACCGGTCTGGCCATCACCATAGCGGCCGTGCTGGTGGCCATCGCCGCCCCGTTCCTTGCGCCCTATGGATTCGCCCAGACCAAGGACGCTCAGGGTCACGATTTCCCGGTCCAATCGGCGCCCGGCGCCGGACATGTCTGGGGGACCACGGTCGGCGGATTCGACGTGTTCAGCCGCGTGATCTGGGGCACCCGCACCGCGATCATCGCCATTGTGATCGCCGTCGTGCTCTCGATCTTCTCCGGCGTCCTGCTCGGCCTGGTGTCGGGGTACTTCGGCGGCTGGTTCGACAAATGCTGCGTCATGATCGCCGACGCCATCTATTCCTTCCCGTCCCTGCTGCTGGCCATCCTCATGGCCATCGTCATCTCGGGCGGCCAGTCGAGCCTGTGGGGCGGCATCCTCGCCTCGGGCATCTCCATCACCGTCGTCTACATTCCGCAGTACTTCCGCACCATCCGCGCCGAGGTCATCCGCATCAAAGGCTCCGCATACGTGGAATCAGCCAAGGTCGTGGGCGCCTCCACCTGGCGGATCATGACCCGGCACCTGCTCAAGAACGCGACGCGGACACTGCCCGTCATCCTCACGCTCAACTCCTCCGAGGCGATTCTGACCCTTGCCGGGCTGGGCTTCCTCGGGTTCGGCATCGAGCCCACGGCGGCGGCCGAATGGGGCTACGACCTCAACCGTTCCGTGGCCGATGTCACCGCCGGCATGTGGTGGACCGCGGTGTTCCCCGGCCTCGCGATCGTCCTCATCGTCCTGGGCATCACGCTCGTGGGCGAGTCCCTCAACGATCTCGCCGATCCCCGTCTGCGCGCACGCAAGTCGGCCGGCGAGGTCATCGGTTCCATCGAGGACACGTCCGTCGACCCCCAGGAGCGGCCCGGTGCCGCCAACGAGGTTATGGCGCAGATCGAGGCCTCGGGCACGGTGGCGTCCGGCAGCACGGTGGTTTCCAGCGGTATGGCCGAAACGGACGATACGACGGTCTCCGGTGGTGCTTCGGCCCCAATACCCGATGCGCAGGCCGGCCCAATCGGCGATGACGGCGACACCCCACGAACGACGGAGGCGGATCATGAGTGAGACACAACAAGGCGGGGTCACACTGACGACGCCGCACGGCAACCTTGCGGATATCGAACATCTGAGCGTGTCCTTCATGACGGACGCCGGGTCGATCAAAGCCATCGACGACATCAGCTTCACCATCCCGCGGCGCACCGTCGTCGGCGTGGTGGGCGAATCGGGATCGGGCAAATCGGTTACCGCGCGTTCCATCATCAAGCTCCTGCCGGAGACGGCCACCACGTCGGGTGCGGTCTATCTGTCGGTCCGCAACGACGAGCACCGCCTCGACATGCTCTCCCTGAGCGGCGAGCAGCTGCGTCAGGCGCGCGGCAGTGAGGCGGCGATGGTCTTCCAGGAGCCCAACGCCGTGCTCAACCCGGTCTACACCATCGGTTGGCAGATCGAGGAGGGGCTGCGCGCGCACGGTATGCATGACAAGAGGCAGCTGCGTGCCAAGGCGATCGATATCCTCGAGAAGGTCGGCATCCCCGAAGCGCGCACCCGCGTGGACTACTACCCCCACCAGTTCTCCGGCGGGCAGAAGCAGCGCATCGTCATCGCCATGGCACTGGTGCTCAACCCGGGGCTGATCCTCGCCGACGAGCCCACCACCGCCCTCGACGTCACGGTGCAGGCCGAGATCCTCGACCTGCTGCGCCTGGCCCGCGACGAATTCGGGGCCAGCGTCCTCATCATCACCCACAACATGGGCGTCATCGCCGACATCGCCGATCAGGTCGTCGTCATGTACCGCGGCCACGTGGTCGAACAGGGCGACGTCGACCAGATCTTCTACCGCCCGCAACATCCCTATACGAAGAGCCTGCTCGCCGCCGTGCCGCGTATCGGCCAGCGGCTCGTGGTCCACGACGCCTCGGGTGCGGTGGTCGAACGCAAGGACGACTGGCATACGCAGCCCGTGGTCGTGGAGGCCAAGGGACTGAGCATCACGTATCCCGGACGTCTCATGCAGCCGGACTTCATGGCCGTCGACGGCGTGGACTTCACCATCCGTCGCAGCGAGGTCCTGGGGCTGGTGGGGGAGTCCGGTTCGGGCAAATCCACCACCGGTCGGGCCATAGCCGGCCTGCAGAAGGTCTCCTCCGGATCGCTGTCGGTGCTCGGCGTCGAGATGAACGGGGTGCGTGAGCGGGTGTTCGCGCCGAAACGTGCTGATATCGGCTTCGTGTTCCAGGACCCGGGCAGTTCGTTCAACCCCTTGATGACGATCGCGCAGAACGTGGCCGAGCCGCTGATCGTGCACCATGCCTACTCGTCGGTCGCGGATGCGGCCGACTATGTCGGCGATCTGCTGGAGATGGTCCAGCTGCCCCGCGCCTATATGAACCGCTTCCCGCACGAGCTGTCCGGCGGCCAGCGCCAGCGCGCCTCGCTCGCCCGGGCGCTCGCGCTCAAGCCCTCCCTGCTCATCGCCGACGAGCCGACCTCCGCCCTCGATGTCTCCGTGCAGGCGAAGGTGCTGGAACTGTTCAAGACCCTGCAGGCCGAGATCGGATTCGCCTGCCTGTTCATCACCCACGACCTCGCCGTCGTGGACATGCTCGCCGACCGGATCATGGTCATGCATCAGGGCAGGATCGTCGAGCATGGCGATGCGGACGACATCATGCAGCACCCCGGCGATACCTACACCAAGCGGCTGCTGGCCTCATTGCCGGTGCCCGATCCGCGTGAACAGCGCGAGCATCGGGCCAGGTTGCTCGCGCTGTCCTGAAGCCAGTCGGCCGCGTCCCAACGGCTGGTACCGTATACCGCTATTTAGCGCAGCGTGCCCTGCGTGACGAATCGGGCATGGGCGTCACCGCGACGTTTGGCGTCGAGATAGGTGCGCAGCACACCCAGGCGTTCCACCGTGCTGGCCGCGAGCGGCTCCGGCAGGTGCTCCGGGTCGAACCAGCCCACGGCGAGGCTCTCCTCGTCACCCACGAAGGGCTTCACGTTGCCGCCCTCGCGCGGACGGCACAGGAAGGCGTGGTCCATGTACTGCGTGCGGTCGCCGTTGGCGTAGGTGATGATCCTGTCCGAGGAGATCACCGAGACGAGGTCGGTGACCTCCACGTCGATGCCGGTCTCCTCCTTGACCTCGCGCACGACGGTGTCAGCCGGCTGCTCGCCGGGTTCGTTGATGCCGTAGACCAACGCCCATTCGCCCGTGTCGGAGCGCCGCCCCATGAGCATGCGGCCGTCGGCATCCTCGACGAAGGCGGTGACGCCGTTGAGCCAGAGGAGCTCGTGGCCGATGCGCTTGCGCAGGTTCAGGACGAAATCAGGAGTCGCCATGATGTTTCGCCGTGCCCTCAGCGATCCGAGGCGGCGCGCCGTTCGCGCATCCAGGCCTCGACCTCGTCGATCTGCTTGGGGATGGCCTTCGAGATCCATTCGGGGCCGTCCTCGGTCATGAGCACGTCGTCCTCGATGCGGATTCCGATGCCGCGCATCTGAGGCGGCAGGAGCAGGTCGTTCTCGGCGAAGTACAGGCCGGGTTCGATGGTGAAGATCATGCCCGGCGTGATCTTCGCGCCCTGATAGGACTCGTAGCGGGCCTGCGCGCAGTCGTGCACGTCCAACCCCAGGTGGTGCGCGACGCCGCAGGCGATCCAGCGGCGATGCTGCTGGCCTTCGGGGGACAGGGCCTCCTCCACGTCGACGGGCAGCACACCCCAGTCGTGCAGACGTTCGGCGATCACACGCATGCAGGCATGGTGGATGTCGGAATACGTGGCGCCGGGGCGGGCCGCTTCGAAGCCGGCCTGCTGCGAGTCCAGCACCGCCTGGTACAGCTTGCGTTGCAGCGGGGTGAAGGTGCCGTTGGTGGGGAACGTGCGGGTGATGTCGGCGGTGTACAGGCTTTCGGCCTCCACGCCCGCGTCGATGAGCAGCATCTCGCCGTCGCCGACCACGCCGGTGTTGCGCATCCAATGCAGGATCGGCGCGTGACGGCCCGAGGCGATGATCGTGCCGTACCCCACCGTGTTGCCTTCCTCGCGGGCGACCGCGTTGAATTCGCTTTCGAGCATGCGTTCGGAACGCGGCTTGTCGACCGCCTCGGGCAGCCGCGACAGGATGCGGTCGAATCCGTCCTTCGTGGCGGCGACGGCCTTGCGGATCTCCTTGATCTCGTAAGGGTCCTTGACCATGCGGATCTGCGAGGCGAACTCCTGGAGTGCGTCGTCGTCCGCCTGGTTCGAGCGATCGTCCGGGAAACCGTTGGCCCGGCGGATCTCCTCGACCATCGCCGTGACCTGCGGGTCGGCTTCGCGGATCGCGCGGACGTGCACCGCGCCGGCTTCGGCGCCGACGTCCTTCGACAGGGCGTCCTGCAACTGTGCGATGTCATGGGTGTCGATACCGGTCATCGCCTTGAGCTCACGCAGGCCGGCGCGGGGGCCGACCCAGTATTCGCCGTAATGCGAATCGCGATAGTAGTCCTCGGTGCTGTTGTCGGCACGCGGCGCGACGAAGAGTTCGGGGGTGTGGGTCGCGCCGGCCTTCGCCTCGGGGCTGTCGGGGTCGACCGGATTCATCACGAGCACGGCGCCCGCCTCATAATCCTGACCCAGGCCCGTGTAGTAGGAGAACACGGAATCGGGGCGGAACGCGTAATCGTCGTCGTTGTTGCGCACCTTGGGCGTGCCGGCGGGGATCACGAGCCGCTCACCGGGGAACCGGCGGCCGAGCGCCTCGAGCCTGGCGGGCGTGTAGCCGCTGGATTCCAACGGCTCGATGGCCGGCTCACGCCGGTCCCAGCCGGTCGTCATGAAGGACTTGAACGCCTCTCCCGACGGGCGCAGCGAGCGGTTGTTCACGCGGTCGTGCATCGGCTGGTCCGATCCAGGCGCGCTCGCCTCCTCGCGCCGTTCGTATTCCCTGTCCTTGTCCGTCACGACATCACCCATGGGTGCTCTCCTTGCCTACCTGCATTCGATCGATCGGGCACATCGGCGGTAACCGCCGCGTGCACACCTGCACCATGGTAGTGGCACGAAGGTAACAATCCTTCGTGTGTTGGGCGTCTCAGGCACCCGTGCGACCGGTGTTCGTCATGCGCGCATTCGGTTCACCCGCCCGCCTAGAATAAGGGGGTTCCAACCATACGAGAGTGTCGAGGCCACAGCAGCATGTCATACGAGCATCCCAACGAGCATCACGCCACGATCCAGGAGGTGTCCAGGGACATCATGCGCCGTCCCGCCGAGCACAACACGACGAACCTCGACCTGGACCGCATGCGCATGATACTCGACCTCCTGGGGCACCCCGAGGACTCCTTCCGCATCATCCACATCACCGGGACGAACGGCAAAGGCTCCACGGCGCGTATGGCCGAGGCGATATGCCGCGCCTACGGCATGCGCACCGGGCTGTATACCTCCCCGCATCTCGAACGCATCAACGAGCGCATCGCGATCGACGGGCACGAGCTGTCGGACGACGATTTCATCGATTCCTGGGAGCAGATCAAGGACTTCGTGGCCATCGTCGACCACGCGATGAGCGAGCGCAGCAAACCGCCGATGAGTTTCTTCGAGGTGCTCACCGCCATGGCGATCTGGAAGTTCGCCGACGCCCCGGTCGACGTCGCCGTGGTCGAGGTCGGCATGGGCGGCTCGTGGGACGCCACCAATGTGCTGGATGGCGACGCCTGCGTCATCGGCCCCGTCGACATGGACCACATGCAGTGGCTCGGTGACACCGTCGAGCAGATCGCCACCGAGAAGTCGGGGATCATCAAGACGGGCTCCACGGCCATCATCGGCGCCCAACCGCACGAGGAGCAGGTCATGCCGATTCTGGAGCGTGCCGCGGCGGAGCATCATGCCACGCTGGTGCGCGACGGTCAGGAGATGGAGGTGGTGGCACGCAAACCCGCCGTCGGCGGGCAGCTTGTCACCTTCCGCACCCCGAACGGGGTGTACGAGGATGTGCCGGTGGCCATGTTCGGTGAGCATCAGGCGCACAACGCCCTCGCCGCGTTGGCGGCGGCCGAGACCGTGATCCCGGTCAACGGCGTGCTCAACGGCGACCTGGTCGCCGAGGGGCTGCAGGGCGTGAGGATCCCCGGCAGGATCGAGCAGATCCGCACCTCGCCGACGATCGTCATCGACGGCGGCCACAATCTCAACGCGGCGCAGGCGCTGCGCGACGCGCTCGACGAGAACTACGACTTCAGCCAGCTCGTCGGCGTCGTGGCCATGATGAAGGACAAGCAGGTCGAGGCCTTCCTCGGCATGCTCGAGCCGATGCTCAGCCACATCGTCGTCACCGAGAATTCGTGGCGGGATCGCGTCATGCCGGCCGCCGATCTCGAGAAGATCGCCGTGGACGTCTTCGGCAGGGACCGGGTCACGCGCGTCGACGATCTGCCCGACGCCATCCAGACCGCCGTCGACATGGTCGATGCGGACGACGACCTCGGCGTTGGTTACGGGCACGGCGTGCTCATCTGCGGCAGCTTCGTCACGGCCGGCGATGCCAGGACCCTGCTCAAGGAACAGATCGACCCCGAGCTGCGCAAGACCAAGGAGCAGCGCGTGCACCAGCCGGCCGTCGAACCCGATCCCCGCCCTTCGGCGGACGACGGGTCGGCGCAACGCGACTAGCGCGTCACACCAGAGTGCCATCATGTATCTCAAATCACTGACCCTGCGGGGATTCAAATCCTTCGCCAACGCCACCACGCTGCGCTTCGAACCGGGCATCACCGCCGTGATCGGCCCCAACGGCTCGGGCAAGTCCAACATCGTCGACGCCCTGTCCTGGGTGATGGGCGAGCAGGGGGTCAAGAACCTGCGCGGCACCTCCATGGAGGACGTCATCTTCGCCGGCACCTCCGATCGCGCCCCGCTGGGCCGGGCGCAGGTCACGCTGACGATCGACAACACCGACCGCACGTTGGACATCGACTACACGGAAGTGACCATCAGCCGCACGATCTTCCGCAACGGGGGGTCGGAATACGCCATCAACGGCACCCAGTGCCGGCTGCTCGACATCCAGGAGCTGCTGTCGGACACCGGGCTGGGCCAGCAGATGCACGTCATCGTCGGGCAGGGGCGCCTCGACGCCATCCTCAGGGCCGACCCGAGCGGCCACCGCGCGTTCATCGAGGAGGCCGCCGGCATCCTCAAGCACCGCAAGCGCAAGGAACGCGCGTTGCGTAAGCTGGACAACACCGAAACGAACCTGTCACGGCTCGACGATCTGCTCGGCGAGATCCACCGTCAGCTCGGCCCCTTGGGCCGGCAGGCGCGGATCTCTCGGCGCGCCGAGGGCATCCAGGTGGCCCTGCGCGACGCCCAGGCGCGCCTTTTCGCCGAGGACGCCATGCTCTCCAGGACCCGCCGGAATCAGACGAAGGCCAAGCTCGACGAGGAGCGCCGGGGTCTCGAACTGGTGCAGGGGGAACTGGCGGATGTCAAAGGTCGCATCGAACGGCTCGAGACCCTTAGTGCGCAGTCGAGCCCCGCGTTGTCCGGGCTCAATCAGACGTGGCGCAGCCTCTCCCAGATCGAGGAGCGGTTGCGGTCGGTGGCCTCCCTGGCGGGGGAGCGCAGCCGCTCGTTGTCCGGGCAGATCGTGGAGCATCCGGGCGAGGACCCCTCGTTGCTCATCGCACGGGCCGACGAGCTGTCGGGGCAGGCCGGCCATCAGCAGGAGGCAGTGGCCTCGTCGAGGATGGCCTACGACCAGGCCACGGAGGCGCGGGCCGGCGATGAGCAGCGTCTCGCATCCGTACGTCAGACCCTTGCCGAACTGCGCAAGAGTGAACAGCAGCGTGATGCCCGCATAGCCAATTGCCGCGAACTCGTCGCCCGCGAGGAGGCTGCCGTGCAGCTCGCCGAAACGCGCGCGAAGGACCATGCCGCCCAGCGTGCCGCATTGGTTGTGCAACGCGATGATGCCGTGCAGCGGCGAGACGAGGTGCGCGAACGGCAGCGCAACGCCGTGCATGACGGCGGCAAGGCGTGGGAGCAGGCCCGATCCATACTGCAGGACCGGCAGGATGCGCTGGGATCCAAGGAAGAGCAGCTGCGCGGTGTCCAGGGCAGGATGATCGCGTTGCAATCCACCGCCGACGCGTTGAACGAGACGCTCGAAGGCCACGCTGCGGCGGCGTCGTTCCGTGGCGACGATGCGGTGGAGGTGCTGGGAGGTCTGGCGGATTTCATACGCATCGAGGACGGGTGGCAGGAGGCCATGGCCCGTGCGATGGGCGACTACGCCGATGCCTTGGTCGTCGCCGATGAGTCGGCCATGCTCGCCGCGCTCGAGCGTGTGCTGCGCGAACGGTCGGCGCGGGTTGCGCTGCTGCACCCGTCGGACGATGACATGAACGATGACGCGGATGATGCCCCGACCGCAGGCGCTGGCGTGGCTGATAGTGGCGGCGTTGATCGCGCAGACGTAGAAGACGGCCCCCTGCCCGCATCCCGTCTCATACGGCCCAACTCCCGTGCCGTGGACACCATGCTCGCCGCACGGGTGACGCGGGCCGTGCGATTGTTGCTTGCGGACACGGCGGCGGTGTCGGACGATCGGGGGGCGTTGTCGGCGCTGCG
The DNA here is from genome assembly GCF_000741285.1 of Bifidobacterium mongoliense DSM 21395. GTDB lineage: Bacteria > Actinomycetota > Actinomycetes > Actinomycetales > Bifidobacteriaceae > Bifidobacterium > Bifidobacterium mongoliense. The sequence continues at coordinate 179,478 of NZ_JGZE01000010.1, read as the reverse complement.
CACCGGACCGTGGCGTCAGGCCGTCACCCCCCAGGGCACCGTGTTCAATCGCGTCGGAGCCGGCGGCGGCGTGCCCACGGCACCAAGCGACCTGTCCCTCGTGTCGCGCAGGGATGAGGCGTTGGAGGAGCGGTCGAGGATAGCCTCGACGGCCGAGATGTGGCGTCAGGAGGTCGAGGAGCTGCGGGCCGCCCGCGACGCCGCACGGGCGCAGGTGGAGAGCGAAGCCAAACGCCGCACCGAGGAGCGTCTCAAAGCCCGTCAGATGGACGACGCGCTGCAGTCGGCCACACGCGCCGCCGAGCGGCTCTCGCATCAGCTGGCGACACTCGACGAGACCCTCGCCACGACGCGTGGCGAGGGCGACACGCATCGCTCCAAACTCGAGGATCTGCGTCTGACGCTCGAACGCATGCGCCACCCCGACGCCGACGGCGGGGATCTGGACGAACTCGAGGGGCGTGAGCGCAAGGCGGAGGCTCGTCTGACCGGGGCGCGCGAGCGTGAGGTCGCGGCGAAGCTCGCCTGGAAGGAATCCAACGACACCCTCGCCTCGCTGACGCGGCAGCAGTCGCTGCTGCGCGAGCGTGCGGACGAGGCGAAGGCGCGCCGGCTGCGTATCGCCGCCGAGAACGAACGCCGTCGTGCCCGGATCGCACGCATGGAGCGGATCGGTCACGACGCCACGTGCATCGCCGGATATGTCTCACGCAGCGTGGCCGAGGTCACCGCGAGGCGCGAGGCACTGCAACGCCGGTCATCAGGGCATGATCAGGAACTCAAGGGCTTGCGCGCTCGCCGCAACGAGTTGGAGACGGATGCGGGTCAGCGCTCCCGTCGGGAGCATGAGCTTGACGTGGAGCGTGAGCGTCAGGCCGCCGAGGCCGGCCAGCTCACTCAACGCATCTCGGATGCCCTCGGCATGGGGGTCGACGAACTGATCGCCGGGTATGGTCCCGACCGTCCGGTGCCCGTACTCGATGACGCCGGCAGGACGGTCCCACGGGAGCACCGGGAGGGAACGTCGGCGGACTCGGACTCAGAGTCGACGGCGTTCGGGTCAAGCGAGTCCGGGTCGGTGGAGTCGACCGTTGCAGCCGTGCCGGGCTCGGGATCGGAACCGGGGTCGATATCCGCGGTCGCCGAGACCTCGTATGTCACGGTGCCCTACCGCCGCGAGGAGCAGGTGAGGCGGCTCGAGAAGGCGCGGCGTGACCTCAAGGCGCTGGGCAAGGTCAACCCGCTGGCGACCGAGGAGTTCGACGCCCTGCGCGATCGCAACCAATACCTCAACGATCAGCGTCAGGACGTCGCCTCGAGCAGGGACGATCTCCTGCAGCTCATCCGCGATCTCGACGCCACCATGACCCAGGCCTTCGCCAGTGCGTTCGACGACACGGCGCAGGCGTTCGCGAAGGTGTTCGCCACGTTGTTCCCGGGTGGCACGGGCCGTCTCCACCTTGAAAACCCGGACGACATGCTCACCACCGGCGTGGTCGTCGAGGCGAGCCCTGCGGGCAAGCGGGTCAAGCAGCTCAGCCTGCTGTCGGGGGGAGAGCGCTCGCTGACCGCCCTCGCCCTGCTGTTCGCCATCTTCACCGCGCGTCCCAGCCCGTTCTACGTCATGGACGAGGTCGAGGCGGCCCTGGACAGCGTGAATCTCAGCCGCCTGCTCGGCGCCCTGCAGGATCTGCGCAGCCACGCCCAGCTCATCATCATCACCCATCAGCAGCGGACCATGGCGATCGCCGATGCCCTGTACGGCATCACGATGCGTGCCGACGGCGTGACCGCTGTCATGAGCCAGCGGCTCGATCGGTCGCATGGTGGCCCGGATGGCGCCCACAGCAACGACGGTAGCGGTGGCGACGGCGACGGTGGTGTCAGCGATCGGCCTCGATGAACGCCAGATAGTCATGGAGTGTGAAGGCCAGCGCCAAGGTGCGGTAATCCGTCAGCCGGCGAGGGTTGTAGCCCGTTGCCGTGGCGATCGTGTTGAGGCGGTTCTGCATGGTGTTCTTGTGGATGAACAGTTCCCTTGCCGCGTGGGTGATGCTCCCGTTGTGCAGGGTGTAGGCGTCGAAGACCTTGGCGAACGCCGCGATTCGCTGGTCGCTCAGGGTGCCGAACACCCGGTCGGACAGGCGTCGGGCCCGCTCCGTGGGCATGGAGGTGACAGCCAGGGCGATGTCGAGGTCCTCGAACGCGCCCACGCCCCGTTGGCCGATGAAGCGCTGCCACTGCGCCGCGGTGAGTGCCTCGTCGTGCCGTTGCCGGTAGGTGCCGGCCGTGGCATCGGTCTCGCAGACCCCGAAGAGCACGGTGACGCCGAGCTGTTGCCTCATCGCATCGCCGATGCGAGTCAGCGTCGGGGTCCAGTCCTGTGCGGCGTCATGATCGAGGAACATCTCGCAACCCTGTGATGTTACGCGGAACAGTGAAGCCGGGGAGTCACCCAGCTCCTCATCGACGATGGATCTGACCACATCCTGGTGCGGCATGCGTGCGGGTCCGCGCTCGGCCGGTCGCATGACGACCACTTGGCGTGGTCTGGCGAGGTCGGTGCGCAGCGCCGCCGCGAGGTAGTCCACGAGCGACTCGTCGTGCTGGGGGAGGTTGAGCAGGTTGATGAGGTTGTCCATCATGGTCCAGCGGTCGAAGGCGATGACCTGCCTGGCGTTGTCGCGGATGAGGATCTCCGTCATCTTCCTCACGATCGTGCCGAAGGGTTCCACCGTCTCGATATCACCCGTGATGCCCACGACGGCCACGACCGATCCGTTGACCATGACCGGCATGTTGATGCCGTCGACCGCCCCGGCGAACCGGTGGGCGGCGTCGACGTTGACCGTTCTGCCGGTGCGTATGGCCAGCAGGGCGCCCTCGTGCGACGATCCGACTCGGGAGGGGTCGGTGCTCGCGATGATGATGCCGTCCGTGTCGAAGAAATTGATGTCGTGCCTGATGACGCCCTTGATGCTGTCGACGATGCTGTGCGCGATGGCCGGATCGATGCTCATGGTGCTCCTTCGTAGTACCGGATATAGTACACGTACCACTGTGTGAGAAAGGTCACACTACGGAATCGGTTCGCCGTCCCATGGCCCGGAACCCACGGGATGCTGATAATGGAATCAGCGGATTGCCGGCGTGGATCGGCGATCGCTCACACCAGCGCCCTTCGTCGCTGAAGGGGCACAGGCATCCATATCGCCGGCCTCCGAATCGCGGGCGATCGGTGCGGACGTGCGCATGGGACCGTGCGCATGGCAGGAACAGGTAGAAGCCGCGTGCATGAGGCCATAGGCATGCACGGGTGGGAAGAGGGTATCGTCGTGGAACATGCATTGGCCTGGTGGGCCGCACTCATAGGACTGGCGCTCGCCATCGCGTTGATCCTCAAGAAGCTCAACACCACCTACGCGCTGCTGGTCGGCGCGGTCGTCGGCTGCCTGATCGGCGGTGCCTCGCTGGCCTCGACCGTCGGCATCGTCGTCACCGGCGCCCAGAGCGTCATGGGCACGGTGATCCGCGTGATCGCCGCGGGCGTCTTCGCCGGGGTCATGATGGAATCGGGGGCGGCGGATCGAATCGCGCGCACGATCGTCGAGCGGTGCGGCGAGCGTCTGGCCATCTTCGCCCTCGCCCTGGCGACCATGGTCATCTGCGCCGTCGGCGTGTTCATCCCCGTCGCGGTGCTCATCGTCGCCCCGATCGCCATCGAGGTCGGCAACCGCATGGGGATCTCCAAACTCGCCCTGCTGGTCGCCCTGTCGGGCGGCGGCAAGGCGGGCAACATCATCTCGCCGAACCCCAATACCATCGCCGTGGCCACGGGCTTCAAGATCCAGCCCTCCGAGGTCATGATCTCCAGCTTCGTGCCCGCGCTGTGCGGCCTCGCCGTGGCCGTGCTGCTCGCGTCCGTGCTCAAGCGGCACGGCACCATGACCACGCTCGCGGATCTCGAAGGCGGTGGCACGCACCGGTCCGATGAGGACCTGCCTTCGATCGGCCGTGCCCTGGTCGCCCCCGCACTGGCCATCGTGCTGTTGCTTATCGGCCCGATCGGCACCATGCTGCACATCACCCTGCTGTCCCGGTTCCAGGTCGACGCGATGTACATCCTGCCGCTGGCCGCGATCGTGGGACTGCTCGTCATGCGGCAGGGCCGTCACGTGCTGGACTACTGCACCGCGGGACTCAACCGCATGATCGACGTGGTCATGATCCTCATCGGGGCCGGCGCCCTGGGCGGGCTGATCACGAACTCGGACCTGCCGCAACAGATCGTCGGACTCATCAACGCCGTGGGCGTGCCCGGTTCCATGCTCGCGCCGATCTCCGGCATCCTCATGGCCGCCGCCACCGCCTCGACCTCGACCGGCGTCATCCTGGGCTCCAATTCCTTCGGCCACGCCATCCTCACGGCCGGCACCTCGCCCATGGCGGCGGCGGTGACCATGCAGGCGGGCGGCACCGTGATCGACGCCCTGCCGCACGGCAACTACTTCCACGTCACCGCCAAGGCGATGAACATGAATCTAGCCGAGCGTATGAAGGTCGTCGCCTTCGAGGCCCTGGTCGGTCTGACCATGACCATCGTGGCGACCGTGCTGTACATCATCCTCTAAGGCCGGTAAGGCCCGCAGGGCGCGCCGGCCACGGGCCGACGCAGAGCGAAAGGAAGCTCGATCATGAAGATCGTCATCGCGCCAGACTCCTTCAAGGGGTCACTCACGGCGCAGGAGGCCGCCCAGGCCATCCGTACCGGTGTATTGGACGCGATACCCGACGCCGAATGCGTCATCGTGCCCATGGCCGACGGCGGGGAGGGGACCGTGCGTTCCCTGGTCGACGCCACCGGCGGCACTCTGGTCACCACGTCGGTGACCGGGCCGTTAGGCCGACCCGTATCCGCCCATTACGGGCTGCTCGGCGACGGCCATACCGCCGTGATCGAGATGTCCGCCGCCAGCGGCATCCAGTACGTCAATGCGGCCACCCGCGATCCCCTGACCACCACGACCTACGGTACGGGCGAGCTCATCCTCGACGCCCTGGACCGGGGCGTCGACGCGCTGATCGTGGGATTGGGCGGCAGCGCCACCAACGACGGGGGAGCGGGCATGGCCCAGGCCTTAGGCGTGAGCCTGCGGGACGCCGATGGGCGTGAACTCGACCGTGGTGGTGCCGCGTTGCAGGCGCTCGACCGCATCGACGTGACCCGTCTCGACCCACGGCTGCACCATTGCACGATCACCTTGGCCTCCGACGTCACCAATCCGTTGGTCGGGCCCGAGGGCTCCTCGCACGTCTTCGGTCCGCAGAAGGGCGCCACGCCGGCGATGGTCGAACGGTTGGACGCCGCGCTGGCCCATTACGCGGATGTGATCCACGACCAGCTCGACCGTGACGTGGCCCATACGCCCGGTGCGGGCGCCGCCGGGGGACTGGGGGCGGGATTCCTCGCCTTCACCCGGGCGACGATGAGCTCCGGAGTCGGTGTCGTCGTCGAGGCCACGCGGTTGCGCGAACAGGCCCGCGGCGCGGACTACTGCATCACCGGTGAGGGTGGCATCGACGCCCAGACCCGGTTCGGCAAAACGCCCATGGGAACCGCGCAGGCCGTCAAGGAGGTCGCTCCGGGGTGCATCGTGGTCGCGCTCGCCGGATTCATCGGCGAGGGGATCGCATCATTGCGTGAGGTGGGCATCGACGCGGTGCTCGGTATCCTGCCGGGCGTCTGCACGCTCGATGAGGCGCTGGACCCCGCGCGGGCGAAGGAGAACCTCACCAGGACCGCATGCAACGTGGCCCGGTTGTTCCGCAGCTGAGGCGGTCGTGCCCGATGGAGGTCCACGGCGCTCAGCTGGCTGGTCCTCGTTGGCCAGCCAGCCTTAGCCGGCCAACGAGCCTGAGCCGCCCCTAGTCCGCCAGAAGCGCCTTGGCCCGGCGCACCGTCTCATCGACGAGCACGGACTGGGCGTCCACCAGCGGCAGTTCGGGCATGGGGAAGCGTTCGTTGAACACGGACAGTTCGGTGCACCCCAGCAGTACGACGTCACAGTCGTACGGCGCGGTGAGGAAGGCCTCGATCACGGCGCGATAGCGTTGCGGGTCGAGCGGGCGGCCGCCTTTGACGTCATCGTAGATCAGCGAGTCCACGCGGTGCTGCAGCGCATCGTGGGGCTCGACGAAGACGTATCCCGCGGCTTCGACCTCACGACGATAGACCCCCGCGGCCCGTGAGCCCTCGGTGCCCATGAACCCCACGCGCGGATGGCCGTGTGCGGGGAACCGTTGCGACATCTCACGCACCGCAAGGCGGGGCATATGCAGGATCGGGACGCTGGTGCGCTCCTGGAACCGGTCGAAGAAGTAGTGCTCCGTGTTGCATGCGAGCACCAGGAAGCTCGCACCGATGGTCGTCGCCTTGTCGATGTCGTCGAGAATGGCCGGCACCGGGTCCTCGTCGCTGCGCTTGAGGATGAAGGCCGTACGGTCGGGGACCCCGGCGTCGTTGAACACGACGTAGTCGAGGTACTCCTGGTCGGCATGCGCGTCGGTGCGCGCGTCGAGCAGGCGCACGTAGCTCTCGGTGGCGAGGGTGCCCATGCCTCCCAGCACGGCGAAGAACGGCCTTCTCATTTCAGATCCGCCTTCTGCTGGAAGTACTGCGCGTAGCGGCGCTTGTAGATGGAGAACATGTGGTGGATCATGAGCCGGCGCAGCAGATTCATGTCCTTGCGGTACTCCAGCGTGGTGCCCCAGTCGCCGGACTCGATCATGGCCATGCCGCGGCGCTTGTCCTCGCCGTCGCGCACATAGTCGCGGAAGATGGAACGCGGGATCTCCATCCACAGCTTCGATCCCGTGCCGTAGACCGTCGTGCCGTCGAAATCGTTGTCCTCGACGAGATCCTCGACGAAGTACCGGGCGAGGTTGTAGCCGTTGAGCGTCACGAAGAAGCTGCTGCGGCCCTGGCGCAGGTTGATCTCGAAGAGCTTGTACGAGCCGTCGCGCTCGTCGTACTTCATGTCGAAGTTGGCCACGCCCTCGTACTTGATGTGCTCGAGGAACGTGCGGATCGTGTCGAACAGCCCCTCGTTGTAGTCGGGGATGATCGCCGCGTAGTTGCCCACGGCCTCGGGCGTCGGATCCTCGAGCAGGGGGTGGCCGAGGAACATCATGCGCACGCGGTGATGCTGGTCGACGTAGGCGTTGAGCACGCGCATGCGGCTGTCGTCGCCCGGGATGAAGTCCTGGATCACCATGGGGGCGTGATATCCGGCCTGGTAGGCGCGGTTGATCAGGGTGTCGAGCTCCTCGGGGGTGTCGATGATGAAGGCCTTCTTGCGCCCGGGGAAGTCGATGTCGAGCCATGCCGCGCTGTCCGCCGGCTTCATGGCCACGGGGTAGGCGAAGGGCAGGTCGGCGTACTCGCGCCGTGCCACGCCCTCCTCCGTGACGACCTTCGTGCGGGGATAGGGCAGGTGATGGCGTTCGCAGGTCTCGTAGAAGCTGTTCTTGTAGCTCAGCTGGTGGTTGAGCGCCGGGTCGAGGGTGTTGAAGACGAAATACTCCCGCAACTCGTCGCCGAACCGGCTCATGAGATTCGCGTAGACGTCGCCGCACGGGATCACGAGCAGTGTGGTGTCCGGGTGTTCCGCGCTCATGCCCTTGCCCAGGCGCAGCATGCGCTCGCGGAACACCGCCGGATCATCGAAACCGGGAATGATGTTGACGTCGATGATGTGGCTGAATTTCGTGGGGGAGAGCTGGTAGTGGGCCAGCGCGATCGAGGTGATGCCGTATTCCTCGTGGAAGGCCCGTGCCATGCCGTAGGCGTTGATGTCGCTGCCGAGCAGAATCGGCTGGAATTTCTTCATGAATCTCACCTTATCGTGAACCGCTGAATGAATGATCGTGCGTTGGAGCGTTGGTGTTTCGGTGTCTTGGTGCGTCGGCAGGTCGGCCGGCTCTCACAACAGACCGAACAGGCGTCTGACGACGTGGTCGTCTCCCTCGTAGGCCAGGTGCTTCCCGGCGCGTTTGATCCACCGTTCGTCGCCTTTGCCGATGACGAGCACGACGTTGAACCCGCCGTCCGACCGCGCCTCGCCCACGGCCTGCTCGATGGCCTCGGCCCGATCGTCGACGATCACGGAGTCGACGTGCGGATCGCTGATGGCTCGCTGCATGTATTGGCAGATGGCCAGCACCGACTCGTCCTCGGTGTCCTCGATCGTGAGGAAGAATTTGGCGATGCGGTGTTCGGCGGCCTGGATGATCTCCTTGCGCCGATCAATGGCCTTGTTGCCGGCCGAACCGGTGACCAGACTGATGCGTGGGTGCCGCGAGCCGTAGCGCTCCTCGACGAAATCGATGAGCGCGCCGACGCTGCTGTAGTTGTGCGCGTAATCGACGATCGCCACGATGTCGCCCGAGGGGTCCTCGAAGCGCTCCATGCGTCCCGACACCCTGACCCGCGTCGCGTCCTCCAGCAGTGCGGCGTCGATGGCGGCCACGGTCGGCGAGTCGTTCGGATTCGTGGCCCGGACCGGAGAGGAGGTGGCGGTTTTGGCGTTGACGCCGCCGTTGGCAGTGGCATCGGCATGCTGGCCGTTGGCGTGGTGGTTGTTCGTGGGTGTCTCGTGCGTCTCGTGCTTGTCGTGCGCCTCGATGGCCAGACCGGCCAAGGTGTAGGCCGCCGCGGCGTTGGCGTAGTTGAAGTCGCCGTCCATGGCCAGATGGAACGGTCCCACGGTATGCGAATCGGGCTGGGTCGCGGTCGCGGTGCCGGCTCCGGTTCGCACGAGGCTGAAGCGCTCATGGTCGGGATCGGCCGGTATCGCCGTCACGTCCGCACGGGGTCGCCGGTCGGCGGTCTGTTCCCCTGTTTCCAAGGCGAAGGTCGTCACGAGCACATGCGCCTCGGTGGCGTCCTGGCCGATCAGGTCGGCGTGATCGCAGTCGACGTTGAGGACCAGACGACGGCTGTTGCGCACGATCTGCCGTTTGCAGAACAGATAGTCCTCGAAGGTCGGATGCTCGATGGGACTGATGTGGTCGGGGGAGATATTGAGGAACGCGCCGACGTCGAAGGTCAGCCCGAACACCCGGTCCACCTTGTAGGCCTGCGACGACACCTCCATGACGAGGTAGCGCATGCCGTGGTCGAGCGCCTCGCGCATCATGCGGAACGCATCCATCGACTCCGGAGTGGTCAGACTCGATTCCTCGTAGGTCGTGCCGTCGAGGCAGTTGTCCACGGACGAGAACAGCGCGCACGCATTGCCTGACAGACGGTTGAGGATGGCCTGGAGATAGTAGGCGGTCGTCGTTTTGCCTTTGGTCCCCGTGATGCCCACGAGCGTGAGTTCGCGCTGCGGCATGCCATAGAAGGCCGCCGACAGCAGGCTCATCGCTTTGCGGATGTCGGTGACGATGATGCCGGGTGCCTGGGTGCGCTCGGCGTAGGGCGTCTGCGCCACATAGGCCGCCAGACCGCGTTGGTCGATGCCGTCGAGGTAGGCGGGGTTGAACCGCCCTTTGCAGCACAGCAGACTGCCGGGGACCACGACGCGGGTGTCGTACGTGATGGCGACGAATGGCCTCTCGGCGCCGGTCAGCGAGCCGGGGTCAAGGGTCCAGTGGTTTCCTGCGATCACCTCGCGGAGCAAACCGGCCCGTGTGAGGAGCTGCACGGCCGAAGCCAACGACAAAGCCATAACGCGTAACCTTCCTTATGTCAACGGTAGCGTATCGCATGCCGGGGGCAGAATCCACGCGATGCCCCCGGTCCGGATCAGAGCCAGCGATCCGTCACGGGGCGACGGCCGCGTTGGGCGAGCCACGCATTGAAGGACGTGCGCCACTGCTCATGCGCGTCGCGTTGCCATGCCATGAGGCCGTCAAGATCGAGGCGTCCCACCTGCGGATAGAGCGTGCTCATCGGGGTGATGAGGTCCACGGCCGCCGTGGTGTCGGCGGTCGCGTTGTGGAAGTCGCCGTGGGGTTCGATGCCGTAGTACTCGGTCGTATACGCGAGCGTGCGCTTGCCGGATCGGTGCGACACCGCCCGATCGATCACCAGCGGGTCGACGACCAGCGGGTCGGCCATGCCGTCCAGCCCCCAGCGTTTCAGATCGGCTGCCAGCATATGCACGTCGAACGGCGCGTTGTAGGCGAGTAGCGGGATATTGGCCCGGCGTGCGAGGTCGATCGCCTCGGCAATCTGGCCGAGCGCCTCCCCGGGTTCCACCCCGTGTTCGGCGAGATAGTCATCGGTGAAGCCATTGACCTCGCTGGCTCGCGGGTTCATGGGGCGATGGGGGTTGATGATCCATTCCGCGACCGTGTCGCCGGTGTACCCGGTCGCGGGGTCGCGCAGCACCAGGGTCGCGGAGACGATGGCGTCGCTTCCCGGCCGGGTTCCGGTCGTTTCAGTGTCGAATCCCAGCAGTCGGGAGTGGGGCAGCACGGTGTCCCCGGGTTGCGTCGGCGCGTCGCGCAGGACGCGGTCGAGTGCGTCATAGTTGAGGCTCATACCGGTTATTGTGCGCCGGGAAAACGACAAACCGCGATATCGGGGCCGGTGTGGTGCGCGTTCGTTGCGGGTGCCGGTGCGACATGCTCGGTGCGCCGTGGAGCATACAATAGGGGGCGTGACCACCGAGCAGCACGAAACCATGGCGCAGAAGCGGGCGCGCTTCGAGCGGCTCGCCATGCCCGCCGTCAATGTGCTCTACCGTCAGGCGATGCGACTGACCAACAATCCCGAGGATGCCCAGGATCTCGTCCAGGACACCTACGAACGCGGCTTCAAAGCGTTCGACCGCTTTCAGGAGGGCAGCAATTTCGATGCCTGGATGAGCACCATCGAACGCAACGCCTACTTCAATCAGTACGCCAAGGCCAAACGTCGGCCGCGCCGCGCGAACGACGCCAGCGGGGAGTACAACGACTGGGATATCTACGACGCCTCCGAACACTCATCCGATGGCCTGCAGTCCGCGGAACAGGAGTACTTCGACGCGTTCGCGCCCGACGAGATCATGAAGGCGCTCGCCAAACTCAGCCCGGAACGGCGTCAGGTGTTCATCGACGCGGCGATCGACGGCAAGTCCTACCAGGAGGTGGCCGACGAGCAGGGCGTCAAGATCGGGACGATCATGAGCCGGCTCAACCGCGCGCGCACCCAGCTCAAGCGTGAATTGGCGCAGTACGCACGAGAGCATGGATATGGTCGCGAGTCCGGTCGAGGCACCGGTGACGCCGTGCGTGGCGCGGGGCGGGACGATGCTCGCTCGGCGAAGGGGCGGCAATCCGGTGTTCGGGCTTCGCGCTCGGTGAACCCCGAACATGCCGACACCGACCATAATGGAAGGCAAACAGGGCAATCCCCGATGGCGCTGCGCACAGGTGCGGCGGCCTCGGGTGCCCCTGCCACAGGAAAGGGACGGATATGAACGGGTCGACGGTTCGTCAGAGCTATATCTCCGTCACGCGTCGCGGAGCGGACGGTGTGGTGCGCACCGAAACCGAAGTGACCACGGTACGTTCCGACGGTGCGCAGTTCCCCGATGATGTGGTGCCTTCCGATGACTCCGTGGTTCGTGACAATGCGGTGGTTGGCGATCATGCTGGTGTTCACGACGGTGCCGTGGTTGATGGCGACGGCGTGGTTCGTGGCGGTGCCGTGGTTGATGGCGACGGCGTGACTGAGGATGTCATGACTGAGGAGGGCGACCTCAGGGAAGACCACTTCGATCCGGCATCCTGTTGTGACCGGCAGGAGCGTGCGATGATTGCATTGCTGCATGATTATCTGCGTCCCGCAATCGCTCCCGAATGCCTGATTCGCAGACTTAACGAGACGCTCGACCGGTGTTGTTGCGACGTCGAGGAACACCGCATCCGCCAGGTTCGGGGGATGTCGGAGTCTTCCGAGCGTTGAATATGCGCGTGTGCGTAACGGCCCTGCATCCTGCATTCCATGGGTAGTGTGTATTCGATGCTACTGCGAACGTCGACATGGTCAACACGTCCACACACGTTGGCACATGTCGGCGCAGGGGCGTTGCGGTGGACTGGAACGAATTGCGCACCGATGCCCCGAATCCAAACTCACTGATCGCCAAGGGGCAAGGATAAGCACAACCTGCCCGTATCCCGGTGCTTGGCGGACAGAAGTCGACGATTGAATGACACGGGTGGCCGATTCGGCGACGCAAGTCGACGATTGGTCGGGCAAAATCGACGATTCACGAACGCAAGTCGATGATTGGTTGACAAGGAACGTCGATTCACGGACGCAAGTCGACGGTTGGCCGCCGAGGGTCGTCGATTCACTGACAAGGAACGTCGATTCACCGACACAAGTCGACGATTCGCGTAGACAAGTCGGGTGATACGAAAATCGAGGGGCCATATTCCGCGGTTGATTTTCGCTATCACCCGACTTGTCTTACGGCAATGGGATGTAACGTTCCATTCTCCGACCACATCGACCGGGAAGCAGTCTGAATCCCCATATGCCACATAATTCCTGGCTCGTACTCCACGAATGACGCCAGAGCCACTACTCGCACTTCGACATGCCGGTCAGTGGAACGGCCAAGATAGGATACGCGGCCACACTTCAAACCATGAAGCCGATGCAGCGGGGTGCAGCAGGAATGGAGCGCAATGGAACGAGGATGCGGTGAGAGCGGACCGAGGGTGCAACATGGATGCAACGCGGATGCAACATGGGTACAGCGAGAATGGAACTCGAATATACGACGAACCCCCTTCGGACATCATCATGCCGTGACATGACGGGTCGAAGGGGGTTCGTGGTTCAGTACGGATAATCATCCGAGACTGAAGCAAGAATCAGGCATTGGGCCTTTTGCCGTGATTGGCGGCCTTCTTGCGGCGATCTTTGCGCTTGCGTCCGCGCATACCCATGATGGACTCCTTTTGATCAACAGTTAATGGCATAGGGGATTATCGCACACCGCCGCGACCTTGGTCGATCGGACCGTACGTCGCTGCCAGGCGTAGATGGGTGTCCGTGGTGGCTCCCGGCTCCAGCGCTATGAGGTCCCTGCCGGTGTTGAAGGCGTTGGCATAGGCGGTCTGCGGCTCGATGGCGACTCCTGAGGGATGGGCCGTCTCGGGGAATCCCGTGCCGGTGCACATCTGGAACGAGGTGATGCTCCGATCTCCCGTGACGGTGATGAGCATCCCGTCGGGTCTGCTGAACACCGCGGTCGTGAAGCCGTCGGCATCGTGATGCACATCGGTCCAGGCGTCGTCGAAAGGCTGGTTGGTGAGTGCGGTGGGTGTTCTCAGGTCGTATTTCGTGCCGTCCACGGGCTCGGTGCCGGTGGGGATGAGGTTGTCGTCGACCGTGACGTGAGTGTCGGCGGGAATCGACGCCGTGCACTGCGCGTTCTGTCCGTCGATCGCATCGCCGTATCCGTCGAATCCGTTGGCCAGCCATGGGTGGATGGCCATGGCCCACGGCGCGGCCTCGTCGCCGTGGTTCGTGGCGCTCACGCTCCAATGCAGGCCGTCCCCGGCAAGTCGGCAGGTCGAGGTGACGACCACGTCGAAGGGATAGCCGACCATGTCGGGCACCCGCCAGGAGAGCTCGACCAGATCCTCCTCCAGACGGACCAGGGTCCAATACGCCCGGTATCCGTACCCGTGGATGGCGGTGTTGCGGTCATGTTCGTCGATCGGCAGCTGATAGCTCTTCCCCCGGAAGACGTAGGTGCCGGCTTCGATGCGGTTGGGGAAGGGGATGAGCAGCTGGCCGTTGCAGCAGGGCACCACGTCATTGGGGCCCATGGGACGATGACGTCCGCGCTTCGATAGGTCAAGGAACGCAGCGTGGCACCCAGTTCCGTGATTACCGCGCGGTAATCACCGTGGGTGATGGTGAACTGCTGTCCCGAACGTGGGGGCAGGATTGTAATCGGTGAGGTGGTGGTCGGACGTTTCATATCTTCACTTCCATGTGCGATATTGGGTGGTATCGACCATCACTGTACCTCAGCCGCGGCTGTTGCGCGGGCGAGGTGTCACCAGGTGCTCAAAGGCGCGGTGACGGCGTCGAGTACGGCGATGAGGTCTTGCGGCTTGAGGGAAACGTCGAAACCGCGTTTGCCCCCCGAGACCACGATGCGGTCGGCGTCTAGGGCTCCGGCATCCAGCACGATGCGGTGGCGGGTGCGCTGGCCGAAGGGGGAGATGCCGCCGAGCACGTATCCGCTTTCGCGTTGTGCGGTGGCCGGATCGGCCATCACCGCCTTCTTCGCCCCGACACTGGCCGCGAGGGCTTTGAGGTCGAGGTGGCCGTCGACCGGCACGACGGCGATGACGCGTTCATGGCCGAGGTCGGCCATGAGCGTCTTGTAGACGTGTTTGGGGTCGATGCCGAGTCGTGCCGCGGCCTCGATGCCGTAGCCCTGATCCATGTGATCCGGGTCATGCTCGTATTCCAGGACCTGGAAGTCGATGCCCGCTGCGGTCAGCTGCGAGGTCGCCGGAGTGGATGCCGTTTTCGGTTCGTGATGCTTGCGTTTGCTCATGCCTCGGTTGTACACCATATGACGGAACGGGCCCCATGTCGTTGGACATGGGGCCCGTTCGGGTCATGACGCGGCGGGTCCGGAACCTACCGCGTCATATGGCGTCATATGACGCCACTCAGGCGGCAACCTCGGCGAACTTCAGCAGCGTGCGAATCATGTTGCAGGTGAAGCCGTTCTCGTTGTCGTAGAAGGCGACGGTGCGCACCAGGTTGGTGCCGTTCACCGCGTTGACCGCGGTCTGCGTCGGATCGAAGACGCCACCGTGGGTGTCGCCGATGATGTCGGAGGTCACGATGCCCTCGTCGTTGTAGCCGTAGGTGGCGCAGTCGGCGTACTCGTCCTTGAAGACCTTGTTGATCTCGTCGGCGGTGACCGACTTCTTCAGCACGGAGGTCAGCTCGGTGACCGAGCCGTCAGGAACGGCGACGCGCTGCGCGTGGCCCTGAACCTTGCCATCGACCGAAGGCACGACCTTGCCGATCGCCTTGGCGGCGCCGGTGGAGTGCGCGATGGTGTTGATGGCGGCGGCACGGTTGTTGCGGCCCTTGGGGAAGCGCGGTCCGTCGAGGATCATCTGGGTGCCGGTGTAGGCGTGGATGGTCGTCATGAAGGCGGCCTCGATGCCGAAGTGCTCGTCCAGCGTCTTGACCATGGCGGCCAGGGAGTTGGTGGTGCACGAACCGGCGGAGACGATGTTGTCCTCCGGCTTGAGAATGTCGTCGTTCACGCCGGCCACGACGGTCGGGGTGACGTCATCCTTGGCGGGGGCGGAGATGAGGACCTTCTTGACGCCGGCGTTCAGGTGGGCCTGGGACTTCGCGGCGGAGGTGTAGAAGCCGGTGCACTCGAGCACGAACTCGACACCGTCGTTCTTGACCCACGGCAGGTTGCTGGCGTCCTTTTCGGCGTAGACCGTGTAGGCCTTGCCGTCCACAACGATGCCGGTGTCGGTCGACTCGACGTCGTACAGGGATCCGTCGTCATGGCGGAAAACGCCATGGGTGCTGTCGTACTTCAGCAGGTAGGCGAGCATCGACGGGGTCGTCAGATCATTGATGGCCGCGACCTCGATGCCGCTGGCTTCTCCACCGCGCTCCTGAAGCTTGAGAATGCGACGGAAGGCAAGACGCCCGATGCGTCCGAAGCCATTGATACCAATCTTAACTGTCATAGATGTCTCCCTTGGGATTGAGGGCTCGGGCACGCACCTGCGCGCCCCGTCCTTGGTTTACCAACAGCTCTACTCTAATGCGTCACCTGTACTTGACAGGGCGGTGCCCCATGCCTTCGGCTGAAAACCGACCAATATGCCGTGCGCGCTCACAACGAGCGGGCGCTTGACCAGCATGCCATCGCTCGCCAAGAGGGTCAGGGCCTCGTCCTCGCTCATGGAGCCGAGCCGGTCCTTGAGTCCCAGGGCGCGGTAGCGCTGGCCCGAGGTGTTGAACATGCGGCGCAACGGCAACCCGCTGGCATGGAACCAGGAGGTCAGTTCGCGCACGTTCGGCCGGTCGGTCACGATGTCGCGGGAGGTGTAGGACACCCCGTGCTCGTCGAGCCAACGGCGGGCCTTGGCGCAGGTCGAGCAGCGCGAATAGCAGATGAACGTGATGCCGTCCCCGCGGCGCGTCGCCTCGGTCGGTTGTCCCGCCTCGGCAGGCGAGCCGCCCACGCTCGCCGAGGTGGCTCGAGTCCGCCCGGTGGTCGCCTTCGCCGCCGTGTCGTTGGCCGTGGCGGTCTTCGCGCCCGCCATATCCAGCGCTCCCGTCATACGGGTCATGTCGTTCGTCGTTTTCGTCATATCGTTGCCTCGTTTCGTTCCGTGTCGCGTACCTGTGCCCCGTCGTGCCGGCGCGATGGCTCAGGGCGGTGCACCAGCGCATCGGAGACATGCGTGTTCAACGCGCCCGGCGCTCCGCCGTGCGTGCGATACCGCAGCACGCTCACCGGAACGGCACGTGGCGGGAAGGTCACCAGCAGCGTGCCGTCGTGTACGTCGATCGTGGCCGCTTGGTCGTCGACCAGCTCGTTGCTCAGGCCGCGTACGGTGCCGTTGTCCATCGTGGCGTGGTGCAGCGTATAGGCCATGCCCGATTCGTTGACGTCGCGGGAGATGTCCGAATGCGAGAAGACGGAGACCATGCGTGAGCGGCCCGGAGGACACTCGTCCACCGCAGACAGGTGGAGCGCGGCGTCGCAGATGGCGGTGACGACGGCATCATCGCCGTACAGGTAGCAGGAGGCGTCGCAGTGCGCGAGCATCGCGGTCATCTGGATGTTCGCGATGGTGTGGTCGATGCGGCCGCCGAGCGATCCGAAGATGTGGAAATCGCGGGCCCCGCGGGCCCAGCCGGCCTTGACTGCCGCCAGGGCGTCCGAATCGTCCTTCTGCGAGGGCAGGCGTACCATGCGTTCACCGGCGTGCGGGCGGTCGTGGATCGAGTCGAAGTCCCCGATGAGCAGGTCCACGGGCAGCCCCAGGGCGTGGGCGTGGTCGAAACCGCCGTCCGCGGCGATGATCAACGGCCCCGCATCACGGGCATCGTCGTGCGGGTTCACGCCCCCCGATTCGGCCAGGGCGCGCAACGCCGGCCCGGTCGAGGGGTAATACTCTCCGGCCGCCAGA
Source organism: Bifidobacterium mongoliense DSM 21395 (assembly GCF_000741285.1). Taxonomy (GTDB): domain Bacteria; phylum Actinomycetota; class Actinomycetes; order Actinomycetales; family Bifidobacteriaceae; genus Bifidobacterium; species Bifidobacterium mongoliense. The sequence goes on along the minus strand of NZ_JGZE01000010.1, from coordinate 162,264 downwards.
ATGAGACATTGCCGCGTGGTGTCGTGCATGCCCCCACTCTAACGCCCGGGATGGGATAGTGTTGCCGTACGCGAACGAGAGGACGAGCATGGCCGGCACACGAATCGTAACCCGCAGGGACCGTCCGATCCTGCGTTCCACGCTGTTCCTGTACGTCACGGAGTTCTTCTCCGGCATGGCGGTCATGGCCGCGGAACTCGGCGCATCGCGGTTGCTGGCGCCGTATTTCTCCAGCTCGCAGATCGTGTGGACCATCATCATCGGCACCATCATGATCGCGTTGGCGCTGGGCAGCATCTGGGGAGGCCGACAGTCCGACCGCAACCCCGACCCCGATCGCATCTACACGCGCATCCTGGCGGCGGCCGTGTGGATCGCCCTGATACCGTTGGTCGGCAAATACGTCATCATCGCCGTGTCGGGGCTGCTCATCGTCACCGTATCAACGAATTTCCTCGTCGTCGCGGCCTTCATCAGCTGCATGATCGTCTTCGTCCCCCCGCTGTTCCTGCTCGGCACGGTCACGCCCGGCCTGGTCAAAAACGCCACGGACTCGCTGGACGACAACGCCACGGTGGTCGGCAGGCTGAGCGCCTGCAACACCATCGGGTCGATACTGGGCACCTTCCTGCCGACATTCGTCACCATCCCCGCCGTCGGCACCTTCGTGACGTTCCTCATCTTCTCCGGCCTGCTGCTCGCCCTCGCGCTCGCCTACTTCATCGCTTCCCGCGCGCGGCCGGTCATGGCCTCGCTGGCGGCCGTCCTGTTCGTCGTCTCGGCCGTGGCCTCCCCGCAGAGCGGATTCGCGTTCTGGGAGAAGGATCTGGCGCACGAGGGGGAGTCGATCTACAACTATCTGCAGGTCAAGCGTCTGTCGGACCGCACCATACTGTCGACGAACGTCCTCTTCGGCGTGCAATCCGTCACGACCGATAATCCCGGTCCCACCGGCATGTACTACGACACGGCGTTGGCGGCGCCGGCGCTGGCCGGGCGAGCCGGTTCGGCGCTCATCCTGGGCATGGGCACCGGCACTTACGCCCGCCAGCTGCGGCGATACCATCCCGACATGCGCATCACCGGAGTGGAGATCGACCAACGCATCACCGATCTGGCGCACCGGTACTTCGACGAGCCTGGCGACATCCCCGTCAGCACCTACGACGGCAGGGCGTGGCTGCACGCGAGTTCCGGGAGATACGACGTGATCATGGTCGACGCGTATCAGGACATCACCATCCCCTTCCAGATGAGCTCCACGGAGTTCTTCGAGCTCGTGCGGCGCCATCTCAATCCGGGCGGCGTGATGGTCGTGAACATGAACATGATCTCCGACGGCAGGGATTCGATCAACGCGGCCCTGACCGACACCATCGCCGTCGTGTTCGGCCACGACGCGATGCTGACGGCCGATGTGCCGGGCACCACGAACCGGGAACTGTTCGCCCGCGTGCCGGCGCTGGGGGAACGCGCCGGCGTGATGTCGTCGGAACGCGCCGCCGCACGGCTGCGCGCAGGCGCCCACGGTTCGGCCCATGCCGAGGAACTCGGGGGCGTATTGGAGGGTGTTGCGTCGAGATTGGTGGCCGTACCGCGACCGCAGACGGGCGCCCGGGTGCTCACCGATGACAGGGCGCCGGTCGAGCTGCTCGGCATGCGTGCCATCGACGAGCTCATCGCGCGGCAGGCCGGCCCGTACCGTGAGATCGTGCGCACCAAGGGACCCCAGGGATTGCTCGATATGCGATGAGGGTCTGCGGTGCGCGCGACCTTGCCCGCTCAACTGCGGGTGTTACGCTGGGTGCTAGCCCACACCCGGGGCGTGGCCCGAGGGGCTTGGTGCGGATACGACACCTGTGTTGCAGGAGTATTGCGCTGATGGGTCGTTTCAGCGATGCAAGATGAAAGAGGAACGCGAGTATGTGCGGAATAGCAGGATTCGTCAACGATGAGCCGATCGACGTCAAATGTCCGGTGCTCAAGCGCATGACCGATATCATCGCCCACCGCGGCCCCGATTCCGAGGGGCATCACGTCGATGAGCACGCGGCGTTGGGATTCCGGCGCCTGAGCATCATCGACCTTCGCGGCGGAGACCAGCCCATCCACAACGAAGACCACACCATGGCCATCACGTTCAACGGCGAGATCTACAACTACCAGCCGTTGCGCGAGCAGCTCATCGCCCTCGGCCATGAGTTCACCACGAAGTGCGACACCGAGGTGATCCTGCACGGCTACGAGCAGTGGGGCGCCGGCGTGCTCAATCGTCTGCGCGGCATGTTCGCCTTCGTCATCTGGAACAGCGCCACCAACGAGCTGTTCGGGGCCCGCGATCACTTCGGCATCAAGCCGTTCTACTACGCCACGATGAATGGCACCTTCATGTACGCCTCCGAGATCAAGAGCCTGCTGCAGCACCCCGATTTCGTCAAGGAACTCAATACCAGCGCGCTCAAACCGTATATGACCTTCCAGTACCCGGCGCTTGACGAGACCTTCTTCAAGGGCGTCTTCAAGCTCAAGGAGGGGCACTACTTCACCTACCGCAACGGCACGATGGACATCCACGAATACTGGGATCCGGCCTTCGGCGAAACCCGGCAGAACCTCGACGACCTCGTCGATTCGATCGACGACACGGTCAAGGATTCCGTGGCGCATCACCAGATCGCCGATGTCGAGGTCGGTTCCTTCCTCTCCAGCGGCGTGGACTCCAGCTACGTCGCGGCCGTCGCCCGGCCCGAGCACACGTACTCGGTCGGATTCGGCAAGGGCACCTACAACGAGTCCAAGCAGGCGAAGGAACTGGCCGACCTCATCGGATTGAACAACACCTCGGAGGAGCTCGGCGAGCAGGAGTCGTTCTCCTACTTCCCGCAGATCCAGTGGTACCTCGATGAACCCGACTCCAACCCCTCCTGCGTGCCGCTGTTCTTCCTTTCCAAGCTGGCCTCCCAGGACCTGCGCGTCGTGCTGAGCGGCGAAGGGGCCGACGAGCTGTTCGCCGGGTACATCGACTACGGGGTGCACACGCGATCGAAGACCATCAAGGTCGTCACCCGCATGCTCACCCATCTGCCCGCCGGCATGCGTCATGCCATCGCCCGCTGGTGCAAGGGCAAGACCTTCCACGGCGCGTGGCATCTCTACGCGAATCTCGCGCCGGCCGAGGAGAGCTTCATCGGCCAGGCCAAGGTCTTCGACGAGCGGGAGTCCGAAGCGTTGCTCACCCCCGAGTTCCGCAATGCGCCCAGTGTGCACGACATCGTGTCCAAGACCTATGACCGGATCGAAGGCAAGGGGTTGTCTGAGATCAAAAAGAAGCAGTACCTCGACCTGCATCAGTGGATGCCCGGCGATATCCTGCTCAAGGCCGACAAACTGACGATGGCCCACTCGCTCGAGCTGCGCGTCCCGCTGCTCGACACCAAGCTCATGGCGGTCGCCGAGAAGGTGCCCACCAAGTACCTCATCAACGACGAGAACACGAAGTACGCCTTCCGCCAGGCCGCCGCGCGGCACCTGCCCAAGGAGTGGTACGACCGCGAGAAGCTGGGTTTCCCGGTGCCGATCAAGAAGTGGCTGCGCGAGGAGCAGTACTGCAAGCAGGTGCGTTCCATGTTCGAACGGGACTTCGTGCCGCGATTCTTCGACCAGCAGGCGCTGCTGCGCATGCTCGACGACAACTACGCGGGCAAGACCAACGACCGGCGCAAGATCTGGACGATCTACACCTTCCTGGTGTGGTATGACATCTACTTCATCCACGACGGGTCCAAGCCCGAGCCGCTCGATATGAGCGCCGCCGCCTGAGCCCGAGACGGTTCCGTGTGCCGGTCCGGCCGACACGCCCCGGCCGGCACGTCCTGGTCGGACGGATGCCGCGTCGGCCCGTCGCCGTGCTCCGTGTCGGCGGATTTGGTCGCGGGGTGTGCTACACTGGGCGACTGGCTTGAGAAATCAAGAAAGCGGGAGACCCACCTGGGAGCTTGTCATAGCTTCGGGTTCACGGCAACACCCTGCCACATGGCTTATGCCGGTGGTGCGGGATGTGCGTCGATGCGACGCGCATGGCCATGCATGATGCCTTCGGCATCGGGCCGGTTGTTTGGTGAATCTCATATGACGCCCCGGATGACTTCCATGGAAGAGACATAGGGATTGGAGTCATTATCAGCGACGAACCACGCATTAACGACGAGATACGCGTCCCCCAGGTCCGTTTGATCGGGCCGAACAGCGAACAGGTCGGGGTGATTGCCACCTCTGTCGCGTTGAATCTGGCGAAGGAAGCGAATCTCGATCTGGTCGAGGTGGCGCGCAACGCGAAGCCTCCCGTCGCCAAGCTCATCGACTACGGCAAGTTCAAGTACACCGAAAAGATCAAGGCCCGCGAGGCCCGACGCAACCAGAGCACGGCCGAGATCAAGGAGATTCGTTTCCGCCTCAAGATCGACGAGCATGACTTCGAGGTCAAGAAGGGCCACGTCACGCGGTTCCTCAACGGCGGCGACAAGGTCAAGGTCACCATCATGCTGCGCGGCCGCGAGCAGTCACGTCCCATCGGTGGCGTTGAGCTGCTGCAGCGGTTGGCCAACGAGGTCGCCGAGATCGGCACCGTCGAGTTCTACCCGAAGCAGGAGGGGCGCAACATCATCATGACGCTTGCCCCCAAGGGTAAGAAGGTGCACACCCAGTCCGAGCAGCGCCGTCGTGGCGCCGAGTCGAGGGCGGGACGCCAGGCGCGTCAGGCCGCTCGTCTTGCGGCGAAGGCGGAGACTTCGGACAACGGGGCTGAGCCGTCGGGCGCCGACAAGAGCCGGCCGGCCAAGACCCAGGCCACCAAGGCCGAGTCCAAGGCCCCGCACCCGCAGACGGCCCACGGCCGAGTCGAGGGCAGGTCCCACCAGGCTTCGAAGGACCGGGCCTCACACTGATGTCCGCCCCAATGGGCATCGCAACACACTTCAGACCGGACGGTACGAGCCGGCTGAACATCGAGTCGCCGGGCGTAGGCCCACGACCCAATAACAAGGAGGGCAGCAATGCCGAAGATGAAAACCAACTCCGCGGCTTCCAAGCGAGTCCGCGTCACCGGCTCGGGCAAGGTCATGCAGGCGGGCAGCGCCATGCGCCACAACCTCGAACACAAGTCCGCTCGCAAGCGTCGTGCGCTCAAGGCCGACCAGGTCCTCGCCCCGGCGCAGAGCAAGAACATGAAGAGGCTGCTCGGTCTGTGACCCGAGCCCGAATCCCAACCGTTATTTAGAAAGAAGATACTCATATGGCACGTATCAAGCGCGCAGTCAACGCTCACAAGAAGCGTCGCGTCGTTCTCGAGCGGGCGTCCGGTTACCGTGGCCAGCGCTCCCGTCTCTACCGCAAGGCCAAGGAGCAGCTGTTGCACTCCTTCACCTACAACTTCCGCGACCGCAAGGCGCGTAAGGGTGATTTCCGCAAGCTGTGGATCCAGCGCATCAACGCGGCCGTGCGTGCCGAAGGCATCACCTACAACCGGTTCATCCAGGGACTGCACCTGGCCGACATCGAACTTGACCGCCGCGCGCTGGCCGATCTCGCCGTCTCCGACCCCGAGGCCTTCAAGGCCATCGTCGAGCAGGCCAAGGCCGCGCTTCCCGATGACGTCAACGCACCGGTCGCCGCCTGAGTCGATCACCTCGTCGGGCATCCCTGATGCCGATGAGTGGTGATGGTAGTACGAAGGGCCCCATGCATCGCATGGGGCCCTTCGTCGGTTATGCGCCCGTATGGAAGCCCGTTGCATCCCTAAGTGCCCGGTGGCGCTAGAGTGTATGGCTATGGCGCACGATGACATGGAGGAACTGCTGGAGCGGTTCGTGGCCCACATCGATGTGGAACGCGGCCTCGCGAGAGCCACGGTGGAGGCCTACCGTGCCGATCTGCGGCGATACCTCGCCTGGTTGCGAGCGCACGGCATTGATGACCTCGCCCGGGTCGGCACCGGGGACGTCGAGGGCTACGTCGTATCCCTGGCCGAAGCGGGCGAGGGGGCCCGAAGCCGTTCGAGGCGTCTGGCCAGCCTGCACGAATTCCATCGTTTCGCCGTCGACCGCCATGCCGTCGACGCGGACGTCTCGGCTGCGGTCAAGGCCCCGAAAGCCGCGGGGTCGCTGCCCGAGGTGTTGACCATCGACGAGGTGCGCCGACTGCTCGAAGCGGCCGGTGGTCCGGGCAAGGATCCCGCCGCGTTGCGGGACCGGGCGCTGCTCGAGATGATGTACGCCACGGGCGCGCGGGTCTCCGAGGCGGTCGGCGCGAACCTCGACGATCTCGACGCGCAGGAACGCGTGGTCAGACTGACCGGCAAGGGTTCGAAGCAGCGACTTGTGCCGATCGGGACCTACGCCCTCCGGGCGCTCGATCGGTACCTCTCCGAGGGGCGGCCGGCCTTGCAGCGGCGCCGGAGGAACGGTCCGGAGGAATTGCGGGCGATCTTCCTCAATCTGCGCGGACGCCGGCTGTCGCGGCAGAGCGTCTGGGCCATCATCAGGGATGCGGGGGAGCGTGCCCATATCGACAAACCGCTGCATCCGCATATCCTGCGTCACTCCTTCGCCACCCATCTCATCCAGGGAGGCGCCGACGTGCGCACCGTGCAGGAACTGCTCGGGCATGCCTCGGTGACCACGACGCAGATCTACACGCATGTCAGCCCCGAGCATCTCATCGAGACTTACCTGCTGTCGCACCCGCGGGCGCGGTGAGGTGAACACACCCCTTGATATGGTGGGGGCCATGCCTACTGATTTGCTTGGACGAGATTATGAGACGTTCCCCGCACCCGAACCGTTGCGTCAGCACGGTCCCGCCAGAATCATCGCCATGTGCAATCAGAAGGGGGGCGTGGGCAAGACCACCAGCTCCATCAACATCGCCGGGGCGCTGAGCCAGTACGGCCGTCGCGTCCTCATCGTCGATTTCGACCCGCAGGGCGCCGCCACCGTCGGTCTGGGCGTCAACGCCAACACCGTGGAGAACACCGTCTACACCGCGCTGTTCGATCCCTCCGTCGATGTGCACGACATCGTGCAGCACACCCAGTTCGAGAACCTCGACATCATGCCGGCGAACATCGACCTGTCTGCCGCCGAGGTCCAGCTGGTCACGGAGGTCGGGCGCGAACAGATTCTCGCGAGCGTCCTGCGCCAAGTGCGCGACGAATACGATGCGATCATCATCGATTGCCAGCCGTCGCTCGGTCTGCTCACCGTCAACGCGCTGACCGCCGCCGACGGCGTGATCATCCCCGTGGCGGCCGAGTTCTTCGCGTTGCGTGGCGTGGCGCTGCTCATGCAGTCGATCGACAAAGTGCGTTCGCGCATCAATCCGAACCTTGAGGTGTACGGCGTCCTCGTGACCATGTACACGCGCACCCTGCACTCGGAGGAAGTGCTGCAGCGCATCTACGAGGCGTTCCACGACAAGGTGCTGCACGCCATCATCTCGCGCTCCATCAAGCTGCCCGACGCCAATGTCGCCGCCGAACCCATCACCATGTACGCGCCGACGCACAAGACGGCGAAGGAGTACCGAGAGGTCAGCCGTGAGCTCATCGCGCGCGGCGTCGTCGCCTGACCGATATGGCCTTCGAGCGGTTTGAGGCCGACCGGCCGTACGCGCCATCCCCGACACCCGAAGGGTTTTCGGTCGATCTCGCCGTATTCTCCGGTCCGTTCGACGCGTTGCTGTCCATGATCGCGGAGCGACGAGTGGATCTGACCGAGGTGGCGTTGTCGCAGGTCACGGATGAGTTCCTCTCCTACGTGCGCGGCTTGGATCTGGGCGGCGAGCGGAACATGGACGCGGCCAGCGCGTTCCTCGATGTCGCCGCCGTGCTGGTGGAGGCCAAAAGCGCCGCACTGCTGCCGGGCGATGAACACGGGGAACGCGATGAACGCAGCATGGAGGCGCTGCGGGAACGCGATCTGCTCTTTGCCAGGCTGGTGCAGTACCGGGCGTTCAAACAGGCGGCGATGGCGTTTCGTGAGCGGGACGATGCCCGGGCGGGCGTGTTCGCCCATCCCGGTGGCGTCGATGATTCCTATGCCGCCATGGCACCGCAATTGGTCTGGACGATGAGCCCCGAGGGTTTGGCGGCCCTGGCGGCGGCGGTGCTGGCCAACGCCCCGGTGGATCGGGTCGCCGTAAGCCAGCTGCATGTCCCTCCCGTCGACTTCCATGCACAGGCCCGCATCGTCGTGGGGCGGCTGCGGCGGTTGGGGCCGGGGGAGTCGACGACGTTCGCCGACCTGACCGGCGACGCCAGGGAGAACGTGGAGGTCGCGGCGCGGTTCCTCGCCGTGCTCGTGTTGTTCAAGCAGGGGTCCATCCAATTCAAGCAGCGGGCCCCGTTCGAAGTGCTCCACCTGCGCTGGATCGCGGGGGTCGGGGAACCGGAGGATATCGGTGAGGAGGAGTTCCTATGAGTGCCGATGATACGGATACCGAGCCTGCCGGGTCGCGTGGTCCGATCGAGGGTGATGGTCGCGTGGGTGTCGGGAGTGTGGATGTCGAGGCGCTGCCGGGCGGATTGCCCGCCTGTCTCGAGGCGTTGCTCATGGCCGCCGATCAGCCCCAGCATACGGAGGGTATCGCGCAGGCGCTGGGCTTGGAGGTGGGAGCGGTGCGTCGTGCCCTCGTCGATGTGCAACGCGAGTATGACGGTGAGCCCTCCGACGAGAATGGCCGTGATGGCGGCCGGCCCGGCCGGCCCCGGGGTTTCTCGTTGCGCCATGGCGCGCGCGGATGGCAACTGGTCACCCGCGCGGTGTACGAACCGGTGGTCGCCGCCTTCGTCACGGCAGGTCAAACCGCACGGCTGTCGCAGGCAGCCTTCGAGGCGCTCGCGATCATCGCGTACCGCCAACCGGTGACCCGTGCCCAGATCGCCGGCATACGCGGCGTCAACTCCGATGGGGTGGTCAGATCGCTTCTGGTGCGCGGGCTCGTCCGAGCCGATGGGGTGGATCCGGAGACGCGTGCCGAGCGGCTGTCCACCACCGACCTGTTTCTCGACCATATGGGCATCGAATCGCTCGATGACCTGCCGTCCCTTGCCCCGTTCATGCCCGCGGCCGACACCGCCATCAAGGATGCCTTGCAGGCGGGCGACTGAACGTGGCTCTCTGCGATCACGCAGACCCGCCGCGACGGTCCGGGATGGTTGTCCCGATGCGCTGACAGACTTATAGTCATCATGACCATAAGTCATGATGCGTGGAATGCGCCTTCGGGTATCGCACGTTTGCGGCACCCGGGCGGTCACGCCGGCATATGGCTGCGACGGGGTGAACGATGGGCGAGGGCAATGTAAGCGAACGACGGCAGGGGCCTCCGGACGTGGGGGTTTCGGTCGTGATCCTCGCCATGAGCCGCACGGCGGGCGCCCGCGCTGCCGACGGCGAACCGTCCGGGACGTCGCAACGATCCCCGACGGCATCGCGCGGCGGTCGACAGGAGTTGTGGCTGCCGCTGGTCCGACGCGTCCGGGAGCCGTTTCTCGGTCGTTGGGCGCTGCCGGGCGGGCCCCTGCGCGCGAACCGCTCGTTGGAGCAGTCCGCGTATGAGGCCCTGGCCTCGGCCACCGCACTGCGCCCCCGTTATCTCGAACAACTGCACACGTTCGGCGATCCGGGGCGTTCGGCGGGTGGCCCGCCCATGGTCTCCATCGTGTACTGGGCCCTGGTCGACCCGTGGGAGGGTGCAGCGCTGTACGAGGACGACCAGGTCGCGTGGTTTCCCGAACACCGATTGCCCGCGATGGCCTTCGACCATCGGAGCATCATCGACGCCGCCCTGTGCAGGCTGAGGTCGAGCATCGACTATCCGGTCGTGGTCACCCGTCTCGTGAGCTCCGAATTCACCTTGGCGCAACTGCACGGCGTGTACGAGGCGGTGTCGGATCAGGACATCGATCTGGCGAACTTCCGCCGTCGGATGCTCGCTTCGGGCCAGCTTGAAGACACCGGCCGCACATGCCGATCAGGCCGTCGCCGGCCCGCGGCCATATATCGGTACGCGCCGACGCCGGCAACGGGCGCGGACGGCGCCGAAGGCCCCCAAGGCGTGACGCGTCCGGCGCAGTTCGCGGCGTTGCGCGACGGGGCGTACCCGTCGCGGTCATCGGGCGTTCCCGGCCATGACGACCCGATGATCCCACTCCTGCCGGGTTCCGCAGCAGCCTCGGTGCGGCTGCTGCGATCCATCGCATATCCCTCGAATCGTAAGGACCGCTCATGACCCGTATCAACACCGCCGCGAATCCTGCGGGGCGCACCCCCGGCATGGGGGCTGAGCCGCCGACGCGCAACCAGCGCCTGGACCGCCTGCCGTTCAATCGAGCCCACCGCAAGCTGCTGTCCGCCTGCGGCATCGGCTGGGCCTTCGACGCGATGGATGTGGGGCTGGTGTCCTTCGTCGTCGCCGCCGTGGCCGCCGATCCTCATTTCGCGCTCGACGACGCCCAGCGCTCCTGGGTGCTCTCCATCGGCTTCCTGGGCATGGCCGTCGGCGCCATGCTGGGTGGTGTGCTGGCCGATCGGTTCGGTCGCACGACGGTCTTCACCGCCACGTTGGTGGTGTTCGGTCTGGCCAGTGGCGCGATGGCGCTGTCCTGGAGCCTGGCGATGCTGTTGGCGGCCCGTTTCGTCATCGGATTGGGGTTGGGGGCGGAACTGCCGGTCGCGTCGACGCTGGTGAGTGAATTCGCGCCGGCCACGCATCGCGGTCGCATGACGGTGATGCTCGAGGCCTTCTGGGCCGTGGGGTGGACGCTCGCCGCCGCCATCGGATACTTCGTGATTCCCTCGACGGGGGATTGGGGATGGCGCTGGGCGTTGCTGATCGGAGCCCTGCCTTTGGCATATGCGATCGTCGCCCGCCTGCACATCCCCGAATCGGTGCGTTTTCTGGAATCCCGCGGGCGTGACGAGGAAGCGGAACGGTCGGTGCGTCATTTCGAACGCGCGTCGGGCGTGGAAGCGCCGGTGGCCTCGCCGTACCGGCATGTGGCGGTCCGCCCGCGGACCCGAGTCCGGGCGCTCTTTTCCGCCCGGTATCGACGTCGGACCGTGGTCATATGGCTCACCTGGTTCTTCGTCAACTTCTCCTACTACGGCGCGTTCACGTGGATGCCCTCCTTGCTTGCGCACCAATTCGGATCCCTGACGCGTTCCTTCGGCTACACCCTGCTCATCTCGCTGGCGCAGCTGCCCGGCTACGCACTCGCGGCCTGGTTGGTGGAGGTCTGGGGGCGACGGTGGACGCTATGCATCTTCCTTGCCGCGTCCGCGGGCATGGCCATGCTGTTCGCCGGCTCCGGTTCGCCCGCATCGGTCATCGTCTTCGGCATGCTGCTCTCCTTGGCGAACATGGGCGCATGGGGTGTGCTGTACGCCGTGACGCCCGAGATCTATCCCACCGGCATGCGGGCCACCGCATCGGGCTCGGCCGCCGCGGTCGGCAGACTGGCGGCCATCGCGGCCCCGTTGCTCGTGCCGTCGTTCCTTGCGGCATCGGACGGTGACAAATCCGTGGCTTTCCTCGTCTTCGCCGCGGCCTTCGTGGTGGCCTGCGTCGCCTCCCTGCTGCTGCCCGAACGCGCCGGAAGGTCGTTGGAGGACTGAGATCGGATCGCGTATCCCTGTCCCGACGGGTCGGTACCCTTGTGAAGGTTTATGGGTATGTGCGTATTCGGGCCGACCTGTAACCGGCCCATGAGCGGGAATGCCCAGACACACTTTACAGAGAGGTTGTTCTATGGCGGTACGCGGTGATATTCGGAATGTGGCGATCGTGGCTCACGTCGATCACGGTAAGACGACGCTGGTCAATTCGATGCTCCAGCAGTCGCACGTGTTCTCCGAGCGCGAGGAGGTCCCTGACCGTGTCATGGACTCCAACGATCTGGAGCGCGAGAAGGGCATCACCATTCTCGCGAAGAACACGTCCGTGCGCTACACCGGTCCGCTGGCCCCGAAGTACGGCCACCCCGAAGGCATCACGATCAATGTGATCGACACCCCCGGGCACGCCGATTTCGGTGGCGAGGTCGAACGTGGCATCTCCATGGTCGACGGCATCGTCCTCCTGGTCGACGCCTCGGAAGGCCCGCTGCCGCAGACGCGGTTCGTCCTGCGCAAGGCCCTCGAAGCCAAGCTGCCGGTCATCCTGTGCATCAACAAGGTCGATCGCCCCGATGCGCGCATCCCCGAGGTCGTCAGCGAGAGCACGGATCTGCTGCTCGGACTCGCCCAGGATGTGAGCGAGGAGGGCGTGGAGCTGGATCTCGATTCCCTGCTCGACCTGCCGGTCATCTACTGCGCCGCCAAGGCGGGGTACGCTTCGGTCAACCAGCCGGAGAACGGCGGTCTGCCCGACAACGACGATCTCGAGCCGTTGTTCGAAGCCATCATCTCGAATATCCCCGCGCCTGAGTACGACGAGAAGGCGCCCCTGCAGGCCCACGTGACCAACATCGACGCGTCGGATTACCTGGGGCGTCTGGGCCTGGTCCGCATCTACAACGGCACGCTCGTCAAGGGCAAGCAATACGGCCTCTCCCGGGTCGACGGTTCCATCGAGAACTTCAAGCTCACCGAGATCCTGCGCACGCAGGGCCTGGATCGCACCCCGGTCGACGAGGCGGGTCCCGGCGACATCGTCGCCGTGGCGGGCGTCAACGACATCATGATCGGCGAGACGATAGTCGACCAGGACGATCCCCGGCCGCTGCCGCTCATCCACGTGGACGACCCCGCGATCTCCATGACCTTCGCCACCAACGATTCGCCGCTGGCGGGCACCGAAGGCAAGGATCACAAGCTCACCGCACGTATGATCAAGGATCGGCTCGAGCACGAGCTGATCGGCAACGTCTCCATCAAGGTGCTGCCCACCGACCGGCCCGACGCCTGGGAGGTGCAGGGCCGAGGCGAACTCGCCCTGGCCGTCCTCGCCGAGCAGATGCGTCGCGAGGGCTTCGAGCTCACCGTGGGTCGCCCGCAGGTGGTCACCAAGATCATCGACGGCAAGATCAACGAGCCCATGGAGAACGACACCATTGACGTACCCGAGGAGTATATGGGCACCGTCACGCAGCTCATGGCCGACCGCAAGGGTCGTATGGATTCCATGAGCAATCATGGTTCGGGCTGGGTCCGCCTGCAGTTCACGGTGCCGTCGCGAGGCCTGATCGGCTTCCGTACCGCGCTCCTTTCCGCCACGCGCGGCACGGGCATCTCGAGCTCCATCTCGGCCGACTACGCGCCGTGGGCCGGTCAGATCGTCACCCGCCAGAACGGCTCGATGGTCTCCGACCGACAGGGCGTCGCCACGCCGTACGCCATGCAGCGTCTGCAGGCCCGTGGCAACTTCTTCGTCGATCCGCAGAGCCCGGTCTACGAAGGCCAGGTCGTCGGCATCAACAACAAGCCCGATGAGCTCGATGTGAACATCACGCTCGCCAAGCACATGACCAACATGCGTTCCGCAACCGCGGATGTGCTCGAGACGCTCGCCCCGCCGATCAAGATGAGCCTCGAGGAGGCCCTTGATTTCGCGAACGAGGACGAGTGCGTCGAGGTCACCCCGGAATCCATCCGCGTGCGCAAGCTGCTGCTGAGCCGTGACGACTGGTACAAGTGGCGCGCCAAGCAGCGTCGGCGTGACCAGGCCGGTCACTGATCGCGAGGCGGTACCGGCCTGAGCCGGTATCGCTGATGGTCGCATGAACGGCCACACGGCGGGTTGTCGACCTGCGATGTCCTTCGGGCACCGTGGGTTGACAACCCGCCGCGGCATACTGGTGACCATGAACGCACGAGGCAGACAATCACGCGGTGACAGCGCATCCGGCATCGAAGCCCTGGATGGCGATGCACCGGTCGCTCCCGGCGATCCGGAGCACGGACCACGCGCGGCACGGGGATTGGCAGGGCTCGGCGCCATGCTGATCTGCATCGCATCGGGTGTCGCCGTCGGCATCATGGGCACGATGGCCCACCGCATGGGGGCTTCGGCCAACCTGCCCTACGGCTTGGTGGTGGCTTTGCTCATCGTCGCACTGTCCACATGGTGCGCCAGATCCTTTGCGGGTGTCGCGGGTCTGGGGCTGCACCTGCTGGCTTCGTCCGCAATGGCGTGGGGCATGGCCGTCTACAATCCCGGTGGCGGCGCATTGACGCCCATCGGGTTCGGTGGGCAGGTGCCGTATTTCAGCGAACATGCCGGGTACATGTGGCTCTTGGGCATGCTGCTTATCCAGATCGCGTTGCTCATGTGCCCGCGGCGCTGGTTCCTTCCGTCCCACACACCCCGCGCGGCAGAGGGGGAGGTGCGGCCATGATCGCCGAACGCCTGCATTATCTCGGCCCGGAAGGCACGTTCACCCATCAGGCCGCCATGATCGCCGAACGACAGTTGCGCGGCGGTGCCGCCGATGGTGTGGTGTTGGAGCAGAGCCCGGATGCCGCGACGATACTCACCGCCGTCGAATCCCATCAAGGATGGGGCGTGCTGGCTTGGGAGAACAACGTCGAGGGCTATGTGGTGCCCAACCTTGACGGGCTCATCGATGCCCACGACGCCGTGGGCATCACCAGGGTGGGCGTGGACATCGCCTTCGACGCCTTCGTTTCACCGGGGCAGGCCGAAGGCCATCCCGACATCGGCGGGTGGGGGGCATTCGCCCATCCCCACGGTCTGGCCCAGTGCCGCCGTTTCCTTGCCGATCATGATCTTGATGCACACCCCACGGCCTCGAATGCGGCCGCATGTCGTGACCTGCGTGCCGGCCAGGTGGCGTTGGGCCCGGCCATCTGCGCGCAGCTGTACGATCTGGATGTCTACGAGCGGCATGTGGAGGATTACGCGGGCGCACGCACCGACTTCCTCGTGCTGGCGCCGCGCGACGAGGCGCTGTGTCATATCCGGGGGCTGCGTGACGGCGGGATGGCGGAATTCGAAAGCGTCATCGCCTTCATCCCCCTGCACACCGGCGCCGGCGTGCTGGCCAATCTGCTGGACATTCTGCGTGACGCGGGGCTGAACATGACCAGCTTCATCTCCCGGCCCATCAAGGGGCACGTCGGCACGTACAGTTTCGTGGCGACGATCGACGCCGCACCATGGAGCGCGGCGTTGCGCGGCGTGCTGGAGCGCGTCGTGGACCAAGGCGACTGGGTCAAGACGCTGGCGGTGTACCCGCGTCGTGAGCAGCCGGCACCCCCCGTCGACGCCTGGATGCTGCCATCCGGAGGCGTGCGCGGAGACGCGACGTCGAGAGAGACGCCCGCTGATGCCGGCGAGGAGACGAACGAGGAGAGTGCGGCCCGGCGGGAACGGGCGGCGGGAAGGGAACTGCTGTGGTGACGACGATCGGTATCGTGGGATTGGGGCTGATCGGGGGGTCGCTCGCCCGGCGCGTTCGCGCGCGAGGACTTGCCGTGACGGCGTGGAACCATAATCCACGGCCCTATGCCCAAGCGAGGCGTGACGGGATCGTCTGCGTCGATACGCTGGAGGATCTCGCCCGGAGCCGGCCGGATCTGATCATGCTCTGCAATCCGTTACGGGCGATGCCCGAGGTTCTGGCAGCGCTGGCTCCGGAGCTTGACCGCACGGTGACCACGCTGAGCGACGTGGGTAGTGTCAAGGCGATGGTGCGCGACCAGGTTCTGGACGCGGGGTTGGCCGATTGCTACGTGGGGGCCCATCCCATGGCGGGCAACGAGCACTCCGGCTACGAAGCGTCCGACCCCGCGCTCTATGACGGCGCGCTCTGGGCCGTGACCGTCGATGATCGCACGTCGTATGCCCGGATGCTTGGGGTGGCGCGATTCATCACCGAGTCCGTCGGCAACCGGCTCATCGTGGTCGATGACCGGACGCACGACCATGCGGCCGCGATGATATCGCATATGCCCCACGCCGTCTCCACGGCGATGATCAATCTCCTGTGCGACGCGCCGGAGCGCGATATCGCCGCCGCGATGGCGGCGGGGAGTTGGCGTGATATGACCAGGGTCGCCCTGACCGATCCGCAGCGCACGCGTGCGATGATCGAGGAGGACCGGCCCAATGTGGCGCATCTGTTGCATGACATGGCCGGTCGCTTGAATCGGTTCGCCGATGCGCTCGAGAATCGGGACGATGGGGCCGTGACGGATTTCTTCGCCCATGGTGATCCCTTCAGACGCTACCGGCGGGTAGCCGCAGCCGATGTCCCCGCCCGCGACGCCGCTGCGCATGACGCTCCTGCACACGACGCCGTTGGGCGCGGTGCCACGCAGGCCGGTAAGGACGTTACGGCCGGCGGCGATGCCATGCGGGTGACGCTGGACGACGAAGGCTGGCGGGGGCAACTGCTGGCATCGGCGTGCCGGGGTGAGCGAATCGTGCGGTTCGTCGGCGATCAGGAGGTCGAGGTGGTGTCGCGATCCCTGGGGTGACGTCGTTCGGGAACGGGTTTGAACGCGACGATGTCCTCGGCCGCGATGTCGAGGCGTTCCGCCGGCCGTGATCCGTTGGCCGCGGGATCGCGGACCATGCGTAACCGCATGCCGTTCCAGGAATCGACGTGACCGATGGCGTCCCGGTAGGTCATGCGACCGGTCACGGCGTCGATGCCGGCGCTTGTGCGCACGACGATGCGCGCCCCGCTGGGTATGTGTTGCGGCAGATGCATGACTACCTTCCTGATCTTGGAATCGTGACGACCGGATCGCGATATCGTTCTTCCGGGTCCTCATCAGCCTATGCCGGCAACACGACCCGCATGGGTACGGTCCCGCGGTGGTCCCGCGGCGGTGTGGTGCCTAGGGGATGCGGCATACCGGCCGTGCTCGGCAGACGAAAGTCAGGGTGGGAAAAGGTCAGGGTGCGCAGGGTTGCGGTGTGCCGTACGGCGCGCATCGGAGTGATATACAGATGTATGCAGGATGATGATACTGATCCGACGGGAGGTCGATATGGCCGACGTGCACAGGCGGGAGCACAACGCGCTGGACGACGCGGTCGATGATGCGGTTGACCATGCCGGCGCTGTCGATGCTGCCGACGGCATCGTCGATGTGACCCGAGAAGCCGCCGATGCCGGCGTCGATCATGCCCGGATCGAGCCGTTCCTGGCGTATCTTTCCGCGAATCGTGGGCTGAGCGAGAACACATTGAAGGCCTACGGCGCCGACATCGCATCATGCCTGCATATCCTGCGGCTGCGTGGCGCGGGCTCCCTTGATGAGATCACGGTGGACGATCTGCGCTCCTGGCTCGCCGACGAATCGCGCGGACACGCACGGTCGAGCATGGCGCGCAAGGTCGTGTCGATCAGACGCTACTTCGCATGGGCCTACGATCATGGGGACATCCGCAGCGATCCCGCCGCCGCGCTCATGATCCCGAAGTTGCCCCATACCCTGCCCGCCGTCCTCAACGAGCGCCAGGCCTCGGATCTTATGGACCGGGGGGAGAGGGATGCCGACGACGACCCGCGGAACCCTCAGGACCCTCAGGACTACCAGCACCACAACGACCACCACGACGAGATGGCAGAGCGTTCGGTTCGCGGGCGTGACCACGCGATCGCCATACGGGATGCCGCCGTGCTCGAGCTGCTGTACGCCACCGGCATCAGGGTCGCCGAGCTGGTCGGCGCCGATGTGGATGCGATCGATGCCGGACATCGCACGATCATGGTGAACGGCAAGGGCAACAAACAGCGCGTCGTGCCGTTCGGTGCGCCTGCGGCGCGGGCCCTGCGACGGTGGTTGGACGAGGGGCGTCCGCAGCTGTGCACCGCGGCATCCGGGCGTGCCGTGTTCCTCGGAGCCAGGGGAGGGCGGCTTGATCAGCGCGTGGCCCGGCAGGTGGTGCATGCCAAGGCACGGGAGGCGGGCGTGCCGGACATCAGCCCCCATGCTCTGCGGCATAGCGCCGCGACCCATATGCTCGACGGTGGCGCCGACCTGCGCGAGGTCCAGGAGATGCTCGGGCATGCATCGTTGAGCACGACCCAGCGCTACACGCATGTCTCCATAGAGGGACTCAAGCGTCGCTACCGGCAGGCGTTCCCCCGGGCCTGAGTCGTGGAATTTACGTCGTCGTAATACGAATCCGGCCGCACTCGACCCTCACCATCACACTGGTTCCGTCCCCACGGCGGTACGGTCCATCGCCTGAAATCCTTGCTGTGACAGGGGCGGAGCGGGTCGTCCCGTCAGATGGTCGGCGCGAGAAAACCGTCGCGTGTTCGCCATGGGCGTGAAAATCGGGGTGGTGGCGTCTCGTATTGCAATCCCGGTGGTTTTGCACCACAATGGGATGCGATCAGCAAGGAAGTTGGGGCAATACCCAGCTTTTTTTGTTTGAGGCGGGCACCGTCCCGTGTCAATGTTTCCGAGTAGGGAAGAAGAACACCATGAAGAAGAAAGTCTTGGCTCTGGCCGCGGCGGCATGCTCGCTGGCCATGTTGCTGGGCGCGTGCGGGGGATCCGGTTCCGATAACGGACAGGCCTCCGGCAAGGTCATCATCAACGCCTGGGCCTCCGAACCCCAGAACCCGCTGATCCCGGGCAACACGAACGAAACCGGCGGCGGCAGGCCAGGCGACCTGCTCTTCGCCCGTCTCGTCTCATTCAGCCCCAAGGGCGACGCCTCCAACGAAGTGGCGCAGTCCATCACGCCGAACGCCGACGCGACCCAGTACACCATCAAGATCAAGGACTGGAAGTTCACCGATGGCACGCCGGTCACCGCCGAGTCCTTCACCAAGGCTTGGAGCTACACCGCGAACGCCAAGAACGCGCAGCTGACCTCCTCCTTCTTCTCCACCATCAAGGGCTACGACGCCCTGCAGGACGCCAAGACCCTCAAGGGCGACGAGCAGCTCTCCGGTCTCAAGGTCGTCAACGACCATGAGTTCACCGTCGACATGTCCCAGCCGGACGCCACCTTCCCCATCAAGATCGGCTACCTCGCGTTCGCGCCGCTGCCGACGTCCTTCTATAAGGATCCCAAGGCCTTCGGCCAGAAGCCCGTGGGCAACGGCCCGTACAAGTTCGTCAAGTGGGAGCACAACCAGGAGATCGACCTGGTCAAGAACCCCGCCTACGAAGGCAACGACGTCGCCAAGAACGACGGCGTGAACTTCAAGATCTACACGCAGGACAACGCCGCGTACGCCGACATCCAGGCCGGCAATCTCGACGTGATGGAGACCGTCCCCGCCGCCGACACGAAGACCTTCCAGAAGGACTCCTCGCTGATCGCCTACAACAAGGCCGGTTCCGTGAGCCAGACCTTCACCATCCCCTCGTCCTTGGACCACTTCAAGACCGGCACCGAAGAGGGCACGCTGCGCCGTCAGGCCATCTCCATGGCCATCGACCGTGACACGCTGGTCAAGAAGGTCTTCAACGGCGTCGCCACCACGGCCGTCGATTTCACCTCGCCGCTGACCCCCGGATTCTCCGACTCCCTCAAGGGCAACGAGAACCTCAAGTTCAACGCCGCCAAGGCCAAGGAACTCTGGGCCAAGGCCGACGCCATCTCCAAGTACGACGGCCAGTTGACCTTCTCCTACAACGCGGACGGTGGCGCCAAGCCGCTGTACGACGCCGTGGTCAACCAGCTGAAGAACAATCTTGGCATCAACGCCGCCACCAACCCGATGCCCACGTTCCAGGGCTTCCGCGACGCCATCACGAAGCGCCAGATGAAGGGTGCCTTCCGCACCGGATGGCAGCCGGATTACCCGTCGGCGGAGAACTACCTGTACCAGCTGTACGACTCAGCCGCCGCCGATGGCAATGGCTCGAACGACGGTGACTACAAGAACCCCGCATTCGATGCGCTGATGACGAAGGCCTATGCCGCCAAGAGCACCGATGAGGCGAACAAGACCTACCAGCAGGCTCAGGAGATACTGCTGCACGATCTGCCTTCGTTCCCGCTGTACTACGGCAACGCCTACGGTGTGGCAGCCAAGGGCATCAAGGGCTTCGAGATGAACTGGCAGAACCTGCCGGTGTACGAAGAGATGACCAAGTAGCGCCTCGGGCGCCACATGATTCGCCGGGTTCGCGCATATGAAGCCGTACCCGGCGGACCTCACTATGGAGGCGGGTTCGTGCCCGCCTCCTTTTGTTTTGTTGTTGCGCATGTCTGGTGTCCGCAGGCACCAGACGCGACGCGGTGAGCTCCGCGTGGTCCAGGCCGGTACCCCGGCCATGGTCCATGCCCGGGGTACACTAGCGGACACATACCGATTGACGGACGCCTTCCAGGCACAATGGTGTCCTTGCCTCCGTCAACACATATAAGGAGTAACCGATGGGCAAGTATCTTCTGCGCCGTATTCTGCAGATGATCCCCGTGGTTCTCGGCACGACGCTGTTGGTCTATGCCCTCGTCTTCGCACTCCCGGGAGATCCGGTCAGGGCGATGTTCGGGGACAAACCGGTCAACGAGGCGGTCGCGGCCCAGATCCGTGCGGAGTACAACCTCGACAAGCCGTTCTTCATCCAGTATCTGCTGTTCCTCAGGAACGCACTGACTCTCAACTTCGGCGACACCTTCGCCGGGCAGCCGGTGATCAGCGAAATCGCGAGGGCGTTCCCCGTCACCATCAAACTGGCGCTCATGGCCTTCGTGTTCGAAGCGTTGTTCGGCGTGGTCTTCGGCATCATCTCGGGACTCAAAAAGGGCAAATGGTACGATTCGGTGATTCTCATCGTGTCGCTGCTGCTCATCTCGGTGCCCACCTTCGTGACCGGCTTCGTCATGCAGTACTTCATCGGCGTCAAATGGCGTCTGCTTCCCGTGACCGCTGGCAGCAACCCCGGGTTCCTGGATCTGCTCATGCCGGCGATGGTGCTCGGCTCGGTGTCCATGGCCTACATCATCCGGCTCACCCGTTCGGAGGTCTCCTCCAACATCGCCGAGGATTACGTGCGCACGGCGCGCGCCAAGGGCATGAGCAACCGGTCCGTCCTCATGCGCCATATCCTGCGCAACTCGCTGATTCCCGTGGTGACCTACCTCGGCCAGGATCTGGGCATGCTCATGAGCGGCGCCATGATCTCCGAGACGATCTTCAACATCCATGGCGTCGGCTTCCTGACCTACCAGAGCATCCTCAAGGGCGAAAGCAATCTCGTGGTCTCCGTCGTCACCCTGCTGACCCTCATCTTCGTGGTCACCAACCTCATCGTCGATATGCTCTACGCGCTGCTTGACCCGCGCATCCGCTACGCGTGATCGGAAGGAACGTGCTATGACTGACGAAACCATCATCACCAATTCGCAGGCCGCAGAGCCTGCCAATCCCGTTGCCGCACCGGTCGTACTCAAGGGCCAGGAGCGTTTCGTGGCACCCCTGGATGAAACACCGTTGCAGGACGTAGACTCCGTCGACGAGGCCGCACCCGCCACGAGCATGTGGGCCGACGCCTGGCGCACGCTGCGCCGCAACCCCTTGTTCATCGTCTCCGCCGTCCTCATCGTCCTCATCGTGTTCGTGGCGTTGTTCCCCAAGGTGTTCACCCGACAGGACCCCAACTTCTGCGATCTGAACAAGTCGCTGTCCGACGCGGCCAGCGGCCATCCCTTCGGCTATGACCTGCAGGGCTGCGACGTGTTCGCCCGGACCGTCTACGGCACCCGCACCTCGGTGAGCGTCGGCATCCTCACGACCCTGCTCGTGCTCGTCGTAGGTACCCTCATCGGCGCATTCGCCGGCTTCTTCGCCGGTTGGATCGACGCGGTGCTCAGCCGAGTCACGGACATCTTCATGGCCATCCCGCTGCTGCTCGGCGCCATCGTGGTCCTGCAGATGTTCCGCACCTCCAGCTCGATCTGGAAGATCGTGCTCGTGCTCACCTTGTTCGGGTGGACCAGCACCGAACGCATCGCCCGAGGTTCGGTCATGGAATCGAAGAACCTCGAGTTCAACACCGCTTCGACCGCATTGGGGTCCACCCCGCTGCGCAACCTGTTCCGCCACATCATGCCCAATTCGATGGCTTCGATCATCGTGGTGAGCACCACGTCGCTGGGTACCTACATCGTGTCGGAGGCGACGCTGAGCTTCCTCGGCATCGGTCTGCCGAGCACGACGGTCAGCTGGGGCGGCGACATCGCCAACGCCCAGACCATCCTGAGGACGAATCCGATGGTGCTGTTCTACCCGTCGGTCGCGCTGGCGATCACCGTCCTGGCGTTCATCATGTTGGGGGACGCCGTCAAGGACGCGCTCAACCCCAAGAGTCGTACGGCGTGAGTGTGGAGGAGAACCGATGACAACATCAAGTAATGCCGAGGCCATGGCCGCGATGCAGCGCCAGCAGGGCCCGATCCTGGAGGTCAAGGACCTGCAGGTCGACTTCACCACCGACAGCAACCGGGCCGTGCATGCGGTGCGCGACTCGTCCTTCAGCGTCTACCCGGGGCAGTGGGTGGCGATCGTGGGCGAGTCCGGTTCGGGCAAGTCCACCTCCGCCATGGCGGTGCTGGGACTCCTGGCGGGCACCGGCCACGTGGTCGGTGGCTCCATCAAGCTCGAGGGCGAGGAGATCTCCGGATTCAGCCGCAAGCAGTACGAACAGCTGCTGGGCAAGAAGATGGGGCTGGTGCCTCAGGACCCGATGAGCAACCTCAACCCGGTGTGGCGCATCGGCACGCAGGTGCGCGAGGCGCTTCAGGCCAATCACATGGACATCTCGCACGAGAAACGCTCCGCGCTGGCCAAGGCGCTGGCCGGCACCGACGTCACCGTGAAGACCAACGACGACGAGACCTTCCTGGGGTCGGCGCAGTTGCAGGGTCTGCTCGATGACGCCCGCCAGGCGCTCGAGACGGCCGGCGTACCCGCGCAGCGCCGTGAGGAACTGATGACCGGATTCACCCAGGCCTGGGTGCCCGGTTCCGAGACGCGGTGGCGTGTCGCCGACGACCTCATCAAGGCCGGCGTGGACGACGACCGCGCCTGGGCCATCGCCAAGAGCCGCGTGGTGGGGTCCACCCTGAACGACCGCATCGCCGGCCTGCTCTCGGAGGCGGGCCTGCCCGAGGCGGCCACACGAGCCCGGCAGTTCCCACACGAATTCTCCGGCGGCATGCTGCAGCGTGCCCTGATCTCCATCGGACTGGCCTGCCGGCCCGATCTGCTCATCGCCGACGAACCCACTTCGGCGCTCGACGTCACCGTGCAGAAGCGGATCCTCGACCATCTGCACACCCTGACGGACTCCCTGGGCACCGCCGTGCTGTTCATCACGCATGACCTGGGTCTCGCCGCCGAACGCGCGCAGCATATCGTCGTCATGTACAAGGGCCGCGTCGTGGAGTCGGGTCCGTCGCTCGAAGTGCTTCAGCACCCCCAACACCCCTACACCAAACGTCTTGTGGCCGCCGCCCCGTCGCTGGCCTCCCAGCGGATCATCTCCGCGAAGGCCCACGGCGAGCACGGCGCCGAGCTCGCCTCGCTCATGGAACATCAGGTCAAGGGCGAGGAAGTGCTCGACAAGGGCGAACACATCATCACCGTGGAGCATCTGACCCGCGAATTCAAGCTGCCCCGCCGCCGCGAGATGTTCAAGGCCGTCGACGACGTCTCCTTCAGCCTCAAGCGCGGGACCACCCTGGCGATCGTGGGGGAGTCCGGTTCGGGCAAGTCCACCGTGGCCAACATGGTGCTCAGGCTGCTCACGCCCACATCCGGCACCGTGACCTACGAGGGGGAGGACATCGCCGGGTTCTCGGGCAAGCGGATGCTCGATTTCAGGCGTCACGTCCAGCCCGTCTTCCAGAACCCCTACGGTTCGCTCGACCCGATGTACACCATTTACCGCTCCATCGAGGAGCCGCTGCGCATCCATCACGTCGGCGACGCGAAGAGCCGTGAGAGGCGGGTCGCCGAACTGCTTGACATGGTCAAGATGCCGCGTTCCGTCATGCAGCGGTACCCCAACGAGCTGTCCGGCGGTCAGCGCCAGCGCATCGCGATCGCCCGCGCCATGGCGCTCAACCCCGATGTCATCGTGTGCGATGAGGCGGTCTCCGCACTCGACGTGCTGGTGCAGGACCAGGTGCTGCGTCTGCTCAATGATCTGCAGGCGGAGCGGGGGCTGAGCTACCTGTTCATCACCCACGATCTGGCCGTGGTCCGTCAGATCGCCGACGAGGTGGTGGTCATGCAGCACGGCCGACTGGTCGAGCATGCGACGACCGACGAGGTCTTCGACCATCCCAAGATGGAGTACACCCGGGATCTGCTCGAGGCCATCCCCGGAGGCCATCTCAGCCTCGGTCTCGACTAGATCGTCCGACCGGCGGCTCCCGAATGCCGCCGACATCGCCGCGAACACTCACCATGGTGTGTGTTCGCGGCGATGCCGTACGTGGGCGTCGACGCCATCTGACCCCGGTGTGTCATCGGGGGTCTGTGGATGAGGACGGCGATGGTGTAGGGTCGGGCATCATGACGATCACCATCACGACTTCGAATTTGAATGGTATACGCGCCGCGCGGCGCAAGGGCATGCTCGACTGGTCGAAGGACCATATTCCCGATATCTGGTGCATGCAGGAGGTCAGGGCCCCGCAAAGCGAGATCGACCCCATCTTCGACGCGGTGCGGACCCAGTACGTGCAGTCGGGCAAGGCCGCGGCCCCGGAGGACGTGGGCACCCTCAACGAGGTGTGCCGCATCAAGGGGCGTGCCGGCGTGGGCATGCTCAGCGACCTGCCCGTCACCGCGATGCGCTACGGCCTGCCCGGTCTCGAGGAGGACGTCGACTCCGGACGGTGGATCGAGGCGGACGTCACCACGCCCGAAGGCTACGGGCTGACCGTGGTCTGCGTGTACATGCACGCCGGCAAGGCCGACGACGAGATCAAGATGGCGCAGAAGTTCCGGTTCCTCAACACCATGCCGGTCAGGCTGGCCCAGCTGCGCGACGAGGCGGCCCGTGGAGGACGCCAGGCGGTGCTCTGCGGCGATTTCAACATCGCGCACACCCCCAAGGACATCAAGAACGCCAAATCCAACGAGAAAAGCGCCGGATTCCTGCCCGAGGAGCGCGCGTACATCGACACTTGGCTCAAGGACTACGAGTTCGTCGACGTGATGCGCGATCTGGCCGGCGACATCCAGGGGCCCTACACGTGGTGGAGTCAACGCGGGCGCGCCTTCGACAACAACACCGGATGGCGGATCGACTATCAGTTCGCCACCCCCGAGCTGGCGCAGACCGCGCAGGGCTTCGTGATCGACAAGGCGCCGAGCTATGACACCCGCTGGTCGGACCACGCGCCGCTGAGCATCACCTACGGCGTGTGACGGGTGTGCCGCACGCCTTATCGTTCGTATCGCCGTTCGTATGGCCCCGTCACCGCAGACCTATCGGGGCCAGGCGCAGGGCGCGCCCTGCGGTGGAGCCTGGGGCGGTGCTAGGCTGGGGTCGATCGCATCACGTGAGAAAGTAGGAGCCATGGGATTGTTCGGATTCGGCAGGAAGCACCGTCAGCACGCCAAGGATGGCGAGGACGCCGTCGCCACTGAGTCCCATGACCAGCAGGCCGGCGCGGCCGACCCGGGCACCAAGGCCGACGTCATCGACGAGCCGTCGTTCCCCGAGACCCCCAGCGCCGACTACGAGCATCGCGGCGACCAGTACGGACCGTGGGATGTCGGCGACGATGAGGCCCCGGCGGACGACGAGTACCTCGATCTCGGCGCCTATATGCTGCCCTTCATGCAGAACATCGAACTGCGCGTCAAGGCGAACCGCGCCACGCAGCAGGTGATGGGATGCACCATCTCCTACGGCTCGTCGAGCCTGGAGATCGAGGCCTTCGCCGCTCCCAAGACCATGGGCCTGTGGGACGACGTGCGGGCCGACCTGCTCTCCTCGAATCCCGCCGCGAGCGAACATCCCGGCACCTTCGGCATGGAGGTGAGGCTGCCCGTCAGCGTCAAGGGGGCGAACGTGATCACCCGCATCGCCGCCGTCGACGGCCCCCGGTGGATGCTGCGCGCCATCTTCTCCGGTCCCGCCGCGCAAAGCCGGGGCGAGGAGGCCACGGCCCTCGATCATTTCTTCTCCGACATCATCGTGGTTCGTGGCGACGAGCCGTTGGCCCCCCGCGACCTGCTGCCCATGCACGCACCCGTGTCACCCGCGGAACGCCGTGCCGGGTCGACGGGCGTCGACGCGTCCGATGATGCGGACGCCCCTTCGATGCCTCAGCAGCCGAAGGGACCCTTCGACTCCGATCAGCAGACCGAGGTCAAGACCACGCTCGCCCGCGGTCCGATGTTCTCCGAAGTGCGCTGAGGCCGGCTTCTCGGCATGCAGGACACGAAGAAACCCCGATCGGGGTTCGCCTCGCTGGCCCATGTGGGCGAGGAAGGCGAGTTCTCCATCATCGACGCCATAGGCGGGGTGAGGGGTGTGGTCGAATCCATGCTCCCCGGTCTGGTGTTCGTCGTGGTGTTCGTGGTGGTCGGGGATGTGCGCGTGACCGTCGCGATCTCCGCCGCGTTGGCCGTGGTCCAGGTGGTGGCGCGCCTCATCCAGCGTCAATCCCTGGCCGGAGCGCTCGGCGGTCTGGTATCCGTCGCCATCTGTCTCGTATGGGCGTGGACCGGCAACGACGCGCGGGACTATTATCTGTTCGGATTCATCACCAACGCCGTCTACGTGGTGCTGCTCACGGTTTCGCTGCTCGCACGCGTGCCCGGGCTCGGTCTCGTCATCGAGTTCATCCGTTCCGTGCCCACCGAGCATCTGGGTGCTTGGCTGCGCGAGTGGCGTGACGATCGCCCGCTTCGGCGCGCCTACACGATCATCACGGCGCTGTGGACCGCCGTGTTCCTGCTGCGGCTGGCCGTGCAGGTGCCGTTGTACGTCACGAATCATGTCACCGCGCTCGGCACCGCGCGGCTCGTCATGGGCATCCCGTTCTGGGCATTGGCCATCTGGGTGTCGTATCTCATCGTCGCCACGCCCATGCACCGGCACGCCGCCGCCCGGGCGGCGCAGGGCTAGAGGTCCGAGCCGGTGGGCTATCCTGTCCCGTAGCGCTATCGGGAAAGAGGCATCATCATGCAGACCACTGTTCGCATCGAACGCTACGCCGACCAAGGGCGGTGCGTGGGCCATGTCGACGGGAGGGTCGTGTTCGTCCGTTTCGCGCTGCCCGGGGAACTGGTGAACGTCGCGTTGGACGAGCCTCATGAGCGCAAGGACCGGTTCTGGACCGGCGAGGTCGTCGAGGTGCTCGAGGCCAGTGATCGGCGTGTGGCGCCGGTATGGCCGCTGGCCGGCCCGTTGGCCGACGGCGGGGGCGTCGGCGGGGCCGACCTCATCCATGTGTCGTTGCCCGGGCAATTGGATTGGAAGTCGACGGTCATCACCGAGCAGATGCATCGGCTCGGCCATGTGGATCTGCCCAAGGTCGGTGTCGAGAGCATGGCCGGAGATGAGGCGCTCAGCGGGTTGCACTGGCGCACCCGCATCGAGATGATCGCCGATGACGAGGGCCGCCCCTCGATGCGGCGCCGCGAGAGTCATCAGCGTGTCCCCATCGACACCATGCCCTTGGCCTCGCAGGCGCTTCTGGCGGTCGCCGATCACTGCGGCGTATGGCGCGGCGGATTCGATCCCGGGGCATCCATCCGTCTGGCGGTGCCCGAACCCCGCGACCAAGGGGACGGCGATCTCCTCACGGATATCGGCGAGAACTACGCCCTCATGGTGGGCGACGAGGTCAAGGCCGGGTCGGCCAAGCTCCATGAATCGGCGGATATCGACGGCACGAGGTTCGCCTACGACGTGCACGCCGATGGTTTCTGGCAGGTGCATCGCCGGGCGCCCATGGTGCTGCCCGACCACGTGCTGCGTTGCGTGCGCGCACTCCTCGACGGCCGTCCACATGCGACGGTCTGGGATCTGTACTCCGGGGCGGGGCTCTTCACGCTGCCGCTGGCGAAGAAAGCCGCGGACACCGTCCATATGCTCAGCGTGGAAGGGTCCAAGCCGGCGGTGCGTCAGGCCCGGGAGAACCTCACGCGCGCCGGCATCGACACTGTGGAGGCCCACTCCGGCGACGTCGCCCGCGCCCTGCGGTTCGTACCCAGGCACCTGGCCCACCCCGATGTGGTGGTGCTCGATCCTCCCCGCGCCGGTGCGCGCGCCGCCGTCTGCCGTCGTATCGCCGAATCAGGTGCCCATGGCGTGGTCTACGTCGCCTGTGATCCGACCAGCCTGGCCCGCGACACCGCGACGTTCGCGGACGAGGGCTACCGGCTGACCGACATCCATGCATTCGATATCTACCCGATGACCCATCACGTCGAGACCGTGGCCGTGTTCGAGCGCGCCCAGCACCGCTGATGCGGCCCGTGTCCCGTTCGGTGCGTCGGCGTGGAGGCGTGCGTGCCGCGCTCGCCCTGCTGCTGTGCGTCGTGGTCGCGATGACGAGCGCCTGCGCCCCCGACGGCAAGGCGGTCGGTCGCACGGCCGAAACCGACACGGCCATCGATCACGATTCCGTCGACCGGTCGGATATCCTCATCGGCGTGGTCGGTTCCGATGACGCCTCTTCGGATCGTCGGCTCATGGGAGCGTTCGACGCGGCCGGTCTCAACGCCTTCTACGCTTCGGTGGTCGGCGCGGGGAACGTGGAACGCGCGGGGGCCGACAGCGTCGGTGATATGGTCGACCGTGCGGTCAAGGCCATCGTGGTCAATCGCATGGCGGTCGGGCGGACCGGACGAGGGCCGTGGGTCGACGCGTTGCAACGGGCCAGGCGTGCCGGCATCCCGGTGGTGCTCAGCGATCCCGTGACGCCGCCCCATGATCGGTTGCTGTATGCGGCGATATGGAAGGTCGATGACCACGCCTCTCATGCGACGCCGATCGAGCGGAGCGTGACGGAGGTCATCAACGACCTGCCGCATCAGGCGACGGTGACGGTGACGACGAGAACGGCACGGCCATGACGATGGCCATGATGAGGGCTTTGACGACGAACCGGTGACCATGACAACGCATCGACGGATATGATGAACCGACAATCATGACGAACCGATAATGGGAACGACGGGGATAACTGGAAAGATGACCATGCACGACGGGGAAACCATGAGCGACGGAGCGACCATGCACGACAAGGCGATCGAGGGCGATGCCCGTGCCGAGGCGGGGGCGGCGTCCACGGACGACGGTGCGCACCGGACCGGACCGGATGGGCATGTCCGACGGGACCGGACCGCAGTCGAATCCGAGCCGGAGCAGGCGGCGTTGCCTGCAGTGGCGGAGCCGGGGCTGAGCGACGCGGAGATCGAACGTCTTGTGGCGCAGGGCCGCACCAATGCAGTCGAGACCCCCACGTCGCGTTCCATCTGGCAGATCCTGCGCTCGCATGTATGCACGCTGTTCAACGCCATCATCCTGGTCGCCATGATCATGGTGCTCACCACCGGATCCTGGCGAGACGCGGTCTTCGGTCTGGTCATCATCATCAACACCGCCATCGGCGTTGTCACCGAGCTTCGGGCCAAGATCACGCTGGACCGACTCTCCATCCTCGTCTCCTCCAAGCCGATGGTGCGTCGCGGTGGCCGTGACCTCGCCATCGGGCATGACGATATCGTGCTCGGCGATCTGCTCTGGGTGCGGGCCGGCGATCAGGTGCCGGCCGACGGCAAGGTGCTGCACACGTGGGGTTTGGAACTCGACGAATCCATGCTGACCGGAGAATCCGCGACCGTGGTGAAACGCGAGGGCGACACCGTATTGTCCGGGGCGACCACGGTCTCCGGCATGGCGTTGGTCCGCGTTGAGGCCGTCGGCAAGCACGGGTATGCGGCGAAGCTGACCGCGGAGGCCAAGGTCTACAAGGCCAGCGTCTCCGATCTGAAATCCGGCATCAACACCATCCTCAAGACGATGACCGTCATCGTCGTGCCGCTGTGCTTCGCCCTCATCTGGTCGCAGATCCACACGGTCGGCGGCTGGCAGGTCGCCCTGTCCACTGGGGCATGGCGTCAGGCCGTCATCGCCGCGGTCGCAGGCGTGGTGGGCATGATCCCGGAGGGGCTCGTGCTGCTCACCTCGCTCAACTTCGCGATCGCCGCCATGCGCCTGGCGCGGCACAAGACCCTGGTCCAGGAACTCGAATCGGTGGAGACGCTGGCCAGGGTCGATTGCCTGAACCTCGACAAGACCGGGACCATCACCGACGGCCGCATCGCCATGAACGGCATCGAGTTCCTCGACGGCTCCGATCGCAAGGGTGGCGACGGGGCGGTGTTGAGCGCCCTGTACGATCTGGCGAACGAAGAGAATCCGAACGGCACCGGACGCGCGGTGCTCGCCTACCTGGGCGACCGCGACGTCATGCCCGGTGATGTAGCCGGTCGCATACCGTTCTCGTCGGCCAGGAAGTGGAGCGCGGTGGCCCGGGACACGGGGGAGACTTGGTATCTTGGCGCGCCCGAGGTCCTCATGTCGGCGATGGGACCGGCATCGACCACCGGTTCGGACGAGGCCGGGACCGAGGCGTCGCACGCGTCCTACGACGGGAAGGATGTCGCCGATCAGGTCGCTCGGCATGCCGACCAGGGCGAGCGCGTCCTGATGGTCGCACGGTGCCCGGCCGATCGGTCCCAGGGAGAGGCGCAGGACGAACGGACTCCCGATGCGCCCGGCGGGCAGCAGAGCGCGGCCGGACAGGATGCAACCATGGGGGAAGCGTCGATGAGCATGCCGTCCGCCGCGCGGCCCGTCGCGCTGGTGCTCTGCGCCGAGCACATTCGCGATGACGCCTCGCACACCCTCGCATGGTTCCGCGAGCAGGGCGTGCGCTGCAGGGTGATTTCCGGGGACAATCCCGTCACCGTGGGCGCCATCGCACGCAAGGTGGGTCTGACGGGGGAGCGCGAGCCGCGCACGATGGACGCGCGCGAGCTGCCGGAGGACATCGACCGCCTGGCCGAAGTGCTTGATCGGGTCGATGTCCTCGGACGCGTGCTGCCCAAACAAAAGCAGTCCATCGTGAAGGCGCTGCACCAAGGGGACCATGTCGTGGCCATGACCGGCGACGGCGTGAACGACACGCTGGCGATCAAAGAGGCCGATCTGGGCATCGCGATGGGCAATGCGGCACCGGCGGCCAAAGCGGTCGCGCAGATCATCCTCGTCGACTCGCAGTTCTCCCATCTGCCTGACGTCGTCGCCCGGGGCCGTCAGGTCATGGCGAATATGGAGCGTGTGGCCTCGTTGTTCCTGGTCAAGACCATCTATTCCATGCTCATCTCCATCGGCGTGGTGCTCACCGCGATGCCGTTCCCCTATCTGCCGCGGCATATCACGTATATCGGCGCGCTGACCATCGGCATGCCCGCGTTCCTGCTGGCGTTGGGTCCGAGTTCCCGGCGCTACATCCCCGGATTCCTGCGCCGTGTCGTCGCGTTCGCGATACCGGGAGGCGCGGCCATCGGACTGGCCACGCTGCTCAATTCCTGGATGCTCCCGCCGATCATGCACTGGAATCTCGATCATGCGGCGGATCTGACGCTGCTGCGCTCCACGAACGCGGTCCTCATCTTCGTGCTGGCAATGCTGGTGCTCGCGCGCGTCTCCCGGCCGCTGCGCAGCTGGCGTGGTCTGTTGGTGGTCGTTTTCGCCGTGGCCGGGGTCGTGGGCGTCTGTATCCCGCCGGTCGCACGGTTCTTCGCCGTCATCGTGCCCTCCGGATCCATGCTGGTGACCACCATGGTCGTCCTGGTGTTGGCCCTGGCGGTGTATGCGGTGTGCCGCGTTGCCGCGTTGCCGTGGTCCGGTCGTGTTTCACATGACAGGCGACATCGTCGGGATTGAAATATCGGCACGGTACACTGACAGCAGGCATCATTCCGTCCAGGATCATCAGATCCGGCGTCGGCGACGAGCCCATGCCAAGAAGCGGTTCGGCGTGGACGGGCGACGGCGGGCGGTAAGGGTGACGCACTCGGCGACATGCCGGCATGTCGGACCCTTGACGGTCCACCACACACGAGAATCGGAGGATTCATGTCCCTACGAGAAACCCAGCGGTCCGTTCTGCATGCGTGCCGGGAAACCTTCGATTACTATCGCATCGCCGATTTGCCGGGCATCGGGCATCTGCCGTACTGCCTGAAGGTGCTTGTCGAGAACCTCATCCGCAACATCGACGGCGCGAACATCACCGATGATCATGTGCGCGCGCTGCTCGATTGGGATCCCCAGGCCGAACCGAGCGACGAGATCCAGTTCACCCCCTCGCGCGTGGTGATGCAGGACTTCACCGGCGTGCCGTGCATCGTCGATCTGGCCACGATGCGCGATGCGGTCGCGGATCTGGGGGGCGACCCCGAGGTCATCAATCCGCAGGTCCCCGCCGACATGGTCATCGATCATTCGGTGCAGATTGACGCCTACGGCGTCGCGGATGCGATGCAGCGCAACATGGACATCGAATACCAGCGCAACGGCGAACGCTACCAGTTCCTGCGCTGGGGGCAGCAGGCGTTCCACAACTTCCGTGTCGTCCCGCCCGGGACCGGCATCATTCACCAGGTGAACATCGAGTATCTGGCGCAGGTGGTCATGCACAAGGCGCAGGCCGGTGCGGACGGAGTCGGTGGCGGCAGCGACGGCGCTGTTGGCGCTGAGGGGAGCGATCGGACCGATGGCCGCGAGCTCGCCTACCTGGACTCATGCGTGGGCACGGATTCGCACACCACCATGGTCAACGGCCTCGGCGTGCTCGGCTGGGGTGTGGGCGGCATCGAGGCCGAGGCGGCGATGCTGGGCCAGCCCATCTCGATGCTGGTCCCGCGGGTCGTCGGATTCAAGCTCACCGGTGCGATTCCCGAGGGCGTGACGGCCACCGACGTCGTCCTCACGGTCACCGACATGCTGCGCCAGCACGGCGTGGTCGGCAAGTTCGTCGAATTCTACGGCGACGGCGTGGTGGAACTGCCCTTGGCCAACCGCGCCACCATCGGCAACATGAGCCCGGAATTCGGCTCGACCTGCGGCATTTTCCCCATCGACGACGTCACGCTCGATTACCTGCGGCTCACGGGGCGCAGCGACCGGCAGATCGCGTTGGTCGAGGCCTATGCCAAGGCGAACCGGTTGTGGGGCGACACGGGGGATCCCGATTACGTCGAACCGCAGTACTCGGAGTACATGACCCTTGACCTGGGCACCGTCGTGCCGTCCATCGCCGGGCCGAAACGCCCGCAGGACCGCATCGAGCTCTCCCAGGCCAAACCCAGGTTCGAACGCACCGTACCCGACTACGAGACCAATCGCACCGCGCATGAGCCGATCGCGGTCAAGACCGATTTCCGCGGCGATTTTTCGGTGCGCAACGGCGACGTCGCCATAGCGTCCATCACCAGCTGCACGAACACCTCGAATCCGTCCGTCATGATCGCCGCGGGGCTGCTCGCACGCAACGCCCACGCCAAAGGGTTGACGCCGAAACCGTGGGTGAAGACGTCGCTCGCCCCGGGCTCGCAGGTCGTCGCCGACTATCTCGACAAGGCCGGTCTGCAAACCGACCTCGACGCGCTGGGCTACCAACTCGTAGGCTTCGGCTGCGCCACCTGCATCGGCAACTCCGGTCCGTTGCTGCCGGAGATCTCACAGGCCATCAACGACAACGACCTGACGGTGACCGCGGTGCTGTCCGGCAACCGTAACTTCGAAGGGCGCATCAGCCCCGACGTCAAGATGAACTACCTCGCCTCGCCGCCTCTGGTGATCGCCTATGCGCTGGCGGGCACCATGAACTTCGATTTCGACCGCCAGCCCCTGGGCGTCGATCGCGCGGGTGACGAGGTCTTCCTGCGCGACATCTGGCCGTCGAACGCCGAGATCCACCAGATCGTCGACGAAACGGTGTCCCGCGACATGTACGTGCAGGACTACCAATCGGTGTTCGACGGCGACGAGCGGTGGAACGGATTGCAGGTCCCGCACGGCGAGCGGTTCGCCTGGGATCCCGACTCCACTTACGTGCGCAAGCAGACCTTCTTCGACGACATGACGGCCACCCCCCAGCCGGTGACCGACATCCACGGCGCCAGGGTGCTGGCCTTGCTGGGCGACTCCGTGACCACCGACCACATTTCCCCGGCCGGCGCGTTCCCCGCCTCGAGTCCGGCCGGGCGGTATCTCATGGACCGCGGCATCACGCGCAAGGATTTCAATTCCTACGGCTCCAGGCGCGGCAATCACGAGATCATGGTCCGGGGAACCTTCGGCAATATTCGCCTACGTAACCAGTTGCTCGCATCCGTCGGCCAGGAGGTCACGCCGGGCGGTTTCACCTACGACTTCGTGGAGGGCAAACCCTCGACGATCTACGAGGCATCACAGCGGTACCGGCGTCAGGGCACGCCGCTCGTGGTGCTGGCCGGCAAGGAATACGGCACCGGATCCTCCCGCGACTGGGCGGCCAAAGGCACGGCCATGCTCGGCGTCAGGGCGGTGATCACCCGCAGCTTCGAGCGTATCCACCGTTCGAATCTCATCGGCATGGGTGTGCTGCCGCTGCAGTTCCCCGAGGGCGAGTCGGCCGAATCCCTGGGGCTCGACGGCACCGAAACCTTCGACATCCTGGGCATCGAGGCACTCAACCAAGGTGCCGCCCCCAAGACCGTCACGGTTCGTGCCACCAGGACGGACGGCAGCGTCGTGGCATTCGACGCGACCGTGCGCATCGATACGCCTGGCGAAGCGGACTACTACCGTAACGGCGGCATCCTGCAGTATGTGTTGCGCGGGTTGATGGGTGATCGCTGAGCGGTGGTTGGTTGATGGGTGATCGCTGATTGCTTTGCTGACCGCTGGCCCACGGTGGTTGCTTGGTCGTGGCCAGGGGTGGATGTCTGCTAGTGGCCGGTGGTTGGTGTGGTTGGTGGCGGCGATGGTGAACGGCGGCCGGTGAACGGCGGTGGTGATCGCCGGGTTCACTGCCGTAGCCGCTTTCAGATCCGCGTCCTGAAACGCTTTCTGAACCAGTTCAGGTCAACTAGCAGATTCGCCGTCCAGTCCGCAGGGCGTCGACGGGTTCGCTTTCGATTCCGTTCGGCGTCTTTCGGCGTGTTCGTTGGCGTATGTGATGCCGGATGTCATGGTTCGTCGGGTTACGGTCACGGTGAGTCCGTATTTGGGCGATCATCTCGGGATGTGAGACCGAATCCTGAGGTGCCTCAGGCAGAACGGCCATTACAATTATGCACTGGCGGAATTCCGCCACTCAATAATTACATTGGCCGTTCTGCCTATGCGAATCTGCGATCTGTGTCGGTGTATCTGCGACTTGTGGCTGTCAACTTGCGACTCATGTCGGTCAACCTGCGACTTGTGGCTGTCAATCGTCGACTTGTGTGGCTGAACCTACGACTTGTGTCGTCGAACCAGCGATCTTTGTCGGCCAATCTGCGACTCATGTCAGGCAACCGGCGACCCGTGTCCGTCAATCGTTCACTTGTGTGGCTGAACCTAGGACCCGGGTACACCAGTTCGCGACCTGTGTTCTCGAACCTGCGATCTGTCCGCCAATCGCTGATCTATGGGGCCGCATCTACGACTTGTGTCGACGAATCGTTCACTTGTGTCGCTCAACTGCCTTCCCTGACCCGTGTCGATCGGCGCACGGCTTGTGCAGCAACCGGGCCTTCGACCACAGTGGCGCAATGGCCACGGATCGCCGCCCGGCTATCGGTATCGTGTGAGCATGTTCGAGATACGCCAGCAACCGTCGGAGCAGCACATCATGCGCTGCAAGGCGTGGAGCGTGCAATCAGAATACGTCCAGCGATGCCGAGAGGCGAAACGCATGGTGCGTTTCGAACCGGTATTCGCTTTGGACATGGCGCTGGGGTTGATGGGGATTTCGATCGAGATCGACCCCAGGATGCATATCGTCATGTCGGATCGGGACCAGTATCGGACTCTTCCCGCACCGATCGTCTGCCACACATGGAATCAGCTGCATCGAGACGACGCTGTTATCAAGGTGTTTGACATGGTGTGCACGTCTCCCGCGGCGACGTTCGCGCACATGGCACGGCGGTATGACCTTGAATCCCTGACCATGCTGGCGGACGTCATGGCGTGCCGTGATCCGGTGCTGCAGCGTTCGACCCGCTTGCAGCTGGGACGATTCGTGCGCGAGGGGCGACGTCTGACCAATCGGCGCCTGTGCATGAGGGCGCTGAGACTATCACTGCCTGGCACCGATTCCCCATACGAGAGCAAGCTCAGACTGGCGATACTCCGCCGGGGCCTACCGATGCCCGTGATCAACTATTCCTTGATGGTGGACGGTCGTGTGCGGGTGTTGGACATGGCATATCCAGAGTTTCGTATCGGGATGGAATATCACGGCATGCACCACACAGCCCAGTACGTCGACGACTGCGAACGCCTGAATGCCTTGACTGCGGGGGAGTGGAAGGTGTTCCCGGTATGGGGCGCGATGCTCAGCAGTGAGAGCGCCATGGATCGATATGTGCGTAACGTCAGATCCGCATTGCTTGCGGCGGGAGGTTCCTCGGTGGTGGAGGAGCCTAGGGATTTATGGCGTTTGGCGGATGGGAGGCATCATAGGAAGAAGCGATGACGAAATACGAGGTG
Organism: Bifidobacterium mongoliense DSM 21395; assembly: GCF_000741285.1. Taxonomy (GTDB): domain Bacteria; phylum Actinomycetota; class Actinomycetes; order Actinomycetales; family Bifidobacteriaceae; genus Bifidobacterium; species Bifidobacterium mongoliense. The sequence continues at coordinate 125,533 of NZ_JGZE01000010.1, read as the reverse complement.
TGAAATCGGTGTGGGAAGCGTGCACCGTGACGTACGAGGAAGCGCCGCGTGACTGGGGCTCACTGTGCCACGCGAGGACGGACTGTGTCGGGGCGGGACATACCACGCAACTTAAGGGCGCACTGAGGAAGTGGGGGAATGAGGGGAGGGACTGAGGAACTCAGGGAGACTGGAGGGGGAGGGTTGGGTGACTGAGGGGGTGAGTGACTGAGGGAGTGAGAGGACTGAGGGACCGAAAGACCGAAAGAATGGAGGAATGAGAAACTGATCGAATGTCGAAGGGTGCGCCCGGCGTCTGCGGGCGCACCCGGATATGGCCTAGTTGCGGCCGCCGAACAGGCGCAGCAGATAGAGGAACATGTTGACGAAATCGAGATACAGGCTCAGTGCGCAGACGATGGACAGGCGCTTGATCATGTCGAGATTCGTCGCGTACTGGGCGAACAGTGCGCGGGTGCGCTGGGCGTCGTATGCCGTCAGACCGGCGAAGATCAGCAAGCCAACCGCGGAGATCGCCATCATGATGGTGTTCGAAGGGGAGATGAACATGAGGATGACCTGACCCACAATGAGCACGATGAGGGCGACCATGAGGATCGGACCGGTCTTGAGCATGTCGATTTTGGTAGTCAGAGCCAACATGGTGAGGACGACGAAGAAACCGATGCTCAATCCCAGAGCCATGCCGATCGAACCAAGATCGTAGACCAGGAAGATCGAGCTCAATGTGAAGCCCATGAGCGCCGCATACACATAGAACATCGCGTAGGCGGTTCCGGTGCGCATCTTCATGACACGTGCTCCGAGTGTCACAGCCATGACGACTTGGACGATGGCCAGGCCGATCCATCCGAGCCCGCCCGTGGCGACAAGGAAACTGACCAACGCACCCGTCATCTGGGAGACGATGGCGACGACGGCGGTGATAAGCAGTCCAATGGTCATCTGGCCGTAGGCGCTCGCGATTGAGGTCCGCTTGGTGCGCTCGTAGGAATAGGCGAGTTGCGCGTCGATGGGGGCGCGGCCCGATGCGGACTGCGCCGCGTAGCCGTATTGGCCGCTGGGCGCCTGTGATCCCGTGGACGTCTGATAACCCTGATGGTTCTGGTAGCCCTGGCCGTACAGCGGTTGCGTTGGCTGTCCCTGCGACTGGCCGTAGGGTTGCTGATTCATGTGATCGCGGTCGTCCTGCGGTTGCCTTCCGAACGTCATGATTGCTCCTTTACGTATCGTGATTCCAATCTCAGGATAATCGACGCTCCTGTGTGTTAGCTCTGAACGTAGGAGGTTCTGCGAGGACGGGCAATGTCATCCAAAGGCGCGATGGGGTGTGAGCGCTGAATGTGGAGTTCCTGGCCTATGCCACGGGCACAACCGCCGATGGCAGCGGTTACGATGGGGATTAAGCGAGAGGGACGACCTCTGTTGCGATTCGATCACGCACGAGCGATGCGCGGATGCGGGACGCGTGGCAACATACAGCGATACAAGTCACCGAACCGCAACACAAGTCAACGAACGGCAAGTCAAGTCAACGAACGGCAACACACCGAAGGAGTGGCGATGCAGAAGATGCAGGAATTACGACAGGCGAGCGACGCGGCCATCACGTTGAACAACGGCGTGACGATCCCTCAGTTGGGACTCGGGGTGTTCCAAACCCCACAGGGCGAGGAGACGATCGGCGCGGTGCGTAGTGCGCTGCAAGCCGGGTACCGTCACATCGACACGGCGATGATCTACCGCAACGAGGAGTCGGTCGGTGAAGGCATCCGGCAATCGGGCGTCGATCGACGCGACATCTTCCTGACCACGAAGCTGTGGAACGACGATATCCGCGCCGGCAAGGCCAGGGAGGCCTGCTATCGGAGCATGGACAGGCTCGGGGTCGATTACCTCGATCTCTATCTCATCCACTGGCCGGCCGACGGATGGGAACGGGCCTGGGAGCAGATGGTCGAGCTGTACCGGGAGCGGCGGGTGCGCGCCATCGGCGTGAGCAATTTCCAGCAGCATCATCTCGAATCGTTGCTGGCGATGAGCGGCACGAAACCGCAGGTGGATCAGATCGAATCCTCGCCGCAGTTCGTCAACCAGGAACTCGTCGACGCCGTGCACACCAAGCGCATCGACGTGGAGGCCTACAGCCCGTTGGGCGGTACGGGCGGCTCGCTGCTGTCCGACCCTCTGTTGGCCCGCATCGGCGAGCAGTACGGCAAGTCGCCCGCCCAGGTCGTGATTCGCTGGCACTTGCAGCGCGGTGTGATCGTGTTGCCCAAATCGACGCATGCCGAACGTATCCGCCAGAATTTCGATGTGTTCGATTTCGCTCTGGACGACGCCCAGATGCGGGCCATCGCCGCGTTGGACACCGGACGCAGGAACGGCGCCGACCCCGATCATTTCGACTTCTGATCGTTTCGGCCGTTCAGCGTCATCGTCGCAACAACATCGCCGCAACGCCACTGCCGCGAATCGGCGACGGAGCGGGCGTCGATTCGCCGGTGACGAGTCGGGTTTGAGGGATTGATCCGGCGGACTGAGGTATCCGGTCGCCAGGCCGCCGGTTTCGTTAGTCCGCGGAGTTTCGTTGGCTTTCGGATTCCGTCAGCATTCGGACCGCATCAATCTTTGATGCCGTTGGCCTTGGATTCCGGCGTCTGCTCGCTTTGCGGCGCACCATTGATGTCGCGGTGGATGTTCTGCATCTGCGCCTCGACGTTCTGCAGGCTGCGTGCGCAGTCCAGCAGCGTCTGGGAATGCTCGGCGAACCGGGCGTCGGGAAGGTCGGCCTTGTATCGCAGGGCATGCTCGAGGCTCGCCCAATAGTCCATGGCAACGGTGCGGAACTGGACCTCGACGGGTGTGTAGTATGCCCCGGATGAGAGGAAGACCGGCACCGAATAGATGACGTGCAGGCTGCGATAACCGTTCTGCTTGGGGTTCTTGATGTAGTCCTTCACCCGCAGCACCTGGATGTCGGATTGCCCGGACAGATAATTCGACACCGAATACACGTCGTCACGATAGTTGCAGATGACGCGGATGCCCGCAACGTCGAACAGATGGTCCTTGATCGATTCGACTGAAACAGGCAGATTCTTGCGTTCCAGCTTGCCGATGATCGAGTTGACGGATTTGAGCCGGCGCTCGAGATGGTGGATGGGATTGTGTTCGAATCTGACCTGGAATTCGCCGTCCAGGATGTCCAGCTTCGTGCTGATCTCATACATCGCGCCCTCGTAGACCTGCATGAGATCGACGAACTTGTCGATCTCCGCGGTGGGAAAGCCCGTTTCCCCTGCTTGCAGCCCCCTGAGTCGTGCGGCTATTTCTGTGGTGTTGATTCGGTCATGTCGGTCGAGTATCACGGCACCATCATAACGCCGGTGCTGAGAAGGCCCTGGGTGCACATATGCCGGGTGGTTCACTCACCCCGCTAGTATCGCCGGTATGGAAGAGCAGCGAGGTCTCGATACGCACACCCAGGAACGGCGCGCCAAGGTGGTGTCGATCATCGGTCCGACCGCCTCGGGCAAGACCGGGTTGGGCATAGGACTCGCCCGGGCGTTGGCCGCACGTGGGCAACGGGCCGAGATCGTCAACGCCGATGCCTATCAGATGTACCGTCAGATGGACGTCGGTACGGCCAAGCCCACCGCGCAGGAGCGTGCGGCCGTGCCCCACCATCTTCTCGACGTCATCGATCCCGAGGACGCCATGAGCGTGGCGCGTTTCCAAGGACTCGCCAGAACGTGCATCGCGGATCTGCAGCGCCGCGGCATCCGGCCCATCCTGGTCGGGGGATCGGGCCTGTACGCCCGCGCCGCCATCGACGATATCTCGTTTCCCGCCACCGACGCCGCCATCCGGGAGGGCTTGGAGCGACGCGCCGAGAGCGAAGGTCCCGGATTGTTGTTCGACGAGTTGATGGATCGCGACCCCGAAGCGGCGCGCCGCATGGACCCGCACAATGTCCGGCGGACGATACGGGCCCTCGAGGTCATCGCCATCACCGGACGCCCGTATTCGGCGTCGTTGCCGCGGTACCACTATGTCATGCCCGCCGTGCAGATCGGCCTCGACCTGCCGCGCGACCTGCTTGACGAGCGCATCGAACGCCGCACGGCCCAGATGCGTGCGCTGGGATTCACGCGGGAGGTCGAACGATTGCGTGAACGTCTGGGTACGACCGCGTCCCGTGCGCTGGGGTATCCGCAGATCGCGCGGTTCCTCGACGGCGAGATCGACGAGGACGCGGCCTATGCCGAGATCGCGCGCCTGACGAAACGTCTGGCCCGCAAGCAGATGGGTTGGTTCGGCAGAGATCCGAGGATCCATTGGCTCCAGGCATTGAGGCCCACCTTGGTCGACGAGGCGCTTGGAATCGTCATGAGCGCCGATGCGGGGGAGTACGATGCCCGCGATGCCGAAGCCGACGGTTTCACCTCCCACCACCTGGGCGATGTTGCTGACGGCGCTGCCAACCGGGCCGATGATGGCACGAACCGGATTGATGGTGGCATGAACCAAGCCTGCGGCGTCAACGAATAGACCGGCTGCGGACCGCAGGTCAGTGCGCCGGGCCCTGGTCCCAGCCCGCGATGAGGAAGACTCGCGTCGGATTGGCCGGACGTTGGATGTCGGCGAACAGGGATTCGAATCCGGTGATGTCCCCGCGGCAGGCCTGTCGCCTGGCCTTCCGATAGCGCTCGCGGGTGACCTCGCCCCAGTCGAGGTCCCATCCGGCGTCATGGGCGAGGCGGGATGCGAAGATACGCAGCACCATCGCGTTGCCGCCGTTGAACGGGTGCAGATAGCCCAGTTCGTCGTAGATCTTCGCCAGGGCGTGCGTGAACACGGCGCGATCCAGGCTGCGCAGGTTACGCTGTTCGGCGAGTTCGGTCGAGATGTTCATCGCTCCGGTCGTGATGAGGTTCGCGGGGAAGAAGGCCTGGGGATCGTCGTCGAGCGGTCCCGAGGCGATTACGGCGTCCTTGGCGTCGACAGCGCCGTTCAGGCCGCCGTTCAGGCCGCCGTTCACACGGCGAGTCACCGCGCCGGAGTCGGTTTCGTGGTCCTTCACGTTTTTGGTGCGCAGCTTCCCGGCATCCTCGTGAACACCGTCGAAGAGCGCCAGGTGGATGGCCTGCAGCTCCTTGAGATCCCCGCTGCCACGCCATCCGTGTTCATTGAGTGCGACGGTCCGTGCGAAGATGGCGCTCGGCGCGTGCCGTCCCGCGGCCATGAGGAGCCGGGCCGGATCTCCGCCCTCATGCTCATACAACCGGGCGGCCTGCAACGTGGCCTCGTCGGGAGACAGATTGCCCAGTGCGCAGTTCTTCAGTGCAAATGCGACTGCGCTCGCACGTTCCGCAGGTGTCATACCGTGCCATGATAGCCGATGGGAATGGGAGCCGGTAGAATCGGTCCCGTTATGGCACGAACGGCACCCTCACGCAACTCACGATCAACATCCCCGCGCTCCGGCGCATCGGGGTCGGCGAAACGCACCGATTCGGACGGGCAACGCCCCGAACCGGTATGGCATAAGATCCTCCTCGCCCTGCCAAGGGGTCTGGGTAAGGTCGTGCGGACCATAGGCGGTGTGGGTGAGTACGACCCGGACAACCGCACGGACGGGTGGTGCTTCATCCTTCTGGTGCTGGCCATCCTGTTCTGCGCGTCCGAATGGTTCCGCGTCGATGGCGCGCTCGGTCGGGCGCTGCATGCCCTGGCATCGGGGGCATTCGGCGTGATGAGCGTGGTTCTGCCGGTGTTGCTGACCTACCTGGCGATCCGTCTCATGCGCAACAGCGGCGATGAGGCCGAGAATCCCAAGGTCGTGACCGGTTGGGGCCTGTTGCTGTTTTCCATCTGTTCGATGGTCGACGTTATCGTCGCCTCCGACATCCGTGGCATGGACATGACCATGCTGCAGCAGGCCGGCGGGTTATTCGGCTTCGTGCTTGGTTCGCCGTTGGCCTGGGGGCTTTCGAAGGGGTTTGCCATGGTGATCTTCGCGGTCACCGTCCTGTTTTCTCTCCTGCTCATTACCCGCATCCATGTCAATGAGGTGCCCGACCGGGTCCGGTCGCTGCTCGGCATCACGCGTCGTGCGGACGATGCCGGGGCCACGGCGGGCGCCGAGCAGTTCCCCAACGAGGTTCGCGTCGGCGACGGCACCCTGTCCTTCGCGCAGGGCGTGCCTTCCCATGACGAGGCGGGTGGCGATGCCGTCGACGATGACTTGCAGCGCCCCGGCCTGTGGCGGCGCCTTATGGCGAAGCTGTCCTCAGGCAAGCGGGGCGGCGAGGACACCGGCCTTGACCGGTATGAGAACGACACGGCCTTCGCCAAGGCCGCACGCCAGCACGGCGAAGCCGCGGAGACCCAGCTGTTGGCCGCACGGGTGCGCGACGACACGTTGCCGCAGCGGTTCTCCGGAGCCTTGCCCGTGGGGGAGTCGGCCACGACGGTATTGCCCACGCGCACGGCGTCGCCGGCAACCGATCCCTGGGCTACGGTCGGTTCCCCCGTCGGTGGATTCGCCGGTGCCTCTGGATCCACCGACGGAGACGGATATGGAACGGGTTCGCGCCCCACGACCGATGATGCGAGTGGCGACCGGACCATGGTCAATACACAGACCGGTGAGATAGGACCGGACGCTGCGGTGTCGTCGCCATCCGGCGGGAATGCTTCCACCGATACGCATCCGGCCGACGGAGCGACGGGAGATGAGGAGGGTGCCCCGGGAGTCCTGCCGCCGTACCGGCTGCCCGATACGAACCTGTTGGTCAAAGGCCAGCCGCATGCGGTGCGCACCCCGGCCAACGACAACGTCATCCGCGCCCTCACTTCCACGTTCCAGCAGTTCGATATCGACGCGAAGGTCGTCGGGTTCCTGCGCGGCCCGTCGGTCACCCAGTATGAGGTCGAGCTCGGCCCGGGCGTCAAGGTCGAGAAGGTCACCAATCTGCAGCGCAACATCGCCTATGCCGTGGCGAGCTCAGACGTGCGCATCCTGTCCCCGATTCCCGGCAAGTCGGCGATCGGCATCGAGATTCCGAACGTTGACCGCGAGATCGTCCATCTCGGTGACGTGCTGCGTTCCGACGAGGCGATGAACGACCCCAACCCCATGCTGGCCGGCGTCGGCAAGGACGTGGAGGGACATTTCGTCACCGCGGATCTCACCAAGATGCCCCATTTGCTGGTGGCCGGCGCGACCGGCTCCGGTAAGTCCAGCTTCATCAATTCGATGCTCACCTCCATCATCATGCGGGCCACCCCCGAGCAGGTGCGGCTCATCCTCGTCGACCCCAAGCGCGTGGAGCTGTCGGCCTACGCCGGCATACCCCATCTGCTCACTCCCATTATCACCGATCCCAAGAAGGCCTCGCAGGCCTTGGAGTGGGTGGTCAAGGAGATGGATGCCAGATACGACGACCTGCAGTTCTTCGGTTTCCGGCACGTCAAGGATTTCAACGAGGCCGTTCGCGCGGGCAAGGTCCACGCTCCCCAAGGATCCAACCGCAAGGTCGCCCCGTACCCGTACCTGCTGGTCGTGGTCGACGAGATGGCGGATCTCATGATGATCGCGAAGAACGACGTGGAGAGCTCCATCCAGCGCATCACTCAGCTGGCACGAGCGGCCGGCGTGCACCTCGTCCTCGCCACCCAGCGGCCTTCGGTGGACGTCGTGACCGGTCTCATCAAGGCGAATATCCCGTCCCGCCTGGCCTTCGCGACCTCGTCCGCCACGGATTCGCGCGTCATCCTCGACACGGTCGGCGCCGAGACCCTGATCGGCCAGGGCGACGCGCTGTTCCTGCCCATGGGGTCGGCCAAGCCTCTGCGCGTGCAGGGTTCATGGGTCGGTGAGTCGGAGATCCGCAAGGCGGTCGACGCCGTGCGGACCCAGCGCAAGCCTCATTACCGTGAGGATATCGAGCGCATGGCCAAGGAGGCCGAACAGCACGCCGCCGAACCCGATGAGGACATCGGAGACGATCTCGACGTGCTGCTGCAGGCCGCCGAACTCGTGGTGACCACGCAGTTCGGGTCGACCTCGATGCTGCAGCGCAAACTCAGGGTCGGATTCGCGAAGGCGGGCCGTCTCATGGACTTGCTCGAATCGCATGGTGTGGTCGGACCGTCGGAAGGATCCAAGGCGCGCGAGGTTCTCGTACAGCCGCAGGATCTGCAGCAGGTGTTGGCGTTCCTGCGCGGTGAGACGAGTTCGCTGCAGCAGGGCCCCGGTGAGCAACCGGGGGGCGATGCGCCGCAGGAGTGAACGTGCGATGGTCGGGGGCCGTCCGTGTGTTCCGTCGCGGATCGGCCCGGATCTTCACGGATCGTCGCGGCCATGATGGTGCGTCCTCGGTCCGGCCCGCAGGGTCTGCGAACGGTTTCGCGCCGCGCTGTGCGGGGAAACTCTCGTAGTGCGATGGCGCTATGGTAATCGGTATGGACAATCAAGGTACACGTAAGGCATCGTTATTGGATGGGTGGAACAGTCCGCCCAATCTCGTGACGTATTCACGCATCATCCTGGTACTCGTCTTTCTCGGATTCGACATCGCCGCCGGACCGTGGGGAGCGGACAATCTTCCGTTCCGATGGACCGCCGCCGTGCTGTTCATCATCGCCGCGGCGACCGATAAGCTTGATGGCTGGATGGCCAGGACATACGATCAGGTCACCGAGATGGGCAAACTCATGGATCCCATCGCCGACAAGCTGCTCATCCTCGCGACCTTGGTCGTCGCCTCCGTCTTCAACGAGGTGTTCTGGTGGGTCACCGCGTTGTTCTTCATCCGCGAAATCGGCATCACGGTGATGCGTTTCTTCGTGATCGATCACGGCGGCAAGGTGATCGCCGCTTCCAAGGCGGGCAAATACAAGACCCTCGCCCAATGCGTGGGTCTGGCGATGCTCCTGGTGCCGCTCGGATCCCTGGCAGGCCCCGGCGAACAGCCCGGATGGGCGGTCTTCTATGGGTATGCGACCCAGGCCGTGATCTTCGTAGCCTTGGCCCTGTGCCTGTATTCGGGCGGGGTGTATGTCGCCGGGGTTCTGGCGAATCGTCGCGGGCAAGCGGTTTCGGGCCGGTAACGTCCATGCGGTTGATGCTCATGGGTGCGGGGCTTTCGGGACATACCGAGGCCGGCATGTGCCGGGCAACACAATGAGCGCGCCGGAGGCCACGACGATCGGCGTGATGGAGGATCGGTGCGACGAAGCCGCCGCCGTGATCCTGAGACGTTGTCGTGCCGCGCGGGTCTGGATTGCCGCCGCCGAATCGTTGACCGGGGGATTGCTCGCCGACGCCTTCGTGCGCATCCCCGGTGCCTCCACGGTGTTTCTCGGGTCTGCGGTGACGTACGATATCGCCGCCAAAGCCTCCATTCTGCGTGTGAATGAGGCGCTGTTGCGCCGCGAAGGCGCGGTGCATCCCATGGTCGCGGCCCAGATGGCATCGTCGACCGCACGGCTGTACGACCAGGCGGCCTACCGTCATCGGGTGATCGGCCTGTCCACGACCGGTGTCGCCGGCCCCGGGCCCGATGGGGACAAACCGGCCGGCCTGGTCTATGTGGGCATCAGCGTCCCCGTGACGCTCATGCCGGAACCGGGGCAGCGCGCCGACGCCGAACTCGACTCGCGCGGCAGGAGTATGGTGGGTTCGTCAGCATGCGATACGCAATGGTCCTGGACGCGCTCCGGCGCCGCTGACGGTCGGGATGCGCAGCCTCGTGATTCGTTCGCCGATCGGGTCATCTGGGTGGGCCAATTGCATGGCGCGGGCTCTCGGGAGGACATTCGCCGCTTCACCGTCCTGCGTACTCTGCAAAAGTTGAGCCTACTCACAGCAAATTTGCAGGAATAATCTCACGTCATCGTCGGTTGTCCGTAGTGAAGGTCCCGGAAGGGACGACAGCGGAAAGGGATGACGCCATGGACTCGATGACCCAGACTACGGAACATGTCGATGTGAACGCACGGTTCGCGCAGGGTGCGCGGACGGTACAGGCGGGCGGAGCGCGTATGCGCAGCCTCACCCCCGTACAGAGGCGTGCGGTGATGTTCGCCCAGCAGCAGGTGATCCGCGCTCGTGAGGCCAAGCGGGCCAAGGATGAGCGCCAGGCGGTATTGAATCGTATGTGGCAGCAGGAGGACGAGGAGCGGACGCGGACGCGTCCTTCCGTGCGTCAGCGCGACGCGGTGGCAGACGGCCATGATCTGTCGTTGCGTGAGGCCATTGGTCATGTGCTCCGCGATCTGCGAACCACCGATCACAAGACGTTGCGCGAGGTGAGCGAGAAGGCCGGCGTGTCGCTTGGGTATCTGTCCGAGGTCGAGCGTGGCCAAAAGGAAGCGAGCTCCGAGTTGCTGGGCTCCATTGCACAGTCGCTGGGATTGAGCACCGCGCAGATGTTGCGCATGGTCGCCGATTACCTCGATTCCGTCGAGGAGTCGACGCTCTGATTTCGGATGCTCTGATTCTGGTCGAGACCGGCACGGTGCCGTGCCGGCATGGTCTTGGCCGATGGCGTTGACCCGGTCTCCGGTTCGTGGTGCTCTTCTGCATGGGTGCTTACTCGATGTTGTGTCCTTTGGTTGTGTCACTTGGTTGGTGCGAAGGGTTGCGCATCTTGTGGCGGATCGTCATGCCGTAAACAATGTCAGGAAGGATGCCGATGGACAGGAGCGCCTCGACTCCTATGCGACCGGTTGCCGAACAGTTGGATGCCCTTGAACGCGCTGGGGTTCTTGCCCGGGCCCACGGTGATCGGACCGACGTGCGCGCGGCGTTCAGGGCGTTGCGTGCCGAGAAGACCGGGGGTCTGGTTGCGTTGCATCCGCATTGGTTCGCCGCATCGGCACTCGCACCGTTGTTGTCGCTGAATGCACAGCCCGGCTTCGTCGTCGAAGACATGATCGATGTCGACGAATTCACTCCGGTCGGGATCGAAATCCCGAACACCCCACTGTATCTGGTTCGCCAGGTGAGTCGAGGCGACGATCTGCGCAACGTAAGTCCCGAAGAGGCGATCATTCGGATTGAAGCTTCGCACCGGCGCCCCCTCACACTTCAGGAAGGCCTGAGTTGGGCGCTGGGCGATCCCGCAATCATCGAGCCGAATTACTGTTTCATGACGATTGGTTCCCGGAAGGTCAAGCGGGTCAGGCCCTCGGGTGAGACGATCTACGATGCGCGCACGCCGGCGCTGTGGGTCAGTTCCGGCACGGGGCGCGACGGCATCGAACGACGGGGTGCCCCCAAACTCGGATGGTGTTGGTGGGGCAATCGCCACACATGGCTCGACATCGCTTCGGCGGCCCGGTGATCATGCCATGGCCGCCGCCGGGGGTTGCCTCGCGTCCATGGGCGCGTATGGTGGGGCGTATGCATGAACGAGAATTGTGGGAGCTGGTGGAGGAGGTCTTCGGACGCGTCTACGGACGCAGCCTGTCCTGTGACCAACAGCTCACCAAACTGGATGGCATGACGGTCGTCAAGGCCCTCGCCGCCGGCGTTGAGCCGCGTGTCGTCTGGAACGTCCTGTGCGATCAGATGGACATCCCGGATTCGCGGCGCTGGGGTAAGGGCCACAAAGCGCCGCCGCTACCCGCGGCGTGACGGTTGCCGATAGAGTTATTCGAACATATGTTCGCATGGTGCGCTAGTGTGGAGCCGAGCCGAGCGTGAGGTTTCGATACGGCGTGTCGGAAGATGGGCCTTCGACCACCCCCGTCGGGGAACGGCATGGGCCGCCATCATTCGGATACCGTGTAAGGCATGGATCGAGTGGCGCGAGCCACGCATATAAGGAGTACAGATGGCACAGCAGACGAAAGCGGCGTCGAAGAGCGCCAACGGCGGCGCACAAGGGGCATCGGGTGTTGATCCACGTCGCCAGGCGGCCTTGGAGACCGCGTTGCAGCAGGTTGAGAAGAACTTCGGCAAGGGTTCGGCCATGCGCCTGGGCGACAAGCCCGCCCAGGATGTCGCGGTGATACCGACGGGTTCCTTGGCGCTCGACATGGCGCTGGGCATTGGGGGGCTTCCCCGTGGCCGCATCGTGGAGATCTATGGCCCGGAGTCCTCCGGCAAGACTACGTTGGCGTTGCATGCCGTCGCCAATGCCCAGAAGGCGGGTGGTGTAGCCGCCTTCATCGACGCCGAGCATGCCCTTGATCCCGTGTATGCCAGGCATCTTGGGGTTGATACGGATTCGCTCATTGTGTCGCAGCCCGACAACGGCGAGCAGGCGCTGGAGATCTCCGATATGCTCATCCGGTCCGGAGCGTTGGACATCATCGTCATCGACTCGGTGGCGGCACTGGTGCCGAAGGCCGAGATCGAGGGCGAGATGGGCGACAGCCACGTCGGGTTGCAGGCCCGTCTCATGAGTCAGGCCCTGCGCAAGATGACGGGCGCCCTCGCCCAGGCGGGCACCACCGCCATCTTCATCAATCAGTTGCGTGAGAAGATCGGTGTGTTCTTCGGCAGCCCCGAGACCACGACCGGCGGTAAGGCGTTGAAGTTCTATGCCTCGGTGCGTCTCGACATCAGGCGGATCCAGACTCTCAAGAACGGCGATGAGGCGGTGGGCAACCGCACGAAGGTGAAGGTCGTCAAGAACAAGATGGCGCCGCCCTTCAAGTTCGCTGAGTTCGATGTGCTCTACGGCGAGGGCATCTCCAAGGAGGGGTCGGTGCTGGACATGGCGTTGCAGTGCAACGTCGTGAAGAAGTCCGGTTCGTGGTTCACCTACGACGGTGATCAACTGGGACAGGGACGCGAAAACGTTCGTCAGTTCCTCAAGGATAACCCGGCGATCACCGAGGAGATCGAGCACCGGGTCAAGGTCGCATTCGGCATGATTCCGGCGGACGATCAGAGAGCCGACGGCGAGGAGGGCCAGGGCGACGGCAATGGTGATGGCAAGCATGACGGTTCGGACCCTTCGGTGAAGGACGTGGCCGGCAAGGGAGATTCATCCCGGACCTCCAAGGCCGCGCACTCCAAGGCCTGATATGCTCAGCGCCGAGGAATTCCTCAACCGGCATCCGCCGACCATAGCACCTCCGGTCCCGCCGGATGCGGTCGAACCGGTGGGATCCACCCCAACCGCAGACGGGGGAGTCGCGGACCGGTGCGCCGGTGCTGATGGCCATCATGAAGACGGTGGTGGCGACGCGGCGTCGGTACGGCGTGACCAGGGCATGCACGTCGCGTCGTTCGGCGCGGCGCCTCGTGACGATGACGCCCGTGAAGGCGGTGCTGCGTCGGATTCGAGACGTTTCGGACGCTCCAGACGCCCGGGGCACGCTGCACATGCCAAACGCCGTGGTCGGGACGGAGGGTTCGGCCGTGGCATTCGACGCCGGGACAACGGTCGTGGTCCAGCATTCACCAGGTCCGTCGATGATGCGAGGGCCGGTCGTGACGATGCCGCCAGCACGCGAGATGCATCGGGGGACGGAGCATCGAGGGACGATGTCGACGAGGTTCTGGAGCGGTGTCGTCAGGCCGCGTTGACTTTGTTGGATGCGGCACCGCGTGCCTCCGGTGCATTGCGGGACCGATTGCTCGCCAAAGGGCACGAGCAGGCCGTCGTGGATGACGTGATTGCGAGGCTGACGCGGGTCGACCTCCTTGATGATGAACGGTATGCCCGGACCCTGATCGGATACTGTGCGGATCGGATGTACGGGGAACGCGGGGTCATGCGCGAGATGCGCCGCAAGGGTGTTGGACGCGAGCTTGCCGAGCGTCTGGTGCGCGAAGCCGCCCAGGAGGGCGTGTTCGTCGATGCGGCCTGGGAATTGGGCCGTTCCATCGCGCAGAAGACCGAAGGTCTCGATCCCCAGGTCCGTCGGCGCCGATTCTGGAGCGCCGCCGGGCGTCGCGGTCATGATGTGGCGACGGTGCACGAAGTGCAGCACGGCATCTTCGATGCGCACTGATGTTGCGATGCGCACTGATGTTGCGATGCGCACTGGTGTTGTGGTGCACACTGACTCTGCGATGTGCACCGACTCCGTGTGCGCACTCACCGTGCGATATGCACTGAACCCCTGCGGGGCATCACCGATGACGAGGTCCCGGTCGGGGTCCGCGAAGTCCGATGCGACAAGACTCATGACAAGAGGACCGATATACAACGGATACAGGAAAAGAAGATGAGACCTCTTATACCCCGGGTTTTGTCATGTGTCGCCACATGGATGGCCATCCATCTCGACCTGACGTCGCCGCCAGGCTCTAGCAGCCTACCCGAAGGCGTGGGCGAGCAACCCCTGTCGACTTGCATCGACGTGCCTTCTGCTTGGCCTTGCTCCCGATGAGGCTTGCCGTGCGACCGACTGTTACCAGCGGCCCGGTGGTCTCTTACACCGCCGTTTCACCCTTACCCGACCGAAACCGGGCGGTCTGTTCTCTGCTGCGCTCTCTCTCAGGTCACCCTGGGCGGACGTTATCCGCCATCGTGCTCTGTGGAGCCCGGAAGTTCCTCAGCACACCGAAGTGTGCCGCGGCCATCAAGAGGTCTCAAAGAGCCAAGTCTACCAAGGATTTCACGAACCGCCCAAATCGGCGGAAACTCGGTATTCCTTCAGCGAGTTATCGGTTTGTGCGACGTTCCTCGGTTACAATGAAACCTACTTGGACGGTGAAGAAGCTGTCCGGCACCACGGCGGGAAACCGCCCGACATAAGGAGGTCCACATGGAAATCGTCGTCACCGGACGTCACACGCAGATCAGGCAGAAATTCCGTGATGTCGTAGAGAGCAAGATGAATCGTGTGACCGCCATAGCCCCCGACGCCCAGCGCGCGCAGATCGTGCTGACCCATGAGGGCAATCCGCGTCAGGCGGACACCGCGCGTCGCGTGGAGATCACCATCATCGCCGGCAGTACCGTGGTCAGGGCCGAGGCTTCCAGCACCGATGAGTTCAGCGCGCTCGACATGGCGCTTGACAAGCTCACGCTGCGTCTTCGCCGTACACGCGATCGCCGCAAGAACCATCGCCGTGGCTACATCAACCCCATGCCCGTCGATATGGGAGTCGCTACTCCCGTCGAGGACAAGACCTCGGACGAGGTGAACACCAGTCCCCAGGCTGCGGTGGCATCCGATCTGGGGCCGGGGGAGTCGGTGGAGGTCCAGGTCGGGGACACCCCGATCGTCATCCGTCGCAAGCTGCACATCGCCGAGCCGATGAGCATCGACGAGGCGCTGTACGAGATGGAGCTTATCGGGCACGACTTCTTCCTGTTCGTCAACAAGGAGACGAAGCGTCCTTCCGTGGTCTACCACCGTCACGGGTGGAGCTACGGCGTCTTCGAGATCGACACCCCGGAGAATGTCCGGAAGGATGACGAGGACTGAGGGATGCGGTCGGCGGGTGGTCGGATGAGCTGATCTGATCCCCGCGGACCCTTCCGAGGCTGTGCGCAGGATTGCGCAGCCCTTGTGTTCGGGGCCGGGACGGACATTCGTCCCGGCCCCGAACCATGCCCAAGATGCGTATGCCGACTCGGGTCGTAGCGGCCCAACCCCACGGCCTGTCCTGATATTGCGGTCGGGTAGGGGGAGCATCCGTGTCGTGGCGGTATAATCCTCAAGGCCGCGTACACTTGGACGAGGTTTGTGTCCGGTCGAACCAGGCTGGGTTATGCTCGTTTAATGACAAACGAACTAGGGAGCGAAACGTGGTAGATATCGTCGACAAGGCCCTTCGCATGGGCGAGGGACGCCAGATCAAGAAGCTTGGGGATGTGGCGCGGGCCGTCAACGCCCTCGAAGATGAGATTTCGGCGCTGAGCGATGAGGAGCTCAAGGGCCAGACCGCCAAGTTCCGGCGTCGGCTGGAAAACGGCGAGAAGCTCGACGATCTGATGCCTGAGGCGTTCGCCACGGTCCGCGAGGTGTCCAAGCGCACCCTGGGCCAGCGCCATTTCGACGTGCAGCTCATGGGCGGTGCGGCACTGCACTGGGGCAACATCGCCGAGATGAAGACCGGTGAAGGCAAGACCCTGGTCGCCACGCTGCCCGCCTACCTCAACGCGTTGAGCGGCGAAGGCGTGCACATCGTCACCGTCAACGACTACCTGGCGAGCTACCAGAGCGAGCTCATGGGGCGCATCTTCCGTTTCCTGGGCATGAACGTCGGTTGCGTCATCACCGATCAGAAGCCCCCGGTGCGTCGCAAGCAGTATGAGGCGGACATCACCTACGGCACCAACAACGAATTCGGGTTCGACTACCTGCGCGACAACATGGCCTGGGACAAGAACGAGCTGGTGCAGCGCGGCCACCACTTCGCCATCGTGGATGAGGTCGACTCCATCCTCATCGACGAGGCGCGTACCCCGTTGATCATCTCCGGCCCGGCCGAGGGTGACGTCACCCGCTGGTACCGCCAGTTCGCGCGACTGGTGCTCAAGCTCACCCGCGACGAGGACTACGACGTCGACGAGAAGAAGAAGGTCGTCGGCATCCTGGATCCGGGTATCACCAAGGTCGAGGACTTCCTCGGCATCGACAACCTGTACGAGCCCGACAACACCGCGCTCATCGGCTATCTCAACAACGCCATCAAGGCCAAGGAGCTCTTCCTGCGGGACCGCGACTACGTCGTCACCCACGGCGAGGTGCTCATCGTCGACGAACACACGGGCCGCATCCTGCCCGGCCGCCGCTACAACGAGGGCCTGCACCAGGCCATCGAAGCGAAGGAGGGCGTCGAGGTCAAGGCCGAAAACCAGACCTTCGCCACCATCACCCTGCAGAACTACTTCCGCATGTACGACAAGCTCGCGGGCATGACCGGTACCGCCGAAACCGAGGCCGCCGAGTTCATGGGCACCTACAAGCTCGGTGTGCTGCCGATCCCCACCAACAAGCCGATGATCCGCAAGGACAAGGACGATCTCATCTTCCGTACGAAGAAGGAGAAGCTCACCGCGATCGTCAAGGATGTCGCCACCCGCCACCATGCGGGACAGCCCGTCCTGCTGGGCACCGCCTCCGTCGAATCCTCCGAGGTCGTCTCCTCGTTGCTCGACGTCGCCGGAATCGATCATCAGGTCCTCAACGCCAAGCAGCATGCCAAGGAGGCCTCGGTCGTCGCCGTCGCCGGTCGCAAGGGCGCCGTCACGGTCGCCACGAACATGGCTGGTCGAGGCACCGACATCATGCTCGGCGGCAACGTCGAGTTCCTGGCCGACCAGAAGCTCAAGTCCGAAGGATATTCGCCCGAGGACACGCCGGAGGAGTATGAGAGCCGTTGGCCCGGCACCCTCGCGCAGATCAAGGCGCAGGTCAAGGACGAACACGAGGAGGTCGTCAAACTCGGCGGTCTCTATGTGCTCGGCACCGAACGCCACGAGTCGCGGCGCATCGATAATCAGTTGCGTGGCCGTTCCGGCCGTCAGGGCGATCCGGGTGAATCCCGGTTCTACCTGAGCCTCGAGGATGACCTCATGCGCCTGTTCAACACGCAGCTGGTCGCCAGGGTCATGTCCAAGGGCATGCCCGAGGGCGAACCGATCGAGGCCAAGAGCGTGTCGAAGGGTGTGCGCGCCGCGCAGAAGTCCGTCGAGTCGCGCAACTTCGAGATTCGTAAGAACGTCCTCAAATACGACGACGTCATGAACAAGCAGCGCACCGTCATCTACGCGGAGCGCCAGGCGGTGCTCAAGGGCGAGGACATCCATGAGGATATCCTGCGATTCATCGCCGATACGGTCGAGAGCTACATCAAGGGGGCCGACAACGGTTCCGAGAAGCCCGCCGATTGGGACTTCGAGGGACTGTTCAAGGCCTTGGCCGCGGTCTACCCGATTTCGTTGGATCTCGAGGAGACCCGCAACGCCACGCTGCCGTTGAAGCACGGCGAGAAGGCCGTCGAAGGATTGCGCGACCGCATCGTCAAGGACGCCGAGGCCCAGTACGCCTCCATCGAGGAGACGATCGGCAAGCAGGGTCTGCGCCAGCTCGAACGACGTGTGGTGCTGGCGGTGCTCGACCGCAAGTGGCGCGAACACCTCTACGAGATGGATTACCTCAAGGACGGCATCGGCCTGCGCGGCATGGGTCAGCGCGATCCGTTGGTCGAGTACCAGCGCGAGGGCTACCAGATGTACAACTCGATGATCGAGGCGATCAAGGAGGAGAGCGTGCAGCTGCTCTTCCACGTCGACGTCCAACAGGTGGCCGCCAACCAGGATGAGGACAGCGAACGCGATGAGGATGAGGCCGTCGATCAGGCCGAGGCCGTGATGGGCATCGCCTCCCAGGCTGGGGAACAGGGTTCCACAGCCGAGGATGTCGAAACCTCCGCCTCCGATGGCGAGGAGAACGGTGTGAAGACGACGGTCGCCCCGGCACCGGCGGGTCCCGAGCCGATGAGCCACGCCGATGGCAAGGTGCCTGCGGACAAGCGTCCCAAGAGCGAGGAACTGAGCACGCCGTGGGCGGATGGTCGCGTCTTCCCGGGCACCTCGAAGAACGCGCCGTGCCCATGTGGGTCGGGGCGCAAGTACAAGATGTGCCACGGTCAGAACGAGCGCTGAACATTTCGGGAGCGGCGCTGAACGCGAGGGCGTCGTCTGCGCTCCGGTGATTGGGCCGGGTGCGTGAGGTGATGCCGCCCGTGGATGTACGTGCATGATGGCGTGAGCGGGGTTCGTCCCCGCTCACGCCATCGTCGCGTTCGGCGTCACCATATGGGACGGTGGCGGTGGGTGTGATCATCGCGGGTTATGGTGTGTGAACAACACCATGCACGCGGGGCCCAACGCCCGGCGCGCTCATCGAGGGAGGGCCGATGGCCGAGATTACGTGGAAGTCGATTCTGCTGAAGTTGGTCGGTGGGGATCACTTGGATTTCAACGAATCTCGATGGTATGTGGACGCCCTCATGCAGGGTGATGCGAATCCGGCGGCGGTGGGTGCGGTGCTCGCCACGCAGCAGCAGTTGGGGCTCACCTCGCCCGAAGTGGCGGGGGCGGCCGAGGCCATGGTGCGACACGCTGTGCCTCTGCACGTCGACGGTGAGACGACCGATATCGTCGGCACCGGTGGCGACGGTGCCGCCACGGTGAATCTCTCCACCATGGGGGCCGTGGTGGCCGCCGCCTGTGGCGTGCGCATCGTCAAGCACGGCAACCGCGCAGCCTCTTCGCAGTGCGGCGCCGCGGATGTGCTTGAGGCCATGGGGCTGCCCCTCGATCTTTCGCCTGAGCGGGTCGCGCGAATCGGCAACGAGGTGGGCATCACGTTCGCCTACGCCAAGACCTTCCATCCCGCCATGCGGTTCGTCGGCCCCGTGCGTTCGGCGCTCGGCATCCCCTGTGTGTTCAACGTATTGGGCCCATTGACCAATCCCGCCCGGCCGAGTCATGTCGCCATCGGCTGCGCCAACCGTGAACTCAGCCCGTTGATGGCCGGCGTGTATGCTGGCCGTGGTCAGAGTGGCATGGTCTACACTTCGCATGAAGGGCTCGACGAGATGGCCCCGACCGGCCCGGTGAGCATCTGGGAGATCGCCGATGGCACGGTGCGTGAAACCGAATTCGATCCGGTTTCGCAACTGGGACTCGAACCCGTGGCCATCGCCGATTTCAAGGGCGGCAAGCCTGCGGTGAACGCCGATATCTTCCGTCGGTTCCTGGCGGGGGAGCCGGTGCCCTCGCGATCCACCGCATTGCTCAATGCCGCTTCGGCCATCGTCGCCGATGGTCATTTGGTCGGCGACGGCGATCTGCACGACCGCTTCGTCAAGGCCTATGCGCTGGCCGAACAAGCCGTGGATTCCGGTGCCGCAGTGCGGAAATTCGACGCGTGGATCGCCGCGGCGCAAACCGACTGATGCCCCATGTGTGTGGGGCTGCCCGCACCATCGACGTCACATGCCCGTGTCAGACGCGCGAACCGTCGTCGGAATAGTCGGTACGCGTCTGGGTATGGCCGCGATGCCCGATGATGAGTCCGGCGCCTCCCAGGAGCGCGCAGGTGCCGAACACCGTGCCGAGCAACCCCGTCCATGACGGCACCGGGGTCGAGAGGATGACGCCGAGCACACCTACGACCAGCAGTATCCAGAACACCAGCGTCGTCGTTTTGACATGGCCGATCGTGGGATTCGGGGGTACGAAATCGTCGCCGAACCGGTCCATGACGTCATCGGTGTCCAGCCAACTCGATCCGGTGAAATCCCGAGGTCCCGCGCCCGCATGCGCCGCGTCGTCGGTGAAGGCGCCGTTATCCAGGTCGTTCACGGACAACAGCGCCTTCTTCTCCTGGCGTTTGGCATGGTGTTCGAAACGTTTGGCCTCGCGGGACCGGGCGATGTCGTCCAGATCGTGGGCGTGGTCGCGTTCGAAATCGCTCCACAGGGCATCGTCGTCATGCCCTGCACCGTCCTGCGTTGGACGGTCATGCTCGTCATTGCTATTGTTGGGGTCGGTCATAGGCAACACTGTAATCGAGGTGCTGTAGAAGCCGACGTCGTCATGGGGCGACGTCCGATGAAAGGACTGCACGTGCTCTACTGGTTGTTCGTCAAAGGGTTGGGGCCGCTGGCGCGCTGGCGCATCGATCCGCAGGCCAAGGGTGTGTCGAATATCCCCAGCACCGGCGGGGCGATCATTGCGGCGAACCATCTGGCCGTCATTGATGACGCCCTCATCCCGTTGACCTGCCCGCGCATGGTCCATTTCATGGGCAAGGCCGAATACTTCGAAGGCAAGGGGATCAAGGGCCGGTTCAAAAAGTGGTGGTTCACGTCGGTCGGCGTCTTCCCCGTGGATCGATCCGGCGGCTCGAAGTCCCTGGGGGCGCTGGCGCACGCCCGCGGGATACTCGAGCAGGGCAAACTGTTCGGTATCCATGTGGAGGGCACGCGCAGCCCGGATGGACGCCTGTACCGGGGCCATGCGGGAGCCGCGAAACTCGCCATGGAGACCGGGTGCCCGATCGTCCCCACCGCCATCATCGGCAGCAGGGAATTGCAGCGTCCCGGTCAGGTCATCCCCGCCAAGGGGCATGCCATGGTGATCTACGGCGCTCCCATCCTCGTCAAACGCCGCGCCCCCGAGCAGATCACCCACGAGTCCCTGCGTGAACTCACGGATCGCGTGGTGGCCACCATCGGGCGCATGAGCGGTCAGGAATACGTCGACGAATACGCGCAGAAGGTCAAGGCCCGACTCAAGGCCGAGGCGGCCGCCAAGGCTGCAGCCGACGTCGGCGCCACTGCCGGGTCATCGTCCGAAGCCCGGTCGTAGTCCGGGTTCGATCAACGGGTCACACCACCGTCAGGGTGATGACCGTGGCCGTGCCGTGCTCATCCCGCAGACGCGTCCTGCCCTGGGCGCTTTGTTGCCGGATGAGATGCAGGATGGGAGTGCCTTCCACTTTCACCGTGAACCCCAATGCCTCGAGTTTGCTGCGCGCCGCGCTGGGGGTCGAGCCCACGACGCTCGGCACATCCGCCGTTTCCGGGCCGGTGGATACCACGGCCTGGACGGCATCACCCCAGTGCAGTTGCGTGCCTTTCGCCACGGAGACCGAAATGATCGATCCGGCGTCGACCGAGTCGCTGTGCTCCTCCGTGTAGGACACACGCAGCTTCGCATCATCCAGCGCCGCCTGGGCGTCCTCGCGTCGGCGGCCCACGATGTCGGGCATGCTCACCGGCATCGGCCCCTTGGAAAGGGTGACGGTGACGGGTGCACTGTGCTTGAGCGTGGTCCCCGGTTTCGGATCGACGCTGACCAGGGCTCGTTCCGGGAGGTTCTGGCTGTAAGGGTCGCGACCGGCGGTATGGCGTATGTTGCTGAATCCGGCGCGTTTGAGGGCGGCCAGGGGATCCCTGCCCGATTCGGTCGTGGGGTCGTCGATGTCCTGGGGAATGGTCGCCATGCGCACGCCCTTGGAGACGATGACATCGATGGCGTCGCCGCCGCGCCTGCTGAGATGGGCTCCCACATGACTCGGGGTGCTCGACACGATGTCGCCCGAGGTGACGGTGTCGCTGAACGCGCGCGATACGCGGTACGGGATGCCCGACACCTTGAGGGTGGATTCGTACGCGGCCCATCCGGCCCCGGTGAGCGTGCACGGCCGTTCGTCGACGCACGCCACGTCAGTGGGACGGGGGACCGTGCGATAGCTTCCCGGACCTCGCAGATACCACCACACCGCGGATGCCGCCGCTGCCAGCACCACGAGGACTGCCGCCATTACCGCCGCCAGCGTCGTCGTCGGCAGCCGGCGACGCGAGGTTCTCGATGGCGTGTCGGTCGATGCCTGCGAGCCCTGTGTCGATGACATGCGGGTGAGGCGTGTCGTCGCATGGCCTCGGGCAAGTCCGTAGCCCGCATCCGTGAAACTCTGCGTTCTGGTGCCGTTCGAGGCGTGGCCGCGGTCGCGGTTACTCAGGCGGCGGGGTGCACCAGACGGGTCTGTCTCGGTCCGGTCAGTGTCGCTTCCGTCAGTGTCGCTTCGGTCGTTGCCGAGATGCCGGGTGAGGAACGCGTCGAACGATGCGGTTGGGGAGACCTGGTCGTCGGACTCCTCGCCGTCCCGCATCGGTCGTGGTTCGTCGGCGCCGGAGGATGGCGACAGCGTATCGGTGTCCGTGGCGTTCACCGTGGCGTTCACCGTGGCATTCACGGCGGCATGGTTCGACGACGGCGGGGAGGGCGGTGTCCGTGTCGACGTGGCTGTGGTGTCCGAGGTGGTGCCCCGTGCAGTGCTCGGGATGGCGGTTTGGCGGGCCTCGGTGGATATGGCGGTCGGTGTGGTCGAAGTGGATGCAGCCTTCGGTGTGCCGGGTGTTGGAGCAGCCGGGGCAGGTGTGTGCGGTCGTGCCGGATTCAGGGGGCCAACGACCGCCAGACTCGCCGGATCCCTGCGGTATCCCCAGGCGGTGGTGTCGAGTCGGGTCATGAGTTCGTGCAGGTCCTGGTGGGCGACCACGGCGTCGGCGGGACGTTGCGCAAGGTCGCGGGCGGTGAGACGCGAGAGGAACCGTGCCACCGAGGGGTCCACCCCGGGGCAGCGGGTCTGCACTCCGGGGACGTCCTCGTGCACGTGTTTGAACACCATGGTCACTGGGTTGCTGGTGGGGAACGGCACCTCTCCGGCCAGCATTTCCCAGCCGACGATGCCTACGGCGTATAGGTCGCCCTGCGGCGTGCCCCGGTTCTCGGCGATCATTTCGGGGGCCAGATACGAGGCGGTGCCCAGCAGCATACCGGTCGAGGACAGGGTCTCCTGCGAGATGGCCTTGGCCAGTCCGAAATCGGTGATCTGCACGTGGCCACGGTCGTTGATCAGGAGGTTCTCGGGCTTGATGTCGCGGTGGATCACCCCGGCGCGATGTGCTGATGCCAGGCCGTCGAGCGTCTCAAGGAGGATGCGCAGCGTCTCGCGCACGCTGAACGTGCGCTGGGTCCGCATCGCCTGACGCAGCGTGACCCCGTGGACGTATTCCATCACCAGGTAGCCCAGGCCCTTGTATTCGCCGGTGTCGTAGACCTGGACGATGTGGGGGTTGGCGATTGAGGCGGCCGAGCGCGCCTCGCGGTGGAACCGCTCCACGAACTGGTCGTGGTGGGGACCCTGGGCCAGCTGTCGGTGCATGACCTTCACCGCGACGGTGCGGCCGAGGCGTTCATCGACCGCCTGGTAGACCGTGGCCATGCCGCCATCGGCGATGCGCGCGACGATGCGGTAGCGGTGGTCGATGCTGCGCCCCGCCGGCGCGTCTGCGACTTGTGTCATGGTGCTCTATGCGGTCCTCGTCTTCAGGAATGCTCGGTGTTCAGTCTACATGCCGCCGTTGTGTTCCGGTGGGGTCCTGGTGCCGTGGGTGGGATGGCCGGGATGCGCCGTTCTTGGTACGACACGCGAGCATGCGTGTGACAGTGCGTCGATCGTCTCCGTGGCCAGGCCGCTGTCGCGCAAGGCCTGGACGCTGTCGTCCAGCAGGGCGTCGATTCTGCATCGGGACGAGTCGATCGCCCCGGTGTCCTCATAGATGGCCATGACAGTCGTGATGGTGTCCTCGTCGCGGGCTTCGCTCGTGAAAGCGTGCGCCAGATAGGCCCGCGTCGGTTCATCGGCCAGATTCAGGGCATCGGCAAGCAGCACCGTGCGTTTACCCTCGCGGATGTCGCCGCCCGTGGGTTTGCCGGTGCGGGCGCTGGAACCGACGATGTCGAGCAGGTCGTCGTAGAGCTGGAAGGCGAGCCCCAGGGGAGCGCCCACCGTGCGGGCGAGTCGCCGTGCCCGTACCGGTTCCATGCCGCCGGCCAATGCGCCCAGTTCCAACGGCGCCACGGCCGTGTAGCTCGCCGTCTTCCAATGGTCGACGTCCACGGCCGCTGTCACCAGATCCTTCGGGGAGTCCAGAGGCATTCGTTCCAGGGACAGGTCGAGCATCTGACCGATCTCCACGGCGTGCTGCATGTCGAGGAAGGCCCGGGTTCCCGCTTCCGTGTTGGGCAGGTGCGACAGGGCTTCATGGGCTATGGCGACGCTGGCCGTGGCGAGCGTGTTGCCGAGCATCAGCGCCAGCCCCGATCCCTGGCGTCGGTCCGCCATGACATCGCTCAGGTGTCGGTGGGCGCTGGGGCGACCGCGGCGCACGGCCGATTCGTCGATGATGTCGTCGTGGATCAGGGCCGAGGTCTGGTACACCTCGATCGCGCAGGCGAGGTCGAGCATCGACCGGTCGGCGGTTGCGGAGCCATCTGACATCGCGTGGCCCTGGTCCGCATTTTGGGCCGCACAGGATATGGCGTGGAAGGCGTCGTACGCGAGCAGCGCCCTGATGCGTTTGCCCCCCGCGCTCGACCCGAGGGCCTCCTCGCGCACCGTGCGCAGGGTGGTCGTGCCGTTGCCCAGGCGGGACACGGTGTCCGGATCATGGAGGAATGATGCGAGCAGCGCCATCATGCGCTGTTCGATGTCGTGGGCGGTGGGATGCGGGTTCATAGCTACGAGTAAGGCACGGCACGGCGACAAATCGGTGGTCCGTCGGGGCGTGCGGGGAAGCGCGACCCGAGGCCACCGTTTATCCACAGTCGTCCGAACCGCAGCGGGTGCGTGGGCGGTCTGGGCCACAGTGGTCCCATGGGGTCGATACCGGCACCACCCGGGATGGGATTCAGAGGTGTGCTGCATGGGGAACGCCCGTGTATGGCGGCCTATCGCATGGGTCGCATTGCTAAGAAAGGGGGCAATGGTATGGAATCCAGGCACTGGGAGGACCTCGAGTCACGGTTGAGGCGGGACCGGGAACGCATCGGCATCGCGCTCGCCGACGAGCGGTGGGTCCGTGAGGCGTTTCGAGCATGGACGCACCATCTGCGCTGTGACGGCGGTACGCTGTCGCATGACCATGAGGATGCCCTGGCGGTGGGCATGGGGGTGTCCCTGGCGATCCGTGACGCCCTCATCGTGTCACTGGTCTCCGGACCGGAGGGCTGCGATGAGCGGCGGATGGTCGCCTTCGCTTCGAGGCCGCACGATCCGCCGAATGTACGGGTGATGTATCGGATATTGCGTCGTGCCTTCGACGATGAGGATGCGGTCCTCGATGTGGACCGGTGCCGTCGTGGGCTCGTCATGATCGATGGCATCATGTCCCGAGTCCCCGGTCGGCTACGGGCGCAACCCATGGCGTTGAGCGGCTACATCCATTGGTGGATGGGGGAGAAGCGGGGCTTGGGGCTGGCGCGTGCGGCGCTGGCCATCGATGGGACCTGTTCGCTCGCGGCCATCGTCACCTCAGCCTATGATCGCGACATCTTTCCCGCCAATGCCGTTGCCCGGAGCACCGGTCGAACGGGGTGATGGTGCGGTGATCGGGTGACGGATGGTGGGGCCGTCGACGAACCTCCGGGAATAATCGTCCCATGAACGTGGTTAACTCCTATAGTTGACGATTTGCCCTTGCCAGAACTACGCCCTTGTGGTATGCGCGGTGCGGCGGGAACGACCAGGAGGATAGTTTGCCCACTAAGGAAACGACGGCTACGACGGAACAGGCTGATCAGACCAAGAGCCCGGCCTCCACGGAGCGTACGGCGAAGGGGAGCACGAGGCGTTCGACGGCCAAGAGTGCGGCGGTCAAGAGTGTGACCACGTCCTCGGCGGAAGGCTCCGAAGCGCAAGGGCCGACGGCGAAGAAGAAGACGGCGTCCAAGACGTCCTCGAAGAGCCCGTCGTCGAAGAAACGCGTCGGTGCCGCGAAGCGCGGTAAGGATCAGGAGGCCGCAACGAAGTTTTCGGATGAGACGCAAACCGAGTCGGAGGATGACGCATCGTCTACGAAGCAGGCCAAGCCGAAGGCGACGGCCAAGCCCAAGACCGCGACGGGGCGTAAGCGTACGAAGCGGTCCCATGATGCCGGGGTTGAGAATCACGGGGTGCATGCCCATGACGACGAGGACGACGGTGAGGATCACGGCGACGACGACAACGAGCCGATCGATCTCGATGACGCCGATACCGATGACGATCACGACGATGACGGGGACCCCCGGGACGATGATTCCGATGACGCCGACGACGAACGGCATATCAAGGAATCCGAGGCGCCGAAAGCCAAGGGGGCCTTCGTGGTCCGCGATGACGACGATGACGAGAACGTCACGCCGTCGGGCAATCCCAAGCGGCGCGTGATCGCGGCGGGCGCCACCGCCGACCCCGTCAAGGACTATCTCAAGCAGATCGGTCGCGTCAGCCTGCTGAACGCCGAGCAGGAGGTCGACCTTTCCGAGCGCATCGAGGCTGGATTGTTCGCCCAGCATCTGTTGGACACCGAGTCCGAGCACATGGAGTTCAAGCGCAAGCGCGAGCTCAAATGGGCGGCCAACGATGGTAAGAAGGCCAAGGACCACCTCCTCGAGGCCAACCTGCGTCTCGTGGTCTCCCTGGCCAAGCGGTACACCGGTCGCGGCATGCTGTTCCTCGACCTCATCCAGGAGGGCAACCTCGGCCTGATCAGGGCGGTCGAGAAGTTCGACTGGAAGAAGGGCTTCAAGTTCTCCACCTATGCGACGTGGTGGATCCGCCAGGCCATCACCCGCGCCATGGCCGACCAGGCCCGCACGATTCGAGTGCCCGTCCACATGGTTGAGGTCATCAACAAGCTCTCGCGCGTGCAGCGCCAGATGCTCCAGGATCTGGGCCGCGAACCCACGCCCGACGAACTCGCCCGCGAGCTCGACATGCCCGTGGAGAAGGTCCAGGAGGTCCAGAAGTACGGCCGCGAGCCGATCTCCCTGCATACCCCGCTCGGCGAGGACGGCGATTCGGAGTTCGGCGACCTCATCGAGGACACCGACGCGATCGCGCCTTCCGATGCCGTCGCCTTCTCACTGCTGCAGGAGCAGTTCAAGCAGGTGCTGGAAACGCTCTCCCCGCGTGAGGCCGGCGTCATCAAGATGCGCTACGGCCTCGAGGACGGCCAGCCCAAGACGCTCGACGACATCGGTCGCGTCTACGGCGTCACCCGCGAACGCATCCGGCAGATCGAATCCAAGACCATGTCGAAGCTTCGCCACCCCTCCCGCTCGCAGACCCTGAGGGACTTCCT
The DNA here is from genome assembly GCF_000741285.1 of Bifidobacterium mongoliense DSM 21395. Lineage (GTDB taxonomy): Bacteria > Actinomycetota > Actinomycetes > Actinomycetales > Bifidobacteriaceae > Bifidobacterium > Bifidobacterium mongoliense. Next base: position 97,896 of record NZ_JGZE01000010.1, on the reverse strand, counting down.
CGATCAGTGATCCGGCGCCCGTCGCACCGATCAGCGTTCGTTTCCGGCTCCTCGTCGCACCAGGCGGCGCGGGGCCTTCCGATGTGAGGACCATCAATCATGACTGACAATTACAGCGCCAAGAACCTCTCCGTGTTGGAGGGGTTGGACGCCGTGCGCAAGCGTCCCGGCATGTACATCGGCACCACCGACAGCCAGGGTCTCATGCACTGCCTGTGGGAGATCATCGACAATGCGGTGGACGAGGCCCTGGCCGGGGCCTGCGACCGCATCACGGTCACCCTCCACGAAGACGGATCCGTCGAGGTGGCCGACAACGGCAGGGGCATCCCCGTCGACGTCGAACCGAAGACCAAGCTCACCGGTGTCGAGGTCGTGCTCACCAAACTGCATGCCGGCGCGAAGTTCGGCAATGATTCCTACCACGCCGCCGGCGGCCTGCATGGTGTGGGGTCATCCGTGGTCAACGCCCTGAGCTCCCGTCTCGACGTGGAGGTCGACCGCAACGGCAAGACCTATCACATGGCGTTCCACCAGGGGCATCCCGGCGTCTACCGCGACGAGGATACGCAGAACCCGTCGCCCGACGCGCCGTTCAAGCGCACCCGCAAGAACAAACCCACCGAACTCGAGGTCATCGGCAAGGTCACGGCGAAGACCACCGGCACGAGGGTGCGCTACTGGGCCGATCCCGACATCTTCAACGACACCGCGCGATTCAGTTACGAGCAGTTGATCGACCGCGTGCGTCAGACCAGCTTCCTGGTGCCGGGCCTCAAGATCACCGTGATCGACGAGTCCATCGCGCCGACCGGCGACGTGAATGTCGACGACATGCTCGAAGTGGATGGGCCGGACGCTTCACCGCGTGCCGATGTCGATGACCCGGCGACGCCCGCAGACGTGGACGATGACGCATCCGTGCGCCTCGCCGGCGTGGGGGAGAGCCCGCGGTCGAGCCACAGGCGTGTCGAGGAATTCCAGCACAACGGTGGCGTGAAGGATTTCGTCGACTACCTTTCCCATGGCGAACCGGTCAGCGGCATCTGGCATATCACCGGCACGGCCAACTACAAGGAGGAGACCCAGGCGGTCGATGCGAACGGTGACCTGCACGCCGAACACATCACCCGCGAATGCGGCGTGGATATCGCATTGCGTTGGATCAACGGCTACGACACGACGATGCGCAGCTTCGTGAACGTCGTGGAGACGCCGGGCGGCGGTATGCACGTCGACGGATTCCTGCAAGGCCTCACCCGGCAGGTGCGCAAGATGGTGGAGGAGAACGCGCGGCGCTACAAGGTGAATCTCAAGGATTCCGGCACCCGCATCGAACGCGACGACATCCTGTCGGGTCTGGTCGCCGTGGTGACCGTCCGAATCGCGGAGCCCCAGTTCCAGGGGCAGACCAAAGACGTCCTGGGCACCGCCCCCGTCAAGGGGATCGTGGCGCGGATGACCGACAAGCAGTTCGGCGAGATGATCTCCGGCTCCAGGCGGGGCTTCAAGGAGCAGTCCGGCCGGGTGTTGGAGAAGATCACCGGTGAGATGCACGCCCGCATCCAGGCGCGTAAGACCAAGGAGGTCACCCGGCGTAAGAACGCGCTCGAATCCGCTTCGATGCCCCCCAAGCTCTCCGACTGCCAGCCGGGCAACGACGACATCGCCGAACTGTTCATCGTCGAGGGCGACTCCGCACTGGGCACGGCGAAGGCGGCGCGCAACTCGTCGTTCCAGGCCCTGCTGCCCATTCGTGGCAAGATCCTCAACGTGCAGAAGGCCTCGTTGGCGCAGATCCTGGCAAACAAGGAATGCTCCGCCATCATCCAGGTCGTCGGCGCGGGGTCGGGCGCCAACTTCGATATCGAGCAGGCCCGCTACAACAAGCTCATCATGATGACCGACGCCGACGTGGACGGGGCGCACATCCGCATCCTGCTGCTCACCCTGATCTACCGCTACATGCGTCCGCTCATCGAATACGGCCACGTCTACGCCGCCGTGCCGCCGCTGCACCGCATCGCGCTTGCGGGCTCGCACAAGGGTGAGTACATCTACACGTATTCCGACGACGAACTCGCCGGCAAGATCGAGCAGTTGACGCGCGAGAAGATCGATTTCAATCCCGAAGTGCAGCGCTACAAGGGCTTGGGCGAGATGGACGCCGATCAGCTCGCGGATACGACCATGGATCCACGCACCCGCATGCTGCGGTGCATCCGGATGGAGGACGCGGCGCAGGCCAGTGACGTGTTCGGCTTGCTTATGGGCGACGACGTACCGCCGCGCAAACGGTTCATCATCGACAACGCCGACGACTTCGACCGCACGAAGATCGATACCTGATCGGCGCGTGGCGGCGTGGAGGTCCTCGTGGCCGTCCGCGTCATCGGCGCGAGGCCGTCTGGTTGGGTCGCCGGGTGCCTGCCTAGTTGGCCGTCCGACTGGCTGCTTGCCGGGCCTCCGGCTTTGTCGGCCGTTCGCGGCAGGTCTGACCCAACCGGCGCGAGAGCGTGATGGGGTCGAGCAGTTCGTCGAGTGTGGCGGCGGGAAGATCGGTGCGTTCGCCGGCGACCTCACGCACCGTCCGGCCGCTCTCCACCGCCGCCTGTGCGATGGCCATGGAGTGCTCGTAGCCGATGCGGGCGTTGAGCGAGGCGGAGATGGAGGGCGAGCGCAGGGCGTGGTCCCGCCCGACGGCGATGTGCACGGTGATGCCCTCGACGCAGCGCATGCGGAACATGTCCATCGCGTTGATCATCAGGGTCATGCCCTCAAGCAGTGAGTGGATGATCACCGGCTCGAAGGCGTTGAGCTGGAGCTGACCCTCGTTGGCCGCCCACGTCACGGTCGTATCCATGCCGAACACCATGAAGCAGCACTGATCCACGCATTCGGGGATGACGGGGTTGATCTTGCCGGGCATGATGCTGCTGCCCGCCTGGCGGGCCGGCACGTCCAATTCGTCGAATCCGGCGCGGGGTCCGGAATTGAGCAGACGCAGGTCGTCGGCGGCCTTCTTGAGATGCATGGCCAGCGTCTTGAGCGCCGCCGCGGTCTCGAGGAACATGCTCGTGTCCGTCACCGCCGCGATGGGATCGGGCGCCGCGGTCATCGGCAGCCCAGTGTCCACGGCGAGATGGCCCACGGCCGCGTTCCTGAAGCGCAGGTCGGCGCAGATGCCGGTGCCGATGGCGGTGGCGCCGAGGTTGACCTGGCAGAGCCGGGGGATGAGCGCTTCGAGCGCCTGCCAGTCCGATTTGAGGAAGCTGGCGAACGCGTGGAACTCCTGGCCGAACGTCATGGGGACGGCGTCCTGGAGTTGGGTGCGGCCGATGGTCACATCGTGGATGTGCCGGTCGGCGAGGTCGTGGAACGATCGGGCGAGCCGCTGGCATGCGATGATGAGCGGGTGGATCTCGTTGATGATGGCCAGGTGGCACGCGGCCGGATACGTGTCATTCGTCGACTGCGAGGCGTTGACGTCGTCGTTGGGGTGCAGGGCGGCGTAATCGCCCCGTGGCCGGCCTGCGAGCTCCAGTGCCCGGTTCGCGATGACCTCGTTCATGTTCATGTTCGTCGACGTGCCCGCGCCACCCTGCAGCGGGTCGATGGGGAACTGGTCACTCAGCGCCCCGCCCTCGATCTCGAGGCATGCCGTGACGATGTGATGGGCCTTGTCCGCCGTGATGATGCCGAGCTCCTCGTTGGCCTGCGCACAGGCGCGTTTGACGGTCGCGTAGGCGCGGATGAGCTGCGTGTGCTGCGCGTCGTGCATGCCTGAGACCGTGAAGTTGCCTACGGCACGCAACGTGTGGATGCCCCAGTAGGCGGTGGCAGGTACTTCGAGCTGCCCGATGCAGTCGTGTTCGAGACGGGTGGCGGGCATCCCGGAGCCGTGGTCCGCCGTGTGGCCTTCGGCTGCCGGTATCGTGTGCTCATGGGTCATGGTGTGTTCCTCTCGTTGTTCGCTGTCGTCTACTGTAGGTGTCTGTGAGTCGAATGGCCGCGGTGTGGCGCGATGGTGCATACCGGTGGGGTGGACGGGAGCGATGCCGTCTCTCGTTGCCTATTGGACCACCGTGGTTTGTCTGACCCAAGGATAGAGGAGTTGTGATGACGGGTGTGTTGCTTGCGGTGATTTATTTCGCCTTCGTCAGTTTGGGATTGCCCGATGGGCTCCTTGGTGCGGCGTGGCCGACGATGGGACCCGCTCTCGGGGTACCGGTGTCCTGGGCCGGGGGCATCTCGACGGTGATCTCCCTGGGCACGATCGTCTCCGCGCTGATGTCGGATCGTATGACGTTGCGTTTCGGCGTCGGGCGGGTCACGGCGTGTTCCGTCGCCACCACGGCGGTGGCGCTCATGGGGTTCTCGTGGTCCTCCGCGTACTGGATGCTCCTCGTGTGCGCCGTGCCCTATGGTCTGGGGGCCGGCGGCGTCGATGCCGCATTGAACAACTATGTGGCCGTCCATTACGCCAGCAGGCATATGAGCTGGCTTCACTGCATGTGGGGTGTCGGCGCCTCCGTGGGGCCCTACGTCATGTCCCTGGCGCTCACCGACGGCCACGGGTGGCCATGGGGGTATCGGGCCATCGGCGTCATCCAGATGGTGTTGACCGCGGTGCTGCTCTGTACCCTGCCGTTATGGCGTGGGCGGGTCGTATTAGCCCCGGGCGCACAGCATGAGGAGGATACCCGAAAAGCGGGTGATGCGCCGGAGGGGACCGCTTCTACGACCGCACGGGGGAGGGCGCAATCGCGCGGCGCCCATCCCATGGGACTCGCACAGGTCATGGCCATCCGCGGTGTCGCACCGACCATCGCGATGTTCTTCTGCTATTGCGCTCTGGAAACGACCACCGGGCTGTGGGCGGGCAGCTATATGGTGCAGCAGCGCGGCGTCGATCGGGCTGTGGCGGCGGCCTGGGTGGCCTTGTTCTTCGTCGGCATCACCGTGGGCAGGGCCGTGGGGGGACTGCTCACCCTGTGGTGCGATGACCCGACCATGATCCGCCTGGGTCAGGCCATCCTGGGGTGCGGCCTGCTGCTCATGATGATTCCGGCGTCTCAACATGGCTGGACCCTGGCCGGGCTCGGGCTCGTCGGACTCGGTTGCGCCCCCATCTACCCGAGCATCATTCACGCGACCCCCGGATATTTCGGTGAGGAGCGATCCCAGTCAATCGTCGGTGTCCAGATGGCGGGGGCCTACACCGGGTCGTTGATCGTGCCTCCGGTCTTCGGTCTGATAGCGCAGCGTGTTACTCTCGCTTGGTTCCCGTGGTGCCTGCTCGCGTTGTTGGTGGTCATGGTGCTGTTGCATGAGCGATTGCGGCGAACCGTGGGCTCCGGTCGGCGTGCACTGTCATAATCGAACATATGTACGCATGCATGGACCGGTTCGCCCCAACGACGAGGGACTGGTTCGAGTCGGCGTTCGGCGAGCCGACGGCGGTCCAGCGCGAGGCGTGGCCGGCGATCGCCTCGGGCAATAACGTGCTGCTCATCGCCCCCACCGGATCGGGCAAGACGTTGGCGGCGTTTCTTTCGTCGATCGACGGGCTGATGGGGCACGGAGCCCGGCCGGAATCGGATGCGAGCGTGTCCGGCGTGAAGGTGCTCTACGTCTCGCCGCTCAAGGCGCTGGCCGTCGATGTGGCCAGGAATCTCACCGCGCCTCTGGACGGCATCGCCGCGCAATGCCGTCGTCGTGGCCTGCCGGCGCCGGCGATTCGTGTCGCCACACGCAGCGGCGACACCCCGCCACGCGAGCGCCGCGCCATCGCGTCGCACCCGCCGGACATCCTCGTGACCACCCCCGAATCGCTCTATCTCCTGCTCACCTCGAGGGCCTCGAAGGTGCTCGCTTCGGTGCATACCGTGATTCTGGACGAGGTGCATGCGCTCGCCGGGTCGAAGCGCGGCGCCCATCTGGCGCTCAGTCTTGAGCGGCTCGAAACGCTGTCCGCGCATCCGATACAGCGCATCGGATTGTCCGCAACGGTCCGGCCCGCTGAGGAGGCCGCGCGGTTCATCGGAGGCGGGCGCCCCGTCACCATCGTGGAACCGAAGTCGGCCGCGCCCATGGCGCTGCGTGTCGTGGGCGTCGAGAACGAACGCGGACCGGTCGGTGACGCTGTGGTTGGTGCGACGGCGGGTGGTGCGACGGGCGATGCCGCTTCGGACTCCGTGTGGCCCCTCATCGAACGCGGCGTGCTCGATGAGGTGCTTCGACACCATACGACATTGGTGTTCGTGAACTCCCGTGGCTTGGCGGAGAAGCTCACCGCACGGCTCAACGACCTGTACGCCGGGGCCGTGTTGGGGCATGACGCGGTGAAGGGGTACGGCAATGCGTTGCATGTCGATTCGGTCGTCGGTTCGACCACCGCTCTGGTGGGGTCGCATGACGACGGTGACGCCATCGCGATGGCCCACCACGGTTCGGTGTCCAAGGACCGGCGCAAACGCATAGAAGAAGATCTCAAGCACGGCCGTCTGCGGTGTGTCGTGGCCACGAGCAGCCTCGAGCTGGGCATCGATATGGGGTCGGTCGATCTGGTGATCCAGATAGCGCCGCCCTTCTCCGTCTCCTCGGGTCTGCAGCGTGTGGGCCGCGCCGACCATCAGGTGGGCGGCATCTCCCACGCTCTGTTCTATCCGATCACACCCCGTCACCTCCTCGCCCTCGGGGCGACGATCGAAGCCATGCGGGCCGGGGCCATCGAGCCGCTGCGGGTGCTGCGCAACCCGCTCGATGTCCTCGCCCAGCAGACCGTCGCCGCGGCGGCCATGGCGAATCTCGATCCCGACTCGTGGTATGCGCTGGTCCGTCGGTCCGCGCCCTTCGACCACTTGGACCGCACGTCGTTCGATGCGGTGATCGGCATGCTGACCGGCGCCTACGATGCGGAGGATTTCTCCGCGTTCCGCCCGCCGTTGGCCCGTGATCGCGACAGCGGTGCCATCGTCGCGCGACCGGGGGCTCAGCGGCTCGCCGTCACCTCCGGCGGCACCATCCCCGACCGGGGCCAGTACAGCGTGGTGATCCCGCAGGACGAGGGGAGTACGGGGCCAAGGAGGGTCGGCGAACTCGACGAGGAGATGGTGTACGAATCCCGTGTGGGGGATGTGATCACCTTGGGGACCTCGACCTGGCGGATCCAGCAGATCACCCATGACCGCGTCGTCGTCATGCCCGCCCCGGGTGCGACCGCGCGCCTGCCGTTCTGGCATGGTGAGGGGCCGGGCCGTGACGCCGGTTCAGGCGAGGCGCTGGGATCCTTCATCAGGGCGTTGTCCCGAGCATTGTGTGACACCGCGTTGCATGACAGTGCGTTGGATGACACCGCGTTGCGTGGCAGCACGTCCGACGGTTCCGGTGTGTTGCCGCCCGCGCCCCGATTCGAAGCGCCGACGCTGGACCGTCTGCATGCCGACGGCATGGATGATCAGGCGATCTCGACGCTGGCCGGGTTGCTCGATCGGCAGCGACAGGCCACGGGCAGGGTGCCCGACGACCGCACGCTCGTGGTGGAGCGTTGCCCCGACGAGCAGGGGGACTGGCGCGTGATCCTGCATTCCCCCTACGGGCGCAGGGTGCATGAACCATGGGCGCTCGCCATCGCGCACCGGCTCAGCGCCCGGTACGGTTTCGATGGCCAGTGCCACGCGGCCGATGATGGCATCATCCTGGTGCTGCCGCAGGAGGATGGTGCGATTTCGGACGACGAACTGTTCCTCTTCGACGAATCCGAATTGCAGCGCGATGTCGAGGAGCAGGTCGGCGATTCGGTGCTGTTCGCCGCGACGTTCCGTGAATGCGCCGCCCGCTCCCTGTACATGCCCCGCACGAGTCCGGGCAAACGGGTGCCGTTGTGGCAGCAGCGCCTCAGGGCCGCGCAGCTGCTCGCCGCGGCCAGGAAACGCCGTAACTTCCCCCTGATCTTGGAGACGGCCAGGCAGTGTCTGCAGGATGTGTACGACATGCCCGCCCTGAAGCGGGTCATGGGGCGTCTGCGGCGCGGCGACATCAGGCTGTTCGGCGCGACCACGGCCACGCCGTCGACGTTCGCCGACGACCTCCTGTTCGGATTCGTGGGTGCGGTGATGTACCAGTACGATGTCCCGCAGGCGGAGCGGAGCGCCGCGCTGCTGTCCATGGACGCCGAAGCGCTCGAACGGCTCATCGGCACCGATCACATCGCCGAGGTGCTCGATCCCGACATCATCGATGAAGTGGCCGGAGAACTCGGACAACGCGTCTTCTGGAACGAACTGGACGAGGCCGACGTGCCCGGTCGCATCAGCCGATACGCCAAAACCCACGGGCCGTTCACCGCGGACGCCTGATCGCCGATCTGCGGGTCGACGCTGCCGTGGCCGTGCACGAGCTTGACGCGTTGCGGGCGAAGGGCGATCTCATGGTGGGGCGGTTCACCCCGGATGCACGGGTCGACCAATACCTGCATCGCGAGGTGTTCCGCCGCATCCGCGCCCGCTCCCTGGCCAAGGCCCGGCGTGCGGTGCGGCCCGTCGACGCGTCCGTCATCCAACGCTTCGTGATCGAGCGCCAAGGCGTCGGCCCCGTCGGCGCGGAGCGTCACGAGGACATGGACGGGCTGCTGCGCGTCATCGAGCAACTGGAAGGGGTGTTTCTGCCCGCGGCTTTGTGGGAGGGATCGGTCTTCCCGGCGCGACTGCGTGACTATGAGCCTATGATGCTCGACGCCGCGCTGGCGTCAGGCGATGTGGTGTGGGTGGGGTCGTCGCCCACCGGCGACGGCCGTACCGGCGACATCGCGTGGTTCCTTGCGGATTCCCCACTGCTTCCGGCCCGGGAGCAGCATGCAGACGATGACGGTGGCGAGGGCGCCGTCGAAGTCACGAACGAGCGTGGGCATGAGGTCCCGGCCGGGCGTGCGAAGGCAGTCACGACCAGAATTTCGCCGCCGTCGACAACGGCAACAACGCCAAGTACAAGGCCAACCACAACGATCCTAGAGGATGCGCTGATGTCGGCGCTGTCGCGCGGCGGTGCCTATCCGATTGCCCGGCTGGTCGAGCTGGCCACGAGGTACGCGGCCGACCACGATCACGGAGCAATGGCGGGTTCCCCGACTCCGGACGCGACAGGAATCGACCAGGAGGAGTGGGGTCGTGCCCTGTGGGCACTGGTGTGGCGGGGAAGCGTCACCAACAGCTCCTTCGCACCCGTGCGCATGCGTGCTTCGATGGTCGAGCCTAGCCGTGCCTCCGGTCCGGGCGTGCACGGTGGGGGATATGGAGCCGGGGGGTACGGAGCCGGGTCCTACCGTGGTCGACGGCTGCGTCGGTCAGGCCGTCCCTGCAGTGATCGGGCGTACGGCGTCGCGCGGGCCTTCAGTCGCTGGCATGGCGATCTGGGCGGGCTGTGGTCGATGACGGGGCCGGGGAGTGCGGGCGTCGAGGAACGCCTCGTGGCCCTGGTGGAGTCGATGCTCGACCGGTACGGTATCGTGGCGCAGCCGCTTGTCGAGAAGGAAGCGGTGCCCGGTGGATTTTCGTCGCTGTACCCCGTCCTGCATGGCATGGAAAACGCCGGCGTCCTGCTCCGCGGCATGTTCGTCAAGGGATACGGGGCCTCGCAGTTCGCGCGCCGCGACACCATCGACGACTTGCGGCGCGTGGCGAGTGCCGGGATTCACGACGACGATGACCATGCATCGCATGATCCGGTGGTGCTCGATGCCCGCGATCCCGCGAATCTCGCCGGATGGGGCGTGCCCTGGCCCGAGGATCGCGGCGACGGCCGCGTACGGCCCACGCATCGGACCGGTGGCATGGTGGCGTTCGTCGCCGGTGCCCCGGTGCTCTTCGCTGCGCCTTCGGCCCGACACTTGCTCGGTTTCGTGGGGAATACGCCATCGGGGGATGGGTCGGCGGAACAGGGCCATGGATCCCACGACGCATTGCGCGGCGACAACTTGGCGGCGGCGGTGCGCGAGGTGGCGCTGACCGCGGTGCGGTCGGGTCTGCGCAACGTGACCTTCCGCGATATCGACGGGGCCCCTTTCGATATGCGCAATCCCGCGACGGGACGTATGCGTGAGGCCGGCTTCACGCCGGGGCCCCAGGGGATGACGTGGTACCGCTGAGCCGTGTGTCAGTGAGACCACGTGACGAGACGCCACACGGCCGCATCACCACCCGCGTGGTCCTGTGGCCGTGTGGCCGATGCGGGTGATCAGGCGATGTAGGCGATCGCGGCGTCGAGCTCCACGCCTGAGGCGTCGCGCCGCATGTCGGGCTTCGGCAGCTCGACGGGGGTGTTGCCGGCCGAGCTGGCCCGCAGCGGATAGTTGCCGACCCAGGCCGTGAGCAGGGTGTTCTGATCCTTGAGGAACCGTTGCGAACGCACGCCACCGGTGGCCCGGCCCTTCGCCGGGTACATCTCGAGGGGTGTGATCTTGGCCGAACCGTTATCCGTCCCCGCCAGGGCGTCGCCATCGCCGGCCACGGTGAGCACCACGGCTCCGGAGGCGGAGAACAGGCCGTTGTCACCCTCCTCATACGACCAGGGCAGGTGCCGGGCCGGGACGGCGTTGAACGCCATGACGCGACGGTCGGGTTCCAGCTTGATGCCCGCCATGCCCGCCGCCGTGCGGCCCTGCGGTCGCACCAGCTTCGCATCGTAGGTGAGCAGTGAGGAGTCGGAGGAGACGAAGACCAGGCGGTCTCCGTCGGCGGCGTCGGCGGCGAAAACGACCGCATCGCCATCCTTGAGTTCGATGATGGGCCAGGAATCCATGGTCGAGGGCGCCTCCCGGTTCCACCGTTTGACGACGCCGTGCCCGGTGCCGATCGCGAGTGGTGGTCGCCCGTCATCCATCGAGATGGCCGTGACGACGTGTTCGTCCGCCACCGGATCGGTGCTGGAGGTCAGCGCGAGCAACTCATCGGCCCGCACCCCACCGGTCAGTGACAGGGTCACGGTCGCGGGCAGAACCGGCAGATCGGCCACCTGTGCGAGGACGAGACGTCCCGCGGAGGTCACCAGACCGTACGAGGCCCGTGTCGTGGTGGGGACGATGGCGACGATCTGATCGTCGCCGGCCCTGCCGTCGGAAGCCGAGCGGGTGGACCAGATCTCGGCGGCTTCGGGTGTGCTGCGGGCGATCAGTCCGGAGGCGCTGAGCAGCACGGTGCAAGGGGCGTCGTCAAGCTGCAGGGCCGAGGCGGCGGCGTCATGCTGTCCGGCTTTCGTGGCCTTCGCGGCGGCGGCGACGTCGGCTGCCGCCGAGGATACGGTATGCGCCGCCTGGATGGCCGCGATGGCGGAGTGGCGCAGCGAGGCGTCGCCCTCGGCCAGGACCGGGGCCAGGCCGCCCGACGGCCCCTGGTCCAGCAGCACGGTGCGGCGCGGGGTGTCCCAGCGTTCGACCACATCGTCCATGTCGGCGACGATGACCTTGTCGAGTTCCTCGGCGGAGGCGAGGATCCGGTCGAGCTCCGCGATGCTGCGGGCGAGATCGTCGCGTTCGGATTCCAACTCGATGCGGCTGATCTTCGTCAGGCGCCGCAGCCGCAGATCGAGGATGTACTGCGCCTGGATCTCATCGAGGTCGAAGACCTGCATGAGCCGGCCCTTCGCCGCATCGGCGTTCTCCGAGGTGCGGATGACCTGGATGACCTCGTCGATGTCGATGAGCGCCAACAGCAGCCCTTCGACCAGATGCAGACGTTCCTGCGCCTTGCGCCGGCGGTATTCGCTGCGCCGACGCACCACGGTGCGGCGATGGGCCACCCAGACCTCGAGCATCTCCTTGAGCCCCATGGTGTGCGGCCGCCCGTCGACCAGAGCCACGTTGTTGATGGTGAAGTTCTCCTGCAGCGGCGTGTGCTTGAACAGCTGCGCCATGACCGCGTCGGGGTCGAACCCCGTTTTGACCTCGATCACCAGGCGCGTCCCGTTGTGCCGGTCGGTCAGGTCGATCGCCCCGGAGATGCCCTCGAGCTTATGGTTCTTGACGCCTTCGGAGATGCGTTCGAGTATGCGTTCCGGGCCGATCATGAACGGCAGTTCCGTGACGACGACGGCCTTTTTGCGCGCCGTCACGTTTTCGATATGCGCGCTCGCCCGTGTGACCACGGTCCCGCGCCCCGTGCGGTAGGCGTCGCGTATCCCGTCGCGCCCGATGATGATGCCGCCGCCCGGCCAATCCGGCCCGGGCACATAGCGCATGAGCTCCTCGACGTCGGCGTCGGGATGGGCCATGAGGTGTTGCGCCGCCGCGACGACCTCGCCCAGATTGTGGGTCGCCATGTTGGTCGCCATGCCCACGGCGATGCCGGAGGCGCCGTTGACCAGCAGATTCGGGATGGCGGCGGGAAGGACCGTGGGCTCCTGGAGCTTGTTGTCGTAGTTCGGCGTGAAGTCGACCGTGTCCTCGCCGATGCTGGCGTTCATGCCCAGCGCCGCCGGGGCCAGCCGCGCTTCGGTGTACCGCGAGGCCGCGGGGCCGTCGTCCAGGGATCCGAAGTTGCCGTGTCCGTCGACCAGCGGCAGACGCATCGCGAAGGGCTGGGCGAGCCGGACCATCGCCTCGTAGATCGCCGAGTCGCCGTGGGGATGGAGCTTGCCCATGACCTCGCCGACCACGCGGGCCGACTTCATGTAGGCCCGGTCGGGGGCCAGGTTCATCTGGCCCATTTGGTAGACGATGCGGCGTTGCACCGGCTTGAGCCCGTCACGGGCGTCGGGCAGGGCTCGTGCGTAGATCACCGAATACGCGTATTCGAGGAAGGATTTGCTCATTTCCTCGTTCAACGGCGTTTCGACGATATGCTCCTTGACCGTCCTCGGGTCAAAGGACGGGTGTGCCGGTCTACGACGTGCTGCCATTCCTGAAAACTCCCTTGATGTTCGTCACAATCCGCTTCATGGTAGCCGACCGGTTGGCCAACGCCCGCGTCGAAGGCGCCCGGTCGGCAGTCATTGCCGACGCATCTCCGCCTACGGTGATTCAATAAGGGGCATGGGTGTTGAACTACCGTCACGGGAAGAACTGCTGCATTTGGTGACCACGACGAGATACGGCGACGGTTCGCCGCAGGCTGTCTCGACGGATGGGTCACGGAATCCGTCGCACGGGTCATCGGCCGTGAGGGGCGGCCTGCTGCATTTGTCCAGCGTCCTTCCGGCGCTCAGCGACGCCATCGGCGCGCCCGTCGCCACTACCGTGCATCACGATCCCGCGGCGGCGCGGCGGGCCCTGGGCATTCCCGAGGCCCCTTCAGCGATCGTCGTCCTCGTCGACGGCCTGGGATTCTGGAACATCAACGCCCGCATCGGGCATACGCCCTACCTGCGCTCGCTGATGAGGGAGAGCGTCAACCAGCGGTCCATCGCCACATGTTCCCCGAGCACCACCGCCGCCGCCGTGGCGACGTTCGGCACCGGCACTTGTCCGGGCATGACCGGGATGACGGGGTACACGCAACGCAATCCGCAGACGGGCCGTCTCGAACAGCTCATCCAGTTCAAGGAGGCGCCGGAGCCCACCGATCTGCAGCGCCAGCCGACCATCTTCGAGGGGTTGGCCGCGCAAGGCGTGCGGGTGACCAGCTGCGGGCTGCCGAAGTTCGCGCACTCGCCGCTGACCGACGCCGCATTCCGTGGCAGCCACTATGTGGGCGACGAACGCGCCGGTGATCGGGTGCGAGCGACCGTACGGGCGGCGTCGAGCCCGGGGCTGACGTATCTGTATATCCGCGACACGGACAAGATCGGGCACAATTACGGCTGGCAGAGCGAGCGCTGGATAGAAGCCCTCGAGCGCGTGGACTCCCAGTTGGGCATGCTGCACCGGCTCGCGCCTGCGGGCACCGTGATCGTCATCGTCGCCGACCATGGCATGATCTCCTCGGATCCCCGGCAGCGTCTCGATCTGCGCGATCGTCCCGACCTGGCCCGCGATGTCGCCCTGGTGGGCGGCGAGCCCCGGGCGGTGATGCTCTATGCCGAACCCGGTGCGGATCCCGGCGTCATCGCAGGGCGATGGAGTGAGGCGTTGGAAGGGCGGGCGATCGTCAGGACACGCCAAGAGGCCATCGAGGCCGGTGCATACGGGCCGGTCGACCCGCGTGTGGAGCCCATGCTGGGCGATGTGTTGGTGTCCGCGGGGGAGCAGCTCACCATCGTGGACAGCCGGACGCAAAGCGACAAGGCGACACGCCTGCCCAGCGTGCACGGCTCGATGAGCCTGCTGGAGTCCGATATACCTTGCCTGATCGATCTGATCTGACTGGGCTGATTCGACTGGGCTCATTCAGAAGGGACTGGTCGGAGGAGACCGATCGCCGTACGGGTCAGACTGATCGGTGACGGGGGATTATTCCCCGAACAGGATCTCGTCCCAGCTGGGCACTGCGGAACGCCCGGAACGGCGTTTCTGCGCATGGGCTCCCGATGTGTCTTGCTCATGGCCCCCGTGCGGTTGGGGGTCGTCGGCGCCATCCGTCTGTGACGTCTGTGTCGGCGAGACCTGTGCTGTTGGGGTCTGGGTCTGGAGTCCGCCGGTATGTGGGTCGGCCCCGTTCACTGGTTGCGCAGTCTTGGCCGATGTGGTGTCCGTTCCCGCAGGCTGAGGCGTGGCGTTCGCGCGCGACGCGTCGGGAACACGGACCGGGATTGTTGCCGGACCACCGCCCTGCTGATGATGCCGGCTGAACGGCCGGCGTGCGATGGCCGAAATCGGGGTGATCTGCGATGCCTCGTTGGTCCGCGATGCCTCGTTGGTCGCTGACACCGTGTCGGTCGTTGAGGCCGGGCCACCCGGTCGACCGGACGACGGCGTGTCGCGTCGATTCGTCGTTGCGGCGGCGGTCGGGGTGGCGGAGGTCGTGCCCGGTCTGGTCCGGGCGTCATCGTCGGGGTCGTCCGACCATGCCGACACGGCGCGCTGGATGCGGGCGGACCGCACCGAATCGCCCGGGAGTTCCACGCGATCCAGGAATCCGTCCGTCGGCGCGTCGTCGGGGCGTGTCGCGGACGCCGCGGTGTTTCTCGTGCCGGATTCGCCTATGAGCCGTTGGGCGGTCGGATTGATGGGCAGAATGGCGTTGTCGTGCATGTTCCAACTCCAGTCGGCCCGTATGTGCCGGCCCGCCGAGTCGAATCGCGCCGTGACGCGCCATGGTTCGAGACCGCGGCGTGTCGCGGTCCAGTCGACATCCTCCATGCCGATCTGCGCGGCGGCCAGCGAGCGTTCCACGAGTTCGGCGACGGTGTGCATCCGACTCTCCTTGGGAGCGGGCACGGCGAGGAACTGTTCGATGGCATACTGCCGTTCGGTCAGCACCGAAGAGGCGAAACGCCGCACCAGAGCAGCGCTCATGCCGTATCGTTCGGCGACCTTCGCGGGCTGTGCGCCGGCCCGGATCAGGGCCTGGATCTGCGATATCGGCAGGGTGTGGGCCGTGGAGGGCTGTTCGAAGGCGACCCGTTCCGCCTTGATCTGCTTCGCCTCGAGAATCGCGTGTTCCAAGGCGTCGTCGACCTGCACGACGAAAGATGAGCCATGGGCCGAAAACACCAGCTCCCCATGGTCCCCCACGGAGACCAGCGTCGCCTTGTTCTGCGTGTTCTCAGGCATATCGCATCACTTTCCTCATTCTTTGGCCCGTCCGGATGTTCTGCTCATCCCATTGTGCCCCACGTGTCGTATTTTACGAGCTTTTCGAATCGTGTATCCTATGCGGGGTAAAAGTCATGTATTCTATGGCGCAGATCAACGACGCCAACGACGAAAGGAACGCAATGGCTCAGGATTATGATTCCCCCCGCAACAAGGATGAGGATGACGAATCGCTGCAGGCGTTGGGCAAGGGGTCCCAGAATACCGGTGGCGAGGACGATGACGAGAACGCCATCGCCGAGGACTACGAACTGCCCGGCGCCGATCTGAGCAACGAGGATGCCTCCGTGACGGTCATCCCCATGCAGGGTGACGAATTCATCTGCTCCGAGTGCTTCCTGGTCAAGCACCGCAGCCAGTTGGCCTACACCACCGCCGACGGCCAGCCGGTGTGCAAGGAGTGCGCCGCCTGATGGCATTCGACGAGGCCTATAACGAGCCGGAGAACGTCGAGGTGCTCATCACCTCGACCCGACCTGATGTCAAGGCGAACCTGCACTATGCGATCGCCGGGGATGCCGGGGCGGATCTGCGCACCTGCGAGGAAGTCGTGCTCGAGCCCTTCCATCGCGCCCTGGTCCCCACCGGACTGGCGATAGCACTGCCCTCGGGCTATGTGGCTTTGGTCCATCCGCGTTCGGGACTCGCGGTCAAGCGCGGCGTCACCGTGCTCAATGCTCCGGGCACCATCGATGCCGGATACCGTGGCGAGATCAAAGTGCCGTTGATCAACCTCGACCCCGAACGCATTGCGGTCTTCCACCCGGGCGATCGCATCGCGCAGCTGGTCATCCAGCGCTACGTCGAAGCCCGGTTCGTCCATGCCGACACCCTGCCCGGCTCCGACCGGGCCGAGCGTGGGTTCGGGTCGACGGGACTCGGTCGGGTCGCCGGCGCCTGATCGCCGGGTCGCGCCGCAATCCGGCGCAGGTAGGATGGTGTGCAACGAAGAGGGAGGAGCGGACGATGGTCGATAACGAGCCCGATAAGGAGCCCGAGGGCATCGCCTCGCGCATGCTTGGCTGTGAGATCAGCAGCGACCCCTTGGATCCACTGCAGCCCATCCGTGAGATGTGCGCCGACCATCATCCCGACCTGCGTGGTCTCGACGTGCTGGAGCGCGCCTATCGACGCGCCGTCAAACAGCATGCCTCCCAGCGCAGGCGATCCGGCGAGCCCTACATCATCCACCCGCTGGCGGTGGCGCAGATCCTCGCGGACCTAGGCATGGGACCTTCGGTCGTGGCGGCGGGACTGTTGCACGATACGGTCGAGGACACCGATTATTCGCTCGAGGAGTGTCGCGCCGAATTCGGTGACACCATCACCGGTCTGGTCGATGGCGTCACCAAGCTGACCAAGATGGATTACGGCGATTCCGCCCAGGCCGAGACCATCCGCAAGATGGTGGTGGCCATGAGCCGCGACGTGCGCGTGCTCGTCGTCAAACTGGCCGACCGGGTGCACAACGCCCGCACCTGGCGCTACGTGAAGCCCGCCAATGCGCAGCGCAAGGCCCGCGAGACGCTCGACGTCTATGCGCCGTTGGCGAACCGGCTGGGCATGAACGCCATCAAGACCGAGCTCGAGGAACTGAGCTTCAAGGTCCTGTACCCGAAGATCTACAACGAGATCGTCATGTTGGTGGCCCGGCGCACCGGCCAGCGCGACGAGTTCCTCAAGGAGATCGTCGCCGAGATCGACGCCGATCTCGGATCCCAGCACATCAAGGCCTTCATCAGCGGCCGACCCAAGGACTACTTCTCGATCTATCAGAAGATGATCGTGCGCGGCCATGATTTCGCCAACATCTACGATCTCATCGGGGTGCGCATCATCGTCGATTCGATTCCCGACTGCTATGCGGCCCTCGGCGCCGTCCACGCGCGTTGGAACCCCGTGCCGGGGCGGTTCAAGGATTACATCGCCATGCCCAAGCTCAACATGTACCAGAGCCTGCACACCACGGTCGTGGGGCCGGGCGGCCGTCCCGTCGAGATCCAGATCCGCACCAAGGAGATGCACCGGCGCGCCGAGTTCGGCATCGCGGCGCATTGGAAATACAAGGAGAACGCGCAGGCCGGCCGTGCGCTGAGCGCGCCGGATGCCACGGATCGCAACCGCGCCGACGACGATAATCAGGAGCTCAGCCAGGCCGACAACCTCAAGTGGATCCAGCAGCTTGCGGATTGGACCAGCGAGACCCCGGATTCCGACGAGTTCCTGGGTTCGCTCAAAGAGGATCTCGGGGCCGCCGAGGTCTACGTCTTCACGCCGAAGGGCAAGATCATCTCCCTGCCCGCCAAGGCCACCCCGGTCGACTTCGCGTATGCCGTGCACACCGAGGTCGGCCATCGCACCATGGGCGCCCGCGTCAACGGACGGCTCGTGCCGCTCGACACGGTGTTGGAGAGCGGCGATACGGTCGAGATCCTCACCTCGAAATCCGACAACGCCGGTCCGTCGCGCGATTGGCTGAGCTTCGCCAAGAGCCCCAAGGCGCGCAACAAGATCAGGCAGTGGTTCAGCAAGGAGCGTCGTTCCGAGGCCATCGAGGAGGGCCGGGACGAATTGGCCCGCGCCATGCGCAAGCGCAACCTGCCCGTCGCCACGCTGCTCACCCCGGAAGCCTTGGTCGGCATCGCCGACGATCTCAACTTCGACAACGCCGACGCCGTGATGGCGGCGATAGGCGAGGGTCAGGTCTCCACGCAGAACGTCATCGCCCACCTGGTCAAGGACGCGGGGTCCGATGAGGTCGACGAGGAGGTCGAGCAGGAGGCCCTGCCGTTGCGGCAGATGGAACGCAACCGCACGACCACGAGTTCGACCGGCATCTCGGTCAAGGGCGTGGGCGACGTCTGGGTCAAGCTGGCCCGCTGTTGCACGCCGGTGCCGGGGGATTCCATCGTGGGCTTCATCACCCGTAACGACGGCGTTTCCGTGCACCGCGCCGATTGCCAGAACATGCTCAGCCTCGAGCAGAACCAGCCCGAGCGCGTCATCGAGGTCTCCTGGACGAGCACCAAGGGCCTGTTCATGGTCAAGATCCAGGTCGAGGGGCTCGATCGTCAGCATCTGCTGTCGGATGTGACCCGGGTGCTCTCCGACCACGGCGTCAACATCATCTCCGGTTCGGTGTCCACCGGATCGGACCGCGTGGCGACCAGCCAGTTCTCCTTCGAGATGGCCGACCCCCAGCATCTCAACCGTCTGCTCGCCTCGGTGCGCAAGATCGACGGCGTCTTCGACGTCTATCGCATCACCGGAGCCAAGGATTCCGCACGTCCACGGTTGCGCAGCATCTGAATCGGCGACGCCCAATACGACGAACGCCCGGATTCCCACCGCGGTAAGCGGGGAGTCCGGGCGTTGGGTTCGTGGCCGTGTCGGCGACCGGGCCATGACGGTCATGCCGCATGGCCTGATCAGTACTGGTCAGGCGGGAAGCACCTCGATGGATTCGATGAACGCGGGTTCCAACGGCGCATCGCGACGGTCCGTGGGCAGCGCCTGCAGCTTGTCGACGACCGCCTTGGATTCCGGATCGGCGACCTCGCCGAAGATGGTGTGGTGGCCGTTGAGCCAAGGGGTCGGGACGGTCGTGATGAAGAACTGCGAACCGTTCGTGCCATGGGCCTTGCCGTCGGACCCGCGGCGCAGGCCGGCGTTCGCCATGGCGAGCAGATACGGGTGGTCGAAGGTCAGCGCCGGCACGATCTCGTCGTCGAAGTCGTACCCCGGGCCGCCGGTGCCGGTGCCCAGCGGGCAACCGCCCTGGATCATGAAGTCCTTGATGATGCGGTGGAAGGTCAGACCGTCGTAGAAGGGCTTGGTCGAGGCCTCGCCGGTGGCCGGATCGGTCCACTCGCGGGCCCCGGTGGCGAGGTCGAGGAAGTTGCGCACCGTCTTCGGCGTCTGATCGTCGAAGAGGGTGATGGTGACGTTACCTGCTGAGGTATGCATGATGATGGTGCTCATGGGTGTCAGTCTGTCATGGCAGCGGGACGTCGACGGGCGTGCCGCACCGGATGTCCGTCGGCGCGAATCGTTGCGGCTCCGGGGTTCTGCAACGGGCTATAACCAACGCGTATGGGCTCGCCGTTGCCCGGAGCGGGCGTCGTTCCGTATAGTGACGGTGTCCGGGCGCCCGAGGGGTGCCGCGGCGGAGAGTGAATGAGAGGACAGAGACCATGGCAGACGACAATCAATGGTCCGGGGCCGAAGGTGCCCCGGAGGAGCCGGTGCGTGAAAACCACACCGTGCGCAACATCATCATCGCGGTGCTCGTGGTGGCCCTGGTGGCCGTCGCGGCGGTGTTCGGCGTGAGGGCCCTGCGTTCGGGCGACGGGGAGGCGGCCAAGGGCACGCCTTCCAATCCGGTGAAAATCGGTGTCGTGGGTGCCACGAGCCCGCAGTGGGTCGTGTTCAAGCAGAAGGCCGAGCAGGAGCATCTGTCCGTCAAGATCGTCGATTTCCAGGACTACACCTCCGAGAACCCGGCGCTCGACGCCGGCGACCTCGACCTCAATGAGTTCCAGCATCTGCTCTACCTGGCCAACTACAACGTCAAGAACAACAAGACGCTGCGCCCGATCGGCGGCGTGGCCATCTACCCGATGGGCATCTATTCGGCCAAGGTCCGCGACGTCAAGCAGATCGCCGAGGGCAGCACGGTGGCCATCCCCAACGACGAGACGAACCAGGCCCGCGCACTCGGCGTGCTCGAATCCGCCGGCCTGATCAAGCTCAAGGGCAAGTGGACGGCGTTCTCGACACCCGCGGACGTCGACGCGAGCGCCTCCAAGGTCAAGGTCACCGCGTTGAAGGCGGAGCAGGTCGCCAACGCGCTCAAGGACCCCCAGGTCGCCGCGGGCGTCATCAACAACGACTACGTGTCCGACGCCGGGCTCAAGACCACCGACGCCATCTACCGAGACGACGCGAACAGCGCCTCGGCCCGGCCGTACATCAACGTCTTCGTGGCCCGCAAGGCCGACGTCGACAATCCCGTCTACCGCAAGGTCGTCACCATCTTCCAGAGCAAGGAGGTGCTCGACGCGCTGCAGCGCAAATTCAACGGCACCGCCTCGTTCGCGACCAAGTACAGCGCCGCCGACCTGCAAGGGTTCCTGGCGGACATCGAACGGGACGCCGGGTCGGCGAAGTAGGCCACGGGTCCACCCGCTGACGCAGAGGACGGACCCCGGTCCGCGGTGACGTGTCCATGGTGCGGCGATCGCCTGATCGCCGCACCATCCAGCCACGACCGGAGCGGCGAGTAGCATGATGTCCGC
This sequence comes from Bifidobacterium mongoliense DSM 21395, assembly GCF_000741285.1. Classification (GTDB taxonomy): domain Bacteria; phylum Actinomycetota; class Actinomycetes; order Actinomycetales; family Bifidobacteriaceae; genus Bifidobacterium; species Bifidobacterium mongoliense. The sequence continues at coordinate 76,914 of NZ_JGZE01000010.1, read as the reverse complement.
TCGCGCGGCGAGGCGCCCGGACACGAACGCGGTGCGTCTCTCGCAGTGGGGGTTGTACCAGTACCGGATGTGAGGATGAATGGCGGTGGCAATGGCAGACGAGATCATCACGCTGGACCATGTGGTCCGGGAGTTCCGTCGCAAGGGCGGCGAGACCGCGCACGAGGGCGTCGTGCGTGCGGTGGACGATGTGAGCCTGAGCGTGCGCGCCGGCGACATCTACGGCATCATCGGGTACTCCGGCGCCGGCAAGTCCACGTTGGTGCGTCTCATCAACGCTCTGGAACGGCCCACGTCCGGCCAGGTGAGGGTGATGGGCACCGATATCACCGGGTTGTCGGAGACGAAGCTGCGGACCATCAGACAGAAGATCGGCATGATCTTCCAGCAGTTCAATCTGTTCTCGACCAAGACGGTCGCCCAGAACATCGCCTATCCGCTGCAGCTCGACCATTGGCGCAAGGATTACCAGGAGCGCCGGGTGCGCGAGCTGCTCGAGTTCGTCGGTCTCGAGGACCACGCCTCGAAATATCCGTCTCAACTGTCGGGCGGGCAGAAGCAGCGGGTCGGCATCGCCCGCGCCCTGGCGACGAACCCCAAGATCCTTCTGGCCGACGAGGCCACCAGCGCGCTGGACCCCGAGACCACCGAAGAGGTCCTGGCGCTGCTCAAGCGCGTCAACGAACGCCTGGGCGTCACCATCGTGCTCATCACCCACCAGATGGCCGTGGTTCAACGGATCGCGAACCGCGTCGCCGTGATGAGTGCAGGCCGTGTCGTCGAGCGTGGACCGGTGTATGACGTCTTCGCGGCGCCCCGGCGGGACGTGACTAGGCGGTTCATCGCCACGGCGCTCGCCGGCGTGCCCGATGAGGCCCGCGTAGAGGCCCTGCACCGGGAGTGGTCCGGGCGCATCGTCACGGTCCTCGTCCGGCAACGGCCGGTCGCCTCGGGGCCGGACCGGCCCGCGGTGCCGGTCTCCGGACAGGACGTCTCCGAGCTGCTCGCCCGCTATGACATGCGCAGCGACCTGCTGTTCGGCGGCATCGATACCGTCGGCGGCGCGGCCGTCGGCGCCATGACCTACGAACTCGATATGGGCCGTCCGGGAGCCGACGCGTTCCTCGAGGCCCTGCGAGAGCACAGCGATGTGGTCGATTTCGGGACCGCCGCGGCACCGGTCGCCTACGACGATGCCGTGGCTCGGGTGAGGGATACCGGCGCAAGGGACGGCGTAACGGACGATGCGCTGGACGATGCATCGAACGATGCAACGAACGATCAGGTAGGGGAGGACGCGTGATGCGGGAATTCGTATGGTACGGCGACGCGCATGGCGCCGGTGTGGTCGAGGCGGTGGGCGAGCGCGATTGGCAGGTGCTGCGCCCGCTCCTGATCGATTCGGTGGCGCAGACGTTGGAGATGGTCTGCGCCACCCTGTTGATCGGCGGGTTCCTCGGGCTCATCCTCGGCGTGGTGCTCTACGGCACCCGTCCCGGGAACCTGTTCGGCAACGCCGTCGTCTATCGGGTGCTCGACACGGTCGTCAACATCATCCGGCCGATCCCGTTCATCATTTTCCTGGCCGCCATGCAACCGGTGACCATCTCGGTGGTCGGCACGTCGATCGGCACCGCGGCCGCGGTCTTCCCCATGGTCGTGATGTGCACGGTGGCCACCTCCCGTCTCGTGGAGCAGAACCTCGTGCCCGTCGATTCCGGTGTCATCGAGGCCGCGCGTTCCATGGGCGCCTCGAAATTCACCATCATCCGCACGGTGCTTATTCCCGAGGCGCTGGGTCCGCTCATCCTGGCCTACGCCTTCATGTTCATCGCGGTGCTCGATATGTCGGCGATGGCCGGATACATCGGTGGCGGCGGACTGGGTAATTTCGCCATCGCCTACGGCTACCAGAAGTTCGATCCGGTCGTGACGTGGACGGCGGTGATCATCATGATCGTCCTGGTCCAATGCGTGCAGGCGGTGGCCAACGCCTTCGCCAAACGCATGATCAACCGTCAGCACTAAACCGGACGGCAAGACATCGGTGGGCATGAGACCGGTCGGTAGGGTGCCCGTCGCGTGCGGCATCCGTCGAGGAGGGTTTCGTCGATACGGATTGGTTGCGTCGGCACAGAGTATGGAGGCATCATCATGGTCGATCATGAAGACGTGGACATCACGATAGGGGACGAGCTGCTGGAGGTGCGCCATCATCTGCACGCCCATCCGGAACTCGGATTCCGCGAGCGCGACACCAGCGCGTACCTGACCCGTTGGTTGAGCGAACATGGCGTGGAAATCCTCGACAACCCCGTGTCATCAGGGGTCCTCGCCCTCATCCACGGGGCCCATCCGGGGCCGCATATCGCCCTGCGCGCGGATATCGACGCTCTGCCCATCACCGAACAGACCGGCCAGGCCGACAGTTCACGCAACGATGGGGTCATGCACGGCTGCGGGCACGACATCCACATGACCGGGCTGCTGGCCGCCGCGCAATGGCTCGCCGGCCACCGTGATGCCGTCCACGGGGACATCACCTTGGTCTTCCAACCCTCCGAGGAAACCGGCGAAGGGGCTCAGGCCCTGGTCGACGCCGGTGTCCTCGACGGCATCGACGCGATCATCGGCACGCACAACAATCCCGACTACGAGCCGGGGCAGATCGCCGTCGGCGTCGAGCCGATGATGGCGGGATGCGTGAAGTTCTCGGTCACCCTGCACGCCCAGGGCACGCACGCGGGGTACCCGGACCGCGGCACCGGACCCCTCGAGGCGCTCGCCTCGATGATCCTGGCCACTCAGACGATCGTGAGCCGTAACGAGACGCCGTTCCATCCATTGGTGGTGTCGGTGACCGCGGTGCGCGGCGGCGACGTGTGGAACGTCATCCCCGCCGAGGCCGGTTTCATGGGGACCGTACGCTACTTCTACCCGGAGGACGGGGCCATGGCCGAGCGTCGTTTCCGTGAGATCGTCGCGGGCACGGCGTCCTCCTACGGCATCACCGCCGACGTGGATTGGAACGATTTCGCGATACCGCTCGTCAGCGATGCCGCGTTGGTCAAGGCCGTCATGCAGGATGTGCCCGGATATGCGACCTTGGCGGCGATACGCCCATCGATGGCGGGCGAGGATTTCTGCGAGTATGCGTCCCGCACCCGGCTGCTGTTCGCCTTCATCGGGTCGAACGGGCGGCCCGGTTATCACGGGTTGCACAGCCCGCGGTTCGTCGCCCTCGACGATGCCATTGCACCGACCGCACGCTTCTACGCGCATGCGGCGTTGCGGGTGCTGGACGAATTGGGCCGCTAGCTCCCACCATGGGTCCCCTGCGCCGTTCACGGCTGGGGAACCCTCGGGGAGACGCCCGGTTGCGGGGTTAGTATGGGTGCATGACTCAACTGCGTTTCGCCCTGGCACAAATCGACACCTGCGTGGGTGACCTGGACGGCAACGCCGCCCTGGTCATGCAATATGCGCGCCGGGCCCGCCGAGGGGGAGCCCGGGTCGTCGTCTTCCCCGAGATGACGCTGACCGGGTATCCGATCGAGGATCTCGCCCTGCGTGCCACCTTCCGCAAGGCCGCCTGGGACAAGGCGGATGCGTTGGCCCAGGCGCTCAAGAAGGAGCACATGGGTGACCTGTTCGTCGTGGCGGGCACCGTGGGCACCGATGTCGAGGGCGACAAGCCCCGCAACCGTCTCGTCGTCCTGCACGACGGGGTCGTCTGGGCCGGATACGACAAGCATTTCCTACCCAACTACGGGGTCTTCGACGAATTCCGCATCTTCTCCTCCGGCGAGCGTTCGGTCGTGCTCGATGTGGACGGTGTCCGTATCGGCCTGGCCATATGCGAGGACATCTGGCAGGATGGCGGCCCCGTCGCGCAACTCGCCAAGGAACACATCGATCTGCTCCTGACCATCAATGGCTCGCCCTACGAGGAGGGCAAGGTGCATACCCGCGTCGATCTGGCGGCTCGGCGCGCGCATGAGGTCAACGCCCCGGTCATCTACCTCAACCAGGTAGGCGGACAGGACGATCTGGTCTTCGACGGCGGCAGCTTCGTGGTCGACGCGGACGGCACCGTATTGCAGCGTTCGGTCATGTTCTCCCCGGCGATCGACTTCTGGGATTTCGACAGCAGCGCCGATCATCAGCGCCGGGCGCGCATCGCCGCCGCCCTCGACCCCGATCACGAGGTCTACGCGGCCTGCGTGCTGGGGCTCGCGGACTACATGGTCAAGAACCATTTCACGGGCGTGTGCCTGGGGCTGTCCGGTGGCATCGATTCGGCCCTCGTGGCGACCATGGCCGCGGACGCCTGCGGAGGAGCGAACGTGCAGGGCATCTCGATGCCGAGCATGTACTCCTCGGACGGTTCGAAGGATGACGCCGCCGAACTCGCGCGCAATCTGGGCGCACGGTACGACGTCCGGCCGATCGAGCCGTTGTTCACCGCCTTCCAGCGGCAGCTGTCCCTTGAAGGGGTCGCGGCCGAGAACCTGCAGGCCCGCGTGCGTGGCGTGATCGTGATGGCCTACTCCAACAGCCGCAATCTGCTGGCCCTGGCGACGGGCAACAAGTCGGAACTCGCCTGCGGGTATTCGACCATCTACGGCGACGCCGTAGGCGGATACGCCCCCATCAAGGATCTGCTCAAGACCCGGGTGTGGGATCTGGCCCGCTGGCGCAACCAGGCCGCCTCCGAAGGTATGGCCTTGGGGCAGGTGCTCGTGTGGCATGCCCGGCACGGCGCGCACGACGTCGGCGAGCTCATCCCGCGCAGCAGCATCGAGAAGCCGCCCAGCGCCGAGCTACGCCCCGGGCAGAAGGATTCCGATTCCCTGCCGGAGTACGAGTTGCTTGATCAGGTGCTGGCGGCCTACATCGAGCATGCCCACGGCAGGGCCGACCTGCTGTGTGACGGGTTCGACGAGGATACCGTCGATACGGTGATGCGCCTGGTGGATAGGGCCGAATGGAAGCGGCGGCAGTATCCGCTTGGTCCTAAGGTGACGGCCTTGGCGTTCGGCCGCGACCGCAGGCTGCCGATCACCAGCGCATTCAGGGAATGAGCGGGGTGGGGGACCACGGTCCCTCGAACGGCGGCCGGTCGTGCGGTTGCACCGTATCGTGACGATGAACGAAGGAGCGGAACATGGATGACGACAGGGTCGATTCCCACGAAGGAGAACGTGCGGACACAAGGGGTGACGCCGGTGGTCGGCACGACGCCGGCATGCCGGACCAAGGCTACGGTGAACGGGCGCAGTGGTACGTCAACACCGTCACCGGCGAACCCGAGTTGGGCATGAAGTCCCCCGTGACCCAACGCATGGGGCCATATGCCAGCAGGGAGGACGCCATGCGTGCGTTCCAGATCGCCGAGGAGCGCAACGCCCTGTGGGACGCCGAAACGAAGGCGTGGAACCGGTGGGGTGACGATGACGGCACCGATCGCGGGGATGGCCGGGTGGCGGACCGGTAGAAGGACCAGTCGTGACGTGAACGTTCACACGATATGGTGCGTATGCCACGGTGCAGTGTGAGGTAACTCACGTTGAGTTCCGAGACGTTGTCGACTAAGGGTGCCTACAATGGCCTCAGGCGGGGCGCATGAGAGCGTTTCGTACAACACGAAGGAGTGATTATGACAGCAGTCGAAGAAGCCGCTCTGTCTCCCGAGGAACTCAAAGCACAAGCCTGGCATGGCTTCAATGGTGGCAATTGGGAGCGCGACATCGATGTCCGCGACTTCATCCAGAAGAATTACACGCCGTATGAGGGCGATGAATCCTTCCTGGCCGACGCCACCGACAAGACCAGGAGCATGTGGGAATATCTTGACGAGCATTATCTCGCCGTCGAGCGCAAGCAGCGCGTCTACGATGTCGACACCCACACCCCGGCGGGTATCGACGCCTTCCCGGCCGGCTACATCGAGAGCCCGGAGGTCGACAACGTGGTGGTCGGTCTGCAGACCGATGTCCCCTGCAAGCGTGCGATGATGCCCAACGGCGGCTGGCGCATGGTCGAGCAGGCCATCAAGGAGGCCGGCAAGGAGCCCGATCCCGAGATCAAGAAGATCTTCACCCGCTACCGTAAGACCCATAACGACGGTGTCTTCGGCGTCTACACACGCAACATCAAGATCGCCCGTCACAACAAGATTCTCACCGGTCTGCCCGACGCTTACGGCCGTGGCCGCATCATCGGCGACTACCGTCGCGTCGCCCTGTACGGCGTCGACGAGCTCATCGCGATGAAGAAGCGCGACAAGGATTCGATTCCGTATCGCAACGATTTCACCGAGCCCGAGATCGAGCATTGGATCCGCTTCCGTGAAGAGCACGACGATCAGATCAAGGCACTCAAGCAGCTGCTTAAGCTGGGCAACGAATACGGTCTCGACCTCTCCCGCCCGGCGGTGACCGCGCAGGAGGCGGTGCAGTGGACTTATATGGGCTACCTCGCCTCGGTCAAGAGCCAGGATGGCGCGGCCATGAGCTTCGGCCGCAACTCCGCGTTCTTCGATTGCTATTTCGAGCGCGACCTCAAGAACGGCGCGCTCGACGAGCAGGGCGCCCAGGAGATCATCGACCAGATCGTCATGAAGCTGCGCATCGTGCGGTTCCTGCGTACGCTGGACTACGACAAGATCTTCTCCGGCGATCCATACTGGGCCACTTGGTCCGATGCGGGCTTCGGCGATGACGGCCGCCCGATGGTGACCAAGACCTCGTTCCGTCTGCTCAACACGCTGACGCTCGAGCACCTGGGACCCGGTCCCGAGCCGAACATCACCATCTTCTGGGATCCGAAGCTGCCTGAGGGCTACAAGCGCTTCTGCGCACGCATCTCGATCGACACCTCGGCCATCCAGTACGAGTCCGACAAGGAGATTCGCAACCACTGGGGTGACGACGCCGCGATCGCGTGCTGCGTGTCCCCGATGCGCGTGGGTAAGCAGATGCAGTTCTTCGGCGCCCGCGTCAACTCCGCGAAGGCGTTCCTCTACGCCATCAACGGTGGTCGCGACGAGATGACCGGCATGCAGGTCATCGACAAGGGCATCATCGAGCCCGTTCGCCCGTCGGCCGACGGCAGCCTGGACTTCGAGCAGGTCAAGAGCAACTACGAGAAGGCGTTGCAGTGGCTGTCCGAGACCTATATCGAGGCGTTGAACATCATCCACTACATGCATGATAAGTACGCCTACGAGTCCATCGAGATGGCGCTGCACGACAAGGAGGTCTACCGCACCTTGGGTTGCGGCATGTCCGGCCTGTCGATCGCCGCCGACTCCCTGTCCGCGCTCAAGTACGCCAAGGTCTACCCGATCTACAACAAGGACGCCAAGAACCTCGAGGGTCACGAGGCCGAGTACGTCGAGGGCGCCGATGACGACCTGGTGGTCGGATACCGCACCGAGGGCGACTTCCCGGTCTATGGCAACGACGACGATCGCGCCGACCAGCTGGCCACGTGGACGGTGAAGACCGTCATGGGGCAGATCAAGCGCCTGCCGATCTATCGCGACGCCGTGCCGACGCAGTCCATCCTGACCATCACCTCGAACGTGGAGTACGGCACCAACACCGGCTCCTTCCCTTCGGGCCACAAGAAGGGCGCGCCTTATGCTCCCGGGGCCAACCCCGAGAACGGCATGGACGCGCACGGCATGCTGCCGTCGATGTTCTCCGTGGGCAAGATCGACTACGACGATGCGCTCGATGGCATCTCGCTGACCAACACGATCACGCCCGACGGCCTGGGCCGCGATGAGTCCGAGCGGGTGAACAACCTCGTGGGCATCCTCGATGCGGGCAACGGTCACGGTCTGTACCACGCCAACATCAACGTGCTGCGCAAGGAGCAGCTCGAGGACGCCGTCGCTCATCCCGAGAAGTACCCGCATCTCACGGTGCGCGTCTCGGGCTACGCGGTGAACTTCGTCAAGCTCACCCGCGAGCAGCAGCTCGACGTCATCTCCCGTACCTTCCACCAGGCTCGGTCGTTGACTGAATGGAGGTCGGCCCGGTGAACGGATCCGCGGCGCCCGCCATCTGAACGGGTGTCGCGCGAACCGCGGGTTGAGGTAAGTGCAGGGGGCGGGGCGAGAAGCCTCGCCCCCTGTCATGTCGTGGTGCGTCATGTGTCGTGGTGCGTCCCGTTGCGCCATGCTGCGTTCCGGGCGTGTGATGTGCGATCCGCGACACCGCCCGCCCACCGTATGACACGTTGCGCCGCAGGCGTAGCTTGGTCGATGACGCTACCGGCGCTTTTCGGTACTATGAATGGGATAGGTTCCCAAGGAGGACGATGATGTCGACGATGATGTCCGCGATGACGGCTTTCCACACCACCACACCGCATATGCTCAAGGTGTCCAAGGAGTATGCGCGGCGCACGTTGATGGGCGGCCTGTCGGGCTTCGAATCACCCATCGGCCTCGACAGGCACGACCGCATCGCGGCGCTGAAGACCGGGGATATCGGCTTCGTGCATTCCTGGGACATCAACACGGCCGTCGATGGTCCGGGCACCAGGATGACGGTCTTCATGAGCGGGTGCCCCCTGCGCTGCCAGTTCTGCCAGAACCCCGATACGTGGAAGATGCGTGACGGGCAGCCGGTGTATCTCGAGGCGATGATCGACAAGGTGGCGCGCTACCGCGACGTCTTCCAGGCCACCGGGGGAGGCATCACCTTCTCGGGCGGCGAATCGATGATGCAGCCGGCCTTCGTGTCGCGCGTCTTCCGGGCCGCCAAGGAGATGGACGTGCACACCTGCCTCGATACGGCGGGCTTCCTGAACAAGAACTACACCGACGAGATGATCGAGGACATCGATCTGTGCCTGCTCGACGTGAAGGCCGGCGACGAGGAGCGTTACAAGGTCCTCACGGGGGGCATGCTGGCCCCCACCATCGCCTTCGGCAAACGCCTGGCGGCGCACCACAAGAAGATCTGGGTGCGTTTCGTGCTCATCCCCGGCCTTACGGACGCCCCCGAGAACGTGGAGAACATCGCCCGCATCTGCGAGTCCTTCGACGGCGCGGTGGAGCATATCGACGTGCTGCCCTTCCACCAGCTGGGGCGGCCGAAATGGCACGAGTTGCGCATCCCGTATCCGCTCGAACACCAGAAGGGTCCTTCGGCCGAACTCAAGGACCGGGTCAGGCGCCAGTTCGAGGCGCACGGCTTCACCGTGTTCTAACCCACGGTCCGTTCGCCTACCATGGTGTAACCCACTCACCCTCCTCTCACACACGCTCGTATCGACCTACGGTGTTCTGACCCATGGGATATATCCATGAGCCCGCGGGTATGGGCCAGCCGGGCGCGGTTGTTCGTGGGGAGTATGCTGGGCGGCGTTTTGTGTTGAGAACGGGCGAAAGCCCGGACGCCGCGCGGCTGCACCCCCCGATGAGCGAATCGTTGAGCGAATCGTTGAACGAACCATCGAGCCGGGGAGTGCGGTGGTCGGCGCCCATGACGAGGAGGATGCTCCGGTTGGCCGATGAACCCAGACTGCTCAAGGAACCGCGCGAGGGGATACCCGAGGTCGTCGATACGCTGGAGGGTTTCCACGAGGCGTGCGAGCGTCTGGCCGGGGCGCGTGGCCCATTGGCCGCCGATGCCGAGCGTGCATCGGGATTCCGCTACGGACATGAGGACTGGCTCGTGCAGTTCAAACGCGACGGCGCGGGGATCGTCCTGTTCGATCCGATCGCACTGGGCGATCGGCATGTCGACTGGGAGGAATTCAACGGCGCCGTGGACGGTGCGGTCTGGATCCTGCATGATTCGCTCCAGGATCTGCCCGGGTACTCCCAGCTGGGCATGAGGCCGTCGGAGCTGTTCGACACCGAAATCGCCGCCCGGCTGCTCGGCATGCACCGCTTCGGTCTGGCGGCGGTCACCGAACGATTGCTGGGGCTGACCTTGGCCAAGGAACATTCCGCCGCCGACTGGTCGTATCGGCCCTTGCCCCGTGACTGGCGCAATTACGCGGCGTTGGATGTGGAACTGCTCATCGAACTCAGGCACCGTCTGCATGACGCACTCGTCAAAGCCGGCAAGGACCGGTGGGCCGAGGAGGAGTTCGCCTATGCACTGCACAAGGGCATGACGCCGCGCCCCCCGCATCCGACCCCATGGATGAGGCTCTCGCATGTCACCGTGCTCGGGCACGATCCCCAGGGGCAAGCCGTGGCCAAGGCGCTGTGGGAGGAACGCGAGCGATTGGCCAGACTTCACGACATCGCCCCCACGCTGCTGCTGTCGGACGCGGCCATCATCGCCGCGGCCCGCACCAAGCCCCGCAACGCCAAGGAGTTTCGTGCCATGCGCATCCTGAACGAACGGGTGAGGATCCATACGGGGGGTGAGCAGGACAAGATGTTCGAACGGTACGGACCCATACAGCGGCAGGTGAAGCCCGCGGCATGGAAACGAGTGATCCAGGAGGCGTTGGCGCTGCCCGAGGACCAATGGCCCACCATGCCCGAACCCCATGAGCAGGTCCACGCGAACGCGCCGCGATCCATGCGTGTGTGGTCGACCAGGCATCCCGAACGCTATGTACGGCTGCAGGCCGCCCGCAAGGCGATCAATCAGATATCCCAGGACACCCGAACGCCGCCCGAGCTGCTCGTCAAACCCCAGATGCTGCGCAACCTGTGCTGGACGGATGCGCCGCAGGAGTGCGACGTCGCGTCATTCCTGCGTGATCAGGGTGCGCGCCAATGGCAGGTGGATCTGGTCTCAGCGTCCGTAACTCGCGCTATCATGTAACGGTTGCCACATGGCAGAAGCACATGAAAAACCGTAATTCAGGAGCGCAAGAGTGAAAATCAGCGTCAGGAATCTCGAGCCCACCAAGGTGAAGCTCACCATCACCGTCGATCCGGAGGAGTTCGCCCCCTATCTGGACGGTGCCCGCAAGGAGATCGCCAAGCAGGTCAACGTCCCCGGGTTCCGCAAGGGCCACGTGCCCGGCAAGATCATCGACCAGCGTGTCGGCTTCGCCGCCGTCGCCGGCGAAGCGGTGAACAAGGCCGTTCCTGATCTCTACTCCAAGGCGTTGGAGGAGAAGAAGGTCCGCCCGATGGCCCAGCCTCAGCTGGACGTGCAGGACGTGCCGTCGACCGAAAAGGACGATACCAAGCTCAAGTTCGTCGCCACCGTCGAGCGTCGTCCCGACATCGAGCTGCCGAAGCTCGAGGGCCTGGAGATCGAGGTCGCCAAGCCCGAGGTCACCGATGAGGATGTGAACAATCGTCTCGAAACGCTGCGCAAGCGCTTCGGTACCCTGGTGGGCGTCGATCGTCCCGCGGGCAAGGGCGACTTCGCCAACATCGATCTCAACGCCACCATCGACGGTGAAAGCGTCGACTCCCAGGAGGGCGTGAGCTACGAACTCGGTTCGAACACCATGCTCGACGGTCTCGATGAGGCGCTCGACGGCCTGTCCGCGGGCGAGGAGACGACGTTCGAAGGCACGCTCGAGGCCGGCGACCACGCTGGCCAGAAGGCCCAGGTCAAGGTCAAGGTCAACTCGGTGAAGACCGAGGAACTGCCCGACCTCGACGATGATTTCGCCAAGGACGCTTCGGAATTCGACACGCTCGACGAGCTCAAGGCCGACGTGCGCAAGGCCAGCGAACGTGACGCCGAGAGCCGTCAGGCGACCGAGGCGCGCGACGCCTTCATCGCCAGGCTTGAAGAGGGCGCGGAGATCCCGGTGCCCAAGGGCGTGAAGGCCGATGCGGTGGCCGAGCACCTCAAGAATCTCAAGACCGACGAGAAGAGCGCCACCCCCGAGCAGAAGAAGGAGGCCGAGGAGAGCGCCGTCAAGGAACTGCGCGATCAGATGGTCCTCGACACCCTCGCCGAAGAGGTCAAGGTCCAGGTGTCCCAGGCCGACGTCACCAACTTCCTGGCTTCCATCGCCCAGCAGTACGGCATGGATCCCAGCCAGTTCATCAACGCGATCGTCAACAACGGCCAGCTTGGTTCCGCGGTGCAGGAGGTGGGTCGTTCCAAGGGTCTGCTCGCCGGCATGCGCGCCGTCACCTTCAAGAGCGGCGACGAGGTCCTCGACCTGTCCGCCTTCCTCGGCGAAGAGGCACAGGACGAGGAGTCCGAGAGCGTGGAAGCGGCATCCGCCGCGGCCGCGGTTGCGGATGAGGTGTCGAAGGATCCCAAGTCGTCCAAGTAGGCGACTTCCGGCTGACGGCGTCCGCACGCCCAAGATGCGTGCATGATGTGGCGTGTGCCTGAGCGCACGCCATGATGGCCGGCAGCCAAGGCGCGGAACACCGGTCGATTCGGCCGGGAGCGGTTTCAGGGCCCGAGGTCCGGCGGTACCCATGCATCGGAGCATTGCGATGTGGGGTCTGTCCTGACTTCGGGCCTTCGTCATAGATGATCGGCCCTCGTCCGGCGATCATCAATGGGTAATCGTCTGTCGGTACTCGACCAGCCACGAACCACCTGCCACGAACCACGGGAAAGGTCGGAGCATGAACGATCGACGACGGATGGGCCATCTCGCAATGGCCGTGATCGTGCTGGGCCTGCTCATCGGCATCGCGGCGGGAGGGCTGTCGTTGCTGCTGTTGGGTATCGAGCGGGTCGCCATGGGTTTCATCGAGAATTCCTCGATCCCCGGCCCGTTTCATGTATCCGCATCCCGCCGCGTGATCTCGGTGGTCGTGGGCGCGGCGATCGCGGCCCTCATCTGGTGGGTGCTGCGCACCCGGACCACACGTGTGCCAAGCGTCGGTCGGGCGGTCGCCGGCGACGAGATGCCGTGGTGGCAGACCACCGTCCATGTCCTGTTGCAGATCGTGATCGTCGGTTCCGGGTCTTCGATCGGCAGGGAGGTGGCACCGCGCGAGTTCGCCGCGATGCTGGCCCAGCGGTATTTGCGCCTGGCACGCTGGGCTTCGACCCGTTTCGAGCGATGGACCTATGCGTGGTCGGACGCCGATCGGCGCATGCTGGTGGCGGTCAGCGCGGGGGCCGGTCTGGCGGGCGTGTACGACGCCCCGTTGGCCGGGGCCTTCTTCTCGGTGGAGATACTCCTGGCCGAGGTGACCCTGGAGAAGGTCGCCGTATCGCTCGGCATGTCCGCCCTGGCCGCCGCCGTCGCCACCGCCATCAAAGACGCCGTCGAGCATGGCCACCACGTGTTTTATGTGCTGCCGGGACTGCCGTCCTCGGGCTCGCCGAGTCTCATGGTGTTCGCCGTGCTGGCCGGTGCGATCTGCGGCATCGGCGGAGCCCTCTTCCGTGCGGGTTCGCGGTGGGGTGAGGCGGGGCCACGACGCGATGCCGGTCTGCTCTGGCGCATGCCGGCCGCGGCGGCCTTCACCGGGCTCGTGGCCGTCGTGCTGCCCCAGGTCTTCGGTAACGGCCGGGCCGCCGCCCAGCTCGCCTTCGATCCGACGATGATCGGCCGTCTTGTTCCCGGGTTTTCGAACCTTGTCGCCGGGGTGGGCAGCCGGACCGTGGCGGTCGCGCTCATACTTGTGGTCACGGTGGTCGCCAAGGCCGGCGTCACGATACTCACCATCCGTTCCGGGGCGTCGGGAGGGGTGCTGCAGCCCGGTATCGCCGTCGGGGCGAACCTCGGCGCGTTGCTCGGCATGGGGTGGACGTTGCTGGTCCCCGGTGCATCGCCCGCGGCCTACGCGCTCATCGGTGCGTGCGCGCTGCTCGCCGCCTCGCAGCATGCCCCGCTCATGGCGCTGTGTCTCGTGATGGAACTCTGCGCCGCTCCTCTCGCGTTCATGGTGCCGGCCGGCATCGCCGTCGCCGTCTCCTGCCTCGTCTCCACCCAGCTGTCACGCCGCCCCGGCACATCCCGTTCTCGCAGTCAGCGCAACTAGCGTGTGCCGTCGTTTCGACGCGGTAATCTTCTACATGTATAACGATCGATAAGGAGATATGGTGGCAGATTTTCTGACATCCTCACCCAGCATGGACGATGGGGGACAACCCTCGCCCACGGATCCGATTTTCACCCGGCTGCTCAAGGACCGCATCATCTGGCTTGGTTCCGAGGTCAAGGACGAGAACGCCAATGTGATCTGCGCCCAGATGCTGATGCTGGCCGCGGAGGATCCCAAGCGCGACATCTGGCTGTACATCAACTCCCCGGGTGGCTCCATCACCTCGGGCATGGCGATCTATGACACGATGCAGCTCATCGAACCGGACGTCGCCACGGTGGCCGTCGGCATGGCCGCCTCCATGGGGCAGTTCCTGCTCAGCTCAGGCACCAAGGGCAAGCGCTTCATCACGTCGCACGCCCGTGTGCTCATGCACCAGCCTTCCGGCGGTGTGGGCGGCACGGCCACGGATGTGCGCATCAACGCGGAACTCATCATGGACATGAAGAAGACCCTCTCGCAGCTGACCGCCGAACAGACCGGTCACACGATCGAGGAGATCTACCGCGACAACGAATACGACCATTGGTACACCGCCGAGCAGGCGTTGGACTATGGATTCGTCGACAAGATCGTGACCACCCCCGAGACCATGACGGCCCAGGGGCAGCACGAGGGCGCATCCGACGAAAGCAAGGGGGAGTGAGCATGGCGAGCGAAGAGGCACGATTCATCGCCCGGGCCGACCGGTTGGCCGGACCTCGTGGCGTCGCCGCCGTCCAGGCGCAGAACCGCTACGTTCTGCCGCAGTTCAGCGAGAAGACCCCGTACGGCATGAAGACGCAGGATCCGTACACCAAATTGTTCGAGGATCGCATCATTTTCATGGGCGTGCAGGTCGACGACACGTCGGCCGATGACATCATGGCGCAGCTGTTGGTCCTGGAAAGCCAGGATCCGAACCGCGACGTCATGATCTACATCAATTCCCCGGGCGGTTCCATGACCGCGATGACCGCGATCTACGACACCATGCAGTATATCCAGCCCGATGTGCAGACGGTCTGTCTCGGGCAGGCGGCCTCCGCAGCCGCGGTGTTGTTGGCGGCCGGCACCAAGGGCAAGCGGCTCATCCTGCCGAACGCCCGCGTGCTCATCCATCAGCCGGCGATCGATCAGGGATTCGGTAAGGCGACCGAGATCGAGATCCAGGCCAAGGAGATGCTGCGCATGCGCACCTGGCTCGAGAACACGCTGGCCAAGCACACCGGTCAGGACGTCGAACGCATCCGCAAGGACATCGAGGTCGACACCTTCCTGACGGCCGAGGACGCGAAGTCCTACGGCATCGTGGACGCGGTGCTCGAGCACCGCAAGTAGAACCCCAGGTGAATCACATGACGATACCCCCGACGCGACCGGCGTCGGGGGTATCGTCGACATCAGGGCAGACATGGAAGGACAGTGACGTCGTATGGGACATGTGATCAGCTATAACGAGGATGCGCCGCGTTGCACGTTCTGCGGCAAAAGCGAACGGCAGGTCCGCAAGCTGGTCACCGGTCCGAGCGCCGCCATATGCGACGAATGCATCGCCCTGTGCGTCGACATCATCTCCGAGGAGCACAAGGCGGACGCCGGTGCGGAATCACTCGAACTGCCGACCCCGGCAGCCATCGCCGACTATCTCGATCGTCACGTGATCGGCCAGGCCGCGACCAAACGCACGTTGGCGGTGGCCGTCTATAACCACTACAAACGTGTGAACATGGAACTGCGCGACGCGACCGAACCGGGGTTGGGAGGACGTTCCGATCCGCTCCCCGGCGGAGGGAACCCCGGGGAGCGGGGGCTTGATACCGCGCTGCGCGCCGTGAAGGTGGCCAAATCCAACATCCTGCTCATCGGCCCGACCGGCGTCGGCAAGACCTACCTTGCACGCACGCTCGCGGGCATCATGCACGTCCCCTTCGTCATCACCGACGCCACCACACTCACGGAGGCGGGGTATGTGGGCGACGACGTGGAGACCGTCCTCCAACGGCTCCTGCAGGCGGCCGACGGCGATGTGGCGCGTGCGCAGCACGGCATCGTCTACATCGACGAAATCGACAAGATCGCCCGCAAGAGCGGCGAGAACACCTCCATCACCCGCGACGTGAGCGGAGAAGGAGTGCAGCAGGCGCTACTCAAGATCCTCGAGGGCACGATCGCCTCGGTACCGTTGGAGGGGACGCGCAAGCATCGCGATCAGGAGACCGTCCAGCTCGACACCCGTGGCATATTGTTCATCTGCGGCGGCGCCTTCGTCGGCTTGGACGAGATCGTGGCCCGACGGCTGGGCACGCACGAAAGCGGGTTCGGCGCCTCCTGGCACACGCATCAGGTCGATCCGCATGAGCTCCTCGAACAGGCCGATCCCGACGATCTCTCGGAGTTCGGGCTGTTGCCCGAGTTCATCGGTCGACTGCCCATCGTGAGCGTGCTCCACGAACTCGACGAACGTGATCTGAGCGATATCCTGGTCAAACCGGCGGATGCGCTGACCAAGCAGTATCGCAAGCTCCTCGCCCTCGATGGGGTCGATCTGCAGTTCACCCCCGAGGCGATCTCCTCGATGGCGGCCATGGCCATACGGCGGGGGATTGGCGCCAGGGGGCTGCGCTCGATCATCGAACGGACGTTGGAGACGACGATGTTCGAGCTGCCACAACGGCCTCAGGTGCGTCGGGTGGTAGTGGATGCGCCCGCGGTCGAGGGGACCTCGGCCCCTCGCATGCTCACCGATGCCGTGGAGCCGCATCGCCGTCGCGTGGCCTGACCTCCCTGGCTTTGGGGACCTTTGCCGCCTGCGCGTGGTTTGAGGTTGCGGCAACCGGGTGCGGCGACAGGTTGTGATGACCTGCTTCGCCGACCGGGCACTGCGACCGACTGCTCAGCGCCGACTCTCGTCCTTGTCGTCCGGCAGGCAGGACCAGACATAGGCGGCGTTGACGGGATAGTCCTCCGGTTTGCGCCCTTCGCCGAGGATTTCATAGCGCCGCCACACCTCGGCGATCTCGCGTTTCGCGGCCAGGGCCTCCTCGCGCGTCAACACGAGGGTCCCCATGGACAGCACGGTGTATTCGTCGGTTTCGAGCCAGCCCCGGCGCCGCGCTTCCATGCGTTGCCGCAGCATGCGTTCGATGCGTCGGCGCAGCGGCACCAGCATGGCGTCCATGAACCGCATGCGCACCTGGGAGCGCGGCTCGGCGCTCACCGCGACGCTGTAGTGGCGCGCACTCGGCACCCATGGGCTTTCCCTGCCGTCGCGGGCCGCCTTGGTCTTATGCACGATGCCGATGGCGCCCAGTTCACGCAGGTGATAGCTCATCACGCTCGGTGAGACGCCGACCACGGCGGCGATTTCGGTGGCGGTGAGAGGCCTCTGCCGTTCGAACAGCTCCTCCAGTGCCGCGTATCGTATCGGGTGGGAGATGATCCTCACGTTGCGTGGGTCACTGACCTCGAATACATCTGGCAGATGGCGCTGCGTCTCTTCGGTCGTCATGCGTGGGTCCTCTTTTCCGACATCCCCGGCCCGATGCGGTCTGCGCGGCCATATCATGGCTCGATCCAGGGCATTTCGGTCCTTATGTTTCGATCGTGTAAATACTATCAAAGTTTTCAGAACGCTTTCTTGGAACAACGTTGGAATATATGGTAATGGCGGTCCCATATACGGAAAAGACATCTCTCCTTTTATAACTGCACCACGGCGACTCTCGGTAATGCCAGTTCAAAAACGTTGGAAATTCAACGTTATGCGGGTTTGGACCTCACTCAGCCGTTCGATGGCGGGGAGCAGTCGAAACGCAGGGGGAACCATGTTGCTCCTACAATGCCAAACAACCGACGGGAATGCGGTCGGGCGGTGTGCATGCCGTCCGGGCAAGGCCGATATACCGGGCGCAAGCCCCATACCAAGGAGCAGGACGTGGATTCGAGAGTCGTGACGCATGGTGGTGCGCAAGGTTCGCCTCGCGCGGTGACGGGGGAGTGGACGCGGTGATCAAGTACATTCTCAAGCGCTGCTTCAACTATGTCATCATGCTGTTCATCGCGACCTCGATGACCTACTTCCTCGCGAGCGCCTTCATGGATCCCCGATCGAACTACATGTCGCGTCATCCGCATCCTCCCATCGCCTCGATCAACCGTTCGCTCGACCTGGCCAACATCAACGACCAGACGCCGGTCATTGTGCGCTACGGCCGCTGGCTCACCGGCATCGTCACCCGGTGGAACTGGGGCCTGAGCCCCGAGCAGTCGCCGATCAACGGCGCCATCGCCCCGCGTATCCTCGCATCCGTGCAGTTGGTGACCGTGGCCACCGTGCTTTCCATCATCTTCGGCGTGAGCATCGGCGTGTACACCGCCATCCGCCAGTACAAGTGGCAGGACCGCACGCTCAACTCCATCGCCACGTTCTTCCTGGTCATCCCCACCGCCGTGCTCGGTCTGGTGATCGTATACCTCGCCGTGAGTATGAACAACGGCATCGGGCAGCGCATCTTCTACGTCACGGGCCTGCACTCCTACAGCGGCGGCAATCCGTTCGCCTGGTTCCTCGATCTGCTGCAGCATCTCGTGCTGCCCACGATCGTGATGACGATCCCCGGCACCGTGAGCTACCACCTCACCCAGCGCACCTACCTGCTCGACACCATGAACGCCGACTACGTGCGCACCGCCCGGGCCAAGGGCCTGCCGCTGAACAAGGCCATCCGCCGTCACGCGCTGCGCACCTCGCTCATCCCCACCGCCGTGGACGTCGCCTTCTCCATCGCGAGCATCTTCACCGGCGCGGTCATCACCGAAACGGTGTTCGCCATCAACGGGTTGGGCAGCTACTTCGTGCAGGCCATCGGCGACAACGACATCAACGGGTCGGTCGCCATCGCCGCGTTCGGCGGGGTGTGCACCCTGACCGGCGCGCTCTTGGCCGATATCTTCTCGGCTTGGCTCGACCCCAGAATCCGACTGAGCTAGGGGACGGCGATGAACGACACATCAATCACATCCGGACGCCGTACGGCAGGCATCACACCACTGGCAGCCGGCATGACATCACTACGAGAAGGAAGGTCCCAGCGATGAGCACCGCGGCCATGATTCCCACCGGGCTCCCCGCCGACCCCGACTCCGCACCGAATTCCGGCGTCGACCCCAACACGGACAAGCCGCGCAGCGACTTCAAACGCACCGGCCGCATGACGCTGTACGTCAGGCGCTTCTTCCGCCGCCCCTCCGCGGTCGTCGGACTCGTCATGCTCGTGATCCTGCTTTTCTTCGCCCTCGTCGGCAGCCACCTGACCAAGTGGGCGTATGACCAGCCCGACTTCACCGCATTGTCCGATCCGCCGAGCGCCGATCATTGGCTCGGCACCACGACCGGCGGTTCCGACATGTACGCCCTGATCATCCGGGGTCTGGGCCGCTCCCTGTCGATCGGATTCATCAGCTCCATCGCGATCACCATCATCGCCGCCTTCATCGGCACCGCCATCGCCTACTTCGAGGGCGCCGTGGAGAAGGTCGGCATGTGGCTGCTCGACATGCTCCTCGTCGTGCCGTCCTTCCTGCTCATCGCGCTGATCATCAGCGGTTCGACCGGCGGCAACGACTGGATCTGGCTGATCTTCGGCCTCACGGCGTTCGGCTGGGTCGGCTACGCGCGAACGCTGCGGACCCTGACGCTGAGCCTGCGCGAACGTGAGTACATCAAGGCGGCCAAGTACATGGGCGTCCCGGCGTTCCGGATCATCCTGCGCCATCTCATCCCCAACCTCGGGTCGGTGCTGGTCATCAACACCGTGCTGGGCGTCGTGTCGGCGGTCAACAGCGAGACCGCGCTGAGCTTCCTGGGACTGGGCATCAAGGCCCCCGACACCTCCCTCGGTACATTGCTCAACAACGGCCAGAGCATCATCCTCACGGCGCCCTGGGTGCTGCTGTTCCCCTCCATCGTGCTGATCCTGCTCACGTTCTCCGTGCAGTTGATCGGCGATGGGCTCCGCGACGCCATCGATCCCTATTCACGTTCGGCGGGAAAGGCTGAGTAATGAGCAACGCAATGGAAGCAACCACCGATCGGTCCGCATTCCGGTCCACCACGCCGTCGGCCGTAACCGCCGCCCCTGCCGCACCGCACGCCGCCACAAGTCACGAAGGCGAGGCCCCCGTGCTCAGTGTGCGTGACCTCAACGTCTCCTTCGCCTCGGAGGCCGGAACCGTACGCGCCGTACGCGGCATGAACTTCGACCTGTACCGCGGCAAGACGCTGGGGATCGTGGGGGAGTCGGGCTCCGGCAAATCCGTGACCTCCATGTCGATCATGGGGCTGCTCGACTCGAACGCCCACGTCGAGGGGTCGATCACGTGGCACGGCGAAGAGCTCCTGACCAAGAACGACCTGGCCATGAGCAAGATTCGCGGCAAGGGCATCGCCATGGTCTTCCAGGACCCGCTGTCGGCCCTGACGCCCGTGTTCTCGATCGGCGACCAGATCAAGGAATCCCTGGTCATCCACAATCCGCATATGGGCGAGCGGCAGATTCGCGACCGTTCGATCGAACTGCTCGAACTCGTGGGCATCCCCGAACCGGAGGAGCGGCTCAAGTCGTTCCCCTACCAGTTCTCCGGCGGCATGCGCCAGCGCGTCATGATCGCCATGGCCATCGCCAACGACCCCGATGTCATCATCGCCGATGAGCCGACCACCGCGTTGGACGTCACCATCCAGGCCCAGGTGCTCGACGTGCTCAAGAAGGCGCAGCAGGAGACCGGGGCCGCGGTCATCTTCATCACCCACGATCTCGGCGTCATCGCGGGCATCGCCGACGACATCATCGTCATGTACACCGGCCGCCCCGTGGAGAGCGCCCCCGTCGACGACATCTTCGCGCATCCCGCCATGCCGTACACCATGGGTCTGCTCGGCGCCGTCCCACGCTCCGACCGGGAGCGTTCCGGCCGGCTCGTGCCCATCCCCGGTTCGCCCACGAATCTGGTCGACCTGCCCAAGGGTTGCCCGTTCGCCGACCGTTGCCCGCTGGCCATCGACATCTGCCGACAGCGCGAGCCGAACCTCGAAGCCATTCCAGGGCGTCCCGGCCAATTCGCCGCCTGCCATCGCGCCGGCGAGATCGTCGAGAAAGGTCTGACATTCTCCGACGTCTACCAGGTCAGTGAGGGCGTCACCTCGAAATTCGCCGGAGTGGCCCGCGAGGACCGTGCCGTGGCGCTCGACGTGCAGGGCCTGGTCAAGACCTTCCCGCTCACGGCTGGGGGCTTCCTGCGGCGCAAGATCGGCGAGGTGCATGCCGTCGATGGCGTGAACCTCGAGATCCGCGAGGGCGAGACCCTGGCGCTCGTCGGCGAGTCCGGCTCGGGCAAATCCACCACGCTCAGCGAGATCATGAGCTTCACCAAGCCGCAGGCCGGTTCGGTGACGATTTTCGACACACCCGTCGATGACCATGTGGCCCGGGCGAAGCGGCGCGAACTGCGCGGCATGGTCCAGTACATCTTCCAGGATCCCATGAGTTCGCTCGACCCCAGGCTGCCGATCTACGACATCCTCGCCGAGCCGCTCAGGGCCCAGCACAAGAGCCGCGAGGAGATCCGCGTGCGCATCGAGGAGCTCATGACCCTGGTCGAGCTCAACCCCGATCAGGTGGATCGTTTCCCGACGCAGTTCTCCGGTGGCCAGCGCCAGCGCATCGCCATCGCACGCGCGTTGGCGGTTAGCCCCAAGCTGCTGCTGCTCGACGAGCCGGTCTCGGCACTCGACGTCTCGATTCAGGCCGGGGTCATCAACCTGCTTGAGGATCTGCAGAACAAGCTCGGCATCGCCTACCTGTTCGTGGCCCACAACCTGTCGGTCGTCCGGCACATCTCCAACCGCATCGCGGTCATGTACCTGGGGCGCATCGTGGAAAGCGGGTCGACCGCCGAGGTCTTCCTGCACCCCAAGCACCCGTACACGCAGGCCCTGCTGTCGGCCGTGCCCGTCCCCGATCCCGCGATCGAGCGCCGTCGTGCGCGCACCGTGCTGCAGGGCGAGCTGCCCAGTCCCTCCGAGACCTTCACGGGTTGCCCATTCGCGGGCCGCTGTCCGTTGTTCGTCTCGCTGAGCAAGGAGGCGCAGCAGCGCTGCCTGAACGAGCGTCCGGGCCTGACCGCCCGGGCGGACACCGATCCCGATCACCTGGCGGCTTGCCACTGGGTGTGAGGGCACGCGCCGGCACGGCACCGATGACCATTCGGGAACCTGCCGGCGATATGAATTGTCACCGTCAGGCCGACCCCGTGTCGGAATGGCGATGAAGACGGTATGCGAACACTCGCATACCGGGTCGTCGTGGGGTTTCCCACCCCGCGGCCACAGAGAGGAGACACAGGATGAAAACACGAAAGAGCGGGGTGCTCGCAGCCGTTTCGGCCGCTGCGGCGGTGGCCATGCTGCTGTCCGCGTGCGGCGGCTCGTCGAGCGAGTCGAAGACCAAGGTCGACTACGTCGAGCCCTCGTCCGGCATTCCCTCGTCCTACAAGGGCGAACTGCCGACCCCGAGCGCCACCAAGGGCTACTACAACCAGCAGTCCCGGGACAACGTCAAGGACGGCGGCACGCTGAACCTGGCGATTTCCGAGATCGGACCGAACTGGAACTATCTGAGCACCGACGGCAACACCGGTTACATGTCGAACCTGTGGCAGTGGTACCAGCCCAACCTGGTCACCGCCGGCAATGACGTGTCGGGTGCGAAGATCTCGGCCAACAAGGATTACCTGACGGACATGAAGCTCGTGTCCAAGGATCCGATGGTCGTGCAGTACGACATCAACCCCAAGGCCAACTGGAACGACGGCAAGCCGATCGACTGGACCGCGTTCAAGGCGACCTGGGTCGCCTACAACGGCAAGGATCAGGCTTACAACCCGCCGAGCACCGATGGCTTCGACAGCATCGCGAGTGTGGAGCAGGGCGACAACGCCAAGCAGGTCATCGTGAAGTACGCCAAGCCGTACTACCCCTGGCAGCTGGTGTTCACCAGTCTCGTGAACCCCGAGGCCGGCGACGCCAAGACCTTCACCTCCGGATGGGTGAACAACCCCCACAACGAATGGGCCGCAGGTCCGTACGTCGTGTCGTCGTCGAGCGATTCCCAGGTCACGTTCACCCCGAACCCGAAGTGGTGGGGCAACAAGCCCAAGCTCGATAAGGTCGTCTACAAGCAGATGGCGTCGACCGCCGAGATCAACGCCTTCGAAAACGGCGAGATCGATGCGGCCGATGATGTGAGCACCGCCGATCAGGTCAAGACCGTGCGCTCCGTCGCCGACGGCACCCTGCGCATGGGCTACAGCACCAAGACCCGCGTCATGCAGTACAATGGCAAGTCCGAGGCGCTCAAGGACGTCAACGTCCGCAAGGCGCTGACCCAGGCCTTCGACGTCGCCACCTACAACAAGGTGCAGTTCAAGGGATTGAACTGGGAAGCGCCGCAGCCGGGTTCGGAACTGCTTTCGCCGTTCCAGAAGGGCTATGAGAACAACCGCCCCGCCGAAGGCAACTTCAACGTCGCCAACGCCAAGAAGACGCTCGAATCCGCCGGATACAAGATGGGTTCGGACGGCTACTACGCCAAGGGCGGCAAGACGCTCGAGGTGTCCTTCACCTACTTCGGCACGGATGCCACCCAGCAGGCGCTCGCCGGTGCCTACCAGGCCATGATGAAGTCCGCGGGCATCAAGGTGAAGATCGTCAACCAGAGCGAGAGCAAGTTCTCGAAGACCGTTTCCAGCGGTGACTACCAGGTGCTGCCCATGGCCTGGCAGGCCACCAGCGCCCTCGGCTTCGTCACCGCCGGCCCCCAGCTCTACACCTCCGACGGTGCGAGCAACTTCACGTTCGTCGGCAGCAAGGAGATCGACGCCATGCTCAAGAAGGCCGGCTCCCTGTCGGACTACGACGAGCAGACGAAGGCCGCCAACGCCGCCGAGAAGGAAGCCCTGAAGCTCTACGGCACCATCCCGGTTTCCACGCCTCCGAGCTTCGTGGGTGCGAAGAAGAACCTCGCCAACTACGGCGTGACGCTCTTCGCCAATCCCGCTCCGGAGGACGTCGGCTGGCAGAAGTGATGCCGACCTACCGGTGACGAGGGCCGGTGGCTGCGATGGCGGATGGTTCGCCACGGCGGTCACCGGCCCTCGTGTTATTTCTTGGCCTTCGTGCGGTCGCCGGCCCTTGTGTATTCACCGGCGGTGCGCATTCTCCGCGGGTATCTAGGTTGCCGGACACCGGCTGAGGTCGAGGCCCTGTATCATTGACACCAAGCGACACCCGTCGTCCAATACAACAGTGTGAACAACAATCAGTCCAATTCACGGCGTGGTATCGCTATATGGCATCGCTACGTGTCGTGGTCGAGTGGGTGGGATCGAGGGGTTTTGGCTTGTTGGGTCATGGGCCAAGGTCCGTGGATCGGTTGTGGTGACACGCCGAGAGGAGGCCCAAGTTGCGTCGTGCCCATCGTTGCGGTATCTTATTCGAGTTGCCGCAAACAAGACTTCCTAGGAGATCAATGTTGTGACGATATGCGCCAGTAGCCCAATGGATTAGAGCAGCTGACTACGGATCAGCAGGTTGCAGGTTCGAATCCTGTCTGGCGCACCGCTAAGCCTTCGGAATCATTACGATTCTGAAGGCTTTTTGCTTGTTCGGATTTGGCGCTCTAGGCATGATTAGGCACGATGACGTCTGATCTCGGGGTTAACTCAAGAATTGTGAGTCAAGTACATAGTTGTCGATCGCATGCGGAGCTCATAGGTGAAACGCGAATCTTGTACGGCGTGTCCACCACCTTCCGCTCAGCCGTTCCCTGGAACCGAAGCTGTGTTCGTAGGCATCGGAGTTAGGGAGGGCAGTTGCACCTCGGTCTTATGGCACGTGGTCCGCATGGCTTGGCGTCGTGCGCCGGTCCGTTGGCTTGCCGCGCCACGTTCCGGCGTGGTTCCGACGGTTCTATGCCCCATGCACCCATGCAAAGGCCAGATCCGGGTAGGCTCCTCACTTTGTGTAGTACTGTTCATAGGCCCAGAAAAAGAGCAGAATTAGGAACGGCCATATACCGCCGATTTGCAAGACCGCGACGTGCCGAGGATGGGCTGTCTCAGAGCGATTGACTACACAAAGTGAAACACGGCGGTGTTCCGGGGTGTTCCGGAGGTGCGTGCCCGCTGTCCGCAGGGTCTTCTGATAGATTGAGTGCGGAAAGGCGGGCGGTCCAATGAACGAATTACCAGAGCACGAGCATGACGATGGCGTCGGTGGCGCTGATACCGGTCGTATTGATGACGGTCGTGATGGCGGTCGTACCGATGACGACCGCCATGCATCCGGTCGTGGCGCGCAGCGTCACGGCGTTTCACCGGAGGAAGAGTACCGGCGAGGCCCGGTGATGATGCGGGGCTCGATGATTCCTCACGACAACACCATGGCGAACCTGCTCAGGCCCGAGCAGTCCACCGACTGGCTGCACATGGACCCGTGGCGGGTGCTGCGCATCCAGGCTGAATTCGTGGACGGGTTCGGCGCTCTGGCCGAGCTGGGGCCGGCCGTGAGCATCTTTGGATCCGCGCGGGTGCGCGAGGAGGAACAGGAGTATCAGGACGCGGTGCGCATGGGACGCGGGGTCGCCGAACGGGGCATCGCGGTGATCACCGGGGGAGGCCCGGGCATCATGGAGGCCGCGAATCGCGGAGCCGTGGATGCCGGCGGCAAATCGGTGGGGCTCGGCATCGAGCTGCCGCATGAGAAGGGCATGAACCAGTGGGTCGATCTGGGCATCACCTTCCGCTACTTCTTCGTACGCAAGACGATGTTCGTGA
Organism: Bifidobacterium mongoliense DSM 21395; assembly: GCF_000741285.1. GTDB lineage: Bacteria > Actinomycetota > Actinomycetes > Actinomycetales > Bifidobacteriaceae > Bifidobacterium > Bifidobacterium mongoliense. The sequence continues at coordinate 51,068 of NZ_JGZE01000010.1, read as the reverse complement.
AGTATTCGTCGGGTGTCATCATCTGCCCCGGCGGATTCGGCACGCTTGACGAGATGTTCGAACTGCTCACCCTGGTGCAGACGCATAAAATCAAATCCATGCCCATCGTGTTGTTCGACACGCAGTATTGGCGGGGATTGCTCGACTGGGTGACCGGCACCCTCGGCAAGCGCGGATTCATCTCCCCGCTGGATCCCAATCTGGTCGTGTTCACGGATGACATCGACGAGGCGGTTGAGGTCGCCTCGAGCGCGGTGCACTGAGCGGGGCGGCCCCGCGGGTGGAGCTTCGTCGGGCCATGAATCTTCCGACGTTCGGGCTACTTGCGAGCGCAGTCCGATGAAGGGCGCACCATCGGACTGGACCATACCGCTGAAGATTGCCACTGACGATGAATGGCCGAGCCGACTGGTTGGGCTATCGCCTGAGTGCCAGCAACATCCCGGTGCCGACGGGGGTGAGCGTGGCATCGAACCGTTCATCCGACTCGACGGTATCGAGCAGTTCGCGCATGGCCACGGCCTTGGCGCTGCGATCGGCCGGGTTGAGCATGCCGCCGTTGGCGTCGGTACCCTCCATGGCCATGACATCGGTGAAGACGATCATGCCGCCATCGTCGAGCAGTCGTGGGGCCTGGGCGAAGGCCGGCGCATAGTTGGCGGGGTCGCCGGACACGACGATGAGCTGGTAGGCTCCCGCATTGAGGCGCTCGAGGAACACGTCGGCGGAGGCATTCACCGCACGTAACGTGGTCTGGGTGTCCTCATCAAGGGTGTTGAACAGTCGACGTACCGCGGCGATACCCTCCGGCGAGGAGTCCACGGCGGTCAACTGGCCGCGGCCCCCGAGCGCATCGACGATGCGCTCGGATTCGATCACCGCACCGGTGCCGATGGCGATGACCGATGAGCTGTGGGTCAGGCGCACCAGAAGTGCCAGCAGGTCGGCCTGGGCAGCCGAGCTTTGCGTGTTGCCGGCCGCATCGGCCTCTCGGCGCAGCTGTGCGGTGCGATCGGATTGGCGGGTGAGGGCGCGTTCCTCGACGAAGGCGCACATCTTCGCCAGATTCGTGTATGAGATGGTGTTCATAGGTTCCTACTCTAGTCGTGGTGTATCCGCAAGCGCACCGCTCGGGACGTGGGGGCGTCACTCGTCGTTGTCGCGTCTGCGCTCGGAGCGTTCCCCGACCCGCGTGGTCAGCTGCCACATCTCCTCGCCGACATTGATGCCGCGTGGGCATGGACGGCTGCACGCCTTCACCGATTGGCAGGCCGCGATGCCGTCGGCGGTGTCGATGGCATCGAGTCTGGCGTCGCCGGCGTGGTCACGCGAATCGTTGATGAAACGCGAGGCGGCGATCAGCGCGGCCGGACCGATGAAGGCGTCGCCGCCGGAGAACACCGGGCAGCTCGCCTCGCACAGGCCGCAGGCGATGCAATCGCTCAGCAGCTCGTATTTCGCCAGCTGTTCAGGTCGTTGCAGGTACTCGATCATGTCGACCTTGCCGTCGTGCGTCGTGGCCAGACGGCCGTCGGCCTGCAGATACGGCTTAAGGCGGGTGATCTGTTCGATCATCGGATCGATGTCGACGATGAGATCGCGCTGCACGGCGAAGCCCGCGAGCGGTCCGATCTCGACGATCGCGGGGCTCTGGTTTCCGGCGTCCTGCGCCAGTCCCTGTGGGGACGGAGAGGTGTCCGGTCGCGGCTCGCGCTGCTGGTGCGGGTGGTCCGCGGAACCGGTGCGGCGGAATCCCTCGTCGTCCGTGCCTCCATGATCCGTGCCGCCATGATCCGCGGCGCTCGCCGACCCCGGTGCCGTGGCTGCCGATCTGCTCGTCTGCCCGATCGTTTGACCTGTCGCCTGACCGGCCGCCTGTCCGACCGTGGTGGTGCACAGCAGCGTCGGGGCGCCGTTGACGGTGGCGGCGTCCGAACCGCACATGCCGTGGCCGCATGCGTACCGGAACGCCAACGTCGGGTCGCTGCGTCGCTTGACGGAGAGCAGGCAGTCAAGCAGGGTGGTGGTCGGCGGTACCGTGAGCGCATAATCCTGCGTCCAGCGTTTGCCTCGGGGTGCGCGACGTCGTGTGGGGGCACCGAACGGCGATGGCGCGGTACGGGCGAAGGGCGAACTTGACCGGGCGCGCTCCCTTTCGGCGCGCGGGGTGAAGCGGTGCACGCGCAACACGACGCGAATCATGTCTCGCATCCGTTCATCGGTAGCTGCGTCTGCCATGGGACCGCCTTCCTGTCGCACGCCCATATTGTGCCATGAGGTTCCGTCACCTCCGCGGCGACGATTCAGTACGTCCGTCCCGCCGGTGGCATGCCGAGGATATGGACGGGCTGCCAACCGATCGCACCCGAAGCGTCGCCCATGGTATGCGCCAAGTACCGCCGGTCGTCACGATCCGGATAGTCGTCGCGATGCAGGGATCCGCGCGATTCGTGCCTTGCGTCGCTGCAACGCAGCACGGTGCGGGCGAGCGTGATGAGATGCCGGGCCTCCCAGATCGCGGTGAGCTCCTGGTTGAAGGCCGCAGCGTGGTCGTGCGGATGCAGGGCCGCGGCGCGAGGGGCCAGATCGCGCTCGATGGCGTTGAGGGCCCGGGCGACGCTTTCGGCGTCGCAGTGGACCGCCAGGGCCCGTTCCATCACCGCGCCGAGGTCGGCGAACAGGCGGTATGGGTTGTCCGAAGCCGTGCCGTCGGTGTCCTGAGCGTCGGACTCGCCCGATTCGTCGGACTTGTTGGACTCGTTGTCCTCATCCGACGCATTGCTGGTGCTGGGGGCGGACATGGTCTCATCGCCGGATGCGTCGTGGTCCTGCAGCCAGGCGGCGACTTGGGAACGGCGACGTTCGGCCGCGTCATACACGGGATCGACGCCGTCGTCGGCTGGCGACGTCGCGGTTTCGATGCGCGCCGCCATGGCCGCTCCGGCCCGGCCACCGAACAGGCAGGCGTCGAGCAGGGAGTTGCCGCCGAGCCGGTTCGCGCCGTGCACGCCGACGCACGAGCATTCCCCCGCGGCGTACAGGCCGTCGACGATGCGGCGTTCGCCGCCCTGCCAGCGGTACACCTCGCCCTCGGTGGTGATGGGGATGCCGCCCATGGTGTAGTGGGCCGTGGGTTTGACCGGGACCATATCGCGTGTGGGGTCCAATCCCGCGTAGGTGCGTATGGTCTCGAGCACCTGGGGCAAGGCGGTGCGCATGCGCTGCGGGTCGATCGCGGTCATGTCGAGCCATACGCAGTCGGGTCCGGCCTGCGGCTCCCGTGGATCGGGCACGCCCCGGCCCGCCGCGATCTCCGCGGTGACGGCCCGGCTGACCACGTCTCGTGCCGACAGGTCGCCATGGTCCGGTGCGTAGCGCTGCATGAAGGCCTCGCCTCGGGCATTGCGCAGCACCCCGCCTTCGGCTCGCGCCGCTTCGGAGAGCAGCAGTCCGGTATGGGCCAGTCCGGTGGGGTGGAATTGGATGAATTCGATGTCCTCCACCTGCAGACCCGCGGCGAGGGCCAATGCCATGCCGTCACCGGTCAGATCCCACGAATTCGAAGTGGTGCCGAACAGTCTGCCGGCGCCGCCGGTGGCCATGAGGACCGTGGAGGCGTGGATCGTGTGCACCTCGCCGTGGGCGATGTCGAAGGCCACGACGCCACGGGCGCGTTGCCCGCTGCGGTCCAGTACCAGATCGGTCACGTACCACTCGTCGGCGAAATCGACGCCCTGCCCCACGCACTGCTGCCAGAGGGCGAACAGGATCTGGTGGCCGATGCGATCGGCGGCATACGCGGCGCGGGGAATGGGTTCCCGACCGAAGTCGGCCGTGTGCCCGCCGAAGCGGCGTTGCGCGATGTGCCCGTCGGTCATCCGGGAGAAGGCCACGCCCGAGCGTTCGAGATTGATCACGGTTTCGGGGGCGTATTCGGCGAGCATGCGCGCGGCGTCCTGGTCCACCAGCCAATCGCCGCCCTTGACGGTGTCGAAGTAGTGCCAATGCCAGTCGTCGTGGCGTTCGTTGCCCAGGCTGGCGGCGATGCCGCCTTCCGCCGAACCCGTATGCGAGCGCAGTGGCTGGAGTTTGGAGATCACGAGGATGCTCGGTTCCCTGCCTTCAGCCCGCATGTGCGCCATGGCCGGCGAGCGGAGCATGCCGAGTGCCGCCGACAGTCCGGCCGCCCCGGCCCCGACGATGACGGCATCGTATGACTTCTCGATATGCTTGGGATTCATACCCCCGATTCTCGCACAGCATCGGACGAAGCCGTGGCCGGGCTCCGTGGCGCGTGTTGACCTGATCGGCGGGCCTTGCGCCGCGCCAGCGCCTGGTGGACAATCGAGAGGTGGAAGGTGGTGCGGGCATGGCGGAGTCGTTCAGCAGCAAGGTCTATGAGGTGGTCCGGCGCATACCGGCCGGGTCCGTGGCGACCTATGGCCAGGTAGCGGCGCTCGCGGGCAATCCCCGCAACGCGCGCATCGTCGGCTACGCCTTGCATGAGAACCCCGAGCCCGGGGTGATCCCCTGTCATCGCGTCGTGTTCCGCGACGGGTCGATGGCTCCGGGCTTCGCGTTCGGCGGGCCCGAACGGCAACGAGAGCTGCTCGAGGGGGAGGGCGTGGGGTTCGTGCCTCCCGTGAGCGAGCGGGGCAACGCCGGAGCCGAGGGGTGGCTGGTGGACCTCTCCCGGTTCCAATGGCAGGCGTGAGGGCGATTGCTTCCATTACCGCTCCGTTACGGACATGGTGTGATGCGGCCGCGTTCGAACCTGATCGTGCCATCCAGTTCCATGAGACCCAGGACGCCCATGAGATCGCGTATCGTCACCCGGGGCGTATCGTGACCGATTCCCTCCTGCAACGCCGCCAACACCTCATCGGCACCCGCCCCGCGGGAACGTGCCCCGCACCGGCGGAGGGCATCGAGCACGGCGGCTGCGGATACCGGCTCCGGGAATACCGGCGCAGGGGATGTGGCCGGCGCTACCGTGGCCGGCGCTACCGTTGCCGGTGATGCGCATGCTCCGCCATCTCCCGGGGCATCGCGGTGGCGGGATGTCATGTCGGTCGGTGGTGGAGGGACGCCCTTTCCGTGCGGAGGGGAAACCACTTCATGCGCCTGTGGGGCTGTCCCGAGCGATGGGGATGTCGTGTCGAGCAGTGGAGATGTTGTCCCGAGCGGAGGCGGCTCTGCATCGTGCAATGACGGCGCCGTGTCATCCAGTGGGGTCAGGGCGTCGTGCGGGGCATGGCAGATGTCGTCGATGGCCTCTGTGGTGCATAGGATCGTGGCCTTGCTCTCGTGAATGAGCCGGTTGCACCCCGCGTTGCGTGGTGCGGTGATGTCGCCGGGGACGGCGTGGACGTCGCGACCCAGGTCCGCCGCCCAGTTGGCGGTGTTCAAGGCGCCGGAACGCCGCCGCGCCTGCGTGACCACAATGGTGGTGGCCAGTGCCGCGATGATACGGTTGCGCAGCAGAAATCGTCGTGGTTCGGGGATGGCGTCCGGGCACAGCTCGCTCACCAGAGCCCCGCCGTGCTCGAGGATGCGGGCGAACAGCCTGTCGTTGACGCGTGGACCGATATGGTCCAGTCCTCCGGCGAAGACCGCGATCGTTCTGCCGCATCGTCGTCGGAATGCGTCGTCGACGCGTTGCCCCATGGCCTCGATTGCACCCCAGTGGGCGGCCGCATCCGTACCCATCGCGCCTCCGGAGACGACGAGATGGCCCGCGTCGGCCGCGGATCGTCCCAATTCCCGGGCCACCTCGCGGCCGTAGTCGTCGCACCCGCGTGAACCGACGATCGCCACGGGGTGCGGGCAGCTGACCAGAGCATCCACATCGCCCCGTCCCCACAGACACAGGGGAGGTGCCCAGTCCTTGCGGATGGAGAGGTCGTCGAGTTGGGTGGGCCACCACGGGCTATGCGGCGCGATGATCCACAACGTCCCGTGGTTGGTGAAATGGTCACCCAACGGCTCGGTGTCCAGACAGGGCAGGGTGTCCAGCCTCGTGAGCCAGCAGACCAGGGCCTTGCGGAACGCCTGGATGGCCGATGGGGTCACGCGTCGGCCCCAACGCACCAGGCCGCGGGCGAACAGGCGCTCCAGATCGTCACGACCGGTATCGCCCGCATGGATCGCGCACAGCAGGCGTGCCACTTCCGTGGCGTCACCCGAGCCCTTCATCGTGGCGAACATGAGCGCGTCGGCGCTGTCGATGCAGTGGGTGAGCAGCGCACGGGACACCGTCTGGTGGTCCGGCGGTCCGGTTGTGGGATGTCGTGTCATGAGGCCCTCGTTCTCAGTGATATGCCTTGTGTCATCTCCTCGACGCCGGGCGAGTTTCGGCCCGCGAGATCGGCGAGCGTCCATGCCAGGCGCATGGCGCGGTCCGCGCCGCGCAGGCTCAGACGATGGCGCTCCATGGCGTGGTTGATGAGGGCCAGGGCCTTCGGAGAGGTGTGTTCGCGCAGCCAGCCACCGTTCGCCCGGGCGTTGCATGTCCATTGCTGTCGAGAGAAGCGTTCCTGGGCCGCCGATCTCGCGCGTTCGACGGTGGCGCGCATCTCGGCGCTGGTCTCGCCGCTCGTAGCGGCCGTCGCCGCGATGCGCGTGACGGGCGGCACCTCGACCTGGATGTCGATGCGATCGAGGATGGGACCTGACAGGCGTGAGAAGTAGCGTATCCGGTCCCGTTCGCGGCAGGTGCAGCGCTCGCCGTCGCCATAGCCATAGCCGCAGGGGCACGGGTTGGCGGACATCACGAGTTGGAAGAGGGCCGGGTAATACGTCGTGCCTTTGGCTCTGGAGAGCGCCACGAATCCGGATTCCAACGGTTCTCGCAGGGTCTGCAGCGATCGTGGCGAGAACTCCGGGGCCTCATCCATGAACAGCACGCCGCGATGCGCCCGGGTGATCGCGCCCGGCTGTGCCACGCCGCTGCCCCCGCCCACGAGCGCCGCGGTCGAAGCGGTGTGGTGCGGCGCCTCGAACGGCGGCAGGGGACTGACTCCATGGGCGCGCAACGTGCCGCACAGGGAGCGGATGGAAGCGACCTCGAGCTGCTCCTGCTCATTGAGCGGGCTCATGATGCCGGGCATCCTCATGGCGAGCATGGTCTTACCTGATCCGGGCGGTCCCGTCATGAGGATGTGGTGGCCTCCGGCGGCGGCCACCTGCAGCGCCCATTTCGTGTAGTCCTGGCCGATGACCTCGTTCATGTCACCCGGCGGTTCGGTATCGACGTCCCCCGTGTCTCGTGCCGCGGCCGCGTCGGATTCCTCCAGGGTCCGATAGCGCGCGCTGCCGCCCATCATTTCGATGAGCTGTCCGACATGGCGTAGCCGTACGGTGGTCAGCCCGCCGACCAATGCCGCCTCCTGGGCGTTGGCTTCGGGGATGATCACGCGTTCGATGCCCCGCTCCCTGGCATGCAGCAGGATGGGCAGCACCCCGTTGATCGGCAGGATGGAACCGTCGAGATTGACTTCGCCGAGCACGATGGTGTCGGTCATGCAGTCATGGGGGATGGCACCGGCCGCGCTGAGCACGCCGGCCGCTATCGCCAGATCATGCGAGGACCCGCGTTTGGGCAGTGACGCGGGTGACATGTTGACCGTGACCCGGGTCGCCGGCCAGGAGAATCCGCTGGCCGTGCATGCCGATTTGACCCGTTCCCTCGCTTCGCTCAACGAGGCGTCGGGCAGACCGATGATCGAGAAATAGGGCAGGCCGGGCGATACGAAGGCCTGGATGTGGATGAGGAACGGTTTGAGACCGATGAGTCCGACCGAAATCGCCCCGCCCACCGCCATCAGAAAGCCCCCGAGAGATGCGTGACGATCGGGGAGGGTGCGGTGACGGTGAGCGCCACCACGTCGAACCGCACGCCGGCGTGTCTGATCCGATGGTCCGGGTCGAGCAGCCATTGCGCCCCCGCCCGTCGCAGGGCGAGGCGTTTGTGCGCGGTCACCGCCTCCTGCGGGGTGCCGTACCTCGTCGTGCGCCGTGTCTTGACTTCGACGAAGACCAGGGTGCGCGCCGGGTCGAGCATCACGAGATCCAACTCGCCGTATCGCGTCTGCCAGTTGGCGTCCAGGAACGACCATCCCCGTTGCTCGAGCCAATCACGGGCGAAGCGTTCCCCCCAGACGCCCAACGCATGTGGTTCCGAGGGCGCCCGTGAGGATGACGGTGTGGGGTTCGGGCGGTCTGTGGTGCCCACGTTGCCTATGGTACTGAGATTGCTGAGATTGCCTATGCTGCCGGTGGTTGCGTTCATGGGCACCAGTTCACCATGGTCGCGTGGCCGACGTCGGGTCTCACGGGTCATGTGGTCGAAGGCAGGCCCGTGGGTGTGTCACCACGAAGGGCGCGTCGCTACTCAGGGTGTATTACAGCGATGGTGGTGCCGCGCATGGTGGGGATGTCGCCATCCGGCCATGCGCGGCGGTCATCAACGCCGTACCATCAATACTTCAGTGCCTATCGTCGCTCTCTGCGATCAGTACCCGCTGTCATCCAGATCCACTTTGAGTTCATCGCCGTTCAAGGTGAAGCTGCCTGAGAGGTAGATGCTCGTCCTGTCGCTTTGCGGTTCCCAGGAATCATCGAAGAAGGACTTCTGCTGATAGGACAGCGTCGCGGATCCCCGGCTGGTATAGAAGCTTCCGCCGGTCGGGGAGACCGACGAGACCCGCGGATAGCTCGTGATGCTCCACTTGATGTCCTTGTACGAATCGTCGCCGTAGAAGGCGTATCCACGGATGGGGCAGCCCGGGGGCGCCATCTCGGTGGATCGTGCGCATACGTCGAGCTTCTGCTTGATCGCCGCCTCGATATCGGTGGTGAGCTGTCTGGTGGCTTTCGGCCTGATTGCTCGCGCGGTGGCGGAATACCGGCTGGCGGCCACGACGGTGACCGTGTCGCTGGTGACGTACTTGGACTTATGGGCGCTGACCGCATACTCGCCCGGATACACCTTGAACGTCATGGCGGAGGAACCGCTCCCGGACGCCTCCGACGCGTTCTTCTCCGTCACCGTGATGCCGTTGATATCCAGAGCCGTCATGGAGTCGGTGGTGGAGACCGCAAGATCCTTGAGCGGGGGCGTGGTCACCTTCCAGTTCTTGAAGAACAGATAACGGGAACCACTGGGGGAGACGGATATCGTGTCCGACTGCATTCTGCCCGCGACGGTGTAGGTGAACGACACTGTTTCCACATTGCCGTTGCTTCGGGTCGCGCTGATCTGGACGTTGGACATGCGCTTGCCAGCTTTCGCCGCATTGTCTTTGAGGAGAGCGTCGCGGCCGCCCTCGAGCTGAGGGTCAGCGATGCCGTTCGCCCGCTCGTACTGGCCGGATTCGATCGATTGCAGGTACCGTTCGGCAACAGGCCGAGCTCCGAACACCGTGGCATTCAGCACGGAGTAGGCGATGCCCAGCGCTGCCAGAACCGCCACGACGATGGCGGCGATGATGATCATGCGTTTCGCCTGTGCACTCATCGGCTTCGCCGGTACGGCGGCTGCGGGAGGCGCCATGGGGACTCCCATGGGCGCTCCGGTCGGTATGGGAGCCGTACCAGTCTGGCCGATTGCCGGGGCGCCGGCGGCGGTATACATCGGTGCAGGAGCGATGCCCGGAGGATATGCGCCAGGCGGGGGATATTGACCCGGTTGAGGTTGCTGACCCGATTGTGGGTACTGATCAGTCTGGGGGTACTGACCGGCCGGTGCGCCTTGGATGGGTTGGGGCATCGGCTGCCCCTGCATCGCGGGAGGCTGAACGGCGGTCTGGGGCCCAGCGTTCTGAAGCACAGAGGTCTGGTGCACAGCGGTCTGCGATCCCTCGGGAGTCGTCACCGTTGGTGCCTGCATGCCCGTCGGAGCCTGGACAGGAACCGTACCGCCGACGAGGAACCTCCACAGACCGGGCTGCGATCTGACCACAGCGGGGCCGAAGGTCAATGCCACGACCTCCACAAGGAACGCCCAGAGCGCGGCGAGTATGAAGAACCACGGTGCGGGGGACAGCGTGACGTTGGCCATGGTGCCGCTGCCCGCCATCGAAAGCATCGACGGCAACGATCCGGAGAGACGAATCCCCGCCGCGAAGCTCGCCACGAGGAAGGAAAGTACCAGCCAGATGCCGGCGGTGATCAGCGGTGACCGCCACGACTTGTCCCAGCCCGCGCGGGATGGATCGTAGGTGTTCCTCGCGGAAACCCTTAGGGCGATGTAGAAGGAGGTCAGCAGCAATACCACGAACACGATGATCACCAACCACGCCGGGGGATTGGAGGACGAGCTCGACCACAGCGAGATGCTCCCCGCATTGCCGGGGGTGATCACGGACACGCTGCCCAGCGCGGCGGCGACGAAGACGAGGATCGGCAGCGCCGGGAACAGAAGCGGGAAGAGGAGCAGTCCGGTCATCTCCTGACCCTTGATCGCGCCCGCGATGAGCAGCAGCAGGCCAACGACGGTGAAGACCGCCGTGTAGATGACGACCGATTCGACCACGGTGCGCACCGCACCTCGTGCCCGATGAGCCCAGCGCCATGCGGCGGAGAAGAGATTGTCGGCATCCGGTGTGGATGCGGCCAGGGCGTATCCGCCCAGTGCGCCCGATCCGGCGAGGAGGAACGCCATGGCCACCGTTCGCACGGTGAGCCCACCGAGCGTCACCTGCGTGCCTGATGCCAGACCCGAAGCCGTCCCGATTGAGGACGGCAGCAATGCGGCGATGATGAGGTACACCAACGCGGAGCACACGCCGACGAGCGCCGCGTTGATGGCGACGGACCAACGGTCACGAGGACCGCCGCTGCGGGCGATGAGGAAGACTCCGAACGCCGCGCCGATCATCAGCGCGACCCCGGAAAGTCCGACCGGCAACCACAGATAGGCATTGACGGTGACCGATCCGAATGAACCCGCCGCCGACGTCGCCTCCACGGAGAATTGCCCTGACACGCCTGCCACCAGTGCGATAATCAGCATCTGGAGGAAGTTCGTCCCGGCCCCGGAATCCGACATGCCGCCAGATTGGCTCGAACCGCTCAGTCCCGACAATGAAGCGCTGATATCGCGCAGCATGGAGCCCTGCACGATGAGCAGCAGCCCGGCCGTGATCAGTGCGAGTATCACGGCCGAGGCGAGTCCTATGCCGGTCGATATGCCTATGCCTTTCCAAGTATGCGGTTTCGCGAGGTCCTCGAGCATGGGGTTGCGCGAAGGAGGCGGCGTATTGCCCGGAACCTGTTGGGTGACCGGGGGAGATTGCGGGCCCTGCGGACTCGGCGCGTACGGTTGCGAAGGCGAGGATTGCCGGGGCTGTGCGGCTTCATTGCCGCTCCCGGAAACAGTCGCGCCTGGCATACCGCCATTCAGCGGCGCTCCAGGCGCGTTGTGCTGTTCGGTTCGATTGCCGGGCTCGTGCTCCGGTCGATTGGCCTCGGTACCACCGGGGCTGTGATCCGCGTTGCCCAGCGGATGGCCTACATGGTCGTTCGTCATCGTGATCCCTCCTCGTCATGGCAGTTCCCTTGAACCCAAGCGAGCGAGAAACAGATGGGGCCGACCGTCATCGTGACGAACGTTCCCTCTTCGAGACCACTGCTATGTCCCACTGTGCCATGGGTGGTCTTTCGTCATTCACACCAAAGAAAGATTACTTTGATGATACCAAGAAGCGCCGCGAACCTTCAGGCTCACGGCGCAACGATCCGAACCCCTCCGTTGGGTCCGCCGCCATGCGGGGGTGGCGGGATTCAGCGGACCAACTCGGGATTCAGCGGACCAACTGGGTGAGCTCGCCGAGGTCGAGTTCGAAGCTCACGCCGCGATCCTCGAAATGCGGCTGATGCCTGGTGTGCTCCATGGCGTGGCGGACGAACTCGCCCGCGATCCGGGCCGACTCCGGCAGCGTCCTTCCGGCCATGAGCGCCCCGCACAGCGATGAGGCGAAGGCATCGCCGGTGCCGTGGATCATGTAGGGCAGCTTGTCATGCACGAGTTCGTGCTTGGCGGCGGCGCCCTCGTCGCGGCTGGCGACGTAGTTGCGCAGCGTGCCGTCCTCGCGGTCGATGCCTTTGAGCACTACGTGCTTGGCGCCGAGGGACAGCAGGTCCCCCAGTATCCGTTCGACCTGGGAGTCGTCGATGTTCTGGCCCGGGTAGTCCCGTCCGGTCAGGAGACTCGCCTCGGTGAGGTTGGGCATGAGCACATCGGCGCCGTCGGCCAGCTCACCGGTGGCCGCGCACAGCTCTTTGGTATAGGTCGGGTACATCGCGCCGGCGTCGCCCATCACCGGGTCGACCAGACGCAGCGCCCGGGGATATTCGCGGTACAGGCGCTTGATGATCTCGACCTGTTCGGCCGAGCCGAGGAAGCCGCTGTACACGCCGTCGATGTCGACGTCCTCCTGCTGCCACGCGTCCAGATATCCGTCGAGAATCGCAGTGGTGTCATGGAAGGTGAACACCCGGTACTTCGTATGGGCGGAGAACAACGCGGTCGGTACCGGGCAGACGTCGCAGCCGGCCGCCGAAAGAATCGGGATGGCGGCGGTGAGCGAGCATTTGCCATAGCCGCACATGTCGTGCACCGCGGCGATGCGCGGGATGTACTGGGGGTCACGCTGGTAGAGGGTCATGTCGTCACTCATGGAACGCCTTTCGTTTGGGCCGTATGCACGCCGTATGTGATGCGGCATGCCAGGTATGACTGTATCGCGTCCGGCGACATCGACGCGAAGAGCGCCACATCCTGATCGCCCCGGTGCGCACGGGGATGTTCCCCCGAACGGTGCGGGCGGGCCGCGGCGGCGCGCCCATGCGCGGCAGGGACTGTGCCGACTGGTCTGAGTAATGGGCCATAGGCAACGTCGATAACCGCTGGCTTGCACCGACGGCCGCCCCTCGCCTAATGTCACCATCAACGGCTTTCACGCCGGACGCACGAGGTGATGCGGCGCCGCACCGGGCGTCACCCACCGCCGGCACGGACACAATAAAGGAGTTCACGTGAGCGAGACCAACCAATACCATTTCGAAACGTTACAACTGCATGTCGGCCAGGAGCAGGCGGATCCGGCGACCGATTCGCGGGCCGTGCCGATCTATGCCACGTCCAGTTACGTCTTCCATGATTTCGACCACGCGGCGGCGCGATTCGGCCTGGCCGATCCGGGCAACATCTACGGACGTCTGACGAATTCGACCCAGGGCGTGTTCGAGGATCGCATCGCCGCACTCGAGGCGGGCACCGCCACGCTCGCCGTCGCCTCGGGCGCGGCCGCCGTGGAATACGCCGTGCGCAACATCACCCAGTCCGGCGACCACATCGTCTCCGCGAAGACGATCTACGGGGGCACGTTCAACCTCTTCAAACACACCTTGCCCCGCGACGGCATCGCCACGACCTTCGTCGACCCCTCGGACCCGAAGAACTTCGAGGACGCGATCCAGGAGAACACGAAGCTCGTCTATTTCGAGACCTTCGGCAATCCCAACGCCGACCTGGTTGATTTCGAGGCGGTCGCCGACATCGCCCACCGCCATCATCTTCCCGTCATCGTGGACAACACCTTCGCCACGCCGTACTTGTTCCGGCCGTTGGAACACGGTGCCGATGTGGTGGTCGAATCCGCCACCAAATTCATCGGAGGCCACGGCACGACGCTGGGTGGCGTGGTGATCGAGGGTGGCACCTTCGATTGGGCCGAGGTCCCGGGTAAATTCCCGACATTGACCGAAGCGGATCCCTCCTACCATGGGTTGAACTTCTACGGGGCGCTCGGCCCCACGGCGTATGTCACGCGCATCCGCGCCATCCTGCTTCGTGACACCGGCGCCACCATCAGCCCCTTCGCCGCCTTCCTCCTCCTGCAGGGTACCGAAACGCTGTCGCTGCGCGTCGAGCGCCATGTCGAGAACGCGCTCAAGGTCATCGACTACCTCAAGACCGTTCCCGAGGTGGATTCGATATCCCACCCCAGCATCGAGGGCCGGTCCGATCATGAGCTGTATCAGCGCTACTTCCCCAAGGGCGGCGGCTCCATCTTCACGTTCGAGATCAAGGGAGGCAAGGCCGCCGCCCGCGTGTTCATCAACAACCTGCACCTGTTCAGCCTGCTGGCCAACGTGGCCGACGTCAAGAGCCTGGTCATCCACCCGGCCTCCACGACCCATTCCCAGGAGAGCCCCGAGGAGCTCGAGGACCAGGGCATTCACGAGGGCACGATCCGTCTGTCGATCGGCACCGAGCACATCGACGACATCATCGCCGATCTCACAGCCGGGTTCGAGGCCGTGCGCGCGGCGGCTCGTTCCTGAGGATGAGAACCGGCCCGCTCCTGGCCGATCTCGTCATGGGCGGGTCGTGAGCCCAGTCCATAAGTCCGCCTCAGGTCCGATATCTCGTCGCCCACCGCTCCCATAGAGTGGTGGGCGACGAGGGTCGTGGCCGGATCGGCGCGGCCCGTGAACGAAGGGCGGACCATGACGACATCACACATTCCCGCGGTCGAGGCGATCGATCTGGTGAAGACCTACGGGCAGGGCGAGAACGCCGTGCACGCCTTGCGCGGCGTCAACGTGGGCTTCGAGCAGGGGCGGTTCACGGCGATCATGGGGCCCTCCGGCTCCGGCAAATCGACCCTGATGCACACCCTCGCCGGACTCGATGGGGCGACCGGCGGCACGATCATGTTCGGTGACCTCGACCTGACGGCCATGAACGACAACCAGCTCACGGTGCTGCGACGACGCAGGATCGGATTCGTCTTCCAGAGTTTCAATCTGCTGCCCATGTTCAGCGCAGAACAGAACATCCTCATGCCCCTGACCCTGGCCGGGGTCCGCGTCGATCGGGCATGGTTCGACCTATTGGTCGACACTCTGGGCCTGCGGCGGCGACTGAACCACCGGCCCAACGAGCTCTCCGGCGGCCAGCAGCAGCGCGTGGCCATCGCCCGCGCCCTCATCGCCAAACCTGCCGTCGTCTTCGCCGATGAACCCACCGGCAATCTGGATTCGGTCTCCAGCGCCGAGGTTCTCGGTTTTCTCAAACGTTCGGTGGAGGAGTTGGGACAGACCATCATCATGGTCACGCATGACGCCGTGGCCGCCTCCTACGCCCATCGGGCCATCGTCTTCGCCGACGGCCGCATCGTCGCCGACGTCACCGATCCCACCTCCGAACGGATGAGCGCCCTGTTGATGCAGGAGCGCGAGGGGCATGCCGCTCCCAGTGTGGAGCGACTCATGGGCGTCGCCGAGCATGTAGGTGGGCACGTCGCCGAGCATGTCGAAGATATTGCCGGCGAGCATGCCGATGAGACGAGCGCGCGCCGATCCGCCAGACCTGGCCGATCCGCCAGACCTGGCCGATCCGCCGGACGACACCGCCACTGAGCGCGTCGCCGCTTCCCCCATCCGCTTTGTGGGCGTGTCGGGCACCGTAGCGTGCCGCCTCCCACCGTCGTTCGCCATCCGTCACCCATCCAATGCATACCCGTTCCCGCGCCACGGGGACGATGAAGGATCTGTTATGTGGTCGATAACCCTAAAACTCATGAAGCACAGCGTGAAGCTGCTCGTTCCCGCCGGCATCGCCGTCATCATCGGCACGGCGTTCATCTCCTGCACGTTCCTGTTCAGCAACACCCTGCAGGATTCGCTGAGCAGCCAGATGACCGCTCAACTCGGGCAGGCCGACTACGTCGTCCACACGGCGCCGTCCTCGCCCGAGACCCCCACGACGGTCGGTGCGCTCCAGCCTGATCGCATCCGCGGCATCGCCGGAGTCAGGGCGGTCCGAGCCAACGTCGAGCGGCCCGTCGAGCTGTCGAAGTCGGGCAGGCACGCCTCCTCGATGGCCGTGGTCAGCGCCGAGAGCCGAACAGTGCTGCCGGTCGACGTCGTCGCCGGGACGCAGCCGGTTCGGTCCGGGCAAATCGCGATTCCACGGGCGCTCGCGGAACAAATCAAGGCCGTGGTCGGCGATGAGATCGAGGTCGAGGACAGCGTGGGCGATGTCGGTGACGGTGCCGATCCTGCCAGCCAGCACTTGCGCATCGTGGGATTCACGGAGGACCCCCATGGCGCCTACGCCTATTATTCCGGCGCCTCGATTGTTCCCGAGGACGCCATGGCCGCGTTCTATGGCAAGTCGGCCCGTTTCACCGATCTGCCGGCCTCGATACTGCTCCTTGATGTCGACGCGGCGCACACCGATACCGCACTCAAGGATGTCACCGACTCCTTGCCCCGCGGGTTGGCGGTGTCGTCGCGGGCGGAGATGGGATCCCAAGCACTCGAATCCCTGGGCGACAGCAACACGAATCCCGTCACGATCTTCCTCATGGTCTTTGGCGCCATCGCCATGTTCGTCGCCGCGCTGGTCATCGCCAACACCTTCCAGGTCCTGGTGGCGCAACGTCGACGCATCTTCGCGCTGCTGCGTACCATCGGCGCCACTCGTGGGCAGGTCTACCGATCGGTGATAGCGGAGGCGTTGTTCTTCGGATGCGTGGCCTCCCTCATCGGCGTGGTCCTCGGCATCGGCCTCATGGCGCTGGTCTGCAGGACCGGGGTGATGGGCCCCGCCGCCCCCAACGCGAGACTCGTGCTCAGCGTCCCGGTGTTCGCCGTGCCCATGGGCTTCGGCGTCGTCATGACGGCGCTCGGCTCCCTGGGTTCCGCCCGTGCCGCCACCCACGTCACTCCGTTGGAGGCGCTGCGACCCATCGAACTGGCCCGCACCCCGAAGTCCGGGAGGATCCGCGGCATACTTGGTTCCCTGATGATACTGACCGGTATCGGTTCGGCCGTCTGGTCAGTGGTTCGGGTGATCGCCATGACACAATCCCCATCATCCCAACAGGCCAGAGGGTATATGACCGTCCTGTCCGTCGCGATACTCGCATGCCTGCTCGTGTTCACCGGTCTTGCCTTGACGGCGGTCGCCTGGATGCCCCGGCTCATGGCGCTCGCCGGCATGCTGGTTTCGAAGATCGGTCCCTCCTGTGCCGTCGCCCACGCCAACATCCAGAAGAACCCCCGGCGTGTCGCCAGCACTGGTCTGGCGCTGCTCATCGGCGTCACCCTCGTCACCACGGTCGCGACCGGTGCGGCCAGCGGCAAACGGACCTTCGAACAGGCGCTTGACACTCGCTACAGCGTCGACCTGGTCTACACGGGGCGTGGTCTCGACGAGAAGTCGCAGGCCAAGCTCGAGGGCGTCAAGGGCATCGTCGGCACGGTGTATGCGCCGTATGCCGTCGGTTCGATCTCACTTGACCACGGCAAGAAGGCCTCGGCCACCGTGCTGGGCGTGCCCGACGTGAAATCGTTGCACGCGGTGATGCGCGCCGATCTCAAGGGCGCGGTCATCGACGAGCATACGGCGTTGTTCTCGCTCTACGGCGCCGACAGTGGTCGGAAGCTGGGATTCGAGCACAGCGACACCCGGTTCACCCATGACCCGCAGGTCGACGAGCCGGACGATGACGCGTCGTCGACGGCCGATGCGACCCAGCGGAAGGCGCAGACCACGGATGGACAGGGGCTTGACCTCGCCGTGAGGCAGCGTGACTTCCGGAGCATCGGGGTGTCCACCGAGGCGGCGGCCTTCGTCGGTGCCGCACCGTTCGAGCGCGGCGAGTTGCCCACCGATGGCCACATGCTGTTGGCGAAGGTCGATACCGGAGCCGCGAGTTTGGCCGACGTGCTCGACAACGCGCAGAAGGCGCTCGGCGACTCCGCGCACATCCAGGTCGGCGGGCCGATCGCCGAACGGGTGCAGTGGGAGTCGATCATCAACGTCATGATGGGTCTGCTCATCGGCCTGTTGGCCGTGGCCGTGCTCATCGCACTCATCGGCGTGGCGAACACGTTGATCCTCTCGGTGATCGAGCGGACGCGTGAATCGGCGACCCTGCGCGCCATCGGTATGACCCGGGGGCAGCTGCGGCGTTCGCTCGCCGTCGAGGCACTCATCATCGCGCTCGTCAGCGGCGTCGTCGGGGTGGTGTTGGGCACGGGCTTCGGATGGCTCGGCTCCTACATCGTGTTCAGCACCTTCGGCGCCGTATCCCTGCCGTTCGAATGGGGGATGAACGCGACGGTCCTCGCCGTCGCCGCCATGGCCGCCCTGCTGGCGAGCGTGGCACCGGCCCGGGCCGCCCTGCGCACCTCACCGGTCGAGGCCCTCGCCGAAGCCTGAACGGCCCCGGAACGCACGCGCTCCCGTGTCCCGCCTCCTGTTATGGGGAGGGGACACGGGAGCGTGCGCGCGTGGTGCAGCCCCTGAACGCCATGGTTCAGTGACGACGTCCCGCCTGACCTTTCACACCAGCCGGTTCTCGTAGGCGAAGACCACCGCCTGCACCCGGTCGCGGGCGTTGATCTTCGCCAGAATATGGGCCACGTGGGTCTTCACTGTCGGCAAGCCGATGAACAGCTGTTCCGCGATCTCCTGATTCGACAGCCCGTGCGCGATCTCGATGAGCACCTCGCGCTCGCGGGCCGTGAGTTCGTCGAGCTCCGGATCGGTGTACGGCGCTTCCTCGGCTCCTCCGGCGACTTGCACCTCGCCAGCGGGATGAGCTGTGGGACGGGCGGTGACGGCGTGGGCGGCGCTGAGCGGGGCATGGCTGCCCGATGGTGCCGTGGGGTCCGATCGTTCGGCTATGGGACCGCCGCCGAATGGCGCTACGGCTTGCGGGGCCGGCGGTCGTTCTTCGGCGAGCATCGTCCGTATGAGGCGGCGCGTCGCCGTGGGGGGCGATGATGGCGTTGCCTGATGCACCGTGCGTATCGAGGCGAGCAGCGTTTCCGGTTCGGTGTCCTTGAGGAGGAACCCTGATGCACCGGCGTGGATGGCGGCCATCACGTATTCGTCGAGGTCGAACGTGGTCAGCACGATCACCCGAGTGGGCCTGGATTGCCCATCGTCGGGCGTTTCAGCCCGCTGCATGGCGCCGATGCGTTTCGTGGCCTCGATGCCGTCCATGCCGGGCATGCGCACATCCATGAGCACCACATCGGGGTGCAGTTGTCGGACCAGCTCGACGGCTTGCGCGCCGTCACCCGCCTGGCCCACGACCTGCAGATCGTCCTGCGAGTCGATGACCATGGCGAAGCCGACCCTGACCAGTTCCTGGTCGTCGACGATAAGGACTTTCACGGGTTCACATGCCTGCATACCAGTCACTGTAACGTGGTTGGGCGAAGAGGTCGGCCGCCGTGTGTCACTGGGGGTACGGGCCCGGTATGCGTCGCTCGTGTTCACCCGTGCGTGTCACGGGCCTGTGGCGACACCGGATGCAGGGCCATCGCCGGGGTCTGCGCGGTGGCGTCGTCGCTGAGACCGGTCTCCCGAAGCATGCCCAGCAGCCGTCGCATGTGCGACAGGGCATGGCGACCCCGCAGGCCAATGCGGGAGAACGCCCCCACGATCTCGCCGCTCGGCGGCTCTGCCCGGCGCTCCTCGTATCCCTCGAGCATCCTTAAGCCCTCATCGGCCTGGTCCCGCACGCTCATCAACGTCGCGTTGACCTCATCCTGAATGCTCGCGCCGATACGGTTGCGCTCCATATTCGCGGCCAGGATGCGCTGCTTGTCTTCTTCGGCCCGCAGAGCGTCGGCCCGCTGCTGCAATACCAAGGCGTTCGACCCGCGGGAGCGGATCCACAACGCCAATCCCATGCTCACCAGACACATCAGCAGGATGATGACGCCGATGATGACGCTGCCGGTGATGATCTCGTATACATTCGAATAATAATGGTGCCGGCGTTCCATGCCCAATATCGCGGCGATCGGGGAGGACCAGCCGGATCCGTTGGCCACGAACGACAGGACGAGCAGCGCCGTGTCGGCGGCCACGGCGGGGAGCACCCAGAAGCCGGCCCGGCGTCGTCCGTACATGATGACCGAGTACAGGCTGACCAACACGAACAGGTTCTCGGGGCTGATGGCGCCGATGAGCAACAGTTGGACGGCGGATGCCACGCCTACGCACGCGGCGCTGAGTTCGGGCACCCTGCGGCGCAACGCCAACGGCAGAACGGTCGCGGCCGTCGTGATCACGCCCGCCCATGGGTGTACGTCGACCTCCCCGAACTGCAGGTACATCCCCGTCGGGCCGGCCAACAGATGTAGTCCTGCCAGCACTGCGGTGGCGAGGATCGCCAGTGTGGCGTCGACGGCGAGATAATGCTCCTGCGCCCATCGGGACAGCCGTTCGATGATGTTGGCCCGGCGGTTGCGCGGTCCGGTCTGCATGGGCAGGGAGTGCAGGTGTGCGAGGAATCCTCGCGTCGTCGTGGTTGCGACGGTCATGCCTTTTTCCTCTGGTTTCGGCCCAGGGTGCGATGCTGCCATGTTCGTGGCATCGAGAAGCGTCGATATCGGCATGGGTATCGGCGTCGTGGGAGTGACGCGTCCGGGTGTCGACGCGAGGGGGATGTCTGCTTCGACATGGAATCCGCGATGGTCCGTGCGGGGGCCGGTGATGAGGGTGCCCTTTATCGCCCCGATACGCTCGCGCATGCCCGTGAGCCCGTAGCCAGGGGCGTGACCATCGGCGTCGGCCTGGGAACCAAGTCCGTCGTCGGCCACGGATATGTGGATACTGGTATCGCTCCACTGCTCGAGAATAGTGACGGTGACGGCGTCACCGGCGTATTTGCGGATGTTGGTCAGCGCCTCCTGCACCATGCGATACAGGGCGTTACCCGCCCCACCGGTCAGGAGATCGGGTCGAGGCGTGCCGTGGATCGTACGCGACACCGTGTTGTTTGGGGAGGACAGCCTCGCCTCGCGCACCAGACGCTCGATCTGCCCATAGCTTGCCTCCTTGGCCGGGTGGATCGTCGATCCGGCCGTGGGTCGCGTGTCGGAGTCGCCGTCGGGTTGCTCCAGTGTGTCGAGCAGCGTACCCATCGAAGCCAACGCATGCTGTGATTCCTGCCGGATCGTGGTCATCGTACGGCGTGCCAGAGCGGGGTCGTGCGCCGCGGCGTATCGTCCGCCATCCGACTGGACGATGATGATCGACAGCGTGTGCGCTACCATGTCATGCATATCCCGCGCGATGCGGGCGCGTTCGGCCAGCATCGCGATGCGGCGCTCCTCCTGCTGCCGGGATTCGATGGAGGCGTTGCGTTCGCGGAGGTTGCGCACGATGCCCATGCGGGCCCGACGCCAGTAGGCGATGACGATGGTGAACAGCAGACAGAGCGTGATGAGGATCAGCAGTATCAGCCACGAGAAGAACATCGAGCGCGAACAGCCCCACGTCGGGCCATCGGCGTAGAAGGTCGCGCAGTCGACTCTGGCAACCGTCCCGAAGGCATGCGAACGCTCGATCAGGGGGCCGACCTCCGTCGACCACGCGATCACCGCCGCGGCGATGAGGCCCATGACGAATGCGAGCGCGATGAACGTGCGCGCGTGTCGGGGTTCGCCGTGCACGATCACGGAGAACACCATGACCAGTGCGAAGAAGTCCGGCAAAACGATGCTGGGGCCTACAACGAGCTGCAGCATGACGATCGCGGCGAAGACGGCGGCGCTGATCTCCGGGTGGCGACGCCTGGAGATCAGCGGCGGCAGCAGCGCGCAGGACCAGAGCGACGCGGTGCGATCGTCGTGGTTGACCAGCAGCCCCGGGTACCCGGAGGACACGGTTCGTCCGAGTCCGAGGACGACCAACATCGCGCACAGGAGCAGGGCGATGTCGCCGGGATACAGGTGTCGTGCCATCCGACTCCACCAGCGTGTGACCACATTCATGCCTCAAGGCTAACCCGATGGCGCGGCCACGGATATCATGCGTGAAGATGAGTTATTCGCGGATGACGGAGGTAATACGGTCATGACCCTGCTGCAGCGGTACTACGTGCCCGGATTGTATGTCGAGGATCATGCGATCCCCGTTCCCTACGATTGGTCGGGCAAGCGCCCAGGTGAGGGATTCGGCGGCGAGTCGTTGTCCCAGTTCTACCGCGTCGTCACCGCTCCGGAGCACGCGCACGACGATCTGCCCCTGCTCGTGTACCTGCAGGGCGGGCCGGGAGGGTCGGCCCCACGTCCGCTCGATCCCCGTTCCGATGGCTGGATAGCCGAGGCGGTGCGTCATTTCCGCGTGATCCTGCCGGATCAGCGCGGTACCGGCCGCTCCTCATGCGTGGACGGCGTGACCATAGCGCAATGGGGGGAGCCCCGGCATCAGGCAGACCGGCTCAAGCATTACCTCGCCGATTCCATCGTGCGGGACCTCGAGCATCTGCGTCTCACGCAGTTCGGGGGCAGGCGTTGGGTCACCCTCGGTCAGAGCTACGGCGGGTTCCTCACGCTCAGCTACCTGTCCCTGTTCCCCGAAGGCGTCGCCGCCAGTTTCACCGCCGGCGGCATACCCCACGTGCCGGCCGGCGCCAGGGAACTCTACGAGCACACCTTCCCCCGGATGGCGCGCAAGACCGGCCAGTTCTACGAACGCTACCCCGGGGACGTCGAACGCGTCGCGGCCGTGGCCGACCTCCTGCGCAATCGGGACGTGACCCTGCCCAACGGCGACATCCTCACCGTGGAGCGTCTGCAGACGCTGGGCGCCGGCTTCGGCATGAAACCGAGCTTCGAGCGCATCCACTGGATGTTCGACATCGCGCTCGCCAACGGCGATGGCACCCCGGGGGCTCGCCAACGGCTGAGTGACGCCTTTCTCGACGCCGTCATGGTCGAGACCTCCTCGCGCCCGCTGTACTGGCCGCTGCAGGAATGCATCTACGCCAACGGAGAGCTCGACCATCCGCTCGGGTGGTCGGCGCAGCAAGTGAGGGACACCATGCCCGCATTCGACGGGGCCGCTCGTCCGCTGCTGTTCACGGGGGAGGCCATTTTCCCATGGATGTTCCGTGAGGAGAAGGCGCTGCGGCCCTTCGCCGCGGCGATGGAGCTGCTGATGCAGGACACGGGATACGGCAGGATCTACGACCCCGACCGACTCGCGCGCAACGAGGTACCGCTCCAGTCGGCCGTGTACTTCGACGACATGTACGTGGATTCGGGGTTGCAGCTCGATTCGCTGTCGCGCATCGGGCGCTCGCATTACTGGGTGACCAACGAGTTCGAGCACGACGGATTGCACGGCGACGTCGTCTTCCGTCATCTGTACGAGGAGGCCTTGAACCGCGGTGACCTCGAGGCGCTGTTCGAATCCTGAGGGACCACGGCGCTGGTATATGCTCGAAGCGACGGGCCCCGGAGGAACGACCGGAGTGAGAACGCCGTGCGAGCGGCATACCGCGCAATCGCCGCACCACGGCGACATCAACACGGAGATATCAAGACAAGGAGCGGTGATATGACAGCACAACCGACCATCGGTTTCATCGGATACGGCAACATGGCCCAGGCGATCGCGCGCGGATTGACCACGTCCGGAGCCGTGGAGGCGGACCACATCGTGGCATGCGCGGCACACTACGACAAGCTCGAGCGCACCACGGCCGAGCTCGGGGTCAAGCCGCTGCATACCCCCGCCGAAGTCGTCTCCGCGGCGGATATCGTCGTGATCGCCATCAAGCCCTACCAGATCGAGGCCGTGCTCACATCGATCAAGGCCGAGCTGGCGGATCCGTCGATCAGCGTCATCTCGATCGCCGGAGGATGGACCCTCGCGCAATACCGGACGCTGTTCGGTGAGCACGCCCATGTCCAGTGCGCGGTGCCCAACACGCCGATCGCCGTGGGGCAGGGCATCCTGGTGACCGAGCGGGATCACACGCTCGATGACGGGCAGACCCGGCAGTTCGAAGCGATCTTCTCGTCGATCGCGAACATCGAACGGGTGGAGAGCGAGCATATGGGCATCGCCGTGGATCTTGCAGGCTGCGCGCCCGCCTTCACCGCCATGTACATCGAATCGCTGGCCGACGCCGGCGTGGAATACGGTCTGCAGCGGGCGACCGCCTACCGACTGGCGGCCAGGATGGTCGAGGGCGTGGGTGCGCTGCACCTGGCGACCGGCACCCATCCGGGTGCCATGAAGGACGCCGTCTGCTCTCCGGGGGGCACCACGATCAAGGGTGTGGCCAGCCTGGAACGCACCGGATTCCGCGGTGCCGTGATCGCCGCAATCGAGGCCATCGAGGGCTAGCCCGAGTGCTGGTTCCGGAGGAGATGAGGTGAGGGAGCGCGGCTTGGTGCCCCACGCGGGATCCATGGCCTTCCGTATGCATAGGTGGTTGGCGGTTGTTGACGATCGAGGTTGGTGGTCGCGCGCTGTCGCGGCGCGCGCCGGCGTTGCCGGACGTCGGTTCCTCGCCTCGTCGAGGTAGGCTGTGAACCATGTCTCTCACTATTGGAATCGTCGGATTGCCCAATGTCGGCAAGTCGACCATGTTTAACGCCCTGACCCGCAACCACGTCCTCGCCGAGAACTACCCGTTCGCGACGATCGAGCCGAACACCGGCATCGTGCCGCTGCTCGACAAGCGCCTGCCCGTCCTCGCCGATCTCGTGCACACGCAGAAGATCGTGCCCGCCACCGTCACGTTCGTCGACATCGCCGGCATCGTCAAGGGCGCCTCCGAGGGGGAGGGGCTGGGTAACAAGTTCCTGGCCAACATCCGTGAGGCCGACGCCATCTGCGAGGTGGTGCGCGCCTTCGACGACGATGACATCGTCCACGTCAACGGCAAGGTCGATCCCTCCAGCGACATCGAGACGATCAACACCGAACTGATCCTCGCCGACCTGCAGACCATCGAGAACACCCTGCCCAAGCTCGAGAAGGAGCTGCGTGGCGGCAAGGTCTCCAAGGAGTTCGTGGCCGCGGTCAACGCCGCGAAGGCCATCCTCGAATCCGGCGAGACCATCGACCATGCCGCCGCGGCCGGCAAGATCGTCAAGGACGACATCCTCGATCTGCATCTCATGACCGCCAAGCCCTTCATCTACGTCTTCAACGTCGACGACGACGAGTTGCAGAACGATGAGCTCAAGGCCAAGCTCAGCGCCTCGGTGAGTCCCGCCCGCTCCATCTTCCTCAATGCGCAGTTCGAAGCCGATCTGACCGAGCTCGACGAGGCGGATGCCCGCGAGATGCTCGCCGACGCCGGTCTCGAGGAATCCGGGCTCGATCAGCTGGCCCGCGTCGGGTTCGACATCCTTGGCCTGCAGACCTTCCTGACCGCGGGCGAGAAGGAGGTCCGCGCCTGGCAGATCCACCAGGGATGGACCGCGCCGCAGGCCGCCGGGGTCATCCACACCGATTTCGAAAAGGGCTTCATCAAGGCCGAAATCGTCTCCTATGACGACTTCGTCGCGGCGAAGGGCTCCATGGTCACCATCAAGGAGGAGGGCAAACTCCGAATCGAAGGCCGCGACTACGTCATGCAGGACGGTGACATCGTGGAGTTCCGCTTCAACGTGTGAGCGCGGACGCCTTCGTCTCGGCCGCCGACGTGGAGGCGAGCGCGCGGCAGTCGGCGCACAGGCCGTGGAGTACCAGGTCTCCGGAATCCACTGCGAAGCCCTGGTGCGCGGCCGCCGTCGCGTCGGCATCGCTGACCGGCGGAATATCCAGATCGAAAATCCGTCCGCACCGACGGCACACCATGTGGGCGTGCGGGTTGTGTTGTCCCGTGTCGTAGATGACCGGGCCGTCGGCGAGGGCGATCTTGCGCACGATGCCCAGATCGGCGAACAGATCCAGCGTGGCGTACACGGTGGGTAATGAGATGCCGGGCATGGCCTTCTCCAGCTGGCGTTGGACGTCGACGGCGCTCAGGTGTTGCGGCGATGAGGCGACGATGCGGTAGATGAGCTGGCGCTGCGGCGTATTGCGCAGACCACGGTCGTGCAACAACTCGTCAAGGCCCCTCGTGGTGCGTCCGTCATTCGTCTCGGTACTCATATGCCTCACCATAGCAACGTATGCCGCCTGCTTCCAGCGGTTCCTCCCTCTACGTAATACTATCTTGTTCTTGCATATCGTTTGTGATAACGACGAGCATCTGGACCGGGAGATCGGGCGCAACCTTGGCTTAACCTTGGTTCCGGCCCATGGCAAGGTCAGTCGATGCCAGGCCCACGGCACCGTCGGCGGCTCCGGCAAGCCGATGTCAACCGCAGCGCAACAATGGGGTTATGTCTATCTCTATCAAACGTGTGTATGCGGCCGCCGCACCTCAGGACGGCTTTCGGGTGCTCGTCGACAGGCTCTGGCCGCGCGGCATCTCCAAGGTCAAGGCCTCGTTGGGCGTCTGGCTCAAGGAGATCGGTCCCTCGACCGAGTTGCGACAGTGGTTCGGCCATGATCCCTCGCGTTTCGAGGAGTTCGCCGAACGCTATCGGGCCGAACTCGATGGGAATCCGGCCGTCGACGAGCTGCGCGGCATCATCGCCGAGCACGAGACCGTGACGTTGCTCTACGGCGCCAAGGACGCCGAACACAACCAGGCCGTGGTGCTGCGCGACTACCTGGCGGACCATACCGCTTAACCCTCTGACCGCGCGGCGTGACGATGCGCCGTCCGTCGTTTCACTGTGGGTAAACACCGGGAAGGCGCCGCCCCCTCTGCGGTTGGATGAAGTGAAAGGTCACGATGGAGTTCCTAGGAACTCCCGGACGGCAAAGAACACGTGGCGTCCGCACGATGCGGTTGCCACGTTGGCCAAGTCGCCCGCTCCGTGTGTTTGAAGGAGTATTGATTATGGCTATGTTTCCGGCGGTTTTGAATGATACGACGTTCGCGGATCTGTTCGATGACCCGTTCTTCTCCACCTGGGGCGACCCCTCCACGCGCGTGGGTGCGTTGACGGCACCGTTGAACATGAAGACGGATGTGCGTGAGAACGACGGATCCTACGATGTCGACATCGACATGCCCGGGTTCAAGAAGGACGATATCGCCATCGAACTGCATGACGGTTACCTGACCGTGTCGGCGCATAAGGATGAATCCCATGCTGATAACGACAAGGGCGACAACGCTAAGGAAGGTAAGAGCGACGGTGGCCGGTGGCTGCGTCGTGAACGCTACGTCGGCTCCTGCTCGCGTAACTTCTACGTCGGCGACCAAGTGAAGGAATCCGATATCAAGGCGAGCTATCGCGACGGTACGTTGTGCCTGCAGATAGCCAAGGTGCAGCCTGAACCTCAGGTGGAGACGAAGCACCAGATCGCCATCGAGGGCTGATTGCTCGGCGTTGATTGGTGATGGTTGGGGCCATGCACAAGGATGTGCGCGGCCCCTACCATATAAGGTCCGATGACTGGACGGTATCCATGCCGCCAGCGTCATCGGACCTTTTGCTTGCTTGCCGTCTTGTTCCGTTATTTCGTGAGCCGGTAATACTCGGGCACGCCCATGTAGTTGAAGCTGACGTGCCGCATCTGCTTGCCCGCCCCCGCCGTCACGTTGGCGTACCAGAGGGGGATCACGGGCAGGTCGTGGAGCAGGAGCTCCTGGCTCGCATGGTAATGGACCAGTGAGGATTCCAACTTCGTCTCGCGTGCGGCCTGATCCATGAACCGGTCGAATGCGGCGCTGCGGTAATCGCCGTTGTTCAATCCTTTGCCGTCGGCCGAAGCCGACGAATACGCCTGTACGAGATAGCCTTCGGGGTGCGGGTAGTCGGATTGCATCCCTTGGGTGAAGGCGGCGTGGATCGTCCGGTCATGGACGGCTCCGGAGAACTCCTTCTGCGTGGGGAACGCGTAGGGGCTCGCGCTGATGCCCAGGGTGTTCGACACGGCATTGGTGATGGCTTCGACCCAGGGCTTGTTGCCGCTGTCGGCGCTGTAGGCGAGTCGGAACGTGCCGCCCCACGGCGACATCGCGTCGGCGCGTTTCCAGAGCTCCTTGGCTTTCGTGGCATTGCGCCGCAACACGTCGGACCCCTTGAGCGTGGTGTTGTGGCCGGTGATGGTGGGGGCGGTGAAATCCGTGGCGACTTCGGCGGTCCCGTGCAATACCTTCGTGACGATGGTCTTGCGGTCGATTGACAGTGAGATCGCGGTGCGGCGCAACTGTCCCTCCTCTTCGCTGAAGTGCGCAAGGTTCTGCGGGATGGTGAACGATTTGAATCCGGGTCCCGGTTTGTTGAAGGCCGTGATGCGGTCGTCGTACTGATAGGTGGTCAGGGCTGAATTCGGTATCGTGTCTAGCACATCGAGATTGCCCGATTCCAGGTCGGAGTAAGCGCTGTCGAGTTGGGTGTACAGCCGATAGGTCACGCCAGCGTTCACGGCTTTGCGCGGACCGGTGTAGTGCGGGTTCGGCACAAGTCTGATGGCCTGGTCGTGATCCCATGAGGCCAGACGGTACGGGCCGTTGCCGGCCGGATGCTTACCGAAGTCCTCGATATGGTCCAACGAAGCCGTGGGGATCGGCAGGAACGCGACGTCGCCGACCTTGTACGGGAACGAGGAATCGGGGGTGGCCATGGTCACTTGCAGGGTCCTCGCGTCGATGGCTTTCAATCCCGACAGTTGGGCGTGGAGGTCGCCATGCTCGTCCTGCAGACGGTCATAGCCCTCGATCGTGGAGAACCCGGCCGAACCGGTCTGCCCGTTCGCGGCGTTGGCGCCGAAGGACCAGGAGCGCGCATAAGTCTCCGCGGTGATGGGAGTACCGTCCGAAAAGACCAGTCCGGGCCGCAGCGTGATGGTGAACTGCGTGGCGTCGGCGTTGGGGGTGATGGATTGGGCATCGGCGTAGATGAGCGCACCGGTGTTGCTGAAGGTCACCAGGCCCTCGAACAGCTGCGTGACGATCTTCCACCCCGCCAGATCGTTGGTGCTTGTGGGAATCAGCCCTTGGGCCGGTTCAACGTTGTTGACGGTGATGACGGAGTTGCCGCCGCTTTCCCCTGAGGGCTTCGACGAGGTCGAGGTTCCGCAGGCGCCCAACACCAGGCTAAGGCCTGCGGCGACCAGTGCGGCGAGACGTTTCCTGAGTGTGGCGTTGACCATGACGAACCTCCTGATGACGGGCTCCGGCGCCGGACGGTGATATGCGGCGGTCCGGCGCGTCGGGAATCGGATATGCAAGAGTTCACGATAACAACAACGGCAGGGCCATTTCAGGCATATGGGCAGGGTTCCGCGACGGGCGTGAAACCGATGGGCGGGGAACGGACGATACCAGGGCTGAACGGCAGGTGAACGGTATGGGGCGGGCCGGGGACGGTCGTCGGTTCTGATCCCCGCGGTGGCCACGTGGGTCTAGAGTCGGAATGGATAGGAAGATGCCGCGGTCATGGTTCGATACGACCGGCATCGGGTACGGACTGCGGCGGGGGCTCCGCTGCGTGGAGGAGTTGCGGCATATGGGCATGCCTTTGGATTTGTATACGATTCGACACGGTGAGTCGGAGGCCAACGTCATCATCAAGGCGGGGGAGACCGGCGACAATTCGCTGTTCACCCAGGACAACGTCACCGTTCCCGACCGCTCGTGGAGGCTGACCGCGACCGGTCGCAAGCAGGCCGACTGCATCGGACGCTGGCTGGTCGCGCAACAGCCGTTGTTCGACCGCTACCTCGTGTCGCCGTATGTGCGCACCCGCGAAACCGCGGCCACCATGGCCCTGCCCAAGGCGAAGTGGGAGGAGACGCGGGTGCTGCGCGAACGGTCGTGGGGTGAGATCAATACCATCACGCAGGACGAGTTCCGCAATAATTACCAGCGCAACTGGATCTTCAAACGAACCGATCCGTTGTATTGGCGTCCGCCGGCCGGCGAATCGATCGCGGATGTGGCGGAGGACCGCGTCCATAATCTGCTCACCTCGTTGAACCGTCGTTCGGAGGCGGAATCCGTGGTGGTCGTCAGTCACGGCGACTTCATGTTCGCCATGATGCTCACGCTGGAGGACCTGTCGGACGAGGAGTTCTTGCGCCGAGTCGATGCCGAGGAGTGGCGGATCAGCAACTGCACCTGCCTGCACTACTCACGGCGTGATCCGAACACCGGTCGCACCCACCGGCGGTTCCATTGGGAGCAGACCGCACGGCCCATTCTGGACAAGGCCACCGGCCGCTGGGACGTCATGGTCGAGCCATGGCGGGAATTCGAACGTCCGCTGCTGTCGAACGGCGATCTCGTCGATGTGGTGCACGCCGTCGATCCGCACCTGGGTATCATCCACTGACCTCGTGCCGACCTGAGCACCGGACCGCGCATCGACCGTTGTCGCCGTGATACCCGACGGTTCACCCGTGCCCCTTGCCGTCTTAGTATGGTTACCCATGTGGCCCGGCGATTCAGCCGGGTCGCGCCGTTGGTCTCCTTGTCTTTCCTGCGTTCCCCGCTCGATTCCGGACCCGAAATGTATTCGAAACGCGGCCGGTCCGCGCGACGCTACAATGGCACACGGCGTGCGCATAGGGTATGCGGCACGCAAGAGAGTCAAGGAGAGCATTCCATGAGCAACATGTTCACGTGGAGATTGCATGGCGACGGCAAGACGTTGCGACCGGGCGAGGTCATTGAACCCAATGAGCGCCTCACCTGGGGGCGAACGGTAGGCATTGGCGCCCAACACGTCATCGCCATGTTCGGCGCCACGTTCCTGGTCCCCATACTTACGGGCTTCGACCCGGCGACCACATTGTTCTTCACGGCAATGTCCACGGCGCTGTTCCTGCTCATCAATCGCAACAAGCTACCCAGTTATCTGGGTAGCTCGTTTGGTTTTATAGCCCCCATCGCCGCCGTCTCGGCCGCGCACAAGGGGCTGGCCGTGGCCAGCTTCGGCATCCTGATCACCGGCGTGGCCCTCGGCCTGATCGGCGTGCTCGTGCACTACGCGGGGTCGAAGTGGATCGAGATCATCATGCCGCCGGTCGTCAACGGCGCCATCGTCGCGATCATCGGCTTCAACCTGGCCCCCTCGGTGTGGACGAACTTCCAGAAGGCGCCGGACACGGCCGCCGTCACCCTCGTCGCTGTGCTGGTCATCGCCGTCCTCTTCCGCGGGCTGCTCGGACGTCTGAACATCCTGCTCGGCGTCCTGGTGGGCTACCTCTACGCCTGCGTGCGTGGCCAGGTCGACTTCAAGGCCGTGGAACAGGCCGCCTGGATCGGCCTGCCGCGCTTCCACACCCCGCAGATGGACTTCTCCGTCATCCTCATGTTCCTGCCGGTCGTGCTGGTGCTGGTCGCCGAGAACGTGGGCCACGTCAAGTCCGTCGCGCAGATGACCGGACACAACTACGATGACCAGATCGGCACCGCCCTCATGGCGGACGGCCTGGGCACCGCCATCGCCGGCTTCGGCGGCGGTTCGGGCACCACGACCTACGGCGAGAACATCGGCGTCATGGCCGCGACCAAGGTCTACTCCACGGCCGCGTACTGGTGCGCCGCCGGCTTCGCCCTGATCCTGAGCCTGTGCCCGAAGTTCGGCGCCATCATCAACACCATCCCGGGCGGTGTGCTCGGCGGTGTGACCACGCTGCTCTACGGCATGATCGGCATGATGGGTGTGCGTATCTGGGTCGAGAACCACGTCGACTTCGACCAGCCGCTCAACATCATGACCGCCGCGGTCACGATGATCATCGGCATCGCCGACTTCGCCTTCGCGATCTCGGGTGTGCAGTTCAATGGCATCGCCATCGGCACCATCGTGGTCATGGTCGTGTACCACGGCCTCAAGGTCATCGGCCAGGCCACCGGCGTCGTACCGCGTGACCTCGGCTCCGCCGGATCCGCCACGTCGCCGGCATCGGCTGAGACCCCTTCGGAGCGCTGACACCACGGCGAGCCTGACATCGGCCCGGCCGCATCCCATCCCGGTATCATCGGGGTGAGGGCGGCCGGGCCTTCGCATACCTGCGGGGCCGACCCCGGGATCCGGGTCATCGCGGTGGGTGCGAAGAACGGGTGCGGATGAATGGGAACGACATGAAGGAGCAACCATGGTTGATGAACGGGCGCAGGATGATGAGCGCGGGGAGCGGCCGATCGGGGCGGCGCGGTCACGGGAGCGGGATGGAGCCGCGGACGACTCGCATCTGGTGATTATCACGGGATGCGCCTCGGGACTCGGCTATGCCTTGGTACGGCGGTACCTTGACCTCGGTTGGACCGTCTGCGGCATCGACATCGACGCCGCACGCATGGACGAACGCGGCCGCGAATTCCGGACCAGGCCGTACCGGGGGTTCGTCGGCGATGTGGCCGATCCGTCATTCGTGAGTCGCACGGCCCGCGCGATCACCGCCATCGGTCGAATCGAGATGCTCATCAACAATGCGGGACGCCCGTCGTTCAAGGCGCCGGTGGCATACGAGGCCGGCGATCTCGACCGGTGCCTCACGGGCCTTAAAGGCATGATGATGTGGTGCATCGCGGTGTTGCGGGCGTGCGGGGAGCGTGACGTCACGCTGGTCAATGTCATGAGTACGGCGGCCACCCGGGGCAACCCGCACGAATCCGCGTACTGCGCCGCGAAATGGGGGGAGCGTGGCTACACGGAGAGCCTCAAGGCCGCCTACCACGGCACGAGCGTGACCGTGATCGGCGTGTATCCGGGCGGCATCGACACCGATTTCTACCGTGACAGCCACGACTACGTGCCGCCGGAGAAGCAGCATACGTTCATGAACCCGGAAGAGCTCGCGCACGTACTGGCTGACGCGCTGACGAATCCGT
The DNA here is from genome assembly GCF_000741285.1 of Bifidobacterium mongoliense DSM 21395. Classification (GTDB taxonomy): domain Bacteria; phylum Actinomycetota; class Actinomycetes; order Actinomycetales; family Bifidobacteriaceae; genus Bifidobacterium; species Bifidobacterium mongoliense. The sequence goes on along the minus strand of NZ_JGZE01000010.1, from coordinate 18,375 downwards.
ACAACCTGACGGTCTCGGACATCCGCATCGACCGCAGGCCGGTGTTTCCCGGCGAAAGAGCGCAGGGAGTAAAGGCATAAGGCGTAGGTCGGCTGGGTGTTCCGAGGGGCACAGCGTCCGGATATCCGGATGTCCGGGTGGCTCGGCATTCAGCGTCGGCGCAGCCGCAGGCTGTCGGCGACGCCGATGACGAGCCCGAGGGCCGCGGGGATGAGCCATGTCAGCTGTTGGTCGGCCAGCGGCAGTGCCGCGAACAACGACTGGGCCGGGGGAAGTGCCACTCCCAGCACGGCCAACAGTGCGACGACGCACTGCGCCGCGGCGAAGACGCCCACCAGGAGCACGGTCCAGCCGTAGGCGCGGGGCGCGTATCGGCCGATCACCCGATGGAACAATCCGAACACCACGAGGATGATGGTGATCGGGTAGAGGGCGGAAAGCACGGGAACCGACATGGTGATGATGGCGTTCAGTCCGGCGTTGGCAATGACCAGACCGCACAGTGCGAACAGGATGCTCCACGTCCGGTAGCTCATAGGCCGACCGAACACCCGGGGGAACTGCTCCTCGAAGTACGAGGCGCAGGTGGCGATCAGACCGGTGCACACGTTGAAGCAGGCGATCATGAAGATCAGCCCGACGAATGCGGTGCCGAACCAGCCGAACAGCCGTGACGTGAGGTTCGTGAGCACCTCGGCGCCGGTGTCGGTCAGGGGGTTGATGCGTGTGAGCGAACCGCTGACCATGCCCACGTAGGTCAGGGCGGCGTAGATCACGGCGAGCATGACCCCGGTGCCGATGCCGGCCCGGGTGACCTCGTGGCGGCGGTGGTGTTCGTCGCGCACTCCGAAGCCCGCGATGTTGGCGGCGATCACGATGCCGAAGTAGATGCCGGCCAGCAGATCCATGGTCTGGTAGCCCTCGATGAATCCGGTGATGAACCCTCCGTCGGCGTACGCGGCCATCGGGGAGGTGAAGGTCGGATGTGCGGTGAACAGGCAGACCGCCACGAGCGTTGCGATCATGACCAGCAGCAGGGGGGCCATGAACCTGCCGATGGTGTGAGCCAGGCGCTCCGGGTGCTGGCTGAGCAGATACGACAACGCGAAGAACACGAGGGAGTACGCCAACTGCGTGGCCCAATGCGGCGTGGATGGCGTGAGTGGGGCCACGGCCATCTCGAACGAGGTCGCCGCCGTTCTCGGAATCGCGAACAACGGGCCGATCGTCAGGATGATCGCCGTACCCAATACCACGGCGAACCCATGCGAGACGCGGCCGGCGAGCTGGTTGAATCCGCCTGCACGCGCGACCGCGACGACCGCGAGGATGGGCAGACCCACCGCCGAACAGATGAAACCGAATCCCGCCGTGATGCTGCCGCGTCCGGCCTCGGCACCCAGCAAGGGCGGAAAGATGAGGTTGCTGGCCCCGAAGAACATGGAGAAGAAGGTGATGGTGATCGCCAGGCGTTCGTTGGGCGTCAGGCGCAGGCGTGGACCGTGACCGGCGTGCGTGTCGTCGGTGCGATCGTTGTTCGGATCCTCGTTCACGATGCTGTCCTCCTAGGGCTTACGGCGCTCCATGCCCATGGGGTACCGAGTCACACATCATACCGGCATGCCGCCGCCGAGGTCCACACCCAGCGGTTCCACGACGCCGCTACGGGCGTGCGGCGGGGGCTCCGGCCAGATGCATCTGGTACTTGAGGGCGAGTACGCGAATGGCGGAACGGGTGACCTTCGCGGCGAAACCGGGGTCGGTGGCTGCCTTGGCGTTGAGTCCGTCCAGGACCGGGCGCACCACGGACGGGGCGCTGATACACGCGAGATCGCCACCGGCCTCGATCAGGGACACGCCCAGTTGATCCTGGGGAATGCCGCTCACGGCGGCGGCGGAGAGCGAATCGGATATCACCACGCCCTGGAAGCCTTGGTCGCCGCGCAGATGCCCATCGATCAGGGTGCTGGAGAACGCCGCCGGATGATGCGGGTCGACGGCCGTGTAGGTGGCCAACGACATCATCACCATGGCCGGATGCGCCTCGAGTGCGGTGGAGAACGCGCCCAGGGAGGGGCTCTGCAACGTGGTGGTGGCGTCGGTGATGCCGTCGGCCGTGAAGTCCGTGTTGCCCGTCACTCCGCCGAGTCCCGGGTAGTGCTTGATGGCACTGGAAACACCGGCGTCACGCATACCGTTCACGAAGGCCTGGGCATGTGCGCCGTTGCCTTGGGCATCGAGACCGAAGTCACGGTCGAGCGCGCCGATCGGCGCGTTGGAGGCGCGATTCACCGCGACGGTGTCGACGACCGGGGCGAGGTTGACGTTGATGCCCGCGGCCGCCAATTGCCCTCCCCAGGTCGCGGCCGCGGCGCGCAGGTCGTCGACACTGCGTGCACCCTGCTGAACGCCTGAGGGTATGGGGTCGAATCCCGGGCCCTGCAGATGCTGCACCATCCCGCCTTCCTGATCAGTGGCTGTGATGAGCTTCGGGCCGTCGCCGGCATATCCCTGCAATGCTTTGGTGGCGGTACCCACCGCGGCGGCGCCGCCGTTCCAATCGCCCGTCACCAGGACCGAACCGACGTGATCTTGCTCGATTTCGTCCTTAAGATTTGCCGGATCGTAACCGGTCGGCAACGGTGCCATCACCAGTTGCCCGACCAGTTCCTGCAGACTCATGCTCCGGGCCAAACGCGTGGCCTGCGCGGCCGGCGAGTCGTCGGTCCTGGGCGCGGGCGAACGCAGCAACGGCGAAGTCGCGAGGGTTGGGGACGTCGGGGTGGATGGTGATGCCGTCGGTTGCGCTCCGCCGCAACCCGTCAGCACAGGGATCATGAGCGCCAACGCGGCGACCAGCATCGTCGTGAGCGGCGCGCGGTGCGATGATCTCGACAGGGTACGGGATGAGGGGAAGTGGAGGGGTGAAGCGGAGCTGATCATGCCTCGATTGTTCCACGGCATGGCCACATTCCATCTCGGCTCCTCCCATACCAAGGCACCGTCGTACGTCGGTGCGGCAGGAGCGTGCGGCAGCGGCGCTCGACGCCCGCCGTGGGTCGGTCGAATTCCCGTCAGACTTATGGGGTCCTCCCACCGTTTTCACGTCATGTTCCCCGTACGCTCAGCACCGTCTTGTAGGATATGGCGGTATGTCGATTCTTGAACTGCTGGCGATGATATTCGATCCGCAAGGCGCACGGTCGCGCTCCGGCCGTCGTGGGGAGGGACCGAGTCGAGACGGCGATGATCCCGTCGTGGTCGACGTCCATGTGGATGGCGACCCTCGGGCCGAAGCCGGCGCACCGTCCGGTCCCGCGGCTCCGAAAGCACGGGGCAGGCTGAACTCCGGCCGCCCGTCGGGCGGCGCGAACCGAGGCATGAAGGCCCTGATCGCCCTGGTGGTCGTTGTGGCCGTGGTCGTGGGATTGTTCTTCGCCTTCGACCATTTCGCGACCGATCTCATGTGGTACGGCCAGCTCGGATTCCTCAGCGTCGTATGGACCCAGTTGTTCACGAAGGTCGGATTGTGGCTCGCCTACGCCGTGCTCATGGCGCTCGTCAGCTACTGCTCGGCGACCTTGGCCATACGGGCACGTCCCGATGCGTCCGATGGCTCGACGATCCGGATCAACGGGGATGTGATCGAGATCGGCAAATCGGTGAGTTCCGCGAAGGCCCGTCGCGTGGCCGTGATCATCTCCGCACTGGCCGGTCTGCTCTTCGGTGCGCAGTTCAATGCCAACTGGGCCCAGATCCTCCTCATGTTCAACGCCCAGCCCTTCGGGGTCAAGGATCCGCAGTTCGGTCTGGACAACGGCTTCTATGTCTTCATCTTGCCCGGACTCAAGCTTGTGGCCTCCGCGGTGACCATGTTGCTGCTCGCGGGCATCGTCTTCTCCATCGTCACCCATGTCATGATGGGCGGCATTCGCCTGACCATGCCGGTGCATGGCCGTGGCCTGTTCTCCATCACCGCCAGGGCGCGCCGGCAGATCGCCATCTGGCTTATGCTCACCATGCTCGTCTGGGGTGTCAGCCAGGTGCTCGGCGTATTCGCTCAGCTCACGGTCGAGGGTGACCGCATCACCGGCGCCTCCTACACCGCGACGCATGCCGGCATCCCCTTCGCCCTGCTCATGGCCGGGCTCACGGTCGTGCTCGGCGTCATTTTGGGCATATGGCTCATGCGTTCGCATGCTTTGGAAGGCAGCGTTCCCGCAGGTGTGCGGGCCAAGGCCGCGCTGAAGGCCTGGCGCACGCCCGTGATCGCGATAGCCGCGACCCTCGCCATCGCCCTGGTGCTCACCGGCATCTGGCCGGCGCTCGTGCAGCGTTTCCGTGTGCTGCCCAACGAACAGGAGGTCGAATCGGCGTACATCCAACGCAACATCGATGCGACCACGCACGCCTATGGGCTCGACCGTATGACGACCGAGGGCTATAACGCCACCACCGAAGGCAAATCGGGGGCGCTGTCCTCCGACGCCGAAAGCACCGCGCAGATCCGCCTGCTCGACCCTCAGGTCGTCTCGCCGACCTTCAAGCAGCTGCAGCAGTCCAAGCAGTATTACACGTTCGCCGATTCGCTGGCCGTCGACAAATACGACATCGATGGAGTGAGCCAGGACACCGTGATCGCCGCCCGCGAGCTCAACCTCGACGGCAACGACAACCGCAACTGGGTCAACGACCATACCGTGTACACGCACGGCTACGGGGTGGTGGCCGCTTACGGCAACAAGGTCACCCCCGACGGACAGCCGCAGTTCTTCGAGTCCGGCATCCCGACCCAAGGCAAACTCACCGACAGCCAGCACTACGAGCCGCGCATCTACTTCTCACCCAACGCACCGGAGTATTCCATCGTGGGTTCGCCCGAAGGGTCCAAACCCTGGGAATTCGATTACCCCACCGGATCCGACGGGGCCACGAACACCTTCAAGGGCAACGGCGGTCCGAGCATCGGCAATCCGTTCTCCCGATTGCTGTACGCCATCCGCTTCGGTTCCGATCAGATTCTGTTCTCCGACCGCGTCACCTCGCATTCCCAGATCCTGTACAACCGCGATCCCAAGGAACGCGTCATGAAAGTGGCCCCCTACCTCACGGTCGACGGGCGCGTGTACCCGGCGGTCGTCAACGGCCGGGTCAAATGGATCGTCGACGGCTACACGACATCCGACGCCTACCCGTACTCCCAGATGACCGACCTGGGCGGCGCCACCGAGGATTCGACCACGGCGACCTCGCACACCATCCGAGGTCTCAACCCGCAGCGCGCGAACTACATCCGCAATTCGGTCAAGGCCACCGTCGACGCGTACGACGGTTCGGTGGATCTGTACGCCTGGGACACCAAGGACCCGATCATCAAGGCCTGGCAGCACATTTTCCCGGGCCAGTACCACAGCATCTCGGAGATCGACGGCCAGCTCATGAGCCACCTGCGCTATCCCGAAAGCCTGTTCAAGGTGCAGCGCAAACTGCTGTCGCAGTACCACGTGACCAGCGCGGGCCAGTTCTTCTCGGGCGAGGATTTCTGGCAGAGCCCCACCGATCCCACGGAGACGCAACAGGCCCAGCAGGAGGACATCCTGCAGCCGCCCTACTACCTCACCTTGCAGACCGGCGGCACCAAGGAACCGGTGTTCTCGCTGACGTCGTCGTATATTCCCGCCGGCAGCGCGAAACGCGAGATCCTGACCGGATTCCTCTCGGTCGATTCCGACGCGGGCGGCACCAAGGGCGTCGTGGGGCCGCATTACGGCACCCTGAGACTCCAGACCCTGCCCAAGGATTCCAACGTGCCCGGCCCGGGCCAGGCGCAGAGCAACTTCGACGCCAAGGACACGGTGTCCAGGGAGCTCAATCTGCTGCAGACCGGGTCCACGAAGGTCAAACGGGGCAATCTGCTCACGTTGCCGCTCGGCGGCGGGCTCGTGTACGTCGAACCGGTGTACATCCAGTCCAGCGGCGCGACCAGTTACCCCCTGCTCAAGAAGGTCCTGGTGGCCTTCGGCGACCAGGTGGGCTTCGCCAACACCCTCGACGAGGCGCTCGACCAGGTCTTCGGCGGCGACTCGGGCGCGCAGGCGGGCGATGCCCAGAATGCGCATGGCGATACCGCCGACGGCCGGTCCTCCGGTGAGGGGACGGGCGATACGACGACGCCGAAGGACAAGGACCAGGGGTCCGGCTCCGCCAAACAGCAGGGCACCGATCCCCGGCTCAAGCAGGCGCTCTCCGATGCCGCTCAGGCGATGAAGGATTCCGATGCCGCCATGAAGTCCGGCGATTGGAACGCCTACGGACAGGCGCAGAAGGCGCTGAGCGAGGCACTGAACAAGGCCACGGAGCTCGGCAAATGACCCAGGTGTCGATCCGCCCCGCACGCGAGGAGGACCTGCCGGCGATCACCGCCATCTACAACCAGGCGGTGATCGCCGGCGGAGCGACCGCCGACCTCACGCCGCGCACCCTGGACCAACGCCGCGCCTGGGTCGAGTCGCACGCGCCGCGCACACGCTACCCCGTGGTGGTCATGGAGGACGGTGCCGGGGAGGTCGTCGCCTTCGGATCCCTGTCCCGGTACCACGAGCGGGAGGGGTACGACGGCGTCGACGAACTGAGCTACTACGTGGACGAGCGCCATCGCCAGGCCGGATACGGTTCGAGGATGGTGGACTGGCTGCTGAGCGCCGCGCGTGAACGCGGTGTGCGCATGGCCGTGACGCTCATCTTCGCCGAGAACGCGGGGTCGACGGCGCTGATGCACCGGTTTGGCTTCCACCGCTTCGGATTGCTGCCCCGGGCCTGTTCCGACGGCAGTCGACTGCTCGACATGGCCTACTGGTACCTCGATCTGTAGCGTCCGATCAGCCGACTCGTCGCTTGGCGTGGATAGGATGGTGCGGCTGATCGGTGCCATCATCGGGACGCGGCGCGTAACGACGCCGACGATGATGAGCGCCGAGGATCGACGCTTGACGATCGAAGATACGATATCTGCAATACCAAGGACGAGGAAGAGGGACCATGGCTTCTGCCTTTTGGCTGGTCGCCGGATTGGGCAATCCGGGTCGAACCTACGAGGGGACCCGGCACAATATGGGATTCATGACGGCCGACGTGCTGGCCGAGCGCTGGTCCGTGGCCTTCGCCGACCACAAGGGGCTGGCCAAGCTGGGCAAGGGAGCGATGGATCTGGGAGGTCATCGGATCAAGTTCCTGCTGGCCAAGCCGTTGACCTACATGAACGACTCGGGTGACGCCGTCTCCTCGATCGCCACGTACTACGGCATCGCCGCCGACCGCATCGTCGTCATCCATGACGATATGGATCTCGAGTTCGGCCGCATCAAGGTCAAGCGCGGGGGCTCCGCGGGGGGCCACAACGGTATCAAGTCGATCGACCGTTCCCTGCGCACCAATGAATACGCTCGTGTCCGCATGGGCGTGGGCCATGCTCGCCGCGGCGCGCATGCGCACGACAACACCGTCAATTGGGTGCTGGGTGGTTTCGCCCCGCAACAGCGCGCTGCGCTGCCCGATTTTCTGGCGGACGGCGCCGACGCCGTCGAGACGGTGATCACCGACGGTCTCGCCGAGGCGCAGGAGCGGTTCAATGGCCGCTGAGGACTCCGCTCCCACATCCCGTTCCACATCCCGCGGGACCATCGTCGGGACCATCGTCGGGGCCGCGAGAGGTCACCGCGCCGCCACGCCGCAGCTGCCCGACGATGGCGCACTGGCGTCCATCCTTGAGGGGCTCGGGCATGACCAGACGTTCCATGAACTCGTCGAAGGGCATGTCGAGGAATCATCGGCGGCCGCGGAACCCGGTCTGCTCGTCGGCGCGCCGGGAGGGTTGCGTCCCGCCATCGCGGCAGCGCTGGCCAGGCGCGCGATGGTCGTCCTCATCGTCGCTTCGAGCCGGGAGGCCATGGAGGGCGTCGAGGCGATACGTTCCTGGTATGACGGCGATCCGGCCGAAGTGTGCCAGTTCGAAGCATGGGAGACCCTGCCGCATGAGCGGCTCTCACCCCGCGCCGATACCGTCGCGAGCCGCATGTCCGTGTTGCGTCGGCTCAAGCATCCGAATGACAACGACCCGATGTTCGGGCCCATCCGAATCCTCGTCATGCCCGTGCGTTCGCTCATCCAGCCGGTGGTCGCCGGGCTCGGCGACGTCGAGCCGCTCGTCTTCGCCAGGGGCGAGGAACTGGCGCTGGACGAGGCGTCGGCACGTCTGGTGCGCAACGCCTATACCCGTGCGGAACTGGTCATGGATCGCGGCGAGTTCGCGGTGCGTGGCGGCATCCTCGACGTCTTCCCGCCCACGGCGCCCCATCCGGTGCGCATCGAGTTCTTCGGCGATGAGATCGAATCCATTCGTGAGTTCCACGCTTCCGATCAGCGAACCTACGGCGACGACATCCCCAGGATCTGGGCGACGCCCTGCCGGGAGCTGCAGTTGACCGATCGGGTTCGCGAGCGCGCCCGCTCGTTGGTGGGCTCGATACCCAACGCCGACGAGATGCTCGAGTCGATCGCCAACGCCATGCCGGTCGAAGGCATGGAATCCCTCATGCCCGCTCTGATCGACGACATGGAGGCCGTGCCGGGGCTGTTGCCTCCCACTTCGGCGATCGTGCTGTCCGACCCCGAGAAGCTGCGGCGCGCCGCCACCGATCTCATGACGACGGCGAACGAGTTCCTCGCCGCGAGCTGGCATGTCGCCGCCAGCGGCCATGGCGCCGGCGCGCCGATCAGCTTCGACCAGGCCAGTTTCCTCGATTTCGACGAGGTCATCTCCTCCCTCGCGTTCTCCAGGCACACCGTCTACCGTCTCACCAGCTTCGGGGTGGATCCGAGCCTGCCGGGCCACGTCCAGCTCGACGCCCAGGACCCCGAGCAGTTCCGCGGGGACGAAACCCGTGCATCCCACGGCATCGAGGGCCTTATCGACGGCGGCTATGACGTCGCCATCACCTCGCCGGCCCAAGGCACCTTGTCCCGGTTGACTCGCGTGCTGCACGAGACCGGCATTACGCGGTTCACGGCGATCCGTTCCCACGCCGTCGACGGGTTCGTCGATCATGCGGCGAAACTGGCGTTGTTCACCGAACGTGATCTGACCGGACGCACGAGCGTGGCGGGGCAGACCAAGACTCCGAAGCGCCGGCGCAAGGCCATCGACCTCGTCGAACTCAAACCCGGCGACTTCATCGTGCATGAGCAGCACGGCATCGGCCGCTTCGTCGGTATGCGCCAACGCACCACGGGAACGGGAGCCCGCGAGGCCACACGCGAGTACCTGGTTATCGAATACGCGCCGTCGAAGCGCAACGCCCCGGCGGACAAGCTTTTCATACCCACCGATCAGCTCGACCAGGTGAGCAAGTACATCGGCGCGGAGACTCCGAAGCTCAACAAGCTCGGCGGCTCGGACTGGGCGGCGACGAAAAGCAAGGCCCGCAAGCACGTCCACGAGATCGCGGCCGACCTGGTCAAGCTCTATTCGGCGCGGCAGAGTGCGAAAGGCTTCGCCTTCAACCCCGATACGCCGTGGCAGAAGGAGCTCGAGGACGCTTTCCCCTACCAGGAGACGGCCGATCAGCTGACCACCATCGACGAGGTCAAGGCCGATATGGAGAAGCCCGTGCCGATGGACAGGCTCATCTGCGGCGACGTCGGCTTCGGCAAGACGGAGATCGCCGTGCGCGCGGCATTCAAGGCGATCCAGGACGGCAAGCAGGTCGCGGTGCTCGTGCCGACGACCCTGTTGGTGCAGCAGCATTATGAGACCTTCACGGAACGCTACGAGGGCTTCCCCGTCAACATCGACGCGATGAGCCGGTTCCAGAGCGCCAAGGAGATCAAGCAGACGCTTGAGGGATTGAAGAAGGGCACCATCGATCTGGTGATCGGCACGCATAAGCTGCTCAATCCCCAGATCGCCTTCAAGGACCTGGGGCTCGTGGTCATCGATGAGGAGCAGCGGTTCGGCGTCGAGCACAAGGAGACGCTCAAGGCCCTGCGGACGAACGTCGACGTGCTCTCCCTTTCGGCCACGCCCATCCCTCGCACACTGGAGATGGCCGTGACGGGGATACGGGAGATGTCCACCCTCGCCACGCCTCCCGAGGACCGTCTGCCGGTGCTCACCTACGTCGGCGCCTACGATGACGCACAGGTCAAGGCCGCCGTCAATCGTGAACTGCTGCGTGGCGGTCAGGTGTTCTACGTGCACAACCGCGTGGAGGACATCGATCGCGTCGCCGCACAGCTCCACGAGCTGGTGCCCCAGGCGCGCATCGGCGTGGCTCACGGCAAGATGGGGGAGAAGCGACTCGATGGGGTGATCCGCGACTTCTGGCACCGCGACGTCGACCTGTTGCTGTGCACGACGATCATCGAGACGGGTCTGGATATCTCGAACGCCAACACGCTGATCGTCGACCATGCGGACCGTTTCGGTCTGAGCCAGCTGCATCAGCTGCGCGGTCGCGTCGGGCGCGGCCGTGAACGCGCCTATGCCTACTTCCTGTACGATCCGGCCAAACCGATGACGCAGCAGTCGCATGACCGGCTCGCCACCATCGCGCAGAACACGGCGTTGGGTTCGGGCTTCGACGTCGCGATGAAGGATCTCGAACTGCGGGGGACCGGCAATCTCCTGGGCGACGAGCAGAGCGGTCACATCGAGGGCGTTGGCTTCGACCTGTACGTGCGCATGGTCTCCGAGGCCGTTGAGCAGTACAAGGAGCCTGATCGTCACGAGCCGATCACCGTCACCATCGACCTGCCGATCGAGGCGTCCATCCCCGTGGCCTACATCGATTCGGACAAGCTGCGGCTCGAGGCCTACCGCAAGCTGGCCGCCGCTCGCAGCGAGGACGATCTCAAGGAGTTGCGCGAGGAGCTGACGGACCGCTACGGGGCATTGCCCGATGAGTTCTCCTCCCTGTTCGCCATCGCACGGCTGCGTGCCAAGGCGCGGTCCCTGGGTGTCGGCGAGATCGTGACGCAGGGCAGTCGTGTGCGCATCGCGCGCGTCGATCCGGCCGAATCGGTCCAGATGCGCCTGTCGCGCATCTACCGCGGCGCCCAGTATCGTCCGGTCACCCACACGCTGCTCATCCCCGCGCCGTTCTCGGGGTCACTGGGGTCGAAGCCCATGACCGGCGAACAGATCGTGGCGTGGGCGTCCCAACTGCTCGACGACCTCGCATGGAAGCCCGGTCCGCGCTGAGTCGCGAGATTCGCCGATCGGGTGGGTAATCCACACGACCCGCGCGGAGAGGCCGGAGATGGGGTGAGGATTGGCTTCATTCTTCGGCTGTTAACGGTAACGGTCTTTACCCCCTCGGGGGAGCTCCTCGTCCAATTGACGCACTATCCTTGAAGATGTCAAAACAACCAACGCTTGAAGGAGTAGTTGTGGCAGCAATTGAAAGCGTGTACGCGCGCGAAATTCTTGATTCCCGTGGCAATCCGACCGTTGAGGTCGTCCTGGACACCGAAGATGGTGCGCAGGGTCTCGGGCTGGTTCCTTCCGGCGCCTCCACCGGTGAGGCAGAAGCGTGGGAGCGTCGCGATGGCGACAAGTCCCGCTATCAGGGCAAGGGTGTGCTCGACGCGGTCAAGGCCGTGAACGAGGTCATCGCCCCCAAGGTCATCGGCATGGACGCGACCGACCAGCGTGCCCTCGATGACACGATGATCGAGCTCGACGGCACCCCGAACAAGGGCAAGCTGGGCGCGAACGCCATCCTCGGCGTCTCCCTCGCCGCGCTCTACGCGGCGGCCGAGTCCGCAGAACTGCCGTTGTACCGCTATATCGGCGGCACCAACGGCCACATCCTGCCCGTGCCGAACATGAACATCATGAACGGCGGCGCGCATGCCGACTTCGCGACCGACATTCAGGAGTACATGATCTCCCCGTACGGTTTCGACACGTATCACGAGGCGCTGCGCGCCGGTGTCGAGGTCTACCACACCCTCAAGGGCATCCTCAAGAAGGACGGCCATGAGACCGGCTTGGGCGACGAGGGTGGTTTCGCTCCCAAGATGAAGACCAACGAGGATTCCCTCAAGTACATCGTCAAGGCCATCGAGGCCGCCGGCTATGAGCCCGGCAAGCAGATCGGTCTGTGCCTGGACGTCGCCTCCTCCGAGTTCTACAACAAGGAGACCGACTCCTACCACTTCGACGGCGCCGACCGCGATGCGGCCTACATGCTGGATTACTACAAGGAGCTTGTCTCCAAGTATCCGCTGGTCTCCATCGAGGATCCCTATGCGGAAGAGGATTGGTCCGCTTGGCAGAAGATCACCGCCGAGCTCGGCGATCAGCTGCAGTTCGTCGGCGATGACCTGCTGGTCACCAACCCGAAGCGCCTGCAGAAGGGCATCGACCTGCACGCGGCCAACTCGCTGCTGGTCAAGCTCAACCAGATCGGCACCGTGACCGAGACCCTCGACGCCATCGAGCTGGCCACGGCCAACGGCTTCACCTCCATGGTTTCCCACCGTTCCGGTGAGACCCCCGACACCACGATCTCCGATTTGGCCGTTGCCAAGAATACCCGCCAGATCAAGACCGGTGCCCCGGCACGTGGCGAGCGTATCGCCAAGTACAACCGCCTGCTGGAGATCGAGGAGGAGCTCGGCTCCACCGCGTCCTACGCCGGCTACAGCGCCTTCAAGGCCTGCAAGCAGTACATGAAGTAACCTGCGATTCGCGCCGCTCCGGCGGGCATCCCCATATGAGGGCCATGCTCGCCGGCTCGTCGGTGCGTTCGGGTTGACGATACCCGTCGCGTTCCCAGTCGAATGCGACGGGTATTTTCATGGCTATGGGCAAAACGACATCAGGCGGGAACACCGCTACGGGACGACGGAGGTCCGGGGGTGGGCCAGTGGCTTTCTTCATCGCCCTGTTCATCGTGGCGTTGGGTGCGATTCAACTGGTCTCCACATTCCACACCTACGCGTTGAGCCTTGCCGAGCTCAATGGGCTCAAGCGACAGGAATCGGTGCTCATCGAGCGTAAACGCGAGCTGGAGAACGACATCTCGCGATGGGATGACAAGTCCTATGTGACCGCGCAGGCGCGTGATCGGCTCGGTTTCGTCTTTCCCGGCGAAGTCGCCGTGCGCGTGGAGCACCCCGAGTCGGTCACCGGGCAGGAGCACGTCAACGACAAGGCCGCGTCCCAAGGGTCGACGCATAGTCCGTTGCCGTGGTACAGCGAGTTGTCGTATGCCTTCGCCAAGGCGGATCAACCGGTGAAATCGGGTGCTGCGGCGAAGGGCACTACGTCGAGTGGCGCTGCGTCATCCTCGAAACAGCATGCACAGCAGCCCGATCAGCACGATACGAATGGATCGAAGACGGGGGATACCAAGCAGTGACGACCGACAACGATGAGCGGATGGATATGGATATGGTGCACGCCGCAGTGGACCGGTGTATGGCGCATCCCGCGACAGCCGGGGATGTCGCGATCGTGGAACGCCAGCTTGGGCGGTTCCCCCGTGGCATGCTTGCCGTGGGCGCCCGTTGCGTATGCGGGCAGCCGTTGGCCGTGATCACCCGTCCGGTATTGCCCGGGGGCACGCCGTTCCCCACGACCTGCTACCTCACCAGTCCCGAGGCGGTCAAGGCCGTGTCTCATCTCGAAGCCAACGGCGTCATGCGGGAGTACAACGAAGCGTTGGAGGGTGACGAAGCACTCAGGGGCCGATACGAGCGGGCACACCACTGGTATCTTGCGTTCCGCCACGAGATCGCCGTGCGCGTTGGTGACAGTGAGGAGCATATCGCTTCGGTCAGCGCGGGGGGCATGCCCGTGAGGGTCAAATGCCTGCATGCGCTGGTGGCTCAGACCCTGGTCATGGGTCCGGGCGTCAATCCGTTCGGCGATATGGCGCTGGACAGGATGGTCGACGAATTCAGCCCGACGGTCTGCCGCTGCGCGTCGCGTGGACAGGATGTCTGATCCGTGCCGGGATACAGGCATGGGTTGCATGCACGGGATGCGCGACCCGGCCACAGTGTCGGGTAGATGAATGACGATGGTGGAAGTACGAACAAGGCCCGATGCGGGCAGAATGGGACGGATGGGATGACGACACGCGATGCGGTGACGGTGGCCGGGATCGACTGCGGGACGAATTCGATACGACTCAAGATCGCCTCGGTGGACGCCGATGGTGTGCATGAGATCGTGCCCCGCATGTTGCGGGTTATCCGATTGGGGCAGGACGTCGACAAGACTCACCGTTTCGCCCCCGAAGCTTTGGATCGTGCGTATGCGGCGGCGCGTGAATTCGCCGGGGTGCTCGCACAGCATCCGGTCGACGGCATACGGTTCGTCGCCACCTCGGCCACACGCGATGCCGCCAATCGGCAGGAGTTCGAGGATGCGATGCAGCGGATTCTCGGCGTCGTGCCGGAGGTGATACCGGGCACCGAGGAGGCGGCGTTGAGCTTCTTGGGGGCAACCGGTGTGGTGCGCCGTGCCGACCTCAAGCCGCCGTATCTGGTGGTCGATCTGGGCGGCGGTTCCACGGAACTGGTACTGGGCGGTGACGGCGTCGAGCTGCCGGCCACCAGCGTGAAAGCCGGCTATTCGATGAACATCGGTTCGGTGCGCATGACCGAGCGTCATCTGTGCGACGATCCGCCGACCCAGGAGCAGATCGATGCGGCGATCGCGGACATCGACGCCCATATCGAGGAGGCCGCAGAAACGGTCGACCTGGGTGCGACGAGGACGATCATCGGCGTGTCGGGTACGGTCACCACGATGACGGCGTTGGCGATGGGACTCAAGGTCTACGACCATGCCAAGGTCGATGGGCGCCGTATCGCATTCGATCAGGCGTATGAGGTCGATGACCGCTTCCTGCGCATGAGCCGGGCGGAACGGAGCACCTATAAGACCATTCACCCCGGTCGTGTCGATGTGGTCGGCGGCGGTGCCCTCGTCTGGAACCGTGTGCTCGCCAATGTGGGGGCGGCGACCGCGGCTCGCGGCGGCGAACCCCTCGATTCCTTCATCGCTAGCGAACACGGGTTGCTCGACGGCATCGTGCTCGACTATGGCAGGAGATTGCTCGCCGTGCGGTGATCTCACGTTCGTCGGTGCCGCGTTCCGGTCGCCGAATCGTGACATAATACAACGGTCGGCCATGCGTATGCGCGTGGCCGACGTCAGGCCCCCGTGGCGGAATCGGTAGACGCAACCGACTTAAAATCGGTCGCCATTGGCTTGTGGGTTCGAGTCCCACCGGGGGTACGACACCAATCAGGAGAACGGTTCGCGGCATCGACGCCGCGAAGCGAAGCAGACCACAACCGACCACATGTATCCCGAATGTATCCCATATTGTGCCTGGAAATGCGAGGGTAACGCCGGATGGGATAGGCTGGCTCCATTCGACGATGAGTGCGTGGTCGACCGGCGGATATGCCCATGTGACATCATGCGACAGGAATTGGTGATGCCGTGTGGTCGGCCGATGAGCGCACGGATATCGGGCATCGAGAGCAGGAGGGCCATATGGCTTCAGGATGGTGGAACGTGACCCGCGAGGGCGATGAAGGATTGCCTACGATGCTTGTGCAGGCCATCTCCGCGGCCACGGCGCTCTGCGTGGGTGAGCTGCTGTGCGCCCCGATCTATGTCGCGCTGGTCGGCGGCAAGGTGGCCTTGGTACCGTGGGCGTTGACCGCCTGCTTGTTGTCCGTCGCCTTCGTCTACACCGTGGGTTTCGCGCTCCTGTGGTGCGTCGAAGGGCTGATGCGCAATGGCACGCCGCGGTGGCGGCCGCTGATCGGTGGCGTCGCCGGGCTGATCGGTTTCGGATTCTGGGGCCGGTTCGTCATCGCGGCCTTCCTTGACTCGTTGCGCGTACCGCTGGGACTGTCGCCGCTGGGCCTTGGCCCGATCGTCACGGTCGTGATCAACAGCGCCGTCTTGGGTTTTGCGGCGTTCTTCCTGGGGTACATCGCCCCCAAAGCCTTGGCCAAACGCCGTGCCACCGTCATCGTCATGGGTGTGGCCACCGTGGTGCTGGCCATCGCGGGCGGGTACTATCTGTCGCGGATGTACGCGGTACTGTACTGAGGATGATGGCGATGAAGGGTGGAGTATGACGCAGGGTACGCACGAGCCATTCAGTGTGCTTGATATGTTCAGCATCGGCGTGGGACCAAGTTCCTCGCATACCGTCGGTCCGATGCGGGCCGCTCACGTCTTCGTCGAGTCATTGGTCGACAGCGGCATGGTCGGGGGCGTGGCACGCGTGCGGGTGGTGCTGTACGGTTCGCTCGCCATGACCGGACGGGGACATGGCACCGACCGCGCCATCGCCGCCGGGCTCGAGGGCGCTCTTCCCCAGAGCGTCGACACGGCCCATATGCTCACCATCAGGGACGAATACGCCGACAACCCTCGCATGATGCTCGGGGGTGTGCAATCCATCGGCTTCGATTACGACCGGGATATCGTCTTCGAATTGTGGCGGCGGCTTGCGGCCCACACCAACGGCATGCGGTTCACGGCCTACGACGCCGATGACCAGGTGGTCGACGAGCAGGTGTGGTATTCGGTGGGTGGCGGTTTCATCCGGTCCGGCCATCGCGACGATCTCATGATCGGCATCCACGATCACGCGCCGAAAGGCAGCACATTCGCGGAGGGTGATCAATCCGAGGTCATTGGATTCGGCGATCAGGCGCCCTATGATTTTGATTCATGCGATGAGCTCATGCGGCTGTGCGAGCGGACGGGATCGAGGGTGTGCGACCTGGTCATGGCCAACGAGCGGGCCATTCGGTCCGAGGATGAGACGCGGGCCAGGCTGCTCGATGTGTGGTCGACCATGCGCGCATGCGTCCTCGCCGGTTGCACGAGCGATCAGCGGATGCTGCCCGGTGGTTTGGAGGTCAGGCGGCGGGCACCGGTGATGTACCAGCGACTGTCGTCCAACAGGGACGTGCTGGTACGAGGGCATCGCGGCTCGGCGGCGTTGGAGTCCTCGGATGCCGCATGGGTGGATCTGTTCGCGTTGGCGGTCAGTGAGGAGAACGCCGGGGGAGGCCGCATCGTCACTGCTCCCACCAATGGCGCGGCGGGCATCATCCCCGCGGTGCTGCATTATTACTGGAACTTCGTCGAGGGGGCCGATCAGGACGGCGTCGTGCGGTTCCTGCTCACCGCGGGCGCGGTGGGGTATCTCTTCAAGCGCAACGCCTCGATATCCGGCGCCGAGGTCGGTTGCCAGGGGGAGGTCGGTTCCGCGTGTTCCATGGCCGCAGCCGGTCTGTGCGAGGTGTTGGGCGGCACCCCGCGACAGGTCGAGAATGCGGCCGAAATCGGCATCGAGCATCACCTGGGCCTTACCTGCGACCCGGTGGGGGGACTTGTGCAGATCCCCTGCATCGAGCGCAATGCCATGGCGGCCAACACCGCCATCAACGCGGTCCGCATCGCCATGCTGGGCGACGGGTCGCATCGCGTGAGTCTCGACCAGGCCATCCGCACCATGCGCGATACCGGCGAGGACATGATGTCCAAGTACAAGGAGACCGCACAGGGGGGTCTGGCGGTCAACGTCGTCGAATGCTGAGCGTCGTGGCGGGATGTGCCGTGTGCCGCGGTGCGCAGCGCCCGTCGGGGCGGAAGTGCTAGGCTGTGGTCATTGTGTCTAAGGAGGCCAATATGACAGCGAATATGCCACAGGTCAACGCCGAATTCGGCGCGGCCCCGGTCATCACCTTCCCCTCGGAGCAGGCGCCGGCGGGGCTGAAGGCGGAGGAACTTGTCGCAGGAACCGGCCCGATGGTCAGGCGCGGCGACACCGTGACGGTCAATTATCATGGCGTCGTGTGGGGCGGCGACACGCCCTTCGATTCGAGTTTCGATCGTCATCAGCCCGCGAGTTTCGGCATCGGCATCGGCCAGGTCATCCAGGGATGGGATCGCACGTTGCCCGGCCACAATGTGGGTTCCCGGCTGCTGGTCTCGATTCCCCCGGAGTACGGTTATGGCCACCAGGGCATGCCGCAGGCGGGCATCGGCGGCGACGACACGCTGGTGTTCGTCGTCGACATCATTTCGACGCGTTGAGTGGTCCGCGCCGGATGCCGGTCATATGATATGACGGTGTTCGACGTCGGGCATGACGACGCGAATATGGTAATGGGGCGGCGTCGGCGCGATATGTGCCGGCGTTGCGTTGGATAAGGTCAGGGAGGCATGTATGGCCGAGGAGAAGACGATCCTGCTGACGCAGGAGGCATACGACAAGATGAAGGGCGAGCTCGCGCATCGTGAGGGGGAGTACCGCGGACGAG